>NZ_JBNAFU010000005.1:0-251793 GCF_049800835.1 Tropicimonas sp. S265A
GCGAAGAACGGCGTGTGACGGCCCCCCTCTTCCTTGGTGAGGATGTACGCCTCGGCCTCGAACTTCGTGTGCGGGGTCACAGAGCCCGGCTTGCACAGGACCTGCCCGCGCTCAACGCCTTCGCGGTCCACACCACGCAGCAGCGCGCCGATGTTGTCGCCCGCCTCACCGCGGTCCAGCAGCTTGCGGAACATTTCCACACCCGTGCAGGTCGTCTTGGTGGTGTCGCGGATGCCGACGATCTCGATCTCATCACCCACGTTGATCACGCCACGCTCGACACGACCGGTCACAACCGTGCCGCGGCCCGAGATCGAGAACACATCCTCGATCGGCATCAGGAACGGCTGGTCCACCGCGCGCTCGGGCGTGTCGATATACTCGTCCACAGCCGCCATCAGCTCGGCGATCTTCTGCTCGCCGATCTCCGGATCACGCCCCTCGAGGGCGGCCAGCGCGGAGCCCGCGATGATCGGAATGTCGTCACCCGGGTACTCGTAGCTTTCCAGAAGCTCGCGGATCTCCATCTCGACGAGCTCCAGAAGCTCCTCGTCGTCGACCTGGTCGACCTTGTTCATGAAGACGACCATCTTCGGGATGCCAACCTGGCGGCCCAGCAGGATGTGCTCGCGCGTTTGCGGCATCGGGCCGTCCGCGGCGTTCACCACGAGGATCGCGCCGTCCATCTGCGCCGCACCGGTGATCATGTTCTTGACGTAGTCGGCGTGGCCGGGGCAGTCGACATGCGCGTAGTGACGGGCGTCCGTCTCGTACTCCACGTGCGCCGTCGAGATCGTGATCCCGCGCGCCTTCTCCTCAGGCGCGCCGTCAATCTCGTCATACGCCTTGAAGTCGCCAAACTGCTTCGTGATCGCCGCCGTAAGCGTCGTCTTGCCGTGGTCAACATGCCCAATCGTGCCGATGTTAACGTGCGGCTTGGTACGCTCAAACTTTTCCTTTGCCATGATCCAGGCGCCTTTGCTGTGGGGGTCCCTCCAGACCCGTTGGTGTAATCGCGGGCTAGCTACTGAGTGTCGCAGGAAAAATCAAGCACTCTTGCACAGGTTGTCGCAGCCGGATCACAGGCCCACGCATCAGCCCTGGTCAGGGCGTGGCGCAGGGCGGGTATCCTCCGGCCCGGGTACCGATATGCCTGCGGCGGCAAGCTCCTCGGCGCGCGACCGTTCGGTCTGGATTTCATCGAAAGGGATCCCGCCTTCGACCGGATCGTCGAACCATTCGGGACGGTTGTTCAACCAATCCTCGATCTCCTTCACGAGATTCTGGGAGATGTTTTCCAGTTGCTCGTCGGCCTCCATGGTCAGGCCGGAGCCGACAACCAGATCGGAGGAAAACGACTCCAGAACCACGATCTGCTTGGGTTCCTCGTTCATCTTGGCCTGCGCTGCATCGTCCCAAAGAGTGACGGAGGCGAAGAGCGCGGATTTGGGCGACGCGATCACCGGGATACCCGGCTCCGCAATGATGTATCCGTCGATACTGACCCCCAGGTGATAGCTTTTGCCGCCTTCGTAACGGCTGAACCGGCGGTCGATTTCGGCAGAAACCGCCTCTTCGATCTGCTCCGGCGTGGCATCGCGCGAGAAGGGCCCCTTGCGCGCGTTGTCCGCCACAACCACCGCGAAACCAAGCTCGAAATTGCCAAGATCGACCTTGTCGGTCAGTTCTGCATTGTTCGCACACCCGGCCAGTGTCAGCGCCGCAGTGGCGAGCATAACGCCTTGGATTGCCTGTTTCATTTGCCTGCCCTCGTAATGTTCCGCCTCAGGGTACTGCCCGTCTACGTAAATTTGTTGTCGCGCGGAAAGCCGCGGGGGGCCATCCGCCCGGCGCTGGCCCGTTTTCCTGTCCACTCCACCAGGTCGGGGTCCGAGACCGTGCGCGTGCGTCCGCCCGCATCGAGCCACTGCAAGCCGTCCGCCCGGGTGAACGTTGCCAGATCGGACAATCCGCCGTCCTTGTATTTCTGCAACCGAACGCCCTTGCCGCGGGTCATCTCGGGCAATTCATCCAGCCCGAAGATCAACACTTTGCGGTTCTCGCCGACCGTCGCGATCGTGTCGCCGGTCACGGGCTTGGCGCAAAGGGCTTTGTAGGGGCTTTTGACGTTCAGCACCTGCTTGCCGGCACGGGTCTGGGCCGCAACCTCGCCCTCGGGCACGATGAAGCCATCGCCCGCGTCCGAGGCCACTAGCAGCTTGCGTTCAGGATCGTGAAGAATGAGGTCCACAAGCTCCGCCTCGTTCGGAAGGTCCACCATCAGGCGCAGCGGCTCGCCCATGCCGCGCCCGCCCGGCAGGTTGGCGCAGGACAAGGTATAGAAGCGCCCATTGGAGCCAAACACCAGCACCTTGTCGGTGGTTTCCGCGTGGAAAATGAACCGTCCCTCGTCCCCGTCCTTGAACTTGAGCGCGGTATCGAGGGCAATGTGCCCCTTCATCGCGCGGATCCAGCCCATTTTCGAGCAAACGATCGTGATCGGCTCACGTTCGATCATGTCCTCAAGGCTGACCTCTGCCACCTCTGTTACCTGCGCGAAATCGGTGCGGCGTTTTCCGAAGGCGTGCCCTTTGCCGAAGTGTTTGCGGATGTCCTTCAACTCTTCCGCGATGCGGGCCCATTGCAGGCTTTCCTCGGCCAGCAAATCCTCAAGCTCGGCGCGTTCTTTCATCAATGCGTCGCGTTCGGAGACAAGCTCCATCTCTTCGAGGCGGCGCAGGCTGCGCAGGCGCATGTTGAGAATGGCTTCGACCTGAACTTCGCTGAGTTCCCCCTCGCCCGGGGCCGGCGACACATAATCGGCCTCGGACGTGGCGCGGACGAAGCTGCGCCCCCAATCCTCGCGCAACAGCGCGGATTTGGGGTCATCGTCATAACGGATGATATCGATCACGCGATCAAGGTTCAAAAACGCGATGATGAACCCTTCGAGGACTTCGAGCCGGTGGTCGATCTTGTCCAACCGGTGGCGTGCGCGGCGGCAGAGCACGTCTTGCCGGTGATCGAGGAAGGCGCGCAGCACCTCCTTGAGTGAACAGACCTTGGGCGTACGTCCGTCAATCAGAACGTTCATGTTGAGCGAGAAGCGCGTCTCCAGTTCGGACAACCGGAACAACTGCGCCATCAGGACATCTGCCTCGACATTCTTGGAACGCGGCTCCAACACAATGCGGACGTCATCAGCACTTTCGTCACGGATATCAGCCAGGATGGGCAGCTTCTTTGTCTGGATGATCTCGGCGATCTTCTCGATCAGCTTGGATTTCTGAACCTGATAGGGGATTTCGGTGACAACGATTTGCCATTGGCCGCGGCCCAGGTCCTCTGTCTGCCACCGGGCGCGCAACCGGAACGCTCCGCGCCCTGTGCGATAGGTTTGCGCCATGCTCTCGGGAGGCTCCACGATCACGCCGCCAGTCGGGAAATCCGGCCCCTGAATGTAGTTCAGCAGCGTATCGTCGCGGGCATCGGGCGTCTTGATCAGGTGCAGACAAGCGGCGATCAGTTCATCCAGGTTGTGGGGCGGGATGTTCGTCGCCATGCCCACCGCGATGCCGGACGACCCGTTTGCCAGCAGGTTCGGAAAAGCGGCAGGCAGAACTTCCGGCTCTTGCAGGGTTCCGTCGTAATTGTCTCGGAAATCGACTGAATTCTCGTTAAGACCTTCGAGCAGGGCCTCGGCGGCGGCGGTCAGGCGTGCCTCGGTGTAGCGAGAGGCGGCCGGGTTGTCCCCGTCGATATTACCGAAGTTCCCCTGACCATCGACGAGCGGATACCGGACGTTGAAATCCTGCGCCAGCCGGGCCATCGCGTCGTAGATCGCGGCGTCGCCATGGGGGTGATAGTTGCCCATCACATCGCCCGAGATTTTTGCTGATTTCCGGAAGCCGCCGGTAGAACTGAGCCGCAGTTCCCGCATCGCAAACAGGATACGGCGATGCACCGGTTTCAACCCGTCGCGCGCGTCGGGCAGCGCCCGGTGCATGATGGTGGACAGCGCATACTGCAGATACCGTTCGCCGATGGCGCGGCGAAGGGGTTCGGATGTCAGCGCCTGTTCTTTTTCGTCCATTTTGGGGTCGCCTGACGAACTGCTCGTATATGCTGTGTAGCGGGGCAGCGCGGATGCGTAAAGCGACGACGCGCGCGGAGACGAAAATAGCCGCTTGCCGCCGGGCGGGGCGCGCCCTAGCGTCCGCCGCATGAGCAAATCCGTTTTGATCACCGGCTGCTCGTCCGGCATCGGACTTGATGCGGCCCGCACGTTGCAGGACCGGGGCTGGCGGGTGTTTGCCTCCTGCAAGCAGCAGGCCGATTGCGATCGTCTGACGGCAGAGGGCTTCAACGCGCCCCGCATCGACTACACCGACTCCGCCAGCATCGAGAGCGGGCTGGCCGAGACGCTGGAGGCCACCGGCGGCACGCTGGACGTTTTGTTCAACAACGGGGCACATGCGATTCCGGGGGCGGTAGAAGACATACCGACCGACGCGCTCCGCGCCAATTTCGAGGCGAACTTCTTTGGCTGGCACGAACTGACGCGCCGGGTGATTCCGGTGATGCGCGCCCAGGGGGCCGGCCGGATCGTCCAATGTTCTTCGGTTCTGGGGTTTGTCACACTGCGTTGGCGCGGATCTTATGTTTCCACCAAGTTTGCGCTGGAAGGGCTGACCGACACTCTGCGGCTGGAGATGAAGGATACCGGGATAGAGGTTATTCTGATCGAGCCCGGCCCAATTACGACGCGCATCCGGCAAAACTCCATCCCACATTTCGAGCGTTGGATCGATTGGCGCGCCTCTCCACGCAAAGCGCAGTATGAGGGCAGCCTGATTGAGCGGCTCTACAAGGAAGAGGGCGGCCCAGACCCGTTCGAACTGCCGCCCGAGGCCGTGACGCGGAAACTGATCCACGCGCTTGAAGCGCCCCGACCAAGGCCGCGCTACTATGTGACCACGCCCACGTACATCATGGGGATTGCACGCAGGCTGCTGCCGACCCGCGCCCTCGACCGGCTTTTGCGCAAGGCGGGCTGAAAAAATCCATCCTCGCCTTCGCTTTTCCGAACGCGCGCCTTAGGTTGCGCCGGACCAGACACGACAGACGACCAAAGGACCTACCATGGTGAAAGATCCGCTCTTCCTTGTCATGGCGCTCGCAATGCTGGCGGTTGTGGCAATCCTGATGTTCGGCATTGGCGGATTTGCCAAGGGCGGGGATTTCAACAAGAAGTATGCCAACAAGGCGATGCGCTGGCGTATTTACGCGCAGTTTATCGCCGTGCTGTTGATCCTGCTGTTCGTGTTTGTCCGGCGACAGAGTGGTGAGGGATAGGCATGGTCGTTCTCAACAAGATTTATACGAAAACTGGCGACGCGGGCGAAACCGCTCTCGGCAACGGGGCGCGCGTGGCCAAGCATTCGATGCGGGTGACAGCCTACGGCACCGTGGATGAGACAAACGCGACGGTCGGACTGGCCCGGATGCATGCCTCTGGTGCGATGGATGACCGCCTCGCGATGATCCAGAATGACCTCTTCGATTTGGGCGCGGATCTGTGCCGGCCGGACATGGAGAAGGACGCCGAGTCCGAATACCCGCCCCTTCGCGTGACGGACGCGCAGGTGGCGCGTCTTGAGTCGGAGATCGACGAGATGAACGCGGCACTTGAACCATTGCGGTCGTTTATCCTGCCCGGCGGTTCTGCCCTGGCGGCGCATCTGCACCTGTGTCGCACCGTCTCCCGCCGGGCCGAGCGGCTGAGCGTGGAACTTGCGACCATGGAAGCGATCAACCCGGCGGCGGTGAAATACCTGAACCGGCTGAGTGACTGGTTTTTCGTTGCTTCGCGCATCGCCAATGACGATGGCAAGGCGGATGTGCTCTGGGTGCCGGGGGCAAATCGCTGATCCGCGAAACGAAGTCGAAAAACGCCGCGTCGGATGCGTCATTGCGGCGCTTTTCCTCTGTTGTCGCGCGCCTAGCTCAGGTATTGCAACACCGATGAATTCCCCGCGCTTCCCCGGAGAAGCGCCGACTTGATCAGGAGAGATGCGCAAATGAAGGTCCTGGTGCCTGTGAAACGCGTGATCGATTACAACGTGAAAGTTCGTGTCAAAGCGGATGGCAGCGGCGTCGATCTGGCCAACGTTAAAATGTCCATGAACCCGTTCGACGAGATTGCCGTCGAAGAGGCGATCCGGCTGAAGGAAAAAGGCGCGGTTGACGAGATTGTCGCGGTTTCGATCGGAGTGAAGCAAGCCCAGGAAACGCTGCGCACGGCTCTGGCCATGGGGGCTGACCGCGCGATCCTGATCGTCGCAGCCGACGATGTCCATCAGGACATCGAGCCGCTGGCCGTCGCAAAACTTCTGGCCAAAGTGGCCGAAGAAGAGCAACCCGGCCTGATCATCTGCGGCAAGCAGGCCATCGACAATGACATGAACGCCACGGGCCAGATGGTTGCGGCGTTGCTTGGCTGGTCGCAAGCCACGTTTGCCTCCGAAGTTGAGGTCGCAGGCGACACCGCCAAGGTCACGCGCGAAGTGGATGGCGGCTTGCAGACGATCGAAGTCAAGCTGCCAGCGATCGTCACGACCGACCTGCGCCTGAACGAGCCGCGCTATGCGTCGCTGCCCAACATCATGAAGGCGAAGAAAAAACCGCTGGATGAGAAGACCCCTGCGGATTACGGCGTGGACGTCGCGCCTCGCCTGCAAGTGGTCAGCACCGCCGAGCCCGAAGAACGCCAGGCCGGCATCAAGGTGGGCTCGGTCGAAGAGCTTGTGTCGAAACTCAAAGAAGTGGGGGCTGTGTAATGGCTGTTCTTCTTCTCGCCGAAGTCACGTCAGGCGCACTTGCCATGGACGCGACCGCAAAGGCGGTCACAGCGGCAAAAGCCCTGGGCGATGTGACGCTGCTATGCGCGGGCGCGTCCGCCAAGGAGGCCGCGGCCGAAGCCGCCACCATCGAAGGCGTGTCCAAAGTGCTGGTGGCCGAGGGCGACAGCCTTGGGCACCGTTTGGCTGAAACCACCGCAGACCTGATTGTTGGGCTCGCCGGCGACTATTCGCATATCTGCGCTCCGGCGACGACGGATGCCAAGAACATCATGCCGCGCGTCGCGGCCCTTTTGGATGTGATGGTCATCTCAGAAGTCGTGGCCGTGGTCGATGCAGACACGTTCCAGCGTCCAATCTATGCGGGCAACGCGATCCAGACCGTAAAATCCTCGGACGCGACAAAGGTCATCACCTTCCGCACATCGACCTTTGACGCAGCGCCGGTTGGCGGCTCTGCGCCGATCGAAGATGCGGCTGCGCCGGCCGCGTCCGGCCTGTCGAGCTGGATCGAGGACAAAGTGGCCGAAAGCGACCGGCCCGAACTCACGTCGGCTGGTATCGTGGTATCCGGCGGCCGTGCCTTGGGATCGGAAGAGCAGTTCTCGATCATCGAAGGATTGGCCGACAAGCTGGGTGCCGCTGTCGGTGCGTCGCGGGCGGCGGTCGACTCGGGCTATGCGCCGAACGACTGGCAGGTCGGGCAGACCGGCAAGGTCGTGGCCCCAGAGCTTTACATCGCGGTTGGGATTTCCGGCGCGATCCAGCACCTTGCAGGCATGAAAGACAGCAAGATCATCGTTGCGATCAATAAAGACGAAGAAGCGCCGATCTTCCAGGTTGCGGATTACGGGCTTGTCGCAGACCTGTTCGATGCGGTGCCGGAGTTGATGGAAAAGCTCTGACCAGAGCCTGATCTGATGCCAAAGGCCCGCCTTGAGCGGGCCTTTGCCGTGTCTAGCGCCGCCGACGTCGGGCGCGTGGAACGGCGTCATCTTTCGGCAGATGGCGAGCCAGCGCGTGCAAGACGCGCTCGCCCGCAAAGGCGACCTCGTGTGCTGTGGGCAATGCCTCTAGCTGCGCAAGCGCATCGTCCGGAAAGACCATGCCGGTGCGATCCTTCCGCAGGTCATGTCCGTCAATCACGACAAGGTCCGCGGCAGTTCCGGACAGACCACTGACCATTTGCTCATCCACGAATGGAATGCGCACCGTGGCGTCTTCGGCTTTCTGCGGCACGGGCCCGCCCCCCATCCAGAGCAAGATAACCGGGCCCGGCAGCGCGCGGACAAGCGCGTGCATCCGTTCCAGCCATTCCTGGCGCAGATCTTCGATGACCGTTTCAGTGCGCGCCGGTGCGACGGCCTGCATCAGCGTCAGCAAATGGCGCGTGAAGTGAACATCCGACAGATCGAGCTCCGGGAACACCCGCTTCATCAGCGGCGTCGCGGCAATCACCCGGTCATTGCGACGTGGATGGACACGGTAAAACCGGTTCGACAGGTTGTGTGCCCCGACCAGATCAATCACCGTCACGGTCGCGCGCGAAGCAACGCTGAGCATCTCGGGGCTGACCATGAAATCGACGCCGCCGTTCACCTGCCCCAGATTGACGGCAGGCATGGCGGAGCCCGCTTCGACCACGTCCGGCAGGGCACGGGGGACATATTTTCCGAACATGCCCGCACCACCGAGGCAGGCAATGAACGGTCCGTCCAGATCCCGCTTCGGCCCCCGAAAGGCCATCTTGATATCGTTATAATAGCACGGCGCATAACAGACTGCGTCCGCGCCATGATGCTGAAAGCTCATGGTCGCCCACCTTGTTTAAGACTCACCCATGACCAATTTCGGCCCAAAGCCTTGACGAAGCGCTAAGTCTCTATTTTGCCGAAACTTTTAATCGTGTCGCCGCCCGGCTTCGCGCCTTGCGCTTTGCAGCGGGCGTTGCGTAAACTCCAGCCGACAGATGGAAAGCGGGGCAAAGATGGACATCAAATCAGTGGGCGTGATCGGGGCCGGGCAAATGGGCAACGGGATCGCGCATGTGTTCGCCCTCTCCGGGTTCGATGTGCAGCTGACCGATGTCAGCCAGGATGCACTGGACCGCGCGATCGGCGTGATACGCAAGAACCTCGATCGTCAGGCCAGCCGCGGCAAGATTTCTGCTGAGGATGCGGAAGCCGCGATGGGACGGATCAAGACCACATTGACGCTGTCGGACCTCGGTCAGACTGATCTGGTTATCGAAGCGGCGACAGAACGGGAAACCGTCAAATCAGCCATTTTCGAGGATCTGCAACCGCATCTGAAGCCAGAGACAATCCTGACCTCCAACACATCCTCCATCTCGATCACGCGGCTGGCGAGCCGCACAGACAGACCGGAAAAGTTCATGGGGTTTCATTTCATGAATCCTGTGCCCGTGATGCAGTTGGTCGAGCTGATCCGGGGGATTGCAACGGATGAGCCGACTTATTCCGCCTTGCACGGCGTTGTCGAGAAGCTTGGCAAAACCGCCGCGAGTGCCGAAGATTTTCCGGCGTTCATCGTGAACCGCATCCTGATGCCGATGATCAACGAAGCCGTCTATACTCTGTACGAGGGCGTCGGCAACGTTCGGTCCATCGACGAGTCGATGAAACTTGGCGCAAACCACCCGATGGGTCCGCTGGAACTGGCAGATTTTATCGGACTGGACACGTGTCTGGCGATCATGAACGTGCTGCATGACGGGCTTGCGGACACCAAGTATCGGCCCTGCCCGCTTCTGACCAAATACGTCGAAGCAGGTTGGCTTGGGCGAAAATCCCAGCGCGGGTTCTATGACTACCGCGGCGAGACGCCTGTTCCGACACGATGACACCGGACGAGAAGATCGCGCAGGTCCACGCGTATTTCGCCGCTTTGACGGCAGGAGACACGTCGGCCATTGTCGCGCTGTTTGCGAAGAACGCGATGGTCCACTCGCCGTTTCTAGGAGAGGTCGCAGCGCCCGCGTTCTTTGCGAAGCTCGCAGCCGCTTCCAACGGGAGCAACCTGAAGGTTTTTGATGTTCTTCTGAACGCCGACGCTTCTTCGGCGGCGGGGCACTTCCGGTACGACTGGACTCTGGCCAGCGGCGATACCCTGAGCTTCGAGGGTGTCGATCTGTTTCATTTCGCGCCGGACGGCCGGTTTGCACGCATGGCGATCTATTACGACACGCATCCGCTGCGCGAAGAGGTCGGCGACAAGTACGCCAACGCCTGAGCCGAACGCAAAACCCCGGCCACAGAGACCGGGGTTTGGTTTGTTCCGCGAAAGCTGTGCGTCAGCCGATCGCGACGGCCTTTACGTCCTCGTCGATGTAGGGGACATATTGCGCGAAGTTTTCTGCGAACATCTCCACCAGTTTCTGGGCCTGCGCGTCGTAGGCAGCGGGGTCGTCCCATGTGCTGCGCGGGTCAAGCAGCTTGGCATCCACGCCATCGACCGTAACGGGCACGTCGAAGCCGAAGTTGGCGTCCTTGCGGAAAGTCGCGTCCGCCAGCGACCCGTCAAGGGCAGCGGTCAGAAGCGCGCGGGTTGCCTTGATCGGCATCCGCGATCCGGTGCCATACGCCCCACCGGTCCAACCGGTATTCACCAGCCAGCAGGTCGCGCCATGCTTGGCGATCTTTTCCTGCAACAGCTTGCCGTACGCCTCAGGCCGGCGCGGCATGAAGGGAGCCCCGAAGCAGGTCGAGAAGGTCGGCTGCGGCTCGGTCACGCCCCGCTCGGTTCCGGCAACCTTGGACGTAAACCCGGACAGGAAGTGGTACATCGCCTGCGCCGGGGTCAGGCGGGTGATCGGCGGCAGCACACCGAACGCATCGCATGTCAGCATGATGATGTTCTTGGGATGACCGCCAAGTGCCGTGTCCGACGCGTTGGAGATAAACTCCAGCGGATAAGCGCAGCGCATGTTCGCGGTCAGGCTGTCATCCTCGAAATCCAGTTCGAAGGTTTCGGGATCGAACACCATGTTTTCGATCACCGTGCCGAATTTCTCGGTCGTGGCGAAAATCTCCGGCTCCGCCTCGGCACTCAGGTTGATCGTCTTGGCGTAGCAACCGCCCTCGAAGTTGAAGGTGCCGCGATCCGACCAGCCATGCTCGTCATCGCCGATGAGCACGCGGTTCGGATCCGCCGACAAGGTGGTCTTGCCGGTGCCCGACAGTCCGAAGAAAACAGCGGTATCGACCGGGTTGCCAACGGCATGGTTGGCCGAACAGTGCATCGGCATGATGCCTTTTTCCGGCAATATGTAGTTCAGCAGCGTGAACACCGATTTCTTGTTCTCGCCCGCATACTCGGTACCGCCGATCAGGATCATCTTGCGATCGAAGTTCAACGCGATCACGGTGTCCGACCGGCAGCCATGCTTGGCTGGGTCGGCCTTGAAGCTGGGGCAGTTGATGATCGTGAAATCAGGCACGAAGCTGTCCAATTCCGCCCGCTCGGGTCGGCGCAGCAGGTGGCGGATAAACAGGCCGTGCCAGGCCAGTTCCGTGACCACGCGAACATCCAGTCGGTGCGCCGGGTCAGCGCCGCCAAACAGATCCTGCACGAAGTAATCCTTGCCCTTCATGTGGGACAACATGTCGGCATACAGCGCATCGAAGCCTTCGGGCGACATTTCTGCGTTGTTTTCCCACCATATGCTGTCCGCAACGCTGTCCGTGCGCACGACGTGCTTGTCCTTCGGCGACCGGCCGGTGTACTTGCCAGTTGTCACGAGGAACGCGCCACCTTTGCCCAAGGTGCCTTCGTCGCGCTTGAGGGCGGCCTCGATCAGCGCAGGTTCGATGAGGTTGTAATGCACCTCGCCCAGCCCGCTAATTCCTTGATCTTCAAGCGTATGTGTCGGGTTAACCCGTCCAATTGCCATACCTAGAGCTCCTGCTTCGTAACGCGCCGCTGCCGCGACCGGGACCCGAAATTCCTGCGAACGGCCAAGTTCCGCAGTGCGCCGTCTGACGCGTAGGGCGGCCTATAACACGCAGCTTAGCCGAAGGAACAGGACTGTTCCGCGCAGTTAGCGCAACCAAGTTTGCGTTAGCGCAACCAGCGGGGGCAATAAGGCCCGGAAGCCGCAACAATACCACAAATTTAGCACTTTCTTATCCGATTTGTCGTGTTTTCAGGATGCCAGAGGGGCCGAATTAAGAGAATTGAGTTGATTCTCAGGGCCCGAGGACTCATTGTTCTGCCATAAAAATAACTGGCAGGCCGCAGCAGTATAAGGAATTCGCCCATGTCGCGGATCGCGTTGGTCGATGACGACCGGAATATCCTGACTTCCGTTTCCATCACGCTGGAGGCTGAAGGTTTCGAGGTTGAGACTTACAACGACGGCCAGTCGGCGCTGGATGCTTTCAGCCGCCGGATGCCTGAGCTTGGGGTTTTTGACATCAAGATGCCCCGGATGGATGGCATGGACCTGCTCCAGCGGGTGCGCCAGAAATCGAAGATGCCCGTTATTTTCCTGACATCGAAGGATGACGAGATCGACGAGGTCCTCGGCCTTCGCATGGGCGCTGACGACTACGTCAAGAAACCGTTCTCGCAACGCCTGCTGGTCGAGCGGATCCGGGCACTTCTACGTCGCCAGGAAGCCATTGCCAGCACCGAGGCCGGTGAGGTCGATGAAAGCAAGGTGCTGACCCGCGGCAACCTCAGCATGGACCCACTGCGCCACGCTGTGACCTGGAAAGGCAAGGACGTGGCCCTGACAGTCACGGAATTCCTGCTGCTTCAGGCGCTCGCGCAGCGCCCTGGCTTTGTAAAAAGCCGTGACCAACTGATGGATGTGGCGTATGATGACCAAGTTTATGTAGACGACCGTACGATCGATAGCCACATCAAGCGCCTGCGCAAGAAGATGCGGTCTGTGGACGACACGTTCACGGCAATCGAAACTCTGTACGGCATTGGGTACAAGTATAACGAAGAATGAATTTGGCGACTGAGTCTGAGCCATCAAGAAAACGTCGCTCCAAGCCACCTGATGTGGAGCTTGGGGAGGATTGGGTCGACAGCGTAGCAGCGCGTGATCCGGATCTGCAAAGCGCCCGCAAGTCAAAGCGGGTGCTTTCCATTAACAGTTCCCCGCTTGCGCGGAAGATCATCACCTTCAACCTCATGGCGCTCGTTGTTCTGGTTGCGGGCGTTCTGTACCTGAACCCGTTCCGGGACAGTCTGGTGTTTCAGCGCGAACAGGGGTTGGTGTTCGAGGCCCATCTGATCGCGGATGTGCTCGAAGCGGTGTCGGAGGATAGGTCCCAAAACAAGACGCTGGCCGAGTTGGACGTGCCGCGGCTTGTCGCCAACCTGGATCTTGCACCCTCCCTCGAGTTGTTCGTTTTTGACGCAAACGGCGAAACGCTGGCACGCGCTGAAGGTGCCCGACGTTCCGAATGGGCAGCCTCTACGCAGGCGGACAGGCCGCGCCCCACGATCATCACGGACAGTCTGAACGCAGTGTGGGAGGGGATCGCCAAGCTTGTCGGGCGCGAGACGTTGCCCGTTCTGATGTCCGGAGAACAACAGGCGCGCAGCTTGTTCGACGGCGCGATGACAGGTGTGACGTCGATCGAAAACTCCATAAATCCGGCAGGAAATCAGATCTTCGCTGTCGGCACTCCGATCCTGATCGACGGCGAGGTTGTCGGCGTTGTGGCCCTGACCACGGCCTCGGGCGAGATCGACACGCTTGTCCAGCGCGAGCGGGAACAGTTCCTGCAAATGTTCATCGTCGCCCTGCTAGTCTCGATCGGGTTGAGTCTTGTTCTGGCGGGCACCATCGCCAACCCGCTGTCCGACCTTGCCGCCGCTGCTGAACTGGGGCGCGATCGGAACGCCCGCAAGATGAGCCCGGGCCGTGTCCGTATTCCGGACCTGACAGGCCGACCGGACGAAATCGGGCGGTTGTCGGGGGCGCTGCGTGGGATGGTTTCAGCGCTCTACGACCGAATTGATGCCAACGAGCAATTCGCGGCGGACGTCGCGCACGAAATCAAGAACCCTCTCGCCTCGCTGCGGTCTGCGACCGGCACGCTCCGTATGGCAAAACGCGAAGACCAGCGCGCCAAGCTGCTGGACGTGATCGACCATGATGTGCGCCGCCTGGACCGGCTCGTTTCCGATATCTCCAACGCATCCCGCCTCGACAGCGAACTGGTCAAGGAGGAAGAGGAGGCGTTCGATCTGATCAAGATGCTGCGCAACCTCACCGACTATCATACCGAAGAGGCCGCCAGCCAAGGCATCGATTTCATCGCCGACATGCCCAATACGCCAGTGATCGTGCAAGGGCTGGAACCGCGCCTGGCGCAGGTGTTCGTGAACCTTTTGGGCAATGCGATTTCGTTCTGCGAGAAAGGTGATGCCGTGCGCCTTTGGGCGCGACAGCGCGACAACCGCGTGCTCGTCGTTGTCGAAGATACGGGTCCCGGCATTCCGGAAGAGGCGCTGACAAAGATTTTCACGCGCTT
Source organism: Tropicimonas sp. S265A (assembly GCF_049800835.1). Taxonomy (NCBI): domain Bacteria; kingdom Pseudomonadati; phylum Pseudomonadota; class Alphaproteobacteria; order Rhodobacterales; family Roseobacteraceae; genus Tropicimonas; species Tropicimonas sp. S265A. The sequence continues at coordinate 14,378 of NZ_JBNAFU010000005.1, forward strand.
CTATTCCGAGCGCCCCGAGCGCCAGTTCGGCAATCATTCCGGGCTCGGCCTCGCCATCTCGAAACAAATCATCGAGGCGCATGGCGGCGTGATCTGGGCGGAGAACATTCGCCCCACGGTCATGGACCCGACCTCGGAACCGCTCGGCGCTCGTTTCGTGGTTGGCCTGCCACTCTGACCCATGACCGCGTCCGACGGCCATATCCCAAAGCCGACGCAGCAAATCATTCACGCGACCTCCGTTGCAGTAAACGGCTGTGCAGCGTTGTTGACCGGTGCGGCCGGCAGCGGGAAATCCACGCTCGGCCTTCAGTTGGTCGCGCTTGGCGCCGGTCTGATCTGTGACGACCGCACCCGCATCTTGCGAGAACACGGGCAGATTATGGCCAGCGCGGCCCCCAACATCGCCGGTTTGATCGAGGCGCGCGGGGTCGGCATCCTGCGCGCGGACGCAGCACCGGCGGCCCCCGTTGCGCTGGTGGTGGACCTGGACCGGCCTGAAATCGACCGGCTGCCAGAGGCGCATGTCGTGTCAATTCTTGGCGTGGACCTGCCTTGCCTTCACAAAATAGAGGGGCCGCATTTTCCCGCCGCCATCCTGCAATATCTAAAACACGGGTTGGCGGAATGACCGCGAAACGCCGAAGGACCTGAGCATGCCGCCCAATGACATCAGTATGCCGCCCCCAACGGACCGCGCGCGCGACAAGCGCGTGGGGCTGGTGCTTGTCACCGGACCCTCGGGCGCCGGGCGTACAACCGCCATCCGCGGGTTGGAGGATATGGGGTTCGAGGCGATCGACAATATCCCCCTGTCGCTCGTACCCCGTCTGCTCGATGGGTCTCCATTGACCCGCCCGATCGCGCTGGGTCTGGATGTACGCACCCGGGATTTCAGCGTTGCCGGTCTGCTTGATCTGCTGGACGACCTGCGCGATAGCGAGAAGGTCAAGGCGGAATTGATCTACCTGGACTGTCAGGACGACAAGCTGCTCAGGCGGTTCTCGGAAACACGCCGACGTCATCCGCTTGCACCGGCCGAAAGCCCGATCGACGGCATTCGACGGGAGGCAAACGTTCTGGGGCCGGTCCGGATGCGGGCCGATATGCTGATCGATACCTCGGAAATGAGTCCCCATGACCTGCGCGCGGAACTGGCGCGCTGGTTTGGCAGTGCGGATCAAACCCGTCTTGCAGTTTCGGTTCAGTCTTTCTCCTACAAGCGTGGGGTCCCACGCAGTGCGGACATGGTCTTTGATGTCAGGTTCCTGCAAAACCCCTATTGGGAGGCGGATTTGCGCGCACTGGATGGCCGCTCGGACGCGGTTGCGGCTTACGTGATGGCGGACCCTCGTTTCAGCGCGTTCTACGATCACATCCTGTCGCTGACCCGGTTGTTGCTTCCGGCTTACACGGCGGAAGGAAAATCCCACCTGTCAATTGCCTTTGGCTGTACCGGGGGGCAGCATCGCAGTGTCACATTGACCGAAAAGCTGGCGGCAGCCCTTGCTGCGGACGGCTGGGGGGTGTCTATACGACATCGGGAACTTGAAAGCCGGGGCGCAAGCGGCAAGGACCGCGTGTAGGAGGCCAATTGATCGGGATTGTCATCGTCGCGCATGGCGGACTTGCACGGGAATACCTGTCAGCGGTCGAGCATGTGGTTGGCAAGCAGGCGGCGGTTCGCGCGATCGCAATTGCCGATGATTGTGATCGCGAGGCGAAACAGGCCGAGATTTGCGCCGCGGCGGATGACGTCGATCAGGGCCAGGGCGTTGTGGTTGTCACGGACATGTTCGGCGGATCCCCATCGAACTTGAGCCTGCGGGCCTGCACACCGCAAAACCGCCAAATCGTTTACGGGGCCAACCTGCCGTTGCTGATCAAACTGGCAAAATCGCGTCAAGAACCCCTGGCCGATGCAGTTAGGGTTTCTCTGGAAGCGGGTCGCAAGTATATAAACAGCTTTGACGGAACGGTCTGAGAAGGGAGATCAGATGATCCGCCAGGAACTGATGATTGTGAACGAAAAGGGTCTTCACGCGCGAGCCTCGGCAAAATTCGTCGAGTGCGTTGAAGCCTATGACGCCAGCGCGGAGGTCGAGAAAGACGGCCTGTCGGCGTCGGGTGACTCGATCATGGGGTTATTGATGCTGGCCGCGAGCAAGGGCACGTCAATACAAGTCGAGACCAAGGGACCTGCAGCCCAGCAATTGGCAGCAGCCCTTGAATCGTTGGTTGCAAACCGCTTCGGCGAGGACTTCTAGCGCAGGCGCGCAAGAGACTGATCCGCATGTTGCGGTTCAGATCAGGAACAAGGGAGCCTCCGTGACCGACAGTATCGCTCAGAGCGTCAGCGCGCCCGAGGCAGAGCCCTATGACGGGCGCAACCTGTCGTATGCCCGAACGTTCACGGACCCACGCGCCGCCGCCATTATCCGCAGCATCGAGATGCTCACTGGGAAGTTGCGCCTCCTCAGGTTGATTCGCATCTTCGAGCGGCAAGGCGTCCCGCACGGTCAGGCCTTCTGGCGCCAGGCTCTGGATATCATGGGCATCGAGCTGACCACGCCGAAAGACCAGATCGCCCGCATACCAGCCTCGGGCCCGACAATCATCGTCGCCAACCATCCGCACGGGTTGGTGGATGGCATGATCATGGCAGATCTGATCGGGCGCGTGCGGACCGACTACAAGATCCTGACCCGGTCGCTTCTGACGGATGTCGACGAGGTCCGGGAGTTCATGATCCCGGTGCCGTTCCCGCACGAAGCCGATGCGTTGAAGAAGAACCTCGAAATGCGCAAGCAGGCCATGGCCCATCTGGCCGGAGGGGGCTGTGTCGTCGTGTTCCCCTCGGGTGTGGTGGCAGCCTCAGAGACGATGTTCGGGCCAGCGATCGAGCGTGAATGGAACCCGTTCACCGCCAAAATGATCCAGCGCAGCGGTGCCAAGGTCGTGCCAGTGCACTTCCCCGGACAGAACTCGCGCTGGTACCAGATCGCCAACCAGATCTCCCCGGTACTGCGGCAGGGTTTGCTGATCTACGAGGTGGTCCATGCGTTGAATAAGCCGCAGGCTCCGGTGGTGGGCACGCAGATATCCGACGCTGACATCGCCAAGTGGAAAGACAACCCGCGCGGGTTCATGGAATGGCTGCGCGAGCGGACCCTCGCGCTTACATAAGTGATCGCCGGATCAGGTTGAGCCCCGCAACCAGAAGCAACACCATGGTCGCCTGGCGAAACCGCGCTTGGTCCATCTTGTCTTGCAACCAGAACCCGACCGCCATGCCGATGGCCGCAGGGACAAGCAACGCGGCCGAGAACTGGAGCGAGATGCCTGTCAGTACGCCAGTGCGCAAGTGCGTGATCAGAAACGCGACGCTGCCCATCCCGTACAGAAGACCTTGCGCGCGGACCTGTTCGGCTTTTGGCGTGTCCAAAGCCGTCAGATACGCCACGATGGGCGGTCCCCATATGCCGCTGAAGCCTCCGAAGAAACCTGCCACGATGCCCGTACCCACCTCGGCACGACGATGATGGCGAGGCGCGACACGCAGCCGCCATCCAAGCAACTGACTGGCTGCGTAGAAGGTAATGGGCACCCCGATCATCGCCGACAACAATGCCTCGGGCAGGGCCACGACCAACTGCCCTGACAAGAATATGAACACCAAAACGATGCTCAGCAGGCGCCAGTACTTCTGCGTTGCGCGCCAAAGCGCGCCCACCCCACCGCGCAGCGCCTGCCATACGTTCATGACCAGCGTTGGCAGGATCAGACCCGCAAGCGCGATCGGCACTGGCAAGACTGCGGAAAGGCCAGACATCATTACGAGTGGCATCGCAAAACCTACGGCGCCCTTCACGATGCCTGCAAAGACGGCGACGAACAGAAGAAACAGCAACGTGCCTTCGGACACGGACAACAGTATTTCCATGGCAAGCTCCCTGCCTAGCGCTTATCCCCGGGCTGTGGGAACCGCAAGTCGCACCGATTCGAGGCGGGTACACTGCACCGCAGCATTTGGAGCCGCTCCGATCGGACGCATGGCGTGGACCTTTGAAAGGTGCAATTTGGTGTTGCCTAAGACCCTATTCGCCCTAGCGGCGGGTTATAATCCTTCGCAAATTGCCGCGTGCGCGAATTTTTCTTGCGCTGCGGTTGCAAAGACCCTATCCCGGTCGAGATCACGACAACTGGAGACGTAGAATGCCCCATGATGGACAGGACATTGCCCTGACAGAGGCCCAGACGACGGTCCTCCCCGACCTGCTTGAGTTGACCGGTGCGGCTGTTGCCCCGGCGGAAAAGATTTTGGAAATCGCCGTCGCGAAGCTTAAGGATCGCTTCACGATTGACGGCCGGATTTCGGGCGCTGCGCTTGAGGCGGACCAGACGGCGGCGCATGGCCTCGCCTGGCTTGCAACGTATGTCGAATCCCTGCGTCAGATGCAAAAATGGGCCGAGCGCCTCAACGAGGATGGAAAGTTCGGCGAGGTCGAGAAGCTGATCCACCAGATCGCGTTCGGGGAGTACCTCTGGCAGATTTACGGTGGCATTCCCATGAACCAGGGCGAGATCGTACGCCTTCAGGATCTGGGCCTGAGCCAGGAAGACCAGAGTGTTCTGATGGACAATGCGGTCATGACACTGACCCAAACGGCAAACACACTCGCAGCCCGCACGCGTCTGGTCGAGTTGATGCAGGAGCGGTCTGCTGAAATCACCGTTGGCGCGACCGGTCTTGACGAAGAACTTGAGATGATCCGGGAGCAGTTCCGCCGCTATACGGTCGATCGCGTTCTGCCCGACGCCCACGAATGGCACCTGAAAGACGAACTGATCCCGATGGAGATCATCGAGGAACTCGCGGAGATGGGTGTATTCGGCCTGACGATCCCCGAGGAATTCGGCGGGCTGGGATTGTCCAAAGCCTCCATGTGTGTGGTTTCCGAGGAGTTGTCGCGCGGCTATATCGGCGTCGGTTCGCTCGGCACGCGGTCCGAGATTGCTGCGGAGCTGGTGATCGCTGGCGGCACGCAGGAGCAGAAGGAAAAATGGCTCCCGGGTCTGGCCTCGGGCGAAATTCTGCCCACTGCCGTTTTCACCGAACCCAATACCGGCTCCGACCTCGGCGCATTGCGCACGAAAGCGGTAAAGGACGAAAACGGTGACTGGATCATCAACGGCAACAAGACATGGATCACCCACGCTGCGCGCACCCATGTAATGACTGTTCTGGCGCGGACGATTCCGGACACCGACAACTACAAAGGGCTGTCGATGTTCCTGGCCGAGAAGACGCCCGGCACCGACGAGCAGCCATGGCAGGATCCGGGCATTTCCGGCGGCGAGATCGAGGTTCTCGGCTATCGCGGGATGAAGGAATACACCGTCAACTTCGACGACTTCAAAGTGAAGGGCGAAAACCTGCTGGGTCAGGAAGAGGGTAAGGGCTTCAAGCAATTGATGGAGACCTTCGAATCTGCCCGCATCCAGACCGCGGCCCGCGCGATCGGCGTCGCCCAGTCGGCGCTGGATGTCGGGATGCAATATGCCGAAGACCGCAAGCAATTCGGCAAGTCGCTGATCGCGTTCCCGCGCGTATCCAGCAAGCTGGCGATGATGGCGGTCGAGATCATGATTGCGCGGCAGCTGACCTATTTCTCCGCGTGGGAGAAGGACCACGGCCAACGCTGCGATGTGGAGGCCGGTATGGCCAAGCTGTTGGGCGCGCGGGTGGCCTGGGCTGCGGCCGACAACGCGCTGCAGATTCACGGCGGCAATGGCTTTGCGTTGGAGTATGCGGTCAGCCGTATCCTGTGTGACGCGCGCATCCTGAACATCTTTGAAGGTGCGGGCGAAATTCAGGCCCAGGTGATTGCGCGACGCTTGCTGGGCTAACAGAAGCATACTTGATGACGAAAGCCCCGTGCAGCGCGCGGGGCTTTTTCGTAGGCATCACGCCTGCGCCCGCCGGGACAGCAGATCGACAAAGCGTGCACGGGCTTCGGGCAAAGGCCGATCCCCAAGAGCCGGTGCAAGCTTGCGGGTCAGAAAGTGACCGGTCGTGGTCAAGCCGTCGCGCACGCCGGCCAAGTCTGCGGGTCCGCCCAGCATCACCTGTGGCAGTGGCAGCAAGCGGTCCGCCCAGGCACCAGCCCCCTGACGACTGACCGCGCGCCCCGACTTCGGACTGATGAAACTCAAATCCTCGTTCACGCCGCGCACGGCACAGGCCGAAAGGTCAAGGCCGAACCCCATTTCGGCCAGCAGGGCCAGTTCCCAATCCAGATAGGCGGGCAACCAGCCGACTCCGTCGGCCAGTGCGTCGAGCAGCGCCTCGGTCTGCGCATAAAGATCCGCGTAGGGTGCACGTTCGGGCAGCACGAAGCCCGTCAGAACTAGAACCGAGGTCATCGCCGCCAGCGACAAGCGGTCCGACATCACGCTCGCTGCGCGCCCTTTGACAGGCTCAACCGTAAAAGCGCCCAGATGATCGTCCAAACGCGCCTTCCACGTCAGATCGAGTTGTGCGCCCGGTTGCAGGACAGGCGTCAACTTGCGCGATGCGCCCCCTCGGACAACGCCGCGATGGCGACCATGCTCGCGCGTGAAAACATCGAGGATGGCCGAGGTCTCACCATGCGGGCGGACCGATAGCAAAATACCCTCTTCGCGCCACTGGATCACGCGTGCCTCGCTTGTTTCTTGCACGACCAGTCTTGCCGAAGGCTTGCGCGCCCGGCAAGCGGCGCTAGCCGTCGAGACCCGGTGCATCCAGCAAATGGCGCCCGGCGCGATCTTCAACCGCAACGATCCAGAGGTCCGGGTCGCGCGCCCGCGCCCGCTGAAGTGCTGCATCCACCTCGGCCTCCGGACCTTCGACCAGAACCTCCCAGGATCGGGTGTCACGCAGGATGTCATACCGCCGCTCGTATGCGCAGGCCCGTCCGTCCAACGTGCATTGTTTCACGATCACCGCGCCCGCGGTGGCATCCCCTCGCGCCTCGACATAAACTGCAATTCCTTCGATCTGACAGCGCATCATGTAGGCCTGCACCCAAAGGCCAGACGCCAGCCGCGCCGTCATGGCTCAGGACGACCCGTCACGAAAATCGAGACCCATCTCCTCGAACCGCTCTTTTTCTTCGAGCCAGTTCGGGCGGACCTTGACCTGAAGGAACAGGTGCACGGGACGCCCCAGAAATTCGGCAAGCTCTTCGCGGGCCGCGACCGAGACACCTTTGATCGTCTCGCCCTTGTTGCCCAGAACGATGCCCTTATGGCCATCGCGGGCGACGTAGATAAGCTGGTCAATGCGGACGGACCCGTCTTTGCGGTCGTCCCATTTCTCGGTTTCCACCGTAAGCTGGTAAGGCAATTCCTGATGCAGCCGCAGGGTCAGTTTCTCGCGTGTCACCTCGGCGGCCAGCATGCGCATTGGGATGTCGGCGATCTGGTCCTCGGGGTAGAGCCATGGACCTTCAGGCAGTGTTTCTGCAAGCCACCCGCGCAGGTCGTCGACACCGTAACCTTTTTCGGCAGAGATCATGAACGTCTGCGCGAATGGATAGGCTTCGTTGAGGCTGGATGACAATTCTAACAGAACTTCGGACTTCACTCGATCGATCTTGTTGATGGCAAGCGCCACCGTTTGTTTCGGCGAGGTGCGTTCCGAAAGGGCGTCCAGAATGGCGCGCACACCATCGGTGATGCCCCGATGCGCCTCAACCAGCAACACCACGATGTCGGCATCCGCTGCTCCGCCCCATGCGGCTGCAACCATCGCGCGATCCAGACGACGTCGTGGGCGAAAGAGACCGGGCGTGTCGACGAACACCAACTGCGCATCCCCTTCTATCGCGACACCGCGGATGCGGGCTCGCGTGGTCTGCACCTTGTGCGTCACGATCGACACCTTGGCGCCGACCATGGCGTTGGTCAGCGTAGACTTGCCGGCATTGGGTTCGCCGATCAACGCAACGAACCCGGCTTTGGTCTGCCGTTCAGGCATCGCTTTTCTCCAGTTGTTCGAGCAGCGCGCTTGCAGCGGCCTGCTCTGCCTGGCGCTTGCTGCCCGCGCAGGCCTGTGCCTTGGCCCCCGTTTCAAGCTCAGCGGCTATTGTGAACTCCGGCGCATGATCCGGACCGGACCGCGAAAGCTCCACATAGCGCGGGGGCGTCATCCCGCGAGCTTGCGCCCACTCCTGCAAGGCGGTCTTCGCGTCCCGGGCATCGGCCTCGACCCGGTGAATGCGGTCACCCCACAGTCGCAAGACAACGTCCTTTGCGGCCTCGAAACCACCGTCGCGATAGACCGCCGCGATCACGGCTTCCACCGCATCGCCGAGGGCTGCATCCTTGCGCCGTCCACCGGTTTTCATTTCGGACCGGCCGAGGCGCAATACGTCGCCCAGACCAATCTCGCGCGCGACGCTGGCGCAGGTTTCCTTGCGCACGAGCGCGTTGAACCTCGGGGCGAGGCTGCCTTCGGGGGCGTCCAAATCGGCTTCGAGCAGGGCCTCGGCCATGACCAGCCCCAAAACGCGATCGCCCAGAAATTCCAATCGCTGATTGTCGGACCGCACGCCGGAACTGCGGGACGGATGGGTGACCGCGCGTATCAGAAGGTCGGGCTCGGAAAACGCATACCCCAACTTCGCGGAAAACGCGGAGAGTTCCGATGACAGCTTCAATCCAGAGCCTTGAAGAAACGGTCGCCGCGCCAGGTCCAGAAATAGACCATGCGCTTGCCGGCGGACGAGAAGATGACCCGGTCTGCCCGACCGATCAGATTTTCGAAGGGGACGAACCCGACGCCGCCTACAGCTTGCGAGTATCGGCTGTCCTGACTGTTGTCCCGGTTGTCACCAACAAAAAAGAAATGGCCCTGCGGAACCGTGAACACCGGCGTGTCATCGCCAAAGCTGCTCTCGATGTTGAGGACGGAGTGGCTGACACCGCCGGGCAGTGTTTCGGTGAAGCGTTCCTTTTCGCATATACCACCTTCGCCCACCGGTGCGTTGCTGCACCGTGGATAATGGCCGATCGGACCCTGCCGGGCGAACACCTCCTCGAAGGTGCCAGCGGGCTCCAGTGGAACGGGCTCTCCGTTCAAGATCATGCGCCCGCCCTGGAACTGAACCGTATCGCCCGGCAGCCCGACAACACGTTTGATGAAGTCCGATCCGTTCACCGGATGGCGAAAAACCACGATGTCACCGCGCTCGGGCTCGGACCCGAGAATTCGGCCCGGAATAGGGCAGATGGAGAACGGGCACGAAACCTGCGCGTATCCGTAGGCCATCTTGTTCACAAACAGGAAGTCCCCAACCAGCAACGTATCTTTCATTGAGCCGGACGGGATCCAGAAAGGTTGGAAGAACAAGGTGCGAAAGATACCCGCGATCAAGAGAGCATAGACCACCGTCTTGACCGTTTCGACCAGTCCGCTCTCTACTTTTTCGGTGGTTGCCATGCCTGGGATCCTGCCTGCCGTTTTGCCCCCGCTTCATGGTCCCCGCGCGGGGGGGAGTCAAGGAAGCGTGCGGGTGACTTGCTTGGGATGCGCGTGAATGACCACAAACGCCTGTGCCCATGGATGGTCATCGGTCAGAGAGACATGGATCACCGCTTCGTGCCCTGGCGGGGTCAGCTGTTCCAGGCGTGCTTTCGCCCAGCCAGTGACATGCATGATCGGCTGGCCGGTGTGCAAATTGCTGACCGCCATGTCCTTCCACGCGATGCCCATGCGCAACCCCGTTCCGAGCGCTTTGGAGCAGGCCTCCTTCGCGGCCCACCGTTTTGCATAGGTGGCCGGCGCGTTGGCGCGATTCTCCGCACGGGTTTGTTCACGTTCGGTAAAGACACGGTTTCGAAACCTGTCGCCAAACCTCGCGAGCGTGCCTTCGATCCGCTCGATGTTCGCCAGATCCGTACCGATCCCGATGATCATGCCGCTTCCGTGACGCGGGCCGCATCCATACGGCGGCGCATTTCAGCCATCGCGTCCGGGAGGCCCCTGAAAATCGCCTCGCCCATCAGAAAGTGGCCAATATTCAGTTCCACCACTTCCCGAAGCGCTGCGACCGGCGCGACCGATCCATAGCTCAGACCGTGTCCGGCATGAACCTCCAGACCCAGCGCGTGTGCCTGCGCCGCGGCTTCGGCAATTCGGGCAAGTTCTGCATCACGCGCCTTGAAGTCACCCGCGTCATGGTGGTCGCAATAGGCTCCGGTGTGCAGTTCCACGACAGCAGCGCCCACGCGTGCGGAGGCTTCGATCTGCTCGGGAACCGCCGCCACGAACAGCGACACGCGCGCGCCGGCTTCGGCCAAGGGGCCGACAAAATCGCTCAGTCGGTTCTGGTCTTTTGAAACTTCGAGTCCGCCTTCGGTGGTCCGCTCCTCGCGCCGCTCGGGAACAATGCACACGGCGTGCGGCTTGTGCCGCAGCGCGATGGCCTGCATTTCATCCGTGGCGGCCATTTCAAAGTTCAGCGGGATGTGCAGCGCCGCCATCAGGCGTTCGATGTCGTCGTCCCGGATATGGCGGCGGTCTTCGCGCAGATGCGCCGTAATTCCGTCCGCGCCCGCGGATTGCGCAAGCACAGCGGCACGGACCGGGTCGGGCACGCCCCCCCCGCGCGCGTTTCGGACCGTGGCAACGTGGTCGATGTTTACCCCCAGCCGCAATGGGCCCAGGAAATCGGTGATACTCATGGCATAACCCTCCAGAGCCGCAAGTTAGGGCGCGCGGCCCGCTTCGTCAGCCCCCGGAATAGGTTTTGGCTTCGCATCGGCTTGCGCGCGCAGCGCTTCGAGTTTCTTCTTCAGCCGCCCGCGCCGCCGTTTCTGGTACGCCTGCAACACCGGAAGGCTCAAATAGTAGCAAATCGTGGCGGCAACCAGACCAGGCAGGATTCCCCCGACGAGATAGGGAAAGAAAACCTCGTTATTGAATCGTGACAGGTTGGACCAGTCAGCGGTTGCGTCCGTAAAGAGCGCGTGGAAATTGTACCAGAGGTCCGCCATGGCGTCGTTGAACTTGCCGACCAGCGACTGATCCACATTCTCATCGAACTCGGTTCCGAGAATATAGTGCCCGACCTTCAGGCAGATCACGCCGATCGGGATATAAGTCAGCGGATTGCCAATGAAGGTCCCAAAGAGCGCCGCGAACATATTGCCGCCCATGGCCCGGGCAATAAGCGCCGCGATGACAAAGTGCAGACCATAAAACGGTGTGAAGGCGGTGAAAACGCCCGCAAAAATGCCCCGTGCGATCCGATGCGGCGCGTCCGGCAGCCGTTGAACCCGATGTTTGATGTAATAGGCCGCACGCCCCCAGCCACCCCGGGGCCAAAGGCTCTCCAGTGCGATCTTCCAGATCGGACGTTTATCACGGCGCTTGAATACCAAGCGGGGGCCTCAACTTTTTACCGAGCCACGTGAACCCGTCAGGGCCTGCGGCTCATATCGCGGTAACGTTCGAGCTGGGCGACATCGCTGTCGGCCTGAACGGCGGTCATTACACGGTGCAAATGCTCCAGGTCCCGGACTTCTACTTCCAGAAGTAGGCGATAAAAGTCCGGTTTCCGGTCAACAAAGCGCAAGTCGCTGATATTTGCCCGTTGTTCTCCAATCAATGTGCAGATTCGCCCCAGCACACCCTGATCATTGCCGATGGTGACATCAAACGTCACCGAATGTGCTGCGGCATGGCGCCCGGAATGCCATTGCAGGTCAATCCATCGCCGCATTTCATCCTCGAATTCCTCAAGGGCGGGGCAATCAATGGCGTGTACGCGCACCCCCTGTCCCTTGTAGGCGATTCCAACGATGCGCTCACCAGGCACTGGTTGGCAGCAACGCGCCCGCTGGAAGCTCTGATTCTGGTCCAGACCGATCACTGCGCTTTCGGCTGCAACCTCGTCTCCGTCCTGCCCCGCAAGATCGGGGTACAGCGCTTCGACCACCTCGCGCGCGGTGATCTGCGCGCTCCCCAGATCCGCCAGCAGGTCCTGCCGAGACCCGATTCCCAGGAGCCCGGCGGCGGTCTTCAGGGCCTTGTCACTGACGCGTTTGCCCACATGTTCGAACCCCACGCGCGCAAGCTCCTGCCCAAGTTTGACAAACCGCGCGCGGTCTTCTTCGCGCAGTGACCGTCGGATTGCCTGTTTCGCGCGGCCCGTCACAACGATATCGATCCAAGTCGCCTGAGGGCGCTGTCCGTCGGCGGTGATGATTTCCACCGACTGGCCGTTCTTCAGCCGGGTCCACAGGGGCACGCGCAAACCATCGACCTTGGCCCCGACGCAACTGTCGCCGATCCGTGTGTGGATGGCATAAGCATAGTCCAGAGGCGTCGCCCCCTTGGGCAGCTTCACCACTTCGCCCTTCGGCGTGAAACAAAACACCTGATCGGAATACATCTCCAGCTTTACGTGTTCGAGAAATTCGGAGTGGTCTTCCGATTGCTCGAACCGCTCGCTGAGCGATGAGATCCATTTTGCCGGATCGACGGCGAACGGGTTTTCCACCTGCACGCCATCTCGGTACGACCAGTGCGCCGCAACCCCGGCTTCTGCCACTTCGTGCATTTCCCGGGTGCGGATCTGGATTTCCACGCGCTTGCCATCCCGACCGGAGACCGTCGTGTGGATCGACCGATACCCGTTCGACTTCGGCTGGCTGATATAGTCCTTGAACCGCCCCGGAACGGCCATCCACCGCTGGTGCAGTGCCCCCAGAACCGCATAGCAGTCGGCTTCGGACATGGTGATCACACGGAACCCGTAAATATCAGAGAGTCGCGAAAAGCCGAGTTGCTTGGCCTCCATCTTGCGCCAGATAGAATAGGGCTTCTTGGCCCGGCCGTAGACATCCGCTGTCAGATCGTTCTTCTCAAGTTCGTTGCGGATATCCGTTGTGATCTTCTGAACCACATCACCGGTTTCCTGCTGCAACTTGATGAAGCGGCGCATGATCGACTGGCGGCCATCGGGATTGAGGACCCGGAAGGACAGATCCTCCAACTCCTCGCGCATCCACTGCATGCCCATGCGCCCGGCCAGCGGCGCGTAGATGTCCATCGTTTCGCGCGCTTTCTTGACCTGCTTTTCGGCATGCATGTGCTTGATCGTGCGCATGTTGTGCAGCCGGTCGCCGAGTTTGACGAGAATGACCCGCAGATCCTTCGACATCGCCATGAACAGCTTGCGGAAGTTTTCCGCTTGCTTTGTCTCGCGGCTGGACAGCTCCAAGTTTGTCAGGTTGGTTACGCCGTTTACAAGCTCCGCAATTTCGCGTCCGAAATGCGCTTCGAGCTCGGCGTAGGTCGATCTGGTATCTTCCAGAGTGTCGTGAAGAAGGGCCGTGACAATGGTGCTGTCATCAAGGCGCTGTTCGGCAAGGATTGCCGCCACCGCGACCGGATGCATGAAGTACTCTTCGCCCGAATGCCGCGTTTGCCCGGCATGCATCTCGCGCCCATAAGCGTAGGCCGACATGATCAGGTCGGCGTTGGAGTTCGGATTGTAATTCTTGATCAGCGCGACCAGATCACGAGCTTCGAGCATAGGGTCCGGTAACGCCTCCGGGGCTTGGGGTCAGGCCTGACCCTGCGCTTCCATCAATGCGCGCAGCAGCTTCTCTTCGGACATGTCGTCCTCGGCGGGCTTGTCAGCTTGCGGCCCCATCAGGATCGCCATGTTGTCGTCTTCCGGCTCGTCAACCTCGATCTGGGTCTGGTTCGACTCGATGAGACGCTCGCGGAGGGCATCTGCGGACTGCGTTTCCTCGGCAATCTCGCGCAGCGAAACCACGGGATTTTTGTCGTTATCACGCTCGACCGTCAGGGGAGAACCGGACGAAATCTCGCGAGCACGGTGAGCGGCAAGCATAACCAGCTCAAACCGGTTGGGAACTTTATCAACGCAATCTTCAACCGTCACGCGGGCCATTGGTCTCTCCAATCCAAGAAAGGGGCGGTTGGTGGGATTTAAGGCCTCTCGTTAGTCTTGACAACCCGAATTCGCGGTGCGGATCGGCCTGATCGCGTCAATTTCAGCCTTTGAGCGCCGGTCGAGCATCTGCCTGACGGTCAATCCGGTCACGGGATGCTGCCACAACGGGGCGATTTCGGCCAATGGCACCAGAACAAAGCTGCGATCGGCGATACGCGGATGGGGCAGAATCAATTCGTCAGGGGTCCGTGCTAACTGGTCAGTCCGGGACAAATCCGCCCACTGGTCGTACGTGGCGCGGTCAGGAACGACAGCTGCGCCAAATGACAGAAGGTCAAGATCGATCACGCGTGCGCCCCAACGCTCGTCACGCACCCGGCCCAAACGGTCCTCAACCGAGTGCAAATGCTTTAAAAGCGCTTTTGCTGACAGAGATGTCTGCAAGCACACGCACGAATTGACGTAAGGTCGTGCCGAGGGGTCCGGAAACGCCGGCGTTTCGTAGAACGAGCTGCGCGAAATCTCCAACACCTTGTCATTAAACAAGTAATTAAGAGCTTTCCCTAAGGTCACTCTCGGCGGATTGTCGCCGGAAGGGAGGTTTGCACCGAGTGCGATCAGGCCGATGGTTAACATTTTGATGACAATAGCGGTTGCGAAACGGTTTGAGTGCTATATTTTCAGCCGCGCGTTTCATCAAACTCTTTTCCATCACACTCACGGATTTGATGAAGCGCATTATCGAAGGGAACATTGATGTTTTACAAAGACGATCGATTGGCGCTGTTTATTGACGGTTCCAATCTTTACGCCGCAGCCAAGGGGCTGGGCTTTGACATCGACTACAAGTTGTTGCGGCAGGAATTCATGCGTCGCGGAAAGTTGCTGCGTGCGTTCTATTACACCGCTCTCTTGGAAAACGATGATTACTCTCCGATCCGTCCTCTTGTCGATTGGCTCCACTACAACGGGTTCACCATGGTGACGAAACCCGCGAAGGAGTACACAGACAGCCAAGGCCGTCGGAAGGTAAAGGGAAACATGGACATCGAGCTGGCTGTGGACGCGATGGAACTAGCGCCCCACATCGACCATGCCGTCCTGTTTTCAGGTGACGGAGACTTCCGCCCATTGATCGCCGCCCTGCAACGCAGCGGTGTGCGTGTGTCGGTGGTCTCCACAATTCGGTCGCAGCCGCCGATGATCTCGGACGAGTTGCGCCGTCAGGCCGACAATTTCATCGAACTCAATGAGCTCAAGGAAATCATCGGTCGGCCACCGCGGGAGCCTCGCGAAGTTCGCGAACAGGCGCCCGAGGTTGAAACGGCGGAATAAACTACCCCCCTATCGCCACGATCAGACCCGCCTTAGCGCGGGTCTTTTCTTTGGAGGGTCGTCATCCGCGCTCTTGGGGTCTGCGCATCGACCTGTTGCGTGTTTCTACGATGTAGGCGCAAAGTTTCCAGGTGCACGCGCGCACATCCATCGCGCCCTCTACGTGAACCCGTTTTCATCCATCGCGGCAATGGCGCTCTGGCCAAGGCTCTCGCCAAGGCTTATTCAGAAGGCGTCTGCTGTATTCTGACCCGAGGCGATCCATGACCAAAACGCCCTTGACCCTGTATCTGGCAGCGCCGCGTGGCTTCTGCGCCGGCGTGGATCGCGCCATCAAGATCGTCGAGATGGCTTTGGAGAAATGGGGCGCGCCGGTATACGTGCGGCACGAGATTGTTCATAACAAGTATGTGGTCGATGGCTTGCGCGAGAAGGGCGCGGTCTTCGTAAAGGAGCTGGATAATTGCCCCAATGACCGCCCCGTCATTTTCTCGGCGCACGGGGTGCCCAAGGCTGTCCCGGCAGAGGCGGCCCGACGTGAGATGATCTACGTCGACGCGACGTGCCCCCTTGTCAGCAAGGTCCATATCGAAGCCGAACGGCACCACGCCAACGGGCTGCAGATGGTAATGATCGGACATGCGGGCCATCCAGAAACAATCGGTACAATGGGACAGCTTCCTCACGGAGAGGTCATCCTTGTGGAAACCGAAGAAGACGTTGCGCAGATCACCCCGCGCGATCCGGAAAAGCTGGCCTTCATCACGCAGACCACGTTGTCGGTTGACGACACCGCAGGCATTGTCGCCGCACTTCAGGCCCGATTTCCAACTATCGTCGGTCCACACAAGGAAGACATCTGCTATGCGACCACGAACCGGCAGGGCGCTGTAAAAGCCATGGCGCCGAAGGCCGATGCAATGCTGGTGATCGGGGCACCGAATTCCTCGAACTCCAAACGTCTTGTGGAGGTTGGCCGCTCTGCCGGATGCGCCTATGCTCAACTGGTTCAGCGGGCGGAGGACATCGACTGGCGCGCGTTGGAGGGGATCGGGTCCATCGGGATCACGGCCGGGGCCAGCGCTCCGGAAGTGCTCGTCAATGAAGTGATCGATGCGTTCCGCGACCGATTTGATGTCACCTTGGAGCAGGTCGAAACTGCCGTCGAGAACGTTGAGTTCAAGGTGCCCCGGGTTCTGCGTGAACCTGCCTGAGACATAGTGTGCGCGCGTGGTGAATAGACAGGCGGTCCAGCGCGTGCCACGGTCCGCACATGATTTCTGTCCAGTTTCTCATCACCGCCCTCGTTGTCGTCGCAGCCCCCGGCACCGGCGTTCTTTACACCCTTGCCGTTGCCCTCGGTCAGGGCCGTCGCGCGGCAATGGCTGCTGCCTTGGGCTGCACGTTTGGGATTGTTCCGCATCTGGCGGCGGCGATCCTTGGTCTTACGGCCGTTCTGCACACATCTGCCGTGCTTTTCACGGCTGTGAAATTTGCTGGCGTGGCGTACTTGCTGTGGCTGGCCTGGCAGTCGCTGCGCTCGGGCGGGGCGTTGCAGGTCCGGCCTGACCGGTCGGCTGAGGCCCTGTTCCTGACGGCCCGCCGTGGCGCTCTGATCAATATCCTGAACCCGAAGCTGTCGATCTTCTTCCTCGCCCTCCTGCCGCCATTCCTGAGCGGCAATGCGGCCTCGGCAACCACCGAGATGCTGATTTTAGGAAGCGTTTTCATGGGGATGACCTTTGGCGTGTTCCTGATCTATGGGCTCTTTGCAGCCAAGACGCGCGACTGGGTGCTGGGATCGGAACGGGTGATGGCGTGGCTGAACCGCACCTTTGCGACGCTCTTTGCCGCACTTGCGGGTCGCCTCGCGCTGGAGCGTGCCTGACACTTGCAATCGGCCCGGTTTCGGGTACCTCCTCGGAGCACACCATCGACGTCCGCTCGACAGAGGCTTTTTTTGACACAGATCCCCCGCGCCGCCCTGATCCTTGGCCTTGCCGGATTGATCCCGTTCCTGTTCGGAACCGCCACGCTGTATTCAACCGCGCTGGCACAGTGGGGGGTATCTGCACTGGGGCCGCGGTTTGTGGGGCCATATGTGCAGGTTTTCTACGGCACGATCATCCTGTCTTTCATGTCCGGCGTGCTTTGGGGCTTTGCGACACAGGCCACGGGCGCAGTGGCCGCGACGGGCTATGCGTTGTCGGTCATCCCCGCGCTTTGGGCGTTTTTCATGGTGGGAGGCGGCGCAAACGCGGCTGCGTTTTATCTGGCCGGAGGATTTATTGGACTTCTGGCACTAGATTACATGTATTGGAAACAAGAACTTGCGCCACCATGGTGGATGCAGCTTCGTATTTTGTTGACCAGTATCGTCGTGGTTTGCCTTGGACTGACCGCCTATGCCTGATCTTTTTGCCTACACAGACGGCGCGTGTTCCGGGAACCCCGGCCCAGGGGGCTGGGGCGCGCTTCTGATCGCGCGCGACGGTGAAAAAGTGTTGAAAGAGAAAGAGTTAAGCGGCGGCGAGGCCGACACGACCAACAACCGGATGGAGCTTCTGGCGGCGATCAACGCGCTGGAGGCGCTTGAGCGTCCCTCAAACCTGACGGTCGTGACCGATAGCGCCTATGTCAAAGGGGGTGTAACCGGTTGGATTCATGGCTGGAAACGGAATGGTTGGAAAACCTCCACCAAGAAACCGGTCAAGAACGAGGACCTGTGGCGCCGCCTCGATGAGGCGCAGGCGCGGCACAGCGTGACATGGGAATGGGTGAAGGGACATGCCGGGCACCCTGAAAACGAGCGCGCCGACGCGTTGGCCCGCGCCGGGATGGCCCCCTACAAACCTTAAGCCTTTGTTCAGGAATGCGGGCGTTTGTACGTTTTGTAGCACTCGAAAACCGGCCGTTTTACAAAATGTAGCAAACCGAATGGCTCGGGTTCATGTGATTTTCGGGCCACGAAACGGGTCGGTCAGGACACAGTTTCGGGCAACGTGAGGCCGCGCAGGATTTCTGCCGCTTGGGCCGGTTTCTTGCCAGCGCGTTGGGCGCGCGTGATCTCAACCGCGCCCGTGCCGCAGGCGATCGTGAAGCCGCTCAGGACCTGCCCCGGCGCGCCTTGCCCCGTGGCGAGGCGCGCGCCGAGGAGTTTGACACGCTCCCCTGCAATCTCGCACCACGCGCCGGGAAAAGGGGAAAGGCCGCGGATCAGGCGGTCGACCTCGGCGGCGGGACGTGTCCAGTCGACGCGCGCCTCGGCCTTGTCGATCTTCTCGGCATATGTGACGCCGTCTCCGGGTTGTGGCTTGGGCGTGAGATCCGGCAGCCGGCTCAGCGCCTCGACAATCAGGTCGGCCCCGAGACGTGACAACCGGTCATGCAAGCCGCCCGTGGTTTCCTCCGCCCCGATCTCAACCCGGCCTTCCAGCAGAACCGGACCGGTGTCCAGCCCAGCCTCCATCTGCATGATGCAGATCCCGGTCTCGGCATCGCCCGCCATGATCGCGCGGTGGATGGGGGCGGCCCCACGCCAGCGCGGCAAGAGAGAGGCGTGGATGTTCAGGCAGCCCTGCGCAGGTGCATCGAGCACCGCTTGCGGCAGGATCAGTCCATAGGCCACGACCACGGCGATATCGGCATTCAGAGCGGCAAACTCTGCCTGAGCCTCAGGCGTGCGCAGGGTCTTGGGGTGGCGGACAGGCAGGCCCAGCGCCTCCGCCCGGGTTTGCACGGGCGTGGGGCGGTCTTTCTTGCCGCGGCCCGCCGGGCGTGGGGGCTGGCAGTAGACGCAGGCGACCTCGTGCCCCGCCGCGACCAGCGCGTCGAGCACGGGCACAGAAAAATCGGGCGAGCCCATGAAAACGATCCGCATCTGTCAGCCTCTTCTCAGGAACGCGCCGCGCCGGTGCAGCATTCCCGCACCTCCGGGTGACCGGCGCAGCAATCCTCTAGCAGAAAGGCGAGGAAGGCACCAAGGGCTGGAAAGTTGGCGCGGTAGATCACCTGCCGGGAGCGTTTTTCCGATGTGAGCACACCCGCGCGTTCGAGCGCCGAAAGGTGAAACGAGCTGCGCGAGGAGGAGGCGCCGACTGCCGCCGCAACCTCCCCTGCCGGAGCGCCGTCCGGTCCGCGTGTTACGAGAAACCGCAACATGCGCAGGCGGGTCTGCTCGGACAGGGCCGACAGCATGCCCAGAACTTGACTCTCCTCCATATTTCAATGATCCTTGAGATGTTGAGATATGAAAGGACGGTACGCAATGCCCCCTGCCCCCGCAACACTGACAGACCTGATCGCGGATCTGAGCGCGCAAGACCCGGAGGCCGCCGCGGTGTTCCAACTGGACGGGCGGGACATTCAGGCAGGCTACCACGTGACCGAGTTGAAACTCGCGCGGATCGACGGGATCGATTGCGGTGGTCGGCGCAGCCACTGGCAGGAGGCGCAGATGCAGGTGCTGGACGGCTATGGTGGCAAGTGGATGCGCGCGGGCAAGCTGGCTGGCATTCTGCGCCAGTCCGCCGAGGCGCTGCCGGGTCTCGCCGACGCGCCCCTGTCGGTGGAGTTCGCGCCGGGCAATGCGCATCTGGCCCGGTACCATCTGGGCCCTTTAGGGACAGATGCAGAGGGCCGGTTGACCCTGCCACTGGTTGCGACACGGGCGGTGTGCAAACCGGCGGAGGACCATGCGCTGCGCGTGGGCGGCGCGCGCTGCTGCTGAGACGGCTCAGCGCCGGGTTTTTCGCGATTTCTTGATCAGCATCTCGCGCTTGGTGCGGCTGAGATGGTCGATATACATCCGGCCGTTCAGGTGGTCGATCTGGTGCTGGATGCTGGTGGCCCAGAGCCCCACGAAATCCTGTTCCTTCACGGCCCCTGTTTCATTTAAGAACCGCACGGTCACAGCACGCGGGCGGGAAATTTTGGCGAAGACGCCGGGCAGGTTCGGGGAGGCTTCCTCATGGTCTCGCATCTGGGCGCTGGCATGCAGGATCTCCGGGTTGGCGAAGCGGATCGCATGACCACGGTCGTCCGAGGCATCGACCACGGCGAGACGCAGCATTACGCCGATTTGCGGTGCGGCAAGGCCCACGCCAGGCCCCATGCCCGGCATCGCCTCCATCGTGTCGATCATGTCCTGCCAGATCGCGCGAATGTCGTCCGTGATCGTTTCGACAGGCGCGGCAGGCGTCCGCAGGCGCGCATCCGGATAGGGTACGAAGGGGCGGATCACGCGCGGGCGCGCTCTCGCTTCAGCTTGACCATCTTGCGGGTGATCATCTGGCGCTTGAGCGGTTTGAGATAGTCGATGAACAGCTTGCCGTTCAGGTGGTCGATCTCATGCTGGACGCAGGTCGCCCAGAGCCCGTCCATTCTGGCCGATTGCTCCGCCCCGTCGAGCGATGTCCAGCGGACCTCGACCTCCGCCGGGCGTTCGACATCGGCGTATTGCTCGGGGATGGACAGGCAGCCTTCCTCGTAGGTGTTCAGGTCTTCGGATGACCAGACAATCTCGGGGTTGATGAGCACCATGGGTTCTGGCTCGGCGTCTTTCGGGCTACAGTCGAGCGTGATGATCCGGTGCAGCACGCCGACCTGCGGTGCGGCAAGGCCAATGCCCGGCGCGTCGTACATTGTCGCCAGCATATCGTCAGCCAGCGCGCGCACCTCGTCCGAGACGCCGGTGATGGGCTCGGCGGTTTTCTTCAGGCGCGGATCTGGATGGATAAGGATCGGTCGAATGGTCATGACAGGTGATGTAAGCGAGTGCGGATTGCGGTGCAACATCGCCTTGCCCCTCCGGACGGGCGCGTTAGGGTGAAGGCACACTCACAAGGACGAAAACAGAATGGATTTTGACACGCCAAAGGACCGGCGTGGGACGGATTGCTCCAAGTGGGATCTGATGGAGCCTGCTTTTGGCGTTCCGACCGACGAAGGCCTTGCGATGTGGATCGCGGATATGGACTTCGCGCCCGCGCCGTTTTTGCAGAACGCGGTTCAGGGGCTGCTGGAGCGCGGGGATTACGGGTATTTTTGCGGGCTGGAACGGTACACGCAAGCGATCCAGTGGTGGATGCGCACGCGCCACGGCTGGGACGTGGACACGGACGCGATGTTCACGACCTATGGTCTGGGCAACGGGATCGCCATTACGCTGAACGCGCTGACCTCGCCGGGTGACGAGGTGATCACGTTCACCCCCGTCTACCATGAGTTCGCCATCAAGATCGGCAAGACCGGGCGCGTGGTGAAGGAACTGCCGCTGGTGCAGGACGCAGGTGGCCTCTACCGCATGGATTTCGACCACTATGAGACCTTGCTGTCGGGGCGCGAGCGGCTGGTGATGCTGTGCTCCCCGCACAACCCGGCGGGCAGGGTCTGGACCCGAGAAGAGCTGCGCGCGCTGGCGGCGTTTTGCGAGAAGCACGACCTGCTTCTGATCTCGGACGAGATCCACATGGACCTGACCTATGGCGGGCAGACGCACCTGCCGATGCCGGTGGCCGCGCCCGAGATCACTGATCGGCTGGTGATGACCACCTCTGCGTCCAAGACGTTCAATATCGCGGGGGCGCGGACGGGCACGATCTCGGTCCTTGGGGAGACGCTGCGCGAGAAGTTCCGGGCGTTTTTCCGTGGGCTTGATATGCAGCCGAACCTGTTTGGCGTGCGCCTGACGGAGGCCGCTTACACGCCCGAGGGTGCGGCCTGGGTCGATCAGCTGACCGCCTATCTGGAGGGCAATTACCGACTGTTCGAGGCTGGCGTGAATGCGATCCCGGGGCTGAAGCTGATGCCAATGCAGGGCACCTACCTGTCCTGGGTCGATTTCAGCGGCACGGGGATGGAACGGGCCGAGTTTTCCGCCCGTGTGGCGGAGCGCGCAAAGATCGCCGCAACGCCGGGCCATACGCTTGGCACGGGTGGCGAGACCTTCCTGCGGTTCAATCTGGGCACGCAGCGCGCACAGGTCGAGGCGGCGGTGAGCCGCCTGCAGGATGCGTTTTCCGACCTTCAGTAGGGCTTAGTGGCGCGGCAAGAGCGCGACCGGGGCAGCTTCGTCCCGGTCGTAATCGAGCGGTGGGGTCTCCCGCGCTTCGGTGACGCGCTTGAACTCATAGCGCATCTCGGGCCCGTCGAGCGCCGCGGTCACGATCAGCGCCTGATAGAGGTGCCGCCCGCCATCGAAGATATCCACCAGCCCGCGCAGGTTCGGCGTGTCTTCGACCGCCAGTGTGAAATCGCGCTCTCCGAAGGTGCGGATGGGAAAGCTGCTTTCCCCGATACGGACCTTGAGACGGTTCTTTTTCAGCGCGTCGCGCTTGCGGGCAAGGTTCAGGCCCTCCCGGACCTCTTTGGGCAGGTAACTCGACATGATCGCACGTCCTTGGCAGCGCTCCCCCTGAGCACACGGTAAAGCTGCGTCAGAAATGAATTAAATCAAGGATTCCCCGGGGAGACGGGGGCGTCATCAGCCATCTGTTGCCGAATTGGCGCGAATACGCGGCCTGAGCACGTGTGGTATCGCGGGATCATACAATGCGCTGTCTCGGAACTCCTGAACCTCGGCCAACGCGGGGCCGACGAGGATCAGCGCGGTGCGGGTGATCTTTTCAGCACGCACTTTCTCGCGGATATCCGACAGGGTGCCGCGCAGGAACATCTGGTCGGGCCAGCCCACACGGTAGGCGATGATCACCGGGCAGTCCGCGCCATAGTGCGGGGTCAACACCCGCTCGATCTCGCGCAGAGCACGGATGCCGAGGTGGATGGCAAGCGTGGCACCGGTACGGGCGAAGTTCTCCAGCGTCTCATTGGGGGGCATGGAGGTCGATTTCATCGACACGCGCGTCAGGATGATCGATTGCGCAACCTCCGGAATGGTCAGTTCCTGCCCAAGGGCCGCGGCGGCGGCGGCATAGGCGGGCACGCCGGGCACGACCGCGTACGGGATATCATCGGCGCGCAGGCGGCGGATTTGTTCGGCAATCGCACCATAAAGCGATGGGTCGCCCGAATGGACGCGGGCCACGTCATGGCCGGCCTTATGCGCGGCGAGGATCTCGGCATGCGTGTCATCAAGCGTCATGGACGCCGTATCAAGCACGCGGGCATTCGCAGGGGCATGGGCCACCACCTGTTCGGGCACGAGCGAGCCAGCATAGAGGCAGACCGGACAGGCTGCGATCAGGCGCTGCGCCTTGAGGGTCAGAAGTTCAGGGTCGCCGGGGCCCGCGCCGATGAAGTAAACGGTCATGGTGTTGTCCCTTTCACAGGAGCCGCGCGATGCTGGCCGCCCCCGAAGATTTCGTTCCCGCCTTTGTCGCCGCGTGGATGGCGCGCGACGGGGAGGCCCTTGGCGCGCTGTTTGCGGAGGATGCGGATTTCGTGAATGTCGTGGGCATCTGGTGGGAGGACCGCCCCGCCATCGCCCGCGCGCATGGCTATGCGTTGGGCTCGTTTTTCGCCGAAACGAAGCTGGTGCCGGGGCGGGTGAAGGTCCGCCAGATGGGCGATGTGGCCGTGATCCACGCGCGGATGCGGCTGAGCGGCCAGCGTGCGCCCGACGGGTCGGAGGCGGCGGCACGCACCACGATCCTGAGTTTCGTGCTGCAACAGGGGCCGGATGGCTGGGCGTGCGTGTCGGCGCAGAACACCGATGTCCTGCCTGGGGCCGAGACGTATCTGGCCAGCGACACGGGTCTTGCCCCGCAGGATTACCGCTAGGCTCATTTGCCCAGGCCCGCGTGACGCTCGGCCACCAGATCGCCGTCGATCTTGCGGGCATAGCCGCGCGGCGTGAACATGCGCGGCCCCTCGCCCAAGTGCGCGAGCCGCGAGTTCGAGGACCCGACCAGCACGACGGTCAGCATGTCGACCTCTTCCACATCGAGATCGGCAAGGCGGCGGTAGCGGATTTCCTCCTCGGGGCGGCCGAGGGAACTTGCCAGCAGGACGGGCGTATCGGCGGGGCGGTGGGCGAGCAGGATATCCCGCGCCTCGGCCAGCAAGGTGCGACGGCGCTTGGAGACCGGGTTGTAGAAGGCGATGACGAAATCGCCCTCCGCCGCGGCGTGCAGGCGTTTGACGATGTCTTCCCGCGGGGTCAGCAGGTCGGACAGGGAGATCGCGCAGAAGTCATGCCCGAGCGGCGCGCCCGCACGGGCGGCGGCGGCCTGGAGCGCGCTGACACCGGGCGCAGAGACCACGTCGACACGGCGGGCGGCATCGCTGACACCTTCGGCTTCCGCATCGCGGTCCAGAAGTTCGAACACCAGTGCGCCCATGGCGTATATCCCTGCGTCGCCCGAGCAGATCAGGGCCACGTTGCGCCCCTCGCCCGCGCGTTCGAGCGCGTAGCGGCAGCGGGCTTCCTCGCCCCCCAGCGGGAAGTCGGCGCGGGTTTTGCCATGGGCAAGCGGGCCGAGCAGGTCGATGTAGAGCCCGTAGCCCACAAGCTCCTCGGCTTGCGTGATCAGTTTGGAGGCTTCGGGCGTGCGCCAGTCGGACTGGCCCGGCCCTATGCCAATAATGGAGAGCCGCCCGCGCGGACGCCCGTATAGGTCGGTGATGGGCTGGGGCGCGACGGCCAGCGCGGCAGTGGCCATGGCGGTCTTGCGTTTGGGGTACCAGAGCACGCCCCCCGCCCCCGCCCCGGCAAGGGCTGCGTTTTCGGCCACGCCGTGGCTGCCGATCTCGGCAAAGACCACGTCGGACGGGTTTTCCGTGCGGGGAGTTTCGGCGTCCAGTTCCGCGGCGGTGAAAAGGCGCAGCGGCAGGTCGAGGTGGCGGGCAAGCGCCAGCACGGCGGGCTCGTCGGCCTTCAGGTCGGCGGTGTAGATACCGCGCAGGGCGGCGGGCGCAAGTTCAGCCTCGGCCAGAAGCCCATTGACAAGGGCGATCAGTTCTTCGGGGGGGCAGTTACGCGACGCACCCACGCCCAGCGTAGCGCGCTTGGGGTGGAACGTGAGGGCGGCGTGGTTGGGATCGTGCGGCTCCATCGTGCAGGCGAGCGTGACAGTGTCGCCTTGGGGCAAGTCGGCGAGCCAATCCGCCTTGGCGGCTTCGTCCCCGGTCACGGTCGCCCCACCGCCAGCAAGGAGTTGCGCCATCGCGTCCTTGGCGTCAGCGGGGTTGGCAAGCGCCCAGCCCGCGGGCGGCTCGTCAAGGGCCACGCCCAGCGCCACATCCCCGGCGGTGGTGATGGCGGCGGTGGCCCCGATTCCGTCGGCGATCTGACGGGCGAGCCGGTTCGCGCCCCGGTGTCCGCCCAGAAGCGGTAGGACGACCGCGCCATCCTCGGACACCGCAACAACCGGGGGTTCGGTCGTCTTGTCGGAAAGCAGGGGGGCAACGGCACGGATCAGGATGCCTGCTGCACACACGCCAATCACCGGCCTTCCGGCAGCGAAGAGGTCGCGCACATGGATGAGCGCATTGGCAAACTCGGCATCCGCGCCGACCGCCCGGCCCGCGCGGCCATGCATGGCCCAACCGTGGGCGTCGGCGATGCGCCGGGCAAGCGGGCTGCCAGAGGCAGAAATGGCGACGACGACGGGGGTTAGAGCCATGGATCGGCCCCTTTCGTAACAAGGATCATCGAGAAATAGGGGGCGGGATCGGGGGCGTCGGCCAGTGGCATGGCGCGTTCGGCAGGCAGCGTTGCCCGTTCCAGATACCGGGCCTGCGCGGCAAGGCCCGCATGGGTCAGGACACGGCGGATCTTGGTGATGTGGCGGCCGACCTTCATGATCACGACAGTGTCCGCCTCCTCCAGCCGGGCGTAGAGCGTGTCTTCGGGCAGTGGGCCGGGGAGGACCGTGAGCACCTCGTTCCGGGCCACCAGCGGGCGGGCGGCGCGGGCGGCACAGGCGGTCATGGAGGTCACACCGGGCACGACCTGCACATCGAACCGATCCGCAAGCCGGGCGTGCAGGTACATGAAGGAGCCGTAGAAGAACGGGTCGCCCTCACACAGGCAGACAACGTCATGGCCGTCGCTGAGCGTTTGCGCGATGTCCTCAGCCGCGCTGTCATAGGCGGCTTGCGCCGGGGCCCGTGCCGGGGTCATGGGCACCTCGATCCGAATCTCGCGCGCGGTCTCGGGGATGGCGGCGGCGGCGATGGACCGGGCGAAGCTGTCGCCTTCCACCAATGCAGGATAGGCGACGACTTTTGCTTCGCGGATCAGCCGGTCGGCCTTGAGCGTCATCAACTCCGGATCGCCGGGGCCGAGGCCAACACCATAGAGCGTTCCGGTCATCGCTTGATCAGGCTCCACTGGGTGACCGGCATGAAGGGCCGCCAGCCGGTGCGGGGGCCGACAGGTTCGGCGCGCTGGACGCTGAGCTTGGCCAGTTCGCCGCCATGGGCGTGGTGCAGATCGAGAAGCACCTGTTCGGATTCAAGCGTGACGGAATTTGCCACCAACCGCCCGAGGGGGCGCAGGGCGGCCCATGCGGCCTCGAAAACGTGGCGGTCGAGCCCGCCGCCGACGAAGATCGCATCCGGCGCCTCAAGCCCGTCAAGGGCCGTGGGGGCGGTGCCATCGACGATTTCCAGCTTCGGGACACCGAGGGCCAGCGCGTTGGCGGCGGCCATGGCGCGGCGGTCAGCGCGCGGCTCGATCCCGATGGCGCGGGCGTAGCGCGCCGCACGCATCCATTCCACGGCGACCGAGCCACAGCCCGTGCCGATATCCCACAAAAGCGCGCCGCGCATGGGCATCAGCTTGGCCAGTGTCACCGCGCGCACCTCGCGCTTGGTCATGGTGCCGTCATGCTGAAAGAGGTCATCCGCCAGCCCCGGCACGCGGGGCAACAGCGCACAGTCGGGGGCCGCGATGCAATCAACGGCGAGCGTGTTGAACTCCGGCACCTCATGGGTCCAGGTTTCGGCTGTGCCGTCAAAGCGCGCCTCGTTCTCCCCCCCCATTGCGGCGAGCACGGTCATGGGCGATTTGCCAAAGCCACGGTCGGTCAGAAACCGTGCGATCTGCGCCGGGGTGTCGGCCCCGGTGGTCAGGATCAAAAGCCGCTGGTCGGGCTGGATGAAGGCGATCATCTGCTCCACCGGGCGGCCATGCACGGTGAGGGTTTCGACATCCGCAAGGCTCCACCCCATACGCGCAGCGGCCAGTTGGAAGGCGGAAACCTGCGGGTGATAGGTGATCTCGGATGGATCGATCTCGCGCCCGATGCGCGCACCGACCGAGAACCAGAGCGGATCGCCCGTGGCCAGCACGACGACGCGGCGGCCCTGATGCGCGCGCAAGAGGTCGATAAGCGCGTCAAAGGGCGAGGGCCACGCGACACGCTCAGCAGTGACGGCATCCGACAGGTTGTGGTGGCGCTGACCGCCCACGATCACCTCTGCCGCCTCGACCACGGCGCGTGTGGCGGGGGTCAGGCCGTTCATCCCGTCCTCCCCGATGCCGACGATATGCAGCCAGGGTTGGGTCATCCGCGATCCTCCGGCAGGCCTGCGGCGAGCGCGTTGACAGCCGCCGAGGCAATGGCGGAGCCGCCGCGCCGCCCGCGCAGCGCGATAAATTCGGACCCGCGCGGGTTTCTGGCCAGTTCGGCTTTCGATTCTGCCGCGCCAACGAAGCCCACCGGAAACCCCAGGATCACGGCAGGTTTCGGCGCGCCTGCATCGAGCAATTCGAGAAGGTGAAAGAGGGCCGTGGGCGCGTTGCCGATTGCCACGACACTGCCTTCAAGATGGTCTTGCCAAAGCTCCACCGCCGCCGCCGAACGGGTGTTGCCGATGGCCTTGGCAAGGTCCGGCACGGTTGGGTCATTCAGGGTGACGATGACCTCGTTATCCGCAGGCAGGTAGCGGCGGATGATGCCGGCCCCGACCATTTCGCAGTCACACAGGACCGGCGCGCCCGCGCTAAGCGCCGCACGCCCGGCATCGAACGCGTTCTTGGTGTAGGCGAGGCGGTCGGCCACTTCGACCATGCCGCATGCGTGAATGATGCGAGTCGCGAGGCTGGCCATCGCCGGGGTGAACCGGTCGAGATTGGCCTCTGCCCGCACTGTCGCGAAGGATTGGGCATAGATCGCTTGCGGGTCGCGAATATAGGGGCGCATGGGCGGGGCTTCGGCGGATGCGGCCTCTGTCATTTCATCAATGGCCGCCTTTACCGCCTTGCCCAGCAGTGCCTCGTAACCGAGGCCGAGGATCGTCGCCTCATGCGTGACGACATCGGCGGGATGTTGATCCGCGGACGCCAGCATCGGACCGAGACGCCCCTGCCCATCGAGCGCGCAAAACGCCCGCGCAAGGCTTTCGACCTGCACGGCATCATGCACACGACCCGGGATTTGCGGCACATCGACGAGCGAGGGGTACACCTCCGCCAGAACCGGGACTGTGCGCCCTTCCCACCCCTCGAACGGCCAGACGGCGGCCTGAACGGCGCGGCGCAAGCGATCCAGCACGGGGAGGCCGGTCAGCGCCTGCCCGCCAACAGAGCCCGCACCGGACAATTTCCAAACCTCCTGCGCGCTGGAGGCTGAGGAGTCGGCCAGCCGGTACCGCGCTGGCATGGCGCCGCCGTAGTTATTGGGGCAGGTGAACGGCAACCCCTCGTAGCGGCCATGGTGCTGATGCGGGTAGCCCCAGAACGGTCCATCACCCGGAAAGACCGCGTTCAATCGGGCCGCGGCCTCGAACCGGTTATTCGCGTTATCCGGCCCGTCCGAGATTTCCTCGGCAAGCCGTGCCCAGACATCGACCCACGTCCCGTGCGGGGCGATTGTGGCGGCAAACCCTGCTGGGTAGCCGAAGGGGAAATCGAACCCCGCCAGAACGCGGCGGCCTGCGCGCGCCTCCGACAGGATCAGGTCCGTGATCTGGGTTTCGGCCTCTGCCCGCGTGGACGGGTTGGCGAGCACCGGGTCCGCGCCGGGACGCACAAGCGCCCACCAGATGCTGTTTGGCCCCTGTGCTGGCGCGTTGCTGGCTGACCAGTCAACGACCAGGTAACTGCCGAATGCGCGCGCCATCAGCCCGCGGGCTTTGCCGTTTTGCGCGCACTTTCGGGGCCGTGCGGGTGGGCGGCATGCGGATAGGGCGCGTGGTGGTGGTGGTCGTGATCATGATCGTGGTCATGACCGTGATGATGGTGATGTCCATGGTCGTGGCTGTGACTGTGCTGCGCTTCAAGCCGGCAGAGGCCGGTGCAGAACGTGTCGCACAGCGTGCAGTCGGCCACGTTGGAGCCGGGGGCGGAGGCGCCCTGCCCCTCCACATGGTGGTGGTGGCTTTCCTGGATCGCGCCGACCTCTGCCTCGAACCCAAGCACCTGCGTACGGTACTTGCACATCACGCAAGTGGCGGGCGGGACGGCGCCGAAGGCCGGGTGTTTGCGTTCCTCGGCGGTGATGATGCGGGTGGTGCCGTCGGCGGCCGCAATGGCCTGCGCGCGGTAGCCGCATTGGCCACAATTGGGCGGCGGGGTGTCGGAGACCTGCTCCATCACGCGTTCGGCGAAGGTTTCGAGCACGTGGGGGTGCGCGCCGAGGTAGCCTGCCTTGACGAATTCGATATCCGGGTGCGCGTCGGCGACCTGATCGGTGAAGCCGTAGATGCGGTCGATCAGGATGCCGGAGAAGAGGAAATAGGGGAAGACGACAATGCGCTTGTAGCCGAGCCGGGCCGCGTGGCTCAGGCAGGGCTCGACCAGCGGGAAGGTCACGCCGGAATAGCCAACCTCGCACCAGCCAAAGCCCATCCCCTCGTGCAGGAGGCGGGCGATCTTGGCAACGTTGCCATTGGCGTCCGGGTCGGACGCGCCGCGCCCGATGACGACAAGGCAGGTGTCGTGCAACGGGACGAGGTCGGTCATGTTCGCCTGATCGACCGCGTCCTGAATGCGGGCGGCGGCGGCGGAGACCATCTTGGGGTCAACCCCCAGTTCGCGGCCATAGGACACGTCGATCCCGTGCTGCTCCGCATAGGTTGTCAGCACGGTAGGGATGTCGTTTTTCGAATGCATCGCCGCAAAGAGCATGCCCGGCACGGCGAGGATCTTGTCGCAGCCTTTTTCGCGCAGGCGGTCGAGGCCGTCACGAATGACCGGGTTGGCGAATTCGAGATAGCCGTAATCCGTCTCCCACTCGGGCGGCAGGTAGGCTGGAAGCGCGTCCGCGAGCTGGGCAAACTCCTCGACAGCCGCCTTGGAGCGGGAGCCGTGCCCGCAGATCATCACGCCGACCTTGGTCATGCTGGTGTCTCCTCGGGCGCGTCCTCTTCGGCCTCGTCCGGCTCGGCCTCGGTGGATTTCTTGCCCTTGAGCGCGCCGTAAAGACCCAGCGCGATGGCAAGGCCGATTGCCGCCCCGGCGACCCAGTGATCATGACCCGCAAGTGCACCCAGATGACCGGGGTGGGCCATCGCGGAGACCGGCGCGAGGATCAAGACGGCGGAGGCAAAAGCAAGGTTGGGGCGCAGCATGGGGCAGCATCCGTCGAGGCGGGCCGAACCGTGGCAAGCCGTGCAAAACCGCATGACGATCCGCGTGGTTGCCCCCGGGGTGGGTCAGCTCCGTCACGGCACCTGTCCGGCCCTAGGTTGAAAGGGCGTCGTCCCTGTTGGCTATAGCGGCGCGTCCGAGGTCGCGCAAACGGATTCCGGGCGCTGCGTCATCGCGACTTTTGTGCGTTTTTATGGGATGTTCCCTGCGGGTATCGGTGTTTTCCGACACATGCGCGCAGTTTACCTTTGTTCCACACTCAAATCAGGAGCGATGTGATGGGACAGTTGGTTGATGGCGTTTGGCACGACACGTGGTACGACACGAAATCCACGGGTGGAAAGTTCGTCCGCTCAACCGCCGGGTTCC
Source organism: Tropicimonas sp. S265A (assembly GCF_049800835.1). Classification (NCBI taxonomy): domain Bacteria; kingdom Pseudomonadati; phylum Pseudomonadota; class Alphaproteobacteria; order Rhodobacterales; family Roseobacteraceae; genus Tropicimonas; species Tropicimonas sp. S265A. Next base: position 45,554 of record NZ_JBNAFU010000005.1, read on the forward strand.
GCAACTGGATCACCGCCGATGGCAGCCCGGGTCCAACCGGCGAAGGCGGGTTCAAGGCCGACAGCGGACGCTATCACCTGTATGTCTCGCTGGCGTGCCCCTGGGCGCACCGGACGCTGATTTTCCGCAAACTCAAGGGTCTGGAGCCGCATATCGGCGTTTCGACCGTGCATCCCGACATGTTGCAGGATGGATGGACCTTCGAGACCGATGACCACGGCGCGACCGGCGATCGGCTATATGGGCTTCCGTTCGCCCGGGATATCTATACCAAGGCCGACCCGACCGTGTCCGGCCGCGTGACGGTGCCGATCCTTTGGGACAGGGAGCGAGAGACGATCGTGTCGAACGAAAGCTCCGAGATCATCCGCATGTTCAACAGCGCGTTCAACGAGCTGACCGGCAACACCGACGACTACTACCCCGAGGCGCTGCGCGCCGAAATCGACGCGGTGAACGCACGTGTCTATCACGACATCAACAACGGTGTTTACAAGTCCGGGTTTGCCACCACGCAGGCAGCCTACGACGAGGCCGTCACGACGCTGTTCGATGCGCTGGACTGGGTGGAGGAGCGCCTGTCGAGCCGCCGTTACCTGGCTGGAGACAGGTTAACGGAAGCTGACTGGCGGCTCTTTACGACGCTGGTGCGGTTCGACCCGGTCTACCACCTGCATTTCAAGTGCAACCGGCGGCGGATTGTGGATTATCCCAACCTGTGGGCGTACACGCGGGAGCTTTTCCAGACGCAGGGCGTGGCCGAAACGGTGAATTTCGAGCATATCGTGCGCCACTATCACTACAGCCACGAGACCATCAATCCGCACCGGATCATCCCGATCAATCCCGAGATCGACTGGATGGCCCCGCATGGCCGCGACCGGCGTGCGGCCGCTTGACCACTAATGGGTTGCGTAGTGCTGGACGACGGCGGTCAGGTCTTCGGGCGGGACGTCGTCGGGCAGCATCAGGTTGGCGTTGCTGACATGGTTGAACAGCGAGCCGTCGCTGAAAAACTTGTTGTTGGAGACGAACAGGACCCGGCAATCAGGGCGCCGGTAATTGGCATAGTCGGCGATGGCCAAGGCGCTGCCACGTTCCAGCGTCAGTGACAGCAGCATCACGTCGAACCTTGTGCCGCCCAGAGCCTTGATCGCCGTGTCGGTGTCACGCGCCAGCTGCACCTCCACGCCGGAGCGGGTCAGATGACGACTCCAGAGTTGGGACAGTTCGGTCTGACCATGGACAATCAGGACGCGCTTCATGGCGTTTCTGGACCCTCTGCGGTTGCCGCCAAGCGGCGCTGCACAATACTAACACATTTTTGACTTATACGGCTCACAAAACAAACAAACGGATGTGTTGGCAAGCCTCTGCCCAACTGTAACTCGTTTGAATTTGGCACAAATTCTCCGCTCTGTATCTAGGCAGATTGACCTACGGCGTTAACGCATCCGATTGCGCCTCAGCCGGAAATCGGGTTTTAACACCGCCACGACACATAAGTGCTTCGGCGACACAAAAGGGCAAGGCATGGCGACCACCTGGATTACAATTTGCGACACGTGCAAGCAGGACGGATGGGACGCGCGGGGCATGGACCAGACCGATGGTGAGGTGCTGGCAGCGGCGGTCGAGACGGCGGCGAAAGCCAGCCCGGGCCTGCGCACCCGCCGTCATTCATGCCTCATGGGGTGCAGTGGCGCGTGCAACGTCACGATCCAGGCCCGGGGCAAGCTGGCCTACACGCTCGGCCGGTTCGACCCGAATGCAGAGGCCGCCGCCGCCATCGTCGACTACGCGGAGAAATACGCCGAAAGCGACAGTGGTCAGGTGCCCTACCGGACGTGGCCCGAAGCGATAAAAGGTCATTTCGTGACCCGCCACCCGCCCTTGCCTGAGGAATGAGCGCAGGGCGAGATCACGGCGGCGGGGTGGATGCAGCCGCCCAACGCTATGGTGGCACACGCGCGGACTGGCTTGACCTGTCCACCGGCATTAACCCGATCCCCTACCCGGTCGACAGCCTGCCCGCAGGCGTCTGGACGACCCTGCCCGACAGCACTGCGCAAGAGCGCCTGTTGCACGCAGCGCGCCGGTTCTGGAATGTCCCTGACGGGTTGGGCATACTTGCCGCGCCGGGGGCTTCGAGCCTGATCGCGCAAATGCCCCACACCCTGGGCGCGCAAGGGACTGCCCGGATCGCACAGGCGACCTATAACGAGTGGGCTGCAAGTTTCCGGCAAGCGGGCTGGACGGTGACGGAGACCGCACCGCACGCCGAGGTCGATGTCAGGGTGCATCCGAACAATCCGGATGGAGCCCTCGCAGAACCCGTGCAGAAAACGGGCGAAACTTTCGTGATTGATGAGAGCTTTTGCGACCCCACGCCCGAGAAAAGTTTTCTGTCTGAGGATTTTTTCTGCAAAGTTATTGATACTAATAATTTTTTTATCTTTAAGAGCTTTGGAAAATTTTGGGGTTGTGCCGGGTTACGCCTCGGATTCCTGATCGGACCACCCCCGTACCTTGAGCACATGGCCGCCCGTCTGGGGCCCTGGCCGGTCTCGGGGCCTGCGCTTGAGCTTGGCGCGCGCGCGTTGGAGGACCCGGGCTGGGCGGATCAGACGCGGGCACGGCTGCGGCGGGACAGCGATAGACTGGACGCCTTGATGACGGAGTACGGCGCAAGAGCGCCGCGCGGAACGACCCTGTTTCGTCTGTACGAGGTCGCGGATGCGGCGGCGTGGCAGGACAGGCTCGCACGGCATCACATCTGGACCCGGATCTTCCCGTACTCGAAAACCTGGATTCGGCTGGGCCTGCCGGGGCAAGAGCCGGACTGGGTTCGGTTGGGCCGGGCCCTGAAAGACCTCTGAAGATGGAGTGGGCAGCCATTCTGGCATTGGCACTGGTGCTTGACGCGCTGCTCGGGGAACCGGTTTGGCTGTGGTCCCGCCTGCCGCATCCGGCGGTTCTGATGGGCCGTGCGATCGGTTGGGCGGATGCGCGTTTCAACACCGCGGACCGGCAGAAACGGAACGGCATCTGCGTAGTGGCTGGTCTGGTTCTGATCGCAGGCGCGGTTGGTCTTGTGTTGTCCCAACTCGGGTGGGTGGCGGAGGCGCTGGTTGCGGCCATCCTGCTGGCGCAACGCAGTCTGGTTGATCATGTGCGCGCGGTGGCGGACGGTCTGGCGCGGTCGGTCGAGGACGGACGCGCGGCGGTGGCGATGATCGTAGGGCGGGATACACGCGAGATGGACGGACCAGCGGTCGCGCGCGCGGCCATCGAGTCCGCCGCCGAAAACTTCTCCGACGGGGTGGTGGCCCCGGCGTTCTGGTTCCTGATCGCGGGTTTGCCGGGGCTGCTGATCTACAAGGTGGTGAATACCGCGGACAGCATGATCGGCTACCGCACCCCGCGCCATTTGGCGTTCGGGTGGGCAGCGGCGCGACTGGACGATGTGCTCAACTGGGTGCCTGCCCGGCTGAGTGCGGTGCTGATTTCGCTCAGTCACGGAAAACTGCGGATCTGGCGGGCCGTTCGGCAGGATGCACGTCTGCACCGGTCGCCCAATGCGGGCTGGCCCGAGGCCGCCATGGCGCAGGTGCTGAACGTGGCACTTTCCGGGCCGCGCGGTTATGACGGGCAGCGTGAAGCGTTTCCATTCGTCAACCCGACCGGCGCGCGCGACATCGGTGCGGCGCAGATCGCGGACGCGTGCGACGCGCTGTGGCGGTCCTGGTCGGTCGGTATGGGCGCTGTGCTGCTGCTTGCGCTGCTCTAGGGTTGCGCGACGCGGCGAGCCTGCTAGCGTCCGCTCAACTTCAGGAGGGTTTCAGGATGCGGTTCGTTTCTGCCTTGGTGATTTCGGTCTTGGCCGCTGGCGCGGCGGCAGCCCAGTGCGGCGGCAGTTTTTCCGGTTTTGTCGAAGGGCTGAAGGCCGAGGCCGTGGCCAAGGGCCATGACCGGGTGACGGTCGACGCATTTTTCCGAACCGCTGCGCAAGACCCACGCACATTGCGGGCGGACCGGGCGCAGGGGGTGTTCAAGATGCCCTTCACCGACTTCTCCAGGCGGGTCATCAGCCAGAACCGCATGCAGAACGGCGCGCGCAACGCCGAGCGCTATGCACAGGTCTTTGCGCGGGCGGAACGCGACTATGGCGTGCCGGCGGGCGTGTTGCTGGCCTTTTGGGCGCTGGAGACCGATTTCGGCGCGGTGCAGGGCGATTTCAACACGCTCAACTCGCTGGTCACGCTGGCCCATGACTGCCGCCGCCCCGAGCTGTTCCGCCCGCAGATCTTCGCCGCGCTTGAGCTGTACGAGGCCGGGGATTTTGACCCGGCCCGCACAACCGGCGCCTGGGCCGGGGAGATCGGGATGGTCCAGATGCTGCCCGAAGACATCCTGACACGCGGGGTCGATGGCAACGGAGATGGGCACGTGTACCTGAAGACCTCTGCCCCGGATGCGCTGCTGTCGGGGGCCAACATGCTGCGTGGCCTTGGCTGGCGTGCCGGAGAGCCGTGGTTGCAGGAGGTGCGCGTCCCGGACGATCTGAACTGGTACGAAACCGGCCTGACGACGAGAAAACCCGGGCGCGACTGGGCTGCACTGGGGGTCACGCCGCGCTGGGGTCAGATCGAGGGCGGGCTGCCCGCCGCGCTGATCCTGCCGCAGGGGCGCAAGGGTCCTGCGTTTCTGGCCTATCCGAATTTTGACGTTTATTTCGAGTGGAACCAGAGCTTTGTCTACGTCACCACGGCGGCCTACTTCGCCACGCGGCTGTCCGGCGCCCCGGTGTTCGACGCGGGCGCCCCCGAACCGGGCCTGAATGATGCCCAGATGAAGCAGCTTCAGCAAAAGCTCGCGGCACGCGGATACGATGTCGGCAAGGTCGACGGGATCCTGGGCGCCCGCACTCGCGCCGCCGTACGCGAGGAACAACGCAGGCTGGGCCTGCCCGCTGACGCGTGGCCGACGCAAGCCTTGCTGGCGCGACTCTAACCAAGAGCTCCGCCCGTGGTTGCGACCACGCGGGTTACACTGTTTCCGAGATGTCAACAAAATCGCAGGTGTAGCAACCGCTTTTTCCTTCTGCGCGCCTGAAACGTTAAAAATTTGGGCAAATATGTTAAAAATATGATGCAGAACTAACGCTAGCTAAAGTACGATTGCGCTGTGCGATTATCGCATGTGTTACGTAACGGAGATTTCCAATGGAAAAAATTCTAACGCGCGGGGGCGTGTGGCACAGCATTACTGGCGCTGTTTTCACACTTCTTGCAGCGCTCTTCCTACTGCCCACCGCGGGTCATGCGGCTGGGACAGTCAGCTGGACAAACCCGGCAAACAACTCGTCGTTCCCGGTCGGGACCGTCATCAGCCCTCAGGGCATCGCATCGGGCGGCATTTCGTCCGGCTCAGGCCTTGATCTGGTCATCGTTCTCGACGGATCGGGCTCGATGAACAACACCACGCTGGCCCAACAGGCCGCTGCGGCCAATGCGTTGATTGCGGCTGTTCCACAGGCGACAAGCCAGATCGGGATTGTTCAGTTCGGTTCGAGTGCATCGACCATCGCACCGCTGCAAAGCGCAGCAAACCAAGGCGTCCTGATGGCCGCCGTGAACAGCGTTGACGACAACCTAGGCACCACTGACACGGCAGAGGCGATCGACCTTGCCGCCAGCCTGCTGACCGCGAATGACAACGGCAATTCCAAGCAGATCGTTCTGATCACCGATGGTGGCCCGAACAGCCAGACTGCTGCGGAAACAGCCGCTGCCAACGCCGCTGGTGGGACACCCGCGGTACAGGTCAACACTGTTGGCCTGCCGAACACGAACTTCGGTAGCCAGGACGATATCGCCGCTGCAGGTGGTGGTATCTTCGTGACGGCTAGCAATCAGCAAGCACTCGTTGATCTGTTCACAGGGACCGGCGGTAACCTCGTTGGTATCGACCAGATCGATGTGGAACTGCCTGACGGCACACTGCTGTCTGACGTTGCACTGACCTCCGGTCTGGGCAACTTTGACGTAACCCAAGGGTATGCTCTGGAAGCCGGTGCAAACACCTGGACGGTCACTGCATTCTTCACCAACGGCCAAAGCGCAATGGCAGACCTGACCGTCTTCGGCAAAACCGGAAGCACGAACGTCGTTCCGCTGCCTGCCGGTGTGTGGATGCTGCTTGCCGGCCTTGGTGGCCTCGGCGCCCTGCGCCGCCGCAGCTAAGAACCAAGTTGAAATCGGAGAAGGCGGCCCCGGCGGCCTTCTCCCGCCTGATTTCCTCCACAATTTTGATATTGAAGCGGTTCCATGCGCATTTCAGTCCTTTCCGCTGTCGCCCTTTCCCTGGCATTTGTCGCACCCGGTGCGGTTGACGCGCGGACGCTGTCCGTCGATCCGTTCATGTCGGACGGAGAGGCCGCATATTCCACCGCAACAACCACCCTCGCCGATGTACTGAGGGACTACGGAGACACCGGCGCCGTTGCCGGGGCGCTGCCCGAAGATACAGCCGACGACCCGATCCTTCAGGCGCTGCGCGCGATCACCCTTGCCAGCGCGGGCGATGTGTCGGAGGCGCGCACGGCGCTTGCCCGCACACCTGAAAGCCGGGCAACCGTGTGGGGGCAGATCGCACAGGCGATCATCCTGCGCGCCGAAGGCAATCTGGACGCCGCGCGCGACGAGATCGACGCCGCGCTGGTGCTGGGCGCGAACAACGCCTACGCGCACAACATTGCCGGTACAATCGCCGCGAGCCGACAGGACTGGGCCAGCGCGGTCGAAAGCTTCGGCACCGCCGCGCGCCTGAGCCCGGATGGCGCGCTGTACCTTGCAAATCTGGGGACCGCGCAACGGGTCGTGGGCGCCTTTGCCGATGCTGCCCGATCACTGACCCGGGCGCTGGACCTGAACCCGCAATCCTGCACGGCCGCCATCGGGCGCGCAGACCTCTTTGCCCTGCAAAACAACATCTCGGCTGCGCGGGACGATCTGGAGTTGTGCCTGGCGACCGCCACGCCGCACCCCCAGGCGGCAACGCGCCTGGTTGAGCTGTTGCTTGAAGCGAACGCGCTGGACGCCGCCGAAGAGACCCTGGCCATCCATCAGGACCTGCTTGGCGCGTCGGTAGCGGCGTTGCGGGCAGAGCTGGCCTTGCGCGATGGCAGACCGGCAGACGCGCGCGTGCTGCTTGCGCAGGCCACGACGTTGACGCCAGCGCAACGCGAGGTGAACAAGGCCTATAGCCTGATCATGCAGCGCCGCGACGCCGAAGCGTCGGAGCTTCTGGCTGAAAGCGCACTGGAGGGCCCGGCCCGCCTTGCACTGGACGCCGGGTTGTCGGTCATCCTGGGCATGCCGCTGCCAACAGGGCTTCCGCCGCAGGATCCGATGATTGCGATGTTCGCTGCGCTCGCGCCCGGCAGTGCCACTGCGCCGCAGCGGTTTCTGGAGATGTCCCGGGCAGCAGATGTGGTACCCGGGTTCCGGGTCGATGGATTGACCGAACAGGCCATAAGTGCTGCCAGCACGCCCGAGATGCGCGCGGAGCTTTCCCGCGGGATCTTGTTGATCGCCCGCGATCTGTACGGCCCCGCCGCCGAGGCCTTTGCCGCCGCCGAAGCCGCATCCGGCACCACGCCAGACGCACAGGAGGCGCGTGCGCTTGCCCTCTATTTCAAGGCAAGCGCCCTGTCGCTGGCGCGGGATGTCCCCGGGGCGGAGACCGCGCTTGAACAGACCGTAGCGCTGGCCCCCGCGTTTGCGGCAGGTCAGTTCTTTCTTGCCGAAACGCGCGCGGGCCAGGGAAAATTCGCCGAGGCCTTGCCCGCGTACGAGGCCGCGCATGCCACCGCCCCGAGTTCGGCAACGGTGTTGCGGGTCGGAATGGCGGCGGAGGCGGCGGGCATCCCCGAGACAGCGGAGCGCGCGTATCGCGAGCTGATCACATACATTCCCGACAGCCATGTCGGTTACAACCAGCTGGCCTGGGTGCTCGTGTCGAATGACGGTGACCTGGACGAGGCGCAGGCCCTGGCCGAGCGCGCCCTGACCATCGCGCCCGGCGACCCTGCGATCAAGGACACGCTCGGCTGGACGCTGTTCAAGAAAGGGGATCCGGCTGCCGCGCTGCCCTATCTGCGCGCGGCCCATGATGCCGGAACCAGTGCCTCTGCGCCGTTGATCGCGTTCCATCTGGCCCAGGCCGAAGCCGCGATGGGCAATGACGCCGCAGCGCGCGCGTTGCTGGACGAGTTGCTGGCCTATGGCGATAAGGCGTTCGTGTTCTCGCAACAGGCACGGGCGTTGCGCAACCGGTTGAACTGATCGACCGCCTCAGGCGACCAGTGTCTCGGCCCGCTTGAGGTCGACGGAGACAAGCTGGCTGACACCCTGTTCCCCCATTGTCACGCCGAACAACCGGTCCATGCGGGACATGGTGACCGCGTGGTGGGTGATGATCAGGAACCGCGTATCGGTGCGGCGGCACATCTCGTCCAGCAGGTCGCAGAAGCGCGTGACATTGGCATCGTCCAGGGGCGCGTCGACCTCGTCCAAAACACAGATCGGAGCCGGGTTGGCGAGGAAAACCGCAAAGATCAGCGCCATCGCCGTCAGCGTCTGCTCGCCACCCGACAGCAGCGACAGGGTCGAGAGTTTCTTGCCCGGCGGCTGGCACATGATTTCCAGTCCCGCCTCCAGCGGATCATCGGACTCAACCAGCACCAGTTTTGCCTCGCCACCGCCGAACAGGTGCGTGAACAACATGGAGAAGTTGGAATTGACCTGCTCGAACGCGGTCAGAAGCCGCTCGCGCCCCTCGCGGTTGAGGCCTGAAATGCCCGAGCGCAGCTTGCCGATCGCCTCTTCCAGATCGCTCTTTTCCTGCGTGAGGGTCTGGTACTCCTCGTCCACGGATTTGGCGTCTTCTTCGGCGCGCAGGTTCACGGCCCCCATTGCATCGCGTTGCCGCTTGAGGCGGTTGACCTCTGCCTCGATCTGCTCGGCCGGCGGCATTTTCTCGGACTCGCCACCAAGTGTATCGAGCAGTTGCTGCGGGGAGACGTCGAGTGCTTCGCGAATGCGGTCCGCAGCGAGCGTGACGGTTTCGATGGCGGCCTCGGCGCGGGCCTCGGCGCGGGCACGGGTCTCGCGCGCCTCGGAGGCCGCGCGTTCGGCGTCGCGTTCGGCCTGTTCGGCCTTGCGCAAGCCGCCTTCGGCTGCGCTGAGCGCGTCCGCGGCGTCGGCCTTGCGGGCCTCGGCCTTGGCGATTTCCTGCGCCAGCGCGTCGCGCTGACGTGCAATGTCGCCCGGGGCCTCTTGCGCGGATTTCAACTCGGTTTGCGACGTTTGCCGCCGGTCCGCAAGCTCGGCACTGCGTTTGGCCGCCGTGTCCAGCCGGTGGCGCCACCCGCTGATCTGTTGGGTGATCTCCTGATCACGCTTGGTGCGGGCTTCCCCTTCGCGACGCAACTCGTCATGGGCAGAGCGCTTGGCCAGCATCGTCATGCGCGCGGCATCGACCGTCATGCGCACCTGTTCCACCTGGGCCCGCGCCGTCTCCAGATCGTCAAGACCCTTGAGCGCAGCCTCGGCCTCTGCCACCGCCTTGCGGGCTTCGAGAGCCTCTTCGCGAAAGCGCGACACCGACATGGTCAGGGTTTCCAGCTTGCCAGCCAGAATATTCTTGTCGGCCTCCGCCCGGCTCAGTGCGCGGCTTGTGTCCCCCAGCGCGCGCTCTGCGGCCTTGCGGGCGTCTCGCGCGGTTCGATCGGCTTCGGACGCTGCACGCAGATCAGCTTGCAGACCCTCATGAACAGCGCGCGCGGACGCGGCCCTGGTGTCTGCTGCCGACAGATCCGCGCGCAACGTGGTCAGGCGGTTCATCTGCTGAAGGCGCGCGGCAGCCGCCGAAGGCGCATCCTCGGCTCGGGCGCTCAGTCCGTCCCACCGCCACAGGTCGCCTTCCACGCTGACCAGACGCTGGCCCGGCAAGAGGGCGGGTTGGAGGCGCGCGCCCTCGGCCCGTTCGACCAGACCCACCTGCGCCACACGGCGGCGGAGCGCGGCCGGAATCTCCACGTGGTCGCCCAGGGGCGACACCCCCGCAGGCAGCGGCTGCGCCGCATCGTAGTCCGGCAGCGTATGCCAGCCGGACGCATCTCCCTCGACCTCCGGGGCCTTTAGATCGTCTGCAAGCGCGGCCCCCAGAGCGGCCTCGAACCCGACCTCCGCCGTCACGGCATCGAGAACCTGCCCCCCTTCGGCCCGCGCGCGGGCCACCAGCTTGTCGAGCGCACCAACCTCCGCCCGCAGGGCACTTGCCTCGCCTTCGGCTTCGGACCGGGCCGCCCGTGCTTCGGCCTCTCGGGCTTGCAGCGTGGCGCGATGCGCCTCGGCTTCGGTCAACGCGGTGTCGGCGGCCTCGGCCTGTGTCTGCGCCTCTGTCTGGGACGCTGTCGCAGTGGTGAAGCGCGCATCGGCATCGGCCAGAGCCACCTGTGCCTGCGCGACCGCTTCCTCGGATCTGGTCGCCTGTTCGGCGGCGCGGGCCTCGGACTTCTGCGCATCCTGAAGCATCCGCTGCGTCGACTGATGACGTGCCGCGAGCCGTGCCACATCTTCGGTCAGCTCGCTTTGGGCGGTTTCGCGGTCCTGAAGGATTTCGGCCGCGGCGCGGGCGGCCTCGGACGCCTCGGTCAATCGCGTATCATGTCCTTCTGCGGCCTTCCGGATCTCGGCCTGTTCCCATTCCAGCTTTTCGATAGTCTCGCCCGCATCGGTGTTCAGCGACGCCTCACGGGCAATGTCGTTTTCCAGTTGCGCAATGCGCGCCACCAGCGTGTCGATCATTTCCCGCGCGCGGGCTTCCTGATCGGCCAAGGTGTCGCGCTGGACATGAAAACGCTGGACGACGGCGGCGGCGATCGCGTCTTCCTCGCGCAGGGGGGGAAGCGCGTCTTCCTGGGCCACGCGGGCCTTGGCGGCCTCCCGCGCGGCTGATTCCGCCTGTGCAGCCTCGGTGGTGCAGGTGGTCAGGTCCCGGGCCGCAAGCAGACGCGCCTCGTCCGCCTCGCGCCAGCGCCGATAGAGCAGCAGACCTTCGGCCTTGCGCAACTGCGTTCCGATCTCACGGTAACGCGCGGCCTGCTTGGCCTGACGTGCAAGGGTCGCCAGCTGGCTGGCCAGCTGTTCCAGCACGTCATCGACCCGTTCGAGGTTCGATTCCGCCCCCTTGAGCTTCAATTCCGCCTCGTGACGGCGTTGATACAGCCCGGAGATGCCTGCCGCTTCTTCCAGAATGCGGCGGCGCGCCTTGGGCTTGGCGTTGATCAGTTCGGCGATCTGACCCTGCCGGACGAGCGCCGGCGAATGCGCGCCGGTGGAGGCGTCGGCGAACAGCATCTGCACATCGCGGGCGCGCACGTCCTTGCCATTGGTCTTGTAAGCCGAGCCGACATCCCGGGTGATCCGGCGAATGATTTCCAGCTGTTCGGCATCGTTGAACGCCGCAGGTGCACGCCGGTCGGAATTGTCGATGGTCAACGAGACTTCTGCAAAATTGCGGGCCGGGCGCGTCGCGGCCCCGGCAAAGATAACGTCTTCCATGCCACCGCCACGCATCGCGGTTGGGCGGTTCTCGCCCATGACCCAGCGCAGGGCCTCCAGCAGGTTGGATTTGCCGCAGCCATTCGGGCCGACCACGCCTGTCAGCCCGTCCCCGATGATCAGATCGGTGGGGTCGACAAAGCTCTTGAAGCCATTGAGGCGAAGCCGGGAGAAGCGCACGCGCAAACCCTTTCAGCGGTGATTCCAACACCCCACAGGGTCGGGACTCCGGCTCTCCGAGTCAATGGGGCATACCATATATGGCCCAACGACCTAGGCTCACCACGGCATCTGGGGCGTTTATCCACAGGGTGTGGGCGCGACCAATCTGCCAAGGTGTAAAATCGCCTTGACGCCAAACTGTCACGAGGCGCACAACGGGTGTGCTTAGGTTCCCCGGTGGCGCAAAGCGTCGGGGATGAAATGGGAATGTGGTGCGGACGACCCAAGTCGGGGTCCAACGCCACAGCCGCCCCCGCGACTGTAAGCGGTGAGCGCCCGTCCGACACCACTGGCTCGCCTCGGGCCGGGAAGGGGACGACCGCGCCACGACCCGCGAGCCAGGAGACCAGCCGAGCGTCTTGAAACCACCTCCGTCGGGTGTGACGGATATCGTAGGGACACGATCATGCATATCGAACCGGGCGTCGTAAACGGCGCGAAACTCGCACTTTCATACGCAACGGCCGCCGGCGCGGGCCTGTGGACCGTCAAGCTGGCCTGGGAGACGCTGAAAACCTCCTCCGTGCCGGGATTCGTGGCGCGCGTTGCGGCCTCCACCCTTGCGGTTTTCTTCTTTTTTGAAGTTCTTCCGAAATTCCCGGTCGGCGTGTCGGAAGTCCATTTCATCCTCGGCTCGACGCTGTTCCTGCTGTTTGGCGCCGCCCCTGCTGCGCTTGGGCTTGCGCTGGGGCTTCTTGCACAGGGGATGATGTTCGCGCCCGGCGACCTGCCCCAGTATTTCATGAACCTCACCACGCTTCTGGTGCCTCTGTTCGCCATCAGCGCGCTGGCCAGGAAGATCATCGCGCCGGGAACCCCGTATGTGGATCTGAGCTACGTTCAGGCGCTGAAACTTTCCACGGCTTATCAGGCCGGCGTCGTGGCGTGGGTCGGATTCTGGGCGGTCTACGGTCAAGGAGCCGGCGCCGAGAACATGGCGGCCATCGCGGCCTTCGGCGCGGCGTACATGCTGGTGATCATCATCGAGCCGCTGGTCGATCTGGCGGTGCTGGCTGGCGCGAAGTCGATCCGCGACATCTCCAAATGGCAGGTCTTCCACCCGCATCTGCACAAGGGCCACTGAGCCTTCACGGCGCGCGCACCGCGCGCGTCTTGCCATCAATCGGTCGGCGACGGGGTTTCCGTCGGCGGCTTAAGTGCGTTCTGACCGTGAGACCTCCATGCCCAGCAAGATACCCGCAACTGTCGTAACCGGCTTTCTTGGTGCCGGGAAAACCACGCTCATCCGCCACATGCTGAGCAATGCCGAAGGGCGCAGGATTGCCCTGATCATCAATGAGTTCGGCGATCTTGGCGTTGATGGGGAAATCCTGAAGGGCTGCGGCGACGCCGCCTGCAAGGACGAGGACATCATGGAATTGTCGAACGGTTGTATCTGCTGCACCGTGGCCGATGACTTCATCCCGACGATGGAAAAGCTGCTCGCGCGGGACACACCGCCCGACCATATCGTGATCGAGACCAGTGGGCTGGCCCTGCCGCAACCGCTGGTGCGTGCGTTCAACTGGCCGGGGATTTCCACCAAGGTCACGGTCGACGGCGTGGTGACAGTGATCGACGGAAAGGCAGTGACCGAGGGGCGCTTCGCCCATTCGGTAGAAGCCGTGGACGCGCAGCGCAAGCAGGACGAGAACCTCGATCACGAAACACCCCTGTCAGAGTTGTTCGCCGACCAGGTCGCCTGTGCCGACATGCTGGTTGTGAACAAATCCGATCTGTTGTCGGCGGGTGAGGCGGCAGGACTGACGCGCAAGCTCAAATCCGAGGCCCGCGCAGGCGTTCAGGTCGTGTCGGCATCCCACGGGTCATTGCCCGTGGATGTGCTGTTGGGTCAGGGCATAGGGGCGGAATCGGATATGGCGGCGCGTCACGAGGTGCACCACCATCACCACGACCATGACCATGACCATGACCATGACCATGACCATGACCATGAGGATCATCATGATCACGACCACGATGCGTTCACCTCGTTCGTTGTGGACCTGCCGGAAGTGACTGATCCGGATGCCTTTGCGCGGAAGGTCGCAGACGTGATCCGCGACCATGATATCCTGCGGCTGAAAGGGTTTGCCGCGGTGACGGGAAAACCCATGCGCCTGACCTTGCAGGCGGTGGGGCCGCGAATCGAAACCTATTTCGACAGACCGCTCACAGAGGCCGAGGGACGGCGCGCGCGGCTGGTGGTGATCGGCCAGCGGAGTCTGGACGAGGCCGCGATATCCAAAGCGCTTCGAGCTTAGACACAAGAAACCACAAGTTAATTTGAATCAAGAGTGGGGCAGTATTTCGCAGTCCCCCTCGAAAAGCTGTATCAGAGATGTCATATTTATCATGAGGGGCGTGAATCCGCGGAGGATTCGGAAAGAGGACCGATGGCGCAAGAGCTTCGGATTTACCGGGCCAGTCCGTTCGATCAAAAGGCGCAGCGGTTCCTTGTACCGCCGAAATCAATTGAAGCGCCCGACCTGAGCGATCTGTCCGGCCCAAAGGCCTTTTTCTATCTGGCCGAGCGCGAGGACCAGCCTCTGGGCTGCATCTCCCTGCGCAACATGGGCAGCTTTGGTCTCGTGAGCGCGCTGCACTTCATCCCAGAACAAGAGCACACCGCGCTGCCAGATATCCTGATCGAACAGGTTGAGACACAGGCACGCAGCCTGCGATTGCCGGTGTTGCGGGCCTGGGTCGGCAGGCTGCATCCAAGTATACAGGCAGCGTTCACCCGCAACGGGTTTTTCCCCGATTGCGCGGCGAATGATGACGACCGAATGGCCATCTACGAACGGCACCTGAAGCGCGGTGCGGCCCGTGCTTCGGCCAAGCGTCCGAGCGTGTGAAACCCTCGATTGCCGGTGTCCGGCAGTCTTGATACACCGCCCTGAACGACAAGGAACAGGGCATCTCCATGCATCTACTGGCGGCAACACCGGGGGCCATTGACGATGGGCAGGAGCCTGTCGATCTGGGGCAGACCCCGGCGCCGCTGATCGTCATTTCCGCCGCCGATACCGAGCTTGCCGCCCTGTCGGAAGCGCGCGGCGCGATGGCATCCCCCCCACAGATGCGGCTCTCCAACATGATGCACTTGCGTCATCCGATGTCCGTCGATCTGCATCTGGACACATGTGCCACGCAGGCGAAGCTGGTCGTCGCGCGGGTGCTGGGCGGCACGGGCTATTGGCGTTATGGGGTCGAGCAATACGCGGCGCGCTGTGCGCAGGCGGGCGTTGCGCTGGCCCTGTTGCCCGGAGATGACAAGCCGGACCCCGACCTTCGTGCTGTGTCGACCGTGGCGGATGCGGATTACGACGCGCTCTGGGCATACCTTGTCGAAGGCGGGCCGGAGAACAACACTAATTTCCTGCGTTATGCGCAGGCAATGATGGACGGGACGCCGCGACCGGCGGGGGCGTCCCCTTTGTTGCGGGCCGGTGTCTACTGGCCCGGGGCCGGGATCGCGACGCTTGAGGCCGCGCAGGCGGCGTGGACAGTGGGCGCGCCCGTGGTGCCGGTGGTGTTTTACCGGGCACTGGTGCAAGGCGCGGGGTTGCATCCAATCAACCGTTTGGTGCGCGCCTTGCTGAAACGGGGCCTTGCCCCACTGCCGGTCTTTGTCGCCTCGCTGAAGGATCCGCTCAGCCAGGCGACGCTGGACCGGCTCTTCGGGGATGCGCCGCCGTCGGTGATCCTGAACTGCACGAGTTTTGCAGTGGGGACACCGGACCAGACGACAGGCCCCATAAACCCCTTGACCGCCCCGAGCGCGAATGACGCACCGGTGTTTCAGGTGATCCTGTCGGGCGCGTCGGAAGCGGCTTGGGAAGACAGCGCCGCCGGTTTGTCGGCGCGGGATATCGCCATGAACGTGGCCTTGCCGGAGGTTGATGGACGCATCCTGAGCCGGGCCATCAGCTTCAAGGGGGAGGCATATTACGACGAGGCCACCGAGTGTCCGATCGCCAGCTATCGCGCGCAGGGAGACCGGGTGGAGTTCGTCGCCGATCTCGCGCAGAACTGGTGCCGTTTGCGCGCCACGCCGGTCGCGGATCGAAAGCTGGCGCTGATCCTCGCGAATTACCCGAACAAGGATGGGCGTCTGGCCAATGGCGTGGGCCTTGATACACCTGCGGCAACCGTGAGCGTTTTGCGCGCATTGTCGCGCGAAGGCTACGATGTTGCCGACCCCCCGCGAACGCCTGATGTGCTGATGGCATCGATCATGGCAGGGCCAACGAACTGGTTGACCGACCGCGCCACACGGACGGGCGGCGCGCGCCTGTCGCTGGAGGATTACCAAGCGGCCTATGCCGGGCTGCCGCTGGAGCTGCGCGCGGCAATTGAAGACCGCTGGGGGGCTCCGGAGGAGGATCCGTTCTGCACAGACGGAGCCTTTGCCCTGTCGATCCTGCGGTTCGGCAGCGTTGTGGTGGGGGTGCAACCCGCCCGCGGCTACAACATCGACCCGACCGAGACGTACCATGCCCCGGACCTCGTGCCGCCGCACAACTATCTGGCGTTCTACATCTGGCTCAGGGTAGTGCATGGTGCGCAGGCGCTGGTGCACATGGGCAAGCACGGCAATCTGGAATGGCTGCCCGGCAAGGCCGTCGCCCTGTCGCAGGCGTGTTGGCCCGAGGCGATGATGGGCCCCTTGCCCCATGTGTATCCGTTCATCGTCAACGACCCCGGCGAAGGCACGCAGGCCAAGCGACGCGCACAGGCTGTGATCATCGACCATCTGACCCCGCCGCTGACACGGGCCGAGACTTATGGCCCGCTACGCGATCTCGAGGGGTTGGTGGACGAATACTACGAGGCCGCAGGCGTGGACCCGCGTCGGATCACGGAACTGCGCCGCGAAATCCTGTCCATGACCTCAGCCACCGGGCTGGATCGCGATGCCGGGTTCACCGGCGATGAGGACAGCGATCTGGCAAGGCTGGATGCATACCTGTGCGAGTTGAAAGAGGCGCAGATCCGCGATGGACTGCATGTGTTCGGCACCTCGCCCGAGGGCGGGTTGGCGCGCGATCTGACCATTGCACTGGCCCGCCTGCCGAGAGGAAATGGCACCGGGCGGGATGCGTCTCTGCTGAGGGCGCTGGCGGGAGATTTCGCGCTAGGGTTCGACCCGCTCGATTGCGAGATGGCCGAAGCCTGGGCAGGACCGAATCCTGAGGCGCTGGTCCGCGTTTCGGACGATCCGTGGCGGAGTTCGGGCGACACGGTGGAGCGGTTAGAGTTGCTGGCGCAGGATTTGTTGGAGGGGTTAGAGGCCCCCGGCCCGCAAAGCGCGGACGTTCTAGCCGAAATCCGAGAACGGATCGCGCCAACGGTTGCCGCATGCGGACCGGCAGAGGAGGCGGGGCTTCTCAGGGCCCTGGAGGGCCGCTTCGTCGCCCCGGCGCCTTCCGGCGCGCCCACGCGGGGACGGCTGGACGTATTGCCGACGGGGCGCAATTTTTACTCGGTCGATAGTCGGGCGGTGCCCACACCCACCGCGTGGAAGCTGGGGTGGAAGTCTGCCAACCTGTTGATCGAGCGGCATTTGCAGGACCAAGGCGACTGGCCGCGCACGATGCTCCTGACGGCCTGGGGCACGGCGAATATGCGCACGGGCGGCGATGACATCGCACAGGCCCTGGCACTGATGGGCGTGAAGCCGCAATGGGACAGTGCGAACCGACGGGTGACCGGGTTCGAGGTGATCCCGATCTCGGCCCTCGGGCGGCCACGGGTGGATGTGACCTTGCGCATCTCGGGCTTTTTTCGGGATGCGTTTCCGCAGCAGATCGCCTTGGTCGACAGTGCCGCGCGGGCCGTGATGGCGCTGGACGAGGCGGAGGCGGAGAACCCAGCGGCCGCGCGGGCCCGGGCCGGCGAGGCGCAGGCGCGGGTTTACGGCTCTAAACCCGGTGCTTACGGCGCGGGGCTTCAGGCGCTGATCGACGAGCGGATCTGGAATGACGCGTCCGATCTGGGCGCGGCCTATCTGGAGTGGGGCGGCTACGCCTATGGCGCGGGTGCGGAAGGGCGCGCGGATCGGGGCGGACTGGAACAACGCCTCGGGCAGGTCGAAGCAATTGTCCAGAACCAGGACAACCGGGAGCATGACCTGCTGGACAGCGATGATTACTACCAGTTCGAAGGGGGGGCCGCGGCGGCAGTCAAGTCCCTGCAAGGGCGGGAGCGCCCAATCTATCACAATGACCATTCCCGCCCCGAGCGCCCCGTGATCCGCACCCTGGACGAAGAGATCGGACGCGTGGTGCGGTCGCGTGTGGTCAATCCGAAATGGATCGAAGGCGTGAAGCGCCACGGCTACAAGGGAGCGTTCGAGATTGCCGCCACGGTGGATTACCTGTTTGCCTTTGCCGCGACGACGGGAGCGGTGCGCGACCATCACTTCGATCTGGTCTATGGCGCGATGCTGGAGGATGAAGCAACGCGCGGCTTTATCGCCGAGCACAACGCGCCAGCGCTGCGCGAGATTGCGGAGCGCCTGAGCGAGGCAATAGAGCGGGGGCTCTGGCGGCCAAGTTCGAACTCGGCACAGGCGATGCTGGAGCGGTTGCGCGCCTGAGGGACGCCGGGGCTGGCGGAGGCCGTGGTCTTGAGTATTTGAGCAAAGAAGAAATGCAAAACGCCCCGGCATTGGACCGGGGCGTCTTTGTTTTGATCATAGAAAACGCCGTGCTTAGTCGGCGGTTTCTTCTTTCTTGGCTTCTTCACCGGTTTCCTGATCGACGACTTTCATAGACAGGCGGACCTTGCCGCGATCATCGAAGCCTAGCAGCTTGACCCAGACTTCCTGACCTTCCTTGAGAACGTCGGAGGGGTGGTTCAGGCGGCGGTTTTCAATCTGGGAAACGTGCACAAGGCCGTCCCGTTTGCCGAAGAAGTTCACGAAGGCCCCAAAGTCGACGATCTTGACGACCTTGCCGAGGTAGATCTTGCCTTCCTCGGGTTCGGCGACGATCGAATGGATCATCTCGTAGGCTTTCTTGATCGCTTCGCCATTGGCAGACGCGATCTTGATGATGCCGTCGTCGTTGATGTCGACCTTCGCGCCAGAGGTTTCCACGATTTCGCGGATGACCTTGCCGCCAGAGCCGATGACTTCGCGGATCTTGTCGGTCGGGATCTGCATCGTCTCGATACGCGGGGCGTGCTCGGAGAACTCCTGACGGCCTTCGGATAGCGCTTTGCCCATCTCGCTGAGGATGTGCAGACGCCCGTCCTTGGCTTGTGCGAGGGCCTTTTCCATGATCTCGGGCGTGATGCCCGCGACCTTGATGTCCATCTGCAGCGACGTGATCCCGTCCTCGGTCCCAGCCACCTTGAAGTCCATGTCGCCGAGGTGATCCTCGTCCCCGAGAATGTCGGTCAGAACCGCATACTCGCCGCTATCCTCAAGGATCAGGCCCATGGCCACACCGGCCACCGGGGCCTTCAGCGGCACGCCTGCATCCATCATGGACAGCGAGCCACCGCAGACCGACGCCATCGACGACGAGCCGTTGGATTCGGTGATCTCGGAGACCAGACGGATGGTGTAGGGGAAGTCGGTTGCAGCCGGCAGAACCGCCTGAAGGGCGCGCCACGCAAGCTTGCCGTGGCCGATCTCCCGCCGTCCCGGAGGGCCGAAGCGGCCCACTTCGCCGACCGAGTAGGGCGGGAAGTTGTAGTGCAGCAGGAAGTTCGACTTGAAGTTGCCGTGCAAGGCGTCGATGAATTGCTCGTCATCGCCGGTGCCCAGCGTGGTGACCACAAGGCCTTGCGTCTCACCCCGGGTGAAGAGCGCAGAACCGTGGGTCCGGGGCAGGACGCCCACTTCGGAAGAGATCGGGCGCACAGTGTCGAGCGCACGCCCATCGATCCGCTTGCCGGTCTTGACCACGTCGCCGCGCAGGATGGAGGATTCAAGCTTCTTGAAGGCGGAACCCAGGTTCGCGTCTTCCAGTTCCTCGTCCGACAGTTCGGCTTTCACCGCATCGCGGGCGGCCGCGATGGCAGTTGTCCGTTCCTGCTTGTCGGTGATCGCAAACGCCGCGCGCATCTGATCTTCGCCCAGACCTTTGATCTTGGCATAGAGGTCCGAATAGTCCGGCGCCTGGAAATCAAACGGCTCCTTGGCGGCGTCTTCGGCCAAATCGATGATCAGGTCGAGCACGGGCTGCATCTGTTCGTGACCGAACTTCACTGCACCCAGCATTTCGGCTTCCGACAGCTCATAGGCTTCGGACTCCACCATCATCACCGCGTCCTTGGTCCCCGCAACCACGAGGTCGAGGCGCTGATCGGGGTTGGTGCGCAAATCCTGCATGTCATCGACGGTCGGGTTCAGAATGTACTCGCCATCCTCGAACCCGACGCGCGCGCCCGCGATCGGGCCCATGAAAGGCACACCCGAAATGGTCAGGGCCGCCGAGGCCGCGATCATTGCCACGATATCGGGATCGTTTTCCAGATCGTGGCTCAACACGGTGCAGATCACGAGGACTTCGTTCTTGAACCCATCCACAAACAGAGGGCGGATCGGACGGTCGATCAGGCGCGATGTCAGCGTCTCTTTCTCTGTCGGACGCGCTTCGCGCTTGAAAAAGCCACCGGGGATCTTGCCGGCGGCGTAGTATTTCTCGTTGTAGTGCACGGTCAGCGGAAAGAAATCCTGCCCCGGCTTCTGGGCCCGGGCATAGGTGACCGCGGCCATGACGGAGGTTTCTCCGTAGGTGGCGATGACACAGCCATCCGCCTGACGGGCAATCTTGCCCGTTTCGAGGGTCAGCGTATCTTCCCCCCATTCCATTGTCTTTTTGACTACTTTGAACATCTGTTTTTCCTGTAGGGGAGCACTCCCGGCCTTCCGGGTCTCCCGTTCATATCGCGGCCCCATTGCCGCTGACCCCTGTCCTTTGCATCACGCCGGGGTCGGTGCGTCACGTCTCAGATGCGCGGGGAGTACATCAGTTTAGCGCTAAAGGAAAGCGTTTCCGGGCCGCCGTAGCGTCGGGCTTCGGTGCGGCCTGCGCCGCGTCGGATCGGTCCGGTTTTCGCGCGCCCGATTGCCCGAAAAGCCGTTTTTCTGCTAGGATCGGGTTTTTACCCAAGGTTATTTGCATGCCCCTGTCTCTGGATCCCGTCGTGTTGTTTCGCATGGGCGAGCGCCTGACGCTCACCGTGATCGTTATCCTCGTCGCGCTGATCGTGATGGTCGGTTTCTGGCGCACGGTCCAAAAGGTCGAGATCACAGAAGGCAAGGCGCTTGGCCTCGCCGGGTCATTCATGTTCTCTACCCCTGTTCTCGTTTTGCTGGCGATAGTCGGATACGCATGGGTCAGCCTGTCCAACCCGATCACACTGGCCACGACGACCGCGACTGCCGAGACCGACGACACGCGTCAGGCCAGTGGGGGGGTGGTGACATCGGAATTCATCGGCATGGGGGCGACCCGGGCCGTAGATACGACCCCCTACGATCTGACCATCGCACAACGCCGCGTGCGAAGTCTGAACTGCCTTGCCAGTGCTGCCGGGGAGCTGACGCAGAGACAGACGGATGATCTGGCAGACACCAAGCTGGTGTTGATGGGGCAGGTCTGGTCCGAGGACTGGGGCGATTCGGAGGCGTTCGCCATCTGGGCGCGCGACCCGTCAGGGCCCGCCCCATCCGCTACCGCAGCCAATTTCTTCAATGAAAGCCACGTAATATGCTGATCCGTAGTCTTGTTATCCTGTGCCTCTGGCCCAGTCTGCTTGCCGCGCAAGTCACCTATAGCCGCGCCGACCTGGACCGGGTTCAGGCGCGGGCCGTGCCGACCATCCTGTCGGTGTTCGAAGATGACATTCTGGGGAACCTGCCGCGGGCGTACCGCCAGCAGGCGCGGAACATCCGCCTGGAGTTTCCCGATACCGGGCCCAGCCCGTTGTCGTTCTATGCAGAACCGGCTCGCCAGACAATTACCATGCCGCTCGCCTCGATCCGGTTTTTCGACGATATGGCGACCGTGTTCGCGTGGTTCGAGGCCCGGCAATGCCAACCGGAATACATACAATCCTATCTACATGCCTTGCTGCGACAGGGGCGCCCGTTGCCGGCGCCGCTGACCGCGTTCGCAATAGACCGGGATATCGCCTTTGCTGACGCCTATACCTATGACGTCTCGGGCAAGATCTTGAGCTCAGGCATCCAGTTCATCCTCGCGCATGAAGTCGGGCATCTGCTGCTGAACCACCGCACGGATGTGGACAGCATCGGGTCGCAACGGCAGGAGGAAGAAGCGGACCGCTTCGCCCTAGAACACTTCGCGCGGCTGGGCGGGTCCCCGATGGGCGTGTTCTGGTTCTACATGATGGCGTGGTGGCAGGACCCGGTCACTCAGGACCGGCGAGACCATTCGCACCCGGTCTCGCCGCAGCGGATCACGGCCCTGTCCGACCGCCTTCTGGCCAACCCGATAGATTTCGCCCATGGCGAGGCGGACCCGGCGCGGGAGGCCGCGTTCATCGGGCAGCTTGGACAGATGATTGCAGAACTCAGCACGCTGATCGACGATGACGGGATGCTGACCCTGATGCCGTTGACGCTTGAGCGGGACTTCCCCGTCAGCCGTCTGGAACTGGCCTGTCCGACCAGCTGAGACCAGCGCACGCTCTGATGACACGCGGGTAACCCATTGGCGTGTAAAGCCGGTACTGGCGGCGGATGGCCCGCAGCCTGTTTCCACTTGCGCGGAAAGGACACGCCAATGGCACAACGCATCATCTTGATCCACGGTCGCAGCACCAAGCCCGCCAAGGCCCGTTTCGCCAAGCTGCAACGTCAGGCCCTGCTGCAAGGTTTGCGACGTGCGGATCCCGTCAAGGCTGAGAAAGTGGCCAATGGAGAGGTCAGTGTCGACTACGTCTATTACGGCGACATCAACAACCGGATCCTTCGAGAGGCACTCGCGTGCCACAAAGACACGCTGACCGATAACGACCCGGCCTTCGACGCTGCCCCGAGCCTACCGGACACGGGCTATGCGGAGGCGATCAACCAGTTGTCGGCACTCGGGCGGTTCGACCGGCGCGCCTATCGCAAGGTTCTGGCCGAGAACACGGACCTGCGGTTCGTCGACAACGCGGCGCGTGCTGTATCGACCCTTGCAGCGTTGGCGACCGGCGCCTTGCTGAACGAGGTTGCGATCAAGCTCGCGACCGCGGATATGGGCGCGTACCTGATGCGCCGCGCGGTCGGGTCTGCGGTGCGCGAACGGTTGCAGACCCCGCTGAAGCGGGCCTTGAAGGCGGGCGACGATATCTGCCTGATCTCCCACTCGATGGGCTGCATCGTGGCCTACGACGTGCTTTGGAAGTTCTCGCGCATGAGCGAGTACCGTGATGTTCGCGCGGGCGGAAACCGGATTGCGAACTGGATCACACTTGGCTGCCCGTTGGGCGAAGCCGGGGTGAAAGCCTATCTCTACGATGCCAATGAACGCGCCTATGAGGGCGGGACTGACAAGCACCCCAAGCACATCGTCCGCAGATGGGAGAATATCGCCGCACGGGATGATTTCATCAGCCATGATGCCACGATGCGCGGGGACTACCGCGACATGACACGGTTCGGCTATGTGGACTCGATCCGCGACCAGCGCATCTACAATTGCTGGACCAAGGACGGAACGTCCAACCCGCACAAGTTCTACGGCTATCTCGTCAACCCTGTCACGGCACGCGTCATCACGGACTGGATCGCCTGACCCCGCGCCTGCAAGCTCTCAGTTCCATTTTACAGAACAAATTATATCAAAACTTGTATTTTTATGTATGCCTCGGGTCCCCTAGTTAAGGGCGAACACCAGAACCGGAGCGCCCCATGGACTTACTTTTTGAGATTCTCAGCACGATGCTGATCCAACTGCAAAAACCCACCCTCGCCTTTCTGATCGGTGGGATGCTGCTGGCAGCGATGGGGTCGAAGTTCGAAGTCCCTGATCCTGTCTACAAGTTCATCGTGATCCTCCTGCTTCTCAAGGTTGGCCTCGGAGCAGGGATATCGGTGCGCGAGGCTGATCTGGTGGCCCTTGCCGTACCAGCGCTTGCCGCGGCTCTCGCCGGGATAACGATCGTCTTGCTGGGTGCGCGGACGCTGGCCCGGCTCAGAGACGTATCGCATATGGACGGGATGGCGACCGCAGGTCTGTTCGGCGCGGTCTCGGCCTCCACACTCGCGGCGGGCATTGCTGTGCTCGACGACGGCGGGATCGCATATGAAGGCTTCATCGGCGCTCTCTATCCGTTCATGGACATCGCCGCACTCGTCACAGCGATCGTGTTGGCGCGGATGAGCGCGGACCGCAAACTCGCCCGGCCCGTGCAGGGCGACGGCACCGCTGCGCTGACCGTCGGCGGCACTGGCGGCTTCGGGGCACCGGCCCTCGACGGCAAGATGATCAAGGGCATTCTGGTCGACACGTTCCGGAGCCCGGCAATCTCGGCGCTGGTGCTGGGTCTGGCCATTGGCATGTTCGCCCGGCCAGAAAGCGTCTATTCCAGTTTCTATGAGCCGCTTTTCCGGGGTCTGTTGTCGATCCTGATGCTTGTCATGGGGATGGAGGCGTGGTCGCGCCTGTCGGAGTTACGCAAGGTGGCCCATGCATACGTGCTCTACGGCCTTACGGCTCCCATCATCCACGGCCTGATCGGATTTGGTCTGGGCCTGGTCGCCCATCAACTGACCGGCTTTTCGGCTGGCGGGGTCGTTCTGCTGGCGGTCATGGCGGCATCCAGTTCGGACATTTCCGGCCCGCCCACGATGCGCGCCGCCCTGCCGGAGGCCAACCCTTCGGCCTATGTGGGCACCTCAACGGGACTGGGCACCCCGGTGGCCATCCTTTCAACTCCGCTCTTCATGGCGCTGGCCGATGTCTTCATCGGTCTCTAGGCGCGCCAAGGGTCGCGGCCAGAACCAATGCACAAAAACAAAAGGGGCCGCATGGGCCCCTTTTTCCTTTGGGTTCGGCGCTGCGGCTAGCGGCGCAGACCCAGCGACGAGATGAGCTTGGTGTACCGCTCTTCCTCTTTCGCCTTGAGGTAATCCAGCAGTTTCCGGCGCTGCGCCACAAGCTTCAGAAGGCCACGACGGGAGTGATTGTCTTTCCCATGTGTCTTGAAGTGCTCTGTCAGCGTGGCAATGCGGCTGGACAGGATCGCAACCTGCACCTCGGGCGACCCGGTGTCGCCTTCCTTGGTACCATATTGCTTGATCAGTTTGGCTTTTTCTTCCGCAGTGATCGACATCGGGGTCTCCTTGGTTAAGGGTGAAGGCACAAGCCGGGATGTCGTCCAGCAGGGCCCATGGAGGCACCACCCAACCGGGGTGGATGCGGGCACATAGCGGGATTCCCCGAGCAAGGGAAGCCCTGTATCCGGTTGCGAACGCGATAAAAGGAACCTGCCATTGAAAAACTGGTCTTTGCCCACGCTGTTGCTGACCGCCGCATTCTTTATCGCCCCGCTTGTCGCGGACCCGTTTACCGGCTTTCGCGAAGATCAGTTGCCATTTCCGCAGGATAAGCCGCCGCTCCAGCCCGCGGGTTACGCATTCTCGATCTGGGGCGTGATCTACGTGTGGTTGCTCGCGTCGGCCGTGTTCGGCGCCATGCGGCGTGCCGACGATCCCGATTGGGACGATGTCCGACTTCCCCTCTGCCTCAGTCTGGCCGCCGGTGTGCCCTGGCTTGCTGTCGCCACCCAGAGCGCTGTTGCAGCAATGGCACTGATCTGGGTCATGGCCGTGCCCGCGATGATCGCCACCTTGCGCACGCCGTTGACAGACCGGTGGTGGCTGGCCGCCCCTGTCGCCCTTTATGCCGGATGGCTGACGGCGGCGTCCCTTGTGGCCACCGCGACCGTACTGGCGGGCTACGGGATCGGTCCCGGACCGGTCGGGTTGGCATGGCTTGGCCTCGGTGCGGCCTTGATCATCGCGCTGAACGTGCAAAGCCGCAACGCCCCCTTTCCCTATGCGGTTGCGGTGGCATGGGCCCTGGTCGGGGTGGTTGTCAGCGCGCTCGGCGACCGCCCGCTTCTGGCGGCTGGCGCCGCAGCGGGAGCTGCGATCGTGCTGCTTGTCGGAGCAAGAAAGGGCCGTGTACCGACCTAGTTGAAGCGTGCCGCCATCGGACTGTTGCGCACCGTCCAGACCCCGGTTTCCAGCGCGCCTGCATTGGGCAGAACGTAGGACCGGTTGGCATAGTAGCGCAGCCGGGCGAAATCCTGTGCCAGCACGTCGGGGCGCGGCGCCGACAGGAACAACCAGTCGCGCCCCTCGCCATCGGCCTCCACCCACGCGGCGGACGCGCTGTTGGCGATCTGCGCTGCCGGAGGCGTGGAGAATGCATCCGCGCGTGCTGCCAGCACATCATCGCGCGTGCCAATCACAACGCGCGGACCACTGTCGTCATCGGTCCCGGGGCGACGCAGCGCACGCGCCCGCCATGTTTCGGCAGCTTCGGCATAGGCGGGTGTGGCAACCTCCAGGTCAACGGACTTGGCGGAAAATACCTCGGCCATCACCTTGGCCCGCTCCCCGGGCCAGAGCGCACGCGCAACCTCGAACCCCGGATCTATGGCCACCGACCGGGGGGCCGTCTCGAATGACAGGACAACTTCACGCGACCGTGCATCCAGCCGCACCAGTTCCGTGACGGGTCCGGTGTCCAGATCAACTCGCACGGGCACCAGCAGATCGTACACCGGCCCGGTCTGGGTTTGCGCCAGCGTCAGCGATACTGTCTCGCCCGCCACCGACGCCCGTTCAAGGCGCAGTGCGGGCAGGTCGCTGCGATCCAGCCATTGCTCGAAAAACCCTGTCAGGTCGCGCCGCGAAACCCGCTCGAACGCGGTTTGCACGTCATCCCAACTGGCCAGCTCGAATTGTTGGTCGCTCCAGAACGCCTTCAGGCCCGCTTCGAAAACGGGCGCACCAATTTCCGTTCGCAGCATGTGGAACATCAGCGCTGTCTTGCCATATCCGACTGCCTGGCTCTGCCCATGCCCGGCCGTCCGAAAGGCGCGCACGGGGCGCCTGCGTTCTTCGGACAAGGCCGACAGTTCCGTCAGCCAGTCCCCGCGCAGGGATACGTCGTTCCCTGCATCCGCAGCCAGTGCGTGATCGGCGAGATAGGCCGTCATCCCCTCCGCCCAGTTTCCGCGCGCGTAATCCACCGCGACGGCGTTTCCAAGCCAGCTGTGCAACACCTCGTGCGCCAGAGACCGGCCCTGCATGTACGGGTGCGGCAGGATTTGACTGCCGACATAGGTCAGCCCCGCGAACCCGAGACCCACGGGAATGGGCGCAGCCACAATGGAAAACTGGCCATAAGGATAAGCCCCGATTTCCGTGTCATAGCGTTCAACATACTGCGCTGCCGCTTCGAGATAGGTGTCGGACAGCGCCGTCAGATCCGGGGGAAAATACGTGCGCACGGTAAGTTCACCGATCTTGCGCGATGCAACTTCGTAGGGTCCGAAAAACACCGAGGGCGGCTCAAGCGCGTTATCGAAGATGGCCGTGACACGCTGCACGCCGTCATCGTCCACCTCGTCGTGCAGAACCCTGCCTGTGACCGCGACCCGCCAGGGAGCGGCCACCTGAACGTTCAGACGGTAAGTCGCGGTGGTTTCAACCTCCGGCACCCATCCGGCCTGGCCAAGCAGATACCCCCCTTCGGGAGAAAATCCGGCGGCACCGAAGCGGTGTGTGATATCGGGCAAACGACCAGAGGCTGTCATCTCGATCTGCCCTTCCGTGCCGGCGCGCAGGCGCATACCCATCCCATCCGCGGGGCGGTCCTGTTCCTTGCCCTTGAAGGTCAGCCGATCGATCCCGAGCCACGCCCCGGCCGGGCGGACCACGACGGCCTCTCCGGCGGGCGAGGCTACGGATTGCGCCGCGATGCGCCCGCTGGACGGGTCAATCGTCAGCGTGATGTCAACGATCGGGGCATCCTCCGCGCCGTTGCCTGCGCGCGACTGAGCGGATGCAGAGGTCGCGACGATGACGTTGGACAGGGCAAGGATCAACAGAACCAGAAGAACGCGCATGGGGCAGGCCTCGTCTCGAAAGCGGCCCGCAGATCGTGCCGTTACCAGAAGCCTAGCGCGCAACCTGCGACAAAAAAGACCTCAGCCGAGTCAGCTTTGCCGTGGCCAGAGACGTGCAAAGTATTGATTTGATGCACTTTAAGCCTGAACAAACCGTCCGCGCCGCACAATCGCGCGGAGAATTGAACAGCGCGGAACGGGAAAAACCGCGTCAGCCTGCCTTAAAAAACGGCAGAAACGTCGCAATAACGTCTTCGGGGGCTTCCTCCATGGCGAAGTGGCCGGAAACGCAGGACCTGTCCTGCACCTGCTCAGCCCAGTCGCGCCAATGTCCCGCGGCATCACCGGAATGCGCCGGGAACCCCCGTTCCGCCCACAAGTACATCAATGGGGCCGTTATCTTGCGCCTTGCCTCCATGTCCGCCTCGTCAATTGCGCGGTCGATGGTCGCCCCGGCACGATAGTCAGCGCACATCGCATGGATCCGAGCAGGGTCGCGGGCCTGAGCCCGATACGCCTCCAGAGCATGTTTCGGGAACACATCGAGGGATTTTTCAAGCGTCCAACTGCGCAGCGTCCAGTCGATATACCCGACGGGGTCGGCGGCAATCAGTTTCTCGGGCAAGGGTACGGGCTGGGCCAGAAAGGTCCAGTGATAGGCTTTCATGGCCAATTTCGCATCCCATGCCGCCCAGAACGTGCCGGTCGGGACAATCTCGATGATGCCCAACCGCCGCAGGCGGTCCGGGTGGTCCAGCGCGAAGCGATAGGCCACGCGCCCACCGCGATCATGGCCCAGAATATGCGCCCGGCCGATCCCGAGCGCATCCATCAGCCCCGCGATGTCCCGCGCCATGGTGCGCTTGGAGTAGGTGGTGTGCTCGGCGTCATCGACCGGCGCGTCACTGTCGCCGTAGCCGCGCAGGTCGGGGATGATCACGTCGAATTGCGCCGCAAGCGCCGGAGCCACCCGCGACCAACAGGCATGGTTCTGCGGATACCCATGCAGCAGGATCAACGGTGCCCCCTTGCCCGCACGGTGGACCGACAATCGTACGCCGTTGGTCTGTACGAAACTTTGCGAGAATCCGTCGATCATGGCGTGTTCCAGGGTTCGGGCTGTTGCGTGTAAGCGATGTAGAGCGGGTGCTTTGGGTGCCCGTGCTTCGACAGACCCAGATGGGTCAGCGGACGCCCGGTGGCCCGCATCAGCGCCTCCACCTGCGGACCTCGCCCTCTGTGTTCGCCATGCGTGCCCCAGGCGCACACGATGGTATCGGCCCAGGTGCACCCCTCCAGGATGGCAGCATCGTTTTCCGGTCCGACGGGGTCGGCAGCCTTGCGCATGTCGCGCGGGTCCGTCGCGCGCCATGCGAATATGTTGCATACCCGGAACGCGCCGAACCCAAGCGCCCGCGCGCGGCGTTCGCACCGTTCCACCGTCGGGTCGTTCTGGACCTCTGTCGCGGTCGAGGGGTTGAGCATGACGAACAGAACCTTGCGGCCCGCCGGATCCCACGTCCGGGTCAGGGTGTAGCGGTAATTCTCGCATCGCGAGTACACGGCGACGGAGGGCGCGTCGCCTTTCTGGTGCGTACGGGTAATCATGAACCGTCTTGTCGCCTGGCCCGCGATGTGACGCAAGCCGGGCGCGGGATTACTGGCCAGCCATGATGCTGGTCGGCGCGACCCCGGCGTTCAGCCAGGCTTCGAGCGGGGTCATCGGGTCAAGGCCCGCCTGCGCCAGCCCGTCCGCACGGGGAAGAATACCGCAATGGTCCAGTCCCGGGATCATGAAGAGCGCCACGTTTTCTTTCAGCGCGTCTTCGCCGCCCGCAGCCTCGGCGGCGGCGTCATACCAGTCCACCGTCTTGTAGGGCGTGACGATCGCATCCGCCCAGCCGTGCCAGATGATCATCTTGCCCCCCGCCTCGCGGAAGGCCGAGATGTCCGGGTTATCGGCGTTGTAGAACCCCGATGACTGGCCCATGCGCCCTGGATCGACGTCGAAGTCGAAATCTGCGGCGGTCCATCCGGCGCCGGGATCGTGGTCGAACGCCATGTAGCGCCCGAAATTGGTGACAAAAGCGTTGACCAGTTTGCCACCGCCCTGCCCATTGCCGGTCAGCCAGAGCCACCAGAACGGCTCCGATCCGGCCGGAACACCACCGGGGTAGAGTTGCTCTCCGGCGCTGTTCACAGGGCCCTGTCGCCACCGGTCGATGACCGACAATTCCGCCGGTGTCAGGCAGTCTTCGCCTTCCTCACCCACGCACTGGAGCGCGCTGAGGTCAGCCTCGCACTGGCGCGGATCGTCGATCAGCCCGTCATCCTTGCCATCGAGCGCGTCGCATTGCGCCATGACCGCCTCGCCGATCAGGGCTTCCTTGCCGGGCATCAGGATCTGACTGCCATCTCGGGCGGTATTGGCCTGCATCAGCCAAGCCATTTTCGTCGCGACAAGCCCGGTATAGTCCATCGCCGGAGCGCCTGCGATGATGCCATCGAACATCTCCGGGAACCGTTCCGCCGCCATGTGCGCCATGCGCCCCCCCGTGGAACAGCCCTGAAAAATGGCCTGTTCGGAGGTGCCACCATAGAAAGCCCCGATCATGGCATGGGCCACGCGGTGGGTCTCAGAGATCGAGCGATACCCCCAGTCGCGTTCGGCCGCCGGGTTGTTGTAGGCCCAGGCCGCATCCACGACGCTGAGCCCGTGGTGCCCACTGTCGGACGTGGCGGTCGCATAGCCCCTCTCCAGCCCGGGCCTCATCGCGTTGATCCAGCCCGCCGCAGCATCGGCACGACCCAGAACACCGCAAAATCCGCCGCAGCCAGCCTGATAGTACTTGCCGTTCCACCCCTCCATCGGCAATCGCACCTCGATCGAGATCGCAGGAAGCGCCGTCGCGCGCACCTCGCAATAGGCCGGGAGCGGATCGACCGCGTCCACCACATTGGCGGAGGCCACGAACCCGCCGGAGATCGACATGTTCGCCAGCGCCGCGCAACTTGCCGCATCCTGCGCTGCGGCCTGCCCGGCAGCCAGCCCCCCGAACGCCGTCGCTGCTAGAAAAAAAGAGAGTGGTTTCATCAAAAATGCTCCTCCAGACACCCTGCCCGTCTTCCGGGTCATGCCCAGTGTTGCGAGGGCGGATCGGAATGAAAAGACCGTTCTGCGCGTTGCACGTAAACCGGCAAAGAAAGGGGGCGCGCCAAGGCACGCCCCGATACTCGCAACACACTGACTGTTAGCCGACGAGGCCACCATCCTCACGTTTGATCGCGACGATGGCAGACCGTGGCAGGTCACCTTCCGCACCCGGGAAGAAACCGCCCGGATGCTGGATGCCCACAAACATGGTCCGACGATCGGCCGACCACGTCAGACCTGTTACTTCGGAGCCCTGCGGGCCGGTCATGAACCGCTCGATCTGGCCAGTGACAGGGTCGCCCGCCAGCATCTGGTTGTTGCCGTGGCCTTCGAAGTCGCCTTCGTTGTCGTCGTTGCCGTCGGTCTGGATCCACACGAGCCCGGCACTGTCGAACTGCATCCCGTCCGGAGAGTTGAACAGGTTGCCCTCGTTGATATTTGCCGAGCCTGCATAGGCGTCGTCATGGACCGTCGGGTTGCCCGCCATCACGTAAAGATCCCACGTGAAGTCATCTGCCGTGTGATCATCGTTTGCCGGGAACCAGCGCACGATCTGACCATAGTGGTTTTCGGCCCGCGGGTTCGGCCCGTTGACGGAGGTGTCGTCACCCCCGGCGTTGGGTTTGACGCCCCGGTTGCGGTTGTTGGTCAGGCAGCAATAGCCTTCGACCGCGACAGGGTTCACGGCGATCCACTCAGGGCGGTCCATCGTGGTCGCGCCGACGGCAGAGCCTGCCATACGGCTGTAGACAAGGATTTCGGCCTCGGCCATGCCGGTCGCTTCGGGCGTCAGCGCGATCCACGCGCCGGTGCCGTCATCGTTGAACTTGGCCACGTACAGCTGACCATCATCCAAAAGGGTAGAGGTGTCGCCGCCCGGTACGTACACACCGTTGGAGACATACTTGTACATGAACTCGCCGCGCTCGTCGTCGCCCATGTAGACGACCACACGGCCATCGGGTGCTACGGCGGAAGCCGCGTTCTCATGCTTGAAACGGCCCAGAGCGGTGCGCTTTACAGGTGTCGAGGTTGCATCGGCGGGATCGATCTCAACGATCCAGCCAGCGCGGTGCGGTTCGTTCGGGTTCTTCGAGATGTCGAACCGCTCGTCGAAATTCTCGTAGCCGTAGCGGCTTTCGAGGTTGATGCCGTAGCGTACGAAATCCGCCGGACGCTCGAACCCTTCGTCGGTGGAGCCGAAATAGCCGTTGAAGTTCTCTTCGCAGGTCAGATACGTGCCCCACGGCGTGCGGCCCGAGCCGCAGTTGTTGAACGTACCCAGGGACTCCGTACCAGTAGGATCGGCAGCGGTCTTGAGCAGGTCAGACCCGGCAGCGGGGCCGGAAATGCGCATCGGCGTGTTGTGCGTGATGCGGCGGTTGAACGGGCTGTCGACCACAACGGACCAGCCATCGGCGGTTTCGGCAACTTCGAACACCGCGACGCCTTGCAGGTTTTGCAGCTTGAGCGTGTCCGCGGCCGACCCGGCCTTGCCGTCGACATGCCCGGGAATGTTGGTCTTCGTGTTGGCGTATTCGTGGTTCACGGCCAGCACCTGCTTGTCGCCAATCAGGAACAGTTCCATCCCGTCGGTGTTCTCGCCAAAGGCCCGAGCAGTGTTTTCCGCGTCGAGACCACCATTCGCATGATCAAACTCGGGCACACCCGAGAACAGCGGATCACCCCACTGAACCAGCACTTCCCATGTGTAACCCTCGGGCACGTGCACGGTGAAATCTGTCTGGATCGGGATCGGCTTGAAGGCAAAGCGGGACGACGCCGTCATCGCCTCAGCAGAAGTGGACCCCAGAAGGCCCGTGCCCATCGCGGCGGCACCGGATCCGAACACCATCAGTCCGCTTAGGAAGCCGCGGCGCGACATGGCGCGTTCCACGACCGCGTCGAACTCGTTGTCCTCGCTGCGGGGGTCTTTCAACTCGTCCCACTCGTCCCAAGACAATTCTGTTGTGTCGATATCTTTCATGGTAACCCTCTCTGTCGGAATACTGCGTGCAGAAATATGCACGTGGCTCGCGTGCGATACCGGGCGGAGGTCACGGGTACATAAAGGTCGTGTTACAGAACTGTGACGATCACACGTGGATGCGGAAATACGCCACCTCGCCCCGACCGCTGCCTTGGAATAGGCGGGGTGACTATAGCACACTGAGACAGAAATGCAGACAGACAACCGCGCGTCCTACGATATCACCCTCGTCACCGTCACACACAACTCGATGGCCGTTCTGCCCGACATGCTGGCCAGCGTGCCGAAGGGGGTGAAGGTTGTAATCGTCGACAATGCATCGGACGCGGCGGCGCTCAGCAAACTCAGGCAGCTGACTGCCGCACGCGGGGCAACACTCTTGGAAAACAAGGAAAACAAGGGGTTTGGCGTCGCGTGCAATCAGGGCGCAGCCGGGGCTGAGACCGCATACTTGCTGTTTCTGAACCCCGACGCACGGCTCGGGGCCGGGGCCCTGGAAGCGTTTCTCGAAGGGGCGGCACGATACCCGGACGCGTCGGCCTTCAACCCGCGCATTTCGAATGCGGACGGGACGCCCTACTTCAAGCGCAGCAGCGTTTTGTTGCCCGCGGGCGCCAGCCTGCCGCGGGGGTGGCCCGCGCAGGACAGGGAGGTGCCCATCCTTACCGGAGCCGCGCTTTTTGTGCGGCGTGAGGGTTTCGAAACCGTCGGTGGCTTCGACCCTGCAATTTTTCTGTTTCACGAGGATGATGATCTTGCCTTGCGCCTGAAACGGACATGCGGCCCGTTGATGTTTCTGCGTGATGCCGAGGTGACACACGCAAGTGGCACCTCGTCGAGACGCACAGCCGCATCCGCTGGGTTCAAGGCATATCACATGGGCATGTCGCGGGTTTACGCAGTACGCAAGCATGATGTTCCGGGGGAGCCGCGCGCCGCGTTCAGACAAGCCCTACTCAAGATGATGTCGCCCGAAAACCTGTTGTCGCGGCGGCGTCGGGCAAAGAATTACGGGTTCTTGCGGGGCGTCCTGCGGGAAACACGCACGCCATTACTGGGGCGTCGCGAGATATAGGTCTAGGCGTCTGGTTGGTGTTTCAGGACCACTTACTGGATCAGCACTGCCCGGAAATCGTTCACATTGGTGTGCGTCGGCCCCGAGACGACCAGACCGCCCGCTTTTTCGAAGAAGGAAAACGCGTCATGGCTGTCCAGATAGGCACGGGCGTCCAGTTCGGCAGCGGCCACGCGCGGGATCCAAAGGGCCCCGGCGTTGCTCTCGGACCCGTCAATCCCGTCCGTATCGCAGGCAATCGCGGAGATATCAGGCCCCGCATGCAGGCCAAATGATAGCAGAAACTCCGAATTGCGCCCCCCACGACCTGGTTTCGTCTTGACCGTGACGGTCGTTTCCCCTCCCGAGAGCAGAACGGCAGGTGCGCTGATCGGTGCACCGTGGGTCAGCGCTGAACGGGCGATGCCCGCCATCACGATGCCCAGCTCGCGCGCTTCGCCTTCAAGCGCATCGCCCAGGATCATCGGCGTAATGCCGGCCGCCCGCGCGGCCTCTGCAGCGGCTTCGAGGGCCTGTCGCGGTGCCGCTATGACATGGCACGCCGACGCCGCAAACGCCGGGTGTCCGGGATCGGGGGTTTCAGAGGCCGGCGTTTGCAGAAATGCCGCCACCGCATCCGACACATCCAGATGATACCGGGCCAGAATGGCCCGCGCGTCTGTCGCCGTTGTCGGGTCCGGCACGGTGGGACCCGAAGCGATTGTGGCCGGATCGTCCCCTGGTACATCCGAGATCGTCAGCGTGACCGTCCTTGCAGGCCATGCTGCAACAGTCAGCCGACCGCCTTTGGTCGCGCTCAGATGCTTGCGCACGCAGTTCATTTCATCAATCGCCGCCCCGCAGGACAGAAGCGCCTTGTTGATCGCCTGTTTATCCTCAAGGGTCAGGCCGTCGCCCGGGGCGGCCATGAGCGCCGACCCGCCGCCCGAGATCAGGCACAAGGCAAGATCGCCTTCACGCAGACCCGATACCAGTTGCAGAATGCGCCGTGCCGCAGCCTCGCCCGGCGCATCCGGAACGGGATGCCGCGCCTCCACAATCTCGATCCCTTC
Source organism: Tropicimonas sp. S265A (assembly GCF_049800835.1). Classification (NCBI taxonomy): domain Bacteria; kingdom Pseudomonadati; phylum Pseudomonadota; class Alphaproteobacteria; order Rhodobacterales; family Roseobacteraceae; genus Tropicimonas; species Tropicimonas sp. S265A. The sequence continues at coordinate 80,793 of NZ_JBNAFU010000005.1, forward strand.
GGTTGGCAGGGCGCTGCCATAGGGCACGATCACGATGCCCTCGCAGGGTCCCCAGGCTGCCTCCACCGCTTGCGCCATCTTGGCAGAGGCCTTGCCTGCCCCGACGACCACGACGCGTCCTGCCGGTTTTTCCGGCAGGAACCTTGGCACTGCAATGGCAGGGTCAGCCGCCGACACCGCCGCATCAAAGAGATGCCGCAAAAAGGGCTCCGGGTCGGAGATCAAATCTCCTGGCCCTTCATCTTGCGAAACCGCTGGATCAGGCTGGAGGTGTCCCAACGTCCTCCACCCATTTGCTGCACTTCGGCATAGAACTGGTCGACCAGTGCCGCGACAGGCAGCGACACACCCATGGACTGCGCCTGATCAAGCGCAATGCCCAAATCCTTGCGCATCCAGTCGACGGCGAAGCCGTGGTTGAACTCGTTGTCGATCATCGTTTCGTTACGGTTTGCCAATTGCCAGGATCCGCCTGCGCCCTGCGCGACGAGCTGCGCCACTTTCTTGGCATCCAGCCCGGCCTCCATCGCGAAAAACAAGCCTTCGGATATCGACTGGACCAAACCCGCGATGCAAAGCTGGTTGACCATCTTGGTCAACTGACCTGCGCCCGCGTCACCGAAATGGGATGTGGCCTTGGCATAGGCGTCCATGATTGGAACAGCGGCGTCGTAATCGGCCAGTGCACCGCCACACATGATCGCAAGCTGGCCGTTTTCGGCCCCAGCCTGCCCGCCCGAGACGGGCGCGTCTACGAACCCGATGCCCTTTTCGGCGCACGCAGCAGCAATCTCGCGCGCCACGTCAGCGGACGCGGTCGTGTGATCGATCAAGGTCGCGCCGGACGACATGTCCGCGAGCACGCCGGCCTCACCAAAGACAACAGACCGCAGATCATCATCGTTTCCCACACAGGTCATCACGAAGTCCGCGCCCGCCGCAGCCTCGCGTGGGGTCGCGGCATGCGAACCACCATGCTGCGCCGCCCAGGCCTCGGCTTTTGATGTGGTGCGGTTATAGACAGTGACGTCATGCCCTGCCGACGCGAGATGCCCGGCCATTGGAAACCCCATGACACCAAGGCCAATGAATGCGGTTTTCGCCATCTTTTGTGTCCTCCCTCAGACATGCGGGGCAACTGACCCATTTTGCCTGACAATCTAACAATAATACAAAGCGGGTTCCAGTGTGTATTTTTACCGCCTATGATGATCGCGAGTGTAGCACGGGATACGCCATGTTCGACCCTATTCCACAAACCCCGCGGTATCGATTGGTTGCCGAGGCCCTGATCGCAAGGATCGAGGATGGAAGCCTGCCCGCGGGCAAGAAACTTCCCCCAGACCGCGTGCTTGTAGAAAGTCTGGGGGTCAGTCGCGCCACCCTGCGCGAGGCGCTTATCGCTTTGGAAGTAATGGGGCATATCGAAACGCGGTTCGGCGCAGGCGCCTTCGTAACCGAAGCGACGCCGGAGCAAACACCGACCGAGGCTCCTGACGCGCCTCTTGAAACTGCAGGCATGGCCCACGGCCCGTTTGAAACGCTGGAAGCACGCAGACTGATCGAAGGGGAACTTGCCGCTTTGGCGGCTGAGCAGACGACACCTGCGCAACTCGACAAACTCTGGGATGCGGTCCACCGGATGGAGACCGCATCGCGTTGGGACGCACAGGCCGACGAGGCTTTTCATGCGACAATTGCCGAAGCCGCAGGAAACGCCGTCCTCGCGGGTCTGGCCGCACGGTTCTGGGGCGGGCGCACCCAGGACCCGCTGTGGTCATTTCTGGAAGACTCGGTCGAGGACGCGAACCGTAGACCCGCTCTTGTGGCCAAACACGAGGCGATCATCGAGGCCCTGACCGAAGGCGATGCAGACGCGGCGCGTGAAGCCATGCATCGGCATCTGGACAGTTTTGCCGAGACCTTGCTCGATACCCTCGACAGCCCGTCACAGGAAAGCGCAGAGGCGATTGCGTACCGGCGTCTACAGACGGGTTGTCGCTCGACGGCCTGATTGCCTGACAATCTTGCCCAATCACGCCATCTTCCCAAACTGCCCGACGTATTCCCGGATCACGTCGTCGATCCCTTCGTTCACCGGAAACCCAAGCCTGGTTGCCGTCACCGTATCAAACGCTTGCGGCCAGGACTGCACGATCCGCGCGATCTCGGGGCGATCCACGCGGACGACACGGGCCCGTGCCTCTGGACCGGCTTCGGCTTCGAGCGCGTCCAGCATCTCGGCGACACTGACCGAAATACCCCTGAGATTCAGCACGGGATGCGGCTTCAGACTGGCCCAGTCGAGCGCACCCGTGTGGGCCAGCCCGGCGACGCTGACATCCGGTGACGCGATCCAGACCCGTGTGGCCTCGTCGACGGGCAACTCTGCGGTCTGACCGGCCAACGGCTCCCTCAGGATGCCAGACAGAAAGCCACTTGCCGCAGCATTGGGCGCGCCGGGGCGAATGGATACCGTCGGCAAGCGTACGGAGGTACCGCGCACGAAGCCCTTGCGCGTGTAATCCGCCACAAGCAGTTCCGCCATCGCCTTCTGCACACCGTAGCTGGATGCAGGGCGCAAAACGAAGTCCTCCGGTACGCTATCGGGAAACGGGGGACCATAGACCGCCAGCGATGACGAAAAGACCAGCCGGGGCGCCGTCCGGAGCCCGCGCAGGCCCTCAAGCAAGGCACGGGTCAGATCAAGGTTGACCGTATAGCCCAGATCGAATTCCGCCTCGGCCTGGCCGGATACCACCGCGGCCAGATGAAAAACCATGTCCGGCTCCGTCGAGATCAACTCGTCCAGGGCAACCGGATCGGTCAGGTCGAGCCCGTGGCACACGCAAGGAAGTCCCGCGACGGGCTGCGGTTTTACCAGATCGACCAATGTCAGACGTGTCGCGCCCGGCACAGCTCCACCGTCGACCGCCCGGGCAAGCTTGGCGCCCAGCATTCCGGCCGCCCCAAGGATCATCACGTGCATCAGGACGCCTTCAGGTAAGGATCAGCCCAGCCAAGCCCTGCCAGAGTACCCGCCGCCGGGGTATACTCGCACCCGATCCACCCGTCATATCCCAAGCCGTCCAGCATCAGCAGCGGGTCGGGAAACCCCATATCGCCCGTGCCCGGCTCGTGCCTGTCCGGGGTATCGGCGATCTGAACGTGTTTGGTTATGGGCATGAGGGTGCGCAGACGATCTTCGCTTACGCCTTCCATGATTTGCATGTGAAACAGGTCAAGCTGCAAACCGAGGCAGGGTTTGTCGATCATGTGGAGGATCGCCTCAGCCGCCTGCGTAGTGGCCAGAGCATAGCCCGGCATGGTCACCTTCGTGTTGATCGGTTCGATCAGGATCATGCGGCCTGCAGCCTCTGCCGTTTCGGCAGCCAACGTCAGATTGTCACGGTAGACATTCCAACTTTTCATTGGGTTGGACCCTTCGGGCAGGATCCCAGCCATCGCATGCAGGCGCGGGCAGTCCAGTGCATCCGCGTATTCCAGCGCAAGGCCGAGGCCGGCGCGAAACTCGTCTTCGCGGCCCGGGATGGCTGCCATACCACGGTCCCCGGCGTCCCAATCCCCAGGTGGCAGATTAAACAGCGCCTGCTCGACCCCGGCGGCCTCCTTGGCACGCGCCACGTCCTCGGGCGTGTGGTCATAGGGGAACAGGAACTCAACCCCCGTAAACCCTGCCTCAGCTGCCGCGGCGAACCGGTCCAGAAAAGGCAGTTCGGTGAAAAGCATGGTCAGATTTGCAGCCAGTCGCGACATCGAAGCCCCCTCTTTCCCGAAATCCTAACGCACCCCTGTAAAAAGGAAATACGCTGCCGACATCCGAAAACCTAGAATTCCACGCCTTGCTGCGCCTTGATGCCAGAGCGGAACGGATGCTTGATCAGTTCCATCTCGGTGACGAGGTCGGCCAGTTCGATCAACTCGTCCTTGGCGTTGCGCCCGGTCAGAACCACGTGGGTCATTTCTGGTTTCTCGTCGCGCAGGAACGCGACCACGTCATTCACGTCGAGGTAATCGTAGCGCAGGGCTATGTTGATCTCGTCCAGCAGCACCATGCGCATCTTCGGATCCCGGATCAACTCTTTGGCCTTCACCCAGGCGGCCTGCGCCATCTCGATATCCCGGTCCTTGTCCTGCGTTTCCCAGGTAAATCCTTCACCCATGGTGTGGAAGGCACAGGCGTCCTGGAAATGGCTGAGGATCAGATCGCGTTCTCCGGTGCTCATACCGCCCTTGATGAACTGGACGACAGAGCAAGGCATCCCGTGTGCGATGCAGCGAAAGATCATGCCGAACGCGGAGGAGGACTTCCCCTTGCCCTTGCCGGTATGGACGATCACCAACCCCTTTTCGCCAGTCTTGGTCGCCATGATCTTGTCGCGCGCGGCTTTCTTCTTGGCCATCTTCGCGTTGTGGCGATCTGAGTCCGAATGCTCTGTCATGTCCCCTCCGTCAGAAAAACAACCCGATGATCAGCGGCGCGAGCACGGCTGTCAGCACCGCGTTTACGCCCATCCCGATCCCCGCAAAAGCCCCTGCCGTTTCGTTCACCTGAAACGCGCGGGCGGTTCCGATACCGTGGGCGGCAACGCCGGTGGCAAAGCCACGCGCGCGCCAGTCCTTTATCCGCAGCAGGTTCAAAAGTGGCGTGACGAAGACGGCACCGATAATCCCCGTCAGGATGACCAGGACCGCCGTCAGTGTGGGCAACCCGCCAATGGCCTGCGAAATCCCGAGTGCGACGGGAGCGGTCGCGGATTTGGGCGCAAGCGACAAGAGCACATCGCCGCGCAGCCCGAAGGCCCAGCCAAGGGCGAGGGCCGACCCCATTGCCGTCACCGACCCGGCCACAAGGGCCGCAGCCATAGGCACGGCGGTTTTCCGAACCTGCCCGAGGTTTGACCAAAGCGGCACTGCCAGCGCCACTGTCGCCGGTCCAAGCATGAAATGGACGAATTGTGCGCCTTCGAAATACGTCTGATAGGGTGTCCGGGTGGCCCACAGAACGAGGGCCAACAAGGCCACCGCGATCAGAACCGGGTTGACCAATGGGCGCCGGCCGGACGCTTTGAAAAGCGCGTCCCCCGCCAGATAGGCGGCCAGCGTGGCGGTCAGCCACAAGAGCGGCTCCGACGCAAGGTACACCCAGATTTCCGTCAGTTCACTCATCCGCGCCGCTTCCCGTCAGACGCGCGACGCCAACGAACACCAAGGCCCCGACCACGATGGCCAGCAGGGTCGACAGGACCAGCGCCGCCAGAAGCGGCCCTGCATTCGCGCCAAGGACGTCAAGATGCGCCACGACACCGACACCCGCAGGCACGAAGAGGAGCGACAGGTGCGACAGCAATCCGCTTGCCGTTCCGCGCACGACGTCCGCAAGTCTTGGAAACACCAGCAGAGCGACGAGCAGAAATACCAGCCCCAGCACAGGACCGGGGATCAGCAGCCCCAAGCTCCGCGCGGTGACCTCGCCCGCCAATTGCGCAACGAGAAGGATGAGAACCGCTAAAATCATGTTGCGCCACCCTAGCCGAGAGGCACCGCGACGCAAGGCGGGAAACGCTGCCTAGCAGCGCGAATACATATGCGCCCAGAACGCGCGGTTCGGCATCGGATCGTCCGCGTGCACCTGCTTGAGGTAAACGCCTCCGACCCGATAGGCCTCGACCTCTCCCTGGGCGGGGCACAGGTAACTGTCCGCCACACCCGACACGTGTTGCACATGGTGAACCAGTTCATGCAACAACATCTCGCGGAACAACGGATTGTCGTACGCGTCATCACCGTCGGCAGCCCCCGGCACGAGGTCCGCGTCAAGAATGTAGACGCGCCCATGCGGGCCTTCCTCGATCGAATAGAGCGCCTGAATACGCTCATCGACACCCTTCGCGGGCATAAGTTGCGGGGCATCAGTGTAGTATTCGGCGGTCAGTTCCTGAGGCGTCATCTCGATCACCTCGGGCAACGGCATTCCTGTGGTGTCGTATGCGGTGTTCGCACTGATCCACAACATCAAAGCAGCCAAAACTTCGTTCATCGTAACGCTCACTTCGTCTGGGGCGACCGGTCGAACCGCCGATTTGCAACAGCCCCGAGCCGAGTAAGAACCGCGCGGGGAAGAGGTCCCTCCTGCAAAAAGGATTAGGACTAAAGTCGTAGACGGCAACGGTGGCGGGGCGGCAGGTGTGTCGTTCCCGCGTCACCGGTCCCACAAGGTCGCGCACGTGCGCAGGCGGTGCCCGAAAACCGCGCAAAGGCGCTTCAATCCTGCGCAAACTGGCATCACGTCCGCAAAACCGTTCGGATCGATTGACACCCGTGACCGCGCTGCAAACCGTGCTACTTGCGCGAAAGACATGACCGGCACCCATGCCGACAACGGATCAGCAGGAGACATCGCCAATGCCACCAATCAAACTTCTCGGTATGTCCGGCTCGCTGCGCGCAGGCTCATTCAACACCCAGCTGATGCGCGAGGGCGCCCGGTACTTCGCCGCCGATGAGTTCGTCGAAGCCAGTTTGCGCCTTCCGCTCTATGACGGCGACCTCGAAGCGGCTGATGGCATTCCGGCAGAGGTACAGACCCTGTCGGACCAGATTGCCGCCGCCGATGCGGTGATCATCGCGTCGCCCGAATACAATCAAAGCCTGACAGGTGTCCTGAAGAATGCACTGGACTGGGTGAGCCGCACCGAAAGCAAGCCGTGGGCGGACAAACCCGTGGCTATTGTGGCCGCGGCAGCGGGGCGCGCCGGGGGCGCCCGGGGGGCATATGCGCTGAGACTGGCGATGATGCCTTTCGCGGCCCATGTGCTGCCCGGGCCTGAGGTTCTGGTGGCTGCCGCGTTCAAGGAATTCGACGAGGCCGGGCAGTTGAAGACCGATAGTTACAGCGAGCTTCTGAAAAAGCTGATGAGCGACCTGCGTGCCATCGCCGAACAGAACGCGGCTAGAGCTGCCTGATCAGCAATGTGGTGGCAGCAAGTGCAGCGAGGCCAAGAGCCCAGGGCCGGATCGCGGCCCGCGCAACGCGTGCCGACAACGGACGGGCGACCAGCAGTCCAAATCCCACTGCAGGGAGCATCAGTCCGGCAAATACAAGCGCGTTGACCGTCAACAGGCCGTACCACCCAAGTGCCAGGACGCTGACAACCATACCCCAGAAGAAAAACGTGTTCTGCATGGCCGTGGACCGTCGCTGTGTCTCATGCTGGTACAGCAGCGCCATTGGCGGTGCCCCGACACCGGTCAGCGTCGCCATCAGGCCCGCTACAGTGCCTGCGGAGAACAGGCTGACCGACGTGATCGCCACACGGACCCCGATCAGGGAAAGCCCGATGCCAAGATACACCATTCCCGCGATTATTGGCCCAATCGCCTCCGGCGCGGGAAGACGCGCCGCCAGCGACGCCGCAATGACGGCCCCAAGCGCGCGACCGGCAAACCCCGGGGGAAGCTCGGGCAAGGCGATGGCCTTGGGGTCGACCGAAACTGACCCGATCCCGACAGCGATTCCCAGGAACAACAGCGCGGCGGGCAGGACCTCGGGGGCAACGAGTGCAATGACCGGGGCGGCGAGCATCCCGAGACCCTGCCCCGCGAGCCGCTGCACGAGTGTTCCCGCAAGCACTGCGGCGAACGAAACGGCCAGCACGGTTGCTTCGAACCCATAAATCACGGCGCGGGGACTTTGGGCAGGCTCGCCTCGGGTCGGAAATCCTCGGGAATGCGATCATCCCCCTCCAAGATCAGATCAGCCATCATTTCTGCCGCCGCGGGGGCGATACCGAACCCGATCTTGAACCCACCATTGGCGATGAACCTGTCGGTGCGCAGCGGATGCACGCCGAGCATCGGCGCACGCGACCGCGCACGCGGGCGCACGCCGGCCCACCGGGTAAGAACGGCGGCGTGACGCAACGCGGGAACCGCCTGCCGCGCCTTATCGAGCAAGGCATCGAGCTGCGCGTCGGTGGTATCGGGGGTCTCGTAGCTGCGCTCGGACGTTGACCCGATAGCCACCGTGCCATCCGTGTGGGGCACGATATGCAGCCCGTCCAGAAAAAGCTGCGGCAAGGCCCGCGCGTCGAAATCCAGAACAGCGCCCTGCCCTTTTACACCGTTGCCCACCTGTGCTGAAAAGGCGGATGACAGCTCCAGCAGACCGTCAACGCCTGTCGCCTCCACCACTGCGCCCTGCACGGCGCCCCTGCGCACGACCTCGGCACCACGGGCGGTCAGAGCGGTCGCCATGGCCGCACAGGCCCGCCGCGGATGCAACCGCGCGGACAAGGTGTCGTGGATCGCAAAACCCGTCGGCGTCGGCGCAAGCCAGCCTGCAAAGTCCCGATCCGGCACCACGTGCCATCGGGCACGACCTTGCCAGAGTGCCCCGGCTCCGGTTGCCCGCGCACGCGCAAGATCCAGCGCCCGCGCATCGGCAATCGCCTGTACGCGACCCAGGCGTGCATAGCCCGGGTCCTGCCCTGTTTCTTCGGCGATCCGGGTCCACCATGCTTCCGCCAGCAGAAGGCTTTCCAACTGCAACTGCTTCTTGGGGTTCCAATTCTCGGGCGTATGCGGGGCCAGCGCCCCCACGATGCCCCCGGACGCACCCGAACCTACACCACCCGGGTCTATGACCCGCACTCGGGCGCCACGCAAGGTACAGGCCCAGGCGACGGACAGACCGAAAATTCCGGCCCCCAGAACGGTCACTTCTGCGATTGCCAATCCCGAACTCCTTGCCCATGCTCGCGTGCGTTTGACCCCGACTTAGGACGGAACCGGATGAAAGGCCAAGAGGCTGATCTGACCTGGACCCCACAGGGCGTGCCGATATCGCGCCGCTTCGAGGATCCCTATTTCTCCATGGCGGACGGACTGTCCGAAACGCGCCACGTCTTTCTGCGCGGCAATGGTTTGCCGAAGCGCTTCGCCAATGCCGCCCCGCACCATGTTGCGGAACTTGGTTTCGGCACCGGGTTGACGCTGGCCGTGATGCGCGCGGCGCATCGCGATGCCGGGCTGACCCCGCGCTTTCGCTTCACCAGTTTCGAGGCGTTTCCGATGCCTGTCCCGGCCATGCGAGAGGCGCTCGCACATTTTTCGGAGATCGCCGCAGAGATTGATGACGTTCTGGACGTTCTGGCCTCTGGCGGCACCAGATGGAGCGCGCCGGATCTGGACTTCGAGCTGATCCGGGGTGACGCGCGCAAAACCTTGCCTGATTGGCCGGGCACCGCGCAGTCGTGGTGCCTTGATGGGTTCTCGCCCGCCAAGAACCCCGAGCTTTGGGACCCTGCACTGCTGCAAGCCGTGGCAGATCACACCGCACCGGGCGGACGGTTTGCGACCTACACGGCGGCGGGGCATGTGCGCCGCGCCCTTGCTGCGGCTGGGTTCGAGGTGTCACGTGTCCCGGGCTTCGGGCGCAAACGGCACATGAGCGTCGGGCGCTTGCGATGACCGAACAGAACACACGTCTTGGCATCCTTCTGATGGTGGCCGCCACGATGGTATTCACCATTCAGGACGGACTCTCGCGGCATCTGGGGGCGTCATACAATGTCCTGATGGTCGTGATGATCCGGTACTGGTTTTTCGCAGCCTTCGTGATGGCGCTGGCCGCGCGCGCGCCGGGTGGACTGCGCGCCGCCGCGCGAACATCTCAGCCCTGGTTGCAGGTTTTCCGGGCGGTTCTGCTAGTGGTCGAGATTTGCATCATGGTCGTGGCCTTCGTGGTTCTGGGGCTGGTGGAAACTCATGCGGTGTTCGTCTGCTATCCGCTGCTGATCGCTGCACTGAGTGGCCCCTTGCTGGGCGAGCGCGTCGGCTGGCGCCGCTGGAGCGCGATCGCGATCGGTTTCGTCGGCGTGCTGATCATCCTGCAACCGGGCAGCGGCGTGTTTCAGCCGGCCGCGCTGATCCCGCTTGCAGCGGCATTCTGCTTTGCGCTCTATGGCCTGCTGACCCGCTATGCCGCTCGCAAGGATGATGCGGCCACCAGCTTTTTCTGGACCGGTGCCGCCGGAGGTGTCGCCATCACTCTTGTCGGCATCTGGTTCTGGGAACCGATGGCCCCACGCGACTGGATCTGGATGGGGGCGCTCTGCCTGTCCGGCGCCCTTGGCCACTGGCTTCTGATCAAATGCTATGACGTCTCCGAGGCATCGGCCGTACAGCCCTTTGCCTATCTGCAACTTGTCTGGGCCTCCGCCCTCGGACTGACGCTTTTCGACGAGACTTTGCGCAGCAATGTCGTGCTTGGCGCCGGGTTGGTGATCGCTGCCGGGCTTTTCACCCTTTGGAGGGAGCGGCAGACCGCGAAACCGTGAATGGCGCGGTCAGCGCGCCGTCAGCCGCTCGACCACGTTCCAGGGACCGACCTCGCCGGCCAGGCGCATGCCGTATACCCCCCGGCTCTCGGCCACGCGCATCACATAGCTGCGCGTCTCGCGGAACGGGATATGTTCGATCCAGTCGACGATCTGGTCCTCGGACATTCCGCGGGGGTCACCGAACCTGTCCGGCCAGGACCGCGCACGACCGGGCCCGGCATTGTAGCCGATTGCGATCAGCGTCAGGTTTTCCCCGAAATCACCGATCAGCCGCGCCAGATAGGCGGACCCGAACCGCGCGTTCTGCGCAGGATCGGTCAACAGACGACCGAGGTCATATGGCTCCCCCAAAGCCCGCGCCATTTCCTTCGCAGTACCCGGCATGAGCTGCATCATGCCCCGCGCTCCCGCAGGGGAAATCACCACCGGATCAAACTCGCTTTCGCGCCGGGCTACGGCAAGGGCAAGCGCGCGGCTGACCGGCAGGTCGTCGCCCAGAGGTGCGATCGGGTGATAGGGCCGGTGCAGGATATCACCACGCCCAGCAGCGTATTTGGCAAGGCGCAGCGCGATGTGAAACTCGCCCGCGTCGAGCGTGTACTGCGCAAGGCTGCCAATCTCCTCGGCGGTCAGGCGCTCTGCAAGATGGCGGAAGAAACGCTCTGCAAGATCGCGCTCACCTTCCTTCATCAATGCGTCCCCGGCGGCAAAAATTGTGCTCTTGGCGTAGGGGGTGCTCGTCCAGCCCGGATAACTCTCGCGTCCGATCACGGCAGGGTCGGTGGGCAGCCCCGCGCGCTCTGCCGCGAGTTGGCCGTAAAACGATGTCTGGTACTCTGCCGCGAAAGCATACGCCGCGCGGGCATCTTCGGTCCGGCCCAGCGCCTCCAGCGCCCGGCCTTCCCAGTAGCCTGCACGCCCCAACGATATGGGCGTGAAGACCGCGCCGCGGAACCGCCGGAAATGTGCAAGCGCGGCCTCCGGATCATCAAGCTTGCGCAGCGCCAGAAACCCCGACAGCCACTCCAGATCCGCGAAGTGCCGCCCCTCGGTCAGGAAATGCTTAGACGCCAGTTCGTAAGCAGCGCGGTTCTTGTCGTCGCGCATGAAATCCCGGGCGATCCCGCGACGCCGATTGGCCCATTCCTCTGGCCGGCCAAGCGATGCGGAGGAGGTCGACCGCGCAGCGAGGATTTCAGCCGCGCTCTCGAACCGCCCCTTCCGCGCCCGCCATTGAAACCGCTCGTAAGCCAGCCCCGCATCCGCGGAGAGGGACGACGGCACGCGGGCGATCAACCCATCCACGCCGGGTGCCGCGGTGCGCAGGGCGATGCGCGCCTCGGCCAGGCGGCGCCAGCCTTCCGGCACGAGGTCGAACATCCGACGCGCAGCCGTGGTACGCCCGTTCCAGAGCAGCATATCAAGCCGCTCCACATTGTGCGGGGTAACCTCGTTCCAGTAATCGCGCAGGATCGCGGTAAACTCGCTCTCGCTCAGGGTCATGGTCTTCCACGCCTCGACGATCACGGCCTCAGCTCCGGCAAGATCGCCCCGGGACCGCAATGCAGCCGCCAGACGCAAGGCCCCCGTGCCCGTTTGGGGAGCCGCCGCTGCGAAGTACGCGATCACATCACCCGCCAACGCATTGGTCGGGATCACCCCTTCGCCCGCGCGCCGCAGCAGGGGCAGACCGGGCCAATCCGGGTTGCGGGCGAGGAAGTCGCGGTAAAAAGACCATTCCCCCTTGCCCGCGCGCAGGCTGGTCCAGGACACCACATCGCGCTGTTCGGTCGGCAGTCTTAGCGACAGGCGTTGCGCCTGCGTCCAATCCCCGCCGCGCGCCGCCTGCAGGGCGTCCGACAGCTGGCCCGCGGTGGCCGTCAGCACAGACAGCATCAGGCAGACCGCTGCGGGGCCGAGAATTCGGGCAATGGGGGTCATTGATCTGCTCCTGTCCTGCGCGCCCAACAGATAGGGTGCGCGCTGCGCCTACGGCAAGGTTTCTCTGCCCGCCCTCTTGCCTTGACCCCAAAGCAGAGAGTATCCGCCGAATGCAAATCAAAAGTTCACGCCACAAGCCAAGGAGGCGCCATCATGTTCAAAGGGTCAATGCCAGCACTGGTCACACCTATGAAAGACGGCGCCGTTGACTACAAGACGCTCGAAGCGCTGGTGGAATGGCATGTCAACGAAGGGTCGCACGGGCTTGTTCCCGTGGGCACCACCGGCGAAAGCCCAACGCTCAGCCACGAAGAACACGAGGCTGTGATTGCCCGCGTGGTCGACGTGACCGCGGGCCGTGTGCCGGTGATCGCGGGTGCCGGGTCGAACAACACGAGAGAGGCCGTGCGATTTGTCGAATACGCCGCCGCCGTCGGAGCGACGGGATCGTTGGTGGTCACGCCTTATTACAACAAGCCGACACAGGCCGGGATGATCGCGCATTATACCACGCTGGCGCAGGCCACCGACCTGCCGATGATCATCTACAACATCCCGGGGCGGTCCGTCGTGGACATGACCCCTGAGACGATGGCGGAGCTTGCCAAGCTGCCCACCATCGTCGGCGTCAAGGACGCAACCGGCGATATCGTGCGCGTGTCTCAGACCCGTGCTGCCTGCGGACAGGAGTTCATCCAGCTTTCGGGCGAGGATGCCTCGGCCCTGGGGTTCAATGCGCACGGGGGCGTTGGCTGCATCTCGGTCACGGCAAACGTCGCGCCCAAACTCTGTGCCCAGTTTCAGGAGGCGACGCTTGCGGGTGATTATGCCACCGCGCTGACCCTTCAGGACAAGTTGATGCCCTTACATACGGCGATCTTCCTTGAACCCGGGCTGGTTGGCGCGAAGTATGCGCTTAGCCTGCTGGGGCTGTGCGGGACCGAAGTTCGCTCCCCCTTGCTGGAACTGACGGACGGGGTCAAACAGGCCATCAAAGATGCCATGGCGCACGCAGACTTGCTCAGCTGATCTGAAAATCCGGCCCGCGCGCCCGCGCGATCACGCTGCCCTTACAGCGCTCTGGCGCCGCGCGGTTTCCGCGTCGCACAGGTATCTGGGCGCGCGTCGCCTGGTTGAGGAGGAAACGGCTGTCTCCACGGTCTACTTGCCCGCCTGTGAGGTCTGGATCGCGGAGGCCGACGGTCCGGTCGGGTTTCTTGCCCTGCGCCCCGGAGGCGAGGTTGCCGGGCTGTTCGTGGATCCCGTCGCGCAACGCAAGGGCGTTGGCTGGTCTTTGCTCGACCATGTCCAGGCCGGAGCAACACTGCACCTTGAAGTCGCCGCCCCGAACTTTGCCGCAAGGGCATTCTACGCGCACTACGGTTTTCGCGAAGTGTCGCGGCGCCACGACCCCGATCTCGATGAGGAGCTTTTGCACATGCGTCTTTCAAGCCCCGGTCCCGAGGTATCCACTGATGGGTGACCCAAGACCCGGCGAGACTGTATTGCCGTTCGATCCGGCGAACAGTGCCGACGACACCGTAGCCTTTATCGGCACGATCCGCTCTCCCTGGGGCAAGGAAGACTGCCCCAAGAACATCGGGCGCGCACGTGAAACCGGTCAGGGCGCGCATATCGAACTGACAGAGGGCTACGGACCCGGATTGCAGGGGTTGTCGGTCGGTCAGGCGATTGTCCTGCTCTATTGGATGGACCGAACCCGCCGCGATATCATCGTGCAGCGCCCGCGTCATGTGGATGGACCGCGCGGTGTCTTTGCCTTGCGCTCCCCGGCGCGGCCCAACCCGATTGCAATGTGTACGGTCCGCATCACGGAGCTCGATCCCGAAGCCGGTCGGATTGGAATCGATGCAATTGACGTCTACGATGGGACGCCCCTTGTCGATCTGAAACCATGGCTGGAAACGGTCGATATCCCGCCCGCGGCCAAAGACCCCTTGTAGACACCGTCCATCGGCCTGATATGTGAACGCCATGGCCAAAGCGCAGACACCCGAGGAAAAGAACTACAAAGTGATCGCCGAGAACCGGCGGGCTCGGCGCGAGTATGCGATCGAGGATGATCTGGAAGTCGGCATCCAGCTGATGGGGTCGGAGGTCAAATCGCTGCGGCAGGGCGGTGCACAGATCACCGAGTGTTATGCAGAGGTCGATGATGGCGAGCTGTGGCTGGTGAACAGCTACATCGCGCCCTACGAGCAGGCCAAGACGTGGAAGCACGAAGAGCGGCGGCGCCGCAAGCTGCTCGCTTCCCGCCGGGAGATCGCGCGAATGTGGAACGCCACCCAGCGGCAGGGCATGACCATCGTTCCGCTGGTGATGTATTTCAATCATCGCGGACTGGTGAAGATGAAGGTCGGCATCGCCAAGGGCAAGAAACTCGCCGACAAGCGCGCGACCGACGCCAAGCGTGACTGGAACCGCCAGAAGCAGCGCCTGCTGAAACAGCAAGGCTGAGCTGGATCAGGATTCGCGGCGGATTCGGTCCGAAAACTTGCCAGACCGGTCTGCGCTCGCTAGGCAAGTGGTCACGATAAGTGAAAAAGGCTATCCGCTCGTGTCCGCAGACGACCCCAAGACCCTCGTATCCACCGACTGGCTTGCAGCGCATCTGTCCGATCCCGATCTGCGCATTCTTGACGGAAGCTTCTATCTTCCGACAGAGGACCGGGATCCGCGCGCCGAGTATGACGCCGCGCATATTCCCGGTGCCCGGTTCGTGGACATCAACGAGATCAGCGACGCGCGCTCCGAGTTGCCACACATGGTCCCGCCGGTTGAGAAGTTCATCTCGCGCATGCGGTCGCTGGGGGTTGGCGACGGACATCAGGTCGTGGTCTATGACGGCGCCGGCCTCTTTTCGGCCGCGCGGCTGTGGTGGTTGTTCAAGCTGATGGGCAAGTCCGACGTTGCGGTTCTGGACGGGGGCCTTCCGAAGTGGCAGGCCGAAGGTCGAGAGGTCGAAGACCTGCCACCGGTTATCCGCGACCGCCACATCACGGTCCAGCGGCAGGCGCATCTGATCAAGGATGTCACCCAAGTTGCCGCAGCTTCGAAAATCGGCACGCCCCAGATCGTCGACGCGCGCTCCGCACCGCGGTTCCGGGGCGAAGAGCCCGAACCGCGCGCCGGCCTGCGCGCGGGCCACATCCCGGGCGCCCTGAACGTGCATTACAAGTCCTTGCTGAACGACGACAGCACGATGAAGGAAACCGATGCATTGCGCGCCGTGTTCGAGGAGGCGGGGGTGGACCTGAAGAAACCCGTCATCACCTCCTGCGGGTCGGGCGTGACGGCAGCGATCCTGAGCCTTGCCCTGGAACGTCTCGGGCATGGGCAGCACAGCCTGTACGACGGGTCGTGGACCGAATGGGGCTCCTATGGCGACCTGAAGGTCGCCACGGGCTGATACGGCCGGGGGCATGTTCGAAACCCTGACAGCCCGGACAACGGACTCCATTCTGACCCTGATGCAGGCGTTTCGGGACGATCCGCGCGATGACAAGATCGACCTAGGCGTGGGTATCTGGCGCGAACCGGACGGTACAACGCCGGTCTTCAAGGCCGTCAAGGCCGCAGAACAACATCTTTGGCGGACCCAGGAGACCAAGGCTTATGTCGGCATGCTGGGGGATTCCGCTTTCCATACGGCAGTCGCACAGCTCTTGTTCGGGCAAGCGCCGCAGCGCATGGCGGCCGCTGCAACCGTTGGGGGCACGTCGGCCGTGCGGCAATTGCTGGCGCTGACCCGCGTCGCACGACCCGATGCCACGATCTGGATTCCACGGCAAACTTGGCCGAACCACTGGGCGCTCGCGCAGGATCTTGGCCTGTCGGCGCAGCCCTACGCGTGGCTTGACCGCGCCGCCTGCGTCTTGGACCGAGATGCAGTGCTACGCGATCTATCGGGCGTGCAGGCGGGCGATGTTGTGATCCTGCATGCGTGCTGCCACAACCCGACCGGAGCTGACCCGGACCCGGATTTGCAGGCGGCCATTCTGAACGTGCTGCAACGCAACGGGGCGGTGCCCCTGATCGACGCCGCCTATCTTGGCTTTGCGGATACGCCCGAGGCTGACGCGGGATGGATACGCCAAGCCGCCGCGTGCCTGCCTGAGGTTCTAATCGCCTTCTCAGGTTCCAAAAGCTTCGGACTATACCGCGAGCGTGTGGGGCTGGCATTCGTGTTGTCGGACCATGCGGGGGTCGTGCAAAGCCATCTCGCGGTTCTGAATCGGATGGATTTCACCTTTCCACCGGACCATGGCGCACGAGTTGTGACGGAGATCCTGAACGATGCCGATCTGCGGCGCTCTTGGACGGAAGAACTGGGCAGCATCCGCGGAACGCTCAGAACATCGCGCCAGAGGCTCGCGCAGGCCTTGCGAGCAGAGCTGCAATCGGACCTTTTTGACGTGCTGACCGATCAGGTGGGCATGTTCGCCCTTCTGCCACTGGATGAAACCCGCGTAGCGCATCTGCGGGAAGTTCATGGCATCTACATGGTTGGCGATGGGCGGATCAATCTGGCGGGGGTCACCGAGGAAACCTGCCCGAGGATCGCCAGCGCACTGGCCGAAGTCATGCGCGGGCGCGGCTAAAAAAACGCCGCGGGGCTTACCGCGGCGCAGTCTATGCACTGGAGGGAATATTGGCCCGCTTTGGGCCAGGAAAACTGCCCGAACAGGGCGGAAATCGTTAAACGAAATCTTCTGAAAAACCCGGGCGAGCAAGCCCGCCCGGGAAGGTATCAGGTTGATCAGGAAGGAGGGATCAACCCTTGGAGAACTCCGGATAGGCTTCCATGCCCATTTCGGCCATGTCGAGCCCGTTGATTTCGGTCTCTTCGCTCACCCGCAGGCCCATTGTGGCCTTCAGGATGAACCACACGATGGCGGAGACGACGACCACGAACGCACCGACGATGACGATGGAAGTCAACTGGACCATCAGGCTCGCATCGGGGTTCGTCAGAACCACCGCGATTGTGCCCCAGATACCCGCGATCAGGTGAACCGGGATCGCGCCGACGACGTCGTCGATCTTCATCTTGTCGAGCATCGGAACCGTGAAGACCACGATCACACCACCGATGGCCCCGATAAGCGTTGCCATGCCCAGCGACGGTGTCAGAGGCTCAGCCGTGATGGACACGAGGCCTGCCAGGGCGCCGTTGAGAACCATCGTAAGGTCAGGCTTCTTGTAGAGCACCTGCGTCAGGATCAGTGCCGTGATTGCACCGCCTGCGGCTGCCGTGTTGGTGTTGGCAAAGATACGGCTGACGTCAGCCACGTCACCGATGGATCCCATCGCCAGCTGCGAGCCGCCGTTGAAACCGAACCAGCCGAGCCACAGGATGAACGTACCCAGGGTTGCCAGCGCGAGGTTGGAACCCGGCATCGGATGGATCTTGCCTGTGGAGTCGTACTTCCCAAGGCGCGGCCCAAGGATGATCGCACCAACCAGAGCGGCCCAGCCACCCACGGAGTGCACAACGGTCGAGCCCGCGAAGTCGAGGAAACCCATCTCGTCCAGGAAACCACCGCCCCACTTCCACGACGCCTGCAGCGGGTAGATGATGGAGGTCAGGATGATCACGAAGATCAAGAAGGGCCACAGTTTGATCCGCTCGGCCAGAGTACCCGAGACGATCGAAGCGGTCGTCGCACAGAACATCAGCTGGAAGAAGAAGTCCGACGCGGTCGACGCATAGCCGTAGTCATCCACGGCATCTGCCGCAACGCCCACAGGCTCAAGCACGCCCACAGCCGGGAACAGAGCGGAGAAGTAGCCTTCGATTGCCCAGGACCCCAGCGGGTACATCAGGTTGTAACCGATCAGGTAATAGAAGATCGATGCCAGCGAGTAGAGCGCGACGTTCTTGGTCAGCTGCATCGTGACGTTCTTGGACCGGACCAGACCGGCCTCCAGCATCGCAAAACCCGCAGCCATCCAGAACACCAGGAAGCCACCGATCAGGAACAGCAGGGAGTTGAGGATAAACACGACATCGGTCGGAACGGCGGCAGGCACTTCGGCGTCCTGCGCCAGACCCATCGACGGGAGCGCGACCGCTGCTACCGCAAGGGGGAGGAATTTCGTCATTTTCATTTCATTGAAGCCTTTCTCGAAGGATCACTTGCGCGCGTTACAGCGCGTCGTCGTTGGTTTCGCCCGTCCGAACGCGCACGGCTTGCTGCACGTCGAGGACGAAGATCTTGCCGTCGCCGATCTTGTCGGTCTTGGCGGTTTTCTGGATGGTCTCAACGACCTGATCAGCCATGGCAGCGCTGACCACGATTTCCAGTTTGACCTTCGGGACGAAGTTCACGGCGTATTCCGCGCCGCGGTAGATTTCGGTATGACCGGACTGCGAGCCGAAGCCCTTGATCTCGGTGACCATCATGCCGCGCACGCCGATGGACGTCAGCGCTTCACGCACTTCCTCCAGCTTGAACGGTTTGATTGCTGCGATGATTAGTTTCACTATTGTTACCCCTTCCTTTTGCAGTGTCCCTGCGAGAGTTCACGGGCGCACAACAGAACGTGTGCGTCCGAGCTTCAACGAAACTGCGCGCATAACGCACAACTGAGAGTTGTTTTCGCACATTTTTTGCACATTTCCTATCTTTTGCTTATTTTTTGATCAAACCAAGAATGGCAATTCTGTGTCCCGTGGGTGCCCTTCTGAGTCGAAGCGGCATATATTCGGGTAAAGCCACCGGTGTCGCGGAGCGGCATTTACAAGACCTTCAGGGCAGGCACGGCGTATGAGTACAGGCAATCGCAAGGGTCCCGTGCTGCGGGCCGACAAACGGCCCGCGAAAAAGGCCGCAAAACCCCGTGCGTCCTCCGGATGGCTTTCGGGGCTGTTTACCAAGCGCACCGCCAAGCCGAAGCCGACCAGGCGCAAGGCGGCTACGCCCAAGAAAGCAGCACCCGCGCGGGCACGCAAAGCAGCGCCGAAAGCCAAGGGCAAGACTTGGGTCGGGCGCATGGTGCGCCGCGTGTTGGGATGGGTTTTTGGCCTGATTTTCGCGATCACCTGGCGTGTTTCGGCCGTGGTCCTTCTGATTGTTCTGGGCTTTACCGGCTATCACTATGCGCAATTGCCGCCCGCATTGGAGCTGACAGACGGACGTGTCCGCGGCTCCGTCACCTTGCTGGACCGTAACGGCGATGTGTTTGCCTGGCGCGGGGATCAGTTCGGCGGAATCATCACGGCGGACACGGTGTCGCCTGATCTGAAGAACGCGATCATCGCGACAGAAGACCGGCGCTTCTACAGGCACTTCGGCGTGTCCCCCCGCGGCATTGCAAGCGCAGTGCGGATCAATCTGCGCGAAGGGCGCGGCCCGTTGCAGGGTCATGGCGGCTCTACGATCACACAGCAGGTGGCCAAGCTGTTGTGCCTTGGTGTGCCATATGACCCTGCCTCCGGCATGACGGAAGCGGAGTACGAGACCGACTGTCGGGGCGGCGGCATCACCCGCAAGCTGCGCGAGGTCCCCTTTGCCCTGGCGCTGGAGGCCAAGTACACCAAGGATGAGATCCTGACGATCTATCTGAACCGCGCCTATCTTGGCGCGGGCGCGCGGGGGTTCGCAGCCGCGTCTCAGCGTTATTTCGGAAAGTCCGCCGCGGATGTCGACCCGGCGGAAGCGGCCATGCTGGCCGGCCTGCTGGTCGCGCCATCGCGATTCGCACCCACCTCCGATCTGGAACGGTCTCAGGCCCGCGCCGCCACGATCGTCCGCCTGATGCAGGACCAGGGATTTCTGTCCAGCACCGAAGCCGCGGTCGCCATCGCCAACCCAGCGACCCTGTCCGAGGCTGCGGAAAAGCGCGCAGGCGGCTATTTCGCCGACTGGGTGATGGACACCGCACCCTCGTACCTGTCGTCACAGACGACCGAAGATGTGATCATCCGGTCCACGCTGGATCAGGGCATTCAAACAGCTGCCGAGGATGCGCTGAAATACATCTTCGAAACCAAGGTCAGCGCGGGGTCGAAGGCGCAGGCGGCGATTGTCGTGATGTCCGCCGATGGCGCGGTACGGGCCATGGTTGGCGGGCGCAAACTCCAAGTGTCCGGTGCCTTCAACCGCGCGACACAGGCCTTGCGGCAGACCGGTTCTGCCTTCAAGCCGTTTGTGTACGCAGCTGCGTTGGACCTTGGGTGGCGGTATGACGATCTGATCCTCGATGCACCGCTGACGCTGAACATTCCCGGCTCGGGGCCGTGGTCGCCGCGCAACTACACGAACCAGTTCTATGGCAACGTGACCCTGACTCATGCGCTCAAGACTTCGCTCAACACCCCTGCTGTGCGCTTGTCCGAAGACGTGGGGCGCGAAAATGTCCGCAAGGTCGCGACCGAATTCGGCATCGCACGCGACATGGCCGAAGGCCCCGCACTGGCGTTGGGCGCCTCGGAGTCGACCCTGCTGGAGATGACCGCTGCTTACGCGGGCATCCTGAACGGCGGATCAAGCGTCGCGCCTTACGGGCTCAGCGAATTGCGCCTTCTGGATGACCCGGAGCCAATTCTGGGCCAAACGGGCGGCATCGGGGAACGGGTCATCACGCAAGGGGCCGCAGATCAGCTGATCTACATGATGAACCAGGTCGTGGAATCGGGCACCGGCCAGCGCGCAAAACTTCCCGACGGCCGCCCGGCCGCCGCCAAGACAGGCACGACACAAGCCGCGCGGGACGCGTGGTTCGTCGGCTTCACGGCCGACTACGTGGCCGGTGTCTGGATGGGCTATGATGACAACACCCCCCTGACGGGGGTGACGGGCGGCGGCCTTCCGGCAGAAATCTGGCGTGAGACCATGGCTCGCGTGCACGAGGGCGACCCGATCCGCCAACTGCCGATGACCCTGCCGCCACCGCGCGTCGCGGAACTCCAACCGCAGCAACAAGGGACGTCCGGCAACCGTAACGTGCGCACCCCTGAGTCTCTGCGCGAGGCTGCGGATCAGTTCCGCCGTGACGTGAATGAAGTGGAAAATGCCATCGGGGGTGTGCTGCGGCAGCTCTTTGGCAATTGACCCGACAACAAAAGGCGCGCCACCGGGGCGCGCCTTGGTATCTCAGAAACCAGTTAAGCCCGGCGACCTAGCCCGCCTGACGCAGATCCGCGATCATGGCGTCGATATCCCCGCGCCGCCGGTCGATCATCGCGCCGATCTCTGTCCGTTCCGAGGTGTTCATGTTCACGCCCTCGACGATGATGTTGAACACACGGTCGCTGCCGGAGCGGTCTGACACGAGAAACACGACGTCGAACGGACTTTCACCCTTGAGATACGCGGTGGAACGCACCTCGTAAAAGGTGCGAATCGGACGCGCCGACTTCACCTCGACCCGACCGCCGATAAAGTCACGGAATTGCTTGCCGTACTTACGCGACACATAGCCTGCGAACGCCTCGGTAAACGCGCGGCGCTGCGATGCCGATGCCGTGCGCCATTCAACGCCCATCACGGACTGCGCGATTATCGGCAGGTCCGCGTATGTCTTGAAGATACGTTCGAACTCGCGATAGAGCGACGGCCCGGTCTTGCCCGAATTCACAGTGCGCTGGATGTCGTCGACCAGCTTGGTGACGAGCGAAGACGCCCCTTGAGAGGTCAACGCGAAAGACGGACCTGACAGCCCAAGCGCCGCCCCCGCAGCGGCCATCAGGGACAGGGCAGAGCGACGGGACAGGTTATTGGGCATAGGGGTCCTCGTAAGGGTCTACGAAAAGGTCATTGTCCAGGGGCACGTCCGAAAACGGGTCCTCGTAAGGATCCAGATAGTCGGGACCTGCATTGCTTCCAAGGCGGAATCGGCGGTTCTGAAGGTAAACAATTCGTGCCTGCGCATAGCTGTCCACACTGTCGTAGAGCGCCGCGTCAATGGCCGCGCGCCGGTCATCACGGATTTTCAGCGCATCGAGAACGAACAGGCTGGCCTGGAGCGTCGCCCCGTCGAAGAAGCCCAGAACAAGCCCCAGAGGGTCCAGCACGATGTCCACGCCACGTCCGACGAAACGCCGTGTCGTCTGCGGCCCGAAGAACGGCACCTCCAGGTACGGCCCCTCCGCAACGCCCCAAACGTACATCGTTTCTCCGAAATCCGTGTCGTCTTCGGGGATACCCATCTCGCTGGCGACATCGAACAGCCCGCCGATCCCGATGGTGGAGTTCGTCAGAAACCGCAGGGTCGAATAGGTGACGCCGTCGATATCCGCTTGGAATACGTTGTTCACTGCATTCAGCGGCTCGCCCACATTGCTGAAAAAGTTGGCAATGCCCTGCACCACCGGATCCGGGGTCACGGTGACGTAAATACGGGAGGCATCGCGCACCACGGCGCGGTCCAGCCCCTTGTTGAACGCATGCATGCTGCGGTTGGCGCCTTCAAAAGGGTCATTGATGGCGTCGGGCGGCTGCGACGTGGCGCAAGCCCCGAGCACCCCCAGCGTCATGATCGCAAGACAAATCCGAAACAGGCGGCCAATTTCATGAGGCATGGGAATGGAATATCCGAATAGGGGCACAATCACACGATGATAGGACGAAGACATAGAACACGCTTCAGAATATTGAAAGCACCAGCGGTCCGTCGCCGACCCGCTACCGTATTTGTGAACCGCGCGTGGCCTGCACGCCGCAAAAAACCGCGCGTTGGGTCGCAGCCATTGCACGGACAATGGAGCATGCTCCGAAACGTCACAACTGCCTTGAACGCCTCTTGACTATTCATGCGTTGCGCTTGTGACTGCCGGCACACGCGTCCCGAACGGGGTCATCAAGATGAAGCCTGCAAGTGCTGTCGCATCGCATGTGCCGCTACCGCTCGAGTTTCTGGGCGTGCCACTGGCGCACCGGGGTCTGCACGACCAAGCCCGGAATGTGATTGAGAACAGCCTCGGGGCCGTGCGCGCGGCTGTTGATGCCGGGTACGGGATCGAGTTGGACGTGCAGCCGACCCGCGACGGAGACGCGGTGGTGTTTCATGACCCACTTCTGGACCGTTTAACATCGGAACGCGGAGCCGTTGCGGATCGCACAACGTCGGAATTGACACGCCTGGCGCTGCTCGGCGGTGACGGAGACCGCATTCCGACGCTGTCGCAGGTGCTGGCGGATGTCGCGGGCCGCGTTCCGGTTCTGATCGAACTGAAGGACCAGTCGGGGTGTTTTGGCCCTGAGCCCGACCCGCTCGCGCGCGCTGTGGCGCGTGCCCTCCGTGGGTATACCGAGCCCACGGCAGTGATGTCGTTCAACCCACACAGCGTGGCGCATCTTGCCCGCCTTTCTCCGCAAACGCCACGCGGTCTGACAACCAAGCGCTTCCTGCCACGTGGTGGTCTGACATATCGCATGGCCGCACGTCTGAACCGGTTCGAATTGTTCGAGGAGGTCGGCGCAAGCTTCATTAGCCATGACCGACGCAGCCTTAGCGCCCATGCAGTGGTCGCCTTGCGCAACAAGGGCGTCCCGATCCTCACCTGGACAATCAAATCGCCCCGGCAGGAACGTGTCGCGCGCCGCGTTGCCCACAACATCACATTCGAAGGATACACGCCGTCGCCCAGACCCGCATCCGGCGGACCGATCACTTGACGCCGCCCGGGGGCGACCCATGTGGTCGCGCACGCACGAACAGCCATGCGAGCCCATGACCGCACATCCCTCTGACATGCCGGAAACCGAGGCTCGGATCGAAGTCTCCGTTCTGACCTCGCTTGCCCAGATAGAGGCGGCAGACTGGGACGCGTGTGCCTGCCCGGAAGCCACGGATGGGGGTCGGCCCCGCGACCCGTTTACGACGCACCGCTTTCTGTCGGCGCTCGAAGTCTCCCGCTCTGTCGGCGTGGGAACGGGATGGACGCCGCAATACCTCGTGGCCCGACGCAACGGCGAGGTGATTGGCGTCGCGCCGCTTTACGCCAAATCGCACAGCCAGGGTGAGTTCATCTTCGACCACAACTGGGCCCATGCCTACGAGCGCGCAGGCGGGCGCTATTACCCGAAGTTCCAGATGGCCGTGCCTTTTACTCCGGCGACGGGGCGGCGTTTTCTGACCAGGCCCGGCTTCGAGGGGATTGGGCGCGCTGCCCTCGTGCAAGGGGCCGTTCAGATTGCCGAGCAGAACGGGATCAGTTCGGTCCATATCACTTTCTGCACCGAAGACGAGGCGCAGGCAGGCGCCGCGATGGGCTTGATGGCACGCGCCAGTCAGCAGTTTCACTGGGAAAATCGGGGCTATGCCGATTTTGACGCGTTTCTGGCCGATCTGTCCTCGCGCAAACGTAAGAACATCCGCAAGGAACGGGCCACGGCACACGCGTTCGGCGGAGAGATTGTCGCGCTGACCGGAGATGACCTTCAGCCCGAGCATTGGGATGCGTTCTGGCGGTTTTATCAGGACACCGGCGCGCGCAAATGGGGCACCCCGTACCTGACCCGCGCGTTTTTCGATGCAGCACAAGACACCCTGCGGAATGACATGCTGCTGATCCTCGCGCTGCGCACCGGTCGGCCCATTGCCGGCGCACTGAATTTCATCGGCCGCGAGACGCTTTACGGGCGGTACTGGGGTGCGATCGAGGACGTCCCCTGCCTGCATTTCGAAGCCTGTTATTATCAGGCGATCGACTACGCCATCGCACACGGCATGGCCTGTGTCGAAGCCGGGGCGCAGGGCGCCCACAAGCTGGCCCGCGGATACCTGCCGGTGACAACCCATTCGCTGCACTGGGTTCGTGACCCCGGGTTCGCGGAGGCGATCCAGACCTATCTGGAAGCCGAGCGTGACGCGGTGGATGACGAGATCGAGGTCCTGACCAAGTACGGACCCTTCAAGAAGACGAGGAGCGAGGACGAATGACCGAGAAACTGACAGGGGCCGCGCGCGATGCGGCAATGGCCGAACTTGGGGCATCCGGGTGGTCGGAAGCCGCCGATCGCGACGCCATATCCAAGAGCTTCGTTTTCACGGATTTCACCGAGGCTTTCGCGTTCATGACCCGCGCTGCGCTTTATGCCGAGAAATGGGATCACCATCCCGAATGGTTCAATGTCTACAAGACCGTGGACGTGACCCTGACCACCCATGATGCGGGCGGCGTGTCGGAGCTTGACGTCAAGCTTGCGCGCAAGATGGATGCTCTGGCGGGCTGAAACCGGCCCCCAAGACCATCGCGCCGGTCACGCGCGCCTCATGCCGGTTCAGCACCCGGCGCGCGCATGGCCCATACGCCCAATCGTGTTCAGCCAGTTCCGGCATCAGCATCAAGAGTTCCTCTCGGGCGGCTTGCGTAAACCCGTCGAGCGCGACCGGCCCCGGATGCAGGCTTTCGGTTGGCACCCCTTCGGAAAACACCACCTCATGGCGCGCAAAGAGCAGGTGCACATACGTCACGCTTGGTTGTGGCGTGGTGCGGACTGAGACCCCATCGACGAGGTGACAGGCCGGGATCAACGTCTCCGTGGTGTCAAACAGCATCGCCAAACGGCCGTCACGCACGAGAACCCGGTGCTGGGGCGAGACACGCAGCGGGGCGTCGTTGCCCAACGCGCCGGGGGCGAACTCCACCGGGGCGCACTTGCCGATCCCCGGCAAGGTGCGCTGCCCGACCCAAACCAGACGTTGCGGACCATGATCCAGCGTTTCGACCCAGTCGCCTGCGCGCAGGTCCTCCACCAGGGCCACGCCACCGGGCACGGCGATACGGGTGCCCGCCACGAAACAGGGCGGCGTGACAGAGGACAAGGGCACATCCGTGGAGTTGGGCACCCATTCCGAGCCCGCTGCGACACCGGGCTTGAGCACGGTGCCGTCCGTGGCCATGAAGTGCTTGTCGCCATTGCTGAGGTAAAAGGTGACGCCCTCGATCTCCACCGGGCCGGTGTCGGTATCGACGGTGATCTTATCCCCCAGATAAGACGCGGTAATGCGCACTCCGTTGATCTGATCCCCGGGGCCGATATCGCTATCGTCGTCCATATCGGTCAGCGTGATTTCCGCAGGCTCCAGAACCGTGCCGTTGGTCAACCCATAGGCATCGTTCGGATATCCAAGCGTTTGATGGTCTGTCGGCAAAACGGCGACTCCGGCACAAGCAAGTTCACCGTTCGTTCTGGCAGGTTAGTCCTTGTTTCTGGTTAACGCCGGCCCAACTTGATCAGTGGGGCAGCGTCCGGTTCTGGCGCAGCACCTCACCGGCCAGATAGAGCGAGCCGCAAATAATCACGCGCCGAGCCCCGGTTTGCGCGAGGGTGCGCACGGCGGCCTCCACCGAGGGCGCTGTCATAGCCTTGATCCCCGCCGCCTGCGCGGCGGCCCGGGTTTCCTCGGCACTCAATGTGGCCGCCTCCCCCGGGATGGACACGGCGGTCAGGCTTTCCGAGACCTTGGCAAGCGGGTTCAGAAACCCTGCGACGTCCTTTGTCCTGAGCATTCCGCAAATGACATGCGTGCCGGGCACCGGGTGGCTGGCGAGGTAAGCCGCCAGCGCCGCACCGGCCTGCGGGTTATGTCCCCCGTCAAGCCACATCTCGGCATCTGGAAGCAGGGCTTTCAAGTGCCCTTGGGTCAGCTTCTGCATCCGGGCGGGCCAGACCGCCTGCGTCATCGCGGCCTCCGGATTGCCTGCATCCAGTGCCCGCAGAACCGCCAACGCGGCCCCGGCATTGTCCATCTGGTGCGTGCCGGGCAAGGCGGGCAATGGCAGATCGAGAAGCCCGCGCTCGTCCTGGTACACCAGCCGCCCGCGTTCCTCGTAAACGTGCCAGTGCTGGCCCTGTGCCAGCACCGGAGCCCCACAACGTTCTGCCTGCGCCTCGATCACTTCAAGCGCGGCCTCGTCCTGACGGGTGACGACGCAAGGCACCCCCCGCTTGATGATTCCCGCCTTTTCACGCGCGATCTCCGGCAGCGTGTTTCCCAGAAACTGCTGATGGTCATAGGAGACCGGCGTAATCACCGTCACCGCTGGCTGATCGATGACATTTGTCGCGTCCAGCCGACCGCCCAGCCCGACTTCCAGCAACGTGTAGTCCGCCTGCATGCGGGAGAACGCCAAAAAGGCTGCCACCGTGGTGATCTCGAAATAGGTGATCGGCGCGCCATCGTTCGCGGCCTCGCATTCCTCCAGAACGTCCAGCAGCGCGTCTTCGGAAATCAGCGTGCCCGCCAGCCGGATGCGTTCATGAAAACGCGCCAGATGGGGCGAGGTATAGACGTGACACCGCGCCCCCGCGCCCTCCAGCCCGGCGCGGATCATCGCCAGCGTGGAGCCTTTGCCATTGGTCCCCGCAACGTGGATCACAGGGGGCAGCTTGCGTTCCGGGTGGTCCAGCGCCCCCAGCAAACGCCAGACCCTGTCCAGCACGAGGTCGATCACCTTGGGGTGAAGCGCCATCAAGCGGGCAAGAACCCGGTCAGAACCCTGAGTACGGGCCGGATCGCAGGTCATCTCAGCCCTCGGGCGCGTCAGCCGGTTTGGACTGCTGAGCCGGAACCGGCGAGGTTTCCGGCGACGGTGCGGGCAAATCACCTTTGATCTGCGGTCCCTGCCCCGTCAGCATCCGAGTGATCCGGATCAACTCGTCGCGCATGGCCATACGATGTGTGACACGGTCCAGCATCCCGTGATCCAGCAGGTACTCGGCCCGCTGGAACCCCTCGGGCAGCTTCTCGCGGATCGTTTGCTCGATAACGCGCGGCCCGGCAAAACAGATCAGCGCGTTCGGCTCGGCAATCTGGACATCACCGAGCATCGCGTAAGACGCCGTTACCCCACCTGTGGTCGGATGGGTCAGTACGACAATGTAGGGAAGTCCGGCTTCCTTCAGCATCTGCACGGCCACCGTGGTGCGCGGCATCTGCATCAGGCTCAGAATACCCTCCTGCATGCGCGCGCCACCAGCGGCAGAGAACAGGATCAGCGGGCGCTTCAGTTCCACCGCGCGGGTCGCTGCTGCGACGATCGCATTGCCGACATACATCCCCATGGAGCCGCCCATGAAACTGAAGTCCTGCGCGGCAGAGACGATGGGCGTGCGCCCGATCTCGCCTTCGGCGACCAGCATTGCTTCTTTCTCGCCGGTCGCCTTCAGCGCGGCTTTCATCCGCTCGGGATACTTCTTCTGGTCCTTGAAGTGCAGCGGATCAGCGACCGGTTCAGGCACCTCGACCTCGCTGAAGATGCCGCCGTCGAACAGCGCATGAAACCGATCACGCGGCGTGATCGCCATGTGATGGTTGCAACTGACGCAGACATTCAGGTTCTGTGCCAGTTCCCGGTGAAACAGCATGGTTCCGCATTCCGGGCATTTCGTCCACAGGTTCTCGGGCATCTCGCGGCGCGAAAACAGCGAGTTGATCTTGGGGCGGACGTAGTTGGAAATCCAGTTCATCGGAGCGGCGTATCCTTGGGGCGGGCCTGAAACGCCCTGACGCGTCGGAAATAAGCGGCGCCGCTCGGAATTGCAATCAAACCCGCAGCGCGCGCCGGACCAGATACCAGACGAAGACTGTCAGGATCATGTCGAGGATCAGGAATGGCAAGATCGCGCCGGTGTCGTCGATCGGCATGTCGGTCAGGTAAAGTGCAAGACCCGTGATACTGCCGGGGACACCTACGCCAAGGATGGCGACAAGGTTATTGGCGAAATGCATCCCCCAGGCCGCCATGATCGACCCGGTCCGTGCGGTCAGATCAGCCGCCACCAGCCCGAAGACCCCGGCGGCGAGCGCCACGAAAGGCGCACTCGCACCGGCACTTGCGATTTCGAAATGCGCGACGCCAAACAGCGCGCTCGGGAGCACGCCCCAGACCAGAAACGAGTTGAAGCGCGCGCCAAGCTGTTGCTGCAGGTATCCGCGAAACACCAATTCCTCTGCGCCGGTCTGCACGGCAATCAGCACGAGCGCCGGAATCAGAAACAGCGCCCAGCGTGCAGGATCCAGATTGGGACTCAAGTCCGCAAAGGGCAGCGACACCGCCATCGTAACGCCGGTCACCGCCAACGACACGCCGGTGGCGTACCAGAATTCGCGTCCACGCCGTCCGGAGATGCCGAACAAGGTACCGGGACCGCGCTTGTGCACCAGTCGCACGGCCAGAATTAACGCCAGAACCAGCACACCGAACGTGCTGAGCAGCAACAGGACCGAGACGGGGGTGTCGCCAACACCCACTCCGGTGGCAAAGGCGGCGACCTCCGGCATGGCGGGTGCCAGCAAGAACATCGCGGACACGATGAACGCGACCGATCCCCCGACATAAAGCGCAATCGTGATCACCGTGCCCAGAACCAACCACCAGATTTCCGTCCGGGGTTGCACAAGGCCTGTCATCTCGTCGAAGCGGTCATAGGGGTCACTCATGGTCGCGACGCTAGGCGGGCCGCGCGGGATGGGCAAGCACCCCGGTAAGTTGGTTGCTGGAATTGCGCAAGGCACGGCTCGGCGCTTGTCTCCGACGGCCCGAGCGCGTATCCCAACCGGCAATTCAGATCAGTACCCAGCCCATGGGGAGGCCACCATGCTCAAGCGTCCGTTCGACAAATCCAAGTTGCCCAGCCGACACGTCACCGAGGGGCCATCGCGCGCCCCTCATCGGTCCTATTACTATGCCATGGGCATGACGGAAGAGGAGATCCACCAACCGCTGGTTGGGGTTGCAACCTGCTGGAACGAGGCCGCGCCCTGCAACATCGCGCTGAACCGTCAGGCCCAGGCGGTGAAGATGGGCGTGAAACAGGCCTACGGCACCCCACGTGAGTTTACCACGATCACCGTGACCGACGGGATCGCCATGGGGCACGAGGGCATGCGCTCCTCGCTGGCGTCCCGCGAGGCGATTGCCGACACGGTGGAACTGACCATGCGCGGGCATTGCTATGATGCAATCGTGGGTCTGGCGGGGTGTGACAAATCCCTGCCCGGCATGATGATGGCCATGGTGCGGTTGAACGTGCCGTCGGTCTTCATCTACGGAGGCTCTATCCTGCCGGGCCGCTTGCACGGTGAGGACGTGACCGTGCAGGACGTTTTCGAAGCGGTCGGCAAGCATCAGGCCGGGAATTACTCGGATGCCGAGCTCGAAGTTCTGGAGCGGGTCGCCTGCCCGTCCGCCGGGGCCTGCGGCGGCCAGTTCACCGCCAACACGATGGCCTGCGTGTCCGAGGCGATCGGTCTTGCGCTGCCCAACTCCGCCGGCGCACCGGCCCCCTATGAAAGCCGCGACCAGTATTGCGAGGCGTCTGGCCGCATGGTGATGGACCTGATCGAAAAGAACATCCGCGCCCGGGATATCGTGACCCGCAAATCGCTGGAAAACGCGGCCCGGATCGTGGCCTGCACCGGTGGTTCGACCAATGCCGGTCTGCACTTGCCCGCCATCGCCCATGAGGCCGGGATCGAGTTCACCCTTGAAGATGTGTGCGAGATTTTCCGCGATACGCCCTATTTCGTGGACCTCAAGCCGGGCGGCACTTACGTGGCAAAGGACATGTACGAGGCAGGCGGCGTGCCCGTCGTCATGCGTGAACTGCGTCGCGCGGGACTGATCCATGAGGATTGCTTGACCGTGACCGGCTATTCCATCGGCGAGGAACTCGACAAGGTCTCGTTGGAAGCTGATGGTCGCGTGATCTATCCGGTCGACAAGCCCCTCTCGACCACGGGCGGGGTGGTCGGCCTGAAGGGCAATCTTGCCCCCGAAGGCGCCATCGTGAAGATCGCGGGCATGACCGAAGACCAGCTGACCTTCACCGGCCCCGCGCGGGTCTTCGAATGCGAGGAAGACGCGTTCGAGGCCGTGCAGAAGCGCACCTACTCCCAAGGCGACGTGTTCGTGATCCGCAACGAAGGCCCGGCAGGAGGCCCGGGCATGCGGGAAATGCTGGCCACCACGGCCGCCCTTTCGGGACAGGGAATGGGTAAAAAAGTGGCACTCATCACCGATGGCCGTTTCTCCGGCGCCACACGTGGCTTCTGCGTCGGCCATGTTGGCCCAGAGGCCGCCCATTGCGGCCCGATTGCCTTGCTGCAAAACGGCGACATGATTACCATTGATGCAAGGAAGGGCGAGATTTCGGTCGCTTTGTCGGATGCGGAACTCGCTCAGAGAAAAGAGCAATGGGCAGGCCCGCGGGAGACGATTTATGCCTCCGGTGCACTTTGGAAGTACGCGCAGCTTGTGGGCTCGACCCGGCTCGGCGCTGTCACCCATCCGGGGGCACGTGATGAAAAACACATCTACGCTGACCTTTAGGCGCTTGCGCGCTCTGGCGCTGGCAGGGGTCGGCTTGCTGACACTGGCCGGATGCTTGCAGGTGCCGGGGGGCGGGGGAACCGCGCAGCGCGAGGTTACGGTTTCGCGCAGTGCGGTCACGATCGCCGGTCCGAGCGGGTTCTGCGTCGACACCGAAAGCCTGCGCAACGATCAGGACAGCGCGTTTGTTCTGCTGGGCAACTGTGCTGCAATCGCGCAGACGGCCCGCTATCCGCAACCGGAGGTTCGCGCCCTGTTGACCGCCGCCGTTCAGGAAACCGGCGGCCTGTCGATCAAGGATCAAAGCGCAGAGGTCACAGCATATCTCAAGACCGAAGATGGCCGCGCCATGCTAAGCCGGGCAGGCCGCGCTGACAGCGTCGCCATTCTCGACACGCGCAAATCCGGCGACGTGCTGTTCCTGCACGCGCTCGACAAAAGCCCGGGCTACGTGCCGGGCATGTCGGCGGAACAATGGCGCGCAATCTTCGACCTCGAAGGCACGGTGATTTCGCTGACCGTCATCGGGTTTGATGACGCCCCGCTGACCGCCGAAGCCGGCAAAGCAATGGTGCGCGAGTTCGCGAGCGTGATCCGGCGCGAGAATGCGGGCCGCTAGTATACCTTGCCGGGCCGTGGGAAAGATTAGACTTTCTCAATATGTCCGAGATACTTTAGCGCTACTTAACTTTGCCCCTGCTGAGACCTGCCATCCATGCTGCGCAATCTGAGCCGTCTCTTGACCCCGGCTGCTGCGACCGAAACCGGGCTTCCGCAGACGGACCCCGCCAGCGATCTCGTTGCGCAGCAATCGGCTGCACTGGCCAGCCGCGCCGCCGCAGACGCCGCTGCACGTGCCGCACAGGCGGCGTTGCGTGGCCTGCGCGCCCCGCAGCCCGATCCTGCAAGGGCCGAGACCTGGGCATTTCGCCCGACCGCATGGCATCAGGCGGCTCATACCCCGCATCTTGTCGGCCCAGCCTCCGGCACAGAGATTGCTCCCGGTCTGTCGGTTTTTCATGACTGCCCGCTATCGGAGAGTTGCGTGCGCCAAACACTTGCCCCGGCAAGCGCACCGGCCCCGTTCGGCATCACGTTTGACATTCTACGCTTTGAAGGAAGCTTTCTGTCGCTGTGTCTTCACCTCGCTGACACGGACGTGTCCGCGTGGGCACACGAGGATATCATCCGGATCGCCCTTGTCGCGCAGATGGAAACCCCGATTGCGCTCTACGGGCGCCTCAACCTCGTACAGGGCCCGAACACGCAACAGATGCTGGCACATTTTCCGTTCGAGACCGCCTCGGATGATTGCGCGAAGGTTGCGTTCGACCTGTCCTACGCTGGATTGGAGCCCGACCCTTTGACCGGGGCGTGGATTGACCTGATTTTCGAAAAACCAGCCATGAACGCGGTCCATTTGCACGACATGCGGCTGTCGCGCGGCAAAAGGGCCGATCTATGAGCGGATTGTCCCTGATCGAGCGCAGTTTCCAAGACGGCGTCTGGACCGGTGAACTCAGCGCCAGCCACACGATATCTGCGCCGGACCTGGTCGCGCTGCACAACGGATCGACCACGACCGGGCTGCGGCTGACGGCGCGGGCAGGCACCAAGAATACCTGGGATGTGGAATTCGATCTGCCGCGCGCGGCGTTGTCAGAGGGAACGCAAGTCTTCCTGATCACCGACAACACCGACGGAGACGTGCTGCATCGCCTCACCATCATTGCTGGACACCCCGCCACGGAAGACCTGCGCGCGGAAGTCCACGCGCTGCGGGCCGAATTGGACCAGTTGCGCGCGGCTTTTCGCGCGGAAATGCGCGCGCGGACGCCGTCCTGACGCAGCGTTGCGGGTGACAAGCAGCGGATGACGCGGCAGGGTCGCTACGTCAATTCGGGAGGTTTGTGACATGGATCGATATCCGCATCTTTTGGCACCGCTGGACCTGGGTCACGTGACCCTGCCCAACCGGGTGCTGATGGGGTCGATGCATACCGGTCTGGAAGAAACGCGCGACTGGAACCGCGTGGCCAAATTCTACGCGACGCGCGCGCGCGGGGGCGTGGGCCTGATGGTCACGGGCGGCATGGCTCCGAACGCCGAAGGTGGCGTGTTTCCAGGGGCTGCCGGCCTGTACACACCCGAAGATGTCGCGAACCACCGGGTTGTCACCGACCGCGTCCATGACGCAGGTGGGCGTATCGCGATGCAAATCCTCCACGCCGGGCGCTATGCCTACGGCCCGAACTGCGTTGCCCCGTCGGCCATCAAGTCCCCGATCTCACCTTTCAAGCCAACGGAGTTGGACGAAAACGGGATCGAAAAGCAGATCAGCGACATTGTCACCGCTGCGACCCGCGCCCGCGAGGCGGGGTATGACGGGGTAGAGGTCATGGGGTCGGAAGGGTACTTCCTCAACCAGTTTCTCGTGACCCACACCAATCGCCGCGACGACCGCTGGGGCGGCAGCTACGAAAACCGGATGCGTCTGCCGGTGGAGGTGGTCCGGCGGGTGCGCGAGGCGGTGGGGACTGACTTCATTCTGATCTATCGGCTCAGCATGATCGAC
This sequence comes from Tropicimonas sp. S265A, assembly GCF_049800835.1. NCBI lineage: Bacteria > Pseudomonadati > Pseudomonadota > Alphaproteobacteria > Rhodobacterales > Roseobacteraceae > Tropicimonas > Tropicimonas sp. S265A. The sequence continues at coordinate 114,979 of NZ_JBNAFU010000005.1, forward strand.
CTGATCCCCAATGGCTCCACCTGGGACGAGGTGGTTCAACTGGCCCACGCGATCGAGGGCGCGGGCGCATCGATCCTGAACACCGGCATCGGCTGGCACGAGGCACGCATCCCGACCATCGCAACCTCCGTCCCGCGCAAGGCATTTGCCTGGGTGACGAAGAAACTGATGGGGGAGGTTGGAATTCCGGTCATCACCTCCAACCGGATCAACACGCCCGAGGTCGCCGAGGAGGTCTTGGCCGAAGGCTGCGCGGACATGGTATCGATGGCGCGCCCGTTCCTCGCAGACCCCGATTTCGTTGCCAAGGCGAAGGCAGGTCGCGCGGATACCATTGCGCCCTGCATCGCGTGTAATCAGGCCTGTCTGGATCACACATTCTCGGGCAAGCTCACGTCCTGCCTCGTCAATCCACGGGCATGTCATGAGACCGAGCTCACCTGGGGTCTGTCAGATACCCCGAAGACCATCGCGGTTGTCGGGGCCGGCCCGGCGGGTCTTACGACGGCCATGGTCGCGGCGGAGCGGGGCCACAAGGTCACATTGTTCGAAAAGTCCGACCGGCTGGGCGGTCAGTTGAACATGGCCCGCATGATCCCCGGGAAAGAGGAGTTTCACGGGCTCGTCGACTGGTTCGGCACCATGATCGCCGAGCGGGACATTGAGGTGCGCCTGAATACCGAAGCCGACGCCGAAGCGCTGCGGCCCTTCGAGGAGGTGATCGTCGCCTCGGGTGTGGCCCCGCGGGACCCAGGCATCCCCGGGCAGGACGCTCCGCACGTCGTGTCGTATGTCGATGTCCTGCGCGGGCAGGTGCCCGTCGGCAAAAGGGTCGCGATTGTCGGGGCGGGCGGGATCGGGTTCGACGTGGCCGAATATCTGGCCCATCAGGGCGAAAGCCCGACAGAGGTTCCTGAGCTTTGGCGTCGTGAATGGGGCGTTTCGGACCCCGAACAGGTGCGCGGCGGGCTGGCACCCGAGGGCCCGCAACCCGAGGCCCCCGCGCGCCAGATCACGCTGTTGCAGCGCAAGGCGGAAAAACTCGGCAAGCGGCTGGGCAAAACCACGGGATGGATTCATCGCGCCAGCCTTCAGATGAAGAATGTACGCATGGTCGGCGGTGTGAATTACGAGAAGATCGACACAGACGGCCTGTGGGTCAGCTACGGCGAGGCGCGGGAGCGGCCCGAACTGATCGCAGCCGACACGATCGTTCTGTGTTCGGGGCAGGTACCCCTGCGCGCAGTGGCAGATCAGCTTATCGCAACCGGAACCCCGGCCCATATCGTCGGCGGCGCGGATGTTGCAGCAGAGCTCGACGCGAAACGCGCCATTGATCAGGGCATGCGCCTTGCAGCGACGCTTTAGGCGTCACTGCCCGCGCGAAGTGCCCAAAACCTGTCCAAAAGGGCAGGTTTGACCGGAATTCTTGCCCAAATCTGGCCGCATTGCCTGTTTCCATGAGAGGAACAGGATGTGGATAACCCCGATATTGTCTGCCCGTGGGCTCAAATCTGCCTAATTTCCGAGTGATACCTGTCAACTGAAAGAAGCTGCCAGGAACGCGACATGGACCGACTGACCGAAATGGAAGCCTTTGCCACAGTTGTGGATCAAGGTGGATTTACAGATGCCGCAAAGAAGATGGGCATCTCGAAATCGGCAGTGTCGAAACATGTCTCGTCGCTTGAGGCGCGCCTTGGCGCGCGCCTGCTCAACCGGACCACGCGGCGTGTCAGCCCGACCGAAATCGGACTTGCGTACTATGACCGGGCGCGCCGGGTATTGAATGACGCGGGCGAGGCAGACGCATTGGTCAGCGCGATGCAATCCGAACCTTCGGGTCTTCTGCGGATTTCAGTCGCCACGGATTTCGGTGTGAACCACCTGTCCCCTATCCTGTCTCGGTTCCTGCATCAGTTCCCGGAAATCCAGATCAATATGGTTCTCAACAATCGGTATGTTGAACTGATCTCCGAAGGCTTCGACCTGGCTGTGCGCGTTGGTGATCTTGAGGACAGCACGCTGCGGGCCCGCAAGCTGACCGATACGACCAAACGCATGATCGCGTCCCCCAATTACCTGCAACGGTATGGCACCCCCCGCCGGATCGACGATCTGAGCGATCACAAACTGCTGCATTATTCGAACCAGGCGTCCGGCAATGTCTGGAAGGTCACAGCACCCTCAGGCGAAAAGCGGCAGGTCCGCACCGCGGGCTGGTTGACGGTGAATGACGGCCAGTCCTTGCTGAATGCAGCACAGTCCGGCCTCGGCATTGCCTATCTGCCAAGCTTCCTCTACGCCGATGCGCTGGATCGCGGCAAGGTGGTCGAGGTTCTGCCCGAATTGCCCATGGAATCCATGGGGATTTACGCGGTCTACCCGCCGGGCCGTTTCACGCAGCCCAAGGTGCGTGCGTTTATCGATTTCCTCGTGCGCGAGTTTGCCGAAGTGGACCCCAAAACCGCCTGATCAAGCCTTACCGGGCGGTCAGAACCGCCTCCACCCGGCGGTTGAGAAGCCGTCCGTCCCGGGTGGCGTTGGTTGCGCGCGGGGCAAGGTACCCCACCCCATCGGCCGTGAGCTGCGCAGGATTCACCTCGAATCCCTCGATCAGACGCGTGCGGACCGCCTCGGCCCTCTGACGTGACAGAGCGATGTTCGGGGCAAGGGCGCCTTCGGCGTCCGTATGACCGACGAGCGTGACCGCCGCGTCGGAATTGGTCCGCAGGAAATCGGACAACTCTTTGAGGCTCGGATAGATCGCATCGCTTAGAGTGGCGCTGCCGGTATCGAATTCCAATCCCTCAAGCACGACCGACCCACGCTCTGTGAACAATCCCGTTTTGGACCTGCCCGGCTCTTCTGGAGAATCCGAAGCGGCGACGGGGGCCTGCTTTTGGGCCGGGGCATCAGACGGGGTGACATGGACGGTCTGAACATACCCGATCCCGTCCGCAAGGCTGGCAATCAGACTGATGACCCGCTCCGTATCCGGATGCCGCGCCGCCAGGTAGCCAAACCGGGCAAGGTCCACGATCATCTCCGGAGGGGGCAGGGTTTCGACAGACTGCCGAAAATCGTACCCGCCGCATTGGCGCGCAGTACAATCGAGCAGGGTCAGATACCCGGCATCGGACAGCTGCATCCGCAGCGACGCCATGAGCACATCCAGTTCGGGGGCGCCGGGAATTTGGTAGACGGTTTGCGCAACAGCGCCTTCCAAAGCAGCGGTGGCGGCAGTGCCCCGCTCTGCTGGCGCTATAGGAACCGCGTAACGGCCATAGTCCTGCTGGCGTACGACGACCTCGGCCGCCCCGTCGGGGAAGCCAAGGACAAGGTCTTGCGCTGCAACAGGACCGGCCAACACCACAGCCAGGGCCAAAGGCAGCGCGGATGACTTCACCGATGCGCCCCGTGGTATTCCGGATTAGGGCGCATGTCCGTCGCCGAAGCGATGCGGTTGGTCATGTTGAAGAACCCCGTGACGGACGCAATATCCCAGATATCCCGGTCCGAGAAGCCGACATCGCGCAAGCGCTGCCGGTCAGCCTCGGCCGTTTTCGCGCTGCCTTCGGTCAGGGCAACGGCAAAATCGAGCATCGCGCGCTGACGGTCACTCAAATCGGCGACGCGATAGTTCATGACCAATTGCTCGCCAAGCTCCGGATCCCCCGAGAGTTCCCGAACGGCGGCACCATGGGCGACCTGACAGTAATAACAACGATTCACCGATGAAACGGCGACGGCAATCATCTCACGCTCCAGTTTGGTCAGACCGCTGTCTCCCAACATGAGGTCATTGTAGAGCGCAGTGAAGGTGTTCAATTTCTCGATGTCGAAGGCATAGGCCCGCAAGACATTGGGCACCATCCCCAGTTTCTCCTCGCAAATCGCAAAATACTTTGCGGTCGCCTCCGGCAACGGGTCGACCTGCGGCAGATCGAGGGCAGTGGGTTGGTTTGTCATCACACGTGCGCCTCCTCGCGCAAGATCCGGTAGTGGTAGTGTTCCACGGGGTTGAGCCCGAGGGAAGCAAAGAGCGCCTGTGATGCCGTGTTCGACCGTGTGGTCAGCGTGGCAAACCGGGTTGCACCATGATCGCGGGCCCATAGGGCGGCCCCTCGCACCATGTTGCGCGCTGCGCCCTTGCGTCGGTAAGGGGCGATGACCTCCACTGCGTGGATCATCGCGGTCCGGTCGTGGATCGACACGAAGGCGCAGCCCACAGCCCGATCCTGCGCGCGCCCGAGGATGGCTGTTTTCGGATCGCTGGACGCGTTCATCACGGCGAGGCGTTCGGGACCGATGCCTCCGGTCTCCCATAACTCGCGCATGATGTGCAGGGGCGGCCAGATCGGAAAAGCGGACACCGGCGGCGGGGGTTCAGCACATGGTTTTTCGATCGGCCCTTGCAAAACGACCACGGGATCGTTGACCACGTACCCCAGCGCCTCGAGTTGCGCGTCAAACGCCGCCTGCGCTCCGCGAACCATGAAAAGCGGTGTTTGCTCCAGATCGCGCATCGCTTGCGCTGCGGCTTCGATATCAGCGGAACTGACATCCCCCAATGATGTGGCCGCCGAGACACGCTGTCCGCCACCCTGTCCTTCGCGGATCAGAAACGGACCGGTGCGGTGTGTGCGGGGCGCTGTCCATGTTGCATCGATGACCGCCCAGATATCGGTCATGCAGCATCCGGAAACGCGGTCCGAAGGTGTGCGACCGCCTCTGCCAGACGCGATGCGTCCGTACCCCGAACGACGAGGTTCGCCCCGAAGACGCCGTCACGGATGAACGGATACGACCCGAAGGACAGGTCCGGATACGCATCCGCTGCCTGTCCGAGTGGCCCGGCAAGCTCGCTTTCGGGGCGCTGAACCTGAAGGCTTTCGGACAAGAGCGGTGCCCCGCCGGTCAGCGTAGGCAAAACGGACGCGACCATGGCGCGGAACACGGATGGCACCCCAGCCATGACATGCACGTTGTGCAAGGTGAAGCCGGGTGCGGTACTGACGGGATTTTCGATCAGTGTCGCGCCGTCTGGAATACGGGCCATCCGCAGGCGCGCCGCGTTCAATTCCTTGCCCGAGCTTTCATAATGCGCCTTGAGCAGCGCGCGCGCATCGTCACGCACATCAATCGAGACGCCGAATGCCGCTGCAATGGCGTCGGCGGTGATGTCATCATGGGTGGGACCAATGCCGCCCGAGGTGAACACATGTGCATAAGTTGCAGACAGGTCCCGCACCGTCGCCACGATCGCGTCATGATCGTCAGACACGACGCGCGCCTCGCGCAGGGAAATCCCCTTGGCAGTCAACTCTCCGGCCAGATGATGCATGTTCTTGTCCTGGGTACGCCCGGACAGGATCTCATCCCCGATCACGACCATGGCTGCTGTCGGATTGCTCATATGTTTGCTCCCTTGCCGGACCCTTTGTGTCGGTATAGGTCGCCCGCCATGCGCTTTCAAACCGAACTCGTCCCCGCACGGCTGATCCGCCGCTACAATCGCTTCCTGACCGATGCGGAACTGGAAAGCACGGGCGAAGTTGTGCGCGCCCACTGTCCCAACCCGGGCAGCATGATGGGACTGAAGGCGCCCGGGCTGCGCATTTGGCTGGAGCCCAACGACGATCCGAAGAAAAAGCTGAGGTATGGCTGGCGCCTGGTGGAGTTGCCCGACGGCCATTGGTCCGGGATCGACACTGCCGTGCCGAACCGCGTTGTCGGCGAGGCACTGCGCGCAGGCGCGATTGCAGAACTCAATGCGTATTCGGGCATACGACCAGAGGTCAAATACGGCGCGAACAGCCGCATAGATTTCCTGTGCACGGGCGATGGTCTGCCCGACGCCTATGTAGAGGTCAAGAACGTGCACCTGCGCCGCGAGGACGACTGGGCCGAGTTCCCCGATAGCGTTACCGCACGCGGGGCAAAGCACTTGAGCGAGCTGTCGGCCATGGTCGACGAGGGGCACCGCGCAGTCATGGTGTACCTCGTGCAGCGCACCGACTGCGCGCGGTTGAAGATAGCCGCCGATCTGGACCCGACATATGCGGCAGCGTTTGACGCGGCGCGCGACGCCGGGGTCGAAATGATCTGCTACGGCACACGAATTGACCGCGGCAGCGTTGAAATCGCGTCAGCCCTGCCAATCGACACGGCAAGGCAGGCCGCCGCTTCATGAGGACTGGAATACGACTGCGCAAGCCCTTATGTTCCGGCTCAACAGGAGTAATCGTTTGAACGAACATCCCCGCCACCGATTGACCAGTGAAGGCATTCGCTTGCATGAGCCAGCGGATTTCGCGGGCATGCACAAGGCAGGCGCGCTGGCTGCCCGGATCCTCGACGAGATCATACCACACGTTGTGCCCGGTCAGACGACCGAGGAACTCGACAGGATCATCACGCAAATGGTCGAAGACGCCGGCGCAACCTCGGCCACGATCGGCTACAAGGGGTACAAGCACGGTTCGTGCATCTCGATCAACCATGTGGTGTGCCACGGCATCCCCAGCCAGAAGAAGCTGAAAGACGGTGATATTCTGAACATCGACGTCACGGTGATCGTTGACGGATGGTTCGGCGACACGTCGCGGATGTTTGTGGCAGGCAAGATGAACCGCAAGGCGGAGCGCCTGGTTCAGGTGACCCATGACGCGTTGATGCTGGGTATCGAGGCCGTCAAACCGGGCAATACGTTTGGCGATATCGGCCACGCGATCCAGTCCTACGTCGAAGGCCACCGGATGAGCGTGGTCCGCGATTTCTGCGGGCATGGGCTTGGCCGGGTCTTCCATGCGCCGCCGAACGTTCTGCATTACGGACGCGCGGGCACTGGCCCGGTGCTTGAAGAAGGCATGTTCTTTACCATCGAACCGATGGTCAACCTCGGCCGGCCCGAGACAAAGATCCTCGCTGATGACTGGACAGCCGTGACGCGCGACAAGTCGCTTTCGGCGCAGTTCGAACATTCGATCGGCGTGACTGCGGACGGCGCGGAAATCTTCACGCTGTCGCCCGGTGGGCGGTTTCATCCGACGTTCTCGGTCTGAGCCGACGCGCCAGTTGGCAGACCGAAACGCATCTCCACCCACTCCAGTTTTCGTTCATAGCCTTGAATCCAGACACCTTGTTACAGCACGCGACCGCCTTGCGCTGACGATGCGAAGTGATTTGACCTCCCTGACCTCCATCCCGGCACCTGGCCGTCGCCTGTGCCATTCATCCCACTCCCAAATGAAAGCTGTCTCATGAGCTTTGTTTTCAAGCCGGTGGCCCTTGCCGTAGTCCTGGGCTTTTCCGCACTGCCTGCGGTCGCGCAGGACGTGACCCTTCGGTTCCAGCATTTCGTCTCACCGCTCAGCGCCAATCCCACCCATTTCATGGAACCCTGGGCGCGCAAGATCGAGGCCGACAGCGATGGCCGCATCAAGGTGGAGCTGTATCCGTTCATGCAGCTTGGGGGCAAAGCGCCCAACATGTACGACCTGATCCGCGATGGCGCCGTGGACGGCGGTTGGGTGATCCCCGGTTACCAACCCGGACGCTTCCCCGAAGCCGAAGCGATGGAACTGCCCTTCGTGACAACCAAATCCGGCGAGGATGCGTCCAAGGCCGCCTGGGTTTACACCCAAAAGCACCTGATGGATGACTTTTCGGACGTCAAGGTCATCGCAGCCCACATGCACGGGCCCGGCCTTGTGCACAAGAAGGGCCCGGCAATCAGCACCCTTTCCGACTTCAACGGTCTGAAACTGCGCGGCCCGTCACGCCCTGCGACGCTCTTGCTGGAAAGGCTTGGCGCAACCCCGGTCGGAATGGCTGTGCCAGCCTTTCCCGAAGCGCTGTCGCGCGGGGTGGTCGACGGCGGCGTGATAACCTGGGAAATGTCGCCATCGTTGAAACTCGATGAACTGACCGACAGTCACACGGATGTCGCCGGTGACAAGAGCCTCTACAACCTTTTCTTCCTGTGGGCCATGAACAAGGCGAAGTATGACAGCCTGCCGGACGATCTGAAGGCCGTCATCGACGCCAATTCGGGTTTCTACGCGTCAGCCTGGGCCGGGCGCGCCCATGATACGGGCGATACCGACGGCAAGCAGGCGATGGCGGATGCCGACAACGAGATCGCAACCATGTCGCCTGAACTGACCGCGGAAATCGAAGCGCTTGGCGCCGAAGTTACCGCCGCATGGATCGAAGAAGTCACGTCAAAGGGCCTTGATGGTGCGGCGCTGGTTTCCGACGCGCGGGCTGCCGTACAAGTCACGCGGGGGCTGGATGCGCAGGGCAACTGACACAACAGTACCGACAGCTGATCCATTCAGGTTCGAAAGTACCCCGGGACGCGCGAGGGACTGGACCCTGTCCCCTTGCGCATGTCCCAAGCGTCCCACAACCGCAACAGGCTCGGCTGACCGCCGGGGGCTGTCAGAATGTCGGCCATGAGAACAGGTCCGCGCAATGGGGGCTTGGGCGCCGGTGCGGTTTCCGACTTGGCGGCCGCTTTTCCTGAAGCGGCGAGCGTGGGTGTCATTCGTCAGCCTCCAGAACGGTGATGTGCGTGTCACCATAGCGGCGTTGGTCCCTCAAGGCAAAACCCGGCGGCGGGTCTTGAGGCTGCGCGTCCTCCCAAACCACGAGGGCGCCGGGCGCGATCCAGCCCGGCAGGGCAAGCGCTGGCCCGCCCAGACCCTTGCCGTAGGGGGGATCGAGAAAGATCAGGTCGAACGGCGCGTCAGGGGTATCTCCGCGGCGCCGCGCATCGCAACGCAGGACGCGCGTCTGCGACGCTACATCCAGCATCCGGATATTGTCCGCCAGAAGCCCCAGCGCGACCCGTCCGTTCTCGACAAACGTCACATGCGCCGCCCCCCGCGACAGGGCCTCCAACCCCAAGGCACCGGTGCCTGCAAACAGGTCCAGCACCCGCGCCCCGGTGATCGGATCGCCATAGGCCCCAGCTCTCAGGGACGAGAACAGCGCCTCGCGCACGCGGTCGGGGGTGGGCCGCAAATGCGCGGATGCATCTCCCTTGCCCAGCTGCGCCAACCGGCGTCCTCCGTAGCGCCCGGAAATGATCCTCATCCGCGCATGAGCGCCTTCAAATCGGTTCCGGGGTCGGACACCGCTTCGGGATCGGGGGACGTTCCAGCTTCGATCAGGCGCTTTCCGAGCATGTAGGCGCGGGGCGCGTTCATTGCGTCAACTGCCAGCAGCCGGTCACCCGCATAGTACCAGTGCGAGACCGCCTGCCCGGTGGCTTCGGGTCGAGTGACCACGCGAGTGTAGCCGGTGTTGAGCCCCGCGATTTGCAGTTTCACGTCGTACTGATCGGACCAGAACCATGGCTTGGGCACGTAGGGCGTTTTCGCGCCCAGCATGTTGGCAGCGACCGCTTCCGCCTGGTCGATTGCGTTCTGCACGCTTTCAAGGCGGATACGATGCCCACGATAGGGCAACGAAGCACAATCACCCGCGGCCCACACACCGGGCGCGGATGTGCGGCCCATTTCATCCACGGCAATGCCATTGTCGCTCTGGAGGCCGGCGGCGGCGGCCAAGGCATCGTCCGGAGAAATGCCGACCCCGACAATCACCATGTCGACGGCAAGCTCGGTGCCGTCGGACAATACCGCCCCACATACGGATTCATCGCCGGTCAGGCGGCTGAGACCGGTGCCTTCGCGCAGGTCCACGCCATGCCCGGCATGCAAGGCGCGGAAGTAATCCGACGTCTCCGGGGCCGCCACACGCTGCAAGATCCGGTCCGCCATCTCTACCAGGCTGACGTCGAGCCCCATCTTCGAGGCAACCGCCGCCGCTTCGAGGCCGATATAGCCGCCCCCGACTATCAGCACGCAGGCCCCTTTTGTCATCACCGAGCGCATGGCATCAACATCGGCAAGTGTGCGCACGGTAAAGACATTGCGCAGATCGCCACCGATGGCTGCGGGCAAACGGCGTGGGACCGACCCGGTCGTCAGCGCCAGTTGGTCGAAGGCCAGCGTCTCCTCTCCCAGGGTGACCGTCTGCGCAGCCGTGTCGATGGACGTGACCGGCTGACCAAGGCGCAATTGAATATCGTGATCGGCATAGAAACTCTCGGGACGCAGGTAGAGCCGCTCCTGCTCCATTTCCCCCAGAAGATAGGCTTTCGACAACGGGGGGCGCTGGTACGGTGGTGCTGTTTCGGCGCCGATCAGGGTCAATCCCCCGCTGTGCCCGAGACCACGCAGCTTGGCCACGAGCGACGCCCCTGCCTGCCCGGCACCGACAACAATGATATGAGACATGGGCTGAGAGCTTTCTGATTTCGGTCTGGTGTCTGCGCGCGCACAAGCTATATGCGGATCAAAGCGAAACGCAACGCGAAGGGAGACTGCAATGCAAGTGGGTGACAAACTGCCCGAGGCTGATCTGATCAAACTGGGAAGTGACGGCCCCGAGGCCGTATCCGTCAGCAGCCTGACGGCCGGGCGCAAGGTAATCCTCTTCGCGGTTCCCGGCGCCTATACGCCGACCTGCGACTCTGCTCATGTTCCCAGTTTCATGCGGACGCAGGACGCCTTTGCCGCGAAAGGCGTGGACGAGATCGTCTGTGTCTCCGTCAACGATCCGTTCGTCATGAAGGCCTGGGGCGAGTCGACCGGGGCCGCAGCGGCCGGGATCACGATGCTGGGCGATCCGGGCAGCGCGTTCACCAAGGCGATGGGTATGGATTTCGATGCGCCACCCGCCGGCCTGCATGGGCGGTCCAAGCGCTATGCACTTTATGCCGAAGACGGCGTGGTCAAGGTCCTGCACGCCGAGGAAAACCCCGGCGTTTGCGAAGTCTCCGGCGGCGAGGCAATGCTGGACGCGATCTGACCTGATCTGACCTGATCTGCCCCGATACAAGCCGCGTCCTCGGGCGCGGCTTTTGTCATGCCGGGTCGCGACCCCAGGCAGCGTCCTGCATTTCGCGCAGACGCGAGGCTGTGCGTTCAAACTCGAACGTGCCTTCCCCTTCCAGATAAAGCATCTCGGGCTCTGCTGCCGCCGAACAGATCAACTGAACCTGTGCCTCGTAGAGAGCATCAATCAGCGTCACGAAGCGTTTCGCCTCGTTGAAATTCGATCGCCCGAGGGTGGGGATGTCATCAAGGAGCAAGACCCGGACAGCCCCTGCCAGTGCGAGGTAGTCGCCGGGTCCCAGGGGTTGGCCGCACAACTCCCAGAACCGCATACGGGCGACGCCATTGTGATAGCGCGGAATTTCCAGCGCGCGCCCCTTGACCGTCAGGGTCAGGGGATGGTTCTCGCCGCCCGTCAGGTCTTCCCATATGGCGTCGAGCTTCAGGCGGGCTTCGGGCTTCTTCAATGCAAAGTATCGTTGCGCGCCGGTCAGCCTGTTCTGCCTGTAATCGGTCTCCGACAACAGTTCGTGGACAATCAGGCGCTCCTTGATCGTCTCGATGAACGGCACGAAAAGGTTTCGGTTCAGCCCGTTTTTGTATAGGTCATCCGGCACCCGGTTGGAGGTCGTCACAATGACCACGCCGGAGGCGAACAACAGATCGAACAATCGGCCCACCAGCATCGCATCCGTAATGTCCGTGATCTGCATCTCGTCAAAACACAAGAGCCGTGTCGTAGCCGCCACCTCGGCCGCGACGGGAGCCAACGCATCATCCACACCGGTCTTCCGCGCCTCATGCAGCTTGCCGTGCATTTCCTGCATGAAGGCGTGAAAATGCACACGCCTTTTCTCAGCGACGGGGGCGTGGTCGAAAAACAGATCCATCAGCATCGACTTGCCGCGACCGACCCCACCCCACAGATACGCGCCGCGCTTTCCCGGCGGCACTTCGGGCTTGGAGAACCGCTTGAGCAACCCGCGTTTGGGCGGGGCTGCCTGCAAGGCACTCTCGACATCTTCAAGCACATGCAGGGTGGCGACCTGCGCTGCGTCTGTCGTGATATCGCCTGCCTCGGCGAGGGCATGATATGTGTCGATCAAGGTCGTCATACGGCTCCTTCGGTTAAGCGAAATTGATCTGAAGGACCAGTTATTTTCGTTTGACCGTTCAGGACCATACCGTCACGGTCTGCGGCATGACAGATCGCACGCCCCTCATTACCCCGGTACTTCTTGCCGGGTGTTTCATCATCCTCGTCAGCTTTGCAATCCGCTCCGCTTTCGGGGTGTTCCAGATTCCGATTCAGGAGGAATTCGGCTGGCTGCGAAGCGATTTTTCGCTGGCGATCGCGATCCAGAACCTCGCCTGGGGGCTGGGCGCCCCGATCTTTGGCGCGATTGCCGAAAGGTTCACGGACCGCAAGGCGATCTTGCTGGGTATTCTGGTCTATGCAGTCGGGCTGTTGCTGAGCGCGGTCGCAACCACCCCGGGTCAACACAACGTGCTCGAGATGCTGGTGGGGTTCGGGATCGCGGGCACCGGTATGGGGTTGATCCTGGCGATCGTCGGGCGCGCCGCATCGGACGAGAACCGCTCCATGGCGCTGGCAATCGCGACAGCCGCGGGCTCTGGAGGACAGATTTTCGGCCCGCCCGTCGCGGAACTGCTCTTGCAGACCCTGCCGCTCCAGACCGTGTTCGTACTGTTTGCGGGCGCCATCCTCACGACGCTTCTGACCCTCCCGGTGTTGAAAGCCAAGCCGCGCGATCCGAACGCGCCTGTGTCCGAGCCGATGGGGCCAGCCGTTGCCAGAGCGTTGAAAGACCCCAGTTTCGTCCTGATCTTTCTCGGGTTCTTTTCTTGCGGGTATCAGCTTGGCTTCATCACCGCGCACTTCCCGGCCTTCGTGACCGAACTGTGCGGCCCGATCGATCCGGCGGGCGTGCTGGCGGGGCTGGGCATCACGACCACCTCGGCGCTTGGGGCCGTGTCGATTTCACTGATCGGTTTAGCCAACATCGTCGGTGTCCTCGCAGCAGGATGGGCAGGCAAGCGGTACCTCAAGAAGAACCTTCTGGCGGGGATCTACCTGGCCCGCACGCTGGTCGCCGCGGCCTTTATCATGATGCCCATCACGCCCGAGACCGTGATCCTGTTCTCGCTCGCGATGGGAGCGCTGTGGCTCGCCACAATCCCGCTGACTTCCGGGCTCGTCGGGCAACTTTACGGGCTGAAATACATGGGGACGCTTTACGGCGTGGTCTTCCTGAGCCACCAGATTGGCAGTTTCCTCGGCGTCTGGCTGGGCGGACGGCTCTATGATGTCTATGGCGACTACACATTGGTTTGGTGGATTGGCGTCGGCGTCGGCTTGTTCTCGACCCTAGTGCACTTGCCGATCCGCGAACGCGCGCAACCTGTACCCGCCTAAAGCGGGTGCTCACCATGTGCGAAAGCCGCCTCGGCTTCGGTCAGCAACCCCTCGGCCACCAACCGGTCAGCCCACCCTTGCGGGTTGGTGAAAACATGCCCCTGCCAACCACGGGCTTCAGCAGCGGCGATGTTCTCGGCACGATCGTCCGCAAACAGCAAGGTCGCCGACGGCAGACCGCAATCCGCCTCCACCGCCGCATAGATTGACGGGTCCGGCTTGATCAGGCCCATGTGGCCCGAGACATACGGCCGGTCGAATTCTTCGAGAAACCTGTAAATCGACTTGGCATAGGCAAAGCTCTCAATCCCGAAATTCGTCAACGCGAAAACCGGCACGCCCTTTGCCCTGAGGCGTCGCAGTAGCTGCACCGAATGCGGAATGACAGGGGCGGCCAACTCGATCCAGCGATCATGCCACATCCGGATCGCGGTCTCATGGTCAGGATAACGTGCGGCCCAGTCGTAAACCGTGTCGCGCCAGTTTTCTCCCGCATCGACGCGATCATTCATACCGTGCAAATCGACCTCGGCAAACATCGCTTCGCGCGCCGCCTGACCTATCTCCCGGTCATAAAACCGTTCCGGCTGCCACTCGATCAGGACATTTCCGATATCGAATACGACCGCTTCAACCGCCATTGAGAGCCTCCTGCGCTGCACGCCGCATCTCTGTCTCAAGCGCGTTAAGGAAGTTTGACCGGTCCGCACGGCTGAACGCCCGCCCGCCACCCTGCCGGAAGGGGTCCGCTGCGCGCAGGTCCGCCATCAGATCCCGGGTGGCAAGGACATTTCCGATATTGGCCTGTGTCAGCGCCTCTCCGTTGGGCTTGAGAACCCGCGCACCGGCTTCCACGCATTTCGCAGCCAGTGGGATGTCAGTGGTCACAACGACATCTCCTCGCCCGGCCCGCTCGGCAATCCACATATCTGCCACGTCCGGACCATCGGGCACGATCACGGTGTCCACCAACGGATTTTGCGACGGCCGCAACCCGCCGTTGGATACCAGGTACATGCGCGCACGATGCCGGGTCGCGACCTTCTCGGCCTCCGCCTTCACCGGGCAGGCATCGGCATCGATATAAAGCGCCATGTCAGCCTCCGTTTCCGGTCAAAGGGGCGATCCAGGCGATCACTGCGGACAGGGTCAGAATACTTGCCGCGGTGGAAATCAGGATTGTTGCGGACACCCGCGTCGGTGCGACGCCGTAATGTTGCGCCAGAATGTAGACGTTGCCCGCCGTCGGTAGCGCCGCCGCGGCGATCATGACGCCAGCCGCATACGGATCGGACACCGGAAACAGGTAGAGCGCCGCCAAAGCCACCACCAGCGGATGCACCGCCAGTTTGCAGAACGACAACCAGCCTGCGATCTCGGCGCGGTCGGCCGATTTACCAGCCAGCGAGGCGCCAATGGCAAACAACGCGCCCGGCGTCGCGGCAGACCCCAGAATGTCCAGAAACGCGTTCATCGGTCCCGGTATCGCGATCTGGAACGCAGACCAGATCAACCCCAGCGTGATCGATACGATCATCGGGTTCTTCAACAGTCCGAGCCCGACCGATTGTAGCACGCCGATACTGACCCTTCCGTCGCGTGAGCCGGTGATCAGAATGACGATCAGGCTTCCGAAAACGATCAGATCGACCGCTAGAACCAGCATCACCGGCCCGATCGCCTGCTCGCCCAACAGCAGAACAAGCATCGGAAGCCCGAGGAACCCGACATTTCCGATCACCGCACACTGCGCCTCGACCGCCGCCTGTTCCACACCGATCTTGCGCACCAGCGCGACTGCGGTGGCGAGCAGATAGACAACACCTGTCGCCCACAGATACGCCCAGACGAACTGCCAATCCAGAATTTCGGAGAGCGACAGGTTCGCCGCAAATCGGAACAGCATCGCCGACAGCGCGAAATAAAACACGAACTTGGTCAGATACGCGGTTGCTTCGGCGGTAAAGAATCCGGTGCGCCTCGCCCCGTAGCCGAGCGCGATGATGGCAAAGAACGGCACGGTTTGGAGCAGGATCGCGAACATGGCGCCACCTTACGCGCCCCACCGCCGGGGAAAAGCGCAAAACCGGGCAAAGATGCCGCGCACGGCAGCCAAGTCCGCAAATTTTTCCGCCGAAGTCCGCGGCACCGCCGCGTTTATCCCGACCCGATCAGTATCCCGGCGGCCAGCACAAGCGCACCGCCCAGAACCACCTGCATCGCAGCGCGGAAGAACGGCGTTTTCATATACCGGTTCTGGATCCAGGCGATCGCCCAAAGTTCGAAGAAAACGACGATCACGGCAATGGTCGTCGCTGTCCAGAAATCGGTGATCAGATAGGGCAACGCATGCCCCAGCCCCCCGAGGGTCGTCATTACCCCTGAGGCAAGGCCGCGCTTCCAAGGCGCGCCCCTCCCCGACAACTCCCCATCATCGGAAGCGGCCTCCGTGAAGCCCATGGAGATTCCTGCCCCGACCGAGGCGGCCAGGCCCACCAGGAACGTCGACCAGGTATCCCCTGTGGCAAAGGCTGCTGCGAAAATGGGTGCCAGCGTTGAAACGGACCCGTCCATCAATCCCGCGAGGCCAGGCTGAACCCAGGTCAGAATGAACTGGCGCTTTGCGACAGCCTCTTCCTCGTCCAGCGCCTCGTCTGACAGTCCTGCCGTCAGAGCCTGGGCCTTGCGCTCATGTCCGGCTTCTGCGGCGGCCAAAGCGCCCAGCAGTTTGCGGGTATCAGCATCACCCGTGCGTTGTGCCGCCTTGAGGTAGAAGCTCTCTGCGTCCCGCTCCATCATTGCGGCTTCTGCGCGTATCCGCTCGATCCCGAGGTTCTCGACAAGCCAGATCGGGCGCCGGGCATAGAACCCCGCAACGTGCTCCCGCCGGATCAGGGGAATGGTATTGCCGAAACGTTTCTTGAACACCTCGATCAACCGTTCCCTGTGGCGGTCTTCTTCTGCCGCCATGTCCTCGAAAACTGTCACGGTGTCCGGATAGTCGGCATGCAGGTAGTCTGCATAAGACCGGTAAATTCGCGCGTCATCCTCTTCGGAGGAGATGGCAAGGGCGAGGATTTCCTTTTCGGTCAGGTCAGAAAAACGTTTGCGTGACAATGTGGCTAGCATCGGGGGCCCTCACTAGTTTAGAACGATTCTAAAGTAAGGAGTCCCATCGGTTTTGCAACCGCTCGCTTGTGGGTTGAGCCTGCCTGTGGCTAGATAGATGCCTGAGAGAGGGTGCCATGAACGCAGACCCGGGGATCAAACGTGGACGCAAGTTCGACGCCGTGTTGCGTGGCGCGCGGACGGTCTTTCTGCGTGACGGTTTCGAAGGTGCGAGCGTGGACGACATCGCACGCGCGGCACAGGTTTCGAAAGCCACGCTTTACAATTATTTCCCCGACAAGAGGCTGCTTTTTCTGGAGGTTGCTCGAACGGAGATTGCCTCCGTGACCGATCACGCGATGGAGGTGATCGATCGCACCAAGCCGCCGGCTTCGGTGCTCAAGGCGGCGGCTCATACGATCATCGGGTTCAACATCTCGGCCATGGGGCTGGCGATCTATCGGCTCTGCGTGGCGGAAGCCGAACGTTTTCCGGAGCTTGGACGCGCATTTTACGACGCAGGTGCAGTCACCGGGCGCGCCGCGATCATCGAGTATTTCAACGAGGCAATGGCCCGCGGCGAGCTTGTCATTCATGACACGAGGCTGGCGGCCGATCAGTTCTTCGAGCTTTGCCGGGCAGATTTGCAACTGCGGCTGCTGCTCGGTGTCTCGGAAGTCGCGGAACCTGTCGAGGTGGAGCGGATCGCCCAGGGCGCGGTTGACATGTTTCTCGCCCGCTACGCAACCGCCTAGTCGCGGCGGCGTACCATCAACTGGTTGCCGACTTTCTTTGTCTGAAACCGGCCAAGTGCCTGGATCAGCGAACTCAGCTTGCGGTGGCCGTAGCTGCGTGTGTCGAAATCCGGATGCACGGCAAGCATGTACTGGCCAAGCTGTCCCAGCGGGTACCATTCTTCTTCAGGGTCGATCTTGTCCATCGCGTTGACGATCAGCGGGATCGCCTCCTCGGACTTGGCAACCCCTGCACCTGATTTCGCTTCGGGCAGATCGTCGATGATGTTCTCGATAAAGATGAAACGGTTGCAAACATTTCGTAGGCTTTCCGGCGCTTTCTTTTCACCGACGCCGATAACGTCCTTGCCATCCTCGCGCAGCCGATTGGCAAGCGCGGTAAAGTCACTGTCGGAGCTGACAAGCACGAACCCGTCGAACCGGTCGCCGTGCAAAATGTCCATCGCGTCAATCACAAGCCCGATGTCCGACGCGTTCTTGCCCTTGGTGTTCGCAGTTTCCTGATGGGCGACAAGCCCGAGCGACATCACCTTTTCGGACCAGTTGTTCAGGCGTCCGGAAGACCAATCCCCGTAGACCCGGCGCAAGGCGGGCTCTCCGATAGAGGTGATCTCCTTCAGGATCGGTTCGGCGTACTTGGCAGGTACATTGTCCGCGTCGATCAGCACGGCAAGCAGCGGGCGTTCTCGGTTCGGCATGGGCGTTAAAGATCCTTGAACATGATGTAGGCATCCACACACCCGTCGCGCGGGTGACGAAACGCGCGCGGCAGGGTGCCGACGATAGCGAACCCATAGGCGCGCCAGAGCGCAACTGCACGTGTATTCGTGGATACCACACAATTGTATTGCATGGCTGCAAACCCGGAAACTCTTGCTGCCTCCAGCGAGTGTTCCAACATGGCGCGCGCCACGCCTCGACCCTGCGCGGCGGCGGAGGTCACGTATCCGCAGTTGCAGACATGGTCCGCGTTGCCCGCGAAGTTTGCTGTCAGGAAATACGTGCCGAGTATCGTCCCGGCATCGTGCGCAACAAAGGTCTGCTTGGTGTCCGCGCACCAGTAATCCCGCGCTGCATCTTCTGTAATTCGAGGATCGATTGCATAGGTTTCTCCGGCCCTGAATACCGGTTTCAGAATCGCCCAGAGGTCCGGCCAGTCCGTCTGAGACACCGACCGAACTGCTACGCTCAATAGACCACCACCGCGCGGATCGACTTGCCTTCGTGCATCAGATCAAAGCCCTTGTTGATATCCTCAAGGCCCATCGTATGGGTGATCATGGGATCGATCTCGATTTTGCCATCCATGTACCAGTCCACGATTTGAGGGACGTCCGTGCGCCCGCGCGCGCCTCCAAAGGCCGTACCGCGCCAGACACGACCCGTGACCAGTTGAAACGGTCGCGTCGCAATTTCCGCCCCTGCGGGCGCCACTCCGATGATGATGCTTTCGCCCCAACCCTTGTGGGCGCATTCGAGGGCGGCGCGCATGACCTGCACATTGCCTGTGGCATCGAAGCTGTAATCGGCACCGCCGCCCGTCAACTCCACGATATGCGCCACCAGATCGCCGGAGACCTCCGTCGGATTCACGAAGTCCGTCATCCCGAACTTCTCGGCCATGGCTTTCTTGTCGGGGTTGATGTCGACGCCGACGATCTGGTCGGCTCCGGCAAGCCTTAGTCCCTGAATGACATTCAGACCGATCCCGCCAAGGCCAAACACAACACCGGTCGAGCCGATTTCAACCTTTGCGGTATTAATCACCGCGCCAATCCCGGTGGTAACACCGCACCCGATGTAGCAGACCTTGTCGAACGGTGCGTCGGGGCGGATCTTGGCCAGCGCGATCTCCGGTAAAACGGTGTGATTGGCGAAGGTCGAGCAACCCATGTAATGCAGAATCGGCGTGCCATCCAACATCGAGAACCGCGAGGTCCCATCCGGCATCAGGCCTTGGCCCTGGGTGGACCGGATGGCCTGACACAGGTTCGTCTTGGGGTTCAGGCAATACTCACACTGCCGACATTCCGGCGTATAGAGGGGGATCACGTGGTCACCGGGTTTTAGGCTGGTCACGCCGGGTCCGACTTCGACGACGACGCCTGCACCCTCATGCCCCAGAATGGCGGGAAACATGCCCTCCGGATCAGCCCCAGACAGGGTGAATTCGTCCGTGTGGCAAATCCCGGTGGCCTTGATTTCGACCAACACCTCTCCGGCTTTGGGGCCTTCGAGATTTACCTCCATCACTTCGAGCGGTTTTCCGGCCTCCAGGGCGACAGCGGCTTTGGTGCGCATTGTGTTTCCTCCTCCCATTTGGGAACAGGATGGGCGATTTCATGCGCCACGGCAATGATCCCCACACAGGAAGTTCGCGCCTGTGTGAACTGCTTAACAGACGGTGAATAACACAACCTGTAGGGTGAGTCGCATTAAGGATGTTCATCGCCGACAGGATTTTCAAATGCCCCATGCTGAGATTACTGCTTTTGTTGTTTTTGCGGCTTTGATGTCCGGCGTTCTGGAAAATGGCCAACCCCTGCTTGTCGATCGCACCGCGCATGTCGCCAAGCAAACTCTCACAGACTCCACCACAGACTGGCGTTCCGTCGATTACTGAGTTCGGGCAGTACGTCCCCCTACGCACTGGTAGTGCACACACACTCACGAACAAAGACCACCACGGATCCGGGCGGGAACACCCGGGCCCCAAGGTCAGGGCGATCTTGAGACTGCTGGCTGTAATCGCACCCGGCTTGCAAGATCAGGGTCGCCCTGACCCGGGGTCAAGAGATGGCGCAGCAGCGCCATGGGATGCGCACGCAGGCTCATGCGCATGGCGACGAAATCTTCCACCACTTCCTCGCCAAGGCTCATTGGAGGCAGCGTGACGGGCGGCTCTTGCAGTCCTTCTCCTTCCAGATCTCCCCTAAAGAGTGGGAGGGGCGCATCCCCTTTTATTGCACGTGCCTCCCAAAGGGCCTGCCGCCGGGTCAGGCCGAGCCCGGCAAAAGCGTCGGCTTCAGCCAGACGGGCGATCTGCAACGGTGGAAGGCCCGCGCGCCGCCACAGGTCGGCCACGTCACGATAGCCATTACCACGGGCCGCAGCGATCCAGTTGACCTCGTCCTGCGCCATGCCCTTGATCTGCCGAAACCCAAGCCGCAGCGCCAATCCCCCGCGCCCGTCAGGTTCCATCACGTTGTCCCAATAGCTTGCATTGATACAGACCGGGCGCACAACCACGCCGTGTTCGCGGGCATCCCGGACGATCTGCGCCGGGGCATAGAACCCCATGGGCTGTGCGTTCAGCAGGGCACAGGCGAAAATGCCCGGATGATGATGCTTGATCCATGAACTGGCATAGACCAACAGAGCGAAACTGGCGGCGTGGCTTTCGGGAAAGCCGTAGCTTCCGAACCCTTCGATCTGCGAAAAGCACCGCTCGGCAAAGTCCCGGTCGTAGCCGTTTTCGGCCATGCCGCGCAGGAACCGCATGCGAAACTCGCTGATATTGCCCCGTTTGTTGAAGGTCGCGAGCGACCGGCGCAGGCGGTCTGCCTCGGACGGGTCAAACCCCGCCCCGAGGATCGCGATCTGCATGGCCTGTTCCTGAAACAAGGGCACGCCGAGCGTTTTGGCGAGCACGCGGCCCAACTCATCCGAAGGAAATGTCACCTCCTCCTCGCCATTGCGACGGCGGATGAAGGGGTGGACCATGTCGCCCTGAATCGGACCCGGGCGGACGATGGCCACCTGAATGACCAGATCATAGAAACAGCGTGGGCGCATCCGGGGCAGAAAGTTCATCTGCGCCCGGCTTTCGACCTGAAACACCCCGACACTGTCGGCCCGGCACAGCATGTCGTAGACGCGGGCATCCTCGGGCGGCAGGGTCGCGAGCGTGTAGTCCAGACCGTGATGCTGCTCCATCAGGGCGAAGGCCTTGCGGATGCAGGTGAGCATCCCCAGGGCAAGGATGTCGATCTTGAGGATGCCCAGACTGTCGATATCGTCCTTGTCCCAGCAGATGACGGTGCGATCCTCCATCGTGGCGTTTTCGATGGGCACCAGATCATCCAGACGACCTTCGGTGATGACAAACCCGCCGACATGCTGGGACAGGTGCCGGGGAAAGCCCTGTATTTCGTAGATCAGCTCGATGGTCAGGCGCAGGCGACGGTCGGTGGGGTCCAGACCGATTTCGCGCAGCCGCTCTTCCTCGATCCCGCGAACCGAACCGAAGCCCCAGATCTGCGAGCTGAGCGCGGCCAGGGTGTCTTCGGTCAGGCCCATGGCGCGCCCGACCTCGCGCACGGCGCGCTTGCCGCGGTAGTGAATGACGGTGGCGCACAGGCCCGCGCGGTGGCGGCCGTAGCGTTCGTAGATGTGCTGGATCACCTCCTCACGGCGCTCATGTTCGAAATCCACGTCGATATCGGGCGGCTCGTCGCGGGCCTCCGATACGAAGCGTTCAAAGACCATCGTGCCGATCTCGGGGCTGACGGAGGTGATGCCAAGCGCGAAACAGACGACAGAGTTTGCGGCGGAGCCGCGCCCCTGGCACAGGATGTCACGCGACCGGGCAAAGGCCACGATATCGCGGACGGTCAGGAAATAGGGCGCGTAGCCAAGCTTGCCGATCAGCCTGAGTTCGTGATCCGCCATGGCCTGCACGCGGTCGGGCACGCCCGCCGGATACCGCCACTGCAAGCCATCCGTGGTCAGCCGCGCCAGCCGGTCCTGTGGCGCCTCGCCATCCTGGACCTCCGACGGATAGTCATAGCGCAATTCCGACAGGCAGAACGTGCAGCTTGCCGCCACCTCCCCCGCGCGGGTAACGGCGTCTTCGTGCCCGGTGAAGAGGCGCTGCATCTCCGCTTCGGAGCGCAGGCGCTGTTCGGCGTTGGCCGCCGCCGCGCGCCCCAGATCATCGACGCGCGTGCCGGTGCGGACCGCCGTCAGCACATCGGCCATCCGGCGGCGGCGAGCCACATGCATGCGCGGCGCGGCGGAGGCCACGGTCGGGATGCCAAGATCTGCGGCAAGTGCGGCGAGACGATCGAACCGCGCAGTGTCCCGCCCATCATAGACCGGGGCCATCAGCAGGCTGAGGCAGGGACCAAAGCGGCGCGCCAGCCGTTGCGCCTGTGAGTGCCATGCCCCCGCGCCGCCCGTCTGCGGCAGCGCCTGTGTCGGCGCGTGCAGGAGGATCTGGCACGCGTCGAGCCCGTCAAGAACGTCTTGCAGGGTCAGATCGCAATCCCCTTTCGGCGCCCGCCGCCGCCCGAGGGACAAGAGACGCGAGAGCCTGGACCACCCAGAGCGGGTTTGCGGCAAGACGGTCAGGGTCAGCCCATCGGTCAGGCACAAGCGCGCAGCCGGGATCAACCGCGGCACGCATGTCAGGTTGGCCCCGATGCGCGGCGGCGGATCGGGATGCTGCGGACCAATCGGGCCATCGCGCGCCTCCAGATCCGCGCGGGCCGCCACCAGACGGGCGATTTCCTTGGCCTGCGTATAGGCGCGGACAATACCCGCGACCGTGTTTTCATCGGCAATCGCAAGCGCAGGCAGGCCCAGAAGACCCGCCCGATCCATGTACTCCTCCGGGTGGGACGCCCCCGTCAGAAAGGTGAAATTCGACAGCGCAGAGAGTTCGGCAAACATGTGTGGCAGCAAGTTTGTTCTACTTTTGTTCCAATTTAGGGCGCGACTGTTCCGATGGCGAGTCCTTTTGCAGGATCAGTGATCCGGTTCTACTGACGCGGCGGCATGGCTGTCTCACACGCACCACCCGTCACACAGGCGCTCAGCCGGGCAAGATCGGCCTCGGACGGGTCAGAAAACGCAGCAGTCCCACATGGGTCCAACGGAACGTGCAGCCCGCTGTCGGAGACCTCTGCAAAGAGCAAAACCTCGCCAGAGGCGAGGGCACCGCACCAGTTCGCGTAACAGACGGACCGCAAGGTGATGTCGAGCGTCACCGCCGTATCACCGGGAAACGTCCGCCCGCGGAATCGCGCGGGAACGTCGATGTCCGTAGGCATCTGAAGCCCCATGATCCCGCTGCGCTGAAACGCGGACGCATCAAACGTCACCTCGCCCTTGAGAACGACGCTCGTTCCGCCGCGTTCCTGCCAGCTGCGCACCATATCCGGCCGCAGACAACTCAAGGCATGGACAGGCGTCGCCGCATGGACCGCGAGAAGTAGGGCGAGCAGTGCGCGCCTCATCAGTCCGCAACGGCCAGGATGTCCGCGAACTCCGCAAACACCGCCGCGTAGACCTCGCGCTTGAAGGGTACGATGGCCTCCAGCACCACGGCTGGCTCCAACCAGCGCCACTGGTTGAACTCGGGGATCTCGGTTTCTATGTCGATGTCGGCATCATTGCCCAGAAACCGCAGCAGCACCCATTTCTGCTTTTGCCCTTTGAACCGGCCCTTCCAAATGCGCGGAACGATGTCGTGGGGAAGGTCGTAAGTGATCCAGTCAGCGGTCTCGGCAACGACGGCCACCTGATCCGGCTCTACCCCGGTTTCCTCGGTCAGTTCACGCAAAGCCGCGTCGCGCGGGGTCTCGTCCGCGTCGATTCCCCCTTGCGGCATCTGCCAGGCAGGCACGTCGCTGTCGATGCGCTGCCCAGCAAAAACCCGCCCGCGCTTGTCCATGAGTACCACGCCGACACAGGGCCGGTAAGGCAGGCGCGCGATGTCCTCGGGCGTCATGACGCGGACGGGTTTATCAGTCTTCCGGCCCAAGCGCGTTCAGCCCCTTGAGGATGTCGATCGCATAGGCGAGTTGATAGTCGTCATCGCGCAGTTCCGCGGCATCCTCGGCGGCTTGCTGTTCCTTGAGAAGCTGCTGGCGCTCATCCTCGGAAATCGAATCATTGTCGAGAGAACCACGCAGGTCCGCTTCCGAGCGGCCCGGGCGCTGTCCTTCCTCGTCATCTTCGGTCTCGGGGCGGCGGGGCGGCTGGGCCACCACGATGTCAGGCGAGACGCCGAGTGCCTGAATGGAGCGTCCCGACGGCGTATAATACCGTGCGGTGGTCAGGCGCATGGCCCCATCCCCGCGCAGAGGCACGACCGACTGCACCGACCCCTTGCCGAAACTCTTGGTGCCGATGACGATGGCGCGGCGATGATCCTGCAGCGCCCCTGCCACGATCTCTGACGCGGACGCAGATCCGCCATTGATCAGCACGACGATCGGCTTTCCATTTGTGAGATCGCCTTCGACAGCGTTGAAGCGTTCGCCATCCTGTGGGTCGCGCCCGCGAGTGGAAACGATCTCGCCCTTGTCTAGGAAGGCATCGGACACCTTGATCGCCTGCGTCAGCAATCCGCCCGGGTTGTTACGCAGATCGATCACAAACCCGTTCACCGCGTCCATGCCGCCTGCGGCTTCGACCTCTTCCGCCAGTTTTTCCTCAAGGTTGGGATAGGTCTGGTCGTTGAAGGTGGTCAGACGCAGCACAACGGTCTCGCCAACGGTGCGGGCCCGAACGGCGGTCAGGCGGATGGTGTCGCGGGTGATGGTAACGTCAAACGGCTCATCGGTGCCTTCGCGGACCACGGTGATGATGATGTCCGACCCGACCGGGCCACGCATCATGGTGACGGCCTCGTCCAGCGTCAGACCGAGAACCGACTCGCCATCCACGTGGGTGATGAAGTCCCCGGCTTCGATCCCGGCCTCGGCGGCCGGCGTGTCATCGATGGGCGAGACAACCTTCACGAACCCGTCTTCCTGGGTGACCTCGATACCGAGCCCGCCGAATTCGCCACGCGTCTGCACCTGCATGTCGCCGAAGTCCTTCGGCGCGAGGTAACTGGAATGCGGATCAAGCGAGGTCAGCATCCCGTTGATGGCCGCTTCGATCAGCTCGCCCTCGTCCACATCCTCGACATACTGTGCACGGATACGTTCAAAGATATCTCCAAACAGATCCAACTGCTCGTAAACCGACGTCTTGCGTTCCGCCTCCTGGGCGACAAGCGGGCCTGCCACCTGCGTCGTCAGAAGAACGCCAGCCACCGTGCCGCCCAACGCGGCCATCACGAATTTCTTCATCTGCGTTTTTATCCCTATCAAACCTGATCCGAGGAGACGGCCTTATTCCGATGGGATCGCGTCGGTTACGAACCATTCGGCCGGGTCCACGGGTTCGCCGTTATGCCTTAGTTCCATATAAAGCGTCTCTTTTCGGGTTTGACCACCTTCAGTTCGGTCAAATGCCGGTGTAGTGCCCCCCATCAGGCCCAATGGCGCGCCCTCCGGCACGACCTCGCCCGCTTGCACATAAAGGTTCTCGATCCCCGCGAGGATCAGAAGATACTCCGCCTGTGGTTCAAGAACGATCACATTGCCGTAGTCGAGCAGGGTACCGACGTACCGCACGGTCGCAGCGGAAGGCGTGGTGACAAGTGCCTGCCCCGAGGCCGCGATCACCCAGCCGGGGCGCACAACACCTGCCAGATCCGGCTCGTCAAACCCGCGCAGAGGCAAGCCAGACAGGGGCAGGGGCAGACGGCCCTTTGCCACCTCGAAGGCGGGTCCTTCGACTGTTGGCAGCTCCAACGCGGCCAGACTGTCCGCAAATTCGCGCAAGGATGTGCTGGAAGCCGAAAGCACCCCGAGCAAGACCGGGTCAGCGGCAGGACCGTCCGGCAAGCGCACGCGCTCGGCAACCACGGCCGCAAGCTGCGCACGGGCTGTCTGGATGTCGGTCAAACCCTGTTCAAGGCGGTCTTCCGCCTGCGACTGAACCGCGCGGACGTCTTCTAGCTCTGTCAGGCGGGCGTTCAAACGCTCTGCCTCGGCCGCGACGGCAGGTGTGACCTCGGACACCATCATGCCTGCACGGGCCAGTCCAAGCGGTCCTTCGGGATGGATCAGCAAGACCGGGTCCGGCGTGCGGGAAATGGTCTGCAACACACCCAGCAACTCGGCAAGACGCGCCTGTTCCGCAGCGAGCCCATCCAATATCGCCGTTTCGCGGATCACCGCCGCGCGCGTGCTCTCGCGGATCGCCGCCAGACCCGCCTCGAACCCCCGCACGGCTTCCGTCAGGGCTGCAACCCTGTCCGGCGCGGTCGGTGCCGCCTCCAGCAAGGCGCGCGCACGGTCCAGTTGCCCCACCGCATCATCCGCGCGCGCCACCGCATCCCCGGGCGCTTGCGCCATCACAGGCGACGCACCCAGACACGTCAGGACGGCAATCAGGCGAATAGCGGCTCTCATCGCGTGATCAAACTCTCGCCTGTCATCTCGGGCGGTTTCGGCAGCCCCATGAGTTCCAGAAGGCTGGGCGCGAGGTCTGCAAGACGCCCACCATTGCGCAGGCCCGCACCGTCCGGCCCGCCCACAAGGATCACCGGTACCGGGTTCAGGGTGTGGGCCGTATGCGGCCCGCCCGTCTCCGGATCGACCATGGTTTCACAATTACCGTGATCGGCGGTGACAATCATCGCTCCACCTGCTGCCCGGACCGCTGCGACGGCTTCACCCAGTCCGCGATCCACCTCGGCGCAGGCGGCCATGGCGGCTTGCAGATCGCCGGTATGGCCGACCATGTCGGGGTTGGCGTAGTTCACGACAATCAGGTCATATCCCGCCTCGATGGCGGCAACGAACTTCTCGGTGACTTGAGGCGCACTCATTTCCGGCTGAAGGTCATAGGTGGCCACTTTGGGCGATGCAGGCATGAAGCGGTCCTCGCCCTGCTCGGGCACTTCCTGCCCACCGTTCAGAAAGAACGTCACGTGCGGATATTTCTCCGTTTCGGCCAGCCGGTACTGCCGCTTGCCCTGCAACGCGACCCAATGGCCCAGCGTGTTGACGATCTCTCGCTTCGGGAACACCGTGGTCATGTAGGTGTTGTGGCTGTCGGAATACTCGACCATGCCAAGCAACGCAGCGAGCGCCGGGCGCGGTCCGGTGTCGAATGCATCAAACCCCGGCGCCCCGATCGCTTGCAGGATTTCGCGGGCGCGGTCTGCCCGGAAGTTCAGGCAAAAGACCCCATCTGCGTCCTGCACGCCGCCATAATCTCCGATCAGGCAGGGATCGAGGAACTCGTCCGTTTCCCCACGGGCATAACCTGCGGCAACCGCGTCGGCCGGGGTGGCGGCGCGGTGTTCGGCGGTTCCGTCGATAATCGCGTGGTAGGCTTTGGAGACCCGTTCCCACCGGTTGTCTCGATCCATTGCGAAGTAGCGCCCCGTGACAGAACCGATCCGCGCCACATCAGGCAGGCGCGCGGCCAGGTCGGGCACAAACGTGTCGGCGGATTTTGGGGCAACGTCGCGCCCATCGGTTATTGCGTGGACGATCACAGGAACGCCCGCGTCGGCCACAGCCTGTGCAGCGGCGAGAATATGGTTGGTATGTCCGTGAACACCACCATCGGACGCAACACCCAGCAAATGCGCAGTCCCGCCGGAACTCTTGAGCGTCGCGATGAAATCCAGCAAGGCAGGTTCCTTGGCAAAGGTGCCCTCCTCCACCGCCAGGTCGATCTGGCCGAGGTCCATTGCGACGACGCGGCCTGCGCCGATATTGGTGTGACCCACCTCGGAATTGCCCATCTGGCCCCGTGGCAACCCGACATCCGGACCGTGCGTGATCAGGGTCGCGTTCGGGCAGTCCGCCATCAGTGCGTCCATCGTCGGTGTTTCGGCCAAGGCCGGGGCGTTGGCGGATGTATCAGCGTTCAGCCCCCACCCGTCGAGGATACACAGGACTACGGGTTTTGCGGCACGCATCGACCTCTCCATCGTCATTTCGTGCTGTGCCTAGCGCGCCGACGCAGCGACCGGAATAGGGTTTTTCGAAAAACAGCGGAAAGTGGCAGCTAGTCCCGGTGGTAAGGCGCGCCAGACAAGATGGAGGCCGCGCGGTACAACTGCTCGCCCAGCATCACGCGCGCCAGCATGTGCGGCCAGACCATCTTGCCGAAAGACAGCGTGAAATCGGACCGCGCCACCAGTTCAGGCAGCAACCCGTCCGCCCCCCCGATCAGGAATGCGGCGTCGCTCCGGCCCGTGTCGCGCCATCGTTCCAGTTGGGCGGCGAACTCGGGCGAGGTCAGCGTGCGCCCCCGCTCGTCCATGGCGCAAACGACGCCCCCGGAAGGAACCGCGCGCTCCAGCAGCGCGGCTTCCGCAACAGCGCCGCCGCCCTTGCGGTCCTCTACCTCGAACACGCGAGCCGGGCCAAGCCCCAAGCCCCGCCCGGTTCTGTCAAAACGTTTCAGATAGTCGTCGAGCAAGTCTCGTTCGGGACCGGCCCGCAGCCGGCCCACGACGCATAGCGTGATCTTCATATCAGCGGGTGGGACAGGTCAGGCTTGCGCGCCCGGCGTCATCCACATTTTTTCCAGCTGATAGAATTCGCGCACTTCGGGCCGGAACACATGAACGACCACGTCGCCGGTGTCGATCAGGACCCAATCGCCCTGGTCCTTGCCTTCGACCTTGGCCAGACGTCCCAGATCGGACTTGAGCCGGTCGATCAGTTTTTCCGAGATCGCCGCAACTTGGCGCGTCGAGCGGCCAGAGCAGATCACCATGTGGTCGGCCATGCTGGACTTCCCGGCAAGATCGATTGCCACGATGTCTTCGGCCTTGTCATCTTCGAGGGAAGAGATCACCAACGCGAGGATATCGTCGCTCTGGTCGGTGGAAACGGGCTTCAGCCCCGGGGTTCTGGTCACAGCGGAGACCCCAACCGCGTTTTCAATGTGAGACAGATGTCTGTCCTCCTGACAACACGCCGAACAGACCCCGACGCCGGGTTGCTTCTAAAGTAGCACCGAATATCGGATTTCTCAACGGGCTTGCCGTTGCGTCCTGGCCCACCCTGCTCAGTTGAGGACGAGCGCGACCTCGTTCCGCCGGTTCCACGGCAGCGTGAATGGCCCGTCATAGAAGTAAAAGCGTGGCGACCCGGTCGCTTCGAGCCCGTGCGCGGCAGCAAAGGCCCGCAATTCCAGTTCTTTCTGGGTCAGTATGTCATCCGTCCAACGCCCGGAAAATTGCACGACCACCTGATCCTCGGGTGTCGTCTCTCGCAAACGGATCGCCGGGCTCATGGGTTGCGGGAGGTTTTCCAGCGTGTAGGTGCTTGGCATATTGAAGGTCACAACCCACAGGCCACGGTCATCATCATCCGCAGACTGCTGCGCGACGGGCGTGGTCATGGCGACCTTTGCATCCTGCACATTTCCACCGAAGATATAGTCCGCCAGCACGCGAAATCCGCGGCTGATCGCTTGTTCTCGCTGACCCTCGACCGTCACCTCAGCCACGATTTGCGTGCCATAACTGCGGCGCTCGAAGTCGCCTTTCTTGACCGTCACTTCGTAGGCCGGTGTTTCATAGCCCCGATACATCTGCGCGTCCGCACCAACCGACACGGCCGCAGCCAGAAGTGCTGCCATCAAACCAATATTCAAACCACGGATCATCTGCCGGAGGCCTCGTTTTCTACGATCTTAGTAGTAGGGATACGAAGGGATATTGTGTTTGGATCACAGAAAACCACCCCGACCGGGTGCGACAAACCATCAGGGGCCCTACGCGACCGTTTTTCAGGGGGTCCGAGGTTGATCTTGCGGCATCGCGCCAGCGGTAGTATCTGCACGCCATGGTCAGATTATTCGATATCTCGGACGCGGCCCGACTCCCTTGGCGCTTTTTCGGCGCCCGGCGGTCCGTGCGCGCGCATCTATAAGCCGCCCGGCCGCCCGTACGGGCCTGTTTTGGGACATCGCACACCATCTCCGGGAGAGGACACATGACCGGTAAAACGCTCTATGACAAAATCTGGGACGCCCACGTCGCCCACGAAGCCGACGACGGCACCTGCCTTCTGTATATCGACCGCCACCTCGTGCATGAGGTGACAAGCCCGCAGGCCTTTGAAGGACTCCGCATGGCGGGCCGCACGGTGCGGGCACCCGACAAAACGATCGCAGTGCCGGACCACAACGTGCCCACGACGCTGGACCGCGCCAACGCCGCCACGATGACCGAAGACAGCCGAATTCAGGTCGAAGCTCTGGACAAGAACGCCAAGGATTTTGGCATCCACTATTATCCGGTGTCCGACATCCGGCAGGGTATCGTGCACATTGTCGGCCCGGAACAGGGTTGGACCCTGCCCGGCATGACGGTGGTCTGCGGCGACAGCCACACGGCGACACACGGTGCGTTTGGCGCGCTGGCGCACGGGATCGGCACCTCTGAGGTGGAGCACGTCCTGGCCACCCAGACGCTCATCCAGAAGAAATCCAAGAACATGAAGGTGGAGATCACCGGCAAGCTGCGCCCGGGTGTTACCGCCAAAGACATCACCCTGTCCGTTATCGGGGCCACCGGCACGGCAGGCGGCACCGGCTATGTCATCGAGTATTGTGGCGAAGCCATCCGCGATCTGAGCATGGAAGGCCGGATGACGGTCTGCAACATGGCGATCGAAGGCGGCGCACGCGCCGGGCTGATCGCGCCAGACGAAAAGACCTATGAGTATGTCAAAGGCCGCCCGCACGCCCCCAAGGGCGCTCAGTTCGAAGCCGCGCTGAATTGGTGGAAAACGCTTTACTCCGACGACGATGCGCAATGGGACAAGGTCATCACGATCAAGGGTGAGGATATCGCCCCGGTCGTGACCTGGGGCACCTCGCCTGAGGATGTCCTGCCGATCACCAGCACGGTGCCAGCTGCCACGGACTTCACGGGGGGCAAGGTGGAGGCCGCACAACGCTCATTGGAGTATATGGGGCTGGAACCCGGCACACCGCTGAGTGAAATCCAGATCGACACCGTGTTTATCGGCTCCTGCACCAACGGTCGGATCGAAGATCTGCGAGCCGCGGCCGAAATCCTGAAGGGCAAGAAAATCAAGGAAGGTCTGCGCGCGATGGTCGTGCCGGGCTCGGGCCTTGTGCGTGCTCAGGCCGAGGAAGAAGGTCTGGCAGACATCTTCAAGGAAGCCGGGTTCGAATGGCGGCTGGCGGGATGTTCCATGTGCCTTGCCATGAACCCCGATCAGCTGAAACCGGGTGAACGCTGTGCTGCAACGTCCAACCGGAACTTCGAAGGCCGTCAGGGCCGCGGGGGGCGCACGCACCTTCTCAGCCCGGCCATGGCGGCAGCGGCGGCTGTCACCGGCAAGCTGACCGACGTTCGAGAGATGATGTAAGCGCCTCGCGAAGGCCCGGAAAATCAGGGGATGAGAAAATGAAACCTTGGCTCAAATGGGTGCTGCTTGGCGTCCTTTCTATCGCGTTTGGGCTGTTTGCGCTTGGCAACTCGGTTGCCGCGTCAATCGCCGTGACAACCTTGACGGGCGCGCTGTTTCTGGTGGCTGGCGGGGTGCAGATCCTTGCCGGGTTCAGCGCGGAGAGCACGTCCAGCAAGGTATTCACGATCGCCATGGGCGCGCTTGCGGCATTTCTGGGCGTCTCGTTCATGTTCAACCCGCTTCAGGGCGCGATCTCGTTGGCGCTGCTCATTACCCTCCTTCTGGCCGCCGGCGGCATCGCCCGGATCGTCTTTGCGCGCCAGATGAAGGACACGCAGTTCTTCTGGCCGATGTTGATCTCTGGGGCCCTCTCGATCCTGCTGGCGGGTTACATTCTCGCGAATTTCGGAACCGCTTCGGTGCAGCTTCTTGGCGTGCTGCTCGGAGTGGAGTTCCTGTTTAACGGCATCAGTTTCATCGTGTTGGGGTTCTTCCTCAAGACCCACCCCGAACTGGCCAAAATGCTCAAGAAATGACGACCACATGCACCTTTTCGTGGTCAATGGAGACATGAAAGATGGATAAATTCGAAACACTGACCGGCGTGGCCGCACCGATGCCGCTGGTCAATATCGACACCGACATGATCATCCCGAAACAGTTTCTCAAGACGATCAAACGGTCCGGCCTCGGCGTGAACCTGTTCGACGAGATGCG
This sequence comes from Tropicimonas sp. S265A, assembly GCF_049800835.1. NCBI lineage: Bacteria > Pseudomonadati > Pseudomonadota > Alphaproteobacteria > Rhodobacterales > Roseobacteraceae > Tropicimonas > Tropicimonas sp. S265A. The sequence goes on from NZ_JBNAFU010000005.1 coordinate 147,167, forward strand.
CTATAATCAGGATGGTTCGGAAATCCCGGACTTCGTGCTGAACCAGCCGGCCTACCGGAATGCCGAAATCCTCGTCGCCGGTGACAATTTCGGCTGCGGGTCTTCGCGCGAGCACGCCCCTTGGGCGCTTAAGGATTTCGGGATCAAGTCGATCATCTCGACCTCGTTTGCGGATATCTTCTACAACAACTGCTTCAAGAACGGCATCCTGCCCATCGTCCTCCCGCAGGATCAGGTCGAGATCCTGATGGAAGACGCGCGCAAGGGCGAGAACGCGCGCGTCACCGTTGATCTGATCAACCAGACCGTGACCACTTCGGATGGCCAGAGCTTCGCGTTTGAGGTCGATGCATTCAAAAAGCACTGTCTTTTGAACGGTCTCGACGACATTGGGCTGAGCATGGAAAAGGTTGCCGCCATCGACGCGTTCGAACAAAACGCCACCCAGGCCCGTCCCTGGGTGTAACAAAAAACGCTGCCTGCAAAGCGGGCAGCGGCCCCCTGCGATCGGCGGGAACCCGCCGCCAAATCCAAGCATCCGGTGTAAAATAGCCACGCGAGCCTGTATAAATCGGCAGGTTGACGGGGCATTAACGTTAATTGTTGCCGTGATTCCCCTGAAGATTAATACTTACCCAACGATGCGCGGGTATGTGCGTATCTTCCGGAGGTTGCCCTACGCGGCAATGCAGGCGCCGGGCATGAGGAACAGGTAGTGATCGCAAGGATCATCGGAGCATTGGCGAGGGCCTTTCTCGTGGTGTTGTTTATCACCACGCCCTCTCTTCTTTTGCCGACGATCACCGAAGACAGCGCGCAAGCAGTGGCCCTTGTTTCCATCTTTGCCGCCGTGTTCACGTTGGTCGAATACGGGTCACGGTACCCTTCCATGGTCGAGTTTCGTTTTGCAGCCCCGTTCAACCGCCTCAGGTTCGCGGGGCTTTTTCTGACAGTCTTCATGTTGTCGCTGATCTTTCGCGGCATTACTGAGCCTGACAATCTGACAGAGTTCATCACGCTTGTCGGGCGCCTGGTCGGCTATGTCATCGATCTGCCCTACAGCCCCGTCCGGCTTGTGATGGAGAGCTTCGTCCCCGTCGTCGAAAGTGACGTTCTCGAAGTGATCCGCGCCGCTGTGGGGCTGAGCTACGTGATTGCGCTCTTGATGCTGGCGGTGTTCATCGTGGCGCTGCACCTCAACCGCTGGCCGTCCGAAAGCGCGGCCTTCAACGTCTGGGTGAACATGCCCCTGTTCGAGCCGACTCTCGGCGTGGACATCGTTGCGCGCCTCAATCGCGACGCAATGATTAACGTCGTGTTAGGAGTTTGTTTGCCATTTATCCTTCCGGTGGTGACACGGTACGGAACCGGTTATTTCGACCCGCGCGAAATCGTGTCTCCCCAACCGTTGATCTGGATGGTGGCGTTTTGGGCGTTCTTGCCGGCAAGTCTGATCATGCGCGGGATCGCGATGAAACGGGTGGCAACGATGATCGCCAACCTGCGCCGCGAACGCGCGGATCTGGCAGCGCAACATGGCGGAGACTGGCAAACCATCTAATCGGGTGTCTCCTGCTTGCTGCAAGCAGTGGCGCGGGGCTCGCCCAAGCGCCGGAAAAACTGCGCATTGCCTACTTTCATACCGAACTGTCCGCGCGCGGCCCCGGCTTGCTGCTCAGGGACTTGCTCAAGACCCCCTTGCCGGAAAAACCTGCTGCTGTTGCATCGGTCATAACCGGCGTTGCGCCGGACATCCTTCTCGTTTCAGGGTTCGACTATGATGCCGGACACCACGCGCTAACCGCCTTTCAGAGGACCCTCGCGCGGCAGGGGCATCCGCTGCCCCACGCCTATACCGCGGCACCAAATCGGGGGCGGCCCACCGGTCTGGATATCGACAGGGACGGTCGACTTGGCGAGCCGGAGGACACACAGGGATTTGCAACATTCCGGGGGGCGGGTGGCATGGCGCTTCTGTCGCGCTTTCCCATCCAGCATGCCGAGGTGGAGGATTTCTCTGAACTGCTCTGGTCTGACTTTCCCGCCGCAAACCTGCCCTTTGAGCCGAACGGGCCAGAAGCGGCAGTGCTCAGGTTGTCAACTTCGGGGCATTGGCGCGTGCCCGTGCAACTGCCCAACGGCGCGCATATTCAGATCTTGAGCCTCCATGCCACACCGCCGGTCTTTGACGGACCCGAGGATCGAAACGGACGCCGCAATGCAGACCAGTTGCGGTTCTGGGCCGATTTCCTGAACGGTTGGCACCCGCTGCGCGGCACCGTCGCACCGCCCCGACATGCCGTCGTGCTGGGCACGCTGAACGCGGACCCGGCGGACGGCGAGGCACGATCCGGCGCCGTGTCTGCGCTGCTCAACCACCCGGCGTTGCAGGATCCGCGGCCGGCCTCCGAGGGCGGAGCACGGGCGGCGGCAGAACAGGGCGGCATCAACGGCCAACATCTTGGCCCGGCGATGCTTGACACGGTGGACTGGCCAGACGATCTGCGCGGGGCACCCGGCAACTTGCGCGTTGACTATATTCTGCCTGCCAGAGGTCTGCGCGTGCTGGATGCCGGGGTGCACTGGCCGATCGAGGGCAACGCTGCAAAGACCGCGCAGGCAGCCTCTCGCCACCGGCTGGTCTGGGTCGATATCGCCACTCCGCCCGCACCTTGACCCTGCCCGCCCAAGGCGATACCCGATCCGGCGAACACCGCACCGGAGACTTGTACAGATGACGAACCCATCCCTTCTTATCCTCGCCGGTGACGGCATCGGCCCGGAAGTCATGGCCGAGGTGCGCAAGATCATCGACTGGTACGGAGCCAAGCGCGGTCTCGTCTTTGATGTGTCCGAGGATCTGGTGGGCGGAGCGGCCTATGACGTCCACGGCATCCCGCTCGCGGATGCCACGATGGATAAGGCGCAGGAGGTCGACGCCGTTCTTCTTGGCGCAGTTGGCGGACCGAAATATGATGTCCTCGATTTCTCGGTCAAACCCGAACGCGGCCTGCTGCGCCTGCGCAAGGAGATGGACCTCTACTCCAACCTGCGCCCCGCCCAGTGCTTTGATGCCTTGGCAGATTTCTCATCGCTGAAGAAAGACATCGTTGCGGGTCTCGATATCATGATCATCCGCGAACTGACCTCGGGCGTCTATTTCGGCGAGCCGCGCGGCATCCACAAGGAAGGCAACGAGCGGGTGGGCATCAACACCCAGCGCTACACCGAGAGCGAGATCGCCCGCGTTGCGCGGTCTGCGTTTGAAATGGCCAAGCGCCGCAACAACAAGGTCTGCTCGATGGAGAAGGCCAACGTGATGGAAAGCGGTATCCTCTGGCGCGATGTGGTCACCGAGGTTCACGAGGCCGAGTACCCGGAGGTGGAACTGACCCACATGTACGCTGACGCGGGTGCGATGCAGCTTGTGCGCGCACCCAAGCAGTTCGACGTGATCGTGACCGACAACCTCTTTGGCGACATGCTGTCAGATGCAGCCGCGATGCTGACAGGATCGCTTGGGATGCTGCCCTCTGCGTCGCTCGGGGCCCCGATGGCAAACGGACGCCCCAAAGCGCTCTACGAGCCGGTCCACGGCTCAGCGCCCGACATTGCCGGCACGGGCAAGGCCAACCCCTGTGCCTGCATCCTGAGCTTCGCAATGGCGCTCCGCTATTCATTTGATCAGGGCGACGAGGCGACACGGCTTGAAAACGCGGTCGAGGCGGTACTGGCAAGTGGCGTGCGCACCGGCGATCTGATGCAGGCGGCCGATGCCACGCCGGCCACAACGAGCCAGATGGGTGACGCCGTGATTGCAGCGCTCGACGCCAGCCTCTGACCTGACCAGCCATGCGCTGCGAACATGCCGCCCTGACCGGGGCGGCATTTCTATTTTTGCCCAATCTGCGATACCCCCCGCTGGTCCCCTGAGTCTCGGGACGTGTTCTAGGGCAATCGACGGAGACGGCCGCAATGGCCAAGACGAACCTCAATGGGGCGCTTCTGGCGCTGGCAGCTTTTGCGATTTTCGCGGTGCACGACGCCGTGGTGAAAACCCTTGGCGGTTCCTACGCGCCGTTTCAGATCATGTTTTTCGGGGTGATGTTCAGCTTTCCGCTGACCATCCTGATGATGATGCGCGACACGTCATTGGCAAATCTGCGACCGCGCCACCCGTGGTGGACAGCCCTGCGCACCGGCGCCGCCGTGATCACCGGGGTGTCCGCATTCTACGCATTCGCAACACTACCCCTGGCACAGGTCTACGCGATCCTCTTTGCCTCGCCCCTGCTGATCACGGTGCTGTCGATTCCGATCCTGGGGGAGAAAGTGCGTGTTCGGCGCTGGATTGCGGTTTTGGTTGGCCTGATCGGTGTTCTGGTGGTGCTCCGCCCCGGCCAAACTGAATTGTCGCTTGGCCATATCGCGGCGCTGGTCGCAGCTTGTAGTGGCGCGCTGGCGTCGGTGATCGTGCGCAAGATAGGACGCGAGGAACGCAGCGTCGTCCTGCTGCTTTATCCGATGATGGCAAACTTCGTGCTGATGGGAGCCGCGCTGCCCTTTGTCTATCGTCCGATGCCGCTTGAGCATCTGGGCGCCGTCGGTCTGATGGCAGGTCTGGGGGTTCTTGCCGGGCTGGTGCTGATCAAGGCCTACCGCGCCGGCGAGGCTGCGATCATTGCGCCGATGCAGTATTCCCAGATCATCTGGGCGTCGCTTTTCGGGGTGTTGCTGTTCAACGAATCCATCGATCGGGAAACCTTGATTGGTGCGGCAATTGTCATCGGCTCAGGCCTCTATATCGTCCTGCGGGAGAGCCGTGGAAGTTCGTCCGAGAATACGCCCGTTCTGCGCACGCGTACCCCACCCGAAACAGGCACGGCCCCCAGGATCAGCAGCCTGTTGTCGGAAGAGGAAAAATCCGCGACGCCCAAGGGGTCTTAGGTTTTCCAGCGGCGGTGCGGCCAGAGCCACTGGTCGGGATGCGCCCCGATCTGAGCGGATGCACATTCATTGAAGGCGCGCATCATCTCCTCGGGCGTGGTGTGCGGCAGGGGCGCGTGAAACGTTACCTCCACCCTGTTGTCGGCGTCTGCGCGGATGCAGAACACAGGTACCAGGACGGCGTCGAATTTCAGCGCAAGCTCGGCGGCGGCCAGCGCGGTCATCGCGTCATGGCCCAGAAAGGGAAGCATGACGCCGTTCATCTGGTACTGGTCCGCAAGGATCGCCATCGGCTTTCCCGCGCGCAGTTGGGCGAGCAAATCACGCAAGCCTTCGCGCCCCTTGGGAATCAACGGCTCGCCGGACGCACTGATCCCGCGTTTCCAGACCCCGTTCAGATAGGGATTGTTCAGAGGGCGAAACAGCGCTCCGACCTCAAGCCCCATCTTGTCGCGCAAATGGATGCGCGCGGCGTCCCATTGCCCGAAATGCGCGCTGATCAGCAAGATCGGCTGACCGGCTTCCTGCGCGGCCTCAATCGCGGCAAGACCGGGGCCGGACACGGCAAAAGGCAGGTGCTTTTTCTGATGCTCTTCTCCGAACAGGATCTCGGTCAGGGTGCGCCCGATCTGGGTGCCAACGGCGCTGCAGAACCGGCGTGCGTCGGCGTCCGCCATTTCGGGCCGGGCAAGTTTGACGTTCTCAAGAATTCGCGCACGCACCGGGGACACGACGCGGGCAGCAAACCCGAACAAAAGCCCACCAAGTTTCACCCGCGCGCGAAAGGGGAGGACCCGCGCGAGGTTCAGAAACACAAACAACGGTATCGACGTGAGCAGATACACAAAGCGCGATGAAGACGACATGGTGCGCAAGCTCTAGCGTTTTGGCCCCGTGGCGACCAGCCCTCACACGCCGCCTGCGACACCGATTGAAATCACGTGCACAGCGCTTGCAAACGCCCCGAGAAAGCGCTACGCCCCGGCCATTCGGTCGGGCTGTAGCGCAGCCTGGTAGCGCACCTGCTTCGGGAGCAGGGGGTCGGAGGTTCGAATCCTCTCAGCCCGACCAAATAGCACGTCCTCAGAAATCCAAGTTCTCCACGCTCAGCGCGTTCTGCTGGATGAAGGCGCGACGCGGCTCCACCACGTCGCCCATGAGCTTGGTGAAGATGTCGTCGGCGTCTGCCAGATCCGCGACCTTGACCTGCAACAGCGTGCGCGCTTCGGGGTCCAGTGTGGTTTCCCAAAGCTGATCGGGGTTCATTTCGCCCAGTCCCTTGTAGCGCTGAAGGGTCAGACCCTTTTCGCCCTCTTCAAGAATGGCGCGCAGCAATTCCATCGGACCATGAATCGGTGTCTCACGGTCCTTGCGCATCAGTTTGGCGGGGTTGCGGTAGACGTCGCGACTTTCCTGGCTGACCGAGGACAGCTTGCGCGCCTCGCCCGAGCGGAGAACCGCGCCATCCAACGTGCGCAGCTCTTCAACGCCACGCAGGACACGGCTCAGGCGGATGCCGTGATCCTGCGTGATCCGACCTTCCCAACCGCGTTCATATTCAACGGCGACCAGATCCAGCCGTGCGGCGACCTCGTCGGCCACAGCTTGCAGGTCCGCGTCTGCGCGGCCCGGATCGAACGCGCCTGCAAGAGCGGCCTGCTCAAGGATCTGACGCGGGTAGTGCGTTGGAAAGGCGTCGAGAATACGCTTGAACGCGCGCGCAGCCTCGACCACGCGACCAAGGTCCTGACCTGCGATTTCCTCGCCGGTGGGCAGGCGGAGAACCGCGCCTTCGATGCCCTGCGCAATCAGGTAATCCTCCAGTGCGGACTGGTCCTTCAGGTACACCTCCGACTTGCCGCGCGCGACCTTGTAGAGCGGTGGTTGCGCGATGTAGAGGTACCCGCCCTCGATAATCTCGGGCATCTGGCGGAAGAAGAACGTGAGCAACAGGGTGCGGATATGCGCGCCATCCACATCGGCATCCGTCATGATGACGATCTTGTGGTAGCGCAGCTTTTCGATGTTGAACTCGTCGCGCCCGATACCTGTGCCAAGCGCGGTGATCAGAGTACCGATCTCCTGACTGGACAACATCCGGTCAAACCGCGCGCGTTCCACGTTCAGGATCTTGCCGCGCAGGGGCAGAACCGCCTGATTGTGCCGCGACCGGCCCTGTTTGGCCGATCCACCCGCGCTGTCACCTTCCACGAGGAACAGTTCCGAATTCGCCGGGTCCTTTTCCTGACAATCGGCCAGCTTGCCGGGCAGGCTTGCGACATCCATCGCGGTCTTGCGCCGGGTCAGTTCACGCGCCTTGCGAGCGGCCTCGCGCGCCAGGGCGGCCTCCACGATCTTGCCGACGATCTGGCGCGCCTCGGTCGGGTTTTCCTCGAACCATTCGGCGAGCTTTTCATTGACCAGCCCTTCAACGGCAGGGCGGACTTCGGAACTGACCAGTTTGTCCTTCGTCTGGGAACTGAATTTCGGGTCTGGCACCTTCACGGACAGCACACAGGTCAAACCCTCGCGAGCATCGTCGCCGGTGAAGTTAATCTTTTCCTTTTTCGCGATCCCGCTGGAACCTGCGTAGTTGTTGATGGTCCGGGTCAGTGCCCCGCGAAAGCCCGCCAGATGCGTGCCGCCGTCGCGCTGCGGAATGTTGTTCGTGAATGGCAGGACAGTTTCGTGGTAGCTGTCATTCCACCACATCGCGATCTCGACCCCGATGCCGTCCTTCTCGCCGTCTATGAAGATCGGCTCCTCCATGACGGCGGTTTTCGAGCGGTCGAGGTATTTGACGAACTCGCGCACGCCCCCTTCGTAATAAAGCTCGGATCGCAGCGGTTCTGCCGGTCGTTCATCTTCGAGGATGATGCGCACGCCGGAGTTCAGGAATGCCAGCTCGCGCAGGCGCGTCTCCAGTGTCTTGAACACATAATCGAGGTCAGAAAACGTGTCGGTCGACGCAAGAAAGCGCACCTCGGTGCCGGTTTCCTGCCCGGCGTCACCGACAACCTTGAGGTGCTCTGCGGTTTCGCCCCCCTCGAATCGCGCGACATGTTCCTTGCCATCGCGCCAGATGCGCAGTTCCAGCCAGTCGGACAGGGCGTTGACGACTGACACGCCGACGCCGTGCAGACCGCCGGACACTTTGTAGGAATTGCTGTCGAACTTACCGCCGGCGTGCAGTTGGGTCATGATGACTTCGGCCGCGCTGACGCCTTCCTCGGGGTGGATATCCACCGGAATCCCACGGCCATTATCGCGCACCGAAACGCTGTTATCGGCATGAATCTTGACGTTCACGAAGTCCGCGTGACCGGCCAGAGCCTCGTCAATTCCGTTATCGACGACCTCATACACCATGTGGTGCAGTCCAGAGCCGTCATCGGTATCACCGATATACATTCCCGGGCGCTTGCGGACCGCCTCCAACCCCTTGAGAACTTTGATAGATTCGGCGTCGTATTCGCCCTGCGCGTTCGCGGTCTCGGTCATGCGAGAATTCCTGATTATTGTTAGGACATTTATACAAGCGCTGGGGGCGGTTGTCACGTAGAAGACACAAGATATGGGGTCAGGACAGGGGAATTGCCAAACCCACGCTTATCAGCAGCCAACCAGAGATTACATTGACCCGCCTGAGCGTGCCGGGGCGGGTGATGATCCGGCGGGCGCGGTCAATGAAACCGGCCAGAATGAGGTTGCCGATCAGCGGTACGGCCATGGAAATCGCAGCGATTGCCCAGATGTCCGAAGTGGTCACATTCGCCAGATCGAAGAAGCCCGGAAGCACTCCCATGTAGAACAGGATTGCCTTGGGGTTGCCGAGGATCACGGCCATGCCTGCAAGAAACCCCGCCCACATCCCCGGACGCGTCAGCCGATTGTCCGAGGCGATTGCCTTGTCCGCATTTCGGATCAGAAGCGCCCCCATGCCGATGAAAACCGCTGATGCGACCAGCCGCAATGCCACCATCACGCCGTCAACGGTTTGCACGACAAACGAAAGCCCGAGGATTGCCAGCACCGGCCACAGCGCATCCCCGACCATCACCCCCAGCGCAAGGGGCCAGGCGGCCCGAAATCCGCCCGACACCGCCCGCGCCGTGAGGGCCAGCCAGACCGGACCGGGGGTCAGGAACAGGACAAACAGCGCGCCCGCATAGAGCATCAAGTCTGACATCGACAGGGTCATGGCACACCGAAAGTCCGGATCAGGGGCAACGCGGCACGCTAGCCTGCGGCAATTCAGGCCACAAGGGCGGGTGCACAAGCCCGCGGTACGCCCTAGCTTGCACCGCAAGGAGATGCAGTCATGGCATTGGTTCTGACAGGTATTCATAAATCCTTCCCGTCCAGTGACGGGCAGGTTGATGTACTGCGTGGCATAGACCTGAGCGTGGCGCCGGGCGAAAGCGTGGCGCTGACCGGGGAAAGTGGTTCTGGCAAAAGCACCTTGCTGCACATCGCGGGCGGGTTGGAGGTTGCGGATGCAGGTCGGGTCATGCTGGGCAACACGGATCTGATGTCTCAGGACGATGCCGGGCGGGCCGCGCTGCGTCGCGAGAAGTTCGGGATCGTGTTCCAGCAGTTCAATCTGATTCCGTCTCTGAACGTCGCCGACAACATTGCCTTTCAGGCGCGTCTGGCCGGAACCCACGACGCCATGCACTGCAAGGTGCTGTCGGACAAACTGGGTCTAGAGGGGCTGGATCGGCGCTATCCGGAGCAGCTCTCGGGTGGCCAACAGCAGCGTGTCGCGATCGGCCGGGCGCTTGCCGGAAGACCGACCGTCGTTCTTGCAGACGAACCCACGGGAAATCTCGACGAGGAAACCGCAGACACCGTTTTGTCCCTGATGCAGGATCTGGTCGCACAAACGGATGCGGCATTGCTCATGGTCACGCATTCAGCCCGTTTGGCCGCGAAACTTGACCGGCGCGTTCACCTCAGCCACGGGCGCATCGCGGCATGACGATGTTTCTGACCGCCCTCGGTGCGCTGATGTCGTATTGGCGGCGCCATCCCGGGCAACTGGTCACTCTGCTGGGTGGTCTGGCCATCGCAACGGCGCTCTGGTCCGGCGTGCAAGCGATCAATGCAGAGGCACGTGCGAGCTATGCAGAGGCCGCCTCGGCACTCGGCCAGGACGAACTGGACAGGCTGGTCAACCCCGATGGCCCCTTCTCGCAAGACGTCTACATCGCGTTACGACGCGCGGGCTGGGCGGTCTCTCCGGTAATCGAGGGCACGATCACCCGCGATAGCGGCGTGATCCGGATCCTTGGCATCGATCCCATCACGGCACCGCCTGCGGCACAGGCCATCGACCTGAGCCAGACCGGTGACCTGCGCGCTTTTCTTGCAGGCGAGATGTACGGCCCCCCTGAACTTGTCTCCCGGTTGGGCGAAAGTGGCATTGCAGGACAGCTTCGCGCCTCGGCAAGTCTGCCCGCCAACACGCTGCTGATGGACATCGGACAGGCACAACAAATGCTGGACCAACGCGGTCTTGTCAGTCACCTCCTCCTGTGGCCAACGCAGCATGAGGGCTTGGTACCGATCCCCGGGATTGCCCCGGCGCTCGAGCGCGCAGGCCCCGACGCTCGCTCCGATGTGGCGAGCCTCACGGACAGTTTTCACCTGAACCTGACAGCGTTCGGGCTGCTGTCCTTCGCGGTCGGTCTCTTCATTGTGCACTCCGCCATCGGACTGGCGTTCGAGCAGCGGCGCGGGTTGTTCAGAACCCTGCGCGCGCTGGGTGTTCCGGCACGCACTCTGGTGGGTCTGTTGGCAGCGGAAACCCTGACCTTCGCTCTGGTCGCCGGCCTGGTCGGGATGGTTGCGGGCTACGGGATTGCGGTTGCGTTGCTGCCGGATGTCGCGGCGACATTGCAAGGGCTCTATGGTGCAACGGTGGACGGCGCCCTAAGCCTGCGGCCCGCGTGGTGGATCGGCGGGTTGGCGATCGCGGTTCTGGGTGCGGGGGTTGCTGCGGCGCAGAGCCTTTGGCGGATCTGGCGTCTGCCGATCTTCGCCCCCGCCCAACCGCGTGCCTGGGTCCGGGCGTCGGAGGCCGGGTTGCGGCTCCAAGCGCTGGTTGCGTTGGGCTTGATCGGTCTGGCCAGTCTGCTGGGCGCTTTCGGTGCCGGGCTGCTGGCCGGGTTTGCAATGCTAGGCTTCGGGCTGGTCGGGGCGGCGCTGCTTTTGCCGGTTGTACTATCTGCCCTGCTCCGTGCCGGATCGCGGCTCAGCACCGGACCTTTGGGCCAATGGTTCTGGGCCGATACACGGCAGCAGCTGCCCGGGCTGTCGCTGGCGTTGATGGCCCTGCTGCTGGCACTGGCGGCAAATATCGGTGTGTCGACCATGGTTGGCAGTTTCCGACTGACGTTTACCGGTTGGCTCGACCAGCGGCTGGCCTCCGAGGTTTACGTGACTGCCCGGTCCGAGGCCGAGGCCGAAGCCCTGCGCACGTGGCTTGCGCCGAGGGTCGACGCCATCCTGCCGATCTGGAACCTGGAAGCGCGGCTGGCGGGGCAACCCGGAGAGGTCTACGGCGTCGCGGACCATCCGACCTATCGCGACAACTGGCCTTTGCTGGCGGCGGCGCCGGATGTTTGGGACCAGGTTGCGCAGGGCACAGGTGTGCTGATCAACGAGCAGTTGTCACGCCGCGAGGGGTTGCTGCCCGGGGACACCGTGCGCCTGCCGCAAGGATGGGACGCGCCCATCGCGGGGATTTACTCGGACTATGGTAACCCCGAACCGCAGGCGATGGTGGGACTCTCTGCTTTTGCAGAGCGGTATCCGGACACCCCGCGCCTGCGCTATGCGCTGCGGGTCCCCGCGGAGGAGGCAGATGCGTTGATGCAGGCTATGCAGTCCGAATTCGGCCTGCCCGCCGACACCATGATTGATCAGGCCAGCATCAAGGCGATCTCTCTTCAGATTTTCGAGCGGACTTTCACGGTGACCGGGGCGCTGAACATCCTGACCCTTTCGGTGGCGGCGATTGCCATGCTGACGTCGCTTCTGACGCTTGCCCGGATGCGCCTTCCGCAACTTGCCCCGGTCTGGGCGCTTGGGATGACGCGCGGGCGGCTGGCACAACTTGAAATTCTGCGCACCGCCTTGCTGGGGGCGTTGACCGCGATTGCAGCACTGCCCGTGGGGCTGGTGCTCGCATGGGTCCTGCTGGCTGTCATCAACGTGGAGGCGTTCGGGTGGCGGTTGCCGATGCACCTGTTCCCGCGTGACTGGGCCGTGCTGGCTGTGCTTGCGGTAGCCACAGCGGTCATCGCTGCCGCATGGCCCGCACGCAGGCTGGCGACCCGCGCGCCCGGAGACCTGCTCAAGGTGTTTGCAAATGAACGTTAGGCCCCTGCTTCTTGCCGGCCTATTTGCGCTTGGCGTCGTGCCGCCCGTTGGAGCCCAAGGGTTCGCGGGCCTGGGCGAGGCCGTGGAAGACAGCTTTACCAATCCTGAGCCGAATCCCGACTTTGATTTCCCCGCCGACCACGGCGCGCATCCAGACTACCGCATCGAATGGTGGTACCTGACGGCCAACCTGACCGGCCCGGACGGACAGGAGTACGGTATCCAGTGGACGCTGTTTCGCTCCGCTCTTGCACCAACGCAAACAGATGACTGGGACAGCCCTCAGATCTGGATGGGGCATGCCGGGCTGACGACACAGGACCAACACTTCGTCGCCGAAACCCTTGCCCGCGACGGGATCGGGCAGGCTGGGGTTTCCGCAGATCCGTTCGTCGCATACATCGACGATTGGGAGATGCGCTCAACCGCTGCTCCGGGTGCGGATGCGCTGTCGGCGCTTGAGCTTTCCGCGCGCGGGCCGGCGTTTTCCTATGCATTGGAACTGACCGCGGATGGGCCGCTCGTCTTTCAGGGCGATCGCGGATTCTCGGTGAAGTCCGAAAGTGGTCAGGCAAGCTACTACTACTCGCAACCCTTCTACGAGGTTTCGGGCATGTTGAACCTGCCGGGCAGCCCGGTGCAGGTCACGGGATCCGCATGGCTGGACCGCGAGTGGTCCTCACAGCCGCTGGATGAGACGCAGTCGGGCTGGGACTGGTTTTCCCTGCACCTTGAAACCGGAGAGCGGGTCATGGGGTTTCGCCTTCGGTCAACCGACGGGGCGGACTACACGTCCGGAACGTGGATCGCACCCGACGGCGCGTCGACGCCCCTGCCGAACGGAGCTTTTCAGATCGCGCCGCTGGAGGAGACGCAGGTCAACGGACGGATGGTGCCCACCGCATGGCAGGTCCGCATCCCCGACCGGGGTCTCGACATCAGGACACGCCCTCTGAACGCGCAGAGCTGGATGGACACCCTCTTTCCCTATTGGGAAGGCCCGATCCGTTTCGACGGCACTCATTCCGGCCGCGGCTACCTTGAAATGACCGGATATGAGTGACGCTTTTTGTCGCTCTTCAAAAAAATTCATAAAATCAATTATTTAGAAATCATATCATTTGCAACTTTTTTTCTGAATTCACTCAAAGTGAATTTACAGATACATCTTTGATCTATACCCTGACTGATGCGAACTGGTCGTGGCGTCCTGCGGGATTGCGTGCGCCCCTGTCGCCCGCCGGGCGAATCTGAGGCCCACCTTTCAGGTGTTGCTTGCGCACTTGGAGGCTCTGTCCTCCTTGCCCGGCGGTTTCCATCCCAGCTGACAGATGACATCGCGCACTCAGCTTGCGTCGAACATCGGGAAGCTGACCCCGAGCGACCATGCGAGGATCAGCCCGAGCGCCAGACCGACACCGAACACGGCGCCGGTTCGGCGCCCGGCCCAGCCCCCCATAGCGCCGAAAACCAGAAAGTAGAGCAAGATCACCGGCAGGATGATCAGCAGAAAGAACAACCCTTCGAAATCCAACACGACCGCAAGTCCAAGAGAGGCCAGAAAACCCGCCTTCGCAGCAAGACGCCGCCAGAGCCGGGCATGGCCCGCCCCCGTCAGTGCGGCGTCCGACACCATGTAGGCGACGGCGCCAAGGCCGAGCGCCGCAATGATCGGCAGCCGGCCGAGATGGGGCATGAAGGACGCCACATAGCGGTCCATTGCGACCCCAAAAACACCCAAACCAAATGCAACGAGGGCAAGGGTTGCAATCCATCCCCGCAGGTCGAAACGCACGTCACGCCACCATAGAATACCAAGCACGATCACACCGAAAACAAGCAGATGGACGCCAAGATAATCGGCGACGAGGACCGGCAGGAACTGCACGTCGAACGGGGCCAGCAAAAGCGGCGTGACGAGCGAGGCCGAGCCCAGCGCCATCCAGAACGTGGTGCGGGGCACGTCATCGAGGGGTGGTCCGGACGGCAGCAATCGCATCACCGGCCAAGACAGCGCAACGAGGCTCGCCAACAGCAAGGCGATCCACCCCCCGGTCGTCGCCAGGGGCGATGAGCTTGTCCGCTCGAAGGTTTGATCGAGCCAATCCCGGGCCTCGCGGAGGGATGTCGGGGCATACAGGACCCCGACATGCTCGACCCGCGGGGCGAAAACCGCGCGGCGCAGTATCCCGTCGCCGCGCACGGTTTGCCCTTCGGCGGCTTGCGGGTCGATCAGCTGCACGATCCTGCGCGCTTCTTCGCGCAGCGTCGCCTCCCACTCCCCGTTGATCGCGATCAAATTGCCGGGCTCCTGCGCCGTGACGGCTTGGGAAAAGAGCGAGATCGCAACAGTGGCCTCCACACTTGGATCAGCGATGGTCTGGCGCACGATCACATCGGACGCCATGGAATGCCCCAGCAACGCAACGCGCCCGTCCACCCGACCCAGCCCCAGCGCATAATCCGTCACGCGCCCGGTTTCCGACATCAGCAATTGCGTTGTTCCGTCGATAGCGGTGACATCTCCTGACATTGGTGTCGGATTGCGACCGTGACCCTCGAAATCGAAGCTCACCGCGACATAGCCCGCCCGCGCGAGCGTAAGCGCGAACGCCTCCATCAACTGGCGCGATCCGGCAAACCCGTGCGCAATGACAACCGCGGGCCCCGGTGGCGCTGCGGGATCGGCATAGACTGTCACCGGGGTTGTGCCCACGTGTACGTGCGTGATGTCCAGCCCTGCGCGAAATCCTTCCAGTTTCCAGATGGACAAACAGGCGGCGCATAACCCGACCAGAAGGACAGCGGCGCGGATAAACGTCATGTGATCTGAGCCTTTCGGGATCTTGGCGCTTGACCCTCGCCAACCCGAAGGCTGGCTGCTAGGGCTTTTGCGTTACTTAGCGGAGGCGCCCGAGATGCACAGCCCCATCCCGTTGACGCAGGATGTCGTTTTGGTTGGCGGCGGGCATGCGCATGCCCTGTTTCTGCGCAAATGGGCGATGAAACCCTTGGCTGGGGCGCGGCTGACACTGATCAACCCGGACCCAGCAGCGCCCTACACGGGCATGCTTCCGGGCTTTGTCGCGGGACATTATCCGCGCGATGCATTGATGATCGATCTGGTGCGGCTTGCGCGCAGCGCCGGAGCACGGCTGATCCTTGGGCGGGTCACCGAAATGGACCTTCCGGCAAAGACGCTGACAGTCCCGGGGCGCCCCCCGATCCGCTATGATATCGCCTCCATCGATATTGGCATCACCTCGGACTTGCCCAGCCTGCCCGGCTTCTCGGATCATGCGGTCCCGGCGAAACCGCTGGGACGGTTTGCCGACCGTTGGGACGCGCTTGTTGCCAATCCGCCGGCGGCCCCCAACGTGGTCATTCTGGGCGGAGGCGTTGGCGGGGTTGAACTGGCGATGGCGGCAGCGCACCGGCTGGGCCGCACAGCGACCATCACGATTGTCGAAGCAAGTTCGGAAATCCTTTCGATCCTGCCCGCGCGAACCCGGCGCTACATGCTGGAAGCCGTGGACGCGCTGGGCATCACGGTTCTCACGCACACGCGGGCGCGCGAGGTGACTGAAACTTTGGTCAGGCTCGATAACGGATCAAACCTCCCCGCTGATCTGGTGATCGGCGCGACCGGCGCGCGCCCTCAAGATTGGCTGGCGACGACCGGACTGAGTCTGCATGATGGTTTCATCGAGGTGGACCATTGGCTGCGCACGATCAAGGATCCGACGGTCTTTGCGGTGGGCGATTGCGCCCATCTTGGGTTTGCGCCGCGTCCGAAGGCCGGGGTCTACGCAGTTCGGCAAGCGAAGATACTCCACCACAACATCCGCGCAGACCTGACCGGGAGCCACCGCAAGCTTTATCACCCGCAGCGCGATTATCTGAAACTGATCTCCACCGGACGCAAAGCCGCCGTGCTGGATCGCTCCGGAATAGCCCTGAAGGGCGACTGCGTCTGGCGTCTGAAAGACCGCATCGATCGGGCATTCATGGACCAGTTCGAGGCTCTGCAGCCAATGGCCCCGCAAAAACTGCCCGCGCAGGTCGCGCGCGGCGTCCGTGCGGAAATCGCAGGGAAACCGCCCCTGTGTGGGGGATGTGGTGCGAAAGTGGACGCGACCACTCTGGATGCGGCATTGGCCACCCTGCCCCACCCCCGCCGGGAGGATGTCGTCAGCCAGATCGGCGATGACGCAGCTCTGCTGAACATCGCCGGCACGACACAAGTCATCACCACCGACCATTTGCGGGCGGTGGTGGAGGATCCGTTTCTGATGACGCGGATAGCCGTGAACCATGCCCTCGGGGACATCTGGGCCATGGGCGCGCGCCCGCAAGTTGCCCTGGCGCAGATTATCCTGCCCCGCGCGCGAACGGAGATGCATGCTGCGATGCTGGCCGAGATCACCCGGGCCGCCGAAGAGGTGCTGGCGCAGGTCGGCGCGGAACTGGCCGGAGGACACACAAGCATTGGCGCGGAACTGACGATCGGGTTCACCGTAACCGGACTGACCGGATCGCGGCCCATTGGGCTCGCCGGGGCGAAACCCGGTGACAAGCTCGTTCTGACGCGACCGCTCGGCAGCGGGGTTCTGTTTGCGACCGACATGCAGGCGCGCGCCCGGGGCGAGGATGTTTCGGCGCTGTGGCAGATCCTTTCCAGCCCCCAGCAGGAGACCGCCGTGGCGCTTGCGCAGGTCGCCCATGCCATGACGGATGTCACCGGTTTCGGGCTGGCCGGGCATTTGCGGAGGCTTTGTGCCGCGTCCGGGGTCGGCGCAGAGCTCCGGGAGGATGCCATCCCGGTCTTTGCCGGAGCGCTGGAGGCCGTGCGTTCCGGCATTGCCTCGTCGCTCTACGCGCAGAACAGGTCGGGCGTGCCGGACCTGCCGGACACGACGCCGACGGCGAAAATCCTTTTTGATCCGCAAACCGCAGGCGGGCTTCTGGCAGCTGTTCCCTCGGATGCGCACGTGACGGGCGCGACCCAAATCGGGGTGATTACGGAAGAACCCCGCTTGCGGCTGGTGTCCTGATCTGTCCCAACGCCTCCGCGACGGATCGCGCCGTGCTTTCAATCGTGTCGGGCAAGAGCGCCGTGTCCGGCAGGGCAAGGGTATGGGCGACATGGCCCTTGCGCCCGCGTCGGTACACAGGGTCGTAGTGCACTTCCATCAAGGACAGCGCGAGCGCTTCGAAACGCTTCTGGCTGAGCATCTCCTGCCATTCGGCCAACCGGGCAGCTCCGTGCAAGCGACGCAGTTGCATCAGCCTTTCAGACGCATCCTGCAAGCTCAGGTCGTCATAGGCCTTTACCAGATACCGGGCGCGCGCGGGTCTGGGGACTTCGATGACCAGCCGCGGCGCAGCACACATCGCGGCCCACAGCATCGGCGGAAGATTGATTTCTCCGACCCTCGAGCTTTCCGCCTCAACCACAACCGGGCGGGTGGGATCAAGTCTCTCCACCCCCATCGCCAGCGCCGACTCGAAGCCTTTCTGGCTGGGCTGGGCCTGAGTGTACGCCCCAAGGACAGACCCCCTGTGCCGCGCCAGCCCTTCGAGATCCAGCACCTGCCAGCCAAGCGCAGGCAGGCGATTCAGAATGTCCGTCTTACCCGATCCGGTGTCACCATCCAGCAGAATGACGGGGCATGGAAACGGCTGATCGTAAAGAGCATCGACAACCAGCCTGCGGTAGGTCTTGTACCCGCCGCCAACCACCTGCGCGCGCCAGCCGATCTGTGACAGGATCGCAGCAAAAGCGTTTGATCGTTGCCCCCCTCGCCAGCAGTAGACAAGCGGTCGATAGTTCCCCGGTTTGTCAGCAAGATGCGTTTGCAGGTGCCGCGCGGCGTTCTGCGCGACAAGCGCTGCTCCGATCTTGCGGGCCTTGAACGGGCTTTCCTGTTTGTAGATGGTCCCGACCTGCGCACGCTCGGTATCAGTCAGCACCGGCAGGTTGATCGAACCCGGTACATGGTCTTCGGCATATTCCGCCGGGGACCGGACATCGATGATCTCGTCATGCTGCAGGTTGTTCAGGTCACCAAGGGTGGAAAGGGTCAGGGCCATGGCAGCCTACCTACCCCAGCGCCCCGACAGGGGGAAGCAGATCACCCCAGATGCTCTTCGCCGCGCGCTCTTGCCAGTTTGATCTGATGCTGGCGCTCTCGGAATCGGGCACGGTCGGCATCCGTGTATTCGGTGACGCAGCGGTGGCATTGGACCCCCGGCTCGTATTCCGGGCGGCGCTTGTCGTCCTGTGCAAGCGGGCGGCGACAGGCATGACACAGGTCATAGGGTCCGGGTTTCAGGCCATGCCCGACGGAGACGCGCCGGTCGAACACGAAACACTCGCCTTGCCAAAGGCTGTTTTCTTCGGGGACCTCCTCAAGGTATTTCAGAATGCCCCCCTTGAGGTGGTACACCTCCTCGACACCCTGCCCGATCAGGAAGTTCGTCGATTTCTCACATCGGATCCCGCCAGTGCAGAACATCGCAACGCGCTTGTTGTGAAACCGGTCCTTGTTCTGCGCCCACCATGCAGGAAACTCGCCAAAACTCGCTGTTTCGGGGTCAACTGCGTTTCGGAACGTGCCAATTTCCACTTCGTAATCGTTGCGCGTGTCGATGACGACGACATCCTCGGCAGAAATAAGATCGTTCCAATCACGCGGCTCGACGTACCGCCCGACAGCCCCCGTCGGGTCCACGTCAGGCTGGTGCATCGTGACGATCTCCTGTTTCAGACGGACCTTCAGCTTGCCGAACGGGGCGGTCGGTGCCGCGCTTTCCTTCCATTCCAGATCCGCGCATCCCGGCAGGGATCTGATGTGTGACAGAACCGCATCGATCCCCGCGCGCGACCCGGCAATGGTACCGTTGATCCCTTCTCGCGCCAGCAGCAGAGTACCTTTGACGTCCTGCGCGCAGGCCAGCTTGGCCAGCGGCGCTTTGAGCGCCGCCGGATCATCAAAGCGCGTGAACTTGTAGAGTGCTGCGATTGTGAACATGGGGGGGCGTATACGGCGTGCAGGCCCCTTCTGCCAAGGGCGTAGCATTGACGCGGGGCAAGCCGCTGCGTAGGCACATCCGAACAGAGGGAACGTAGATGTCCAACGCACTGATCGTCGTAGACATGCAGAACGACTTTTGCCCGGGCGGCGCGCTGGCTGTTGCAGGCGGTGATGAAATCGTCGCCGGTATCAACGCGCTGATCGACCGGGCGGACGCCGTCGTGTTGACGCAGGACTGGCACCCCGCCACCCATCGCAGCTTTGCAAGCCAACACGCAGGCATGGCACCGATGGAGACGATCCAGATGCCTTATGGCGCGCAGGTGCTGTGGCCGGACCATTGCGTGCAGGGAACCGAGGGCGCCGCGTTTCACCCTGATTTGCGGATCGATCCGGCAAATCTGATCCTGCGCAAGGGCTTCCGCCCCGACATCGACAGTTACTCGGCCTTTTTCGAGAATGACCAGACCACTCCGACCGGTCTCGAAGGGTACCTGCGCGCGCGGGGGCTGACGGATTTGACCTTTGTCGGCCTCGCCACGGACTTTTGCGTGAATTACTCGGTTCTGGACGCCCGCAAACTCGGGTTCAACGCCACGGTTCGCATGGACCTGTGCCGCGCCATTGACCTGAACGGATCTCTGGATGCCGCAACAGATGCTATGCGCGATGCGGGCGCGACTCTCGCTCTGGCCTAGGCCGCTCAGGCTATCTTAACGAATTTCGCTCACACCTGCCCTGTCTAACGCCCCAGCGGTATTGGAGGACAGGGTGACGCCAAGCGGCAATGCCCAAGACCTGCGGCGCAAGTTCGAAGCGCGCTCAAGCCCTCGGGGCCGGTTTGCGAGCTATGTGCGCGGGCGGCTGACGCATTTCTGGATGCGTCAGACGGTCCTTTTTGCCGGTGCCGCCTTTGTAGGATGGCTGAGCACACCTTTGCTGGGGCTCTGGATCGCCCTGATCGGCACGCTGGGGGAAGTGCTTGACTGCGCTGTGCTCCGCCGACTGCTCCCGACGCACGCGGATTTCGATCGGTTGCTCAGGCTGAGTACCTACAGTGCCGCGATGCATGCCACGTTGGTGTCAGGGTGCGTGGCACTGGCATGGCATGCAGGCGACGGTGACGATTCGCGGTTTTTCGCAATTGCCTGCATGGCTGGCGCAGTCATCAACGCCGGCCTCGTGTACCCGTTTCATCCGTCAGCGACACGCGCGCGGATCTCCGTCTACCTTCTGAGCCTTGGCGGTCTGTTCGCAATAGACGGTTTGGTCGGTGCGCGGCCGGTAGTACCCTTGAAGTATGATGCGGTCGGCGTTCTGATCCTTGCCTTTTCGATCTACGCATTCATCGCCTATCTGCACCGACTGCGTGCACAACGGTGGGAGAGCGAGCGCGCCTTGATCGTTCAGCAGGCAGAAGTGGACGCGGTCAACCAGCAACTCTTGATCCGAGAGAGGGAGGCCAGGCGCATGGCGCTGGTGGCCGAAAACGCGAATGACTCCGTTCTGGTGACTGATTGCGAAGGGCGGATCGAATACGTGAACAAGAGTTTCGAGCGCATCACCGGCTACTCCTTCGAGGATGCGAAGGGGCAATTGCCTGCCGACCTTCTGAACTCTCCGAACACCGATCCAGCAGCGATCCGAAAGATCCTCGTGGCGCGGCAAAACCATGTTCCGGTCCGCGTGGAACTGCTTAACCGCACCAAGGACGGGCGTGACATCTGGATCGAAACGGTCATCACGCCAATGCTGACACCGAGCGGAACGCTGATCGGCGAGGTTGCGGTGGAGCGTGACATCTCGCGGCAGAAAGACCGCGAACACGAGCTCGCATGTGCCAAGGTCGCCGCCGAAGAAGGCGCGCGCACCAAGGAACGGTTCTTGGCCATGGTCAGCCACGAGATGCGCACGCCCCTAAACGGGATCATCGGCCTGACGGAAAACCTGCTTGACGGTGACCTGTCGTGCGACCAACGCCGCACCGCGCAAACGGTCCTGTCCTCAGGGGAAAGCTTGCTGACAATCATCAACGACATTCTCGATCTGTCGAAACTCGAAGCCGGGCGCATGGAGGTCACGACAGAACCGGTTATCGTGCCGGAGGTCGCCACGCAGATCGCCGCCCTACTGGCCCCGCTGGCGTCTGAGAAGGGCCTCTCGCTCGTGATCGAAACCGGTTCCGCTCCGGAAACCGCGGTGCAGAGCGACCAGGGCCGGCTCCGCCAGATCCTGCTGAACCTTGTCGGCAATGCCATAAAATTCACGCATCAAGGGGAAGTCCGCCTTGCGATCCAACCCAGCGTCGTGGCCGATATGCCGGGACTGGTTTTCCACGTCTCCGACACGGGTGTCGGTATTCCGAAGGATCGTATCGACCATATTTTCGATGCTTTCGCACAGGCCGATGCAAGCATAGCGCGAGAGTTCGGCGGGACGGGCCTTGGGCTGGCAATCTCGAAAAAACTCGCCCGTCAGATGGGAGGGGATATTTCCGTCACCTCGGCAATCGGCTCAGGGACATGCTTTTCGCTGACACTGCCTGCGCCACCCGTGCAGACCGACGCTCCATCAAGTGCGGTTTCGGTCGCAAGTCCACCCGTAAACTCCAGCGTTATGGCGACCCTCAGGGTGCTGGTCGCCGAAGACAACAAGACGAACAGGCTTCTAATGCAAAAACTCCTTGCGCCGCTTTGCATGGAACTCAGCTTTGCGCATGACGGCGAGGAGGCCGCGGAAAAAGCTGGCCTGATGCGCCCGGACCTGATCCTGATGGATATGCAGATGCCGCGTTGCGACGGTTTGGAAAGCGCCCGACGCATCCGGGCCGAAGAAGTGCGTGCAGGGCGGGGCCGCGCACCGATCGTGGCCCTGACCGCCAATGGCTATGCGGGTGACAGAGACGCTTGCCTCGCTTCCGGAATGGACGGTTTCCTGACGAAACCGGTGCGTCGACAGGATCTGTTCGTGCTCGTGGCGGAGCTGATCCCGGCCACCCTTTCCCAAGCACCCGAAGCTGAAACATGGGCGGCGATGAACTAGTGTTCGCTACGCGATTTTTTGCGTCACGGTGTGGGATCGGATAGTCAGAGGGGAACAGAACGCAAAACCACGACCAGGGACAGTCAATTTGGCCGACATCGCAACACGGGTCTACAACCATAATTGGAAAATCGACCCAATCATTCGGTCTTTGATAGACACGGATTTCTACAAGCTTCTGATGTGTCAGTCCGTGTTCCGGAACAAGCCTGATACTCGCGTTGAATTCAGCCTGATAAATCGCACCAAGAGCATTCGATTGGCCGAGCTCGTCGACGAGGGGGAACTGCGTGAGCAGTTGGACCATATCCGGTCCCTGTCCCTCAGCCGCGGCGAAAGCACCTGGTTGCGGGGCAACACCTTCTACGGCAAGCGCCAGATGTTTCGACCTGATTTCATGGAATGGTTCGAGAACCTCCGGCTTCCCCCGTACGAGTTGAGCGTGCGCGACGGCCAGTATGAGCTGAGCTTCGAGGGCGCCTGGCCAGAAGTCATGCTGTGGGAGATCCCCGCGCTCTCGGTTCTGATGGAGCTTCGGTCCAAGGCGGTTCTACGCGACATGGGACGGTTCGAGTTACAGGTCCTGTATGCTCGCGCGATGACGAAACTATGGGAGAAAGTCGAGCGCTTGCGTGCCATAGACACGCTGCGGCTAGCCGACTTTGGCACCCGACGGCGGCATTCGTTTCTTTGGCAGGACTGGTGCGTGCAGGCGATGACGGAAGGCTTGGGCGACAAGTTTGCAGGCACGTCGAACTGTTTGATCGCGATGCGACGCGAGGTCGAGGCGATCGGCACGAATGCGCACGAACTCCCCATGGTCTACTCCGCGCTTGCAGACACTGATGCGGAATTGGCCGATGCGCCCTACAGGGTTCTGGCAGACTGGCACGAGGAACACGATGGCAACCTGCGGATTATTCTGCCGGATACCTACGGCACAAAAGTGTTCCTGGACCGTGCGCCAGATTGGCTGACAAGCTGGACCGGTATCCGTATCGACAGTGGCGACCCGGCCGAGGGCGCAGAGCGCGCGATCGCGTGGTGGCGCGCGCGCGGGGAAGACCCGACTGAGAAGCTGGTCATCTTTTCCGACGGGTTGGATGTTGAAAAGATCGAAACCCTGTCCGCCCAGTTTGCAGGCCGCGTCCGGGTGTCATTTGGCTGGGGGACGTTGTTGACCAACGACTTCCGAGGACTGGTTCCGGACGATGGCCTCGCGCCCTTTTCGCTGGTCTGCAAGGCGGTGCGTGCGAACGACCGACCGACAGTCAAACTAAGCGACAACCCCAACAAGGCGATGGGCCCCGCGGCCGAGATCGAGCGTTACAAGCGGGTCTTTGGCCTCGGCGCGCAAACTGCTCAGCCGGTTGTCGTCTAGGGCGCTATTCAGGGTCCACCTTGCCCCGAAGTGACTTAACAGCGCCGCGCCGCGCCTTGCTGTCAAGCCGACGTTTCTTCGATCCAAGCGTCGGCTTGGTCGCAATCCGCCGCTTGGGCGCATGAAGCGCTTTCTCGATCAATGCACGCAGACGTTCACGCGCGATTTCGCGGTTGCGTACCTGACTGCGGGTTTCATCGACTTGCAGGACAAGGGCGCCGTCCTTCGTCCAGCGCCGTCCGGCAAGGTTTTTCAAACGCGCTTTGACCTGCGGCGCGAGATTTGGAGAGCGGGCCGCCTCAAACCGCAGTTCCACGGCCGAAGAGACCTTGTTGACGTTTTGCCCCCCGGGTCCGGACGCGCGCATGAAGCTTTCGGTCAGTTCCCAGTCTTCGATCGTGATGGCGTCTGAAACTCTCAACATCGTCTTTCCCCAATCGAAAGGGCCGCCCGATGCCGGACGGCCCTGCCGAAAGTTCTGGAGGTGGGGTCGGTTAGATAGGATTGAACCGATCCATCAGGGCGGGCAGTCCGCCAAAGGTTGCCTTAGCGGCGCACCTCCCTGATTGTCCCGACACCTCTCTCCAATACCTTTCTAGACACTGGATCACCTCCTTTCATTTGTTTCCGTTGATTGGAGGTTGCCACAGATTTTGTGTTTGTCAAAACTTTTTATGCAAGGTTTGGTCTAGCGCGCCGAACGATCATCCGGAATGGCACCAACGCCAACAACGCCAGAGTCAGCTTCACTGCCCAGTCGGCCATCGCCAGCGACACCCAGAGCGGTGCAACCGGACCAACACCCAGCAGGGGAAGCGCCTCGTTTGCCCAGGAAACGTCGTTCGATGGGTCCAGCACAGTCAACTGGGCAGAGAACGCGATCGAGAAAAACAGGGCCGTGTCCAATGTCGATCCGATCAGGGTGGATGCCAGCGGCGCACGCCACCAGGGTCCCGTGCGCAGCCGGTCAAACACCGTCACATCCACCAATTGCGCGGTCAGGAACGCGAGGCCGGAACCGAGCGCAATGCGCAGCGTGACCAGCGGGCCAAACTCGCCCATGATCTGTGTGCCGATCAAAGAGCACACGACGCCGACACCAAACCCGGCAAGGACGACCTTGCGGGCGGCGGCCTTGCCATAGACGCGGTTCATGACATCGGTAACCAGAAACGCGAGCGGGTAAGTGAACGCCCCCCAGGTCAACCACTGACCGAAGAGGAATTGCACAAGGATATTCGAGGCCACAACGATGGTGGCCATGGCAAGAATGCCGGGCAGGTGGATGCGGGTCATGGCACAGGTCCGTTTTTACAAGGTTGCGGAGACTTGGCGCCAAAAGTGGCACGAACTTAGGTCGCTTACCCACCAATTCGGCGGGGATCAAGAGCCCGGCAGGCGATACTCGACGATTTGGGTGCGCAGAAACAGGTTGTAATTGTCATCGGATACCATGCTGAGGCGAATAAACCCGCCCTCGTCCCGCCAGACAGACAGACCTTCGAGGTTTTCGTGCGTCCCGGTCGTGGTTTGCAGCAACACCCGCGCGTCACTCAAGACGTCGCCATCGACCGCAAAACTGCGCACACGGGTCGAGAACAAGATACCGCGCAGCGCGCGTTCCAGCACGTAAAGTCTCCCCTCTGGGCCGAAATCCAGGCTGACCAGCAGATAATCCTCGCTCCGCGGGATTGCATATGGCTGATCCCACCCCCCTCCGGCCCGACGATAGACGGGAAAGGGGCGCAGCAACCGCCCTGACCTCTCCGGGGCGGTGTGCAAGCGCCCCAGCGCATCAACCGCCAGCGCCTCGAGGCTGGAGTTTCGCTGCATGCGTGCGAAATGGGGATGTCGATCGAGGCCCGCGGAAACCATCCGGCCCGTCAGGTCAAATTCAGCGACGCCGTGTACCCCCTCGAACGAAACGAACAGACGGCCATCATCGGTCAAGGCAAGGCCTTCGCTGTCGCGCTCCAACTCCGGCAGTTCTGCCCCCGCCCGGTCGCGCAGTGGCGCAACCCGCGTGTTGGTGACGGAGGTGATGGCCGCATCTGGTTCACCGCGCGCAATCGACGCTGTGACCAGAAACCCCCGGTCCCCCAGCGCAACCAAAGCGGCCCCATTCTGCAGCACCTCTAGCGCGGATATCCCACCAAATGCGGGATCATCGTCCGACCAGGTGTAGGCACCTACGAACTCTGCGGACTGGGCGAATGCACCCTGCGCCAGAAAGAGGCTTGCCGCTAACGCGCGGCCAAGACTTGCGAGCATTGCTGCGGTAGGTCCGCCATGACGTAGTCACGCGCACCGCGTTTCTTCGGCGCAGGCGCTTTGGGTTTCGGTTTCGCGGCGGTTTTAGGGGGATTGAGGGCATCCGTAACCCACCAGTTCAGCGATGCGTCGCACCCTGTTCCGCCCTTTGACAACTCGCGTACGGTCGGAGTCTGGGTCCTGCATCCACGATTACCATCCGGGCACTTCAGACGTACGTGAAAATGATAGTGATGGCCCCAGAGCGGTCGTATCTTCTGAAGCCATGACTTGTTGCCGGTCGCGCTGTTACACATGGCGATCTTTGCTGGCGCGGTTACGAAAATGCGGTCCACGGCCGGATCCTGAGCGGCAGCTTTCAGCAGCGCCATGTGCTGCGCCGTCCAGTTCCCGTTGACTCGGCGCTGGTCCTTCGATCGTACGGAAACAGAACTGATCTTTTCGCGCTCAGACCGGCTCAGGTTCAGGCGTTTGGGGGGCAGCATCCATATATCGATGTCCAAACCCATCTGGTGGCTTTGATGACCGCTGGTCATCGGGCCGCCGCGCGGCTGGCTGATATCCCCGATGTAGAGCCCCTCCCAACCCGGGAGGGAGGCGGCATAACGGCTCAACCGTTCGACAAACTCGATTGCATCCGGATGGCCCCAGTTTCGATTGCGGCTCAGGCGCATCGCCTGCCATGTGGGGCCGGTTTCGGGCAGTTGTACCCCGCCCGCAAGGCACCCCCGGGCATAGGTCCCGAATGCCGCCGGCCGCTGGGAAGAGGCCTGTGACTTGGCACCAAAGAGTTGGTTGGCTTTGGTTTCTGCGAAACTTCCTTGTGGTGTCAGCGCCAAGAAGGCCCCGACAAGTGCGGAAAAAACTCGGATCATGACCTGCTCATATCTTTGTCCGGTTGCACCCAGCGTAGCAGAAACAATCCACAGAGGAAGAGGGCAATCAACGGAACAAGCCCGGCGCGCTGCGATCCGGTTACCTCGGTCACCACGGCGATCAGGAATGGCGCAAGGAAGGCGGTCGCCTTGCCTGCCAGAGCATAAAGGCCGAACCCTTCTGTCATGCGGTCTGCACTGGCCTGATGAACCATCATTGTCCGGCTTGCAGACTGAAGCGCCCCACCCGCAGCACCGATCGCCGCCCCGCAGATGTAGAAGGCGATGTCCGGCAAGGCGCTGTCCGCCGCGACCTTGATCCCCAGCACGCTGTCCTGCGAAATCGTGACGATCAGAAGCCCGACTGCCGACAATACCAGGATACAGGCGCCGATGACGGGTTTTGGACCGAAGGCGCGGTCCGCGAAGCCGCCGATCCAGGCGAAGACGGCCCCGGTGATGGCGGCAACGATCCCGAACACACCGACAGAGACAACGCTCCACCCCAAAACCCCAAACGCGTAGATACCGCCGAAAGTGTACATCCCGTTTAGTGCGTCGCGGTACAGCATGGACGAGCCCAGATACGCACTCAGACTTGGGCTGGCCGGCAGCCCCCTGAGCGTTGCCCACAGGTCCAGAAGGCTGTCGCGCAGGGGCTGGGACGCGCGCGGTGGCCCATCGCTGACCCATAGGAAAAACGGGATGATGAACACCACATACCAAAGCGCGACAAACGGCCCGACGCTGCGGGTGCCTTCGCGCATCTCGGGATCGAGCCCGAAGGCCGGGTCACGACCCAGCAGTGTGACCCCCGCGTCGTTCTCGGCAAAGAAA
This sequence comes from Tropicimonas sp. S265A, assembly GCF_049800835.1. Lineage (NCBI taxonomy): Bacteria > Pseudomonadati > Pseudomonadota > Alphaproteobacteria > Rhodobacterales > Roseobacteraceae > Tropicimonas > Tropicimonas sp. S265A. The sequence goes on from NZ_JBNAFU010000005.1 coordinate 174,943, forward strand.
AGCAGCATCAGGATCAGTGCGACCACACCACCTGCGTAGCCCATCGCCCATCCCGACCCCGAGATCCGCCCGATCTCGCGTCGCGGCCCAAGGTCGGGCAACATCGCGTTGGTAAAGATCGTGGCAAATTCCATGCCTATCAGTCCGATCCCGAACAGGATCAGGATCAGGGTCACGTTCTGCGTTCCGGGGGCCGCCATCCAGAGCCCTGCCGCGCCGACAACAAGACAGCAGGAAAACAGGATGATCCACGGGCGGCGACGGCCAGTTCCATCGGCCAGCGCGCCCAGCACAGGCGCAAGGCACGCAATCACCAGGCCACTGATCGACAACGCATAGCCCCACATGGACTGGGCCTTCACCGGATCACCGACGACGGTTGCGAAATAGGGTGCAAAGATGAAGGTCAAGATCAGGGTCGCAAAGGGCTGGCTCGCCCAGTCGAACATCATCCAGCCCAAGATCCGTTTTCTTGCGCCCGACATTCCGCGCCCCTGCGTATACTACCGGGTCTTATAGGCGTGCGTTGGCATCCGTTCGCAAGGGGTAACTTGGCCTCAGGTTGCGATTTCCGGAGGCCAGGGGCGCAGGTCTTCAGCCTCGACCCAGGCTTTGACCCAATCCGGCAAGGCTGGCGTGTGTAGCCCCGGGGCAATCTGATCGGCCACGCGCTGCGGGGGTACGAGGCCCTCTGCGTCCGTCACTGCACTACGATAGACGATGTGTCCCGCGACCTGCCCACGCACCGACATCGACTGCTCGACATACATGAACCGCGCATCCCAGCCGATCACCCGGGACCTCATTTCGATCCGATCGAACAGCCTGATGCGACGGCGGTACCGCACGGCAGCGCCCGCCATGGTCAAGCCCCACGCGTTCTTGCGCAAAACCCGAAACAGCCCGGCGCGCATGCCAAACGGCAAACGGCCAAGGTCATAAATCGTCAACGTGCGCCCGTTGTTGAGCTCTGCAAAAACATCCAGATCCCAGGGCCAACACCGGTGAAAACTGACATGGGTGTCCATCGGACCCAGAGCCCGGCTCTTCCGGTGGATCACAACCTCCAGTGCCAATCGAAAAAACGGATACATCTGGTGCCTCCTTCGGATCGCATCCCTCGCGTGCGACGAAGGTCCGGTCAAGCGTGACGGAACGGCACCGTCTTGCGCGCAGCGATACAACGGCCTAGGTCAAGGCAAAGACAGGTTCGGAGACCGAAATGCAGTCCCTTTTGCAGATACTACTGCTGATCCTCGATATTGCGTGGTTCATCATCATCGCCCACATCATCATGAGCTGGCTTATCAACTTTCAGGTTCTGAACCTGCGCCAGCAGTTCGTGGCGCAGATCTGGTACGGGCTGGATCGACTGCTGGAGCCCGTGTACAGCCGTGTTCGCCAGTTTCTTCCGCAGATGGGTGGCCTTGATCTGGCCCCGTTGGTCGTGCTGATCGGCGTCTACGCTCTTCGCATCATCCTGATCAACAATGCGGCGGCTTTTTACTAGGAATAGCGACGCGCAGGGCTTGTTGCGCAACCTCTGGTATGGGACAGTCTGTGAAAACGAAGCAGTCCCAGCCAAAACAGGCCCATGCAGAGCGCAGAGTCGTTACTTTCCAGCGTATTCGGATTTGACGCGTTCCGGCCGGGTCAGGCGGACATCGTAGAGGCCGTGCGCCGGGGCGAGAACGTTCTGGCCATCATGCCGACGGGCGGTGGTAAATCCTTGTGCTATCAGTTGCCCGCCCTGCTGCGTGGTGGTGTCACGATCGTCATCTCACCCTTGATTGCACTGATGCGCGACCAGGTGCGTGCGTTGCAAGAACTGGGTGTTGCTGCGGGCGCCTTGACGTCAGGAAATACACAGGAAGAAACCGACGAGGTCTTCGAAGCACTGGAGACCGGGTCATTGCGACTTCTCTACATGGCACCGGAGCGTTTGGCGAACGCGGGGACGGTCGCGATGTTACGCCGTCTCGGGGTGCAGGCGATTGCCGTGGACGAGGCGCACTGCGTCAGCCAATGGGGCCACGATTTCCGTCCCGACTACCTGCGGATCGGAGAGTTGCGCCGCGCCCTCGATGTTCCGCTATCGGCCTTTACGGCCACTGCGGATGCGGAAACCCGCGAGGAAATCGTTGCCCGCCTTTTTGACGGTCAGGCGCCAGCCTCGTTCCTGCGAGGTTTTGATCGCCCCAATATTCACTTGGCCTTTGCCGCCAAGGATGGGCCCCGGCGCCAGATTCTGGACTTCGCGGCTGCGCGAAAGGGACAGTCGGGCATTGTGTATTGCGGCACGCGGGCCAAGACCGAAGCGCTCGCTACTGGCTTGCGCGAAGCCGGGCATACCGCGTGTCACTATCATGGCGGCATGGACCCCGAAGATCGCCGGATCGTCGAAACGCGATTTCAAGCCGAGGATGGGTTGATCGTGGTTGCGACCGTGGCGTTCGGGATGGGCGTCGACAAACCAGATATTCGCTGGGTTGCACATGCCGATCTGCCGAAGTCGATCGAGGCGTATTACCAGGAAATCGGACGGGCCGGGCGCGATGGCGCGCCAGCTGAAACGCTTACCCTGTTCGGCGCGGATGACATTCGGCTGCGGCGGTCGCAGATCGACGAAGGGCTGGCTCCGCCAGAGCGAAAACAGGCAGATCATGGGCGCTTGAACGCGCTTTTGGGCTTGGCGGAGGCCTTGCATTGCAGACGGCAGGTCCTGCTGGGGTATTTCGGCGAGGACAGCGTGCCGTGTGGCGCGTGCGACCTGTGCGAGCAGCCGCCGGAGACGTTCGACGGCACCGAAGCCGTGCGCAAGGCCTTGTCGGCCGCCCTGCGCACCGGCGAAAGTTTTGGCGCGGGGCATTTGATCGACATTCTGACGGGGACGCCCACCGACAAGGTCCGGGCCCGCGGGCATGAAGACCTGCCGACCTTCGGGGTTGGCCGTGATCTGGACCGCCGGACTTGGACAGGCGTGTTCCGGCAGATGATGGGCCATGATCTGGTCCGTCCGGACCCGACCCGGCATGGCGCGCTGGTCATGACATCTGCCGCACGCCCGATCCTGCGCGGCGAGGACACGATCCTGTTGCGGCGCGACACGCTCAAACGTGCGGCGCAGCGCCCGTCGGTCAAAGCGCTGGTCTCGGACGAAGACGCGCCGCTTCTGTCCGCGCTCAAGGCAAAAAGGCGCGCTCTCGCCGAGAGCGCCGGCTTGCCTGCCTATATGATTTTCAATGACAGAACCCTGATCGAGATGGCCGAAACGCGACCGACGGATCTCGATGCACTCGCCAGTGTAAACGGGGTTGGTGCAAAGAAGCTCGAAAAATACGGCGCTGCGTTTCTGGAAGTCATTTCAGGCGAGGTCCCCGACACTGCGCATCCGGCGCGCCGCAGACTGGCAGGGCAAACCGCAGGGTCGGTATTTGATCGTTTGCAGGCCGCACAGTCACAGCTGTCACGCGGCGCCTGTGGCACGATGAAACCGCTGAGCTGTTCCACGAGTTTGCTGTCAAAAGTTGCCGAACTGCGCCCCGATACCCCTGACCGGCTGTCGAAATTGCTTGGTGAGCGGCGCTGCGAGCGGTTTGGGACTGCGTTCCTTGAGGTCCTGCGAGATGCCTGACCGCTGTGGACCGCTCTGCGAAAGCCCCTATCTTAGGCGTTCAATACGCGCTCGGAGGACCAAATGCTTGTCGTGATCTCGCCTGCCAAACGTCTCAATTGGGAGGTCAGCGCACCATTGCCGACGACTTTGCCTGAGTTCGAAACCCAGGCATCGGCGCTTGCGCGCGAAGCCCGCAAGCTTGATACGGACGCGCTGCGTCAATTGATGGGCCTGTCGGAGAAACTCGCCGACCTGAACCATGCGCGGTTCAAGAGCTTTCGCCCGAAAACGACCGACGCGGAGTCCCGCCCTGCGGCGCTCGCCTTTGCCGGCGACACATATGTGGGACTGGATGCGCAAAGCCTGTCCAGCGACGAGTGGCGTTATGCGCAGGACCATTTGCGGATCCTGTCCGGGCTCTACGGCGTCTTGCGCCCCCTTGACCTGATCCAAGCCTACCGGCTGGAAATGGGAAGCAGGCTGGAAACGCGCCGTGGCAAGACCCTGTATGATTGGTGGGGCACACGTATCTCGAAATCGCTGAATGCGCAGGCCGAAAGCGTCGGCGCCTCGGTTCTGATGAACTGCGCCTCGCAGGAATACTTCGGAGCCGTCGATATCAAGGTGCTCCGACCCAGACTGGTAACGCCTGTGTTTCTCGAAGATCGCGATGGCGTCACGAAAACAGTCAGCTTCTTTGCAAAGAAGGCGCGCGGCGCCATGGCGCGGTTCATTGTTCAGAACCGCGTCTGCGATCTGGAGGGGCTGCGGGACTTTGCGACTGGCGGATATGCGTTTGACAAGACGCGCAGCACCCCTGACGCCCCGGTGTTCGTTCGGCCCTATCCGGACACCACGTCTGCGGAAGCCGCCTGAGCGTCTACTCCGCGGCGGTATCAACACGTAGGGGCGCGCAACCTGTCGGGGTCAGCTCCTCGATTTTCGCGTGAATCTCGGCCTTCTTCAGCGGCTTTGTCAGATAGTAATCGAGGCCTGCCGCGAGAATACGCTCCGCATCGCCATCCATCGCGTGGGCCGTCATTGCCGTAATGGGAACATGCGTGCCCCCCGCCGCCTCCATCTGCCGAATGGTCCGCGTGGCTTCCATACCGTCCATCTTTGGCATCGAAATATCCATGAAGATCATATCGGGCGCGAAGCTTTCGAACAATTCGACGGCTTCTTCGCCGTTGCCCGCAAACTTGAGCTCGATATTCAGGTCGCGCAGCATCTTTCGAAAGACGAGCTGGTTGGTGCGATTGTCTTCAGCCGCGAGCACGCGCAAGAGGCGCTCAGGTTCCTGTCCTGTGGTGGGCGGTACTTCAGGACCGGCATTGTCGGGCATTGTGTCCGCAACCGCGGGCTCGATCAATTTGGGCCCGGTTTCACCCGCTGCTGCGATCTCCGGCTCGGTTTCTGAAGGCGTTGTATCGCGGTGCGTTTGCGACGATTGCGCGCGGCGCCGGGCGGATGTGAAAGGTCCGAGTGATATTACGGAGGGGTCTTCGTCGGCTGCTTCGGGAGCCGCAGGGCCAAGCGCGGTGTCCGAAGTTGGTGCCTCAAGATCAGGTGCCGGATCAGAGGGCGCCGAAAGCGTTGCGAGGGCGGCGTGCAAATCCGAGCGCAAGACCGGCTGGGTCAGGGTTGCCGCGAACAGGGAGCGATCCTCGGGACTGAAATGTCCGGCCAGTGTTCGGCTCACCAGGATTGTCGGGATACGTCCGCCGATCTGGCGCGCAAGAGTGATGCCGGTTCCATCGGGAAGATTGAGGTCGGTCATGACCAGATCAAAGCCCGAAGCGCCATTCAGTTGCTCGAGGGCGCCCTGATGTGTATCAGCGGATGTTACCTCCAACCCGAACCGCATCAGCTGCTTCAGCAAGACGTCGCGGGACAGCGCATCCGCTTCGACGACAAGCACCTTGCGCAGGTTTGGCAGATCAATATCTGTCGGGTCCTCTGCCGCACCCGGAACCCGAGAGAGAGGGATCCGAAACGAGAAACACGACCCGCTTCCGAGATCCGAGTCCACCCAGATCTCGCCCCCCATCAGCTCGATAAGCCGTTTGGTGATCGCAAGCCCCAAGCCGGTTCCTTCGTAGTTGCGGTTGCGTTCATCTTCGGCCTGGTTGAACTCGCCGAAGATGTGCTCGACCATATCGGGTGCGATCCCGATCCCTGTGTCTTCGATGTTGAAGATGACCTCTTGGGCGTCGTTCCCGGCAGGTACGCCGATCACACGGATCGCCACATGACCTTCGGACGTGAACTTGACCGCGTTGCCAATAAGATTGGTCAGTATCTGCCGCAGTCTACCCTGATCGCCGACGAATTGTTCGGGCAGGAACATGTCAAAATCGAGCGCTAGACTGATGCCTTTCTGCTGTGCCCCGGGCAGGGACAACAGCACGACGTCATGGAGCAACTGTTCGAGGTTGAAAGGTTGCGGATGCAGTTCAAGCTTCTCCGCCTCCATCTTTGAATAGTCCAGCACCTCATTGATGATATGCAGCAGCGCCTCGCCGGACTGGCGGATCGTATCGACGTAGAGACGCTGTTCATCGTCCAGCGTGCCTTCGGTCAGCAAAGACGCCATGCCGACAACACCGTTCATCGGCGTGCGCAGCTCGTGGCTCATGTTCGCCAGAAATGCGGATTTCGCGCGGTTTGCAGCCTCGGCACGATGGCGGGCTTCTGTCAGATCCTTCTCACGTCGGATGGTTTCGGTGATGTTCAGGGCGAGCGTGACGATATCGCCATCCTCGCCCCGGCGTTCGACCAGTTTGATCGAGTATCCGTTCCATAAGCGTACGATGATCGGATCGATGGTATCGGACGACCAGCGCCCCTGCATCATTGCGCACCATTCCTCGCGGCTGAGGCCATCGGTGTCGACGATCCCTTCTTCGGTCGCGAGCCTGAGCAGAGTGTCATACGCGATCCCGGGACGGACCTCTTCCAGTCCGGCGAAGGCCGTCAGATAAGCCGGGTTCGCAATGATCAGGCGGCGCGCACTGTCGAAGACCGCGAACCCATCCTCAATGGTTTCGACCGAGGTCCAGAGCCGCTTTTCCGCGCGCTGCAGGTCAGAGCGGACCTGAAAATTCTCGTCCTTGAGCTCTTCGGCTTCGTGGCGTTGTTCGACAATCTGATCCGACAACTCGAACGCGTGCTTGGACAGCTCGTTATTGGCCGCACTCAGTTCCCGCTGTTTTTGCGCGAGCAGTCGCTCTGCCGCCAGGCGTGCCCGGCGTTCCTGCGCAAGGCGGTGTTCAATGTCTTCGTTCAGCATGATCCGACAGCCCTTAAATCATCGGGCCGCGCGAATCTAAGCGGCCCGCGCAGCACGGGCCGACAGTGAGAGCAATTGGTGAATCCGAGTTTAACCGGCGTTAAAGAAGCTCAAAGGCCAGCGCGATGCCCTGCCCTCCGCCAATGCACATTGTCACAAGGCCACGTTTGCCGCCGATGCGTTCCAACTCGTGCAGTGCCTTCACCACAAGGATCGCCCCGGTTGCGCCAACTGGATGTCCCAGCGCAATCGCGCCCCCGTTCGGGTTTACCTTTGCGGTATCAAGACCGAGGCCCCTGTTCACGGCGATTGCCTGGGCTGCAAAAGCCTCGTTCGATTCGATCACGTCAAACTCCGCGACATCGCACCCGATGCGTTTGCACAGGGCCTGAACCGCAGGAACCGGGCCAATCCCCATTACTTCGGGGCGAACACCAGCATGCGCATACCCCAGAATACGCGCCTTGGCTTTCAGACCGGCGCTTTCTGCCGCGCTGGCGCGGGCCATGACAATTGCTGCGGCCCCGTCATTGATGCCGGAGGCATTCCCTGCCGTCACCGTGCCGTCCTTCTGGAAAACTGCGCGCAGACCGGACAAGGTCTCGACAGTGGTTGCTTTCGGATGCTCATCGCGCGCGAAGGCCACCATCTCACGCTTGACCTTCACCTCGATGGGGACGATCTGGCTGTCAAATCGGCCCTCCTCTATGGCCTGCTTTGCGCGGGTCTGACTTTCGACTGCAAAAGCGTCCTGATCGGCGCGGCTGACGTCATGCTCTTTGGCGACGTTCTCGGCCGTGACCCCCATGTGACCGGTGCCAAAAGGGCAGTTCAATGCGCCAAGCATCATGTCCTGCGACGCGACATCACCCATCTTCTGGCCCCAGCGCGCAGCCGGCAACGTATACGGCGACCGGCTCATGCTTTCGGCACCTCCGGCAAGCCCGAAATCGGCATCTTCCAGTGCGAGGGACTGGATCACCGACGCGATCGCCTGCGCCCCCGATCCGCAGAGTCGGTTCACGTTCATGGCAGGCGTCGTATCGGGGATGCCAGCCTCCATCGCGGCGACCCGGCTGAGATACATGTCCCGAGGCTCGGTGTTGATGACATGACCGAACGTCACGTGACCGATGCGGTCACCTTCGATACCTGCCCTGTCGAGTGCCGCGCGCGCCACGGCTGCACCCAGCCCGATTGGGGGCACCGAAGCAAGGCTACCGCCAAATGTCCCGATCGCGGTGCGCGCGCTGCTCAAAATTACGATGTCGTCGGTCATGGTCTTCCCTCCTCCGCAACTGACAGGTCCATTGGTGACCTTTCGGGCACCGCAGAGCAAGGGACGCTTTGCCTCAGAACCGGCTGTGCATCAGCACATTGATCCCGTCTCGCACCTTGGCGTTGTCCGGCCCGAGAAGTTCGACGATTTGCGCCTGATATTTCCGGGCCAGAACAACCAGTTCGGCCATCATCGCGTCGCCCTTTTGCGTCAGCGACAACTCAACAAGGCGTCGATCGACCGAAGACACCCGTTTGGAGATATACCCGGCGGCTTCCAACCGGGCCGCCGCGCGGGAGATCTTGGATTTGTCCATGTGCGCACGTTCGTGAATTTCGCGCACACTGACTGCGCCGGAATGGTGCAAGTGCGCCACCACTCGCCACTCCGCGATGGAAATCCCGAAGCGTGCTTTGTATCGCTCCGCAAATCCGCGGCTCAGGCGTCCTGCAATGATGTTGAATTGATAAGGCAAGAAGTCATCAAGATCGAAGTCTGGGTCTCTCAAAGGTCATCTCTTGGCTTCCCCCGCGCCGCGCATCTAGCAAAAAAACGGGTGTGTGCCCATGTGACCGATCGGCTGATGCCAAAGCATGATGATTTTTGGCGACCCCGGCAGGATTCGAACCTGCAACCTGCCCCTTAGGAGGGGGCTGCTCTATCCAGTTGAGCCACGGGGTCTTATATTTATTTCAGATACTTACAGATTTGTATCTAAAGTTTTGTCTCTTTTTTGTCTCTCTTTTCTTCGACACTGGATGTCCACTCAGTACGGCCAAGACGAGGGTTTCCGCTACTCTTTGGTTGCATATCGCATCGGTACAATCGTGACCACAGTGCGTTGACTTACTCGAAGACTGGGCCACTCATCACAGCTTTGCAATCGTCAGCACCAGGCATGCTAGACTGATCGTATATGTACGAACCAGACAACGCGGCAGGATCGAACCCGTTCGGACGGGTGCGAACAATCCCTGTTCACACCGACGAACCGACACGCACAAAGAATGATTTGGCGGCTTCAAATAAGGACGAACCAGGTGCGAACCCTCCTCCGATATCAGCCGCCAAGCCCATCCCTTTCGAGGAAGTTTGGCTCACAGTTGATGAGGCCGTCGCCCATTGCGCAGCGCAGGGATTGTCGCGGACGGCTAAGACCATTCGGAAATGGGCGGAGCGCTCTTTCAATGTGCCCGAGGGCGAAGTCGTGTCCCGCCGCGAGGATACCCTTTGGGGGCGCTATCGCTGGAAGATTGAGCTGAAATCTCTTGAGCGCAAAACTGCTGAGGAGCTGTCGCGTGAAGCTGAAAATAGCCGCGAACCGGTTCAAACAGGTGCGAACACTATCAGTGCTGTCGCAACCGATATTCCCCCCAAAACCCCAACGAACCCATCCGAACATGTTCAAACCAGTGCGGTCGCACCCGCCGAACCAATCCCGGAAACTCCTTCGTCGAACATGATTGCACCGCGCGCCGATGTTCGAACAGGTGTGACCAGCATACCGGTTTCTGACATCAACTCAAACGAGCTTGCGACTTTGAGGGCCGAGAACAAAGAACTCAGAAAACAGCAGGATCGCGATCAGGATGAGATCCGGTTCTTGCGTGAGGAGGTGACATTCAACCGGTCGCTCAAAGCAGACTTCGCCCGAAACTCACAAAGGCTCTTGGAGACGCTGGAGACCGTTGCCGTTGGCGGTCGGCTGGAGCGCAGGGCAGGATCGGCTGATCACGAAGCATCAGAGCCGTCACAAGCTGTGCGTTACCGAGAGGAGGATGAGGAAGGGAATAGAGTATAATCAATCACAACATGACCAAGCCCCAGGCAGACCAGTTTCGCGACTTCAAAGGCGCGTTCATACCGAAAGACATCTGGATCAACCCGGAGCTTTCTGGCGACGAGAAGCTAATGTGGGGAGAGATCTTTGCTCTGGACAATTCATTCGGATGCATCGCGAGCAACGAGCACTTTATGAAAATGTTCAGCTACTCGAACGAGAGAAAACCCCAGCGGCTGATCAAGTCTCTGAAGGAAAAGGGGTACATCACAGTGGAGATCGACAAGAAAGACGACAGCCGAACGATACGGATCACCGGCAAGTATCGGCACCTTGATGACACCCACATGCGAGACCTTGCAGCAATGCGAGCTGATCTGATCGGATCGATGCGCAAGCGGTAGCAATGAGCTTGTGAGCTGCCGACAAATTTGTCGCCACCTGGCGACACCGCTGTCGGCACCTGACGACAAATTTGTCGTTCACACATATAAGTTTACAAATTAGATTACAAAGAAGATGACAATTTCTTTCAATTAAAAAAACAAATCGGATTGGGTGGTAGGCTAGGCCAAAGGGCTTGCCATCAACGAAAGCTGATTGGGATGGATCAAAGAGTCCATCACAGCCCATCAAGTTACTGCGGTCTCTATGCCATGCAGACATCCCACCACAGGCCCAAAATGCCACGCTGCGACGTTTGCCCGCCAAAAATGAAGTGACCCCCACCTTTGCTGAGAAAGACGCGCCCAGCGGCTTAGAGAGGCTCTAAGCGAGCGGGGCTGCAGGTGCGCTGGCGTGACAAAATGCAAGGGTCATGGTACGCTTTTCGCATATGAACGCCGTCACGATCGACACGTACAAAACCATCCAAAAGCTTCAGGCAAAAGGGTTCACCGCCGAGCAAGCGGAGGGGATTGTTGATGCGCTGACTGAAAGCGAGCTGGTGACCAAGGCCGATCTGCGATCCACCGTTGGCGAGCTCGAAACGCGGTTATACCGCGCCATGTTGATCCAGACCGGCGCGATTGCTGCCATCGTGATTGGCATTATGCAGTTTACTCTGTCGTAGGTATGAGCTCACCAGATCATCCGCTCACGAAGCCAGATCTACAACGCGCATTCCGCGAACTGAAGTCAGGCCTCAAGGTCTGGGTTGCAATAGCGCTCTTGGCACAAGGTGCGTTGCTGGTAACTTTGCAGAACCTCCTTGGCGCATAGCGTATGGATACAATCGTCGCTGAAGCTGTTGCCCAACTCACCGCCTTACCCGAGAACACCCGGCACCAAATTGGCTGGGCCTTGCTGCGTGGGGAAGGGCAGCGGGAGTTGCCAGTCATCGAGTTCACCGACCCTACGCTTGACCGGGCGGACACGGCCAGCAACACTATCTTCGCCTAGGTTTTCGCAAACCGGGGTGATCGCGATTGCTCCTTAATCGGAGTTAATCGTGATGACTAGACTACTGAGCAAGAAGCAAGTTCGGGAGATTGTAGGGTTCAGTTTTGCCCATATCGACCGCATGGAGAACGATCCTGCCTATGCGCATCTTGGCTTTCCAAAGCGCGTTCAGGTCGGCTTCCGGGTCTTTTGGGTGGAAGAGGAAATCTACGCCTGGGTTGCGGCGCAGATAGCTAAGCGCGATGCTTCCTAGCGGGGCATGGGGGGCGGGTCCAACCGTCCCCCTTTCTGTCGAAGTAGCTATTCGCAAAGCAGGCGGAAGGTCGCGCTAGGCACTCCTCCCGCAGGATCACTCACAGCCAAAATATCCAAGTGGCACCTCCTTTTGTCAGCAAACGTGGACTCAAGAAAGAACGGAGCAAACGGCTGTGTAAGATCATAGCGTTCCCCTACTGTGACCGGATCGATTGAACCATTGATCCTCACCGCGAGTTTTCCTCGCCTATCCCGTACTAAAGCCAACAACACGCTGCGATCTGTCAGATCAACAACTTCGTCTAGCCTCAAATCGAAGACGCCTTCATTGACCTGAATGAAGTCCAGACCTGGCTCCCTGGATTGCGCGGTTCCATGGCTCGCTACCAAAGTCAGAAAAACAACTTTCAAAAATCGACTAAGCAAATTCACCCTCCAATCATGAACATTCGACCTGCTCGTTCTGTTACGCGAAAAGTTGGCGCTCCATCCCAGCCAAAACTACAAGAGTCATCGGTGTAGCATGGAAACGGCCCGTTCAACCCACCAGAGAACTCAACACCGGTTTGAAAAATTCTCTTCACCTCAGCCATCGCGCTGTCGTCCTCAGAAACAAAACAGGCACCGACCTCCAACGGAATTCGCTCGCTGAGCGACGATCCAAGCACCACGCAGTCTGCGCCGTCCTGAATGATCCTTTTCGACGTTTGTTTATCGGCTGCAGGACTGACATTCTCCGTAACGTCTTCGCGAAAAACTTCCTGGCGTGTCACTACGTAGACTATGCCTCCACCGCCGACTAAACATAGTGCGAAGGCGATAAGCTTTACCCACCGATGCTCTCTAGAGAAGAATAGAAATGCGAGCAGCCCTAATGCGACAACAATGAGAGATACAATAGCCAGAGGATTGCTCGGCAGGCTCTCGAGTACGCTCGCAAGGTTCCTTAAAAAAGTATTCAATGCTGACCACAACGTAGCGTTGGCAAGATAGGGAAACGTAGTTGGCTTGCCTCACAAATACCAGCGGCAAGTAATTTCACTGAGACAGTATCATAGATCATGGGGTGGAACACAGTATTCCTTCTGTTTCCATGTCTCAAAGCATGGCGGGAGGTCGAACATACCCCCCCATACAACACCATTCCGCAGCAACTGGTCGTCAGGCATCCGCCATGACTCAATACGCTTTAGGGTAAAAACCCCACAGCCCTCACTCGGGTAAAGCGTATTGAGTCATGGCGCAGTTGCGCCAGACGACACAGTTGCTGCGGTGACTGGTACAGCCACAAGACTGATTCCATTCCCGTTAACTCAGACTCCAAGCTACGCAGCACCCCCTCGCTTCTCTGCAGAAGAAACCGGGCACTAACTCGGTCTGGGGAAGGGGAGCGTATAATGCGAACGGATGTTCTTTAACGGTAGCATCCCTGTAGCCCCCGACTGGTCACCGCACACGGGGCGGGGGACTGGTATGCTACCGTTATGGCGCATCAACTCCTTCTGGGTGGGCACGGGACTGGCAAGACCAGTCTTATTGTGGAGCAGATAGGGAAGAGCACCGCCAAGGGTCACGGCGTCTGCTTCTTCGACGCCCACGGTATCACGCTTCCGACCGTTCCAGACCTCGTCTTCGATCCAGCAGAAACGCGCTGGAACCCGTTGCGCGAACCCATCGAGCCCGCCTTGGCCGCGACGCTCTTTCAAGAGACAACCAAGAGCGCGTGGGACTACGCCGGGCAGACCACACCCACGATGGACATGTTCCTATTGTTCTCCGCTGCTGCCCTGATCGAAAACGGTCATAACCTGTCGGATATCTTGAAGCTGCTCATCGACAAACAGTACCGCTCTACGCTGCACTTCAAAGACGAGCTGACCGCGATGTTCTGGGCAGACTTCGAGCAACTGAAGCCGATCCAGCAACGCCAAGAGGTCGCGAGTACGATCAACAAGTTCTTCACGCTTCTGGCTGACCCGCGCGCCCGGCGCATGCTGTCGGTCAACAAGAAGGGGATACATCTCTCGGACTACCTGCAAGACCAGATACTGCATGTTCGATTGCCCGTTCGTCTGTATGGGAAAGCCAAGGTTAAGCTGATTGGCTCGCTGGTGTTGTCGTACCTCACCCAGCTACTCCTGGAGCGCAACGACCCACGACCGTACGATATCTACATCGACGACGCCCACTTGTACGCCCACGATACAGTACAAAATGCCCTGGTGAACTCCACCCGCTACGGCCTCTCGGTGACGGTTGCCACGCAGAGCAGCACGCAATTCGATCAGACGTTGTTTGATGCGCCTTTGGGCAATACAGAGCGGCAATTTCTATTCCGTGTGTCGCAGGAGGACGCTGCAATCCTGTCCCCGCATATGCCCGCCAACCATTCAAAAGTATCGCTTGATCGATTGCCAAACCATTCATACCGTGAACTACCATTTAATAAATTGCGCCCCGATGGGGTCACGTTTCCACTGGAGAATTTACATTGAAAGTTTCGATTACGCAGGAAACCCGCAAGGCTGGATTACTGGGCGGCAAGCGGGAATGGCAAACGACTATGAAGATCACCGCCACCGAAGAAGAGAAGGCGGTGGTGTCCTCTGGCAATCTCGGCGACTTCACCCTTGTGACGTTGCCTTCATTCAGCGGAAATGGTGAGACGGAATATACCGCCGACCAGATGCTCAAGGACGCAGTCTTCACCATCAGCGGAAACCAGTGGCACGCAAACGATATGGCGAAGCGCATGAAAGGCGGCGCGGCGGGCTTGAAGTCTCTGATTGAAGAGACGATGGCTGATGAGACCGGTGAATTTGAGCTTTGATTGACGACGCACTCGGCTTTCTGCTCGCCGCGTTTGTCTTCGTCTGCATCTTGAATGCGGTTGTCGCGGCCAGCTCAGCACTAGCAGTCCTGGCCGTGCCAGGAGCGATTGGCTACAATCTATTGGCACCAAACCAAGTCCACGACGGCGAAGGAGCGGCAAGCCAAAGCGCGCACAATGCAGCTCTATCGCTCGGTGAAAGCAAAGTTCACCGAAATCGATATCGAGCGCTTTCTGTCCGAGCGTCTCGACTACCCAGATGCAGACGATCCGAACTCGTACACGCAGTTCACCATTGCCACCCGCCTGGTCGCCTTCGAGAACCTGGACAGCTATCCGCCCGAACCGCCAGAACTATGCGACAGCATTGAAGGCGGACGATACCGAGACTTTCTCAATCAAATCTCGCCCGACGACTTCACCCTGCGCCTAGAGCACATTTGTCGAGTGGCGGAGTTGTGTAACCGGCCAGCAACCACCGAGAACGTCGCTATCGTGGTATACACGGCGGTTGAGACGCTCTCAGACGGGCGGAGCATTCTTCCCAACATGCAAAAGCGGCTTGATGAGAACTATGCGCTGCTGAAGGAAGTCGCGCCCCGCGATTACAAGGGCGACGACATCATCGACGCTTACCTCAAAGGCACGCCACTCGCGCTGATGGCCGAGATGGTCTTTGATGAGAGTATCGAGCTCCCGCATGAGCTCAGAAACCAGCACCACGCCATTATCGCGGGCACCGGGCACGGCAAGACCCAGTGCCTGCAACAGATGCTCTTGCAGGACTTTGAAGAAGACGACGCCTGCGTGATCGTCATCGATAGCCAAGGATCGATGCTTGAGAAGCTCCTGCATGTCGTCTCTTGGGATCGTTGTGTCTATCTCGACGGGGGGAACATCCGCACCCCGCTTGCGCTCAGCGCGTTCTCGATTGGCCGCACGGATCGACCCGAAGACGAGCCCAAAGTGCGGACAGCGGTCGCGCTCTATGAGCACATGTTTGCCGCGCGCGACACGGCGCTCACGACAACCCAGTCAACGCTCTACCGCTTCCTATCGCGGTTCTTGATGGTCATCCCCAATGCGAACTTTGATACCGCGCTGGAGATCTTGCAGGACGGCTACGAGGCCTATGCGAAGCACGTCGCACACCTTGATGAGACCTCGCAGAAGTTTGTCACCACGCAGCTTTGCAATCCAAAAGACAAGCATGCGAGCCAGAGCTACCGCACCACCCGGCAGGAGGTTGCACGCCGCCTCTTCACGCTGATGGAGAGCCGGACACTCAAGGGCATGTTCAACGCGCCGGAGAGCAAGGTGGACATCGCACAAGCGATCCGAGAAGACCGGATCATTCTCATCAACACCGCCCAAGCGGTACTGGGTGATGAGGGCGCACAGCTCTTTGGCAAGTATTGCTTTGCGCAGATCGCCATCGAAGTCCTGGCGCGCGCCGAAACGAAAAAACGGGTCTACCTCTATCTTGATGAGGCACAGGAGTACCTTTCTGACAGCCCGATTATTCGCCGTCTCTATGAGCAAGGACGCAAACGCGGACTGTGTCTCGTCACGGCGTGCCAGGAGTTAGACCAGTTAGAACGCGCGGGGATTGACCGCATGATCAACTCGCTCACTTCCATCAAATTTGCCGGGGGTGTCAGTGCGCAGGACGCTGCCAAATTCGCCAAGGAAATGGACACGGAGGCGGAGACCATTCGCGGCGTTCCTGCGCTCACCTTCGCGGCCTGGGTCAAACACCATGGTACCGGTGTGTACAACGTGCGGCCTGGTTTGCTGGAAGATCGGATCGCGGCAGAGCCGGAAGACACCGAGAGCCTCAAGCAGATGATGATCGATCTCTTTCACTACGACCCCAAGCGAACCAGCGCGGCAAAGCAACCCCACACCGGCGAAGACGCCGAGCCTGACTTCGAAAGCTACTGGGACGATGAGCCGACACCAGGCACGTCAAATGAGAAAAAGCGCAGCTCTAGGCCGGACGACCCGCTCGATCCAGACCGCCCTCAGGATTTAGACTAAGTATTTGCTATACTGCATGTATGCGCACTCCAAACATGTGCCCACATGCCAACTATGCTGCCCTTTGACGAGACGAAACCGACGCCCCAATAACGAGGTATGCGCAAACCTCGTTTCAAACGCGTCCCGCCCAAAACAGCGCTGAGTGTAGCGCCGACGATGTACGAAGTGCTGGAGCTGATCTACCAGTTCAAAGCACTGCGCTCACATCACATCGCCATGCACCTGCCGCATCGACACGCGCGCGGATTGTCCCATTCCTTGCGTCTGATGTTTGACCACGGCTTGATCGATAAGCGGTTTTGCGGGCTCTACGAACGCGACACGTACTTCCTGCTCGACAAAGGGCTCGACCAACTCGCGGGGCGTGATCTGCCACCACGCTTTCTGTTCCTGGGCGGCGGGCTTGATATCAACCTGGGGCGCGAATGGGCGCACTCGATGATGACGATTGATTTGCTGTCTAACCTCAAAGCTGGGGCAGACGCCGCAGGCCTGCGGCTCATCTCCGCCGAAGGAATCTACCAAAACGCAACCGTCGAAACGCCGTTTATCTTCCCGAGAAAGACCGAATACACCGATAGGAAGAGTAGGGAAGTGGTGCCACACACGGTTGTGCCGGATGGTGTGGTCGGGATCGGGTACCCCGATGGGCGGCGCGCATTCTTCGCCATCGAAGCAGAACACAATAAAGCCAACAGCCGTTTTGATGACGACGATCCGAGCTCAAAGCAAAGCTCGACCAACAAGAAGTTCAAAGCCTACCGCGACATCGATTGGCGAAAGGTCTACGCAAATTTAGGTGTGCGGAATATGCGCGTGCTGATGGTGGCTCCGACAAGCACGCAAATCAAAAACAAGTTCGATCTGGGAAAGAAGGTGGTCTCCGAGAGCCATCTGTTTCTGGGTCAAAGCGTGCCGGTGGTACACGAAACCGACGTGCCAACGCTCCCACAGCTTATTGATGAACCCTGGTTGCGTATCGGCCTGCCCCCTGAGCAGATCAACACCTCGACGCTCCGAGCTCATGCATGAACAGCCTGACCTACGCATGGTACAATGAGACACGGATGTCCTTCAGAAAGGAGACCGTGGTGTCTACATTCATCGACTTTGAGGCCGTGAAGGCCGACAACCCCATTGCCGAGGTCGCAGAACGCCTTGGCCTTACGCTCAAGAAAGCAGGCAACACGTTGCGTGGGCCATGCCCATCGGGAGAGGGAGGCGAGCGTGGTCTTGCGATTACGCCGAGCAAAGGCGTCTGGTACAGCTTCCCGCTGCAAAGGGGCGGCGACGTACTGGCGCTTGTGCAGCTCATCAACGATTGCGACGTCAAGGAAGCAGCACAATTCCTAGCGGGTACCGAGCCACTGGAGAAGGCCAAGAAGTCATCTTCAGAGAGGGGAGCGGAACGTGGCTTCCGCCCCCTCGACTATCTTGAGCCTGATCATCCGGCGGTAGAAGCGCTCGGGCTGGAGGTTGAAGATGCAAAGGCGCTTGGGATTGGATACGCCCCGCGCGGCACGTTGCGAGGAACTGTAGCAGTACCCATCCGTAGAAAAGATGGGAGGCTTGCAGGCTACATTGGAATTACAGAAGCTTCGCTGCCAGTCTCGTGGCACCACTAAACCAATAGCATAGAGTGAAGACCCACGTGGCCTTCGCTTTTTTCGTCACGTAGAAAGATCACTGGCTGCCCTTGCAAGCAATATCTTCGTCTTGGGTGCTAGCCAACAACAAAATGCTTGAAGGTCACTTATGCCTAGCTCGCTGTCTTTTCCTTACAACGGAACTCGTCTTTTGGTGGGTTCTCTGACGAGTGGCAGGCCAAGATGCAGAGTAGATTTTTCTCTAGCAAGCAGCTGAAAAATATGTAAAAAATGATGCGGCACCATGCTACGTGTTAACATATTGAATGAGGTGAGTTGTGACTCCGATCTCAATCGCTGCTGTTTTAGGAATTTTCTTGCTCGTAGTGTTTTTTGCTACAGGTATGGGGAGATTTACACCTAACCCATCATATTCAAACTATTTTTTAGCATCACGGTCGGTCGACAAGTCGACAAACTCGGCTTCCTACATCGCCAGATTCACCTCACTTGCAACCGTCCTCGGGTTTTTTTTGATTTTTTCTAGATTTGATGGCCTTTTCCTTTTAGTAGCTCCAATAACTGTTTTTTTAGGTATTTATATTTTTGTTTGGATTATGCGGAGATACATTTTTCTTCGCGACGACGCGGGGCAACCATTTTCGTCTATGAGCGCAATGGTAGGTGACTTTTATGGGTCTACCACAATCGGCCGCATTGCGTCTTCCATTTCGATATTTACTGTTTTTTGCATTTTGCTGATTGAGCTTTACGTTGGGGTTCAGATACTAAGTCTATTTATCGAAGATACGGATCCTCTAATTCCAATATCTATGATAATAATAAGTATACCTGTATTTCTTTATGTGTGCGCCGGAGGTCTCGAAACGGTTGTGGTTACTGATAAGCTTCAGTCAAGCTTAATGTGGTTATTTGTTATTGCGCTTCTAGTATATGTTTTGGCGACTGGCTCACTTACAGTTGAAAAAGCACTGCCGCGACCAGCAATCAGCGAAGGTGTCTTCTTACTTCCGTATGCACTTCTCGCTAATATTATGGTTGTGAACATATTTTTATTCCCTACGCTCTACTCAACTTGGCAGATGCGGTTCGCCTCTCAATCTGACGACGATTTTGTAGCGGGAACGATGCGCGGAGCTCTAGGAGTTACATTTCTCTGGTTTGCACTGGTGCTTTGCGGTATCGGCCTTGGTTCGTTTCTTCCAGGCGAAGTAATGTCGATAGCGGAGCTCGCGCAAGCACTGGCAAATGCTGAAGACTTCCTTGTTAAATGGCTACTGTTTCCACTTTTTTTCGCTGCAAGCTTATCTGCCCTTTTCAGCACAGCTGACAGCGCAATTGTACCGATCGTACAAAGCTGTTACGATATAGCGAGGAAGCGAGAACGAAGCTTTTCGAGGCTCTTGGCGATCTCATTAACAATAGTTCTTTTGATAGTTTGTATCTTTGTCTACATACTCGTATTTGGCATTCTCAATTATAATTTCATCAATTTTCTTTTCTCTGTATTTGCATTTGCAATATCAATCGCCCCAATTATTCTTTGGATGTTCCTTTACCCTAAAGACCCTTTTTCTAAGAGCCGCGCCAACTTCTTTGCATTATTTGCAGTTTTAGGATTTATTGTTGCTTTGGCAGTTTCATCGTATGGCAACTTATTGAGCAATGCCGCGCTTGTCCAATTAAGTGCGCCGATCGCACTTCTTGTTGCGCTTCTTGGCCCTGGCATCTCGATGTTGGTACATGGGAGCGGAAACGCTAGAGACTAATGCTGAAATTTTTTTCTGAGATTCCGGTGGGCGCGTTGCTTTGGTGTGTGATGATGCCTGGGATGCTTTTTCTAAGAAGTCAGAACATTTTCTCTTTGCTCAGGAGTATACAGTTCCACAAAACCAACCAGTACTTTAGCTACAAAGACATTCAGCGCCTTCACGCCTCAGATAAAAAGTCTGTCATTGAGGGCTATTCGGTTACCTTTTCGTCAATTATGCGGCATGCGTTCTATACGCAGCCCGTACTTTTGTTTTGCTATGCAAGTGCATCTATCTTTTATTTGGGCGAAGGCTTTTCATTCGTAGCTAAATTCCTTATCGATAAAGGATTGCTACAGTTGAACTATGATCCTAGTTTTGCAACCTATCTATCCGGGTTTGGCAATGTATCGTTAGGCGCGTTTTTTGTGATATACTGGACATCAGGCTTGATCATGCTATTTTTCCGCACCAAGTGGGGGCAAGAGAACAGCGCAGCCGTATTTCTCGCTTCTGCTCCCTTTTTTTGCAAGAATACAAAGCTTTAATATGCTCGACATCTTTCCCTCAAATTCCATATTTTGTCCAATAAGTGTTGGGAACCCGTTCTTTAGCAGAAGAAACATTCAAGCTCTTTTTTCTTGGGCAAAGAAGAATGATGCACATCTTTCTATAGTTATTTTTGATAGCCTTCGCGTACTGACAAATTTAATACAGGGTAGAGAGCTCGACAAATCAGAGGCATTGGCGAGAACAGCGTCGAAGGAAACTGCGCGGATGATTGAAAAAATAAGCCACCGCGACGAAGTTGATGTTACGATTAAATTTTCATCGGAACTACTTTTAGACACAGAAGTATTACTGACTAAGGAAAGGATCAGAAAATGGTCGATTGGAAACGACGCAGCTTTTCAAAAAATTCAAGAGATTTCCGATCGCACTTTTCAGAGACTTGGGTTGAACAATAATCAGAAGAACAAGATTATCCAGTTTGAGTATCTTGTAGAAGAAAGCGCTATCGCCCTTTGTATGGTAGAAAAAAGTGAAATTGAGTTTGAGCTGTACCCTCGAAACGAGGATGGTCTAATAGACTTTCTATTTAGGAGTGATGGTAAGGGCTTTCTGCAGAGATCTAAACTGCTTGGTGGGCGAAAATTCAAAACCTGGCAGACTGCTGGAATTGAATATGCTGATAATAATTAATACCGCTCTCAGGCGGTTTTTGTTGTACTTGACCGCTTTTGTATAGAACCGGCCATGTTACACTAAGGGGCGTATGGCAGCGCAACGCCCAAAGCCCCAACCAGCCCGTACCTCCAACGACAGTTTTCGGCCAAGTTTCGACGCTAGCGCGCCAGTTGACGTCCACGCCCGACCAAAAGTTGATTACCTCACCGAAAACGAAGTGATGAAGTTGATCGCGGGTGCAAAGCATTCGCGAAATCCTGAGCGTGACCAACTGTTGATCTTCATGCTCTTCCGGCATGGGTACCGCGAGAGTGAAGCGATCATGGCAAGGCGCGATTGGATTGATCTGGAAAAGGCGGTGATCTGGGTTGAGCGCTTGAAGCGGGGGATGAGCCGATATCACCCGTTGGCGGGTGACGAGCTACGTCGGGTGCGGAAGTTCCTTCGGGCTCGCAACGACGATTTGCCCTGGCTATTCGTCTCCGAGCGTTGTCAGCCCTTGTCACCGAGGTCAGTGCGCCGGATTCTGGCCGAAGCTGCCAAAGCCGCCAAGCTGCGACATGTCCATCCACATATGCTGCGACACTCTTGCGGTTTTCATCTACGAGAGCGCGGACACGACATTCGTATGATCCAAGAGTATTTGGGACACGCATCAATCACGAGTACGCAGCTGTACACAAGGTTGTCAGCGAAAGCGTTTGATGCATTGTGGCGGTGATGGCCGTTATCGGGCAGTAAACATGACGCTGTGGTGCTGCGCCCGCAAGCCCGCAAAGCCGACGAGTAGCATTGGCCCGTAAACGAACTCAGCACTGTGGCTCAGCGAAGCCTATGAAGTCCCGCGCGGCTCCATCGACTCGAAAGTCCTCCATTTGACGCTGCACGAAGACCTGAATCTCGGTTCTAGGATCATCTCCAAATTCGGAGAAAGTCTGAGCGAGCCGACGAACCTCTTTAGCCAACTCCGGGCCGGCGTCTGTCTGACCTCCAGAAATGTGCCAAGCCTCGACATCCTCAATTATCCAGGTGAAGGAAACGTCCGACGGGCACCCATTGACGATGATTGGTTCGGGCAGGTTATATTCTCGCTGGATGAAGGCCGAGTATACGTGAACTTCCTGCGTCCGTGCATCGAACTGATGCAGACCTGGTTTCAAAGTTTCTATCACCTGACCATCGCTGACAAGGACGCCCATCTCGTACGGCTCAACAGTCGCAAACGAAGGTAGTCGCGATAAGTAAAACCATATGGCTGCAAGTGTCGCCAAAACGGTTAGTGCTATCAATGCACTGCGAAACACCGGGTTCTCTCCTATTCGATTGGACTCCGCCTCCCAGAGCGCCATGACAGAAGATCGTGTCGTTCAAATGGCCAAAGCTTGAGCGTAGAGCACTTAACTAGAGCTTTCCACATATGCGCCGAAACCCGTTGAGGGTTCTTAGACGGACCGCAGACGTGCTGCGACATAACCGCTATCCGACGCGCCGAAAGTCCACCCGGATGCGGCGTTCACAGCCTACATAGCTGCTATCCGCTGCCTTCAAACAGTCAGAGGTTTGGGGGATTGATTGGGTGCAGCGGAGCCCTGTGCCCAAATGGCAAAATCAGTGACTGTCAAGTATAGGCATAATGCGCGATTATGCAGGCAAACACTGGAAGTCATGCCGACCCAGAAAGGCAAACAATGACGATTGACCACACAGTTCTGCATGACCAACGGGTCAAATGCACTTCAATTATGACGGCCATGACCGTTAGCGATTACATTGATCTGGTGGACTCTGCCTATCAAAAGCGTGGCGGGTTGGCTCATCAGCGGGATGCACTCAAGACCACGACGGCCCGAAGAATTCGTTCTCGGATGGTCGATGACATCGTCAAAGGGGCGGTTTTGCCGCCGGTTGTTGTCGGCGTCGTCGCCAACAATGACTTCATCACGTCTATCCAGAAAAATTCGACTGCCGACACGGTTTCGGCAATCAGTAGTGATTATTCTGAGGCTCTTTCAATTATTGACGGTATGCAGCGTACGACTGCGCTACTGGAAGCTTTGGACCGAGAGCGCGACAGCGTCGAGGGGCGCCCTATGCGGGTCGAGTTCTGGATCGCTGATACAACGGAAAGCCTCATATATAGAATGCTGGTCCTTAACACAGGACAAGTGCCTTGGAACCTGAGCCGCCAGCTTCAAGTCGTCTATGCGCCGTTGATCGAGGAGATGAAAGATCTGGTCAAATTTGAGCGTGTTCTGGACACAAACGCAGGCGAAAGGAGGTCAAAAGCGGGAGAGTATGCTCCAGATAATTTGGTCGAGCTTTACATCGCCTTTGGCCTTCGAAAGACCGACATTGATACTCAAGAGACATTGGCAGACGAGTTTTCGCGGCTTGATATGACCGAGGCGCTCTCTTCGCACCAGTACCGGGACTTTTTCTATCCAGTTGTTCAAATGATGGTCGATCTGGACAAGGCCTTCTCTAGGTTTGATGCAGACATCGAAGCTGCCATCGCGGCTCAGGTAGATGACACTGCCCAGAAATTGAAAAAGGGACGTAGCATCTTCGATAGCAAACCGGCGCGGATTGGTTTTGTTGTTGCTGCAGCAACCACAATTCTTGGCCGTGTTGGCATGGAGCAAGATGACGACCCAGATGCAACGAATACAAAGTTGGCAGAAATTCAGAGCAATCTTGAGGCGCTGATAGACAAGCTAGACGGCTACGGAAGCGATGAACTTCAAACGTTCCTAAAGCTGGATGTTCTTTCTGAGCGCCTATACGGACAGAAGCGGTCCGCAGTTGGTCGCTACGAAAGAGCGTTTTTCGACTCTGCCTTCAAAGTCCTGTTTGAAGAGGACTTTAAGGTTCCAAGTATGGAGCCATGTTGGCGGGCCTAGGCATGGCCAATCGTTCCCGAATCCAGATGAGCCAACAGATTTTTGCGCGTTTGATCGCGCATGCGAGTGATAGCGGCGTCCCAATACTCGGCGCCGACCAAGCGAGATGGATACGCAGGCTCAGCGACGCCGACGCTTTACTGATGGCTGAGGCCGATGTCTTGGGCTATCAGCAGATCACCAGACAGATCAGGGCAATCCACTTTGAGCATGACGCTGTGCGCTATTTTGCTGTCTTGGGGATCGGTGAGGCAGAAAGCCTTCCAGATGGATTGACGCCGACTGAACTCACTCCAGGCACTCTTGCAGTGGCACTAACGCAATCGGACATCCATCCGAGTGCAAGGGGCTTAGAAATTCTGGAAGCCATTGGCGACTTACATGGAGGAGTCGAAGGCTTCGACGGATACGAACTGGCGGCTATCACTAACCTTTTTCCAAGCATTGAGATTTTTGAAGCGGACCAGAATTACGAGTACACCGCAAATGTGGTCCGCGTCCTTGGGGCGCTGACAGCACGGTCCTATGCCGATGGTCCGATAGCTCCCTCAGGCACAACGTTGAACAAGGTCGCTGACATTTTTCAATCAGGCTCAGAGTACGTTCCGTTCGAAAATGTCCTGCAAGGCATGTTGTCGATTTCCTGGGGGGGGTTCTTTCTGGAACTCTATCGCTCGATCGAACAGCTCTATGCGGTTCCCAGGCTCGCCGCCCTTGTCGAGGCGTGGCCTACCACCCTGCCCTACCGCAGCATAGCTGACTTGTTGGAGAGCCACCTTGCTTGGCGCCCAAAGGAAGACGACGCGTTAGCCAAAATTATTGCTGAATGTGACGACACGATAGTCGCCCCACTGAGAGAAAGTTTCTCAGGTCATCGGGATGGCGATCAGGAGATTACCGCAGAAAAAATCGCGGCAGACATATACAAAGTCCGAAACGGCTTGGTCCATTTCCGCGCAGCTTTAGGAACAGTTCAGCGCACCGATGAAAACTGGGACGATATGATTTCGGCAATGCTCGATCTCGTCAAAGACGTTTACCGGCGCCATGGTGCCCGCTTCAACTTGGAACCAGAAGCGTAGTCAATCCTAAGAGCGACGGATGGGGGTAGGCTTTGACTCTCTGCGGATTCTGCCGTCCCTTACAATCTTTGTTGTTCTTACCAAATCGACCCCATTCATGGCCGCTTCGAAATGGGCTTTGTTCAGTTCGTTTTCATCGCCCCCAAAACAACGATGCATTGCATAAAGAATACCAACGTCATTGATGTTTTGCGGACGTGGGTTCGGATTGTTCCGAGGACTCGGGATCGTGCCAGGAAAGAGATAGATGCATGGCGGCGGTAGCCTATATGGACCCACTTCAGAAATGCGGTCTTCTCTACCAGCGATTTTTGGGCAGACGCGTGCTGCGGTTCCGCACAGCCAGTCCCAGACGACCACGCCGTCCACCCGCTTTTCCTCGGCAATAATATCTGCGGAGAAGCGAGTGTGGATGCCAGACCAGACGTTGTGTCGAGGATCGGCACCCTTATTTTGGCAGACGCTCCACACAATGAACTCGTTTGCATGAGGAGGTCGGGCAGAGATGTTTGTGTTGTTCCCGTCTAGGCAGCCCTTCAGCTCGATGGCCGCAATTTTTCCATCGTTCAGCGTAACCGAATAGTCATGCCTATTGGAGCCACCGGCTTCGATCCATTCCTGAATGAAACCGCCATCCTGCATGTGATTGAGGATGTGCTTCACGAAGGTCTTCTTTTCCCCCATGGACGCGGAGATTTGACCTCGGACTCGCTGGATTGAACCTTCAAATATCCCGCTATCGTAGAAGTCTTGCTCGGTCATACCAAAGGGATCGAGACGATGCGCTTGTGTCTTCAAGACCTCTGAAAATTGCTCGATGCGCTCTGTAAGCTGAGGGTCTTTCTGACACGGTATCTCGTCGTTCATGTTGCCTTCGCTTTGGGTGCCTTTGCTGGTGGCCTTGAGGCGCGCGCGCTCTTAACTACCGGTTCCAAAATGTGTTTTGCAATGTATCGCACAACTGGAACAGCAACGCCATCACCAGTCAAATGATAGGCTTCGTTGTATGCCTGAGGCAGCTCGTAGCTGTCGGGTAAACCCATCAAGCGGGCCGTCTCGCGTGTGGAGATCAGCCGTGAACGGATACGCTCGCCATCCACCACGAGAATGAGCTGGCGAGACGATCCGCCTGCGGGTGTTCTTAGGCACCCCGCAACGTCATCAAAGCGCACTTCTGCGCGTTGAACCTTGATGCCGTGGTGATAGCGCGTGCGTTTGTAGACACCACCAACCATAACAACACCAGCAGCCTTAGCCGTTTCGACTTTGGCCAGGTTAACATCACTCATCATGGACAATAGTGCCCGCGTTTCAGCAACCGTATGCCATTTGACTGATGCAGGCTTTGCCTCGATTACATCGGCGAAACGCATCTCGCGCTTCGGTGGCTTTGGCATCCGCCACCATAGCCAAGACTTCTTTAGAGGTTCCGGGAGTTGGCTGTGCGCTTTCTTCAATGCAGCCGTGTGCCACGGTGCCGTTGGCTCCGGACCGGTCTTCAATGGTTCCACGCTCTTTTCAATAGCGATCACAAATAGTCTTGGCCGGGATTGCGGGACAAAATGTGAAGCGTCGGCGATGAACGCGCCATACCGATAGCCCAGGTTGTCCAGCGCTTCGCAGATGGCGGTGAAATCCGCACCCTTATGTGAGGTCAGAGTTCCGACAACATTCTCGACCGCAATCACGGTTGGGGCGCGCCCTGCCATCTTCAATTCTTCGAGCTGTGCAATGAAAGGCCAGAAGGTTCCCGAGCGGTCGCCGCGTAGCCCTGCCCCACCACCCGCTAGAGAAAGGTCCTGGCAGGGGAACGAACCCCACACGAGGTCAGCGTGTCCGGGAAGATCCTCGAGACCAATGTTGCGGATGTCGTCCACGATCATCTCGCCATTGCCCCAGTTCTTCTTGTAAGTTACGCCCTTCTTCAGGTCGAAGTCGTTGGCGAACTCGCACTTCCAGCCTTCGCCCAATCCTGCACGCGCCATGCCTCCACCAGCAAAAAATTCGTAAAATTTGTGCATTGACCGCCCTACACTGCTTGTAAGCACTGTTCTAGTTTTCTCATTTTGTTCTCATTTAGCATTTATTCGATTGCAGAACCATAGAATTTTCCGAGACCCTTCCATTCGTTCCCCATTTCAACGTCTGCTTTCTTAACGCGAAGAGCTTAACGTTACACCCACAACGAACTTCCGCTTCTCGCCGTACGCTCGCCACAACCTTTTAGTGTAACGCCAGCTACGCAGCGATTGCTTTGACGCGCCGTTCGTATCGTTCAAACGCCTCACGCATTTCAGGCATGTAGGTGTGTCGGTTATAAACAGCCGCAACACCTGAAACTGTTCCGGATCGATGATCAAGAATGCGTTCCGTCACATGCAGTGGAACCCCGAGGGCCGCACAGTTCGTCGAAAACGTACGCCTGAGGTCGTGGATCGTCCAAGGCTCAAGTGGGACATGTCGATCAAGCCGACGCTTGGCATTTGACCAACCATTGAACGGTTGTACGGGCAACAGTTTGGAAACTGCATCGGTGAGCGGAATGACGTGCTCTCGCTTCCCTTTCATGCCTTCCGCTTCGAATACGATTGTTTGGTCTTTGCAGGTGTAATTCTTCCATTGACCGATCCGTTGGCCCGTAAGGATCTGCAGTTTTAGGTAGTCGCTGTATGGCGGGTAGTCATATAACCAGACCTGCCTGAGTTCATCGTCGTTTAGAACACGACTGCGTTCTCCGAAGACAACAGGGATATGCTGGAACGGGTTACGGTCTGTGATCTCGTTGCGCACGCACCAATTGAAGAAAGCTTTCCAAGTTTTGATCGCTTGTGGATCGCCCAGATCGATGTCGCGTCTGGTTATGTCAGCCAGTTGTTTTTCTGGTGCTTTATCGAGGTGTCGGCGGTATTCGCGCAGCGTGTTGTGCCGCAAGCGGTCGTTGGCATCGTCCAGAAAGACGGAAATTGTCTCTCTTGTCCCTTTCAGGCTTCGCATCCGTGGCTTGGCTGCGAGGACGAGTTTCGCTTCTTGCCTCGCAGTTCTCAGAGACATGTCTGGGTACTTTCCGAGCGTGACCAATCGACGGTCTTTGCCGAACATCACTATGAAAGATTTAGACTTTGCGGAGCAACGCACGCCGAAACCAGGTGTGTTTTCATCCCAGTATTTTTTGCTGCCCTTGGCTTGCAGCGGCAGCGCACGAAGAGAAACGTCTGTCAGGCGCATGGCAAATTTTGTCTCTTTTTTGTCTCTCAAATCTACGATCAACACCTATCAGGTATGGGTATGCATGAGAAGGCGCTCACGCCTAAGTCATTGAAAAATATTAATTCTGTTTTTGTATGAGGAGCTATGGTCAAGTCAGCATCCCCTTAGGAGGGGGCTGCTCTATCCAGTTGAGCCACGGGGCCACACCATGTGTCAGAGACATAACGACGAGCGGTTCAGCTGTCACGGATCAATTGGAACAGCGCCCTACACCCCTAAGCTGAACTTCCCGCAAGTCTTTATCGCTTCGTCATCTGACCGTCATGAAGCCGATACACAGCCTGCGTACCCAAGAAAAAATCGCGCGACACACCACAAACCGTGCATCCGAGGCCATGAGACAGTTCCTTCCCTCTTTGCGCCTGGTCGGCGCAGACGCCCTGCGCGACGGCGCCTTGCAGGCGCGGTCAGTGGCGATCGAGGGCGGTCGCATCGCGAAGGGTCCGTTCCCGGAGGTAGACGTTTCCGGCTATCTCGTGCTCCCCGGCATTGTCGATCTCGAACGACCGGTTGACGCCGTACCGCGACCTGCGAGCTGCGCCGGTGCGCCGACATGGGATGACGTGGAGGTCCACACCGGGATTGATGGCGTGACGACCGCCATGGTTCGGCAAAACTGGAACTGGGCAAGCGGGATAGATGACCGGGAAGCCGCGCTCTCATCGCTGAGCGCGCTGCGTAAATGGCGGCGCGGGACTGGCACGGACCTGCGCATTCAGTTGCACGTGGAAACACACCTGATGGACTGGGAAGCCGCTGTTCACGAACACGCGGATGGCGAGACCGTATCACAGGTCATCTTTCGGAACCGGCTTGGCCAGGCGATGGCCGAGGCGACATTCCAGCGCGATGCCCGGCAGGCACATCTCAGGGCCCTGTCAAAACGGAGCCAGGACGTACCGAGATTCCTGTGCCGCCTTGCCGAAAACTTCGACAGGGTTGGCGTCCTTTACGGGTCGCAAGGGGATCCTGATGGGGAGACGCGGGAGTTCTTTTCCATGATCGGGGGGCGGATCTGCCTGCGTCCTGCGACACGGGCCGCAGCGGCGCTTGCGCGCGCAGTTGGTGATCCGGTTCTTCTATCGGCTTCCGACATCTTGCAGCCTTCGGATGCCAGCGCAGATTTCTCAGCCGAACGGTTCGTAACAACCTACAAAAACAGTGCGCTGGTTTCCCAGGGACGCCCCGGATGCCTGGTCCAGGCCGCTTTCCATCTTGTCGGCAAGGGAGGGATGACGCTTGCCGATGCATGGTCTCTGGTATCGACGCGACCTGCCGAGATCGCCCGTCTGCCGGACCGCGGGCGTATCGCCTATGGGCAGCGTGCGGATCTTGTCATCGTGCATCCGCACACCAGAAAGGTTCACGCAACACTCGCTGGCGGGTGCCTGACCTACGCAACGGATGAGTTGGCAGCGCGTTTCGCGGACCTGCCCTCTGTGTTTGAACACGCCGCCGAGTAGTTTGATCGCTATCTGCCGGCGACTGCCGGAGTGTCCTCGCGCGGGACAATCACGGCCTGGCCGCTGACCATGGCATCGATTTCCGCATGCCCATAGCCCAGTTCCAGCAACACTTCTCGCGTATGCTGCCCTAGAACAGGTGCAGGGCACCGGACGCCGCCCGGCGTCTTGGAAAACTTGACTGGGAGGCCCAGCGTCTTCGTCGGGCCGGCAACCGGGTGATCCAATGCGACAATCATCTCGCGGGCCTTTGCCTGCGGATCGGCGTGCATTTCCGTTACTGACAGCACCGGTCCAGCAGGCAAGCCGATCGCTTCCATCTGCTCAAGCAGAGAGGCCGTCGTGCAGGTCTTCGTATGATTTTCGATCAGGGGTACAAGTGCGTCCAAGTTGACCCGTCGGTCCTTGTTCGTGGCAAAGCGCGGATCGTTTGCCAGTTCCGGGGCATCGAGTATCTGGATAAGGCGTTCCCAGTTCTTCTGGTTTGCGGCACCGATATTGATGTAGCCATCCGCTGTTCGGAACGCCTGATACGGTGCGTTGATCGGGTGCGCGGAGCCTTCGGGACCGGGTGCGACGCCCGTGGCAAAGGCAATGGCGGATTGCCAGTAGGTCTGTGTGATTGCGGCCTCGAACAATGACGTATCAACCCGCTGCCCCTGCCCCGTCTGGAGCGCATGCGCATAGGCAGATGCGACGCCCATTGCCGCGATGATGCCGGAGGTGATGTCCGAGATCGGCGCGCCGGGTTTGACAGGCGGGCGGCCCGGCCCCTCGCCCGTGATCGACATCAACCCCGACATGCCTTGGGCAATCAGGTCGAAGCCTCCGCGGTGCGCATAAGGCCCTGTGCGACCGAAGCCGGAGATTTCGCAATAGATCAGCTTCGGGTTCTCTGCGTGCAGCGTCTCGTAGCCGAGGCCCAGCCGCTCCATCGTTCCCATGCGGTAATTCTCGATCACAACGTCCGCGTCAGCGAGCAGCTTGTGCAGAACCTCTACGGCCTCGGGATCCTTGAGGTTCAGCGCGATGCCGCGCTTGCCGCGGTTCATCATCATGTAGGCCGCGCTTTCACCGTTCACATCCGGCGGCAGGAACCGGCGGCTGTCATCGCCGTCGGGTTTCTCGACCTTGATGACCTCAGCCCCCATATCGGCCAACATCAATCCGCAGACCGGCCCCGCCATGATGTGGGCCAGTTCGATCACCTTCATGCCGCTCAGGGGTCCGGGCATGTCAGGTACCTGTCCAAACCGGCGGACGTTTGCCCAGGAACGCCTCCATCCCTTCGCGGAAGTCGGCGCTCATGTAAGTCATCTCGATCAGGTCGGCATCTTCGACCGTTGTTGCGGCACGGTTGCGGCGCAGGGCTTCCTTGGTGGCGCGCAAGGTCAGCGGGGCCATGGCACCGACCTGTGCGGCAAGCTCCGAGGCCCGCGTCAGAAGCGCATTTTCGTCCGGCAGAACCTCGGAAACCAGACCGATGGCGTGCGCCTCTTCCGCGAGGACGAGCCGCGCGGTGAAGATCATCTCTCGCACGCGGCCTGCTCCCATCAAGTCCGACAGCCGCGCAAGGTTGCCAGCGGCGAGGCAGTTGCCCAAGGTGCGCGCGATCGGGAAGCCGAACTTGAGCCGTTCGGACGCGATCCGCAAATCGCAAACGGCGGCGATGGAGGCACCACCACCCGTACACGCCCCGTGAATTGCCGCAATGGTGGGAAGCTTACACTGCTCGATCGCGGTCAGTACGGTTTCTATACGCGCCTCGTACTGCAACGCATCCTGGGTGGTCTCAAATGCGCGGAACTGTGTCATATCCGTTCCGGCAGCGAAGGCTTTGCCACCCTCGCCGGTTATGACTACAGCCTTGATCCCGGGCCGCTCATGGGCCGTTGCGCACATCTGTGCCAAACCTTCGTACATTGCGAAAGTCAGGGCATTGCGCGCCTCGGGCCGATTGAACGACACCCAGAGGGTGCCGTCCTTCTCAGTGCATAACAGTTCAGTTGCCACCGTAGAAATACTCCACGAGGAAGAGCGGGATCGACGGAATGTAAGTACACATCAGGAGTACCGTAAGCAGCACCAGAATGAACCAGATGTTGACCTTGGATACTTCCCAGATGTTGGCCCTCGCCACCGCACAGGCGGTGATCAGAACGCTGGCCACCGGTGGCGTCTGCTGGCCGATAGCGAGGTTCAGCGTAACCACCAGCCCGAAGTGAATCGGGTTGATATCCGCCGCGATGATCAGAGGGATCACGATGGGCACAACAAGGATGATGGCAGCCGCAGAGTGCAGGAAGAACCCGATCACAAGGAAAAAGAAGTTCAGGATCAACAGGATGATCCACTTGTTGTCGGTAATGTTCAGGATGCCCTCGGCAATCTGCTGGGGCATCTGCGCCCGGGTCAGGAAGCCGCCCATGACGACCGACGCCGCGACCAGAACCATGACAACCGCTGTCTGCATACCACCGTCAAGCATCGCATTCTTGAGATGTTTCATGTCGACCTGGCGGTAGATCAGGCTGACCGCGATGGCGGCAAGGACCGCCAGACCTGCAGCCTCGGTCGCAGTGACGAAGCCACCAAAGATACCGCCCAGGATGATCACCGGCAGGGTGAATGCAGGCAGCGCGTCGACGAACGTCTCGCGCAGACGCTTGACGTTGAACGCTTCTTCCGTTGGCAGGTTATAGCGGCGTGCGAAGATATGGGCGACAAGCATCAGGCCGAATGCCCCCATCAGACCCGGCACGATACCAGCGACAAAAAGCTGCTCGACCGAAACGTTCGCGGACGTCGCGTAGAGGATCATCGGGATCGACGGCGGGATGATGATGGCAAGTGACGCCGAGGACGACGTCACCGCCGCAGACAGCGCGCCCGAGTAGCCGCGTTTCTTCATCTGCGGGATCAGGACCGACCCCATCGCCGCCACATCTGCAACAGCCGACCCCGAGATCTCGGCAAAGAACAGCGACACGCCGATATTCACCATCGCAAGACCGCCCCGGACAAAGCCGATGATGGCGGAGACGAAGTTGATCAGGCGGTCGGTGATGCCGCCCGCGTTCATGATCGCCCCGGCCAGCACGAACATCGGGATCGCGATCAATGAAAACTTCGTGGAGCCGTTGTACATATCGAGGGCAACGGTCACGAGCGCGCCTGTCCCTTCCATCACGATCAGTCCGAAGATAGCGGACACGGCGAGCGCCACGGCGATAGGGATGTTGAGGCAGATCATTGCCACCATCGCCACGAAAATACCGAACATAAGCATCAGGCGTTCCCCGCTTTCTTCATTTCGTGCTCGACCTCTTCCTCGATCTCGGCGTGTTCGAGCGAGATGCCGGAAGCTGTCTTGGCCCAGTATTCGGGCAGGCTGAGCGCCTGGCAGATCAGGAACAGAACCGCGCCGATCGGGATGACTGACTGGGTAAACGTCACAGGCACCCAGGTCAGAGAGATCAAGTTCATCCCAGACATGACCTGAAGCACGGTGAAACCAGACCATGCGAGCAGGATGAAGAAGCCGGCCGTGACGGCCTCGGCGAAGGCCACGGCCCACATGCGCGCTGGCATCGGGATCGACAGCAGCACACTGTCAAACCCGATATGGCGGCGACGGAGTGCGGCAAGCGCCGCTCCATAATAGGTGATCCACGCCAGAAGGATGGCGGCCACCTCGTCGTACCAGCTGAAGCTGGACCCCGAGATGCGCCAGAGTACGGCGACGATGACAATGACGGTCAGGAACACCATCAGGAAGATGACAAACCATTCCAAGAGGGTCTCTAGGACCGTACGGACTGTGGCAAACATGGGGTCTTCCTTGCCAGAGGGCAAAAGGGATCCGGGCACCTTGCGGCGCCTGGACAAGATCGGTGTTTGGAAGGAATTCGGAGAGCCGCCCGCCTGGGCGGTGGCCCTCCGAAAAGAAAATCAGGACCCGTCAGCCAGCGACTGGACCGTCTCGATCATCTCGCTTGCGCCCTCGACAGAGGAGGCAAATTCTTCGTAGATCGGTGCAGATGCAGCGACGAATGCGACCTTGTCGGCTTCATTCACCTCGACGCCGGCAGCCTTGATCACGTCAAGCAGTTCCGTCTCCAGGTTCGCCGCGATTTCATACACCGTGTCCTGTGTTTCAGTCCCGCAAGCTTCAAGCGCCGCGCGAACATCTTCCGGCCATTTCTGCCACTGGTTTTCAGCAACCAGAACATAGGCGGGTGTGTAAACATGGCCCGTGATCGACAGATAGCTCTGCACTTCCTGGAACTTTGCAGACGCAATCTGGGCGTAGGGGTTTTCCTGCCCGTCAATGACCTTTGTCTGCAAGGCGGTGAAGACCTCCGAGAAGGACATCGGTGTCGGGTTTGCCCCATACTGCTGGAACATTTTCACGCGCCACTCACCGTTGGGCGTGCGCAGTTTCACGCCGGCCAGATCTTCGGGAGAGTTGATCGGGCGTACATTGTTCGTGATGTGGCGGAAGCCATTCTCCATATAGCCGATGATCCGGTATCCTTGGCTCAGAGCAGCTTCCTGGAACGTGTCACCCAGTGCAGCTTGCACGCGCTTCATGTGCTCGCGATCGCGAATGATGTAGGGCATCTCGAAGATCCCGAACTCGGGCGCGACGGACGACATCACCGACGATGGCAGGGACATGTGCACCTGCCCAAGCTTGAGCTTTTGGAGCATTTCGCGGTCGTTGCCGAGCTGGCTGGCGCCAAAGGTCTGCACCTCGGCTGCGTCGCCAAGCTTGTCATTTGCGCACTGGGCAAACGCATTCACCGAGGCTTCGAACAATGATCCGGGCGCCCCTACGTGGCCAAAACGCAGGGTCAGGTCTGCGGCCATGGCCGAGACGGGCAGTGTTGCGGCGACAGTCGCACCGAGCAGCATGGTTTTGAGTTTCATCGGTTAATCCTCCCTGATTTCTTCCGATATATTTGAGTTTTATTCGGCCGCGAGGCGTGGTGCCTCCGCTGTCTTGAGATGTGCCATTGCGGCCATGACGCCCCCTTCTTCGTGGGGAACATTTGCTTTGGCCAGTCCCATTTCCACCCCCGACAGCGTTGCCACGAGCATAAGGTCATTGAAATCGCCAAGATGTCCAATGCGGAATACCTTGTCCGCCACTTTGCTGAGGCCGTTGCCAAGCGATATGTCGTATGCCTCGAGCGTTTTTGCCCGGAAGCTATCCGCAGAATGGCCCTCGGGCATCATCACTGCCGTCAGGACACCGCTTTCCTGCCCCTGCTGCGCACACAGCACCTCAAGCCCCCAGGCGCGAACCGCGGCACGCGCCGCTCGGCCGTGTCGTTGGTGACGCTCAAAGACGTTGTCCAGCCCTTCCTCATGCAGCATATCGATCGCTTCATTCAGTCCATAGAGCAGGTTCGTCCCAGGGGTATACGGAAAGTAGCCGGTCTTGTTTGGGCCCAGCATGTCCTGCCAGTCCCAATAGGACCGCTGCATCGTGGCGGTTTTTGACACTTCGAGTGCGCGGTCGCTGGCCGCATTGAAGCTAAGCCCCGGCGGCAACATCAAACCTTTTTGCGAACCGGAGACGCACACGTCGACGCCCCATTCGTCGAAGCGAAAGTCGACCGACGCCAGTCCGGAGATGGAGTCCACCATCAGCAACGCGGGGTGGCCCGCGGCATCAATCGCCTTGCGCACCTCGGCAATCGGCGACACCGATCCGGTAGACGTTTCGTTGTGCACAACGCAGACGGCCTTGATCTCGTGCCCGGTGTCAGCGCGCAGGTGGTCTTCAATCGCCTGCGGATCCGCACCACCGCGCCAATCGCCCTCGATGAACTCGGGGTTCAAGCCGATTTTCTTGGCCATTTTCTGCCAGAGGGTCGCGAAATGCCCGGTTTCATACATCAGCACCTTGTCGCCCGGCGACATGGTGTTCACCAAGGCCGCTTCCCATGCGCCAGTGCCGGACGACGGAAAGATGAATACGTTCTGGTCGGTCTTGAAGATCGACTTCATCCCTTCCAACGCCTTTTGACCTACAGCGGCAAAATCCGGGCCGCGATGGTCAATCGTTTGCATACTGATCGCGCGCAAGATGCGATCCGGCACGGCACTCGGTCCCGGGATCTGCAAGAAATGGCGTCCGGCTTTCCGCATCTTGGACAACTCCTCCGTTGGTCTACGTGCTGCCATGGGCGTACCGGCTTCAAACCAGCGCCACATGGCACACGTTTCTTTTGTCGTTGCTAATACAAAATTATGAATTCATAATTCAGTCAACCAAAAAGTTCGGGGAGGGTTCAATGGGTCTCATGGAAGCGTCACCGCTGGCCGACAGACTACGCGGACACATCGAAGGCGAGCTCATGTTCGACGCGTTCTCGCGCGGACGGTATGCCACAGACGCGTCGATCTATCAGATGACACCCAGCGGTGTGGTTGTTCCAAAAACCCTTGCGGATATCGAAACCGCCATCGGAGCGGCCCGGGAAATCGGGGCTTCGGTCCTGCCGCGCGGTGGGGGCACATCGCAATGCGGACAGACAGTCAACAACTCGCTGGTCATTGATAACTCGAAGTATTTCAACCAGATCCTCGAACTCGATGTCGAAAACAGACGCTGTGTCGTGCAGCCCGGCATTGTCCTGGACGAGTTGAACCGCGCCCTCAAACCCCATGGCCTCTGGTTTCCGGTCGATGTCTCCACCGCGTCGCGTGCAACGATTGGCGGTATGGCCGGAAACAACTCTTGCGGGGGACGATCCCTGCGCTACGGAACAATGCGAGACAACGTGCTGTCGATCGAGGCCATTCTGGCGGACGGCACCAAGGCGAGGTTTGGCCCCACGGACCGGAACGCCGCGCCAGCGAACGATTCGACCGCCGCGCTGATCACCGAGATGCTGGCACTTGGCGCACGGGAACAGGCAGAGATTGCCGCGCGATTCCCCAACATCATTCGCCGTGTGGGAGGATACAACATCGACGCGCTGACGCCGGACCATTCGACCAACAATATGGCGCACCTGCTCGTCGGCTCCGAAGGCACGTTGTCCTATTTCACGGCGATTGAACTGAAGCTCTCACCGATCCAGGGCACAAAAGTCATGGGTGTGTGTCATTTTCCGACCTTCTACAAGGCGATGGATGCCTCGCAACATCTGGTGAAGCTCAAACCCGCCGCTGTCGAACTGGTGGATGATACGATGATCGCGCTGGCTCGGAATATTCCCATGTTCCGCAAGACGATCGAGGCGTTCGTTCAGGGCGATCCGGCAGCGCTGTTACTTGTGGAGTTCGACGAAGGGTCCGATGCCGCCAACGCGGCCAAGTTGCGCGAGTTGGACGAGGCGATGGGTGATATCGGCTTTTCGTTCACCGGATCCGGCGATGCCTGGGGCGGCGCCGTGGCTGTCACGGACCAAACACTGCAAGCGGACATCGGGGAGGTGCGCAAGTCCGGCCTCAACATCATGATGTCCATGAAACAGGAGGGCAAACCCGTCAGTTTCGTAGAAGACTGCGCCGTCGAATTGCCCGACCTTGCGGAATATACCTCAGGCCTGACAGACATCTTTGAAAAGTACGGGACAAAGGGCACGTGGTATGCCCACGCATCTGTCGGATGTCTGCATGTGCGCCCCGTCCTGAATATGAAGCTGGATCAGGACGTCAAGACGATGCGCGCGATCGCGGAGGAGTGCTTCGATCTGGTCGCCAAGTACAAAGGCTCCCACTCTGGCGAGCATGGCGACGGGATCGTCCGGTCCGAGTTCCACGAAAAGATGTTCGGCCCGCAGATGGTGGCCTCTTTCAACGAGGTGAAGGACCGCTTCGATCCAAACCGCGTATTCAACCCCAACAAGATCGTTCAGCCGCCCAAAATGGATGACCGGCGGTTGTTTCGCTATGGCCCCGACTACGAAGCCAAAGACATCGACACGAAGCTCGACTGGTCCGACTGGCCCGGCAAGGGCGGCGGCTTTCAGGGCGCCATCGAGATGTGCAACAACAATGGCGCGTGCCGGAAGCTGAAGGGCGGTGTGATGTGCCCATCGTTCCGCGTGACGCGCAATGAACGCGATGTGGTGCGTGGGCGGGCGAACTCCCTGCGTCTTGCGATCACCGGGCAGCTTGGGCCGGACGCGCTTGCCTCCGACGAAATGGCCGAAACGATGAAGCTTTGCGTGTCGTGCAAAGGATGCAAGCGGGAATGTCCGACCGGCGTGGACATGGCCCGTATGAAGATCGAGGTTCTGGCCGCGCGGGCCGAAAAGAACGGCTTGAGCCTGCATGACAAGCTGGTCGGCTACATGCCGCGCTATGCGCCCTTGGTGTCCAAGATGCCGTGGCTCGCCAACATGCGGAACTGGGTGCCTGGGGCCGCGAAACTGACCGAAGGGCTGACAGGCTTTGCCGCCAACCGAAAGCTACCGGAATGGTCTGCGCGCCCGTTCAAGGATACCGAGTTCGCCGATGACGATCCGGATGTCATCTTGTTTGCCGACATCTTCAATCGGTATTTCGAGCCCGAGAACCTGCGGGCTGCGGGTCGGGTTCTGAAGGCTGCGAGGTTGAAGGTCCGCGTGGCAACCCCTGTGGACGGCAAAGGCAATCTGGAATGCGGGCGGACCTTGCTGGCTGTCGGGCTTGTCGACGATGCCCGTGCAGAGGCCGAGCGCCTTTTGGCGGCGCTCACGCCCTATGCCGCCAGAGGTGTACCCATTGTCGGGTTGGAGCCCTCCTCGCTTTTGACCCTGCGCGACGAGATTCCCGCTCTGGTACCGGGCGCGGATGCCCAACTGGTCGCAGAGCATGCCAAGATGTTCGAGGAGTACTTCGTGACGCTCGAAAACCCGCCTGCCCTGTCGGATCTGGGTCGGCCGATCGTGCTGCACGGCCACTGCCATCAGAAGGCGCATAACGTCATGGGATCGGTGCAGAAAGCGCTCGGCATGATCCCGGGCGCTGAGGTCGAGATGGTGGAAACCAGTTGCTGCGGAATGGCCGGGGCTTTTGGATATGGCAAAGATACGGTAGACACGTCGCTGAAGATGGCGGAACTCGACCTTTTGCCCGCGATCCGAAAAGCGCCGGAAAATGCGCTCGTCGTGGCCGATGGCACCTCCTGTCGCCATCAAATCAAAGATGGCACATCGCGCGAGGCAATCCACGTCGTGCGTGTGCTGGAAATGGCACTGGACGGGAAGGACACCTGACATGAACCTGTCAAAACCCATTGCCCGCCCTTCGCTGCACGAAGAACTCGTTGACCGGGTACGCGAATTGATCATCGAAGGCGAACTCGAACCCGGAACCAAGATTCCCGAGAAAGAGTTGTGCGAAAATTTCGGTGTTTCGCGCACGCCGATGCGCGAAGCGCTCAAGGTTCTGGCGAACGAAGGTCTTGCTGTTCTGGAACCGAACCGTGGCGCTTGGGTGTCAACGGTCACAATGGAAGAACTGGAAGAGACCTTCCCGGTTTTGGCTGCGTTGGAACGTCTTGGTGGAGAACTCGCCTGCGCGCACGGGACCGAGACGGAGATCGCCTTTGTCCGCGAACGTCACGATGACATGGTCCGCCATTTCACGGCACGGGACCGTCAACCCTATTTCAAGGCCAATCAGGACATTCATGACGGCATTCTGCGCGCGGCAGGAAACCCGGTCCTGACCCAGCATCACAGGGTTCTGGCCTCGCGCGCGAAGCGGGCGCGTTTTCTCGCGAACATCTCCGACGAGCGCTGGAGCCAGGCCGTGGCCGAGCATGAGGAGATCATAACTGCCCTTGAGGCACGGGATGGTCCCCGGTTGGGGCAAATCCTGAGCGATCACCTGACCAACAAGCTCGCCGCATTGCGCGAGCGCATGAAATCCTGACAGGTCACCGCGACGCCGGCGCTCTTGCGCTTTGCGCGAGCGCTAACGTAGCATACCGGAAACACGGGGCCGGTCATGGTTGGGCCCGAAACATGGTGTGACGCGCAGGAGTATTCATGTCCGAGATTTCCGACCCGCCGGCGCAACGTGGCTTGACGCTGCGCGATGTTTCCGAAGCCTCGGGCGTCAGCGAGATGACGGTCAGCCGGGTGCTCCGTAATCGCGGAGACGTCTCGGAGGCCACGCGCGAAAAGGTCAAGGAAGCCGCCCGGGCACTCGGGTACGTTCCAAACAAGATCGCAGGCGCCTTGGCGTCCAACCGCGTGAACCTTGTCGCCGTGATCATTCCATCAATGTCGAACATGGTGTTTCCCGAGGTGATGGGCGGCATCAATGCCCAATTGGAAGAAACCGACCTGCAACCCGTTGTGGGCATCACCGACTATCTGCCCGAAAAGGAAGAGAAGGTTCTTTACGAGATGCTGTCATGGCGTCCGTCTGGCATTATTATCGCCGGGCTGGAACACAGCGAGGCGTCCCGTGCGATGCTGCGCAACTCCGGCATTCCGGTGGTCGAGATCATGGACACGGACGGCAACCCCATCGACTGCTGCGTTGGAATTTCGCACCGGCGCGCAGGACGTGAGATGGCCGAAGCGATTCTTGCCGCAGGGTATAAACGGATCGGGTTCATGGGCACCAAGATGGCGCTCGATCACCGGGCCCGCAAACGGTACGAGGGCTTTGTAGAGGGGTTGGCCAAAGGTGGCGTGGAGCTTGCCGATTGGGAGTTTTACGAGGGCGGGTCGGCCCTGGCAAAGGGCCGTGAGCTCACAGCAGCGATGCTCGATCGCACCCCTGACCTCGACTTTCTATATTACTCGAACGACCTGATAGGTGCGGGTGGCCTGTTGCTGGCGCAGGAGCGCGGCCTCGATATCCCCGACGCGTTCGGGATGGCGGGCTTCAACGGCGTCGAGTTGCTGCAAGGCCTGCCCACGCAGCTTGCGACCATCGACAGTTGCCGCAAGGAAATCGGGCGCGAAGCTGCAAAACTGATCATGGCACGCTACGAAGGGTCTCAGGCATCCGAAACGCTGACGCTGGCGCCCCAGTTGAACCCGGGCGAAACGATGCGGTCCGACTGAGGCGACATCGCTTGGCGGGTTGGAGAATCTTTCCGTTTTATGCGATCCTTTGGCCAACTCGTTGCAAGTGCAACGGCTTGTGTCTTTGGGAGGAGACAACGTGAACCGATCAGCGCCAGTACCGCACATGACGCAAGATCCGCGATCGTTGGCGTCACATCCGGGGTACATGCCCGGTTTCGGGAATGACTTCGAGACCGAAGCGCTGCCAAATGCCCTGCCACAGGGTCGCAACAGTCCGCAGAAATGCAACTACGGCCTGTACGGCGAACAGTTGTCGGGGACAGCGTTCACCGCACCCAGCCACCAAAACGAAAGGACATGGTGTTATCGCATCCGGCCCTCTGTGAAGCATGCAAACCGGTTTGCCCGCGTTGATCTGCCTTACTGGAAAAGTGCACCGCTGATCGATCCGGATTTGATCAGCCTCGGGCAATTTCGTTGGGACCCGATCCCCCGGACAGACACGCCGCTGACCTGGCTGACCGGGATGCGCACCATGACCACTGCGGGAGACGTTCACACGCAAACCGGCATGGCGGCCCATGTATATCTGGTCACACGGTCGATGGAGGACGCCTATTTCTATTCAGCCGATAGCGAGTTGCTGGTTGTTCCACAGCAAGGTCGCCTGCGATTTCTGACCGAGCTTGGAATTATCGACCTCACGCCGGGCGAAGTTGCGATCCTTCCACGCGGCCTGACCTACCGTGTGGAGGTAGTGGATGGCCCAGCGCGTGGCTTTGTTTGCGAAAACTACGGCCAGAAGTTCGCCCTTCCGGGCCGTGGTCCGATCGGCGCGAACTGCATGGCGAACCGACGCGACTTCAAGACCCCCGTTGCTGCCTTCGAGGATCGCGAGGTCCCTTCCACGATAACGGTCAAGTGGGGTGGGCAGTTCTACGTTTCCCAGATCGGGCAAAGCCCGCTGGATGTCGTGGCGTGGCACGGCAATTACGCGCCCTGCAAGTATGACCTTAACGACTATTGTCCGGTTGGCGCGGTTCTTTTCGACCATCCCGATCCGTCGATTTTCACCGTTCTGACTGCCCCGTCTGGCGTTGAAGGCACCGCGAACATTGATTTCGTGCTGTTTCGGGAAAGATGGATGGTCGCAGAGGATACGTTCCGCCCACCCTGGTATCACCGCAACATCATGTCCGAGCTGATGGGAAACATCTACGGGCAATATGATGCCAAACCGCAGGGCTTTGTCCCGGGTGGAATGAGCCTGCACAACATGATGTTGCCCCACGGCCCGGACCGCGAGGCGTTCGAAGGCGCGTCGAACGAAGATCTTGCCCCGCAGAAACTCGACAACACCATGTCCTTCATGTTCGAAACACGCTTCCCGCAACACCTGACGCCGTTTGCTGCCAAGGAGGCCCCCTTGCAGGCCGACTATGTGGAGTGTTGGGCTGACCTCGAGAAAAAATTCGATGGCTCACCGGGGCCGAAATGATCTGCATGCAGCCGATCCGAAGATATCGCACAGGGCACCGCCCCAGAGGGAGGACATGACATGACCACGGCTTTCGCATCAGCCGGTGACATGGCCGATAAGGAAACGCGCTTCACCGAAATAGGCGATGGGCTTTGGGCATTTACGGCCGAAGGCGACCCGAACTCCGGCGTGATTATCGGCGACGACAGCGTCATGGTGATCGAGGCACAGGCAACACCACAACTGGCTGAAAAGGTGATCTCCGAGATCCGCAAGGTCACCTCCAAACCGATCACCCATCTGGTGCTGACCCACTATCATGCAGTGCGGGTTCTTGGAGCCTCGGCCTATGGCGCAGACCAGATCATCATGTCCGACACAGCCCGCGCCATGGTAGCGGAGCGCGGGCAGGAAGACTGGGACAGCGAGTTCGACCGATTCCCGCGACTGTTTCAAGGTCATGAAAGCATTCCGGGGCTGACCTGGCCGACAACCACGTTTTCGGATCGTATGACGGTCTACCTTGGCAATAGGCGTGTGGATATCATGCATCTGGGACGCGCGCACACCGCCGGGGATGCAGTGATCTGGGTGCCCGACGCGGAAGTAATGTTCACCGGCGATATCGTAGAGTATCACTCGGCCTGCTACTGCGGCGATGGTCACTTGGCCGAGTGGGGTCAGACACTGGACAATATCGCTGCGTTCGAACCACAAGCCATTGCCCCAGGACGAGGCGACGCCCTGATCGGTCCCGACATGGTTGCCTCGGCCATAGACTCCACGCGCGACTTCGTTGACAGCACGTACCGCCCGGCGGAGCGTGTGGCCGCGCGCGGCGGTAGCTTGAAAGACGCGTGGAAAGCGGTGCGGGCTGAATGCGACCCGAAGTTCTCGGACTTCGCCATCTACGAACATTGCCTGCCCTTCAACGTAAGCCGCGCCTACGACGAGGCGCGCGGCATCGAAACACCCCGTATCTGGACAGCCGCCCGCGACAAGGAGATGTGGGCCGCCTTGCAGGGTTAGGACATGGCACGCAAATTCGAACCAACCCGCGGAGAGATTTGGTTCCGCCTTGTCTTCAGCCTGATTGGTTTGGGGCTGATGGGGTTTGCGCTTGCAACACGCGGGTTCGGAGGAATTGCGTGGGTAGAGGTTGTCTTGATCTCAAGTGCGTTTTTCGGCGGCACAGCGCTGTGGGCCGTTTTGCGCTTGTCCAGACCAAGCGAGGATCGCGATGACCTTTGAATACAAGCCATATGACTTCATCCCTCCCCCGGGTTTGGCAAATCCGGAGCCGCGCAAGCCGGTTGTGATCGTCGGGGCAGGTCCGATCGGTCTCGCGATGGCGATCGAACTGGCCAATCACGACCAGCCATCGGTCATTCTGGATGATAACAATGTGGTCTCTGTCGGGAGCCGCGCAATCTGCTGGTCGAAACGTAGCCTTGAGATTTTTGAGAGACTTGGAATTGCAGACCGCGCCCTGGCCAAAGGCGTGACCTGGCAGGTTGGGCGAACGTTTCACCGGGACAAGGAGGTATTCTCATACGACCTTCTGCCGGAGGACGGCCACAAGATGCCGGCCTTCATCAACCTGCAGCAATACTACGTTGAGCAGTTCCTGATCGAGCGGGCACAGCGAAGCGCCCTGATTGACCTGCGGTTCAGCAACAAGGTGACAAACGTCGACAACAGCACGAACGGCGTCATTCTCGATATTGAGACGCCTGACGGCGCATATGCCTTGGAGGCGGACTACGTTCTGGCCTGTGACGGGGCCCGCTCCCCGGTGCGGGGCATGCTGGGGTTGGAATTCGAAGGCGAGTTCTTCGAGGAAAGGTTTCTGAT
This sequence comes from Tropicimonas sp. S265A, assembly GCF_049800835.1. Taxonomy (NCBI): domain Bacteria; kingdom Pseudomonadati; phylum Pseudomonadota; class Alphaproteobacteria; order Rhodobacterales; family Roseobacteraceae; genus Tropicimonas; species Tropicimonas sp. S265A. Next base: position 219,025 of record NZ_JBNAFU010000005.1, read on the forward strand.
CGCGGACATTGAAATGGATGCGGATTTTCCGCCTGAGCGTCACTTCTGGTTCGAACCGAAGTTTCACGAAGGTCAGTCAGCTTTGCTCCACAAGCAGCCCGACAACATTTATCGGATCGACTTGCAGCTTGGCTGGCATGCAAACCCGGATCACGAGATGAAACCCGAAGTCGTCATCCCGCGGATCATTAAAGTGGTCGGTCACTCAAATTTTCGCCTCGATTGGGTAAGTGTTTATTCCTTTCAGTGCAGACGCTTGGCGAGTTTTGTCCATGATCGGGTGATTTTTGTCGGTGACAGTGCGCATGTTGTCAGCCCATTCGGAGCGCGTGGCGGAAACGGCGGAATGCAGGACGTTGACAACCTTGGTTGGAAGCTTGCGGCAATCCTCAAAGGGCATGGGAGTGCAGCCTTGCTGGACACCTACAATACCGAACGCGTACAGGGCGCGGACGAGAATATCGCCAATTCCGCGCGCGCCACCAAGTTCATGACGCCCGCCGACGGGATCGAACGCCTTTTTCGGGACCAGGTGCTGGTTCTTGCCGGACATGCAGAGTTTGCGCGCCATTGGGTCAATGCCGGACGACTGTCCAAACCCTGCACATATCGGCTCGAGGCGCCCGACGACCCGAGGTTGCCGGACGGTGCGCGTCCGGGTGCGGTGGCACCGGATGCACCGTTGGGGCTAGACTGGTTAACGTCATTGCTTGGCGGTGAACCGGTCATTCTCGCTCTGGGAAGAGACGCGCCAGCGCTGTCCGGCGTGCGCGTTTTGCAGCCGGAAATTTCCCGGACGTTGCGGAAACGATATCTGGGGGAAGAGGACGGTGCCTTTTACCTCGTCAGGCCCGATCAGGTGATCGGCGCGCGCTGGGTCGATGCGCACGCGGATGAAATCGCGAACGCTGTTGCTGACCTCTGGGCAGGTGTGACATGCCGTTGAACCAGACCAACAACCTATCGGATCCGGACGCGTTCTATACGGAACTGCTGGCCGCCCATCGCGGCTTGAGCGAGGCAGACAGCCATGCGCTGAACGTGCGGCTCTTGCTGATCCTTGCCAACCATGTGGGCGACCTTGAGACACTGCGAAACGCGTTGGCCCTGGCCCGAAAGTAAAAGCCCCGGCATTTGCCGGGGCTTGAAACAGAGTCTGCCTGCTTGTTCAGACGTTGAATTCCAACGGCCGCACCTGCTGAAACAGACCTGTGGCCTTCAGCGCTTCCTGAACAGGCGTCGGAAGCGGGGCGTCGAGGTAGAGCATTGCGATCGCATCCTCGCCGGTGTCACTTCGACCCAAGGTAAAGTTGGCAATGTTCACACCATTCTCACCCAGTGTGTTGCCCAACGTCCCGATGATACCCGGCACGTCCTTGTTGGTCGTATAGAGCATGTGCTGACCAATCTCGGCATCGATATTGATGCCCTTGATCTGAATGAAGCGCGGTTTTCCATCCGAAAAGACGGTTCCGGCGATGGACCGCGTCCGCTCCGCCGTTTTGACCGTCAGCTTGATGTAGCCGTCAAACACACCTGATTTGTCCTGAGATGTCGTCGATATGCCGATCCCGCGTTCCTTCGCGATGACCGGGGCAGATACCATGTTCACATCCGGGTTGGTCGCCTGCATGATCCCGGCGATGGCCGCGCAGTTCAGCGCCTCCAGGTTCATCTTGGAAACCGTTCCGTTATACAGAATTTCGATGCTTTGAATGGCCTCGTTGGTGAGTTGACCAACAAACGTTCCGAGATGGCCTGCGAGTTTGACCCACGGCCCCATGATCTTCGCTTCTTCCGCAGTCACCGACGGCATGTTGAGCGCGTTCTCAACCGCCCCGTTGAGCAGGTAGTTCGACATCTGCTCCGCGACCTGAAGCGCCACGTTTTCCTGCGCTTCAGTCGTAGCGGCACCGAGATGCGGTGTGCAGACCACGTTGGGCAAGTTGAACAACGGGTTTTCGGTTGCCGGTTCTTCGGAAAACACATCGAAGGCCGCGCCTGCGACATGGCCCGACTTCAGCAAATCCGCCAACGCCTCTTCGTCGACCAGACCACCGCGGGCACAGTTGATGATCCGAACGCCCTTTTTGGTCTTTTCAAGTGCGTCGCGGCTCAGGATGTTCCGGGTCTGATCAGTCAGCGGGACGTGAAGCGTGATGAAATCTGCACGCTTCAGCAATTCCTCCAGTTCGACCTTTTCGACGCCCAGTTTGTCGGCACGCTCCTGCGACAGGAACGGGTCGTAGGCGACGACCTTCATCTTCAATCCCAAGGCCCGGTCGCAGACGATACCGCCGATATTGCCCGCACCGATCACGCCGAGCGTCTTGGCGGTCAACTCGACCCCCATGAATTTCGACTTCTCCCATTTGCCCGCGTGGGTTGACGCGGACGCCTCGGGAATCTGACGCGCAACCGCAAACATCATTGCAATCGCGTGTTCCGCGGTCGTGATCATGTTGCCAAAGGGCGTGTTCATCACGATCACCCCCTTCTTGGAGGCCGCAGATTTGTCGACATTGTCGGTTCCAATTCCGGCGCGACCGACGACTTTGAGGTTGTCGGCATGTTCCAGAAGCTTGTCGGTCACCTTGGTGGCCGACCGGATCGCGAGGCCGTCATACTTGCCGATCACCTCGGCCAGTTTTTCCTTGTCCTTGCCGAGGCCGGGTTCGAAATCAACTTCGATGCCACGGTCACGGAAAATCTGGACAGCAGTTTCCGACAGCTTGTCGGAGACGAGAACTTTGGGGGCCATGATCAGGCTCCTTTGACAGAAAAAATGGGGGGGCAGGCAGCGGATGTGCTGCCTGCGAGAAGGGGTCAGGCCGCGGCTTGTTGCGCTGCGATCTCGGTCTCGAAGGCCCAGTTCAGCCACGGGAGCATTGCCTGGACATCGGAGGTCTCAACCGTGCCACCGCACCAGATGCGCAAACCAGCGGGCGCGTCACGGTATGCGCCGATATCCAGCGCAATCCCTTCGCCCTCAAGGCGCTTTGCGATTGCCTTGGCAAAAGCCGCACCGTCAACGATCCGATCATCGGTGAACTTCAGGCACACGGACGTATTGGACCGCGTCGCAGGATCCTCAGCAAGAAAATCGATCCAATCGTGCGCGTCCACAAACGCCGTGATGGCGGCTGTGTTGGCATCTGCGCGGGCGATCAGGCCCTTCAGACCACCAACCGATTTCGCCCAATCCAACGCAAAAAGGTAATCTTCGACACACAGCATGGACGGCGTGTTGATCGTCGCCCCGGTGAAAATACCGTCGATCAGTTTCCCCCCCTTGGTGAGGCGGAAGATCTTTGGAAGCGGCCACGCAGGCGTATAGCTTTCAAGGCGTGCTACAGCGCGCGGGCTGAGGATCAGGATACCGTGGGCCGCTTCACCGCCAAGAACTTTCTGCCAAGAGAAGGTCGTGACATCGAGCTTGTCCCAAGGCAAATCCATTGCAAACGCGGCCGAGGTCGCGTCACACAAGGTCAGGCCCGCTCGATCCGACGGAATGAAGTCACCATTGGGAACCCGCACGCCGGACGTGGTGCCGTTCCACGTAAAACAAACATCCTTGTCGAAATTCACCGAGGCAAGATCAACAATCTGCCCGTAGTCTGCGGACTTGACCTCTGCATCCAGCTTCAACTGCTTGATCGCGTCAGTCACCCAGCCTGATCCGAAGCTCTCCCATGCCAGCATCTCAACCGGGCGCTCGCCCAACAGGCTCCACATCGCCATCTCGTACGCGCCGGTGTCAGAGGCAGGAACGATCCCGATCTTGTAATCGGCAGGCACGCCGAGGACCTCTCGCGTGGTCTCGATTGCAGCTTTCAGCTTGCTCTTGCCAACGGCGGCACGGTGCGATCGGCCAAGGGCGGCGTCACTGAGCGCGTCGAGGGACCATGTGGGGGGTTTGGCGCAAGGGCCAGACGAAAAACGCGGGTTTGCCGGCCGCGTGACCGGAGCTTGAATAGCCATTGCTGGTATCCTTCCAGATATCTGCCCTTCGTTGGGGAAGGGTGTCCCACCGCCGCGTGTACGGGGCTTGGACTGCTGAGGCAAGCCGCAAAACGCGGATTTTCTGTCGCAGAACCCGCAAAACCATCGCCACGGTTTCACATCGGAAACGCACCACCACGCACCATGCGAAAGCGCAACGGGACAGGGCAGCGGCCTAACGTCTGGCACTTGGAGACCAAAATGGTATACGCGCCCGAAACCCCAGTCCGGAGTGCCCAATGTTCACAGTGACCCTTTTGACCAGTCCCGCAGATCCAAAGCTGGATGCGGCGCTTGTGGACTCGCTGCGCAACGCCTGGGGTGGTGGCGACGCAGTGTGGCTAGCCCCGGATGAGGCCGCCGAGTTTTCGGTTCAGTCCGTGCCGGGAACGCGGTGGGACGTGTGGGATGACTTGCAGCGCATGGGCGTTGACATGGTGGTTCAGCCCTCGAATGGACGACGCAAGAAGATGCTGCTGGCGGATATGGATTCCACGATGATCCAACAGGAGTGCATCGACGAATTGGCTGAAGAAGCCGGTGTCGGCGCGCGGGTGGCCGACATTACCGCACGGGCAATGAACGGGGAGTTGGACTTCGAAGGGGCGCTGCGCGAACGAGTCGGCCTGTTAGAAGGCCTCGACGCGTCCGTGATCGGAACGGTGCTGGACACCCGTATCCACCTGATGCCGGGCGGTCCCGAGTTGCTCGCGACAATGAAATCGAACGGGGCCTATTGCGCGCTGGTTTCTGGGGGCTTCACCGCCTTTACCGCGCATGTTGCAGAGACATTGGGTTTTGACGAGAATCGCGCGAATACTCTCCTCGTCGCGAATGGCAAACTCACCGGTCAGGTTGCAGACCCCATTCTTGGACGCGACGCCAAAGTTGCGGCGCTCAAGGACATCACCGGGCGTCTGGGGCTCAAGGCGGAGGATGTTCTCGCTGTCGGGGATGGTGCCAACGATCTGGGCATGCTGAAACTGGCAGGAGCGGGTGTCGCCTTGCACGCAAAACCGGTCGTCGCTGCGGAGTGTGATCGGCGGATCAATTTCGGGGATCTCAGCGCGCTGTTGTACTTGCAGGGATATGCGCGGTCCGATTTCAAGCAGCCTTCGTCCACCTGAGGCAAGGGCGATCAGAACTCCAGAAGCAGCCCCGCGCCGACACCGTTCCCGTCCATGCGGACCCAGGGGAGCATGCCATCCTCGTCCGATTGCCATGGCAGAGCGCGCTGCTGGCCCAATGTGGGGGGGGCATTCCAGTCTTGCTCCCGCCGTTGCGGGGGCGTGGGTTTGTCATCGAGGTCCTTGAGCACTTCGCCGATATGATCCTTCCACTCGAGAACCTGCGACAAACGCAGGTCAACCGCCTGCCCCTGAGACGGGACAGTCGCGCAATACGCGGTCAGACAGGTGACGAGCAAAAGGCGTTTCATCGACATTCTCTGAAGAGGCGTGAGCGGTTTCAACTGATGCCAGCGTGCGGCAGCACCTCGGCTCGATCAATCAATAGGTTGGTTTGTTTGAGTAATCTTTAATGCCAATGCCCAATGCTGTGTCCCCGATGCAATGATTTGGCGACTATTCCGGGTGCAGACGCGGTCGATCGGCCCGAAAGAAGGCCTTGCGTGTTCGAAACCCGGACGATCCGAAGCAATCTTTTGCCGATTTCGGTGCCGCGAGGTCTTTGCCTGTCTCGTGTGAGTCGCTATTCTTATGCGCGAGCACTTCGTCGGCATGGATGCTGGTCCGAGAACCAGCCCGTATCGACCGAAATATCCGAGGCGAAGACAGGGCAGCTGGAGTCTGTAGAATCATGAACCGTTTTGTGGCAGGGATTTGTGCGGCAACGCTTGTGGCGTCATCCGGCGTTGTATGGGCACAGGAAGCGTCTGACAACCGTGTCGCGGCCAAGACCGACTGGAGCGTATTCGTCGAAGACAGCCCGACCGAGTGCTGGAGCGTGTCGAGCCCCAAGGAAACCGTCAACACGCGGGACGGGCGACCAGTAGCCGTGAACCGGGGCGACGTATTGATGTTCGTCGCGTTCCGGCCCGGATCGGACGTATCCGGCGAAGTGTCGTTCACGGGCGGATACGAGTTCCGCGAAGGGTCGACCGTGACCGTCGAGATTTCAGGGTCGAATTTTGAGCTTTTCACCGATGACAACTGGGCATGGCCCGCCTCGCCATCGGATGACGCGAAAATCATCACCGCCATGAAACGTGGAACCCAGGCAGTTGTGACCGGCGTTTCCCAGCGCAGTGGCACAACCACACGCGATACCTTCAGCCTTCTGGGGTTCACAGCCGCGATGGAAGAGGCGGAAAAACGCTGTACAAGCTGACGTCAGGCAAAGGTGCCTTGACAGAACCAGCCAGACATACGCAGCCCGCCATGTGCATAAAACAGCCATAGTCGCTTGCCGCTGACCGTTTCCGCGCGCCAGTAGTCGCGCACGCCACTGCGCCAGTTGGGATCGTCTAGCCACCATTCGGGGGCGATGCGTTCAGGCCCGGCTGCACCGCGCAATTCGTGGTCCTGACCGCGCCACCTGAACCGCATTGGCACTGCCGGCGTATCGGGTGCATGAACCGGTTCCGGCACATACAAGGTCAGCGGGCGCGTCCCGTTGACAGAGGGCCATGGTGTCTCCGACACCCCGGACCACGCCGCCGCAAGTGTCAGGGCTGATTTTTCAGGAATGTGACTTTCGGCGGGGTGCCACCGCGTGATCGCCTCCAACCCCACGCGCGCACCAAGCGTGCCAATCAGATCGTCAAGCGCCGTATGCGCCCCAATACGCGCGCTGACCTCATCTGCGGCCTCAAAATGCCCCTTGTGGGCACGTGGCATCAAGGGTTCGGTCTGGTCCGCTTCAAGCCGCATCAGATCGATTCCGTATCCCGGTGCCACTGCGGATAGTTTCTGAAGCAGAAGCGGACGCATCCGCGCCGGATCGTCAGAAGGGCGCGCGAGGCCCAGTTCGAAGACCTGACGGGTCTGGTCTGCACGCAACAGCTCCCAGCGGAGCCGCCGTGCACCGCGCCCGGCGGTGCGTAACTTCTCTCCCAAACGGGGCAGTAGCCGATCCAGCCCCGCTTCGATGTCTTCAGGTAATCCGATCGGGTCCGGAAAACTGATCCTGAGAGCGAACACATTGGGTGGACGCGCGGGCGAAACCGGCTCGGGTACCACACCCAGCGCCTGATCCAGCCGCCGTGTCACATCCACCCCGAACCGCCGCGCCAGAGCCGCACGTGGCATGCCCCACAAATCCTCGATCCGGCGCAGGCCCACACGACTCAACGCTTCACATGCCTCCGGCGCCAGACGCAGCGCGACGACAGGCAATGCCCCGATCGCGGCACGTGTGTGCCCCAGAGCGGCAATGCGCGCACCCTGGGAGACCCCGTCCCGGACAACAGGGGCGGCCCCGCCTTTGGTCCAGTGTCGACGCCCGGCTTTGGACCGTGTTGCACGCGCCTCCTGATCAATGGCATCGCCCGATCTGGAAGACCCCGCCCCCTGCCCCGCATACCGGGCCAGCGCCCAGGCCGCCCCAACCGTGTCCGCAAGACCAATACGGACAGACAGTCCAAGTTCCGCGCAATCGCTTTCGACCTGTGCGACCAACGCAGCTTCCCCTCCAAACAGGTGCGCACAGCCACTCAGATCCACAATCAGGCTGGCAGGAGGTTCCTCACTGACCCAAGGGGAAAATTTACCCGCCCAACGCCGCAACAAGCGCAGAAACGCAGCCTCTCCTTCAGGGTCGGACGGGGTGGTTTGCAGCGCTGGACAGATTGCACGCGCATCACGCAAAGGCTGACCCGGGCGCAGACCGGCTGCGGATGCCTCCACCGAGATGTCGCCCAGAAGCCGTTGATTGCCGACTTCCACCACGGTCGCGAAAGGGGCCAAAACCGGCACCCGCGCCATGCGCAGACAGCGCTCCGCCCCAAGGCGTGGAAACCAGAGCGACAGGATGCGTCGCGGTGAAGACATGAAACCCCAGCAAAAAGTTCCTATTTTGTTCTTTTTAGCTGAGTCGGTTTTTCGAGTCGACGCATGGCCTGCGAATTTTCCGTCCGCGGCAGAACCAGACAGGTCAGGCCGCCAAACGGCGGCCATCGTGCCCCTGAATGACGGCCTGAACGATCTGCCCCTCCGGCTGATCCGCATTGAATTGAACTTCGGTGAATTGTTCGGTCCGCCCAAGGCGCGGTTTCTCTAGCAGGACCTTGTGCGAACGGCCGATCTGGGCGGCCAGATGCCTTGCAACCTGCACCTTCCCTGCGTCACGCAACCGTGCGGCGCGATTCTTGATCACGGAGCCATCTACCTCCGGCATACGCGCCGCGGGCGTGCCTTTGCGCGCGCTGTAGGGAAAAACGTGAAGCCAGGTCAGATCGCATTCATGCACCAGCTTCAGAGAGTTCCGGAACATGGCTTCGGTCTCTGTCGGGAACCCGGCTATGATATCTGCGCCAAAGGTCATTTCGGGCCGCAAACGCCGCGCTTCCTCGCAAAACGCGATGGCATCGTCCCGCAAATGTCGCCGTTTCATCCGCTTGAGGATCAGATCATCTCCGGCCTGAAGGCTCAGGTGAAGATGGGGCATCAAGCGAGGCTCTGTCGCGATCGCACGCATGAGGTTCTCATCCGCCTCGATACTGTCGATCGAACTGATCCGCAGTCTGGGCAGATCGGGAACCAGGCGCAGGATTCGCATAACCAGATCCCCCAGACGTGGAGTGGCGGGCAGGTCCGCGCCCCAAGACGTAAGGTCAACACCCGTCAGGACAACTTCGTTGAACCCCTTGTCGATCAATCGCTTGATCTGATCCACCACGACGCCGGCAGGCACGGAACGGGAATTCCCGCGGCCATAGGGAATGATGCAGAAGGTGCAACGATGATCGCAGCCATTTTGCACCTGCACATAGGCGCGGTGCCGTCCAAACCCGTCGATCAGATGACCGGCCGTTTCGCGCACCGACATGATGTCATCAACCTGTATCCGCTCTGTCTGACCAATCAGATCTGGTGCAAGAGCTGCCCAGGTTTCGGGCCGCATCTTTTCCGCGTTCCCGATGACGCGCGTAACCTCCGGCATGTTCGCAAAGGTCTCGGGCTCTGTCTGAGCGGCGCAGCCTGTGACGATGATCGGAGCATCCGGGTGATCGCGCCTCAGGCGCCGAATTTCCTGACGAGACTTGCGGACAGCCTCCGAGGTCACCGCGCAGGTATTCACGACCAGAGCATCGGAAAGCCCGGCGGCTTCGGCCATCTCGCGCATGGCCTCGGATTCATAGGCATTCAGACGACACCCCAAGGTGGTGAAGCGGGGGGCGGTCATTTCAGCGAGTCCAGAAACTGGCGCGTAAGGTGGCCTTCGAACACCGTCATGGTCGGCCCGGACATCCAGACCCCATCTTCGCGCCAATCAACTTCGATCGTACCGCCATCCAGATCGACTGTCACCTTCCTACCGGTGAGCGCTCTGCGCGCGGCTGCGACGGCAACCGCGCAGGACGACGAACCCGATGCAAGTGTCACACCAACACCACGTTCCCATACCCGCATGCGGATATGGTCCGGCCCGGTAACTTGTGCCACTTGCACATTGGTGCGTTGCGGGAACAACGGGTGCGTTTCGTATCGCGGACCAAAGGTTTCAAGCGGCACAGCCTCCGCGTCGGCCACGAAGAACGTGCAGTGAGGATTGCCCATTCCCGTTCCGACCGGTCCGCCCTCAATCGGCAACTGCAGCGTGTCCATTGCTGTTGCCAGCGGAATCTCCGACCAGAGCGTCTGTGGCGGCCCCATGTTCACGGCCGTCGTGCCATCCTTCAGGTCGGTTGCTGCAAGAACCCCGCGTTCCGTTTCAAGCCTCAGTTCCGGCTTGCCCGCTTCATCCAGGATCATTCGTGCAATGCACCGCGTTGCGTTTCCGCACGCAGCGGAGGTGGATCCATCCGCGTTGTAAAACGTCAGGCGGGCATCACAGTTCTGGCCATTGTCGATCACAGCAAGCTGGTCGAATCCCACCCCTCGATGCCGATCCGCGAGGGCTATCACCAGCGCCTGAGGCACATCGAAAACCCGCGCACGCCGGTCGATAACTACGAAGTCGTTGCCAAGCCCGTGCATCTTGTAAAATGGCAATCCGGTGAGTGGGGTGTCTTGCATGGGCGGCATATACGCCGCCTCTGCGGCAAATTCCAGAACGCTTTAAGATTCTGCTCCGTCCCCCTTGACCCCTCTGAAACCACTGGCTAAACGGGCCGCCAGAGTGGGCCGTTAGCTCAGTTGGTAGAGCAACTGACTTTTAATCAGTGGGTCGCAGGTTCGAATCCTGCACGGCTCACCACTGAAATCATTGACTTAGGTGGGTTCTAGCAAAGCGGCGTTGGCCGCCATCTTTCACCTGTCTTCCACCTTATCACCTAACGCAAAGCCGCAAGTCTTCAGCTCCTACACTCACCGGTGCGAGGCAATTAGTGCTTTGGGCATGTCAAGTTCTTTTCTTGGACAGAATACGCTTCAGAGCTTGCTCAATTCTGTCCAAAGCTTCCTGTTCTCATCAACAGCGATCTGCGCATTATTAGGTGCCATGAATTAGAAGAAGGACCTACGTCATGGCTGAACGACCTCTTTCAGAATTCTCCAGAAGATTTTCCGACCCGCCTGCATTGCCTTCAGGCAACGAGCTTCTCAGCAGGACACAGGTCGAAAAGGAATTCGGCCTGACCAGGTCATTTCTTCAGAAATGCGCGTGGCGGGGCGACGGTCCGGCGATGGTGCGTCTGGGGTATCGCACCGTTCGATACCGGCGCGCGGATATCGTTGCTTTTATCAATGAAATGCGGGAGCTGTGAGCAAATGTCTGAACTTGAACAAGAAAACCGAGTTCCGACGGATTTGGAGACAGACTCCTATAAAGCTCCCGCAGATCCTTTGACGTATGGCGCCTTTGCAGTCTCTTCGAGCAGTGAAGGTGATCCCCTAGCCAGCTTGGCCGTTGGCTCGCGAGCGCTCCCCAAGAAGCGAGTGAGCGAGACAACGGCCAAGGTGAGCGCAACGCTTCCCATCGGGGCACAGGCCTACTTTATCGAGGCCGCACATGCGGCAAACCGCTTAGGAACACCGATCACCCTGCTTCTGACGGTGCGGTGGACAGGTGCGCAATACTTCGCTGACAAATTGCTGTCACGCCCGGTTCAAGAGCGGCCCAAGTTCGTGTTGGAGATCTTGCGGCGACACTTGCGCCAGAGGTTCGGGATTCAACTGGCTTACCTCTGGTGCCGTGAGATCTGTAGTGACGGTTTGGACCACTGGCATGTCGCATTGCATGCACCGGCGGCTGGACACGCAGCTTTGGCCGAGAAGTTTGGGGAGATCTTCGGCGAGAAGGCCGTGCGTGCGCCTGTGACGAAGGCAACAACAGGTGAAGTGACCCGCGGTGAGTACGGCACTTGGCATCTCTCAGCAAATTTCGATCCCGATGGTTCCGGTGAGCGGCTCGCGGCGTATTTGGGAAAGGGCGAGAGGAGTTGGGTGCACAAGAACGGCAAGTGGGTCGAGAATACAGCCAAGCCCTTTCGTGGCGAAGAGAAGCCTCAAGGGCAACTGGTAAGAGCCAAGTATGACGCGCCACAAGGCCAGGTATCGGGGACGACCGCGAGGTACACTCGGTTCGGCATCGCGAAACAGCTGAAAAGTGAGATAGGACCATTCAGAGGTCGGTGGGATCGCGTTTAACGCCCAGCGCGTGATACACAATCCTTGAGACCCAACTAAGAGTTTGAACTTCGATAGACTCTACAAGCTGGCAAACCAATCTCCGAACTTCAAAGGGTTGAGCACGAAGACCTTGAGGATAGAGGCACCGAAATGGCGACGATCCGTGTGGCCCTTCATAGCCGATATCTCGACGAAAAAGCGCATGGTTTAGAGTGAACGGATTGGCTGGTTGTTGTGCGTTGAGGTCGTAGTCGCAAAACGACCAAAACTGTGAGCGAAAGAGAAATGCACGACGAAGCAATGGGACAAAACTGGTGAGAACGGTCACCTAAATGTCCCGAAAATCAAACCACAGCACACTCTAAGGGGTCATTCTTCGTCCGGACGGACACACCAGATTGTGGAGTCTCGCACCGCGAATGGACTAGTTTTACCGGGCTGCAAGTGCGGAAGAATCGTACGATAGGCAAACCGTTCAGTGAGCTGACAACACGCAAACAGCGTCGCCCGAAAACCCCACCACGCGGTTTAGGTTCTTTCTCTCGCTGAGACTTCGCTTCAATAAACCTCGGCGCTTCTCTAGCCGCTCACGTGCCCACCAACGCTTTCGTTTTGCGACGGGCGTCAGCCGGTAACGCTTAGTCGTTAGGTAGTTGTACATAAGGGCGGAGCGCGGACCTTCGCTGCAACCTCCAAACCATCAGGCTTGATTGCCTGAAGCGGACGTTCGGATCGTTGGCCCAACCGACTTTGTCAGATGTCTCCTACGAGCGGAAAGCGGACGTGAGTAACGTGTAGCGCGACCCTCACGGGTACTAAGAACTTAATAGCTTCACGAAGGTGTTGTTCACAGCATTCGACTTCAGGTTTGACGATCAGGAACGGCAAACCTGACCGCTGTTTGGCCTCTCCAAAGGCGTTTTGACGGCATCACCAGCATCGTGTCTTTGGCCGGTGTTCGGATGGGGCGATCACCGTCGTGGCCAACAAGGGTTCCGGCGTCTGCGATGACTTCTCCTCCGGTGAAGGGTTTCTCGAACGTGAAGGTCTCGCTCTCGATCGTGACGGCCTGAACGACAGTGAAACACTGCTGGCCTGGCGTCTTGCCCAAAGGCTCAGCAAGTTCGCGAGAGATCGTTCCGGTCGCGGTGAGAAACCGCACCATGGCCTCAACAGCGAGCGTGCCTGAAGCGGCCGCCCAGTGCTGGCCGCACTCGATCAACAGAGCGGTCTTTTCCGATCTCGCTTCGTCAAACGCGCCGTAGTCGCGCATGCGGCGGCCCGCGGCGTGCCCGGCATCGCCCACTACCAGCTCCGGGACGCCGATTTTTACAGAAAGCTCCTTGGCCTTGGCGTGCCGGCCCGACATCATCAAAGGCGGGGCGAGGTGTTGCATGCTGTGAATGTCCAGGAGGTAGTCGATATCCTCTAGGATCGGACGCACTTCCCGGGCGCGCCGCAACTCGATGCTGGTTCGATCACCGTCTAGAACCTCGTCGCCCCAGACCCGGTTCATATCTTCGTCAAGCCAACGCGTTTTGAATGGGTCCGCCGGATCGAAGGCGCGGTAGGCCTCCACATTCATGAAAGCAAGCGTCAACGTGCCAGCAATTGGCTTAATACCTTTCTGAAACAGCCACTCGAGCGCGATCACGCCACAGGGTTCATTTCCATGGACGATGGCGCTGACCATGACATTCGGACCCGGCTGGCCGCTGTCAAAGCGCCAGACGAAAGGGATCCCCGTATTCCCGTCTGCATAAGGTTCGATATCCGGCGTCGGAAGTTCGACAGCATACTCATTCGGAATGTTGATCTCGCTCATCTGTTCCTGTTTCCTCCCTCAGAATGTCGTTGCGCAAAGGCCATGAAATGACAAAACCCCGGGTCGCCCTTCTCGGCGCTATTCTTGAATCCAACCGTTTCGCCCCGCCTGCCGAGCTTGACGACTTCCAATCGCTGACGTTGCTCACTGGCGATGCGTTGATGAGTGAAGCTCGATCCGAGACGCCAAAACTCGCGACCGAGTTTGCGGCGTTTGTACGCGCGATGGATGCCACCGGGGATTGGACGCCAGTGCCCTGTATGTTGGCGGCCAGCCATCCCGCCGGGCCAGTGCGGGAAGCCGTCATTGAAGAGGTGATTGGCACTTGCGAAGCGACCTTGCGCGCATGCGGGTCGCTCGATGCCGTCTACATCTGCAACCACGGTGCAATGGTTGCCGAGCACGACCATGACCCCGATGGTTTGCTGATGGCACGCGTGCGCGATGTCGTGGGTCCGGATGTGTTGATCGTGTCGACGCTCGATCTGCACGCAAACATCTCTCAACGAATGGTCGATGCCTGCGATTTGATTGTAGGCTACCGCACTAACCCGCATGTCGATCAGATTGAACGCGGAGAGGAGGCCGCCTTTTCTATCCGCCGTGCGCTGGCATCTGGCGAGCGCCCGAAGTTGGCGCATATCAAACTGCCCCTGGTACCGGCATCGGTGACGCTTTTGAGCGCCGAGCACCCCTATGGGAGCTTGATCGACTTTGGCCAGAGGCGGCAGGCTGAGTATCGAAGCCAAATCCTGAATGTCTCTGTTTTCGGGAATTTTCTGTTTTCCGACACCCCTGACAATGGGTTGAGCATCGTGGTTTCCGCGCGAGACGATCAAAAAGTTGCTGAAGCGCTCGCCTCCGAGCTGGCCACCAAAGCCTGGTCTTTGCGGGAGGATTTTGTCCGGCAATTGACATCGCTCGAGGACGCTGTGGCCCTTGCGAAAGCAGGTGACCGACGTCCAGTCATCTTCTCCGATGCCGGCGACAACCCGGGTGGGGGTGGTAGCGGCCGGACGACCGAGCTTCTCTCCGCGCTGTATCGTGCGGGTGCTAAAGACTGTCTTTACGGATCCTTTTGCGACCCGGAGCTTGCTCGGGATGCCCATGCGACCGGAGTTGGCGGGCGCTTTGTCGCGCACTTTAACCGCACCCGAAACGCGAGTGCGCCTTGGGCACAGTGGGACGTCCCTTTTGAAGCGGAAGCCGAAGTTGTTTCGCTTCATAATGGTGAGGTGGTGGGCGAAGAGGGCATGACCGCTGGGCGCAGGTTGATTTTGGGTCCATCTGCGGCACTGCGCATCGGCGGGATCACGGTGGTGGTAATCACCGATCGTACACAAACAGCCGATCCCGTCTTCTTCAATGCATTCGGGCTCGACATAGCTGCGGCGCGCACCGTCGTGGTCAAATCCAGAGGCCATTTCCGGGCCGGGTTTTCGCCGTGGTTTTCCTCGGAACAAGTCTTTGAGGTCGATACTGGCGGCCTGACCAGCCCCGTTCACGATCGGTGGCCATTTCAGCATCTGCCTAGGCCCAACTATCCGATGGATGAAAACACTGTCTGGTCCCGAGCTGATCTGCACTAGGCAGGCTCCGAGTACTGATCTTTAGGCGTTGTCACTTTGACAAAGCTCATGAACTGACGCGCGAGCTGCGAAGGCGGCAATCCGGAAGGGAGAACGAAGCTCGTCTTGTACGCGATCGGTGCGTCGAAGGGGCGAACTTCGATCCCCTCCATTCCCGAGGTTAGGAGCGGGAACGGGTTGACGATTGCTACGCCCAGCCCCTCCCGGACGAGTTCGAGCGCCGCCATATTCGTTGCCGTTTCGGCCACCTGTCGGGGGTGGATACCAGCGCGCGCGAAAATCTGTTCCATCGTCGCGCGTGTACCCAATCTTCTTAGGAATTCGATTAGGTTCACACCTTCGAGGTCTTCCGGAGCAACGGCCTTTTTCTCCGCGAGAGGATGTCCGATTGGCATCGCGCACACGGCTTGACTTGTTCGCCAGGGAACAAGATGCACTCCGGACCTTTGGATCATGCCGCTTGTCAGTCCCAAGTCATACCGCAGGTCCAGAATGCCAGAGACCAAGACGTCCGTGGCTTGAATATCAAGTTGCAGACGCCGCCCTGGGTTGGTTTTTAGAAAGCTGGCGACGCGTTTGATGACGAAATGATGCGCCAGGGTCGGGGGAACAATAAGGCGCAATGGTTCATCTTCCGGAGCTGCCCATTCTGCACCCTCGATCTGCGCAAGAGTTTCGAAAATCGGGTCGAGTTTCGCGTTCAGACGGAGCGCCTCGTGCGTGGGTTCTATGCGCCCCGACTTCCGGACAAAGAGAGAACGCCCGACCCGAGCTTCAAGCTGAGACAGCGAGCGACTGACTGCAGATTGCGACACGCCCAGTCTGCGTGCCGCCCCGATGGTCGTACCTGTCGTGACCAGCGCGCGTAGCGATTCAAACTCGCGCAGGCGGTGTCGATGCTCAGTCATTTCATTTCCATTCTTATGGACCCGTCACCCAATCTCCATCCGTCGGATCGGATTGGTGTATGCAAAAACGCATAGAATTGAGTATTGGCAATGATTTTTGTGGTAGCTAGCATTTCGCTGTGGCGCAACTCCGGGCAAAGATTCGGTTCTAACAAGCGCCAAATGAACAGGGAGTCTTTTATGAAGAAACTCACAGCTGCGACGGCTGTCGCCGCCGGCATTCTGGCTATTGGGGCAGGAGCCGCCACCGCGGAGAAGTTGACCATCGGTTTGGCGTCAGAGCCCACAGCGATGGACCCGCATTTCCACAACCTCGGCCCGAACAATGCCATGACGCTGCACATTTTTGATCGACTGGTCGATCAGGATGAGAAACAGCGTCTCATTCCCGGCCTTGCCGTGTCTTGGCAACCCATCGATGACCTGACATGGGAATTCAAACTACGCGAAGGCGTTAAGTTCCATGACGGATCCGACTTCAACGCCGATGACGTGGTTTGCACCATTGAGCGGGCACCGAACGTCCCGAACTCTCCTTCGAGCTTCGGAACGTATCTGAAGGGCAAGTCAGTAGAAAAAGTCGATGACTATACCGTCCATTTCAAGACGGCTGAGCCTTATCCCCTGATGGCGAACGATATCTCGACCATTCGGATTATCTCGGACGAAACCGGATGTGGAGCCGCGACCGAAGACTTCAATTCTGGCGTGGCCGCGGTGGGAACCGGCCCCTTCAAGTTTGTAAGCTACACACCTGGCGAGTCGATTGTAGTGGAGCGTAACGACGACTACTGGGGCGAGGCGCCGGAGTGGTCGGAAGTTGAATTCCGTCCGATTTCATCCGGTCCTAGCCGGGTCGCTGCATTGCTGGCCGGCGATGTCGATATGATTGCCTCAGTTCCGACTACCGACATTGCAACTCTGGAAGCAAATGATGATCTGCAGTTAAGCCAGGGCGTCTCAAACCGGGTGATCTATCTCCACATGGACCAGTTCCGTGAAGACTCCCCATTCGTGAAAGCGAATGGCGGTGGGGACATCAAGAACCCGCTTATGGACGTGCGCGTCCGGAAGGCAATCAGCATGGCCATTAACCGCGATGCTATTGTCGAGCGGGTGATGGAAGGCGTGGCTCTGCCTGCCGGCCAGTTGTTGCCCGAAGGCTTCTTTGGTGTGTCCGACAATCTTGAGGTTGTGGCTTATGATCCCGAAGGTGCGAAGGCACTGCTTGCAGAAGCTGGGTTCGCCGACGGGTTTGAGATGACGATCCACGGTCCGAACGATCGCTACATCAACGATGCAAAGATCGCCGAAGCCGTTGCACAGATGCTGACCCGCATTGGCATCAAGACCGCAGTCGAGACCATGCCGCGTTCCGTTTACTTCGGCCGCGCGTCCCGTGGTGCAGAGGGTGACCTGCCTGAGTTTAGCTTCATCCTCGTCGGCTGGGGCGCAGGGTCTGGTGAGGCCTCTTCGCCGCTGAAGTCGCTGATCCATACGTTCAACCCGGATAAGGGCTTTGGCTCGTCCAACCGCGGACGGCATTCGGATGCGGAAACGGATGCCTTGATCGAGGAAGCACTTCGGACAGTCGATGACGCCAAGCGTCAGGACCTTCTGGCCGCTGCAACTGAGCGCGCCATCAACAATGTCGCGATCATTCCGACGCACTTCCAGGTCAATACCTGGGCCGCAAAAGCGGGACTCAAGTACATCGCACGCACGGACGAGTACACGCTCGCCATGGGCGTGGTGAAAGAGTAACCGCACCCGTCCGGGTCGCGCGTTCGCGCGGCCCGGCTACCCACCCCTTCGAGGGCTACATCCCATGACTGTTTTTGTGATCCGCCGCTTGATGCAGGCGCTGCTGGTCGTATTCCTGATGTCGGTGATCGTTTTCTTCGGCGTCAACATTGTCGGCGACCCTGTGTACATGCTGGTCAGCCCCGATGCCGATCAGGCCGATATCGCGGCAACCATCGAGCGCCTCGGATTGGACCGCCCGATCCATGAACAATACTGGCTGTTCCTGAAAGGCGCGGCGCAAGGCGATCTGGGCAACAGCTTCATCTTTGGCGAGCCAGCCCTGCAGCTGATCTTGCATCACATGCCTGCCACGATGGAACTTGCATTCACCGCGCTGATGCTGGCGATTGTCATTGGCATCCCGCTTGGCCTCTATGCCGGGCTTTATCCCGACAACCCGATCTCAAAGGGGATCATGGCCGGGTCCATACTGGGGTTCTCATTGCCCACGTTTTGGGTCGGCCTGATGCTGATCATGCTGTTCGCGGTGGAACTAGGATGGGTTCCCGCAACAGGGCGCGGCGATCTTGGGACATTTCTTGGGATCGAAAGCAGCCTGTTCACCCGCGACGGGCTGAGCCACATCTTCCTGCCCGCGCTGAACCTTGCGCTTCTGAAGATTTCCCTCGCCATTCGATTGACCCGCGCAGGGGTGCGGGAGGCGATGGGCCAGGACTACGTGAAGTACGCTCGCGCAAAGGGTCTCTCGACCCGTCGCATCATTTTCGTCCACGTAATGAAGAACATCATGATCCCAGTCGTCACGGTAATGGGGCTGGAGTTCGGCAGTCTCATCGGCTTCTCGGTCGTGACCGAGACGATCTTTGCATGGCCCGGTATGGGCAAGCTGCTGATTGACGCGATCCTGCAGCTCGATCGACCTGTTGTCGTCGCGTACCTGATGATCATCGTTCTGTTCTTCGTTCTGATCAATCTGATCGTGGATATTCTCTACTCTCTCCTCGATCCGAGGGTCCGGCTGCAGGATCAAGGCACATGACAGACATATCCGCATCCGAAACCACCGCCACCGCGCCAGTGAAGGTTGAAACACCGTTTCAACGCTTCCGAGCAGAGTTCTTTGAAAGCAAAATCGCGACAGTCGCGCTTGGTCTGTTTGGTGTAATCGTCGCTCTGGCGCTGCTTGCTCCGTGGATCACGCCGCAGAACCCCTACGATTTGGCGCAGGTCGACGTGCTCGATGGCCGACTGCCGCCCGGGTCCGAGGCCTTTGCCGGCTACACCATGTGGCTCGGGTCTGATGGGGCTGGGCGGGACCTCTATTCCGCCATCCTTTACGGACTGCGCATTTCGCTCTCGGTGGGCCTGGCCTCCGGGGTGATCGCTTTGCTGATCGGCATGGCGATCGGCCTGTTCGCCGCCTATGTGGGCGGTCGGACCGAAGCGGTAATCATGCGCGTCGTCGACCTCCAGCTATCCTTCCCCGCGTCGCTCGTCGCGCTGATGCTGGTGGCGGCCCTTGGGAAAGGCGTGGACAAGATCATTCTCGCGCTCGTCGTCGCACAGTGGGCATATTATGCGCGAACCGTGCGTGCGACGGCGCTGGTCGAACGCAACAAGGAATATGTTGAAGCCGCGCAGTGCCTTGGCATCTCGCGTTTGCGGATCGTTTTCCGCCATATCCTGCCGAACTGCATGGCACCCTTGATCGTCGTGGGAACGGTTCAGACCGCGAGTGCGATCTCGCTCGAAGCGACGCTGTCCTTTCTGGGCGTTGGGCTGCCGCAAACAGAGCCGTCGCTTGGCGTTCTTATCGCGAACGGCTTCGAATACATGCTTTCGGGGCGATATTGGATATCGGTGTTCCCCGGCCTTGCGCTGCTGTTCACCGTGGTCTCGATCAACCTTGTCGGTGACCATCTCCGAGACGTGCTGAACCCGAGGATGAAGAAATGACCGCTGTTCTCGAGGTAAGCGTGCTGAAAACCCATTTCTTCACCCATGCAGGTATTGTGAAGGCCGTGGATGGCGTGGACTTCACGGTCTCCAAAGGAGAGGTCATGGGGCTGGTGGGCGAGTCCGGGTCCGGCAAGTCGATCACCGGGTTCTCTATCCTTGGTCTGATTGACCCGCCGGGGCGTATTGTCGAAGGCTCGATCCGGTTCAACGGAACCGAGATCGCAAACGCGCCGGAGGAACGTCTCAAAAGCCTGCGTGGCAACCGGATATCCATGATCTTTCAGGACCCGATGATGACCCTGAACCCTGTGCTTAGGGTCGACACGCAAATGATCGAGGCCATTCTCGCGCACGAGACCGTAAGCCGGCAGACCGCTTGGGAAATGAGCCGTGACGCGCTCGGCCTTGTCGGTATTCCGTCGCCGGAAGAGCGACTCCAAGCCTATCCTCATCAGCTTTCAGGCGGCATGCGGCAGCGCGTTGCCATTGCAATCGCGTTTCTGAACAAACCCGATCTGATCATCGCGGATGAACCGACAACCGCGCTCGATGTGACCATTCAGGCGCAGATCATCCACGAGGCGCAAAAGCTCATCAAGCAGACCGGAACGGCGATGATCTGGATCACGCACGATCTGGCCGTCGTTGCGGGTCTCGCGGACCGGATATCGGTTATGTATGCCGGGCGCATCGTCGAGCAGGGAGGCATCGACGACGTGATCGACCGACCGCTTCACCCCTACACGGTTGGTCTGCTTGGGTCGGTGCCCACAGCCAACCGCCGCGGGCAACGCCTGTTCCAGATCGAAGGGATGACACCCAACATGCTCGCGCTGCCCGAAGGATGCGCATTTGGCCCGCGGTGTCAGGCCAAGACGGCTGCCTGTTCCGCACAACCACCGATCGAGGAGGTTTCGGGTCGGAACCTGCGGTGCTTCAACCCGCAAGAAACTGTCGAGGCGGCACAATGACGGAGCCATTGGTTGAAATCCGCAGCGTCTCGAAACGCTTTACAAAAAGGCTCGATGTGGCGGGCAAGATCGCGCAGCGCCTTGGAGCGAATATCCGCGAAGAAACCGTTCACGCGGTCGAAAGCGTGAACCTCTCGATCCAACCAGGTGAAGTGCTGGGTCTTGTTGGCGAGTCCGGCTGCGGCAAGTCCACTTTGGGGCGCGTGGTTGCTGGTATCCATGCAGCCAGCGATGGTCAGGTTTTCTATAAAGGCCGAGACATCGCCGCGCTAAAAGGCGCGGAAAAGAAAGCGGCGACCCTTGCCATCCAGATGATCTTTCAGGATCCGTTCGCAAGTCTTAACCCGCGCATGCGGGTCGAGGACATCATTGGCGAAGCGCCTCGGATGCACGGGGTCGTCACTAAGGCGGAGCTTCCGGACTATGTGGATGACGTGATGCGCAAGGTCGGGCTGGACCCGTCACTTAAACGGCGCTACGCGCACCAGTTCTCCGGTGGTCAGCGGCAAAGGATCGGCATTGCCCGTGCCCTTGCCGTGAAGCCGAAGTTCCTTGTCTGTGACGAAGCCATCGCAGCTCTCGACGTTTCCATCCAGGCGCAGGTGATCAACCTCTTCATGGATCTGCGCGAGGAACTTGGGCTGACGTACTTGTTCATCAGCCACGACCTGAGCGTCGTTGAGCATATCGCGGATCGTGTGGCGATCATGTATCTGGGGCGGATCGTCGAAAGTGCCTCGACGGAAGAGATCTTCTCCGACCCAAGGCACCCTTACACGAAGGCGCTTCTGGCGGAGGCGCCCCGCCTCGACCAGCGCCGCCGGGAGTTCGCCCCGATAAAGGGTGAGATCCCTTCGCCGCTCGACCCGCCGACCGGATGCACTTTCCATCCCCGTTGCCCGGTCGCGACAGCCGAATGCCGCGCCACTGTTCCCGAACTAAAAGCCGGGCGAGGCGGGCGCGAAACAGCTTGCCTTCTGGAACACGCTGAAACTGTTTGAGACAATTGTCTGGAGATACCCGTGAAGAACGCTGACCCAATCTGGGACCATGTCGACCGCCATCGTGCCGAGTTTGTAGACTTGTCAGACCGGGTCTTCGATACACCCGAGACCCTTTACAAGGAGGTCCGGTCGGTCGCGGAACATACCCGCATGCTCCAGGCCCAGGGTTTCAAGGTTACCGAGAACGCCGCGGGCATCCCCACAGCTGTGGTCGGCGAGGCAGGTGACGAAGGACCGGTCATCGCAATCCTGGGCGAGTTCGATGCGCTGCCATATCTCAGTCAGGCACCGGGTGTCGCCGAGCATTCCCCGCTTGAAGAAGGCGGAAACGGGCATGGTTGCGGACACAACCTTCTGGGTGCCGCGGCGCTCTTGGCGGCCACGGCGGTCAAAGACTGGCTGGCTGAAAACGGCATCAAGGGGCGCGTGCGTTATTATGGTTGTCCCGCCGAAGAAGGCGGAGCCGCGAAGACCTACATGGTGCGCGAGGGGCTGTTCGATGATGTCGACGCCGCCATTTCCTGGCATCCTGCGACCTTTACCGGTGTGAACGAGGCCCGCTCGCTCGCGAATACCCGGATCGATTTCACGTTCCACGGCAAAGCCGCGCACGCCGCCGGTGCCCCGGAACTGGGCCGTTCGGCCCTTGATGCCGTTGAGCTCATGAATGTCGGGGTGAACTATCTGCGTGAACACATGCCAGACAATGCACGCGTTCATTACGCGTATCTCGACTCCGGAGGCGTGGCGCCGAACGTGGTTCAGGCAAAAGCGACCGTTCGCCAATTGGTGCGCGCCGGCTCACTGCCGGAACTGAACGATTTGATCGCCCGTGTGCGCAATATTGCCGAAGGCGCCGCCCTGATGACCGAAACCAAGGTCACTAGCCAGGTGTTCTCTGGGGTGTCGAACCTTCTCGGAAACCGACCTCTTGAGGAAACGATGCAAGGTGAGCTGGAAAAACTGGGGCCGGTTCCGTTTGACAGCGAGGATGCGGCGTTCGCTCGTGACATTCAAGCCACGCTCACAGATGCGGACATCGACACAACGTTCAAACGGATCGGCGCCAAGCCCCAGAAAGGGTTGGTACTTTGCGATTTCATTGCACCGCTCGACCGCCAGAGCGATGGCGGCGAAGGCTCAACCGACGTAGGAGACGTAAGCTGGGCAGTCCCCACGGTTCAGGCGCGGGTCGCCACCTGTGCGATCGGGACGCCCTTTCATACCTGGCAGACCGTTGCGCAGGGCAAGGCGCCGGCCGCGCATAAGGGCATGGTCTATGCAGCAAAGGTTATGGCCGCGACCGCGTGCCGATTGGTTGAGCAGGACTCCCTGATAGATGCCGCCAAGCAAACCCATGAGGACCAGCTCGACCACACGCCCTACAAGTGTCCGATCCCGGATGACGTGCGCCCGCCGATCTGATGTGCAAATCATGACAAGAACATCCGCGATCGAAAGCGCCGAAACCTTCTTTGACATCGGCCTTTTTGCCCAAGAGCTTGCAGACCTCGTAGCCTACGAAACGGAAAGCCAGGAACCGTCAAAGTCCACCGAGCTGCCCGGGTATCTGGAAAAGGCAATGGCGCCCCGTTTTCGCGAAATGGGGTTCACCTGCGAGATCCACCCAAACCCAGTGGAGAATGCAGGGCCATTTCTGGTTGCCGAACGTATCGAAGAGGACGGTCTTCCAACTGTTCTGTCCTACGGGCATGGGGACGTTATCCGGGCGCAAACCGATCAGTGGCGAAACGGACTGCATCCCTTTCGCCTGGTCGAAGAAAACGGCAGGCTCTACGGGCGCGGAACCGCCGACAACAAAAGTCAGCACCTGATCAACATGGCGGCCTTGAACGCGGTTCTGCAGACCCGTGGATCGCTCGGGTTCAACTGCCGCGTCATTCTCGAAATGGGCGAGGAAATGGGCTCACCCGGCCTCTCGGCATTTTGCGAAGACCACAAGGATGACCTAGTGGCGGATGTCCTGATTGCCTCGGACGGGCCGCGCCTTCAACCCGACACACCGACTATGTTCATGGGGGCTAGAGGTGGCGTTTCCTTTGATCTGATCGTCGATTTGCGCGAGGGTGCTCACCACTCTGGAAACTGGGGTGGCTTGCTGGCAGACCCGGCCATGATCCTTGCGCAAGCACTGTCCACCATCACCGATGCGCGTGGGCAAATACGCATCCCGGAGTGGCGGCCCACCAGCCTGACAGAGGATGTGCGAGAGGCGCTGCGCAATCTACCGGTCGAGGGCAGCGACGGCCCGGAGGTCGACAAGGACTGGGGCGAGGAAAGCCTGACGCCGGCGGAACGGGTCTATGGTTGGAACAGTTTCGCGGTTCTGGCGATGAAAAGCGGGGTGCCTGAGGCCCCAGTCAATGCGATTCCAGCGCATGCCAAAGCAGCCTGCCAATTGCGTTATGTTGTCGGCACAGATCAAGCCGACATCCTGCCCGCGCTTCGGCGCCATCTTGATGCGCACGGGTTTCAGTCCGTGGAAATCGTTCCGCACGCGAGGGGGTTTTTCAACGCCACGCGACTGTCGCCCGATCATCCATGGGCGAAATTCGTCGCGCGCTCGCTTGAGGAAACCACCGGCAAGTCACCGCATATTCTTCCAAACCTTGCGGGGTCTTTGCCGAACGAGGTCTTCTCGGAGGTTCTGGGTCTTCCAACCGTCTGGGTACCACACTCCTATCGCGGATGTTCGCAACACGCGCCGAACGAGCATGTTCTGAAGTCAGTTTCGCGCAATGCGCTGCGCCTGATGACGGGTCTGTTTTGGGACATCGGGGAGAAAGCTCGCCCGTGTTAAGCCGGGCGAGAGAGCCTCATCGCGGCTTCGGCTAGCACGTTAAGGCCGGTCACAAGGTCCTCTTCCGCGGTGTCTTCCTCGAAGGAATGCGAGATGCCGTTGATCGAGGGGACAAACAACATCCCAACGGGCATCAGTGCAGAGACATTAGACGCGTCGTGCAAGGCGCCCGAAGGCATTCTTCGCCACCGCCCGGGCGCCACTTTCTCTGCGGCTTCTGCGCAGGCCTTTTCAAGCCTCGTATCCATCGGCATGGGGACCAGATCCTTCCTGAGACGCTCAGACCGGAAAGTGCAGCCTGTTTCTGTCGCAGCATCCCGCAACGTCTCGACGATGACCTTTTCAATGCGTTCGAGGCGGTCAAAGTCGGGGTCACGCCACTGCAATGTAAAAATGGCGCGGCCCGGTACGATGGACGGCGCGTTTGGCTCGACGCGGACATGGCCAATAGTCCAGACGGTCCTAGGAGTGACGACATTTGCAAAACGGTCCTCCAATAACACTGCGAAGTGCGCCGCCGCCATAAACGCATCACGACGCGACGCCATCGGCGTCGTGCCGGCATGGTTCTGCTGGCCTTCGACTGTAATCTGCAGTTGGCGCAACCCAACTATGCTCGTCACCACACCAATCGCTTCTTGCGCTTCATCGAGCACGGGGCCCTGCTCGATGTGCATTTCCAGAAAGCCTGTGAAGCGGGCTGGCTCCACAAAACCGCTAATTCGGTCGCCCAGTTTTGCACGCTCATCCGCAAAGCGTGCGCCGTCGGCGGAGATTATTTTGTCAGCCTCCTGCAGAGAGAGCTTCCCAGACCAAATAGAGCTACCGGTAAGTGCACCGAATTTCCCTTCCTCGTCCTGAAAGCTCACAACAGAGATTGGCGGCCCGTCTTGTTCCGCACTCGCGCGGGCAACTTCAAGAGCTGCGATGACGCCCAGAGCGCCATCTAGCCAACCGCCTTCCGGCTGAGTATCTGAGTGGGAGCCCAGAAGCAGAGACGCGCCGTCCGTTAGCCCAAAAACATTGCCGACCGGATCGATCTGCGTTTTCAATCCAGCTGCGGACATACGACCCGCCAGCCAATCGCGTGCGGCGATATCAGCCTCAGAAAAAGCCCGACGTTGCACCCCGTTCCCGCACTTTCCGAAGCCGCGCAGGCTGTGCAGGTCCGAAAGGAAACGCTCCGCGTTTACAGAAAAATACTCCATCGGAATTCTGAAGACCTCACATCACTTGCACCCGTGCTTTAACTTCAATAAGGTTCGCTTCGCAGTTGCAAATTGTGCTCCTCAGCTTCGAAGTTGTAGCGGTTCACTCTTCTGGAATTTTCCATTTCCCGCAAGCGACCCGAAGGGAGGAATAGTGATCCTTTTGGGAGGTAGGCGCATCTTCCGCGCCTAGGTGTCCCCATCGGTGGTATGGGTGCAATTATATCCGACGGCCTTGGCGCCAGTAGGCTTTTGGCACACAGCGGCTGCAGCTTGTGATGACCGCTAAGTCCGCATAGCTGACACTGAAGTCAGTTCGAATACAATCTTGGTTCACTGTCCGCTTTCGGAAAGCTGCTCTTCGGCAAAGTGGGATTAATCCAACGGCGGCTTTGGGCCGTTAGTACCCACCGAAATCTAAGGCCCAAGGCCAACTGCCGCGACGCGGCTTATATTGCGCAACCACAACCACTGGCTACGACTATTGAGAAGACGTACCAAGTTTCTATGCTCTGCAGCATCCAAGAAAGTTGCTACGCTTGCCCCGAAGGGCCCAACCGCGATAGAGTATTGAGGAACTAGATTGACCTTGGATAAGCACTTTTTGACAAGTAAGTTTTTAACGGAGTTGCTTAGTGGCCCGGCTTGCATTCATTACTTTCTTTATAATCGGTTTGCTTTTTGCATGGGTCGCGCCTGTTCACTCAAATTTAATAAGTACGGAGAGCACAAAGCATGCTATCTTGATCGGAAACGCAGCGTACGGTGGTCGCGCTGAGTTGCGCAATCCAATAAATGATGTGCGTTCTCTTGCCGGTGCGCTCGCAGACCTGGGTTTTCAAATCCATTTGCTTGAGAACGCCGACAAAGCAAGCTTTGACACGTTCCTCGAAGATACTACAGAAAACCTGGACCCAGGCGCGCTTACACTGTTCTACTATGCCGGACACGCGGTTCAAAAAGACGGTCTCAACTGGTTGCTACCATTGGGTTTTTCTATGCGCGATGAGCGGGATCTAGAGACTGAAGCAATCGGCCTCGATGCAGTGATAGGAGCACTCGAGGAAGCGAGGGCCGAAGTCAAAATCGTCGTCTTAGATGCCTGCCGAGAGAACCCATTTGATACCGGAGAAGTTGTATTTGGCGATGGTCTTGCTGGGGTTGCAGCAACAGGCGAAACTCTTGTGGCATATGCAACAAGCGCAGGTGAGGTTGCGTTTGACGGAGCGGGTGTCAATAGTCCTTATGCGGGAGCGTTGGTCTCTGCGCTCGCTGTCGAAGAGCTGGAGTTGTACGGCGTTTTTCGACTAGTGAGACAGAAAGTCAGGCAAGCTACCCAAGGCAGACAGCTTCCTTGGGTTTCGGGTTCAATTGAAAATGAAATAGTATTACATCCTGCTTCACAACGGCTGAGCCAGGACTACGCAGACGTTCTCCCGTTGACTTCTGCAGTGCACTGGCGCGCTATAGAAAACAGCCGTGACCCTGTTGATTTCGAGGAGTTTGCGTCGCTTCATCCCGGCACGAAAGCAGCCGAAGCAGCACTTAAGAGAGCTTCTGACCTAAACACAAATGGTCAATCAGTACCCCCGCGGCCAGATTTGGAAGTAGTTCAACCGTTCGGTGCACCGGTAAGCTTAACGCGGTGCGACCTTTGGGTGTCGCAGCCCAATGACCCTTACCGACTTGCAAGTCCAGTAGAGAGTGGTCTTGTCAATACACACACCGCGATCAGGGATTGTAGTATTGCTCTTACAAGGAACTCTAGCAGCGCACGCCTGAATTTTTTGCTGGCCCGAGCGCTTGATATTGCCGAAGACTTTGAAACGGCTCGAGTGCTTTACGAAAGAGCAGCGGAACTAGGTTACGCGACAGCTCATTTCAATCTAGGGTTAATGTACAGACACGGTCGCGGTGTGGTCCCAGATGATAAACTGGGGATCCAGCACTATTTTGAGGCCGCAATCCAAGGGAATCCATCGGCACGCGTTGCTCTTGGAAAGCTGTTCAGCGAAGGCTTAGGCGTCCCCAAGTCAATCAGTGAAGCGAAGCGTTGGCTAGAGCTTGCAGCAGACG
This sequence comes from Tropicimonas sp. S265A, assembly GCF_049800835.1. Classification (NCBI taxonomy): domain Bacteria; kingdom Pseudomonadati; phylum Pseudomonadota; class Alphaproteobacteria; order Rhodobacterales; family Roseobacteraceae; genus Tropicimonas; species Tropicimonas sp. S265A. The sequence continues at coordinate 246,906 of NZ_JBNAFU010000005.1, forward strand.
ACAACAACCCATGGGCCATCGACTATCTCGGAAACCTCTACCGGCTTGAAGAGAAGAACTACCAAAAGGCCTTTGACTACTACTCTAAGGGAGTGGCACTCGAGTTCAGTACCTCAGTGATGAACCTTGCTAGGCTGCATCGCGACGGCATGGGTGTTGAGAAGGATCGAAATCGCGCAATGGCGCTTTTCCAACAAGCCATCCAACTTGGAAGTTACTCCGCACCATATCATCTCGCACGAATGTTGCTGAAGCCTGAAGGAATGGAGATTGGCAACCCCGTAAGGGCTTATGAACTGCTTGAGTTATCTATAGAGCGGGGTTTTCCTTGGGCGATTTGGCAACTTGCTAGAAGTTGGGAAAACGGAGATTTTGGGGAGCGAGATATCGAAACTTCAGCCTTCTATCTGAACCTTTCTATCGAGGTTGGAAACAGCATGCCGCGGAACGGAGGACCTCTACTTGTGCAGGAAGCCACAGACATGCTGTCTGAAGTTTCACCTGACCTTTCACAAAACCAACGTGATAGCATTGAGGAACGGTTACTAGAGTGGTTGCGTCAGAACAGTGTTCACGATTTCAATTTGGAGTTTCCATACTAAAAAGTGTTTTGGTTCAACCGACAGCAGTCAGCGCAATCGCCGCGAACGCCTGTTTTTTGTTGCCAACCACTGCACTGTATTGCGCGTATAACTAGTAACGGCCGTAGCTGATTGAGGATTTTCATGAATAAATACTGTGAAAGCTCCCTCATTGGTGCTCACAAGACATCTTTCAGGATTCAGAAGCGCGTACCTGAATGCTGAGTGACTCCAAAACAGCGAGCTAGACACCTTGACCTTCGCAAACTAAGAAGGAACAGAAGATGACAGTCGCACGATCGTTTCGATCAAGTATGTTTGGTTGAAAATATAAATTCGAAACTTTTTTGATTAGGCTTTGGGTGCCGACCAGCTTGACCGAACCACTAAATATTGATGCATTCGTGGGTTCCAAGAAGAGCTCGTATCTTGCTTCTGCGAAAGGCGCTTCCAGGTTTGGTAGTGATTGGGTGGAGTATAACGGAGGCATACAAAAACCGAAGCGGATCCATCTCAACACTGGTCAAAGGTACTATCGCTTTGCATCTTCACGTACGTCGCGTGAGCGATCCCAATTGTCCGGTGCATGGTGGATTGACCACGAGAACTTCATGACGGTGACGCGTTTCATAAATGGTAATTATTTTTCTGTTCGCGAAGGCTTACGGTATTTTCTTGCTCTTCCAAAAGATTGGACAGAAGTTGACGTTCTTGTATCGGCCATTTTGGAGGCGCCTATGGATTGTTATGCAGGGGAAGGAAGGCGGGCAACCGGATCGCACCCTGCAGATAGAGGGTCTAGCTATATTCCGCCACAGCACATCAGAATTTGCCAACTGTATATCCCAATGCTGGAAACCTACAGGAAAGAAGCGTTTCCAAACCCAATCGCCAAAAGTGTTTGGAAGGCAGTTTAGATTTACTAGAAAGGGCGAGAGGCAAGTCAGATGGCTGATCATGGTCCCGAGCCCAGTCCTTCCCCGCTTTGCTTGGCGGTGTTAGGCCTTGCACAACGTTTGCAGGCGGCAAACAAATAACGGAAGGTTCTCCGGAGTTCCGAAAGCTGGCTTAGGAGCCGCTACGTACAACGCCCACTTGGTCCGTTTTGAATACAACCAGCACCGTTGAAGTGGAGCAGTTGGGGTTCATGTCGGGAATGCGGGCTGCCGGTGCGACATCTCTGGACTTTATTCAAGGTCGTTTATGGGCCGTCTGCGACCACGTCGCTCGCCTTAAGACTTAGAGATGCTGCACTGCCTTCCACGTCAGCTGAGAGCCCAAAGCGGACTAGGTCCGGCATTCTGTTCGTCGAGTTTCGTTCCACGAAGATCGAGCTTTGCCGAGTGACGTAAGGCTTTCCCAAAAGAAAGGCCTGATGTTTGCTGTATTCTGCTGCTTGCCGATATGCGGTTCGATCATATAGCTTGGTTATTGAGTTGATCCAGATTGGGGTCGCGATGCTTCGCATTCTATCTTTTGCCTGTTTTTTGCTGCTCGCCGGACCCGCTGCGGCCGAGAAACGGACGGCGTTTATTGTTGGCAACGCCGACTACGTCAATGGGCTGCCTCTCGCAAACCCCGTAAACGATGCACAGTTGGTGGCCGGAACTCTTGTCGACCTCGATTTCGAGGTCACACTGGCGACCGACCTTTCGCGGGCAGATCTGGCGGGGGCATTCTCGGACTTCCTAGAACGAACGACGGACGCGGACATCACGCTCTTCTATTACGCAGGTCACGGGATGCAATTTGAGGGGCGGAACTACCTTTTGGGCACCGATGCGGCGTTGCGAAGCAAGTTCGACGTTCAGAGCGAGGCGCTCCCCCTCGACCGCATAGTTCAGATGCTTGAAGCGAAAAGCCGCGCGGCACTCGTCTTCATCGACGCGTGCCGAGACAATCCGTTGGCGACAGAGTTCTACACACGCAACTATTCAGCGACACGAGCGCTCGCGACGCGAGGCCTGACCTCGATGAACACACGCTTCGAAGGCTCGATGATCATGTTTGCGGCCTCGCCCGGTCAGGTGGCCTACGATGGTACCTCGAGGAACTCGCCCTTCACGAAAGCGCTCGCACAACACCTTCCGACCAACGATGTCGAAATCCTGACGCTCATGAAACGGGTAATACGCGACGTGAAGGCCGATACCGAAGACCAACAGATTCCGATGGTGACGAACGATCTGGCGCTTGAGGTTTACTTGTCGGAGCAGACTGAGGTGGAGATAGAGCTGAACGATGAAACCGCAGCCAGAGGCGAGACCGCAGATTTATCGGAAGACGAACTCTTCGCCTTTGTTTCTAAGCTGAACTCACCAAGAGCCTGGGAACTGTTCTTAGAGGATTTTCCACATGGTAGCCTTCGACGGGATGCACTTTTTCGTCACGAGAGGTTACAGGGCACAAACCGCGAGTTGGCCGTGATGTGCGTGCAGCGGCAGCTGAGGGATCGCGGTTTCTACAAAGGCAAAATCGATGGGGACTTCGGCGCTGGCACCGCCCGAGCTCTCAACGGATTTCGGGACTTGGCGCACAAGGTATATTATCAAGGCAGGTCGCTACCCCAAGTTGCTTCGACAAATCTCGCCTTTTGGTGCGAGTTCATTGACGGAACACCCGGGGTCCGCAACAAAAGTTACTATGCGCTTTACCAAGGTGCGATCAGCATCGACTAAGTTGGCTAAAAGCCCATGACGAGATCACAGCATCGATGCAAGTTCAAAAATGGATGAGTTGCGAAGGGACTTCAAAGAAGTTCGCCCCCACACCGCAATCGGGAACAACGCACCGATAGTCGCGGATGAACGGCTTAGACATGCAACAAGCACCCAGAGCCTCAACGCCAAGAAAACCTCCAGCCGGGTTTCGTCCAAACCAAAGTAGCAGCTCAACCAGGACCTACTACCGTCTTGAACCCAAACTTGTCACCTGTGCAAATCCCACATCTCCCTATCAGCAAACATTGAAGCAGTCGCTGACACTACACAAAACAGTCACTATGAGACAGTACTCCTGATCTATTTTGTAAAGTGATACTTGATAGCAGATTGACCTTCCCCCCGATATCCGGGCCATTGCGAACTGGAATTTTCCACCTTTGAATGGATGAAGGAGGAAGACCCATGAAGCGGAAGCGCTTTTCTGAAGAACAGATCATCGGCGTGCTGAAAGAGAGCGAGGCTGGTGCGAAGACGGATGACATCTGTCGGCGTCACGGCATCAGCTCGGCGACATTCTACAGCTGGCGTAAGAAGTATGGCGGGATGGATGCATCTGAGGCCAAACGGCTGCGTGAGTTGGAAGTGGAGAACGCCAAGCTTAAGCGGATCGTGGCGGACCAGATGCTGGACATGACCTCGATGAAGGAACTTCTGGCAAAAAATTGGTAACGCCCATGGCTAAGCGCAAAGCCGTGGGGTTTCTGATCAGCGAGCTGGGTCTGAGCGAACGTAGGGCCTGTCGGATCGTCGGGCTGTCCCGGTCGGTGCAGCAATATCGACCACTGCCGAAGAACGATGAGGCTGCGATCAAGCGCATGAAAGAACTGGCGTCTGAGAACCGGCGCTATGGCTATCTGCGCCTGCACGCGATGATGCGACGCGAAGGCTTGGTGGTGAACCACAAGCGCACGTACAGGCTTTACACCGAGCTTGGCTTGCAGGTTCGGACGAAGAAGCGGCGCAAGCTGCCTAGGCGGGATCGTGTCGCACCCACGGTGCCAGAAAGACCGATGCAACGATGGTCCTTGGACTTCGTCGGCGACCAGTTGGCTGACTGCCGCCGGTTTCGGGTGCTTAACATTGTCGACGACCACAACCGGTTCTGTCCCGGCCAAATCGTCGATGTGTCGATCCCTGGGGCGCGCATGGCGCGCTTTCTGGACGACTTGGCACTGCGTGTCGGGCTGCCGGCAGAAATCGTCCTCGACAACGGCCCAGAAGGGACCAGCAAGGCCATGTTTGACTGGTCAGAGCGGACCGGCGTGCGTCTGCGGTTCATCGAGCCAGGAAAACCAGTGCAGAACGCCTTCGTCGAAAGTTTCAATGGCAAGTTCAGAGACGAATGTCTGAACCTCCACTGGTTCCGATCCCTCCGTCATGCGCGCGAAGAAATTGGAAGATGGCGAAATCACTACAACACCAAGCGCCCTCATTCGGCGCTCGGATATCTATCACCAACGGAGTTCCTGATGAAAACCACCGCGCCAGCGCTTGAGACTCTTGCGGTCTCCACGCTGCCGCTCAACACTGAAACCCAACCGGAAGATTCCAGATCAAACCGGCCCTAACGACGGGGGAAGGTCA
>NZ_JBNAFU010000006.1:0-234112 GCF_049800835.1 Tropicimonas sp. S265A
GCCCATGCGCGAACGCGCGCCGCCCGCACGGCAGCACTGGTGGCTGTGTTTGGTAAGCGTGGGGCGCTGCCCCTCGCGCTCCCCGAGGTATTTGGGCACAAAAGAAGGGACAGGGCATGGTTCAGGCAATGCGGAGTGCGATCCCGCTGTTGGAGGTGGCAGCGTCCGGTCCCAACCGCGAAGCCTGCGCCGGACCCGGGATTGTTTGGGGTGCGACCTTGGCTGACGATCGCCTTGGCGGCGCGCACCTTTGGTGCGCCCGGCACGGAGATCTCTTGCGAGGACCGCGAATGGCACGGATGCCAGAGGACGCGCCGCCTGTCGGCCGAGATGTTTCCACCGCGCACCGGGGCGGCCAAAGCGTCGGCCCGGGGGCGGACAGAGGAGCGGCTTAATGGCCGGGGATACGCCACTTTGGGAGGTTTTTATCCGTCCTCGCAACGGGCTCGCGCACAAGCATGTCGGGTCTTTGCATGCCGCCGATGAGGTGCTGGCCTTGCAGGCGGCACGCGATGTCTATACGCGCCGCGGGGAAGGCACGTCCATCTGGGTCGTACCTTCCGAGGCGATCACGGCCTCTGACCCGAACGCAGCGGAAGAGATGTTCGATCCGGCGGCGGACAAGGTTTATCGCCACCCGAGTTTCTACGACATACCCGACGACGTGGGGCACATGTGATGGTCCATCTTGCGCTGATCGAGTTGGCAGACGATCACCTGATTCTCGGGCACAGGTTGTCGGAATGGTGTGGCCACGCGCCGATGCTGGAAGAGGACCTCGCGCTGCCGAACATGGCGCTGGATCTGATCGGCACGGCGCGTACGCTCTACTCCCATGCGGCCGTGCTCGAAGGGGCAGGGCGGAGTGAGGATGATCTGGCGTTTCTGCGGGTGGAGCGGGAATATCGCAACCTGCTGCTGGTAGAGCGTCCCAACGGGGATTTCGCCCAGACGATGCTTCGGCAGCTCTACTTCGCGGCATTCATGGCTCCGTACTGGCACGCGGCACTGGACAGCCGTGATGACATTGTGCGCGGTGTTGCAGGGAAAGCCGCCAAAGAAATGGCTTACCATATCCGCCATGCGGGTGAATGGGTGATCCGCCTCGGCGATGGGACCGAGGAAAGTGCTTCGCGGATGGCCTTCGCGGTGGAGGAATTGCACCGTTTCACCGAAGAGTTGTTCGAGACATCCGACGTTGGCGGCGCTGCCCACCACGAGGGCGTTCTTCCGGACCGATCGGCTTTGCGCCCTGCATGGGCTGCGACCATTGCAGAAGTGTTCGACCAGTCCGGGCTGCAAGTTCCTGAGGTTTTTGCCCAGACCGGTGGACGCGTGGGTCTGCACGGGGAATGTCTTGGGCATCTTCTGGCGGAGATGCAGTACATGCAGCGCGTGTATCCGGGGGCGCAATGGTAGTGGTGTTGGATCAGGCCAGGGCGTGGGCCGCGGCAGCCGCGGTTCCCGACCCGGAGGTCCCCTGCGTGACCGTCGCTGAGCTGGGCATTTTGCGATGGGTTGAGCTGCGCGATGGAGTGGCAGTTGCGGGGGTGTCGCCGACCTACTCCGGGTGTCCGGCCGTTCTGGCGATCGAGCTGGCGATCGAAGCCGCCTTGCGGGAGGCCGGGTTCGAGGCGGAGGTGCAGCGCGTTCTAGCCCCGCCATGGACGACGGACTGGATCACCGAGACGGGTCGCGAAAAGCTTCGGAAATATGGAATTGCGCCCCCCGAAGGCACAGCTGGCAAGGGCGCACTTTTCGCCGATCCCATTGTGCCGTGTCCCCGCTGCGGCGCGCGTCAGACGGAAAAGATCAGCGCGTTCGGGTCGACAGCTTGCAAAGCACAGTACCGGTGCATGACCTGTGCCGAACCATTCGATTACTTCAAATGCATCTGAGGCACTTGTGTTCCATCCGTTGACCATATCGGAGGTGCGGGCAGAAGGGACCGAGGCGGTGGCCCTTACCTTCGACGTGCCGGAGAGTCTAACCCGGGCGTTTGCCTTTCAACCCGGGCAATTCCTGACACTGCGCGCCGAAATCGGTGGCGCTGACCTACGGCGCAGCTACTCGATCGCTGCCGCGCCGGGTGCGGGTTTGACTGTTGGCGTACGCCATGTCCTGGGCGGTGCCTTTTCAAGCTTCGCGCAGGGTTTGAAAGCGGGCGATACGCTCCAGGTAATGCCGCCGGAAGGGCGGTTTGTCTGGAACGGAGCACAGAATGTCCTGTTGATCGCGGCGGGCTCAGGCGTCACTCCCATGGTGTCGATTGCCGAGGCGGCCCTGGCGGACGGGGCCGAAGTCGCACTGGTCTATGGCAACCGCCGGACCGATACGATCATGTTTCGCAGCGCGCTCGAAGCGCTCAAGGACAAACATCTCGACCGTTTAAGCCTGATCCATGTCCTGAGCAGGGAACCTCAGGATGTGGCGCTGTTTTCCGGTCGCATCACATCTGACAGGATCCTGGCCCTTACCGACGCCGGGCTGATCGCGCCGTCCGACGCGGACGCGATCTATATTTGCGGCCCGCAAGCGATGACCGCGGGCGTGGAGAGCGCCTTGACCCGGCTGGACGTGCCAGAGGAGCGGATCAGGACCGAACTTTTCACGACGATGGACGGGTTTGTCTTGCCAACACCATCCGTCACGCGGGCCAGCGCGGAGGGCGACGTGCCCATCACCCTGAAACTGGACGGCGCCGAGCGGCAGATCACCATGACGCCGGAGGACGTATCCGTTCTTGCGGCTGCGGCGCGGGCGGGGCTGGAACTGCCGTATTCTTGCCGGGGGGGAATGTGTTGCACCTGCCGGTGCCGCGTGACCGAGGGCAGTACCGACATGGCCGCGAACTACTCGCTGGAGCCTTGGGAGCTTGAGGCCGGGTTCACGCTTGCCTGCCAGGCCCGGCCGACATCGGCAACGCTTGCGCTGGATTTCGACGCAGTTTGACCGACCGGCCAGTTTCGGGTTGCGAAGCCTGTCGTGCTGGCCTCATCCTGCACCCACCGGAACACGGAGCACGCCATGACCAGCCTGATCGAAACGCCGTCCTCTGCAGACCTGCAGAGCTTCGACGACGCTGAGGCAGCGGTCGCACAGCTTCAGAACCTCTATACCGAAGCAACGACATTCCTGAGCGACCGGTTCTCCGAGGCCGTAAAGGGGGGCGTGCCGGATCGCCGCTACAGGGCGTTCTACCCCGAGATCCGCGTCACAACGACTTCGTTTGGCCAGATCGACAGCCGTTTGTCTTTTGGCCATGTGGCGGAACCGGGCCGGTATTCGACCACCGTGACACGCCCGGATCTGTTCGCGAACTACCTGCGTCAGCAGATCGATCTGCTGATCAAGAACCACGGGATCACGGTAGAGGTTGGCCCTTCGACGACGCCGATCCCCTTGCATTTCGCGATGGGGGTCGGGGCCGAGGTGGCCGTGCCGCAAGAAGGTGTGCTGAGCTTCACCTTGCGGGACGTGTTCGATGTGCCAGACCTCTCCACAACCAACGACGCCATCGTCAATGGCTATGAGTTCGTACACGAGGACGGGTCCGGCCCCCTTGCTCCGTTCACCGCGCAGCGCATCGACTACTCACTGGCCCGCTTGCAGCACTATACCGCCACGGCGGCCGAGCACTTCCAGAACTACGTGCTGTTCACGAATTACCAGTTTTACGTCGACGAGTTCATCGCCTTCGCCCGCGCGGCTCTGGCCGATCCCGACAGCGGCTACACATCCTTCGTCGCCCCGGGCAATCAGGTGATCACCGACCCTGATGGCGTGATCGAGACGTTGCCGAAACCGCCACAGATGCCGACCTATCATCTGACCTGCGCAAAGGGTGCCGGGATCACCCTCGTCAATATCGGGGTGGGGCCGTCGAACGCGAAAACCGCCACGGACCATATTGCCGTGTTGCGCCCGCACGCCTGGTTGATGCTGGGACACTGTGCGGGTTTGCGAAACACGCAGAGTCTTGGGGATTTCGTTCTGGCACATGCCTATCTGCGCGAGGATCACGTGCTGGATGACGACCTGCCGATCTGGGTGCCGATCCCGGCGTTGGCGGAGATTCAGATCGCGCTGGAACACGCGGTCGAAGAGGTCAGCGAACTGACGGGTTACGATCTGAAACGGATCATGCGCACAGGCACGGTGGCTACCATCGACAACCGCAACTGGGAGTTGCGCGACCAGTCCGGCCCGGTGCAGCGGCTGAGCCAATCGCGCGCCATCGCCCTCGATATGGAAAGCGCCACGATCGCGGCAAATGGGTTCAGGTTTCGGGTCCCCTACGGAACGCTCTTGTGCGTTTCGGACAAGCCGCTCCATGGGGAGTTGAAGCTGCCGGGCATGGCCAGTGCGTTTTATACAACGCAGGTGCAACGCCATTTGAAAATCGGTATCCGCGCCATGGAGTCCCTACGTGAAACGCCGCTGGAGCGCATTCATTCCCGAAAACTGCGCAGCTTCACCGAGACCGCGTTCCTTTGACCTAGGGTAAAGCGCCAGAAACCGCGTTTTTCAGTGATTTTCGGCGAATCCGCTCTTGTTTCGCCTGCGAATCGCTTGTTTAGCTATGGCACCAGCTTCTGGATAAGAAGAATACGCTACAGGGAGAGACAGATGGCGCAGAAACCGCTCACAAAAACGCAACTCGTGGCTGCATTGGCCGAGGGTGCAGACATGGACAAGAAATCCGCAGGTGCGGCTCTTGATGCATTGATCAAGATCATCACGGATGAGGTGTCCGGCGGCGGCGCAGTCACCCTGCCCGGGATCGGCAAAGTCTATTGCCGCGAGCGCCCTGAGCGTATGGTCCGCAACCCAGCAACGGGTGAGCAGATCAAGAAAGACGCCGACAAGGTGGTCAAGGTGACCATCGCAAAGGCACTGAAAGACAGCGTCAACGGCTGATCCAGCCCGCATCACATGACGATCAAGGGGCCGCCATCGCGCGGCCCGTTTTTTTGGAAGACCGCGATGGACCTGCGTGCAATCGGAATGGGGTTTGCCTTTGCCCTTATGTGGTCGAGCGCGTTTACATCGGCTCGAATTATCGTGGCGGCCGCCCCCCCTCTGACCACGCTGTCGCTGCGGTTCTTCGCCTCCGGTCTGTTGGCGGTGCTGATTGCCCGCATGCTTGGCCAGAGCTTTCGCCTGACCCCGGCGCAATGGCGCGCGACCATCCTGTTCGGCATCTGCCAGAACGCGCTGTACCTCGGCATGAACTTCGTCGCGATGCAGACGGTGGAGGCGTCTCTGGCCGCGATCATCGCCTCCACGATGCCGTTGGTGGTGGGGTTGGTCGGCTGGCTGGTTCTCCGCGAACGGATCGGCTGGATGGGGCAGGCCGGTCTGATCCTGGGCGTCATCGGCGTTGTGATCATCATGGGCGCACGCCTGCAAGCCGGGGTCGACATCTGGGGTGTGGTGTTGTGCGTGATCGGGGTGCTGGCACTGGGCTTCGCCACGCTCGCCTTGCGCAGCGCCTCGTCCGGCGGAAACCTGATGGCCGTCGTCGGCTTGCAGATGCTGATCGGCGGGGCAGTTCTTGCCGTATTCGGTGCGCCGTTCGAGGCTTGGGAGGTTACCTGGAGTTGGCAACTGATCGCGGCGTTCACCTATACCACCCTCGTCCCCGGTTTGGCGGCGACGTTTGTGTGGTTCCTGTTGGTGGAGCGGATCGGCGCAGTTCGTGCGGCGACCTTTCACTTCCTCAACCCGGTCTTCGGCGTGGCTATCGCAGCGGCACTTCTGGGTGAAAGCCTGAGCCTGCGCGACGTGGTCGGGGTGGTCGTTGTGACGGTAGCAATCCTGCTGGTACAGCTCGCACGTGGGGATGCGAAACAGACCTAGTCGTCGAGCGATCCATGAATGGCAAACTGCTCAAGCCCGGCAGCCTCGGCCTGAATGGAGCGATAGCTTTCTCGCACGCCGGATTCCGTCAGTTCGCGCGCCACGGTCAGCAATGTGTTGGGGTCATGATCCTCGCACAACTCCACCATCTGCGCGATCTCGTCCTTGGCAACACCCATTGCCGCTTCGACCGACGGGGCTCCGTAGAGGTCCACGAAATGCCGGGCAAGAGCTTGTTCCAGCCATGTGATTTCGGCGGGTTCCACCTGCGTTACAGCCACAAATGTCACGCGGCCGAAGGTTTCCATCCCGAGCCACCCATTTGCGAAAGCCTGCCGCGCCTTTCCTTCCAGATCCGCTTCTGCCCAGTTGGAAAACTCGAACCCGCCCGAGATGCACCACTCGCCCGTGCGCGCAGGGCTGTGGAAGATGCGCGTGTCGCTCTCGTCAAAATGAATGGCACGGGCAAGTTTCATCTTTCGTTTCCTTTCTCAAGTAGCTTGCGCAGGGGCAGGACATGTGTGTCCTCCCCCTGCCGCAGCAGCATCCCGAAATGCTCGTCCACGCCCATGAACGTGCCCTTGTATCCCGTGCCCCCCAGCGTGAAATCCACGTCCTCTCCGACGCTGCGAGCCAGCCCGCGCCACTCGGTATGCAAGGCGCGGGGGCCCTCGGACTCGAGCCGGCTGATCCAGACAAGCGTATGGCGGACCCACGCCTCCAGCAGGTGGATCGTGTCCACCTCTGCGCAGCCTTCCTCGAAAAGACAGGTGTCCTCGGGCGTCAGACCGGGTGTGTCAGGATCGGGTGGCATGACCGGCAGCGTCAGACCGACCACGATCCAGTCTGGCTCTGCCGTGCCGTCGGATGTCGACGCGGCAACGCTCAACTGCCCGCAGCGCGCGCCGTTGACATAGATTTGACCGTCCCAGCTCAGGTGTACGCCAACCTCGGGCGGGGCAAGTGCGCCGAGCGCGTTCTGAAACCCGACGCCGCAGGCCTTGAACACCGGCATTGCCTCGTCCAGCGGTTGCTCGGGGGCGAAGACGATCGCCGCTTTCATGTCGGTCGCCGCAGGGGCGTAGACCACAAGCCCGGCATCGCACCCCAGCGCGGCTTCCGCGCAGGCCTTTGTGAACGGATCGATACCCGCCGAAACTTCCAGCCCGGAAAAAAGGGGCGGAAAGTGCGGCTCGGTGGGCTTGAGTTCCAGATCGCTCATGCGTTGCCGTCGACGATCAACTGTTTGGCGACCTTGCGGAAGGCCTCGGCCTGCGGTGATTGCGGCTGGCTGACCACCACCGGCGCCCCGCCATCGGCAGCCTGGCGGATCGCGATGTTCAGCGGGATTTCGGCCATGACCGGAACGCCGAGCTTTGCGGCTTCGGCCTTCACACCGCCATTGCCGAACACATGCTCCTCATGCCCGCAATTCGAACAGACATGGGTGGACATGTTTTCGATCATCCCGAGGATCGGTGTGCCAAGCTTGTTGAACATGTCGATCCCCTTGCGCGCATCCAGAAGCGCGATGTCCTGCGGGGTCGATACGATCACCGCGCCGGTCACATCGGCTTTCTGCGCAAGCGTCATCTGCACATCTCCGGTGCCGGGCGGCAGGTCGACCAGCAGGATATCGAGCGCGCCCCACTGCACCTGGTTCAGCATCTGCTGCAAGGCCCCCATCAACATCGGTCCACGCCAGACAACCGCTTCGTTCTCACCGGTCATCAGGCCAAGCGACATCATCGTGACGCCGTGGTTGCGCATCGGCAGGATGGTCTTGCCATCCGGGCTGGCCGGACGGCCCGAAATGCCCAGCATCCGCGGTTGGCTGGGGCCGTAGACATCCGCATCCAGCAGGCCCACGCGGCGGCCCTCTGCGGCCAGGGCGCAGGCGAGGTTTGCCGTGACGGTGGATTTGCCGACGCCACCCTTGCCCGAGGCGATTGCGACGATCCGATCAATGCCGGGGATCTTCTGCGGGCCCTTTGGCTCTGCCGCCTTCGCCTTGCCGGATTTCAGATCCGGTGGTGCCGCCGGAGAGGAGTGCGCGGTCAGCACGGCGGAGACCGACGCGACGCCCTCAAGCGCCTTCAATCTGGCTTCGGCCTCGGCCCGCGCGGGTTCGATCTGCTTGGCCCGGGTCGGGTCGACCTCGATCACGAAGCGCACCGCCCCGTCGTCGACTGTCAATGCGCGCACCATTCCCGACGAAACCAGATCGCCACCGCCTGTTGGATCCTGAACCTGTTTCAGGGTTTCCAGTACGTCCTCACGGGTCACGCTCATGCGGCCGGACCTTTGATCTTGCCGGTCACGACATGCTCCAGATCAAGGCCGTCAATGGTCAGCACGACCTTGGCCTCATAGGTTTTGCCCGTACCGCCATCTGCCCCGCGGATCGCGTCCTCGATCGCCTGTTGGGAGGTCACGCCGACCTGCTTGAGGAACTTCCGCATGCTCATGTTGAACTCGTCGCTCATCCGATTACCCCTTCTTTTCCACCCGTTGACGGGTCTTTGATCTGACGTTTAGTCTTGAGGCCCGCATCCCCGGAACGGGAGGTCCCCGATGCCCATATCCCGCTTGCGCAAGGTCCTTGCCACTATTGGTCTGAGTTGTGTGCTCGCGCAACCACTGGCCGCAGAGGACAAGGCGTTCACGTTGCAAGTCGCGCCCGACCTGATGGAGAGCGGACTCGTAAACTACATTGTGCCGCGTTTTTCGATGAAAACCGGTATTCGTGTGACGGTGGAGCCGCTGGATGCGGCACCGGGCAGCGCCGCGCAGTTCGGCCCGGATGTCGGGGCTCCCGTGATTGCCCGAGCCGGAACGGATTACGGGATTGCCGTGCCCGAAAACGACGCCGGGGCGGTGCGGTTCGAAGCGTGGCTGCGGGGGGAGGTCGGACAAAGAACCATGGCGGCTTTCGCTCCGGAAACAGGGGCGTCTTTTGAGCCGGTCACGGACCGGCCTGAGCCGGAGCCGGACCTCGACATGTCCGTCGATGTCAGCCGCGGGATTGAACTGTCTCTTGCCCATTGCGGGCGCTGCCACGTAATCGGCCCACAGAACAGGATGAACGGGATCGACAGCACGCCCTCGTTTGGCGTGTTGCGCACACTCTCGGACTGGCAGCGGCGGTTCGAAACGTTCTACTTGCTGAACCCGCACCCCGCCTTTACCCAGATCACGGAGGTGACCGAGGCGTTCCCCTTGAACCGCCCGTCGCCCATCGTTCCGGTGGAAATCACGTTGGAGGATCTGGACGAGATCCTTGCCTTCGTGGCCCGGATGGAACCGGCAGAGTTGGGCGCGCCGATCCGGCATCAGTGATCCTTGCGGTCGCTGTAGTAATCGTCGGTCGTGCGCACGCGCGGGCGCTCACCGCCTTCAAACGGATTGTTGGTGCTGTGGTACTGCGCCTGCACCCTGCAATTGTCGCACATACGGATCATCCGGCCCTGATCGGATGATGCGAACATCGGGTGTTTGCCCTCAAGCTGCGCGACGATCCTGTCGATGGTTGATTTCACGCCGAACAGTGCGCCGCACTCGATGCAGGCGGCGGGTTCTTCCTCGTTCTTGACGACTTCCTGCAACGCACTGTCAGCAAGGTTGAACTGCGGCACCAGTTCGATTGCATTCTCGGGGCAGATATTCGCGCAAAGACCGCATTGCAGGCAGGCGGCTTCCTGGAAGTTCAGTTGTGGTTTGTCTTCGGTGTCGGTCAGCGCGCCAGACGGGCACAGCGAGACGCAGGACAGGCACAGGGTGCAGCTGTCCTGATTGACCAGCACCGCGCCATAAGGGGACCCCGCAGGCAGTGGGAGGGTTTCGTCGGACCCGGGCCGCAGGGCCTGCGCGGCCAGTCGCGTGATCTGGCGCCGGTCCCCCATCGGCAACACGGGGGCGGCACCATTTGGCACAGGTACAGCCTCGTAGAAGGCTTCGGACATCGCATCCGGATCAGCTACATCCAGAAGCGCCATGCGCGGCGTATCACTCAGGGCGTTTGCAAGGTTGGTCTCCCGCTCCAGCGCCTCGCGCTCAGTCGTGGGCGACAGCAACACGGTCACGCCCGCGAACCCGGAGGCCAGCGCGCCCAGTGTTTCCGCATGCCCGAAGCCCGACACTTTTTCGAGGGCAAGGGGGATAATGTGGGCGGGCAGGCCCCGCCCGAACCGGGCGGCAAGACGGATCATCTCTGCCCCGTGCGTGTCGTCGTGCACCAGCAGGACGGGGTCCGTTCCACCGGCTTTTGCGTACGTCCCGGCGAGTGTCTGCACCCGCTGCATAAGGAACGGCACGGGCGGGTCCTGCGCGGTGATCGCGCCGGACGGGCACAAAGCGGCACAAGCCCCGCACCCTGCGCACACCATCGGGTCGATCGCCACGTGGTCCCCATTGGGCGTGATCGCGCCCGTGGGGCAGATGTCCAGACAGTTTGTACAGGCGGTCTGCTCGGCCCTCGAATGGGCGCACAGGTGTTCTGCCAACCCCACATAAAGCGGCTTTTCAAATGTGCCGATCAGATGACTGGCCGCCATGACGCTGGCCGCAACGGCGGCGGGGCTGCCGGGATCGGCGCGCAGATAGCCTTCGCGTTTTTCGGGGGCCGGGAACAGAGGCGTGCCACCGCGCAGATCGAGGATCAGGTCACAGGTGGACTGCGCGCCATCGCGCGGCTCGCTCAGTGTCAGGGCACCACGCCCACCGGGCCGTACTTGTTGCAACTGATCAATCCGCAGGGAAAACCCCCCAAGCGCCCCTGCTGCCGATTTGAGCTGCCCGACGATCACGTCGTAGCGCCGTGTCAGCGGCAACTCGACCGCCGGGTCCGTGACCAGCACGGTGACGCTCAGGTGATCCGCCACCTGTTCGGCAGCGGCAAATGCGGTCTCTTGCGCGCCAAGGATCAGGCACATGCCTTCGCTGATAACATCGACCGCCGGGGTCAACGGCGCCTCAAGGATAGCTTCGGCGGCAAGGGCGGCCATTTTCGGGCCGGCGTCCGCACCCTCGTCCGACCAGCCAGCCCGATCGCGCAGATCGACAAGCGCGGGTGCCTCCATGCCCAGTTCAGCGGCAATCTCGGTGAACAGTTCGGCTTCCTGTGTGCAGGCCACGAGCGCATCGCCAGAGTTGATCTCTGCCGCAAGCTGCTCTGTCTGGTGCATACACAGGCCCGTGTAAACCTTGGAGCAAGCCAACCCGGTTGCGTCTGCAACCATTTCTGCGTTCACGGTCTGGCTGCCAAGGCAGTCACACAAAACCAGTTTTTTGGTCATTCCATCCCCCTCGGGCCGGTCGTTCTGGCGTACAGGCGTACCGGCGCGTGGCACGGTAGCCACGATTTTCGCATGGGGTAAAGCCGTTTCACGTATCTGCGAATCGGCTTCTGCGCCGCAGCAGGGTTTGCCGCATTGCAGAAGCGATTCCTTAAACAGGTATACACAACTCAGCTTTTATCTGCAAAACCAGAACATTGGCCGTATACAGCGGTCGACAATTCGCAGCTGCGACGCCAAGTGCTTGATCACGGTCAAATTTTTGCTTTGCGATTGGGTGTGTTTCAGGCCAGTCTGGGACACGCGGGCTGCATGATCAGACCAATACAGCTCGAATCGGAGGGAAGATTCTGCCTACGAACGACAGATGCACGGTGATCCCGGTGGGCGTCGTTGTGCGCCGTGTGCCGGGTGTTACGCGCTGGGCGAAATGGTCATGGCGAGCAGTTGCTGTCTTGCCGGGCGCACCGGACGCTGACTGGGTCGAGCTGCGCCGCGAAGGCGACAGTGTCGAGTATCACGCGGCGACTGTCCCCATGGAATTGTGGCGCACGGATACGGACGCGTACCAGACAGCGCTCAACACCGACCAGCCATCGGTCTATATCGTGATGCGAGAAACCCCCGAAGCAGAAGAGGGGCAGCAACTGGCCGTTCATCTTGTCACGGCGTCGCCCTACGATGCACAGGATTACACTGACAGTGGCGAAGAGATCGTGGAGAGGGTGCCGATGCCCCCGCAACTGATCGCGTTTCTGCGTGACTTTATAGCAGAGCACCACGAGGACGAAGTTTTCGTGAAACGTCGGCGCGACAAGCACCGCATGGACCGCGTCGAAGACGGAAAGGGCGATGCGCGCATCTCGCAGATGTCCGACGTATTCCGGGCTCCTCGCCGCAAGGCCGGAGGGCTGCATTGACCGAGACCCGCTCAGATTTCTGGTCCCGTCGCAAGGCTCGGGTCGAGCAGGAGGTCGAAGACGACCGCCGCGCGGACGAGGCCGCGGCACGCGCAGCGCGCGAGGCCGAACTCGAAGAGAAGTCAGATGCGGAAATCCTCGCCGATCTTGACCTGCCCGATCCGGACACGCTGGAAAAAGGTGACGACTTCTCGGTATTCATGAAGCAGGTCGTGCCCGAACGTATTCGGCGCCGCGCGCTGCGCAAGCTGTGGCTGTCCAACCCCGTGCTCGCCAACCTCGATGCGCTGGTCGAGTACGGCGAGGATTATACGGACGCGGCAACCGTGGTGGAGAACTTGTCCACGACCTATCAGGTCGGCAAGGGCATGCTGGCCCATGTGCAGGAAATGGAGCGTCAGGCTGCCGCCAAGGAGGCTGCGGCCATTGCGCCCTCAGATGAGCCTGAGGCCGAAACCGAAGAATCCCAAGAACCCAAAGAAACGCTGACCGAACAGGTCGTTGACGCCGATCTGGACACGGATGAAGATGCTGCACCCGCGACTTTGGTCGCAGTTGATGAAACACCCATTAGCGCCGAAACCTGTGAGGATGGGTCATCTTTGATGGCCCGGCGTCGCATGCGCTTTGATTTCACGTCCTGATGGACAGGCGTGAGCAGGAGAGGACCGACATGACCGCAACGGCTGAAAATATCCAGATCGCCGAGGAGGACGCTCTGCGCGCCGATCTGTATGATTTTCTCGGCGTACTGCTCGCGCACCCGCCGTCCGCCGATCTGCTGAAGCAGGCAGAGGGTCTTACCGGTGATGACAGTGACCTCGGGCAAGCCATTCAGGCACTCTCCCGGATCGCCAAAGCCACCAATGCTCGCAGCGTCGAGTCGGAGTTCAACACGCTTTTCATCGGTCTGGGACGTGGGGAGCTTTTGCCCTACGCCAGCTACTACCTTACCGGGTTTTTGAACGAGAAACCCCTGGCCACGCTGCGGTCCGATATGGCGCGGCTCGCGATCACCCGGGCGCAGAACGTCTACGAGCCCGAAGACAATATCGCCAGCCTGATGGAGATGATGGCCGGCATGATCCGGGGGCGGTTTGGCAAGCCTGCGGACATCGCGCAGCAAAAAGAGTTTTTCAACAAGCACATCGGCCTCTGGGCCGGACATTTCTTTGCCGACCTCGAGGCGGCGAAGAACTCGGTGTTCTATGCGGCTGTCGGGGCGACCGGCAAGGCCTTCATGGAGATCGAGAGTCACGCGTTCCGGATGACAACGGAATAGGACCGGAGCAAGGCCGGGCGTCAGCCGGCTAGGACACACGGAGGAGACACATGAGCAAAGCCCCAAAAACTGGCGAAGCCGCCAGCCGCCGCGATTTTCTGAAATTCGCGTCGACATCGGTGCCAGCCGCAGCAGCCGCGGTCGCGCTTTCGCCCGATGCGGCCGAAGCCGCTACGGAGACAGCCGCAGGCGAAGGCCTGCGCGATACAGCGCACACCCGCGCGTATTTCGACAGCGCCCGCTTCTAGGCGCCCCATGACCGCCGTCGCCCGGGCCCCCGGACGCTGGCATGATCCGTTTCAGGCGACTGGTTGCGTGACGCCCGACTGTCTGAAGCCAACATGAGACCAAGCACGCCCACACGCAGACCGTGTGACGCACGCAAGGAGAACGCAAATGCTCAGGAAAAAGACCAACGGGGTTGCGCGACGCCCCCAGCGGACGACCCTCCTGTCCAATATCGCCGAGAAGACCGTCGACAGACGCAGCTTCCTGCGCACATCCGGACTGGCCATCGGTGGCCTGGCCGCGATCGGCGCGACCGGCGGGACAGTAACAAAGGCCAACGCAGCGACCGCCGCTGACGGGGCCGTAACGACCGTGAAATCAGTTTGCACCCACTGCTCGGTCGGGTGCACCGTCATTGCCGAAGTGCAGAATGGCGTCTGGACGGGCCAGGAACCCGGCTGGGACAGCCCGTTCAACCTCGGCGCGCACTGCGCCAAAGGCGCGGCCGTTCGCGAGCACGCCCATGGCGAGCGCCGCCTCAAGTATCCGATGAAAAAGGAGAACGGGGAATGGAAGCGCATCAGCTGGGAACAGGCGATCAACGAGATCGGCGACGGCATGATGAACATCCGCGAAGAGAGCGGACCTGACAGCGTCTACTGGCTCGGCTCGGCCAAGCACAACAACGAACAGGCCTACCTGTTCCGCAAGTTCGCTGCCTACTGGGGCACGAACAACGTGGATCACCAGGCCCGCATCTGTCACTCCACGACCGTTGCCGGTGTTGCGAATACATGGGGCTACGGCGCCATGACCAACTCCTACAATGACATCCACAACTCCAAGGCCATCTTCATCATCGGCGGCAACCCTGCCGAGGCGCACCCCGTCTCGCTGCTGCACGTTCTGAAGGCCAAGGAAGAGAACAACGCACCGCTGATCGTGTGCGACCCGCGCTTCACGCGCACGGCCGCGCATGCTGACGAGTATGTGCGCATGCGTCCGGGCTCGGACGTGGCCCTGGTCTGGGGTATCCTCTACCACATCTTCGAGAACGGCTGGGAGGACAAGGAGTTCATCCGCACCCGTGTGTGGGGCATGGACCAGATCAAGGAAGAAGTGGCCAAATGGACCCCGGAAGAGGTCGAGCGTGTCACCGACGTGCCGGGCAGCCAGCTGCGCCGGGTCGCCAAGACGCTCGCGAACAGCCGTCCGGGCACCGTGATCTGGTGTATGGGCGGAACGCAGCACACCACGGGCAACAACAACACCCGCGCCTACTGCATCCTTCAGCTTGCGCTGGGGAACATGGGCACCTCCGGTGGCGGTACCAACATCTTCCGCGGCCACGACAACGTGCAAGGCGCTACCGACCTTGGCGTTCTGTCCCACACACTGCCGGGCTACTACGGCCTGTCGGCAGGCGCTTGGGGCCACTGGAGCCGGGTCTGGGGTGAAGACCTCGACTGGCTGAAGGGTCAGTTCCAGACCGTTCAGGGCGCGGATGGCAAGGACAAGAACCTGATGAACCTGACGGGCATTCCGGTGTCCCGCTGGATCGACGGTATTCTTGAAGATGCCGAGAACATGGACCAGCCGAACAACGTGCGCGCGATGGTTCTGTGGGGTCACGCCCCGAACTCTCAGACCCGCATGAAGGAAATGAAGACGGCGATGGAAAAGCTCGACATGCTTGTCGTGATTGATCCCTTCCCGACTGTTTCCGCGGTGCTGCATGATCGGACCGATGGCGTTTACCTGCTGCCGGCGGCGACCCAGTTCGAGACGTATGGCTCGGTCACGGCGTCCAACCGCTCGATCCAGTGGCGCGACAAGATCATGGACCCGCTCTTTGAGTCCAAGACCGACCACGAGATCATCGGTCTGTTCGCCAACAAGTTCGGCTTTGCCGACCGGTTCTTCCGCAACATCGATATGGACGACGAGAACACGCCGAACATCGAAAGTGTCACGCGGGAGTTCAACTCCGGCATGTGGACGGTGGGGTACACCGGCCAGTCGCCAGAGCGGATCAAGCTGCACATGGCCAACCAGCACACGTTCGACAGAACCACGCTGAAGGCTCTGGGCGGACCCGCAGACGGCGATTACTACGGGATGCCGTGGCCGTGCTGGGGCACGCCCGAGATGAAGCACCCGGGTACGCCGAACCTCTATGACATGTCCAAGCCGGTGGCTGAGGGCGGTCTGACATTCCGGGCCCGTTTCGGCGTGGAACGGGACGGTGACAACCTGCTGGCCGAAGGCGTCTACTCGGTGGGATCGGAAATCCAGGACGGATATCCCGAATTCACCATGCAGATGCTGATGGATCTCGGCTGGGACGGTGACCTGACCGCGGACGAGAAAGCCGCGATCGATGCGGTCGCCGGTCCGAAGACCAACTGGAAGACCGACCTCTCGGGCGGCATCCAGCGGGTCGCCATCGAGCATGGCTGCGCGCCCTTCGGGAACGCCAAGGCCCGCGCGGTGGTCTGGACCTTCCCGGATCCGGTACCGGTGCACCGGGAGCCGCTGTATTCCAGCCGGCGCGATCTCGTGGCCGACTATCCGACCTACGAGGACCGGAAGTTCTATCGTCTTCCCACGATGTACGCATCGATCCAGAAGAACGATTACTCCAAGGACTATCCGATCATCCTCACCTCCGGTCGTCTGGTCGAATACGAAGGCGGCGGGGACGAGACCCGGTCGAACCCCTGGCTTGCCGAGCTTCAGCAGGACATGTTCGTCGAGATCAACCCGCGTGACGCCAACAACCTCGGGGTTCGTGACGGCGCGCAGGTCTGGGTCGAAGGCCCCGAAGGCGGCAAGGTCAAGGTCATGGCCATGGTCACCGAACGGGTCGGTGCGGGCGTTGCCTTCATGCCGTTCCACTTCGGTGGGCATTTCGAGGGTGACGATCTGCGGTCCAAGTACCCCGAAGGTGCGGATCCGTATGTGCTGGGTGAATCCACCAACACGGCACAGACCTACGGCTATGACTCAGTAACCCAGA
Organism: Tropicimonas sp. S265A; assembly: GCF_049800835.1. Lineage (NCBI taxonomy): Bacteria > Pseudomonadati > Pseudomonadota > Alphaproteobacteria > Rhodobacterales > Roseobacteraceae > Tropicimonas > Tropicimonas sp. S265A. Next base: position 16,606 of record NZ_JBNAFU010000006.1, read on the forward strand.
TGCAAGAGACGAAAGCCACGCTCTGCAAAATCTGGGCAGCGTAAGGAGAGAGAAGAATGGCTAGAGCTAAGTTCCTCTGTGACGCCGAGCGCTGCATCGAATGCAATGCCTGTGTCACGGCGTGCAAGAACGAGCATGAGGTGCCGTGGGGCATCAACCGCCGCCGGGTCGTTACCATCAATGATGGCAGCCCCGGGGAACGGTCGATCTCCGTCGCCTGTATGCACTGTTCTGATGCGCCTTGTATGGCAGTGTGCCCCGTGGACTGCTTCTACCAGACCGACGACGGTGTGGTGCTGCACTCCAAGGACCTCTGCATCGGGTGTGGTTACTGCTTCTACGCGTGCCCCTTCGGCGCGCCGCAGTTCCCGCAGGCCGGCAACTTCGGTAGCCGCGGCAAGATGGACAAGTGTACCTTCTGCGCCGGTGGCCCCGAAGAAACCCACTCCACTGCGGAGTTCGCCAAATACGGACGCAACCGGGTCGCGGAAGGCAAACTGCCGATCTGCGCCGAGATGTGCTCCACCAAGGCGCTTCTGGCAGGTGACGGCGACGTCGTCTCGGGCATCTACCGCGAACGCGTGGTGGCCCGCGGCTTCGGCTCCGGAGCATGGGGCTGGGGTACGGCCTATGACCAGAAAGACGGCTGATCCAGCCTGAGAGAAACGAGAAACGCCTCGGAGCAATCCGGGGCGTTTTTCTGTTTGCATACAGCATGTTGATAGACGCCGGGAAATACGTCAGTGTTTGTTAATACAAGATCTTCAGTGTCCCCGAATCCAGTATGTGAAGTCAGATCAAACCGCACATGACAGATCCCGCGCGCCCGTTTGCCGGGCCCGATCCCAAGTTTCTTGCCATCATGGCGTGGAATCAACGCTGGACGGAACGGCAAAAAAGCTGTGCGCTGGCGGAACAGGCCAAGGCGCTCAGCTCCACCGATGGACAGCAGGACCGCGCCACCATTGCAAGCGCGTTGCGCACCCTTGCGTGGCAGGCGAAGTGGCGGGGGGATTTCGACACGACAGCGCAACTGTGCATGCGCGGAAAGCGCTACGCGTCCCGCACGTCCTCCCCATACATTCTCGCAGACCTCTATTCGCTGCTCGGGGTCGTGCATTACTCGGCAGGGCGCCGGGACATCGCCTCCAACATGGTCAAACGGGGGTTCGAGTTGCTCGACGCTGGCGCACCTCCGGAGACCCGGGTTGACCTGCTTGTCACACGCTCGACCGTCTTGCGCTACCGTGGGCGCCTGTCTGAGGCGCGCGGGGCACTGGCCAGCGCGCGCGATCTTGCCGAAGGGATCGAATCTGCGCGCGTCGAACACAACTACGCGCGCATGCTCAACCACGAGGGCGCTCATGCCGAGGCGGCCATGCTGGGTGAAAAGGCCCTGGCCGTTGCAGAGTCCGCGCAGGCGGCCGTGCTTCTACCCTATATCTACGAAGTTCTTGGGACATCGTTGATCGCGCTCGATAGCTTGGAGCGCGCGGTGGTCATCCTCGAAAAAGGGCTGGATGTGGCAAGGGCTGGTCATGACTTGCGCGCGCAGTGTCAGATCCTGAACCAGTACGGCATCGCGGCAAAGAAGCTCGGCGATATCGATGCGGCCACCAAAGCGCTCAGCGACGGTATCGGGCTGGCGACCGAAATGGGCTACAGCCTCTGGAAGCGGGCTTTCGCGGTCGCGCTTGGTGAATTGTATGAAACGCAAGGGGCCTACCGCGACGCCGCGGAGGCATACAAGACCGCCTTGGAATTGCAGGAAAACATCCGCGATTGAAACCATGGTCGCGCTTGCCCGTGGGCCTGTTTTCTGTTGGTATGCGACGAGACGAAAAGCTTACTCTAGAGGGCAGCTTATGCCCCGCCCACCAGACAACAGAGGGAGGACACCCATGCTTCGTAGTCTCTTGGCGTTGATTGTGACCCTGACCATGGCCAGCGGCGCCTTTGCGCAGGACGCGCCGGCGGCAGCAGAGCCGGACCGCGCCGCGACGGGCGGGGCACCAACCCTTGAGGACATTCTCGCGCGTCAGCGCGGCGAGGATGTGGATTTCTCCTATCGTCTCGACAGTTCCGGAACCGCTTCGGCCGGAATCTCCGAGCAACTCGGCACGCTCGGCGGCGCCTCGGACAGCGATGTGTACCTCGCACTGCGCTACGGCACGGCGGACGTCACCGTGTCTTCACGCGCCCCGGCGGCCGGTGTTCTGATCCAGGATCGCGGCATGTGGTGGTACCAGTTCCGCGAAGGCCCGCTTCTGACTTACGGCGGCTGGCTGCTGCTTGGCACGCTTGGCCTACTGGCGCTGTTCTACCTGATCCGGGGCAAGATACGGATCGATGGGGAAAGAACCGGCCGCACGATCGAACGGTTCGATGCTCTCGAACGTTTCAGCCACTGGCTGCTGGCGGGCTCTTTCATCGTTTTGGGGATCACCGGCCTGATCTCGCTTTTCGGGCGGCTCTACATCATCCCGATCGTGGGCAGAGACAGCTTCTCAACGGTCGCTCTGGCCAGCAAATGGGTGCACAACAACATCTCCTGGGCGTTCATGCTGGCGGTTGTCATGGTCACCCTGCTCTGGATCCGTCACAACATCCCAAACAAGACCGATCTTGTCTGGCTCTCCAAGGGCGGTGGCATTTTCAAAAAGGGCGTGCACCCGCCTGCCAAGAAGTTCAATGCCGGTCAGAAGGTGATCTTCTGGTCCGTGGTGTTGCTGGGTGGATCGATCTCGGTCTCCGGTCTGTCTCTGCTTTTCCCGTTCGAATTGCCGATGTTCGCCGCCACGTTCGAGAAACTCAACGCGACCGGCATCCCGCAGATGATCGGCCTCGGCGTCTTGCCGGAGCAAATGGCCCCGCACGAAGAGATGCAGTACGCGCAGCTTTGGCATTCCATCGTCGCATTCATCATGATGGCGATCATCATTGCGCATATCTACATCGGCTCGGTCGGGATGGAGGGGGCCTATGACGCAATGGGCTCCGGACAGGTCGAAGAACAGTGGGCGAAGGAACACCACTCGCTGTGGGTCGAGGAGGTTCAGGCCAAGCAGGCCTCTCCGAAGGGTGGCGGTGCCGCAACCCCGGCAGAGTAGACCTGACATGACAATGCGGGCGATCTTCGCCGCGGTTCTGATCGCCTTGCCGGGGGGCACTTCGGCAGGCGATTTCTTCACGCTCAAGGGCCATGGCGGCCCGATCATGAGCGTGTCGGTCGCGCCTTCCGGCCAGATTGCGACCGCCAGTTTCGACAACTCCGTCGGGCTTTGGAACGACGGCGCGCCAAAATGGCTCGAAGGGCACGAGGCAGCGGTCAAATCCGTGCTGTTTCTAGATGATACCGCGCTGGTGTCGGCGGGCGATGACTTCGCGCTTTGGCTCTGGGATGCGCGCACGGGACAGGGCCGCGAACTCGGTCGCCACAAGGGGCAGGTGATCGGGTTGGCTGCTTCGCCCGGCGGAGACCTCGTGGCGACCGCCAGTTGGGACGGCACGATCGGCCTTTGGCCGCTCGATGGCGGCTCTGCCCGGTTTCTTGAGGGGCATGATGCCGGGGTCAACGATGTGGTTTTTGTCGAGGGGGGCGCTGCGCTCTTGTCGGCCTCCAGTGATGGAACCATCCGGCGTTGGGAGATATCGGATGCGCCAACGTCGCGCGTGATCCTCAAGCACGGGTTTGGCGTGAACCGTCTGATTGCGGACGAAGACGCAGGCTGGCTGGCCTACGGATCTGTGGATGGGGTGACGCGGATCGTGGATCTGGACACGCAGACCGAGGTGATCGACCTGACCCTCGGCCGCCGTCCGATCCTCGCATTGGCCCGTGCGCCGCGCGGGGATTTGCTGGCGACCGGAGATGGCGAAGGGTATATCACCGTCTTCAACACCGCCGACTGGTCCGTCGCCACAGACTTCCGCGCCACCACGCGGGGTCCGATCTGGGCGCTGGCGTTTTCGCTCGACGGGGGCAACATCCATGCGGGCGGTTTGGACGAGGCGATGTATTCCTGGCCATCGGACCGCGCGTCCGACAGCCCGCAGATGGACGTGGAGGGCAAGCCGTTCCTCCAAGGCACCCAGACCGCCAGCAACGGCGAGCGGCAGTTCAAGCGAAAATGCGCAATCTGCCATACGCTTACGCCCGATGGACAACGGCGGGCAGGGCCATCCCTGCATGCCGTGTTCGGCCGCCCTGCCGGAGCCGTGCCGGGCTATGCGTATTCCGACGCGCTGACGGACACGGACATCATTTGGGATGACACGACCATCGACAAGCTTTTCGATCTGGGACCGGATATCTATACACCGGGGTCGAAGATGCCAATGCAACGCATAACCGAGCCGCAGGACAGGCGCGACCTGATCGCGTATCTGCGGGTGCAAACGGATCCAGAGGGAGGGGAGCAATGAAACCAATCATGCTGGCAATGGTGGCCATGTGCGTCATCAGCGTGGGGGCGTATGTCGTGCTGGGCGAGGTCGGTGTGACCACCGAGAGCCAGGGGACAAGTTCGTCAAACGTGCGTCTGGATTGACAGGGGCCTGTGACCTGCGGCGCACAGGGCCCTCGACGAGGATTTTTTCGGATTTGAATGGGTGTCCGCCGCGCGTCAGCTCGAGAAGAGCGCGCTGTAAGGCAGGAACCGCACGGGGGTGCCGGGCGAGACATCGACCGCGTGGTCCGGCAGTTCTACAAGCCCGTCGGCCCAACTCAGACCGCTGATCCGGCCCGAGCCTTCGGACTTGAACACCTCGGCCCTGCCATCTTCGGTCAGGCGCGCGCGCAGGTATTCCCTTCGGCCCGGCTTCTTCGACTTCGCGAAAGCGGCGGGCACTTGTGTCGCATGCGGTCTGAGCCAGGTGCCACCGCCGAGCACGGACAGCGCCGGGCGCGCGAAGATCAGCGCGCAGACGAGGGCGGCAACCGGATTGCCCGGCAGGCCGAAAATCGGGACGCCCTGCCACTGGCCAAGCGCCAGTGGGCGCCCGGGCTTCAGCGCGATCCGCCATGCCGCCATCGCGCCCTCGTCGCGCAGGATAGCGGACATGTGGTCCTCGTCCCCGGCCGACGCGCCGCCGGACGTCAAGATCACATCCACCTCGTCCGCCGCGCGGTCGAGAATCTTGCGCAGGGTATCGCGGTCATCGGGCGCATGGCCCAGGTCAACCGGCGTTGCGTGCCAGCCAGCCGCCAGTGCCAGGAGCATTGGTCGGTTCGCGTCATAGGTGCGGGCAGGGTCCAGCGTGCTGCCGGGTGCGGCGAGTTCGTCCCCGGTGGAGAGTATGCCGACACGCAGGCGGCGCCAGACGGGGACCGACGCCAGACCCGTAGCCGCCAACAGCGCGAGGTCCGGCGCGCGCAGCCGGTGCCCGGCCGGCAAAAGGGGCGCGCCGGCATCCACGTCTTCGCCCGCGCGGCGCGTGTTGGCCCCGGCTTTCAGGCCGGCCTCGAACGCGATGTGGCCGTCCTTGGCGGTCACGTCTTCCTCAAGGATCACGGTGTCCACGCCCGGCGGCAGAGGCGCGCCGGTCAGGATACGCAGGGCGCTCCCCGGCGCCAGCACGCCGCCATAGGGCCCGCCGGCAGCCGCGCGCCCGTCCGCAAGGGGCAGAACCTGCGCGCCTGTGCTCAAGCTGTCGTGGGTGAACCCGTACCCATCCACGGCAGAGTTTGCGCAGGGCGGATTGGCCCGCACGGCTTGCACGTCCGACGCCAGTATGCGCCCGAGCGCGTCATGGGCCGGAAGCGTTTCCTGTCCGACCACCGGGGACAGCGTCTGCCGCAACCGATCCAACGCCACATCCACCGGAGTCCAGTCGACGCCGGGGGGCAGCGCAAAGCAATCGTTCTTGAGGCGTTGTGGCGGGGCAATCTCGGGCAGCGGTGGTGGGGTCTGTGCGAGCCCCGTCTCACGCAGGATGAAGTCTGCTATCTCGGCCGTATCGTCGAGGTTCAGAACCGGCACGGTCAGGCCCTCGGGCACTGAATTGCTGGCAACGGCGCGCACGGACGCGTCCTGTCTGGCCAGCAGGTCACGGCCGGTTTCCACGCGGTGCGCTTCGACCTTGGGGTGGTTGTGCCGCTTGTAGCCTTCGATAAGGATCAGATCTACGGGGCTCATCTTCGGCAGCAGAACATCGATCTCGGCTTCGGGCGCGTCGCGCAACTCGTGCATCATTGCCCACCGCTTGCGCGAGGCGAGCACCACCTCCACCGCGCCGGCCTGCCGGTGGCGGTGGCTGTCCTTGCCCGGCTGGTCCACATCGACGTTGTGGTGTGCATGCTTGACGGTCGACACCCGCAAGCCCCGGCCCGAGATCTCGGCCACAAGCCGTTCCATCAGCCCGGTCTTGCCCGAGTTCTTCCAGCCCACGACGCCGAAAACCTTCATGCTTGTGCTTTCTCCAGTCGGGCGCGAGCCGCGGTCAGATCGTCCGGCGTGTTCACATTGAAAAACGGGTCGGGGCCGGGCTCTTCGAACAACGCCGTGGCGCACCCGTGCCGGTCGGTCCAAAGCACGACCTTGCGGAGACCGCCCCCGAGTGCCGCGCGCAAGTCGTCTCGCAACGCCACCGGCCAAAGTCCAAAGGTCGGGTGGCGCCCAAGCCCGCTCTTGCGCCCGGCATCGGGGGAGGCGGCCAGTGCGATGGGCTGCCCGGTCTGGACGCGTGCGGCCTGTAACCGTGCCACAAGATCCGTTGGGAAAAACGGGGTGTCGGCGGCGACTGTCACGATTGCCTCCGCTCCCTGCCCGGCGGCCCAGTCTAGCCCGGCCAAAACTCCGGCCAGGGGGCCCGCGAACCCCTCTATGGTGTCCGGCAACACCGGAAGCCCCCAATCCGCGAAGCGGGCGGGGTCGCCATTCGCGTTCAAGGCCACGGGATTGGCCTGCGGGGCCAGTCGGTCGATCACATGGCCAAGGATCGGTTTGCCGCCCAGATCGCGCAAGCCCTTGTCGCCGCCACCCATGCGCGTGGCCAGGCCTCCGGCCAGAATGACGCCCGGCAGTGTCACGCGCGTGCGCTCTTGCGCCGGTGGCGTGGGTCTTCGTCTGCGGCAGCGTTCACATCGGCGTCCCAGATCAGGCGGTCCGCGCCTGAAAGACACGTGAACCGCTTGCCCCGCATCCGTCCGATCAGCGTCAGATCGATCTGCTGGGCGATCTCCACCCCCCAAGCGGTAAAGCCCGAGCGGGAGGCGAGGATCGGAATGCCCATCAAGGCCGTCTTGATCACCATTTCGGAGGTCAGCCGCCCGGTCGTGTAGAGGATCTTGTCCGCGCCCGACACCCCCTCGGCCCGCATCCAACCCGCGATCTTGTCCACTGCGTTATGGCGTCCGACATCCTCCATGTAGACCAGCGGCTGGTCGCCCTTGCACAGCACCGTTCCGTGGATCGCGCCGGCCTCAAGGTACAGCGACGGGGTCTGGTTGATCTTCGCCGACAGCGTGTAGAGCCACGAGGTCCGCAAGGTCGCGTCCGGCAGGGTCAGCCCCTCCAGACCTTCCATGATGTCGCCGAACACGGTGCCGACGGCACAGCCGGAGGTGCGCGTCTTTTTCGAAAGCTTTTCTTCGTAGTTGGTTTCTGTTTCGGTGCGGATGATGACGACGTCCAGATCCTCGTCATACTCGATCCCGGTCACGGTCTCGTCGTCCGACAGCATGCCCTGATTGCGCAGGAACCCAAGCGCCAGATACTCGGGGTAATCCCCGATGGTCATGGCAGTCACGATTTCCCGGCTGTTGAGGAAGATCGTCAACGGGCGCTCCTCGACCACGTTCACCTGACCCGTCGCGCCGGTTTGGTCCAGCCCCTCCACCGCGCGGGTCAGCCCGGCGCGCGCTGGCATCGGTGCGATGATGTACCCGTCGGTGTGGTCAGCCACGGTCGCCCCCTCGGCAAAATCCTGACAAGGAAACACAGGTTTCCAAGTGCGGGTCAACTAGGGCCACTCCGCGCGCGGGTGTCAAGCAGTCGACGCACTGCCGAAATCGCCAAGATTGGATTTCCCGCTTAACAGCGACGTTCCGGCTCCCTACATTGACGGGAGGAGGATCAAACATGGCTATCCCCATTCTGCCCATTGCGGGCGCAGTTCTGAAATACGGCCCCGTTGCGGCCGCCAGCCTCGCCGCACTGGCCTATATGCGGGCGCAACCCGCGCACGCGGATGAACGGGCCGAAGACCTGCTGGATGAGGTGGACGAGGGGCTCAATGCCACCCGGTCACACGAGGGTCGGCAACTCAATACCCGCGCCCGCACGCGCCGGGTGATCCGCGTCGGCTCCAAGGGGCCGGGGGTCGAGGTGGACGCAGCCTTTCTCGGACGGGTACGGATGCGCCGCGTATGATGCAACTGCTGGGCTCCCCGGCCTCTCCGTTCGTGCGAAAGGTGCGCGTTCTGCTCGCCGAGACGGGCCATGAAGACGAAGTGCAGATGGTTGGCGTGGTCGCTGCTGCCATCGGGCCTGTGGACGAGGCGCTGCTCGCGGCAAACCCTTTGGGCAAACTTCCAACGCTGCTGCGCGAAGATGGTCCTGCAATCTATGACAGCAGGGTGATCTGCCGCTATCTGGATGAAAAGTTCGGCCTCGATGCCTATCCGACCCACAGCAAATACGAGATGCTGACGCTCGAGGCGACGGCGGATGCGATCATGGATGCCGGTGTCGCGATGGTGTACGAGCGCCGACTGCGCCCCGCAGAGATCGTGTTTGAAGACTATATCGAAGGGCAGTGGCGCAAGATCGACCGCGCGCTTGACGCGGTGGAGGCCCGTTGGATGAGCCACCTGTCCGGCCCGGTGGACATGAGCCACATCGCCATGGGCTGCGCGCTCGGCTACCTCGATTTCCGCCACGCGGATCGGGACTGGCGCACCGGACGCCCCACTTTGGCGGCGTGGGCCGAGGGCTTTGCGGACCGCCCGTCCATGGTCGAGACGGCGCCCGAGGGCTGATGCTGCTGCGTGCGGTGTTGCTGTGCGCGTTTGCGCTGCCCGCCTCAGCGGAACCCTATGCCAGCATCCAGGACCGCCGCCCGGACCTTTTTCATCCAGAAACCGGCTACCGCATTGCACGGCAGCGCGCGCCCACGCCCGAGGATATTCCCGCACCCGCGCAGCTTGTCGATGCAGCAGAGGCCCGCGCATTGATCGAAGCAGGCGCGCTGGCGCTGGATGTCTATGGTGCCAGCTACTCACGATTTGACGAACTGGACGGGACGTGGCTTGTGTCCGAACAGCGGCTCAGCCTGCCGGGCGCGCTCTGGCTGCCCGAGACGGGGCGCGGCACGCTCAACGAGACGATGGAAAGCTACCTCCGCACGAATCTCGCCAAGGCGACGGCTGGCAACCGCGATCACCCTCTGGTGGTCTTTTGCATCGCAGATTGCTGGATGAGCTGGAACGCAGCGCAGCGCCTGTCCAACCTCGGCTACACACAGGTCTACTGGTATCGGCTCGGGACAGACGGTTGGCGCGATGAAGGGTGGGCGCTTGTGCCGATCGACCCGGTGCCCGTCACCGTGGACTAGTTCGCGCGCGGCAGAACCTCGCGCTCGATCCCCGGGAACAGATGCGCGACCGACCGCTCGAACTCCTGCGGCTGCGCGCCCATGGCCGCGTATTCCGCGGGCAGCGGGGCTTGCATGATCTCCACCATGTCCAGACCCGTTGCGGCCGCCGTGCGCAACGTGTCGTCCAGCCAAAGCAGGTATGCGCGTGTTTGTGCGAGTGCCGCGCCAGTGCGGTCCAGCGGGCCGTGGCCGGGCAGAATGGATGCGGCTTGTGCCTGCTCCAGCGTACCAAGCGCTTCCTGCCAGACCGCCAGATCGGCGTGGGGCGTGGTCGGCGCGCGGTCATGGAAAACCAGATCGCCGGTGATCAGCGTGCCCGTCTGACTGTCGAGCAGCGCCAGATCGGCCGTGGTGTGGCCCGCAAGCGGAAGCGTGGTGAAGCTGCGCCCGTCCAGGACCACGCCCCCGCCCATCAACACGTTGCGCGGGATAACGGGCTCTGTCCCGCGCATCCAGTCGCCCAGAAGCCGGTACATGTTGTCGGCAAACGCGTCCGCGTCGGCCTGCATGGCCGAAATCGTCTCGCCGAGCGCGTAGAGGGGGACATCCGCGAAGACCTGGTTACCGAAGAAATGGTCCGGGTGGTGATGCGTGTTCACAACTGCCGACACACCGCGAAAATCCAGCCCCTCGACCACCGCCTTCAACGCCTCGCCATAACGCAGCGACGACCCGGTATCGACGACGATGATGCCGGTGTCGCCCTGGACCAGCGCGATGTTCACGATGGCGCCGCCGTTTTCCATCGAGAAGTAGTCGCGCACGCCCTCGATCATCCACACCCCGTCGCCCACGGCCACAGGTGTCAGGTCGTAGGTCAGGGGGCGCGCGGCCTGAGCCGGGCGCACGAGTGCAGCGGCGCTCAGAAGCGCCAGCGCCTGCCGTCTGCTGGGCATCAGTGCGTCTCGGAGGTGGTCAAGGTGCCCTTGATCCGGTTGCCGTTGTTGTCGCGCCCGGCCACGTGCAGGACGTTCGGCGTTGCGTCGTCCTCGAAATAGAACGTGAAGGCCGGGTCCTCGTTCACCGGTTCGTACAGGTCCATGTGCGCGACCTGCGTGCCCGCGTCATCGGTCAGGGCAAGTCCTTCGATGATGAAAACCGGAATATCCCCGGCCAGCCCGGTATCCATCGGGTGGTCCACGATCATGCGCGCCCGGTCGGACCCTGCGAAGATCCGGCCGTGCATTTCGCCAAGCCGATCATACCAGTCGGCATTTGCATAAGCGACCGCAGGCGCGCTGCACCCGCCGCCCGCCGCATCGATATAGGTGGACCCGACATGCCAGACGCCATCCTCTGTCTGCACCGAGGCGCGGATCGCCGTGCCTTGATCCACCTTGAACCGCAGCGAGATTTTCGGGGCCGCGGTGTCGGGGTAATAGGTCATGATATGCGGGATCGGACCGTAATCAGCCGAAATCACCATCTTGACCACCTTTTGATCCAGCGCCGTGGCATCGACCAGCAAGGGTACGTTCACCGTGTCTTCGGCGACCTTGGGGGCATGCAGGACGACGCGGTCGTCGAACTGAATTGCCTCCGGGTCGTCCAGAAGATGCTTTTGATGGTAGCTCCACATGCCCGACTTCATCGGGTCTTCCAGCGGGACGCGTACCTCGTCGATCGCAAAGGCAGGGCCGGCCAACAGGCCAAGCAGGGCAAACGTGGATACAAAACGGCTCATGGGTCCCTCCGCAGCGTGTGCCGACCCGTCCTCGGACCGGCGCTTTGATCCGTGTATCAAATTTGCGGTCCGAACGCTACGAAACGAAGGTCTCAGACCCGCTAACGTCCGCGTGAGTATCTTGTATTTCAGAATCAGCTTGAATGGCAGCCGATTCCCTGAAAAGACGCGCGCCAGCATCGGGCGAGAGGGGGTCCCGGGGGTGCCGCACTGCGGCATGACGTCTTGCGCAACGCCGTTAGCGATAGCAACCCGGCGTTTTGACCTGTAATGGCCAAGCTGCGACAAAACTGCGCTCCTATGTCCCCTCGACGGGTGTCGACCCGCGCCTATAACCACCCATGAGTTGGGCCGCGCTATGGTGTGGCCCTCCGTCATTCAGGCGCCATCCCGCGCCCCCGAGAAGGAGAAACCACGTGTCCCACGCAGAAGACCACGAAGGCTCGCGGCGCGACTTTCTGTACTACGCGACCGCCGGGGCAGGCGCCGTTACCGCGGGCGCTGCAATCTGGCCGATGATCAACCAGATGAACCCGTCCGCTGATGTGCAGGCGCTGTCCTCGATCCAGGTGGACGTCGGCGGCGTCGCCGAAGGCACGCAGATTTCGGTCATGTTCCTCGGCAAGCCCGTGTTCATCCGGCTCCGCACGCCAACAGAAATCGACGAGGCGCGTGCTGTTTCGCTCGACGAGCTTCCCGACCAAAGCGCGCGCAACGCCAATGACGAGGCCGCGGATGCGCTGGATGAGAACCGCTCTTTTGGCGAGAACGGCGAATGGCTGATCATGCAGGGCGTGTGTACGCACCTCGGCTGCGTGCCGCTGAACGATGCCGGTGATTTCGTGGGCTCCGGCGGTGTCGGTGGCTGGTTCTGCCCCTGCCACGGCTCTCACTACGACACGTCCGGCCGCATCCGTCGCGGCCCCGCGCCCGAGAACCTGCCGGTTCCGATGGTGCAGTTCATCGACGAAACAACAATTCAACTCGGTTAAGGGAGAAGAATAGACATGTCTGGCATCCCGCACGACCATTACGAGCCGAAGACCGGCGGAGAGAAGTGGATTCACTCTCGTCTGCCGATCGTCGGTTTGATGTACGACACCATCATGATCCCCACCCCCAAGAACCTCAACTGGATGTGGATCTGGGGTATCGTGCTGACCTTCTGCCTCGTGTTGCAGATCGTCACCGGCATCATTCTCGTGATGCACTACACCCCGCACGTGGATCTTGCCTTCGCCTCCGTAGAGCACATCATGCGCAACGTGAATGGCGGCCACATGATCCGGTACCTGCACATGAACGGCGCGTCGTTGTTCTTCGTTGCAGTCTATCTGCACATTTTCCGCGGCCTCTACTACGGGTCCTACAAGGCCCCGCGCGAGATCACATGGATCATCGGCATGCTCATCTACCTGATGATGATGGGCACGGCGTTCATGGGCTACGTTCTGCCCTGGGGTCAGATGTCCTTCTGGGGCGCGACCGTGATCACCGGCCTCTTCGGCGCCATCCCGTTCGTGGGTGACGCGCTGCAGACATGGCTGCTGGGCGGACCGGCTGTGGACAACGCCACGCTGACGCGCTTCTTCTCGCTGCACTACCTGCTGCCCTTCGTGATTGCGGGCCTCGTGATCGTGCATATCTGGGCCTTCCACACCACGGGCAACAACAACCCGACGGGTGTCGAAGTGCGCCGCACCTCGAAGGAAGAAGCCGAACGTGACACGCTGCCGTTCTGGCCCTACTTCGTGATGAAGGACCTGTTCGCGCTGGCCGTGATCATGGTGGTATTCTTCGCCATCGTGGGCTTCATGCCGAACTACCTCGGCCACCCCGATAACTACATCGAGGCGAACCCGCTGGTCACGCCGGCGCACATCGTGCCCGAATGGTACTTCTTGCCGTTCTACGCGATCCTGCGCGCCTTTGACGACACGGTCTGGGTCGTCCAGCTGGCAGGCTTCCTGACAGGTGGCATCATCGATGCGAAGTTCTTCGGCGTGCTGGCCATGTTCGGGTCCATCGCGGTAATGGCTGTCGTGCCGTGGCTTGACACATCTTCCGTGCGGTCGGGCCGCTACCGTCCGATGTTCAAGGCATGGTTCTGGGTGTTTGTGGTGAACTTCTTCGTCCTGATGTGGGTCGGTGCAATGCCTGCCGAAGGCATCTATCCGATCATCGCCCTGATCGGTTCGGCCTACTGGTTCGCGTATTTTCTGATCATCCTCCCGCTTCTGGGTGTGATCGAGAAACCGCTGCCGCAGCCTGCCACCATCGAAGACGACTTCAAAGCCCATTACGGCAAGGCGGACTCCGCCGACGGGTCGGCCACCGCGCCGACGCCGGCCGAATAACCGGGCGAGAGAGAGGATCACACAATGATCAAACAACTCGCAATCGCAGCCACGGCGCTCTCCCTGTCCGGGGGGGCTGTCCTGGCCGCTGGCGGTGCGGGAGAGGTCGAAGACTACGCCTTCTCGTTCGAAGGCCCCTTCGGCACCTACGACACGATGCAACTTCAGCGTGGCCTTCAGGTCTACACCGAGGTCTGCGCAGCCTGCCATGGTCTGAAGCATGTCGCGTTCCGCAACCTGTCCGACGCAGGCGGCCCGGAACTGCCTGTGGACCAGATGCGCGCCTACGCTGAATTCTACGAAGTGTTCGACGAAGAACTGGATGACTTCCGTCCAGCCGGACCGACCGACCACTTCCCGGAATCCTCGCTTGAGAACGCACCGGACCTCAGCCTCATGGCGAAGGGACGCGCAGGCTTCTCCGGACCCTATGGCACCGGGATCAGCCAGCTGTTCAATGGCATGGGTGGCGCAGAATACATCGCTTCGCTGCTGGTCAAGTACACCGGCTCCGAAAAGGAAGAGGCGGGTACCGTACTCTACGGCAATGATGCCTACGGCGGATACTTTGCCATGGCACAACCGCTTTGGGGCGACGATGTCGAGTACCAGGACGGGACCGAAGCCACGATCGAACAGCAGGCCAAAGACGTCGCGGCCTTCCTGATGTGGACCGCTGAGCCCAAACTGAATGCGCGCAAGGAAGCTGGCTTTACCGCCGTGGCGTTTCTTGTGGTGCTGTCGGTCCTCTTGTACCTGACCAACAAGCGCATCTGGGCGCCGGTCAAGCGCAAGGTCAAAGGCCAGCCCGCAGAGTAATCTGCATCGCCTGTACCAGATCGAAACGCGCTCCGGATCCGGGGCGCGTTTTTTTCGTTGCGATCCGCCCGGGGCACACGCGGGCTTGAGGCCGCACCGCTTGACGGCTAGACCAAGCGCGCGCCCGTTCGCGCCCTCGTATCGGAGATCCCATGTCGCTTAACAGTTTTGGTCACTTGTTCCGCGTCACCACCTGGGGCGAAAGCCACGGGCCCGCGCTCGGGGCCACGGTGGATGGCTGCCCGCCCGGCGTGCCGGTGACGGCACAGGCGTTGCAGCACTGGCTGGACCAACGCAAGCCCGGTCAGAACAAGTATACCACTCAGCGCCGCGAGGCCGACGCGGTGGAGATCCTGTCCGGCGTGTTCGAAGGTCTCAGCACCGGCACCCCGATCCAGCTGATGATCCGCAACACCGACCAGCGCTCCAAGGATTACGGCGATATCGCCGAGAAATTCCGCCCCGGACATGCGGACATCACGTACTGGCAGAAATACGGTATCCGGGACTATCGAGGTGGGGGGCGGTCCAGCGCGCGTGAGACTGCTGCGCGTGTGGCTGCGGGCGGCGTTGCGCGCGCGGCTTTGGGGGTTTTGGCACCGGGGCTGAAGATTACCGGCTACATGACCCGCATGGGCACGCACGGCATAGACCGCGCCCGGTTCGACTGGGACGAGATCGCGCGCAACCCATTCTGGACGCCCGACCCGCAGGCGGCTCAGGACTGGGCCGAATACCTGGACGGTCTGCGCAAGTCCGGCAGTTCCGTCGGTGCCGTGATCGAGGTTGTCGCGCGGGGGGTGCCTGCGGGGCTTGGCGCGCCGATCTACGGCAAGCTCGACACCGACCTCGCCGCCGCGATGATGTCCATCAACGCCGTCAAGGGCGTGGAGATTGGCGAGGGCATGGCCGCAGCGGAACTGACGGGCGAGGCCAACGCCGACGAGATCTCAATGGGGCCCGACGGACCGGAATACAGCTCCAACCACGCGGGCGGCATTCTGGGCGGGATTTCGACCGGCCAGGATGTGGTCGTCCGGTTTGCGGTCAAACCGACCTCCTCGATCCTTCAAACGCGCAAAACGATTACCAAATCGGGTGATGCGGCCGAGATCATCACCAAGGGCCGCCATGACCCTTGCGTTGGTATTCGGGCTGTTCCGGTGGGCGAAGCGATGATGGCATGCGTGCTCCTCGACCACGTTTTGCTGCATCGCGGCCAAATCGGCGACGGTCCGCGCGGCAATATCGGATAATCAGTTACATAAGGGCCGCACACGACAAAAGTCTATAGTGCGGTGCGGGTTTTGTTGACTCAGGTCAAGGCGCATTTTGCAGGTGCAGCATTAGTCTGTCTCACGTGAAAACGAAGGGAAAGACGATGGGCCCAACCGTCGAGGAAACTGCAATCCGAAGTCTGCTGGCCGACAGCGGCTGGTCGCAACTGCCACAAGCCTGTCTCGAAGACGTTCTTGCAGCAGGTACGATCGTGCAACTGGCCCAAGACGATGTCTTGCCCGGGCGCGTCGCGATCGTGCTGCAAGGCGTGATCGGCGCCTTTCGGGGCGATGACCTTGCGCAAGCTGCCGTGACGGCCCTGTATTTCCCCCGCGATCTGATCGAGTTGGATGACTTGCCGGATGACGGGGTGGACATGCTCGTTGCGATGCGTCCTGCGCAGGTGCTCAGCCTGCCCGCATCCGCGTTGCATGCCGCAATGCACAAACACGCGCCGCTCGCACAGGAGGTTCTGACCCGCGTCAAGCGACAGGCCCACGACCTGCGGGAGCATGTCGCCGAACTCACGGGCAAGGCGCCCGAGCATCGGCTTGCCTCTTTCCTGATCTGGGTATCCGAAGTGACCGATCCGACCGGCGATCAATTGAGTTTCGAACTGCCGATGCGCCGCTACGACATGGCCCGCTATCTTGGGATGCAGCCTGAGACGCTCAGCCGCAAGATCAAGGCGCTGCTGGCGACGGGCGCGATTTCGTTGCGCACACCCAGCAACATGGTGATCGAGGATCGCGAAGCCCTTGTCAGTCTCGCCCGTTCGGCGCGCCGCGCCGCCTGAGCCCGGTTGCAACCGCCGGTCGCCGCGCTAGGCTGCGCTGCGGGGGGATGGCATGACACCATTGGAAGGACTGAAAGTCGTCGACATGGCGCGCATTCTTGCGGGGCCCTGGATCGGTCAGGCACTTGCGGACCTTGGGGCGGACGTGACCAAGATCGAAAGCCCGCAGGGCGACGACACACGACACTGGGGCCCGCCCTTCATCGAACGGGACGGGGATCGCTCAGCGGCCTACTTCTACGCCGCCAACCGTGGCAAGCGCAGCGTGATCGCCGATTTGCGTACCGAAGCCGGACAGCAGATCGTACGTGATCTGGTTGCAGGGGCCGATATCCTGATCGAGAATTTCAAGGTTGGCGGGCTTGCGAAATACGGCCTCGATTATGCCAGTCTCAGCGCGCTCAATCCCCGGCTGATCTATTGCTCTGTTACCGGGTTCGGGCAGGACGGCCCCTACGCGGATCGTGCGGGCTATGACTTTCTGTTGCAGGGCATGTCGGGGCTGATGTCCATCACCGGGGAACCTGACGGCATGCCCCAGAAATACGGCGTGGCGGTTACGGATCTCGCCACCGGGCTCTACGGCGCCGTGGGTATTCTGGCGGCGGTCGAACAGCGCCACCGCACCGGGCGCGGGCAATACATCGACATGTCGCTGCTGGACTGCGCGACAGCCTTGCTGGCCAATCAGGCGATGAACTATTTCGCCACCGGCACCGCGCCCACGCGCCACGGCAATGCACACATGAACATCGTCCCCTATCAGGTGTTCGAGACCGCCGATGGCCACATCATCATCACGGCGGGCAATGACGGGCAGTACGCGCGCCTGTGCGGTGTGCTGGGCATCGCCGTCGCGCCCGAGCACGCCACCAACCAGCAACGGGTGGAGGACCGCGCCGTTCTGGTCCCGCAACTTGCCCACCTGATCCGCACCTGGGCCTCGGCGGACCTGCTGGCCGCGCTGGAGGCTGCGACCGTGCCCGCAGGGCCGATCAACACGATCGATCAGGTTTTCGACGATCCCCAGATCAAGGCGCGCGGCCTTCAGATCGCGCCCGAAGACGTGCAGGGCGTGCGGGGCCCGTGGAAATTCTCGGACGCGCAGCTTGCGTTGGACCGCACAGCGCCGATCCTTCCGAAAGAGGGGCGCTAACGCTCCCCGTCCTGCGGGGTCAGGTCATAGGGTTCCGCCAGCTTCCAGACATGGTCGGGCACCATCGTGCGCATGCGTTTGGGTTTCTCGCGGCGCAGATGCAGAATTGTCTCGACCGCCTTCATCTCCACCCGGGCGCGGGCAAACTCCAGACCGCGTGGCCCGATCTTCGGCATCAGCCACGCCACGATCCCGCGCGCCCAGTCGGGCATCTTGCGCAAGGGAAGCCCCCCGGCGGCCCGCGCGGTGTTGGCGGCAAACCCCTTGACGGATCCGGCACGCTTGCCCGCACTACCGGGGTCAGACAGCGTCACCTCATCCTTGATCCGGTCCAGAATTTCCGCGCCACGCGCATTGCGCACGATCAGCCATTGCGCGCCAGTCCCCGCCATGTATCCCACGGTGATATCCGCCAGCGCATTGGTGTAATCCACACACGTACGGCAGGTCAGCGGAAAGAAATCGCGCGGCAGGTCCGACAAAGGCAGTTTCAGGAACGGCACCTCGCGCACGGTCCCGTCGTCAAAGCGCATCTCAACATGATAGTCGGCGCGAAACTCCAGATAGGACACGGTGTCCGGTGCATCGGTCAGGCGGCTCAGGAAGCCGTGAAAATTCTCGGTCGTGGTGTTGTCCGAACAGGGCGTCCCGATCACGTACAGCCGCTCCAGCCCCAGCTCTGCCTCGATCGCGCGCAGGGCGTAGACCTGACAGGGGATGCCGATCACCGCGATACGTTTGTGACCGGCGGCCTGTGCCGGTTCAAGCGCGGCCAGTAGCGGCGCGTACCCCATGCGCATGCCGCGCACATCAGCCATCCGCGCCGGGTCGGTGACGATCACCGGGCGCGGGCGCCAACGGTCCTGCGCGTCGGGCCCCATGCACAAGACCGCGTCTACCGCGCCATCCTCCAGCAGCTTCTGCGCGAGCCGTGTGGTGATCCCGGTCCATTGCGCCCCGGGCGCGGGCGGGGTCAGTGCGGCGCGGTACATGGCACGGTAGGGGCCGAAAAAGCGCTCATCCCCCCGCGTGATGTCGCGCGCGCGCCCATGTATACGGGTCTCTGCCGCCGGGTAATCGGGCTGGATGAACTGACAGGCTACGCCACACGATCCGGCCCGCGCGGTGCGCGACAACCCGCAATCCGTGCACATGTTGCGCTCAGCCGCCGGCGCGACGGATGGAACGACAAAGCCGGCGTCATGGGAGTGATCGAGCATGCGGGTACCTGTGGTCTGTCACACCACGATGATCCGTCCCCGGCAAACTGTCAAGACAAGTTGACAGTCTCGCTGTCGGAGGGCGCGCGCTTGTAATCCGGCAGGCTGAGGAACGCGGTTTTCAGTGCCTCGCCCCAGCCGTTGGAAATCAGTTCGAAATACGGGTCTCCGCGCTCGATCCGGGCGGCGTAGCCAAGTTCCAGCGCATCGGTTTCGATCACCTGCAGGTCGATCGGCAGATCCACCGACAGGTTGGCCTTGATTGTCGAATCGAAACTCACCAGCAGAAGCTTGATCGCGTCTTCGAAAGACATGGCCGGATCATAGGCGCGCAGAATGATCGGGCGGCCATACTTGGTCTCGCCGATCTGGAAGAACGGGGTGTCATCACTGGCCTCGACGAAATTGCCCTCGGGATAGACCAGAAACAGGCGCGGCTCGCCCCCGGCGATCTGGCCGCCGACGATCATCGTGGCGTTGAACGCGCTGTCTGCCGTCGCGCCGGTGTTGGCGTTCGCCTGGATAACCTCGCGCAGCGTGTCGCCGACAAGCCGGGCGACCTGGAACATCGACGGGGCCTCGAAAATCGACGGGGCGCGGTCGCCCGGCGCTTTCATCCGCTCGTCCAGCAGGCTGATCACCGATTGCGTGGTTGCCAGGTTTCCCGCCGTCATCACCGTGATGGCGCGTTCGCCGGGTTTTTCCCACGACATCATCTTGCGAAAGGTGGAAATGTTGTCGACCCCGGCATTGGTGCGCGTGTCCGACATAAACAGGATGCCCCGGTTCATCCGAAGCCCGACGCAGTACGTCATGTTTTCTCACGCCCCTCTGGTGGCTTTGAGACCGCCTTCACCCGGTCTGTGACTGAGTCTGTATCGACCCTGCCGTCTGAACCTGCAACGTGACTTTTAGGTCTTCTTTTGCCGATCCCAGACGCATGCCGGAAATGGGCGCGGCTTGCGCATAGTCAAGACCGGTGGCCACTCGCACATAGCGTGCATCGGGCGATTGCGCGTTGGCGATGTCGAACCCGACCCACCCCAGCCCGTCCACATGCGCCTCCGCCCACGCATGGGTGGCGTCCTGATCCACGCGGTCTTCCATCATCAGGTACCCCGAGACGTAGCGCGCCGGAACGCCAAGCGCGCGCGCGGCGGTCACAAAAATATGGGCGTGGTCCTGACAGACGCCCTGACCGGTCGTGATCGCCTCTTCGGCAGTGGTGCCGGAATGGGTCTCTCCGGGGGTATAGGCCACCTCGGACAGGATATGCGCGGACAAACGGTGCAACTGGTCCAGCACGGTCCCGCTTGTGTCGAACCCCTTCAGAAGTCGCCGCGTTGCCGGGCCAGCGGCGGTCAATTCGGTGCCGCGCAGAAACATCCACAGCGGCATGTACCCGCTGTGCTGGCCCACCACGCCGGACGTGTCGGTCACTTCCACCTCGCCTTCGCAGTGGATCAGGATTTCCGTTGCGCCACCGTCGAAACTGATCAGGTTCACGTGATTCATGTGAGCGTCATCGAATGTCACCTGCGCCGTCGCGCCTTCGAGCGTGACCGCCCAGGATTTCACCTGCTGCGTTTCGCGCGACTTTGGTGTCAGCCGCAACTGTTGCAAGGCATAGGGCACCGGTTCGTCGTAGTGATAAGACGTCCGGTGCGTGATCTTGAGGTTCAGAGTTTCAGCCATAGAAACGGTAATCCTGCTCAATCTGTTGCCCCAGCATGGCATTGAAGCGGAGGAAATCCTGGATGAATTCGTGCAAACCGCCTTCGAACACCATGTCGATGGAACTGGCGCGCATCCGGGTGCACATGGCTTCCGCCGTATCATGGCAGGGCAAGTTCGTGCCGTACTGCTCCTTGAGGTAGCCGAGATTGTCGTTCATCTTGCTGGCGCAGAATTTCAGCGACCGCGGCAGGCGCCCGTCGAGGATCAGAAACTCCGCGATCTCGGATGGGCCGATATCCGGGCCATAGGTGTGGCGGTATGCGCTTTCGGCAGAGACCGAGCGCAGGATCGTCTCCCACTGCACATTGTCCAGCGATGACCCAACAAAATGCGCCGATGGCAGCAGCACGTAGTATTTGACATCGAGGATGCGCGCGGTGTTGTCCGCGCGTTCGATGAAGGTGCCGATCCGGGCAAAGTCATAAATGTCGTTGCGCAGCATCGTGCCGTGCAACGCCCCCCGCACGAGGGCGGATCGCTGCCGGATGGTGCCCAGAACGTTCGGCAGGTCGCGATCAGGGATGCGGCGCGCCAGAACCTCCTTGAACACCAGAAAGCACTCGTTCACGGCCTCCCACACCTCGCGGGTCAGGGCGGTGCGCACCAGCCTGGCGTTGTCCCGTGCGGTGCTGATCACCGACAATACCGAAGAGGGGTTGTCGCGGTCACGCAGCAGGAAATCGACCACGTCGGGACCGTTATGCGCGTCGTATTTGGCGTCAAACCCCGCCCGGACCCCGGACGTCGCCAGCACGGAAGTCCACTCATTGCTGGAGGATGCGCCCCGTGTCAGCGCGATCCGGTGGCCTGCATCGACAAGCCGGGCCGTGTTCTCGGCGCGTTCCAGATACCGAAACATCCAGAACAGGCCACCTGCGGTTTTTCCCAACATGCTCAGTCCTCCAGCACCCAGGTGTCCTTGGTGCCGCCGCCCTGACTGGAATTGACGACCAGCGATCCCTTTTTCAGCGCCACGCGGGTCAGACCCCCGGGCGCAATGTGGATCTTCTTGGGCGAGACCAGAACAAAGGGCCGCAGATCGACGTGGCGCGGGGCCAGTCCGGCCTTGGTAAAGATTGGCACCGTGGACAGGCTCAGCGTGGGCTGGGCGATGTAATTGTCCGGCTTGGCGATCAGCTTGTCGCGGAAGGCCGCGATCTCCTTCTTGCTGGCGGCAGGGCCCACAAGCATGCCGTAGCCGCCTGACCCGTGCACCTCCTTCACGACCAACTCGGACAGATTGTCCAGGACATAGGCCAACGCCTCTGCCTCGTTGCACCGGTACGTCGGCACGTTTTTCAGGATCGCAGGCTCGCCGGTGTAGAACTCGACGATTTCCGGCATGTAGGAATAGATCGCCTTGTCATCGGCGATGCCTGTCCCCGGCGCATTGGCAATGGTGATCCCGCCCGCGCGGTAGACATCGAGGATTCCGGGCACGCCCAGCAAGCTGTCTGGGCGGAAGTTCAGCGGGTCGAGGTAATCGTCATCGACCCGACGATAGAGCACATCGATTGGCGTGTAGCCTTCGGTCGTGCGCATCGCGACGCGCCCGTCGATCACGCGCAGGTCATGGCCTTCGACCAGATCGCCGCCCATCTGGTCGGCCAGAAACGCGTGCTCGTAATACGCCGAATTATGAATTCCTGGCGTCAGCACCCCCACCACCGGGCGCCCGGTGCACGCAGGCGGTATGCAATCGGTCAGGGACCGACGCAGGTTCTGGGGGTAATCGCTGACCGACCGCACCCGGTTTGCGCTGAAAAGCTCCGGGAACATCTGAAGCATCGTCTCCCGGTTCTCCAGCATGTAGGACACGCCGGACGGGGTGCGCGCATTGTCTTCCAGCACATAGAAGTCATCCTCGCCGGTGCGCACCAGATCGGTGCCGACGATATGGGTATAGACCCCACCCGGCGGGCTCACCCCGATCATCTCGGGGATGAAGGCATCGTTGTTGGCGATCATCTCGGCGGGCAGGCGGCCTGCGCGGATGATCTCCTGCCGGTGGTAGATATCATGCAGGAACGCGTTGATCGCGCGCACGCGCTGCTCAATCCCACGCTCCAGCTTGGCCCATTCGCGGCCAGAGATGATGCGCGGCACGATGTCGAACGGGATCAGCCGTTCATTCGCCTCCTCGCGCCCGTAGACGTTGAACGTGATACCGGTCAGCCGGAACACGTCCTCTGCCTCGCGCGCTTTCTTGCGCAGCCGGGCCGTGTCTTCGGATGAAAACCATTGATTGAACTGGTGATACGGAGCGCGGGGATCCGAGCCGCCCCGCCCCATCATTTCGTCAAAATAGGTATCGTCTCCCATGGGATGACGCTAACGCCTTTTAACTAACTTGCAATAGGCAGGCCAAAGCCCGTCGGATGGGAATGGCTCCACAGGCGTGTCGATTAGTTTGTAGGCGAAGCGCCTGTTTATTACGCACCCGAAGCGCGCGAGATCGCGTTTGCGTGCCGTTCCGCGATGGCATAGGCACACGGCATGTCGGATGATCTGCCCCTGTCGGACCTTGCGGTTCTCGCCCCCAACCTGAAACGGCGCCTGTCCGGCGTAACCTCCACGATTGTGCGACTCGTGCCCATTCAGGCAGACCAGATCGGCATCCGTGCGACCGGTCCGGGCCTGCCTGCGGACGTGCCGCAATTTCCCCTGGCGCGGTGCTTTTCCCTGCCGCGTGATCGCTGGCGGGTCTGGCACGCACGGCGCAACACGGAAATGGCGCTGGGCCTGATCCTGCGTCGGGTCTTTCGGCGCAAATTCAAACTCTTGTTCACCTCCGCTGCGCAACGCCACCACACCGGGTTCACCAAGCACCTGATCGGACAGATGGACGCGGTGATCGCCACCACCAGCAAGGCCGCGTCCTATCTGGACCGTCCGGCGACCGTGATCATGCACGGGGTGGATACGCAGGTTTTTCAACCGGCCGAGGATCGCACCGTGCTGAAATCACGGCTTGGGCTGGGCGAGGGGCCCCTGATCGGCTGCTTCGGCCGTATCCGTCACCAGAAGGGCACCGATGTTCTGATCGATGCGCTCTGCGAGGTGCTGCCAGAGATACCGCAGGCACAGGCGGTCATTCTTGGGCGGGCCTTGCCCAAGGAGCAGGACTTTCTGGACGCCCTCAAGACGCAAGTGTCCGAGGCCGGCCTGTCCGACCGCATCCACTTCAAGGGCGAGGTGCCGTGGGATCAGGTCGTTGCGCATTACAAGGCGTTGGACCTCTATATCGCGCCACAACGCTGGGAGGGGTTCGGCCTTACCCCGCTGGAGGCGATGGCGTGCGGGGTGCCGGTTCTGGCCACCCCTGTCGGAGCGTTTGACGAGATCATCATGCCGGGTCAGACCGGGGACATTCTGCCCATTGCGGATGTCTCGGCTCTCGAAAGCGCGATGCGGGAGTGGTTGGGCGACCCGGACGCTCTGTCTGCCGCGCGCCCGCGATGCCGTGCCCACGTCACCGAGAATTACGCGATCGAAGGGGAAGCCGCGCGCATCATCGCCGTCTACCGCGAGCTTTTGGCCACGCCTTGAGTCCCGCGACGCCGCGCCTCTTCCCACCGGGCGTGGCTTCCGCTATCAGCGCCTCGTTAACCTGAGGAGACCCGAAAATGGGCTACAGAGTCGTCGTCGCAGGCGCCACGGGCAACGTGGGCCGCGAAATGCTAAACATCCTGGCCGAGCGCCAGTTTCCGGTGGATGAAATTGCCGTGTTGGCCAGCCGCAAGTCGCTGGGCACGGAAGTCACCTTTGGCGAGACGACCCTGAAAACCCAGGACCTGGACACGTTCGATTTCGCGGGCTGGGACATGGCGCTTTTTGCGATCGGCTCTGACGCCACGAAGAAGTACGCGCCCAAAGCCGCTAAGGTCGGCTGCGTGGTGATCGATAACTCCTCGCTCTATCGCTACGACCCCGACATCCCGCTCGTCGTGCCGGAGGTGAACCCCGAAGCCGTCGAGGATTACAAGAAAAAGGGCATCATCGCGAACCCGAACTGCTCCACCGCGCAGATGGTCGTGGCGCTCAAGCCGCTGCATGACCGGGCGCGGATCAAGCGGGTGGTGGTCAGCACCTATCAATCGGTGTCTGGCGCCGGCAAGCAGGGTATGGACGAGCTCTGGGATCAGACCAAGGCCGTCTACAATCCGACGGATGATCTCAAGGTCAACAAGTTCCAGAAGCAGATCGCCTTCAACGTGATCCCGCATATCGACGTTTTCCTTGATGACGGGTCAACGAAGGAAGAATGGAAGATGGTCGCCGAGACCAAGAAGATCGTCGACCCCAAGATCAAGGTCACCGCGACATGCGTGCGCGTACCGGTTTTTGTCGGCCATTCCGAGGCGATCAACATCGAGTTCGAAGACTTCATTGACGAAGACGAGGTCCGGGATATCCTTCGGGAAGCGCCGGGGATCATGGTCGTCGATAAGCGCGAAGATGGTGGGTATATCACGCCGGTGGAGTGTGTAGGGGACTTTGCGACGTTTATCAGCCGCATCCGTCAGGACAGCACGATCGACAACGGGATCAACCTGTGGTGCGTGTCTGACAACCTGCGCAAGGGTGCCGCGCTGAATGCCGTGCAAATCGCCGAAACACTGGGCAACCGGGTGCTGAAGAAAGCCTGATCGGGCAAGGGGGCGGAAGTGAAGCGTATCGTGTGGCGGGCCCTGTGCGGGCTGTCGTTTTCTGTGTGTGTAGCGGCTGCCGCCCCGGCATTTTCGGATACGCCTTCCCCGGCCCCCGAGGCCGTGGTCGTTTCGGATCCCGTCACGGACTCGGTGCGGCCCAACGGTCTGACCTATTACGCGTCCGTGTTTGCCGGAAACATCACCGATCAGGATTTCCACGAGATCCTGATCGAGCCCTGGGAGACCGATTTTCTGGACAGTCACATGGTCGGCGTTGCGCTCGGGTTTGAACGTCCGACCCGCTGGTCACGCGTCGATCTGGGCGGCGAGGTGCAGCTGGTCAAATGGTTCGGGGATCAGGATCACTGGGAATTCAACGTCATGCCGGTCGTCGGACGCTACCGGTTTGACGGGTCCGCCTGGCTCTTGCGCAGCCTGTCCTTCGGGCTTGGGTTCAGCTATGCCTCCGAAGTGCCCGTGGAAGAGGTAATCGACGACGGCGAAAGCAACCGGTTCATGATCTACTGGGCAGCGGAGGCCGAGTTTGGGCGCACCGATTCCAAATACACGCCCTTCATCAAGCTTCATCACCGGTCCAACGCCTTCGGACTGGTGGAAGAAGACGCAGGCTCCAACACGCTTGCTTTGGGTCTGCGCCGTCGGTTCTGACCCGTCGCCTGGCCAGTCATACAGCCGTTACATTTCGCCGACACGCTGTCAGCACCCCCGGTATTGGTCCGCTATGGCCGCGTGCCTCACGCGAGGTCGCGGTGGTGTTTTCAGGCGGATAACGGGGGTGAAGCATGTGGCGTATGCGTTGCGGTCATCTGGGTCTGTTGGGCCTTCTGGCCCTGCCATCCACGCTGGTGCACGCCAACACGTCGGGGGCAGACCGGTCCCGTGCGGATGACACGACGTTCTACGTGTCCGGCTTTGCCGGGCAACTCACCGAAAACGTTCATCATGAGGTGCTGCTGACCCCGTGGGACGTCGAGTTCCTCGACAGCTTCCTGCTTGGCGCGGCAGTCGGGGTTGAGCGCCCCAGCCCATGGGCGCAGGTCGATCTGGGCGCGGAACTGCAATTGGTGAAATGGACCGGCAATCAGCACCATTGGGAGCTGAACGCCATACCGATCATCGGGCGCTACCGCTTCGATGGCCGCGCCGGTCCGCTGCGCAGCCTCGCCTTCGGGGTGGGGTTCAGCTACGCCTCCGCGATCCCGACCGAAGAAGTGATCCGCGACGGTGAAAGCAACCGGTTCCTGATCTATTGGAAGGCAGAGGCCGAGTTCGGACCGCCCGATGCCGCGGTCAGCCCGTTCATCAAGTTGCACCACCGCTCCAACGCGTTCGGCCTGATCGAGGAAGAAGCCGGGTCAAACACCGTGGCCGTCGGGTTGCGTCGCCGCTTCTGAACGCTCAGAACCGCTCGGCCCGCAGGACCTCGCAATCGCCGACCGTGACCACGCCGATATGCTTGTCGACCACCTCGAACGCGGCCTCCAGCAGCGCGTCGAGCCGGTCGGGGCGAATGATGCAGACGACCTGCACCATGCCGCCCGCCCGGCCCACCTGACCCTCGCGGCTCCATTTGCCGGACCTGCCTGACCCGCCCAGAACCGGCAGGATCGAAAAGCCGGTCACGCCTGCCTTGATCAGCGCGTCGCTCAGGCGGCGCTCCATCGGGGCTTCGATGATGATCGCCACGCGTTTTGCTTTGTGGGTTTGCATGGGCTCAGCCTCCGGTCATGGCGGACGCGACAGCCACGTAGATCGGGATGCCAAGCGTCAGGTTGAATGGGAAGGTAACCCCGAGCGACAGGGTCAGATAAATCGATGGGTTCGCCTCGGGCAGGGCCACGCGCATCGCCGCCGGCACCGCGATATAGGAGGCGGAGGCCGAGAGCGTCATGAACAACACCACCCCGCCTGTCGACAGGCCGAGCAACAGCCCGACCATCAGGCCAAAGCTCGCGCCGATCAGCGGCATGATCAGCCCGAAACCGAACACAGGCGCGGTCATCACGCCGCGCGCCTGCCGCAGCCCACGCCCCGCAACCAGACCCATATCCAGCAGGAACAGGCACAAAACCCCCTGGAATGGCGAGATGATGAAGGGCGCGATCTGCTCCAGCCCGTCCGCGCCGGTGATCCAGCCGATGGCAAAGGCCCCGACCAGCAGCACGATGGATCCGTTCAGCAAGATTTCCCGCCACAGCTCCGCATCCATCCGGCCCCCGCCCCCCGATGTGCGGCTGACAAGGAACAGCGCTGCCACGATGGCCGGCGCCTCCATCACGGCGGCCACGGCCACCATGTACCCCTCGGACGCGATCCCTTGCCCGTTCAGGACCGAGGTCGCGGCCACAAACGTCACGATCGAGATGGAGCCGTAATGCGCCGCCACCGCCGCAGCATCGAGTGTGCTGAGTTTCGTCATCACCCGCAGCAGGCCAAAGGCCACGAACGGAATACAGAAAGACAGAACCGCCCCAGCCAGAAGCGCGCCGATCAGCGCCGCATCCAGCCCGTTCGCGGCCACCGCCGCCCCGCCCTTGAACCCGATGGCGAACAGCAGGTAGATCGACATCCCCTTCGCCACGGCCTCGGGCACGGTCAGTTCCGACCGCGCAAGGGCGGCCACCAGACCCAGCGCAAAACTCAGGATGATGGGCGAGCCGAGATTGTTCGCCGCCAGCGACAGGATGCCATCCATGCGTCACGTCCCCCGTGAAACTGCCCCGCGTTTTCGCGGAAATTTCACGCGGTATAGGGCCGCCCCCGACCAATGGCCAGCCCACCAAGGCTCAGACCGCCTCAAATTCCTTTTCGGGGCTGAGTTCGTAGAGCTTGCTCTCACCGATATCATTCCAGAGCCCGTGCAGCGTCAGGTCACCCCGTTCCACAGCCTCCCGGATGTAGGGAAACGTCATCAGGTTCTCGAGGCTGACCGCAATCCCCTCTTTCTCAAGGCGCTCGTTCGGCACCGCGTTCGCGCCGGGCTCTGTCACCCGTTCAAACCCGGGCCGCAGAATCTCCAGCCAGCGCCCGATGAAACTCTCGCGCTGCTCCAGTTCAGGCGCGTTGCCCGAACACATGTCGATACACCCGCGCACACCCCCGCAATCGGAATGGCCCATCACGATGATATGGGCGACTTTCAGATGCTTGACCGCGTATTCCAGCGCCGACGAGGTGCAGAAATGCTCCCCCTCGGGATTATAGGGCGGCACGAGGTTCGCGATGTTGCGGTGCACGAAAATCTCACCCGAGTCCGCGCCGAAAATATTCGGCAGGTGCACGCGGCTGTCGCAGCACGCCACCAGCATCGCGCGCGGGCGCTGCCCTTCCTCGGCCAATCGCTTGTACCAATACCGGTTCTCATCATGGGCGGTCGCACGCCAGCCATGATAGCGCTGCGCCAGGTATCCGGGCAGCGGTTTCGCAAGGAGCATTGGGGCCTCTCCTTCATGTTTCCTGTCCCTTCATAGCGCGGGTTTGCTGAAAATCCGATGGATTAAATCAGCGCGGGGAAAGGCGGCGTTCATTTTGGTGGGGCAGGGTGCGGCTCGTGGGCTAAAAAATACGAGGGTGCTATGCGACAGGCAAACGCTGCGCAGCAATTTTACACATGCGGGCGCGATCAGGTGATCGTGCTGCAACCATCCGAGCCAATCGTGCTGGATCAGGACCGGGTCGTCGAGATGTTCGTCGATCTGGGTGAACTGGGCGCACAGCAAACCGTGTCCGCCACGTTGGAGGATATCCGGGCCCGTGTGGACCAGATGTCCGCCGAATATGCGCAAGGCACGTGGCGGGGGCTGGTCGATCTGGCGACCGAGGTGTCGGCGCTGGCCGGGTCGATCGGCTTCATTTCCTGCAAGACCGTGGCGGAGTCCGTGATGACCTGTGCGGCGGACCGGCGGGCCAATGATGTGCCGTCGCTCATGGCGCGCCTGAACCGCGTATGTGCCATTCCGCGTGCGGACAACTGGGGCATGCAGGGGCTGTCGGGCTGATCTGACATCGCCCCGGTGTGCAGGGTTGGGCTTGCAGGAACCGGGGCAACATCTACTCTGGCGGCACGTCAATTTCGGAGCCGCCATGACATCCCTGACCTTTGCAGACGCTGATACCCCCGCCATTCCCGTGCACGTGGTGCCGGAGGCGGGGCTGGAGGCATGGCAAGCAGATGCGCCAGCGGCCTGGGTCACTCTGTCAGAGGCGCAGGGATTTTCCGGGAAACTGGGGCAAACCCTGATCCTGCCTGGGCAGGACGGCGCGATCGACGCTGTTCTTGCGGGCTACGGCACGGAGGCTGCGCGCGCGCGCAAGCGGTTCGCGTTGGCGTCGGTCGCGGCCAAGCTTCCTGCGGGCACGTACCGGTTGGCCGGGCTCGACGAAGTCGCAACGCTGGCAGAGGAAAGCCTGGGCTGGTTGCTGTCGGGTTACAAGTTCACGCGGTATGCGGGCAAACCGGCGGATGGCGCGCTGTTGCAGGCCGACCCGCGCCTTGACGCGCCCCGGCTTGAGGCGATCGCGGCGGGCGAAGTGCTCACCCGCGATCTGATCAACACGCCCGCCAACGACATGGGCCCAGAAGAGCTTGAAGCTGCCGCGCAAACCCTCGCGGATCGCACCGGGGCAACGTGTCACGTGATCCGCGATGGTGATCTTCTGGCCGAAAACCTGCCGCTGATCCACACGGTCGGGCGCGCCTCCCCGCGCCGCCCCCGGCTGATCGACCTGCGCTGGGGCGGAACGGGTCCGAAGCTGACGCTGGTGGGCAAGGGGGTGTGTTTCGACACCGGCGGGCTCAACCTCAAACCTGGCGGGTCGATGGCGTTGATGAAAAAGGACATGGGCGGGTCCGCAACGGTGCTGGGGCTGGCGCAGATGATCGTGGACACCAAACTGCCCGTACAGTTGCGCGTGCTCATCCCGGCGGTGGAAAACGCGGTCAGCGGCGCAGCCTTTCGGCCCGGCGATGTGCTGACGGCCCGCAACGGCCTGACGGTCGAGATTAACAACACCGACGCCGAAGGCCGCCTTGTGCTGGCCGATGCGTTGGCGCTCGCCGCCGAGGATGCGCCGGACCTGATCGTCTCAATGGCCACGCTGACCGGGGCCGCGCGGGTGGCCGTTGGCCCTGACCTTGCGCCGTACTACACCACCGATCCTGCCCATGCCGCAGCCCTGTCCGCGGCTGCGCACGACGTGCGCGACCCGGTCTGGCAACTCCCCTTCCACGCGCCCTATGAGGATATGATCGAACCCGGCATCGCCGATCTCGACAATGCCCCCTCGGGCGGGTTTGCAGGCTCGATCACCGCCGCGCTGTTCCTGCGCAGGTTCACCGGCGGGCTGGGCTACATGCATTTCGACATCTACGGCTGGCAACCCAGCGCCGCACCCGCGCGGCCCAAAGGCGGCGTGGGGCAGGGGGCCCGTGCACTGCTCGCCGCCTTGCCGAAAATCCTGAACCTGTGACCCGTGATCGGCGCCTCTGGCCCTGCAACGGGCGGGTCGCGCTGGACAGCCTGCGCGGGCAGGTGGACGCTGACATGTTCGTTCCCGGCACACCGGCCATGGTGGAGGTTGCAGAGGTTCCGCTCTGGCGCACGCCCGAAGGCGGTGTCGACAAGGTGCTGCTCCACGGGGAATCCGTCACGGTGATCGAGGACGCACCCATCGCCTTTGTCCGTTCGGACTGGGATGGGTATGTCGGCTATGTGCCCGAGATCGCACTTGCCCGCGCCGTGCAGGCCACGCACCGGATCACCGCGCCTGCCAGCCATATCTACACCGCACCTGATATCAAATCTCCCCCACGCATGGCGCTGTCACTGGGGGCGGAGCTGGCAGTCACGGCCACGACAGGCCGCTTTGCGGAAACCCGTGACGGCTTTGTTCCGACCCGGCACATCACGCCCGTGGACCGCAGCGTTCCAGCCCCGGAGACGCTGCGCGCGCTGATCGGCACACCCTATCTCTGGGGCGGCAACAGTTATCTGGGCATTGATTGTTCGGGGCTCGTGCAACTGGCTTTTCGCCTTGCGGGCATCGCCTGCCCGCGTGACAGCGACCAGCAGGAGGCGGCGTTCCCCGCCACGCAATCCGACCCGCGGGCGGGCGATCTGATATTCTGGCGCGGACATGTCGGGATCATGCTGACCGACACCGACCTGATCCACGCGAACGCATATCACATGGCCGTCGCCGTGGAGCCGCTGTCCCAGGCCCGCGCGCGTATCGCTGCAGGGGAATTCGGTCAGGTCACGTCGATCCGACGCATTCCGGGGTTTTTCTAGTCCACCGACCGGATGAGCTTTTTCTCAAGCACGCGCAGCACGGTGCGCAGATCATGCCCGCGCTTCAGAACACGCCCATCCATGCTGATCACTGCATATTGCCCCTGCTTGTTCGCGAGCTTGGGCCGTTTCTCTATCCGATACAGCGGGTTTTCCGCCGTGCGCCGAAACACCGAGAACACCGCGACCTCCCGCAGGCTGGAGATCCCGTAGTCCCGCCACTCGCCTGCCGCCACCATCCGCCCGTAAAGGGACAGAATCACCCCAAGCTCCTTGCGGTGAAAGGAAATCTGGTCAGGCGGCGGGGCGGGGCGCGTAAACGGGATAGGGGTCTGGATAACCATGGCAATGATGGTGGGCCTATCCGGGTGATAAATCAAGGTTCCGCAGCATTCGGAAACAATGCCCAGAAATTGCCGTAAAAAGACCCTTGGCCAGCCCCCGTCTGCCCCAGCCTCCGCCACGGTGGACCAGCATATTCAACTTATCGGAGCAGCGATGCTCCACCCCCCGGGGCCGGTGTTCTTTCATAGCCCCCACCCAGCACATCACCTCGGGGGAGGTTATTCACTGTAAGGCGCCTCGCTCCAACCAGCGGGGCGTCTTGCCATTCAGGGGGCGTCGACAGGGTTCGGTTTGCGCCTCAGACCCGTCCGAACCGCGGCGGGGAAACGGTCTTGAAGGGCACCATCGGGTCCAACCCGTCCGCCGCACTGTCCAGCCAGGCCTCCGACGCCGGAAACAAGGCCGCATAGGCCGCCGCCACCTCTGCGCGCGGGTCGGTTCCCGGCAGAGGCTGGGGAAACCGCAGCGCATAGCGCCGCCACCGATGCATCAGCAGTACGCGCGCGGCCATCGCCTCCAGCGGGGTCAGGTCGACCGCCTGTTCCGGTGGCAAAACGGCCAGATCCCTGACCAGCAGATCACGCGCCTGCCGATGTTCCGGCGACAGGATCGCGTCGGGCAGGGGGCGGGACGGCGTGTCCTGCAAATAGCCCGTTGTTGCAGGGGGCGAGGGGGCCTGCATCACGGGCGCCAGCCACGCGGCGGGCCCGATCTGCAGTGCGTGCCCGTTCGGGGCCGCACCAAGATGCAGCGCCCAGGTGTCAGAGGTTTCAGGGGGGGCGTAAATACGGTCCATCGCCTTCAGCGTTTCAGCGAGGGCGCGGTCCGACAGGTTATACAGGCTCGCGCGTCCGATCCTGCGCCGCGTGACCCAACCATCGCGTCCCAGCCGCGACAACGCGGTGCGCGTCGTGCCCGCCTCCACCCCGATACGCGCCATCAGAACCTGCAGGCGTGCCAAGGGCAACTCTCCGCCCCGTGGCACGATCGCATCCCCGAACACGGTGACGATCATCGACCAGACACGCGGTCGGCGGCCCTCGTGCAGGGTGGCGATCAGTGGGGCAAGCGGGTCGGGCTCAGCCGGTCGGTCGGTCATAGGCTACCATCGTCAAAAGCTCGTAGGTCGCAACCTCCGCGTCCTTGTGATTGACCAGAGTCACGTGCCAGCGCACCTCACCGTACTCCTCGGTCCGGCGGGTCTTGCGGCGCGCCACCAGCCGCACGCGGATGCGGTCTCCGGGGCTGACGGGTTGCTGGAAACTCAGCCCGTTCAGCCCGGTATTGGCCAGAACCGGCCCCGGGTCCGGTTGCACGAACAGCCCGGCGGCAAAAGACAGCAGCAAGTATCCATGCGCCACGCGGCCCGGAAAGAACGGGTTTGCCTGCGCGGCGTCCTCGTCCATGTGCGCGTAAAACGTATCGCCGGTGAAATGGGCGAAGGTCTCGATATCCGCAAGCGTCACCTCGCGCGGGTCGGTCCACAGGGTGTGGCCGATCTCGACCTCCGTGAAGGTCAGCTGGAAAGGATGTGCCGGAGGGTCCAGTTCCACCGCGCCGGGCACCCATTGGCCCGTGACCCCGGTCAGAATCTCTGGGCTGCCCTGCACGGCCACGCGCTGCATGTAATGCAGCACGCCACGGACGCCGCCCATCTCCTCGCCGCCGCCCGCGCGCCCCGGTCCGCCATGGGTCATGTGCGGCAACGGCGACCCATGGCCCGTCGCCTCCGCCGCGCTGTCGCGGTTGTTGATGTAGATCCGCCCGTGCCATGCGCCGATCTCCTGCACCACATGGGCGGCCACGTCCCGGTCATGGGTGAAGACCGACGCCACGAGCGAGCCGGCCCCGCGATTGGCCAGCGCGCAGGCATGGGGTAGATCGCGATAGGGCAACAGGGTGGAGACCGGGCCAAACGCCTCCGTCGCGTGGACATGGCGCGCGGCATCCGGATCATCGCAGGCAAAGAGCATGGGCGGCACAAACGCCCCGGCCTCCGGGTCTGCACCAAGGCAGTCAAACGCCGTCGCATCGCCGTGGACCGCGCGCGCCTCGGACCCGATCAACGCGGCCTTCTCCAACACGTCACGCCGCTGCGCGTCCGAGACGAGCGCGCCCATCGTCACCCCCTCAACCTCCGGGTCGCCGATCCGCACTTTGGCGAGCTTGGCGCTCAGCGCCTCGCCCACCGGGCCCAGCAGCCCTTCGGGCACGATCAGCCGCCGGGTTGCGGTGCATTTCTGACCGGCTTTCGTGGTGATTTCCCGCGCGGCCTCCTTGATGAACAGGTCAAACTCCGCGCTGCCCAGGCCCGCGTCCGGCCCAAGAACGGACGCGTTCAGACTGTCCTGCTCCGCAATAAACCGCGCGCCTGCGCCGACCTGCCCGCGCAGCAGCGCGGCCGTCGCGGCAGAACCGGTAAAACTCACCACGTCCTGTGGGCCCAGCCGGTCCAGCAGGTCGCCCGTGTCCCCCAGCACCAGCTGCAGCGCCCCCTCCGGCAGCAGGCCCGACCGCAGGATCAACCGCACTGCGGCTTCGGCCAGATACGCCGTGGTGGTGGCAGGTTTCACGATGCACGGGACACCCGCCAGCATCGCAGGCGCCAGCTTTTCCAGCATCCCCCAGACCGGGAAGTTGAACGCATTGATCTGCACCGCCACCCCCCGCAGCGGCACCGCGACGTGCTGGCCCAGAAACGTGCCATTGCGACTGAGTTGTTCCGTGGCTCCGTCGAGGTAGACATGCCCCTCCGGCATCTCCCGCCGCCCCTTGGAGGCAAAGACAAACACCGTCCCGATCCCGCCGTCGATGTCGATCCAGCCATCCTTGCGGGTCGCGCCGGACCACGGGTTTAGCGCATAGAGCGTCTCTTTCTCGGCGTCCAGAAACTGCGCCAATGCCTTGAGCATCCGCGCGCGCTGGTGGAAGTCCATGGCGCGCAGGGCCGGGCCGCCCACCTCGCGCGCGTGGCGCAACACAGCTTCTGCCTCCCAGCCTGCGCCGCCTGCGCGGGCCACGGCCACGCCAGTGACCGCAGATCGGATCTGACGGGCCGCTGCGCCCGGGCCAATCCACTGCCCCTCCAGATAACTCGCAAGATCCAGCATGTCCTTCCCTTCGGGCCACAGCCTAGGGGGCCGGTGCCGCCCGATGCAACCGGCTTGACCCGCGTGGCGCTCTGTCCCACGCTGCCCCCGACCTTGGGGAGAGGCCATGAAACCACAGGACAGAGCAGAAGCCAGCGCCGCCGCCCTGCTTGCGGAGGACGCAGCCAGCCGCAGCCTCGGGATCACGCTCGAACACGTGGCCCCGGGGTTTGCCGCGATGACCATGCGGGTGGAAGACTGGCTTCTGAATGGCCACGGCATCTGCCATGGCGGATTCGTCTTCACGCTCGCTGACACCGCCTTCGCGGTGGCCTGCAACTCCTACAACCGCCGCGTCGTCGCCCAGCACAACGTGATCACCTACCTTGCCCCGGGCCTGCGCGGCACCACCCTGCGCGCCGAAGCGATAGAGATTTCGCGCACGGGCCGCTCCGGCCTCTACGATGTCAGCGTCTGGGATGGCCAAACCAAGATCGCCGAGTTTCGCGGTGCTTCCCGCGAGGTCTCGGGCCGTCATTTCAACGAGGCGGAGGGGTAGATGGACGACCTCACACCCCCCCGTGACAGCCTCGATCCGATCGAGATCGCCTCCCGCGATGAAATCGAAGCGCTCCAGCTCGACCGCCTCAAATGGTCCCTGCGCCACGCCTATGACAACGTTGCCCACTACCGCGTGGGCTTCGACGCGGCCGGCGTCCACCCCGACGACCTGACCGACCTTTCGGACCTCGCCCGCTTCCCCTTCACCGAAAAACAGCACCTACGCGACAACTACCCGTTCGGCATGTTCGCCGTCCCGCAATCCCGCATTGCACGCCTCCACGCCTCCTCGGGCACCACCGGCAAACCCACCGTCGTCGGCTACACCGCCCGCGACATCGACACCTGGTCGCAGGTCGTCGCCCGCTCCATGCGCGCCGCGGGCACCCGCCCGGGCGACACCGTCCACATCGCCTACGGCTACGGCCTCTTCACCGGCGGGCTCGGGGCGCATTACGGCGCCGAACGCCTCGGCTGCACGGTCGTCCCGGTCTCCGGCGGCATGACCCCGCGCCAGGTGACCTTGATCGAGGATTTCGCCCCCACGACCCTCATGGTCACCCCGTCCTACGCGCTCTCCATCCTCGACGAATACCGCGCCCAGGGCCTCGACCCCCGCCAAAGCCCGCTCAAGGTCGGCATCTTCGGCGCTGAACCCTGGACCAACGCCATGCGCGCCGAGATCGAGCAGGCCTTCGACATGCACGCGGTCGACATCTACGGCCTGTCCGAGGTCATCGGCCCCGGTGTGGCCAACGAATGCGTCGAAACCAAAGACGGCCTGCACATCTGGGAAGACCACTTCTACCCCGAGATCATCGACCCCGACACCGGCGCCGTCCTGCCCGAGGGCGAACTGGGCGAGCTGGTCTTCACGTCGCTCACGAAAGAGGCGTTCCCGATCATCCGCTACCGCACCCGCGACCTCACCCGCCTCCTGCCCGGCACCGCGCGATCGATGCGCCGGATGGAGAAGGTCACGGGCCGCTCCGACGACATGATCATCCTGCGTGGCGTCAACGTTTTCCCCACCCAGATCGAGGAGCAACTGATCGCGACCGAGGGCCTCGCCCCCCACTTCCAACTCGAACTCACGCGAGAGGGCCGCATGGACACCATGACCGTCCACGTCGAACCCCTCCCCGGCGTCACCGACAACGCGCGATTGGTGCATCTGGCCGCGGAGCTGAAAGGCCGGATCAAGGATTATGTCGGGTTGAGCGTTGCCGTGAAGCTCCACGAGACCGGGCAGGTGGCAAGGTCACAGGGGAAGGCGGTCAGGGTTGTGGATGGGCGGTAGACTACAAGGGCGCAAGCCCCTTTCGCTCGCTCAAAAGGCCTCAGCATCCCCGCCATTCGGCCCTGAGATTAAGTGACAATGAGCATCAGTTCTTCGAGAAGCGCTCATTTTTGACACGCGAAACTCATTCGCTAGACTGGACGCTTAGGTCTTTGTTGGTCGAGATGCGCGTGAGGCGCTTTTTTTACCGATCAGGATGTGTGCCAACTTGGCGGTACAGCTGTGTGGCAAGGCTGAGAATAACGGATCGGTAAATTTTGTACGCACGAACAGTCACTTCAATTTATGACGCTGCTATTGATGGTAAGTACTGGCAAGGCGCTTTGGATTGTCTCGCTGGCCTAATCGATGCGCGCGCTATCATACTCTATGAATTTCCATCAATATCAGAGTTGAAATATAGACTCGAAGAAACGAATTCCTACGTTTCCAAAGTCTCAGATGTCTTACATGAATACAACGAGATGGTCGCCCAAGGTCGAGGGTCGGGATATGATCAGGAGGGTTTGGGCACCACGCACGCAACCGATGTTGGCACGGTGCTGTACGATACTGATGTTTGGACCCTCGACGACGTTCATCGAATGCGACCCGAGATGATTTTAAATATGCGCGCTGGCGTGTATCGTCGTGCCCTTGTGAATCTCTCGAATGATCCAAATTCGTTGCGTGGACTCGTACTGATGTACGGTCGCGAGAGGGACGCTGGTTTGCCGAGTAGTATCAAGAGCGTTGTTCCCGAACTCGTCCCTCATTTCGTGAAAGCGATTGAAGTAAATCGCTTCACTCATGAGCTACAGAGAAAGTATCAAGCTGTCCTGTCTGTTCTGGACAAGGTGGCGACCGGAGTAATGGTGCTTTCGCCTACCGGTGATGTCATCCTCTCGAACAGAACTGCCAAGGAGGTTGCTGAAGCAGACGAGGGAATAGCCATAACCAGATCTGGAAATCTGGCATTTCGCAACCCGGATACAGGTGCTGAATTCCGTGAAAAGGTCCGAAGCGTTAGTCAGACAGCGGCTGGCGAGAACTCTGATACCGGTAGGCGGGTCCTTATTGCAACGGCAAGCAATGACACGCCTATCATTGCACTGATCGCCCCCCTTCGCGATGCCAATATGGAGATTGAAAAGGGGCTCACCGGAGCGCTTGTGACGCTAATTGACCCAAAGCGCGAGGTCAAAATCGAACTCGAGACGTTGGCGCGCGCGTACAAACTTACACCTTCGGAGTTGCGAGCGGCCGGATACTTGGTCAAAGGCCTGTCAAACTCGGCAATTTCGGAGCGTTTGGATCGCAGTCCGGAGACCATAAAAACGCAACTGAGTTCAATCTATCAGAAATGTGGTTGCAAGAACCGAATTGAATTCCTCTGGAGGGTGTTTCAGCTCTCTCCTCCCATTCTCTAGGGACAGAAACCAGAGACATCAGCACAAGGACATCCCCCGACCGGGGGAAGCCCGGGCCTAAACTGTTGGCAATTATACCATCCACGAAATGTGCTCATGTCGGAGGTAAAGATAGTTATGAAAGTACAGGTTCGAATGGTGGTCGCTTGCAGCATGCTTGCTGCGTTAGCGGCATGCGAAACGCCACAGCCTTCTGCTCCTTTTGAAACAGTTCTGGACAGAACGATTACAGATGCTGAAGGCGTGACGCTCTCAATTGCGTCCGACGGCACGTATACGGGTACCGCACCAGGAAACGTCTCGTTTGGCGGCACGTGGGATCTTGAGGGTGGTCAATGGTGCGAAAACCTCAATCGCCGGTCAGGTGAAGTGAAGCGGACCTGCTATGACTACAATGTCCAATCCGGTGGCGTTGCATTCACGGAAGCGGGGGAAGCCCCACGGTTCTTTGCCTTTTGATCTGCCTTCCCAAGCATTGGCCTTACGCTTGCGAACCTCTCGGTGGGATTGGGTAACGCACGACTGAATTTGGTTCTATGCAAGGCTTGTAATCCGCCCCGTCGAAAAAGGACGCGGGCGGATTTCTTTCCACACCTCCAGAGCAGTGTCCAATACAGCACCCACACGTTGGCCGGTGGCAAAGCTCAGTTGTCAGGCATTGTCCGGTCATTAAACTCGTAGTTCCTGAAATGCTCTACCGTGTTGCCGGATGAAACCCACAACCATCCCCGCCTACCACGCCACGCTGTCCCCATCCGACCGGGCGATATGCGAGGTGTTGCGGGACCGGATTGATGCGGGTCTTTCCGAGGGCGTATCAAAGATGTGGCATGCCAATCCCGTTACCTTTCTCAACGAAAACCCTGTGGTCGGCTACTCCAAGCTCAAGACCTGCGTGCGGCTGTTCTTCTGGTCGGGGCAGTCTTTCACCACCCCCGGTCTGACCCCCTCCGGCAGTTTCAAGGCCGCCGAGGTGCGCTACACGGATGTCTCCCAGATCGACCAAGACGCCCTCACCGCGTGGCTCGCCGAGGCGCGGGAGGTGCAGTGGGATTACAAGAACATCACCCGCAACAAGGGGCGGCTGACCCGCCTTTGAGCCCCCAAGAGTTTTGCTACAAAAATTTAAAACGGCCCTCTCAGGACTGCCACAAAACGTACAAAACGCGCCCAAACCTTGCGGCGGGGTTAATTTTTCCGCGCCGCGCAGGCCAGCCGTCAGTTGCAGAAATACGGGTTGGTCGTCCGGACGTTTGAGTTCGAAATCATGCACCCTTCGCTATTGTCCGCCGGACGCGCCGGTTCTGCCGCCGGGGCCTGTGCAGGCGCGCGCGCCGGCGCCCGCGGGGTGCTGGGTTGCGCGGCCCGGCGTGCGGCAGCAGCGGCCGCCCGACGCGCCTCGGCTGCGGCTTCGGCCTTGCGTCGGTGCTCTCTCACCTGTGCTTCGGGCACAGCCAGCGCGATAGAGTCGAGGAGGAATTCATCAATT
Source organism: Tropicimonas sp. S265A (assembly GCF_049800835.1). Taxonomy (NCBI): domain Bacteria; kingdom Pseudomonadati; phylum Pseudomonadota; class Alphaproteobacteria; order Rhodobacterales; family Roseobacteraceae; genus Tropicimonas; species Tropicimonas sp. S265A. Next base: position 56,406 of record NZ_JBNAFU010000006.1, read on the forward strand.
AAATCAAGGCCTCCAAGCCCGTTTTGGGACCGGTAGTCCAGCACCGCAGCGCGGGTGCGCGCGCCCACTAGGCCATCCTCCACGCCCGCGTCATGCCCCAGAATGTTCAGACGCGCCTGCAGGTCGCGCGCCTCTGCGCGGCTCAACTCGACCGGTTCGGGGTCCAGCAAGCGTTGCACCGGCAAGTCCACCGGCGGCAGCGCGGCCACTTCCGTCTCAGGCTCCGGCGCAGGCTGTGGAACCGGTGCGGGCACCACCTCCGCCGGCGGTGTCAGCGCCGCCAGTCGCACTTCCGCCAGCCGCCGGAACGACCCCTGCGGAAAGGTTTCCAGGTAAGCGCGCAACTCATTGGGATCATTGGTGTTTTGAATGGCTTCCCAGAAGGCGATCTCGGTCATTGGCTGCGCCACAGCCGGGGTTGGTTGCTCGATCTGGTCCGGGCATGGCCCCGCCAGACAGACCCGCCCCAGCACCTCGTCATAGTAGGCCGGGCGTTGGCCATGCCCGACGGACTGTGCCAACTGGTTCACCGCCCGCTGCGTAGTCTTGAAGGCCGTCTGGATGTCCTGATCCTTGCCCAACTCATCGATAAAGTGGCGTGAGAACACCGAGTACGGGCTCGTGTCATTCTCCGACAGGCGGTCGAGCGCCGTCTGCCCCGCCCCTGCGGAGAACGCGATGAACGTCCCCCTCGGGGCCTTCACCAGCGCAAGCCCACGTTCCATGCCCACCGAACGGCTTCCGTCCTCGTGCTTGAACGGGTTGTTGCGGCATGCGTCGATGATCGCGATGGCCAGGCTCGCTCCCCTGGACTTGATCTCGTCCACGACCCCGTTCACCCCGTTGCGCAGCGGGAAGCTTTCCGCCGCGATCAGCGTGGGCGAGGCGTAGGCGGGCACGTCCGTCGGGATCAGGTAATTCTCCCGACCGTCGCTCCATCCGTGCCCGGCGTAGACGAACGCCACGATATCACCGGCCATGATCGTGTCATAGAACGCCGACAGCGACCGCCGCATGCCCCGTGCATCGCGGTCTTCGACATGCGTGACCTCGAACCCCTTGCGCCGGAACAATTCGGCATATCCCGCCGCATCAGAGCGCGCTTTTTCGAGCGACTGGATCTCCAGATAGGTGTCGTTGCCGATGATCAGCGCGCGCCGCGTCTGCGCATCTGCCGCGGAGGATACGAAGACCACGGCAATCGCCAGGAGAAAGCACCAAAATCTATACATCGCCATCATAAATTGTTTGATCCGCGAAACCCTATCAACGTCAGGGACTTATGTCCAACACGGCCTGCGCGGAAACGCCCTTTGGTCGCGCATTCGTGTTTGCCAGCCCCGGGGGCATGGGTAGTGTCAAAGCCCGTTGCGACAGCCCTGACAGAGCCGGGCGACGTGACCGTGCCCCGCGGGTGTGCCGTGGTTCTTGACAGCGCGGTCACGCGCAGCTTGGCTGCATGGGGGATCGGAAGATGCATGCATGTACCCGCGCGCGCCGGTCTTCGAAGGAGATACTTTTGGAACTCGCAGCGCTTCTCGCACTGATTGCCGGTATCTCGGGGGAGCCGAATATCCCGGACCAGTTTGCCGCATACCTTCAGGGGGGGCCGACCGCTGGCTATCCAGTGACAGTCCGCGATTGTCCGGACCCGCTTGGCCGCGCCGAGATAGAGCTCGAAACAATCATCTGCGGCACAGTCAACGTGCCGGAAAAGCATGCCGAGCCCGACGGACGACGTATTGATCTGTTCTTTACGGTGTTGCGCGCGCAATCCAGCTACCCCGAACCGGACCCGGTCCTGCATCTTCACGGTGGCCCCGGCGGCGGCATCGTCTCCCGGATCGAACTTTTTGCAGACATTTTCGAACCCCTCCGGCGGACACGGGATATCATACGTTCGATCAGCGGGCGTCCGTCCTGTCGGCACAGTCCACGACCTGCCGGTCCGCGCTGGACATGTCGATCGCAGACGTGGTGGACGGGACATTCTCGATGACCGAGACCGAGGGGGACAAAACCCGCCCGTCCGATCTGTTGCATCGCTGCGTTAACGAGATTGAGGCAGCAGGTACCGACCTGTCCGCCTACAATACCTCGGAAAACGCCAACGACGTCGCCGCACTCATGTCGGCGCTTGGATATGAGACTTACAACATCCACGGCATTTCCTATGGGACGCGCCTGACACTGGAAGTCCTTCGGTCGCATCCAGATGCCGTGCGCGCCGCGATCATCGATGGCGTGGCGCCCCTGCAAGTCCCGCTCTACGAGACCTTGGCCGTGCCGGGATCCGAGGTCATCGAGCTGACCTTGCAACAATGCGCGGCAGATGCCGCCTGCAACGCCGCTTTCCCCGATTTTCGCGCGGTCCTGCGGGACACACTTGACCGCGCCGCCGCAGGGGAGCTGTTCGATGCGGACGGCGACCCGATTACGGTCGAACTTGTCTTGACGCCCTTTCTTGCGCGCAATGGCACCTACGCGGCCCCAAGCACCCTGACACCTTTCATTCCGTCAATGATCCATGAGATGGCTGATCCCGACAGCCCGTCGCCGCTACTGGACCATGTGATGCAGACCGATGGGCAACCGCAGCTTGCCGCGCCTCTGGACCGCGCACGCGAGGGCCTTTTGGACACGGAAGCCGCGGCGTTGGATGACGCGGTCCGAATGGCCGAAGGGCTGGTGCAGGCTGACGTGGATTTCGATCTGGCGATAGACACCCTGCGGCGGCGACTCCACGAGACCGACGTCCCCCTTGCGCGGATCTTCGATGACGAAATGGTCCGTTCGGCCACAGAGCTGCTGGAGGACGCGGATCGCCGCCGCGATGCCTTGCTGGCCTATGCGCGGCTGCGCGAAGGCCCGCCCGACGCGGACGCGTTGCGCGCTTACGTGCAGGCCACATTTCCACGCGACCGCCACTCGCGTCTCCTTGGTCTGATCGACGCCATGTCCACCGCCGAACTGGCGGCTGTTTTCTCCACCCTCTCGCGGCAGGTCAGCCAGACGCTGGAACCGGCCGGCGGGAACTTGCACCTGTGGATATATGCCTGTCAGGAAAGCATCCCGTTCAACAGCTATGCGGGCTTTCGGGAAACCACCGATGCCTTGCCCTGGCCGGAGGTTGGAACGCTCTACGACGATCTTGCGCAGGAGTTTTTCGCCGCTTGCGAGGCGTTTGCTCCGGCCCCGCGCCCGGGGTTTCATGATCCGGTGGCCTCCGCAGTGCCGGTCCTGTCCGTCGGCAGCACGTGGGATACGCAAACAGCGCCGGGCTGGCCTGCGCTGGCCTCCGAAACGCTGTCCAACGCGCAGACCTTTCTGATCGGCGAAGCCGGGCATGGTGCGATCGCGTATCAGCCGTGCGTGGCCGACCTCGTACTGGCCTTCCTGACCGATCCCTTGCGCACCTTGCCGGATACTTGCGAGCGTTCCACCGTGCCGCGCTTTCACATCCCGTAGCGTCCGACTGGGCGGCGGAGCGTTCCGCTCCGACCAAAAAAATCTGCTACAAAATGTAATTCCGGCCTGTAGGGCCTGCTACAAAACGTACAAAACCAGCCCCGGACCACGTTGCATGGTCCAGGGTCCGGTGGTTCGCGCAACGCCGGGGGCGCCTACCCCAGATCGATATCCGCGATCAGTGATTTGCGACTATCGGCGAGCTTGGTTTGCACCAGTTCCCGCACCGCGGCATAGACCGACGGGCTCAGCGACAGCTTCTGGGCGGACAACCAGTAGTCCAGTTCGTTGGTGCCCCACGATACGAACAGGATGTTCTTTTTCTTGTCTGTATGCGTGTAATTGAAGGCCCCGAGCGCAATGTTGATTACATCACCTGACGCCTCCGCGCTGCCGATCTGGAAGTTGCCCCCGGTCGTGTGTGACGTTTCAAAATCGAAAAGCTCGATCTTGCCGTCATCGTCCGCCAATCCGCTCAGGGCTTCGATCGCGCTGCGGAGGATCTCGAACTGGTTGCCGGTTGCGATTTGCGCCAGCGTTGACAGGATCACTTTGTCGAACCTGCCGTTCCCGGTCATTTTCTGGCTTGCAGTAAACGGCGCCGCTTCCCGGACCCAGCCCAGTAAGCTCATGGTTTGCATATATATTTCGTACCATGCTGCGCGTTCGGTAATGGGGTGCGCCTTGGCATCGGCCGCCCGCTGCGCGAACAGGGTCGATAGCAGGACATCTTCCTTCTGGCCGGGGGTCAGGTTCTCCACGAATGAAATGACACTGGACGCATTAACCGCTGCGGACAGGTCCTGTTGACGCGCCGCCAGGTCGGACGAAGGATCGAACGATCGCGCCGACCTCGTCACACCACCGGCGAAAACACTCAGGTCTTGCGGCGTGCTTCGTCTGCTGCGGGGCGCTGCGAGTTCCACCGCTTGCAGCAGCGCCAGCCGTTCCGCCATATCCCTCGGACCGGCTTGCAAAAGCGGCGGCTCCTTGGGCAAGGGGCTGTCGCGGAATTCCGGAGGCCATGTTGCGTTGTGATCGCGCGTATCAACATGGGTAAAGGAGTTGTAGCGCCCGATCCCACCTTTGAAGAGCCCCTCCTTGTCGCGCAGCCAGCGCAAGACCTCGGCCACGTCCGGAGCAGCCATGCCACTGACCCTGAAGTCGAGGGCGGAAAACTTCATATGGAGCGACTTCTTGGACGATTTCGGGATGCAGGCATTGTAGGCGGGGGAGCGGTAGGCATTTGTAATTACGATGGATTTCCCCAGCCGGTCGCGCAAATGGTCCAGCACGCGCGCAGTTGCGGCGATGTTCGACCAAAGCGCGCGGGGTGGGTAGGTATTCTTGCCGAAACACGCGCCCCCCGAGGTGTTGTGCGCCCCGCCCAGGATCAGGAACTCGTCTGTGTCGAAGTGCTTCAGCCCCAACGACGTGATGAACGCATCGAAATCGGCGTAGTCCGGCCAGGTCATCGCTGCCGTTGCGTCGCGCAAAGCCGTTCCGCGTTCCTTGAGCGCAAACAACGCCTCGACCTGCGCCTCGTTTGGCTGGTCGTCTTCGTCCCCCTCTTCTTCGGGCGTCGCTGCGGTCGGGGAGGCCGAGGGCCGTGTCGGGCCACTGGCGCTCGTGTGTGTCCTCCCTTCGGGTTGCACGGTGAAGGGGCGATCCGTGACGAACATCGGGTCGCGCAGGAGCCGTTCAAACAATTGCGGCGTCTGGCTGGGACTGCCGATCTGGGCATCGATCGCAGTGCGAAAATCCCGGTAGTCGCCCTTGAAGCGTCCGTCGTCCCACACTTTCAGTAGCGCTCCCGTGAAGGCACCGTGCTGCGGGCCATCCATTGCGAACTGCGTGTCCATGCATGCCCCGAGGTTCAGGATGGATGCTTTGATTGGCGTGGATAGCGGGTTCATCAACACGCTTTCCTTCAGCGCACTGAAGGATTTCGAGGTCTGGCGATAGATTGCTTCGTTTGCGCGCCACACTCGGTCTTCCACATGCAGCGGCATCGCACGCACGCTTGGCCCGACGTTCATGGGCTGGCCAAAGAGCGTTGCGGGCGCGGTCGGTCCGAACTTTACCATCGAGCCAGAATGACAGGTATCCGGGACCATCAAAACGCGTACGCCCGCGCGAAACTCCGACCAGAGCATATAGAGTTCGTCATCGGCCAGTTGGAAATCGAACAGACAGAGCGTTTCATCCATCTTTTCGTCGCCATCGTGATCTTCGTCTTGATTGAAGTCCGGGATACGTCCGCCGTGGCCTGAAACGGTCAACAGGAAGAAATCCCCGCCGTTCAGTTCGTCGGCCGCCTTCTTGATCTCTGCCACGACAGCGTCACGCGTGGCGGCCTCTGTCAGCAACCGGGTGGTTCTGAACCCCTCTGAAGCGGCAAGGGCTTCCATCGCGACGGCATCGGCTTCGCACGCTGCCAGCCGACCATCCCACCCGTCATAATGCGCCGGGTCGACCGTGTTCAGGCCGACGTGCAGAGACAACGCTTTCGATCTGCCGCCAGCAATCACGGGCGGGGCTGCGAGCGCCCTGGACAGGGTGGCTGCACTGCCGAAGGGACCCCCGATAACCAAGGGGGGGCCGCTGCGTGGTTCGTTGGCAATCGTTCTGATTTCTTGGGCAAACTTGTCCGCAACATCGCCGTATCCGGCGTTCGTCGGATGCAGCCCATCGTGCCAACGCCCGTCGCCTACGACGCCCCTGCAATCGATATACGTCACATGCGGCATCGATTTTGCCAACCGCCGCAGGCGCCGGTTGAAGTGATCCATCATGGCAACCGCGATGGACTTTTGCAGGGATCGGTCCCGGATGCCTCGACTGGCCATGGGCTTGCCCAGCCAGCGGTCATTGTTCGGCACCGGGTAGTCGTAGCCGTGGCAGAGGATGGAGACATGCGGAAAACTGTTGTGCACGCTTCGGCAGATACGCGCGTAGTGCTTGAGTGCATCATCGAGCAACCCATGGAACGATGGGAGCAAATAGTCCTCTGCTGACAAATAGGGGTCGAACTCCTCAAGGTGAGAGGCCAGCGCACCCCCTGCCACCAGATCGTTGCCGCCACCGGACAGAAGCAGAATCTCCGCCCCGGTTTCGCGTAGGGCTTCCAAATACTCCGCCTTGTCCGCCATGCGTTTCAGCAAGTCCCCGGCTGCGCCTAGGGAAAAGATCGCATAGTCATCCAGCAGGTGATCAATCGTGTCCTTCAAAAGTAGCGGATACTGAAACCAGCTATCGCCTTCAGACACGATGACCGGCCCGTCATACCCGTTCTCGAGCGCCTTGCGGAACCGGGCGCTGCGCCTCATCCGTGCCAGCCAATTGGCCGAGTTCATCGCAGCGGCTGTGCGTTGTGCGGCATCTTTGCCACGCGGGACCTGCACCGTGGCCGGGTTGATCTTGAGCCTTGGCGCGAACGCTCCGGACGCATCCTCATCCAAAATGAAATACTCGGCGATCTCGGTGTCCTCGACACTCGGGTCCGCCATCTTGGCCATCAGCTGTTCGACGGTAAGTTTTGCCATTGTCCAATTCCTCCCACAAAAAAAGACCCGGACGATCAACGCATCGACTGGATCGCTTCAAAAATACTTTGCGTAATGGTCTGATCCCGGATCAGGGCCGTTTGGGATACCTGGCCACCCCTTCGCGGCTGGTCCTTGATCCGGTTCAGTACGTAGATCGCCGACTTCGCCTCGAATGTTTCGTCGCCGGCAATCTCCGCCATGCCAAGAAATGTGCGCGCCTGCCCAAGGCATGGCTTATCAGGGTTTTCCGGGTCCGGCGCATCGTATCGATCTTCGAATGCGCGCGAGACCAACTGGAGCAGCGACTTGTCGTAATCTCCGAAGTGCAGGCACTCTTCCAGTTTCTTCCAAGGGACGTAAACACGCGCTCTGGACGGGCGTTTGGTTTTGATGAGTGGCTTGACACTGGCTGTTTCGGACCAGCGAATACGCGTGTTCGGCCCGGTCGACTTGCCGTTCATCGCCTTTAGTACCGGAACCAAGCGGCGGTTGGCGCGCGGCAGTCCTATGGCAGGGTGGACCAAGTGTAGCGTGTCGAAGACATCTGCCAGGTTGATGCCGACTTCTTCTTCGATGTAGGCGATCATTTCGTGCAGGACGAGCGCGCCTGCGCCTTCGGCAACCACGTGCAACTCACAGCCGTTGTTGGTCTTGAGTTGCCAGAGGTCATCGACGAACTTGGCAATGTATCCGGGTGCAAGCCGGTTGGTGGCGTCATCCGCACCTCTCTCTTCGGGCAGATCGTTGGTCCCCCAGACAGCACGCTGCGCGCTCAATTCCATCTCTCGCCAGAACGCGCGTCCGACCCCCTGCACCCGGCTTTCGATCAGGGAATCCAGATGCTCTGCATCCGGTCCGGCTTGCTCCTTGCAGCTCTCGAAAATAACGTTGAGCACTTCGAGCGACTTCTCCACAAAGCTGTTGCACCAGAAGATCGTGTAGGGATAGAGGCCGAGTTCCTTGATGTCGTTCTTGCGGGCAACAGCTGCCGAAAAGGTGTCCTTGATGCCCTCGAAGCTTCCGGGAAGCCATACCAGCATGCCACGGTACTTCTTTGCCTTTGCCTCCGGGGTCCGCGGCCGGGTCCGGAACTCGGTTTCGAGGTAGTCGAAAGTTTTCCCCCAACCGGAGGCAATGGATGGGTAGGACCCTGTACACACATGGAATCCATCGTCGAGATGCATGTAGTGCCCGACCAGTTCGAAACACGGGGTGGACCCCGTCTGGATCGGGCCGTGGGTGCCCTTCACCCCTTGTTCGCCGGTCGAGACGCCAAAAGCTTCGGGGGCCTTGACCCCAAGGCGCAGAACCCAGCTGTCGATGATGTTGGTGGCCCAATCCTTGTATCGCCACAGGCCAATCCCCGCCTGGCCCTTGTAGCCGCCCCACTCGGGTCCCCACGAGTTCAGAACGTGAAATCCCTTCTCGTCATATCCGGTCAGAACAACGGCGTGACTCCCCTCTTTCGTTCTTTTCGGGGGCCAGGTGATCTCGCCCTCGTTTTCCGGCGTGGCATCGTACCATCCATCATGAACATTGGCTGACACGAGGATCGCCTGTGCTTCGTTCAAGGCCGAGTGATAGTGGTTCAGCACAGACTCCAGCCGAAAATACGCGCCAAGACCGATCTCGCGTGCCTTCTTCGCCTGTTCGACCGAGGGAAAAATGCTGTCCTTATCGGGGCTGGCATGGAAATACGATGTGCTCTGCCATCGACCAGGGTCGTTTGGGGGCGCGCTGTGCGGCCAGTCGAGGCAGGCTCCGTGATGGTAGAAGCCCTTGATCGCTGATCTCAGTGACCGGATACCATCGGCGCGACGAAAGGAGTCTTCTGCGGAATACCGGTCGTGAAAGAACGCCATTTGGTACAGCATGTCAGCACTGGCGATGTCGAGCGCGGGTAGGCCACTGGTGCCTGCGGCCTTTACCTGGTCAGCCGTTTGCGGTGTTGTGCTTTCCTGCGACACGGCGGGTCCGGGCTGCCCGAGAGCCTGAAGACTTCGTTGAATGTCGATGAGAGCAGCAAGCGCATATCCAACACATTTCGGCGCAAAACCCTGGTTGCGCACACCAAAGACAGGGGTTTGGAGACCGGTCGCCTCGTCTGGCTTCAGAAGCCTCTGATCCAGCGAAACGCTGCCACGCAAGATCGACAGGTTCGGCATGTAGCGTTGATCGCGCAGGTCCGGCAGGTCATCGAGCGCATGGGTCTTGTTGATGAAAGTGAAAGAGCTCTCAACGGGCATCTGTCATTTGGTCAAATCTCGTCAGCAAAAAGGAATTCGAAAAAAGGCAACAAGGTAATAGGCGTTTCTAACACGGTTTGTCCGCATTTGCACGAATAACACTTCCATAAGGCGTCGGCCTGTGTGGACCAGAAATGCAGTTGGTCTGTTGGCAGATGCTTTGGTTCGGCTGTCATCCCAATGTCACGTACAGGCCGCTGCATTGGGCAGATACGCCCTTACCTGCTTAGGAAATAGGCAGCTTGCTGGGCCAGTGTGACAGGACCCTGCCGTCTTGTGGCGTCCAGCGACCGCTTGCGAGGAACATCGGTTGGTCCGGATTGCCATCTGGCCCGTGTTCCGTTGGGAGTACGGCAACAAAAGAAATCGACGAGGGACAGAATGACCGATCAAACCGCAAACACGCTGATCTACGGGCTCGAAGATGTCCCGCCACCGGGCCCGAGTGCCTTGGCGGCCGTGCAACATATCCTCGCGTCGATTGTCGGGATCGTCACGCCCAGCCTGATCATCGGCGGCGTGTTGGGGTTGGGCGACCTGATCCCGTACCTGATCGCCATGGCGTTCTTCGTCTCTGGCGTCTCGACGTTCATCCAATGCAAGACCATCGGTCCCGTCGGCTCTGGCCTGTTGAGCTTGCAAGGCACAAGCTTTGCGTTCCTTGGCGCGCTGTTGGCCGCTGGTTTTGCCGTCAAGGGGGCTGGTGGCACGCCAGAGGATATTCTTGCGATGCTTTTCGGCCTTTGCCTTGCCGGTTGCCTGGTGGAGATCGTGCTCAGCCAGTTCGTCGACAAGCTTGGAAAGATCATCACCCCGACCGTGACCGGCATCGTGATCACGGTGATCGGGCTAAGCCTCGTGAAGGTCGGGTTCACCGATTTCGCCGGTGGTGTCGGGGCGGGTGACGACCTTGGGTTGCCCATCAACCTGCTCATGGGGGCAGTCGTCGTTGTCACCATTCTGACCTTCACATTCTATGGCAGTCCGATGGTGCGTATCTCGGCTATCATGATCGGCCTTGTGGTGGGCTTCGTGCTGGCCACGATCCTCGGCAAGGTGGACTTCTCAAGTTTTGGCAACGCGCCCGCCTTCGCGGTGCCGGTGCCGCTGAAGTATGGTCTCGACTTCGACTTCTTCCTCTTCATTCCCATCGCATTCATCTACCTCGTCACTGCGATCGAGACATCCGGAGACCTCACCGCCAACTCGATCATCGCTGGCCAACCTGTCGAAGGGCCAACATACATGAAACGGATCAAGGGCGGTATTCTGGGCGACGGTATCAACTCGGGCATCGCCGCGTTGTTCAACACGTTCCCCAACACGACGTTTTCGCAGAACAACGGCGTGATCCAGATGACCGGCGTGGCAAGCCGTCATGTTGGTCTCTATATTGCGGGCATTTTGGTAATCATGGGTTTTTTCCCGATCATCGGATCTGCTTTCCTGCTGATCCCGAAACCGGTTCTCGGCGGGGCGACACTGGTCCTTTTTGGCACAATCGCCGTTGCTGGCATCCGCATCCTCGCCACGCAGGAGATGGATCGCCGCAAGGTCTACATCATGGCGATTTCGTTCGGACTGGGCCTCGGCGTGACGTTGGTGCCGGATGCAACCCAGCACATGCCGAACTTCCTCAAACAGGTTGTGGCCACTCCGATCACGCTTGCGGGCCTCTCCGCGATCATCCTGTCGTTGATCCTGCCCGAGGAGAAGCCGACCTCCGCGCCGGCGTCAACTGCGGCGGAGTGAGAAAACTCTCGCTGGCGGCTTCAACGCCTGACTTACACAAGGAACTCGCGCTGATCAGAACATCGGCGCGAACTTCCAGTTGTCGGCGTCCGGTGTCACCTCGTCCAGATCGTAATCCGCCCCCTGCAAGCGTTTTGCGATCTCCAGCCCGTCTTCGGCAGCTTCATCAACATAGCTTCGTCCCAATGCTTCGTCCTTGGCCACACCATGGCCGCGGATCAGGTCCAGACCATAGTTGAACTTCCCAACCGGATCCCCGGCTTCCGCTGCGCGACGGTCCCATTCGGCGGAGGCATCCGGGTTATAATCGCCGCCCATGGCGTTGTTTTCCATCTGGCTCATCCAGGTCATCGCCTTGGTGAAGCCCGCCTCGGCACAGCGGCGGGTCAGTTTCCTGGCAAGCTCCAAGTTGTCATACTTCGTCGCGTTGATCCCAAGCGAGCAGGTCACGGAATCGATGACACCCATTTCGATCATGCGCGTGAGCATTGCAACGCCGGTGTCTTGCGGGTTCAGAACACCATGATCGTCTTCGACCGGTGCTGGCGGTTGAGCGTGAGCCGCGCTTGCAAGGGCCAGAAAGATCAGGGTCTGTATTTGTCTTTTCATGGTCAAGCTTTCTCTCCCCAGCGCTTCGTATCAGAATGCGTTCTCCCAACCACCTCGCCGCTCGACGTTCAGAGCGGGCCAACGGGCAATGGTGCCGGTATGGAAGCCGAACTGAGATGCTGATGTGTGAGATTGATGCAAACCAATTGCAAAAAGTTCGCAAAATAGCGCCTAGCGCACCATGCGGTAGCCAACGCCGTGGACGGTCTCTATCACGACGGGACGCGATTTGTCCGGGTCCAGCTTGCGCCGCAGGTTTATGATGTGCTGATCCAATGCGCGGGAGTTCGGCGTGAACTCCCGGCCCCATCCGGCATCGTACAATTCGTCCTTGGTGACGACCGCTCCGTCCCGGTCTTGGAGCAGACAAAGCAACTTCATGTCCCTTGCGCTGAGCGGTATTTCAAGCAGTCCGCGCGTTGCGCTATGCCGCTCGGGATTGAGGGTGAGGTCTGGGGTGTTGCGTCTCGACCCCCGCGACAGCCAGATCGCCAGTCCTCCGAACATGGCTGCCAACCCTGCCAGAAGGCCGCTCCAGCGGTCAGATGTCCTGTCGGATAGCGCATCCCGTTTCAGCCCCACGACGTCTTCGAGGAGCGCGCGGTTATAGATCAGGCAAACGGCTGGCGCTGGTCGACAGTTCAGCAGCGTCTCGCCAGTTGTTTCGAATGGTTCCCATGAAGGCGCGTCAAGCGCAGTCTGTTTTTTGGTCAGGGCCCTGATCTCGGCCTCCGAGAATTCGTAGAGTTGGGGCGTTAGCCCCTCCGGCGGCGGGTATTGCCGAGTGCCGTCCGGAGCCCACAGCATGACGCGCTGAAGGGAAACATCTTCTGTCAATCGCCATCCGACACGGTCGGGTTGAGCGCTCAGGCTGGCGAAAAAATCCGCGTCACGCGCCGCCTTGGTATCTGCGGTTTCCCAAGGGTCCGGTCGCAGTGTCAGCACAACCGCGCTTGCGAGACAAATAAGGCCAAGTATCGTCGTCAACCGAGGCATCAGGGTAAATCTACACCAAAAGCTTTGACGGTTTAAGCGGGGCTTTGGTCCAGCCATTGCGCGAATTGCGGCGCGACGTCTTCGCGCGTATGCGCACCCGCCGATCGCGACGAAGGGACATCACCGAAATGGTGGATCGAAAGCTTGCGGCGCCGATGGTGGCGCGGCTTATGGAAAATTGGCGGTTCCAGCGGCATTCAGGTTCAGAAGAAACGCCTGGTAATTGACGAACCGACGCTGTGGCGGGGCGAAGTCGCGCACAATGCAATTCACCGCGAAGGGGGCGCCGACGTCGTTGACCAGCACTTTGAGCGCGGTTTGCAGGTTGAGCCGCGTGGGTTTGTAATGACCACTTTGATTGTCGATTTCCATGATGATCCCGTTCTGGATCACACAGGTGCCCGCGCAGATCACGTTTTGTCCGGCATTCAAGCTTGAGTGATTGTATTGGTTGCCGTTGGTCATTGCATTTGCGTTCGCAACCATCAGGTTCCCGTATTTGTCGAGCGCCCACATATCCAGGTTTTGCGTCGTATACGGCCCTCCGGTGGAATTGCGCAGGTGATTGTTCACGACCACCAGCATGTTGTTGTTCACGCGTTCGGTCTTGTCGACGTAATGAACAGGGAATTGCCCGGCCAGTTCATGACCTGTGAAATGGTTCGCCAGGACGTCGAATTCACCGGGTGTGAGGTTGTCAAAATCCTTTGCATTGTTCGCGAGGATCGCCTGCACATTTGCCGGCGGTGGCCCAAAAGCCTGCACTGCGCCCGCGGCATTGTTTCGATACGCGGCCATGTTCGCCTCCACGAGGCTCCCGCCGGGAAAGTTGGCTGTCTTGTTTCCGGTGGCTTTGTTGTGCGCGTAGACCGCGCGCTCCTGCGTGTGTCCTCCCTGCAGAGATCTGAGCCCGCCGGGTCCGGGAACATTCGGCATTGCATTGGCTTTGCGGTTCTTGAACACGTAGTAGCGCAGCAGTTGCATGGCCTGATCGTTCAGTTGTGTGACAACCGCCGCGCGGTTCGCTGTATTCTGCGAGAAATTTGCCAGATCGTTGGGGTTAAGCTTGGCGGCCTTGGCGACTTTCCAGTTGTGGCATTCCTGTACGATCGTGCGAAGGCGCGCGATCTTAGTTGAATCGTTCGCGAATAGCGTCGTGTCCATCTTTCGCAATGCCTTATCGAGCGCCTTGAAACTCGACCGAACGATCGTCCCACTTGTAGTGGTGCGTTTCAGGAAAGTGGCACTGTGCATCAAATCCGGTTTTGCCAAAGACACTGTTGAAATCCCCCCGTGCGAAAATAGGCGTCGATCTCGGTGCGACGCCGTGTGACCTGTCGAGAGAAACAGCGCGCCGATCTCATTGCAAACAAATTCGGCGGTTTGCCTCATCATCCTTTTTCAATCTCTTGGCGCTGCACCCTATCCATTTGAGCAGGGCCACTTTATGTTCGCCGCATTTCACGGAGGATTTTCAATGACGCAGTTTGCCGTAAACACGCACCGTCGCCATCCCTACAAGACCTTCAAGTTTCGCGTGATGTGTGACAACATGGTGATCCCCGGCGTTTCCAGGGTCAGCCCGCTGATCCGGTCTACGGGCGTTGTGCCGGTAAGGTCGGGTGGGGCGCTGAGCGCCAAGATCAAGTCACCCGGCCGTACCAGTTTCGAGCCTGTTACTTTGGAACGTGGCATCACACATGACAACGCGTTCGAGGAATGGGCCAACCTCGTTTTCAGTCTTGACGGTGACACCGCAATTTCTCTCAAGGAGATGCGCAAGGACGTGCGGATCGAACTGCTGAATCTCGCGGGGCAGATTGCTATTGCCTACAACATATTTGGCGCTTGGGTGTCGGAGTATCAGGCCCTGCCAGAGTTGGATGCCGAAGGCGATGAGCTGACAGCCATCGAGAGCATCACGCTTCAACATGAAGGCTGGGTCCGAGACTTTGCTATCCGAGAACCAGAGGAGTTCTGACGCCTCACCAAAGGCGCATCGCGATTCGCGCTGGCGTTCGGAGCGGTACAGTCCCGGCAGTCTTCCGCCAAGTGCGATATCCTGACGTCGCTCTTTGCGATCGAGAGCGGGAAAACTCCTGCGGCATCTTGGGGACTTACGGGCAGGGCACTGGGTCCGGCCATATTTGATCTGGGTCATGGCTCTGTGCAGTTTTTGTTGTAGCCTGAATACATGTTCACGCGGCTTGGGAATTTTGACGAACGGCGTGGAGGCCGGATAATCAGCTGGGCACCGCAGCGTGCTGCCCTGCGACACCGGTCTGACCGACTGGTGCAACGCCATGAGCTTGTGCATGTCGAAGGGCATAATCTCGATCACAAACCCAACCCGGAGGTCGCCCCGGATATTCGGTCTGCCTTGGATGAGGCGTGCAAGGGAGCGCGGCCGTCTGTCGTGCCGGGGCAGCCGGTGCCCCCTTATGTGCTGGAGGCCTTTGCGACGTTACTTATCGCCGATGATGCGCGAGCGGCTGAAGAGTTTCTGCGCGATGTGGTGCCGCGCGACATGGGCACAGCCGAACTATCGGATCGGATTCTTCGCGACACGCTCGGTCGCCTCGGGGACCGCTGGAGTGCGGACCAAATGTCCTTTGTCGATATGTCGGTGGCGGTTGCGCGGGTGAAAGGCCTCGGCCGGTCCTTCGCGTCGACGCGCGCGATCTGCTCGACCGCCGTCTCGAAAGGCCGCGCGCTTTTTGCAACCCTCATGAACCAGAGCCATGGTCTCGGACTGTCGCTAGCGGCCCAGGCGTTTCGAGAGACCGGTTGGGACGTTGATTTGCATCTGAACGAGGCACCTGACAGGGTCGTGCAGTCGGTAAAGACGACGCGCCCCTGGGTCGTTGGTCTGACAGTCGGATCGCGACGGGACGTGTCCGTTGTTCACAAGACCATCCTGAAGCTCAGGGCCCTGCCGTTCAGATGCAAGGTTCTGGTCGGTGGAAACGCGGCGCATCTCCTTGCGGGGAAAAGCAACAGCTTCCTTGTTGATGCTCTGGTGCCCGATATCGCAACGGCGTTGGCGCACGCGGAGGACTGACGCCTCTTCCCAGAGCGGGTTGCGCACTCTATATGACCGCGGTGTTTCCCGTTCGGAGTCAGTCATGACCAACCCAGCGCCCACCGCGCCGATCACGCAGGACGTGTTGACCATCCCCCGCAAAGCCGCGGCGGAGGCAAAGCGCAATCTTGTCGGATTGACGCGTCCTGACTTGCGGGCCGCGTTGATCGACGCCGGTACGCCTGAGAAACAGGCCAAGATGCGCGAGACTCAGGTTTGGCAGTGGATCTACGCGAAGGGCGTGCGCGACTTTTCTCAGATGACCAACCTCGCCAAGCCTTACAGGGCCTTGCTTGCGGAGAACTTCGAGATCCGGGTGCCAGAGGTCGTTGTGCGCAAGGTCTCCGAGGATGGCACGCGCAAGTACCTCGTGCGGATCGCTGGCGGCCACGAGGTCGAGGTTGTCTACATTCCCGAAGACGACCGGGGCACCTTGTGTGTATCGAGCCAGGTTGGCTGTACGCTTACCTGTTCATTCTGCCACACGGGCACCCAGAAGCTCGTGCGCAACCTGACAGCCTCGGAAATCATTGGTCAGGTAATGATCGCGCGAGACGATCTGGGCGAATGGCCCGAACCCGGTCGCAACCCCAAGGACGAAACGCGGCTCTTGTCGAACATCGTTCTGATGGGCATGGGCGAGCCGCTATATAACTTCGAGAACGTGCGGGACGCGATGAAGATCGCGATGGATCCCGAGGGCATCAGCCTGTCGCGCCGTCGCATCACGCTGTCGACATCCGGTGTCGTGCCTGAGATTGCCCGCACCGCCGAAGAGATCGGCTGTCAGCTTGCCGTCAGTTTTCATGCCACGACGGATGCCGTGCGCGACACACTCGTGCCGATCAACAAACGGTGGAACATTCAGGAACTGCTGGATGCCTTGCGCGAGTATCCAAAGGTCTCGAATTCCGAGCGGATCACTTTTGAATACGTGATGCTGAAGGATGTGAACGACAGTGACGAGGATGCGCGGCGTCTGATCGAACTGATCAAAGGGATACCGGCCAAGATCAACCTTATCCCTTTCAATGAATGGCCTGGTGCCCCCTACCAACGCTCCAGCAACAATCGCATCCGGCGGTTTGCGGACATCATATACAAGGCGGGCTATGCCTCCCCGATCCGAACCCCGCGTGGCGAAGACATTATGGCAGCCTGCGGTCAGCTCAAATCCGCGACCGAGCGTGCGCGCAAATCCCGCGCGCAGATCGCGGCTGAAACCGGCCTCTAGATGGGGTCAGCGGCCTGGTAGCGCATCGCGGGGAGGTAGTGGCTCCCATGTCTCGATGATCTCCACGGCGTCTTCAGCGGTATCGACGAAACGAAACAGCTGTAAATCCTCGGCGGAGATCGTGCCGGCATCGGCCAAGGCGTCCCAGTTGATGATTTCTTTCCAGAACTTCGTGCCGAACAGCAGAATGGGGATTTGTTCCATGCGGCCTGTCTGGATCAAGGTCAGCGCTTCAAATAGTTCATCCAGCGTGCCGAACCCGCCCGGAAAGACAGAGATCGCCTTGGCGCGCATCAGGAAGTGCATCTTGCGGATCGCGAAATAGTGGAAGTTGAAGCACAGGTCCGGCGTGACATACGCGTTCGGCGCCTGTTCGTGGGGCAACACGATGCTCAGACCGATGGACTGCCCGCCAGCTTCCTGAGCGCCCAGGTTGCCGGCCTCCATGACGCCGGGGCCACCGCCGGTGACGATCACATCTTCACGCCCGTAGCTCTCTAGGCTTTTCTCCGTGATCGCATACGCGAACTTGCGCGCCTCTTCGTAGTAATCTGCAAGTTCGTTGAGGGTCTGCGTGCGTGCGGTGTCCCGGGTCGCGGGGGATGGAATGCGCGCGCCGCCGAACATCACGACGGTGCTTTCCACACCGCGTTCGTCAAGGATCAGTTGAGGCTTGAGCAGTTCCAGTTGCAGGCGTACCGGGCGCAGTTCCTCGCGGCACAGAAAGTCCGGATCGTCAAACGCGAGGCGATAGGCGGGTGCCCTGGTTTGAGGCGTGTCAGGGATGCTGTCGGCGGTCTCAATATCCTGATGCGCGTCCCGGAACGGACCATGGTGCTTGGGATCGTCTTTCATAGGGAACCTGTTGTCTGTACGGCCACTGGCTGAGCGCTCACCCTATCGTCGGTTCTGCCGATGGCCAGTAGTTTTCTCTGCGGGAAGCCTGCAACGCAATTGCATGCGATCAGCGAATGCGGCAGGATCGTGGAATTATTGTGCAAGGGGTGTGCGGCGTGCGTGTTGAATTTCGCATTGGGGAAGTGGACTTCCACGGGATATCGTTCGAGCAATTCGATGATTTCCCGGTGTTTTCTGAAAGATGGGCCAAAAAAATGGTGCCTGGCCGTGCTCTTCTGGCGTCATGGGATCATACGTCCCAAAGCTGGTCGCGCCCGGTGGGACCCAAGAAACTGAAGATCGCACCCGGTTTACAATGCTTGCGTCTTGACGGGTTTGGTCAGCGAGACAGAACAGCCGAGGCCGCCACCCTGTCCCGCATTCTGACAGGGCTTGGCGTCGCGTTGCCTGCACTGAAATCTGCGATCACGGAGGCCGTCCCGCCAAGCCAGTTCACCTTCGACGCTTCGCGAGCCGTTCCCGAGGGCGCGCAGCGCAGCCAGTCGTGGCAAGTCCTCGGAGAGGCGCGATTTGATCATTTCGTTCTTCGCTTTCCGGTGGGCCGTGTTGATGACTGGGCCATCCTGTCAGTTGCGACCGATTTCGTCCTGTCGCGTCGCCGCATCGGGCAGGCTCTGCCCGTCGTGGAACAGCAGGTGAATGGCAAAGCCTCCAGTACGCTTGCGGAGCGTGTGTTCGACATGATGTCCGGCACGCGGCGCCCCGGGTCGATGGGCCGCCCGCACTGATCCCTCTGGCCGGGTGACCACTCGTTTTCTGAAGACCATAGACTGTGCGGCGATTGCGGGCCGGATGCGGACTGGGTATAGCCTGCGCGAACACAGGAATTGCTGCGCCGGAGGGGCCCATGTCGAACGCTCAACTAGAAACCGCCATCGAAGCGGCATGGGACGCCCGTGACACGATCACGCCTGCCACCACTGGTGACATGCGCGAGGCGATCGAAGATACGCTGAACGCCTTGGACAGCGGTGCGCTGCGGGTTGCAGAAAAGCAGGACGATGGCAGCTGGCATGTCAACCAGTGGGCCAAGAAGGCTGTGCTCCTGGGGTTTCGGATCAAGGATATGGAGCCGCAGTCCGGCGGGCCGCAAGGCGGCGGCTGGTGGGACAAGGTCGACAGCAAGTTTCTTGGCTGGAACGCCGGTGCGTGGGAAAGAGCCGGCTTCCGCGCTGTCCCCAACTGTGTGGTGCGCAAGTCCGCCTACATTGCGCCGGGCGTGGTTCTGATGCCCTCTTTCGTGAATCTTGGGGCTTATGTGGATAGTGGCACAATGGTCGACACATGGGCGACCGTCGGGTCGTGTGCACAAATCGGCAAGAACGTACACCTGTCCGGCGGTGTCGGCATTGGCGGCGTGCTGGAACCGATGCAGGCAGGCCCAACCATTATCGAGGATAACTGCTTCATTGGTGCCCGCTCCGAAGTGGTCGAAGGCTGCATCGTGAGAGAGGGATCGGTGCTCGGCATGGGCGTTTTCATCGGCCAATCGACCAAGATTGTGGATCGTGAGACGGGCGAGGTCATGTACGGCGAGGTTCCGCCGTATTCAGTTGTTGTGGCAGGCTCGATGCCATCCAAGAACGATGTGAACCTGTATTGCGCGGTAATCGTGAAGCGCGTTGACGAAAAGACCCGTTCCAAGACCGGGATCAACGAACTGTTGCGCGACTGATCGCGGAGTCTGTCGGGAGCGCCGGGGTGTTTGACTATTCGCTGGCCCATTGGGGGGCGTTCTTTGCGGCAGCGTTTGCCCTGAACCTGTCACCCGGGCCCGATATCGCGTTCATTCTGGGCCGCACCGTTCAGGCTGGACGCCGTGCGGGATTTGCGGCTATGGGCGGGCTCTGGACTGGGGCCTTGGGGCATGTCCTGTTTGCCACGCTCGGGCTCTCGGCTATCCTCGCTCAGTCGGCGTCGGTGTTCACGGCGGTAAAATGGGCCGGGGCAGGTTATCTGATCTGGCTTGGGATCAAGACGCTGCGCAACAGTGGCGGCAGCTACGTCGCAGGGAATGGTCCAGTGATGAGTATCGGGCAAAGCTACCGACAGGGTGTGCTCGTGAACCTGATGAACCCCAAGGTCGCGGTGTTCTTCCTCGCGTTTCTGCCACAATTCGTAGAGCCGTCCGCAGGGCCGGTCTGGGCGCAAATCTTTCTGCACGGCGTGCTGATCATTTTCGTTGCGGCCTGCGTCGAGCCGCTGGTGATACTCGCGGGCGACCGGCTGGCGCGAGGGTTGCGGGATCGTCCGCAGGTCGGCGTCTGGCTCGATCGCGTCGTGGGCGGTATTCTGATTGGCTTCGGCCTGAAACTGGCGGCGGCACGGTTATGACGGACAAGAAACCCAAGCGACCCCATCAGGTCTACACGCTTCTGGTGGAGGTTGGCCGCAAGGATGGGGACGGTTTGCCTAAATCCGCCACGGGCGCGGCGCTGATGTGCTATGCCGCCGGGGTTGACGAGGCCGAGGCCGTTCGCGAGACCGTTGCGCTGCTCAAGCAGGCTGACCTCAACCCGCTGGACGTCTCCGGTTACGGGTCACTGGAGGAGCGGCTTGCGGAAGGCCATGACATCCCCGACGAGGAACGCGATCTGATGGCGCGCGCACTGGCAGAGAATTCAGTCGTTGTGGCACAGACCACGGCCTTTTATGACAAAGACTGACATGACAACAGATCCCATTGCCCTGACTGCGGACCTGATCCGTTGTCCGTCCATCACGCCGGACGAGGGCGGCGCGTTGGTCCTGCTGGAGGCCCGGCTAAGGGCTGCCGGGTTCGACTGTACCCGCGTGGATCGTGGCGGGATCGCGAACCTGTTTGCGCGCTGGGGCGACAAGGGCCATGCAAGGACATTCGGGTTCAATGGGCACACCGATGTCGTTCCGTTGGGGGAAAGGTCCGATTGGGCTCATGACCCGTTCGGCGCAGAGATTGACGGAGCGTTCATGTACGGACGCGGCGCAGTGGACATGAAGTCCGGTGTGGCCGCTTTTGCCGCTGCGGCAATCGACTTTGTCCAAAGCAGTCCGCCGGATGGCGCGGTGGTCCTGGCGATCACGGGTGACGAGGAGGGCGACGCACACGACGGCACGAAGGCCTTGCTGGACTGGATGGATGCCGAGGGGGAGGCGATGACCGCCTGTCTTGTCGGAGAGCCGACTTGTCCGGACGAGATGGGCGAAATGATGAAGATCGGGCGTCGGGGATCAATGACGGCGTATTTCGAGGCGACGGGCGTGCAGGGGCATTCCGCCTATCCACACCGCGCCGGAAACCCGGTTCCCGCGCTCGCCCGGCTGGTGGACCGGTTGGCGGCCCACACGCTTGACGAGGGCACTGATCATTTCGACGCGTCAACGTTGGCGGTCACCACGTTCGATACAGGCAACCCGGCCAATAACGTGATCCCGGCAAGTTGCCGTGCGACGGTGAACATTCGTTTCAACGATGCCCACACGTCCCATGCGCTGACAAAGTGGTTGGCGGACGAGGCCGCAAAGGTCTCCGCCGAAACAGGTATCGATATCAAGCAGAGGGTTTCGGTTTCTGGTGAAAGCTTCGTTACGCCGCCCGGGGCACTCTCGGACCTTGTGGCGAACGCGGTCGCGGTTGAAACCGGCAGGACCCCGGTTCTGTCCACCTCTGGCGGGACGTCTGACGCGCGCTTTGTCAAAAATCACTGCCCGGTTGTGGAATTCGGTCTTGTAGGCAAGTCGATGCACCAGGTGGACGAGCGGGTCGAGATTGCGCAAATCCCCCAACTCAAGGCCATTTACATGCGGATACTGAGGGATTTCTTCGCGTGATCACCGTGCGCGAGATTGCCGGACCAAACGAGTTGGAGATCTGCCGTGCATTGCGGCGCACCGTGTTCATCGAAGAGCAGAACGTGGCAGAGGCGGAAGAATGGGATGGGCGCGACGGCGATGCGCGGCACATCCTGGTATTTGTCGGCGATACTCCGGTGGGTACTGCGCGCCTGCGGACGGTCGGGACACTTGGCAAGATCGAGCGGGTCTGCGTCTTGGCAGAGGCCCGCGGGTCGGGCGCTGGCCGGGCATTGATGCGTTTTGCTCTGGACCGGATGCAGGCCGACCCGGACTTGACCGGAGCCAAACTGGGCGCCCAGACGCACGCCATCCCGTTCTACGAGAGCTTCGGATTTGAAGCTTACGGGCCGGAGTACGACGATGCAGGCATCCCTCATCGCGACATGCAGGTCCACTTCTGATCATGCGGCCCACATTGGTCATCATGGTCAAGGAACCACGCCCGGGGCGTGTGAAAACGCGGTTGGGGCGGGACATCGGCATGGTCGCCGCCGCGTGGTGGTTTCGCCACCAGTCGGCACGCCTGATCCGCCGCCTGACCGATCGGCGCTGGCGGCTGGTGCTGGCAGTAAGCCCGGATGTTGAGGGGTTGGCCAGCCGTGTCTGGCCTGAAACGCTTGCCCGCGTGCCACAGGGCGCCGGGGACCTGGGTGATCGGATGGGGCGGGTGTTTCGGTCGTTGCCTCCTGGTCCGGTTGTGATCATCGGGGCGGATATCCCCGACATCGCACCGCCGCATATTGCCGAAGCCTTCAATGCGCTGGGGCAGGCCGATGCCGTTTTGGGCCCGGCACCGGATGGCGGCTACTGGCTGGTCGGTTTGGCCCGGCGACAGGCTGTTCCCGCGCGGCTTTTTGACGGCGTGCGCTGGTCTACCGCCCATGCCCGCTTGGATACCGAGGCGTCCATGTTCGGTTTGCGCATCGCCCGTGTCGCGACCTTGCGCGATGTCGACACGGCCGCTGACCTGTCGCGATAATTCCCTTCGACGCGGCTTGTCTGACATGCTACGGCGCAGGCATGGTACGCATCCCCTCCAAAGAAGAGATCCTGTCCTGGATCGAGGACAATCCGACCCAAACCGGCAAACGCGACATTGCTCGGGCTTTCGGGATCAAGGGCGCGGACAGGATCGAGCTGAAACGCGTTCTTCGGGCGCTTGAGGCGGAAGGACACCTTGAAAAACGCAAGCGAAGCTACCGCGACCCCGAGAGCCTGCCGCCGGTCTCTGTTTTGCAGGTTTTGCCGGCCGATGGGGATGGTGACCTCTTTGCGCGGCCTCTGGAATGGCAGGGCGAAGGGGCGGAACCCAGAATCCTGTTTGTCGCGCGCAAAGGCGATCCCGGTCTTGCGGAAGGGGACCGTATCCTGGCCCGCCTTGCCCGCGTAAAGGCCGATGACCATCAGTATGAAGCCCGTCTCATCCGCCGTATCGGGACAGGGCAGCGCAAGATTCTCGGAATTTTTCGAAAAACAGCCGAGGGCGGTCGGATCGTTCCCATCGACAAGGGGGCCGACCGCGAATGGCGCGTCAGCCCGGGCGCTGCACATGGTGCGCAGGACGGCGAGTTGGTCGAGGCAGAGCAGGCGGGGCCGAAATCGCGCATGGGGCTGCCGCTGGCGCGGGTCACACAGCGTCTTGGTGATCCGATGGCTGCAAAATCCGTCTCACTGATTGCAATCCATCAGCATGGAATTCCAGACGACTTTCCCGATGCGGTTATGGCCGAAGCTGAGGCCGCGACGCCCCCGGGGCTTGGGCAGCGCAAGGATCTGCGCGCGGTCCCGCTGATCACTATTGATCCGGCGGATGCGCGGGACCGTGACGATGCGGTCTGCGCCCAACCGGACCCGGACCCCAGGAATGATGGCGGCTTCATCCTCTGGGTCGCGATCGCGGACGTCGCCCATTTTGTCACGCCGGGCTCCGCGCTGGACCGAGAGGCGCGCAAGCGCGGCAACTCCACTTATTTTCCCGACCGGGTCGTGCCGATGCTGCCCGACACACTGTCAGGGGATCTGTGCTCGTTGCACGAGGACGTTCCGCGAGCCTGCCTCGCCGTGCGTATCATCATCGATGCAGAGGGCACCAAACTCAGCCACAAGTTTTATCGCGGGCTCATGCAGTCAAAAGCTTCGTTGTCCTATGAGGAGGCGCAAGCGGCCATTGATGGCCAGACGAGTTTGCGCACCGAAACGTTGCTGGAGCCGGTGTTGAAACCGCTTTTTGCAGTCTACGGTGCTTTGACCAAAGCGCGCGAGCGGCGCCAGCCACTGGATCTGGATCTGCCAGAACGGCGTATTGTTCTGTCCGAGCAGGGCGAGGTGTCGTCGATCAGCTTCCGCGATCGGTTTGATGCGCACCGGCTGATCGAGGAATGCATGGTGCTCGCCAACGTTTGCGCAGCAGAAACGCTTTCGAGAACCCGCACGCCGCTGCTGTATCGCGTCCACGAGGAACCCTCCGTCCAGAAACTCGATGCCCTCCGGGAGATTGTGCAGGCCTCAGGGCTTACGCTGGCCAAGGGACAGGTGCTGACCACTGCGCACTTGAATCGCCTGCTGGATCAGGCGGCGGGTCAGGACGAAGCGGAGTTGATAAATATCTCGACCCTGCGGGCCATGACGCAGGCTTATTACAGCCCCGAGAACTTCGGGCACTTCGGTCTTGCCTTGCAGAACTACGCGCATTTCACATCGCCGATCCGGCGTTATGCGGACTTGGTCGTGCATCGCGCCCTGATCTCGGCACATGGCTGGGACGACGATGGATTGAGCGGTGCGGAGATCGAACACCTCGATGAGACCGCGCAACATATTTCCGACACCGAGCGCCGGTCCATGGCGGCTGAGCGGGACACGATTGATCGCTACCTGGCCTCGTATCTGCAGGATCGCGTCGGCAACGAGTTCAGTGCGCGCATCTCCGGTGTGACGCGGTTCGGGGCCTTTGCGAAGCTGGACGAAACGGGAGCGGACGGATTGATCCCGATCCGGTCTATAGGCGCGGAGTATTTTCACTATTCGGGTGAAGAGCAGAGCCTCACCGGGTCCGAGACCGGTTTTACCCTGCGCATGGGGCAACGCGTGGTGGTACGTCTGGCCGAAGCCGTGCCCGTGACCGGTGGGCTGATGCTGGAACTGCTGTCGGTGGAGGGTACCGCCGTGCCGGTCGGTCCGCGCCGCAAATCACGGCCTGTGCGCCGGAAAATCGCTGCGAACAAGGCGAAGAAAGCCAAGCTCAAGAAAAAGCTCAAACGCAAGCGCGCCTGAGGCCAGGTTCGGCAAGACATTGCAAACGTGATCGCCGGGTGCCCAGACCATGCTTTGAGAAAAAGCCAGTTCGCGTTACCCTGCCCAAAAATGGCAAACGAGCAGGAGCCATACAATGCAGATCACCTACGCAGCCCTCGGGCTGGCTATGACAGCTATACTGTCCGCCCCAGCAGCGGCGCAGCAGGCCCGATCGGGTGACGCAGATGTCGTCAGCCGCGCTGCGCCAGTATTCAGTTTGCGCCCTGCGCCACGCACTGCAACACCGGTCGTGCAAACGGCCAACAGGCCTGCGCGCTTCGAAAACTGGATCGACGGATTTCGCCGCCGCGCCTTGGCACAGGGCATCCGTCCGGCAACGTTCGATCGCGCCTTTGCGGGGGTCGATTACCTGCCGGATGTCATCCGCCGCGACCGCAACCAGGCCGAATTCACCAAACAGCTTTGGGAATACCTGGATAGCGCGGTCTCGGATGCGCGTGTGCGCAATGGCAAAGCCGCATTCCGCGACAACGCGCGCGCGTTACAGCAGATCGAAGCCCGGTATGGCGTGGAGGCCGAAGTCGTCACCGCGATTTGGGGGCTAGAGAGCGCTTACGGCAGCTACCGTGGCAACACTCCGTTGATTTCGGCCCTCGCAACGCTGTCCTACGATGGCAGACGCGGCGCGTTTTTCGAAGACCAACTGATCGCCGCGTTGCGTATCCTGCAAGCCGGCGATGTTACCCCGCAGCGCATGACAGGTTCCTGGGCCGGGGCAATGGGGCATACGCAGTTCATTCCGACCTCCTATCTGGACTATGCCGTTGACTTCACCGGCGACGGCAAGCGCGATATCTGGTCCGACAATCCGATCGACGCTCTGGCCTCCACTGCCTCCTACCTCAAGAGTTTCGGCTGGACGAAAGGCCAGCCTTGGGGCGTGGAAGTGCGCTTGCCGCAAGGCTTCAACTACGCCCTTACGGGCGAGCGGATCAAGAAAAGCCCGAGTGAGTGGGCGCGGCTTGGCGTGCGGGATACCTCGGGCGCGCGGGTTCCGAACCACGGTCGTGCTTCGATCCTTCTGCCTGCCGGGGCGCAAGGGGTCGCCTTAATGATCTTTGACAACTTCCATGTGATCGAGCGGTATAACACCGCAGATGCCTATGTGATCGCGGTTGGACATCTGTCCGACAGGATCGTTGGAAAGCCTGATTTCAAAGCCTCCTGGCCGCGTGGGGATCGTGGATTGTCGCTGAGTGAAAAGAAGGAAATGCAGCGTCTTCTCAACCGGCGCGGCTTCGCTGTTGGAAAGATCGACGGGATCATCGGTCCGAACACCATCAACGCCGTGCGGGAGTACCAAGCCTCCATCGGGATTGTTCCGGATGGTTATGCCTCGCTTGATATCCTCAAGGAGTTGCGCTGATGCGGAAACTCGTTCTCCTCCTGATGACCCACGGCTTCGCGCTGGCGGTCGGGTTTGCTGCCGGGATCTATTTCCTGCCTATCCTGACCGCGCCCCCGGCACCCGATGCCGCTGTTCTTGAGGAAAGCGCCCAATCAGCGATGTTCACCGCTGAACTGACCCGTGACCTGCGTGGCTCCGATCGGCTGCACTGGGGGGAGGGCCAGATCAGCCTGACGCCGACGCAGATCGTACATCAGGGGCAGTTGGCACCGGGGCCGGACTACAAGCTCTATCTGGTCCCGGAGTTCGTCGAGCATGAGGAAGAGTTCGAGCCGGTCCGCAATAGTGCCTTGCAGCTTGGCGACGTGAAGACCTTTGATGGGTTCATCCTCGACCTGCCGGCCGGGGTCGATCTGGAGGCCTACACGACCGTATTGATCTGGTGCGAAGCGTTCTCGGAATTTATCACAGCCGCCCGCTATCGTTAGGGCTGCGGCGCATTTCCCGCTGGCCAAACCCGCCGTCGTGGGGTAGGGCGCGCGCAACTCTTCCCTTACTTCAAAGGCCTCCGCAATGGACCTTCGCAATATCGCGATCATCGCGCACGTTGACCACGGCAAGACGACACTGGTTGACGAACTGCTGAAACAGTCGGGTACCTATCGCGACAATCAGGCGACGACCGAACGCGCGATGGACAGCAACGATCTGGAACGTGAGCGCGGAATTACCATTCTTGCCAAGGCCACCTCCGTCGAATGGCACGGAACGCGGATCAACATTGTTGACACCCCTGGCCACGCGGATTTCGGCGGAGAGGTGGAGCGGATTCTGTCCATGGTAGATGGCGTCGTTCTGTTGGTGGACGCCGCCGAGGGCCCGATGCCGCAGACCAAGTTCGTAACCTCCAAGGCGCTGGCGCTGGGATTGCGGCCGATCGTGGTGCTGAACAAGGTAGACAAACCCGATGCCGAACCTGATCGCGCACTGGATGAGTGCTTTGACCTCTTCTCCAACCTCGACGCGGACGACGATCAGCTTGATTTCCCGCATCTCTATGCCTCCGGCAGGTCTGGCTGGGCGGATGCGGAACTTGACGGGCCGCGCAAGGACCTCGAGGCTCTGTTCAACCTGATCGTGCGCCACGTTCCGGCCCCGCGGCAGGTTGCCCGGCAGGGCGAGGATTTCCGGATGCTGGCGACCACACTCGGGTCGGACCCGTTCGTTGGTCGTTTGCTGACCGGGCGCGTGGAATCCGGCACGCTGAAGGTCGGGGCGACTGTTCAGGCGCTCAGCCGGATCGGTCAGAAGATCGAGCAGTTTCGCGTCACAAAGATTCGCGCCTTCCGTGGGTTGGCCACGCAGGACATCGATGAAGCACAGGCCGGTGACATCGTCTCCATTGCGGGGATGACAAAGGCGACTGTGGCGGACACGATCTGTGCGCTGGCGGTCGACGAGGCCCTGCCGGCGCAACCCATCGACCCGCCCACCATCACAGTGACTTTCGGGATCAATGACAGCCCGTTGGCCGGGCGCGATGGCAAGAAGGTGCAGTCCCGCGTGATCCGCGAACGCCTTATGAAAGAGGCAGAGTCGAATGTCGCCATCAAGATTACCGATACACCCGGCGGGGAGGCGTTCGAAGTTGCCGGTCGCGGCGAATTGCAGATGGGTGTTCTGATCGAGAACATGCGCCGTGAGGGTTTCGAGCTGAGCATTTCGCGCCCGCAGGTCTTGTTTCGGGAGATCGACGGGGTCACGCATGAGCCGATCGAGGAAGCCACCATCGACGTGGATGACGAATACACCGGGGCTGTGATCGAAAAGCTGACCGGTACGCGCAAGGGTGAGCTTGTCGAGATGAAACCGGCCGGCGCAGGCAAGACACGGATCATCGCGCATGTGCCGTCGCGCGGTCTGATCGGGTATCATGGCGAATTCCTGACAGATACACGCGGCACCGGGGTTCTAAACCGCGTCTTTCACGAGTGGGCCCCGCACAAGGGGGCCATTCCTGGTCGCCGTGCCGGCGTTCTGATCTCCATGGTGGACGGGGAGGCTGTGGCCTTTGCGCTCTGGAATCTCGAAGATCGCGGCCGCATGTTTATCGGCCCGCAAACCAAGGTCTACGAGGGTATGGTGATCGGCGAGCACAGCCGGGAAAACGATCTGGAAGTGAACCCGCTCAAAGGCAAGAAGCTGACGAACGTGCGCGCATCAGGCACGGATGAAGCAGTGCGTCTGACCCCGCACATCAACTTCTCGCTCGAAGAGGCGATTGCCTACATTGATGACGATGAACTGGTCGAAGTCACGCCCAATGCGATCCGACTGCGCAAGCGCTATCTGGACCCGCATGAACGCAAACGGCAGGCGCGCGCCGCTGTTTGACCGTGCGGCCGGGTTGACCAATTCAGATGGGCCGATAGGCTGCGCGCAGAGCCACCTGAGACCGGAGCTTGCTTTCATGATCTACTGGCCACAGACCATGTCTGCCTTGGCGGAACGGGCCTGATCCGGTGGGAATTCCACCGGGTCTTGCGTTATACCTTGGGCTGACTGCTCATGCGGGCAAATGGGCGGATCGCAAGCTGGCCCAACGTATGGAAGCTGGCAAGGAAGACCCTGAAAGGATCGGTGAACGGACCGGAACCGCCGGCAAGTCACGGCCCGAGGGGGCGTTGATCTGGATGCACGCTGCGTCTGTCGGAGAGGCGCTTTCGGTCCAGGAGTTGATCCGCCGCCTGACCGAGGAACGCCCCGATGCCACGATTCTTCTGACCACAGGCACCCGCACGTCTGCGGACCTCGTGGCCACGCGTTTGCCGCCGCAGGCCGTTCATCAGTTCGCGCCGGTCGACACGCGTGCGGCGGTGCAACGGTTCCTCGATCACTGGCGTCCGGACATGGCGGTCTGGGTCGAAAGCGAGCTTTGGCCACGTATGATCCATGACACGGCGGATCGCGGCATCCCGATGGCCCTGATCAACGCCCGCATGTCTGAGGACAGCTTCCGCAAATGGCGCTGGATGAAGGGAACCGCCAAGGCTCTTTTGTCGAAGTTCTCTGTCATTCTCGTGCAGGATCAGGCCACCGGGCGCCATCTGGCGGCACTGGGTGCGCCGGCAGATCGAATGCAAGTCGTGGGCACGCTGAAGGAAGGCGCGCAGGTTCTGCCCCATGACGAAGCCGCGCGCGAGAAATTCGTAGCAGCGACCGACACGCGGCCGCGCTGGCTTGCGGCATCGACCCACCCGGGGGAGGAGGAGGTTATCTCGGAGGCGCACAAGGCGCTCGTGCGCAAGATGCATCGCCTGCTTCTGATCCTCGTGCCGCGCCACCCGGAACGTGGACCGGAGGTTGCATCGATGCTGCGCGGCCAGGGGTGGGAAGTGGCCTTGCGCAGCGCCGATGAGCCGATCGAGTTCGATACCCAGATCTATGTGGCCGATACCTTGGGCGAGTTGGGACTGTGGTACCGCGTGGCGCCGGTCAGTTTCGTGGCCGGTTCGCTGGAGGAAATCGGCGGGCATAACCCCTTTGAACCTGCGGCTTTGGGGTCTGCCATCTTGCACGGTCCGCACGTCGCCAATTTCGCGGATATCTACCAACGATTGGCCGAAGCAGGGGCTGCGCGGCTTGCCAGCACGGCCGAAGGCCTCGCGGCCTCGGTCGAGGATCTTCTGTCGCCGGACAAGGCCGCCAGCATGGCTCATGCCGCGTGGGAGGTTTCGAGCCGCGGGGCCGAAGTGACCGACCTGGCGCTGAACGAAGTTCTTACCCTGCTGGAGGATGCCGAGGCGCGCAGCCTGCTTGCTGAAGCCAAAGCGGAGGCCTGATGCGACCGCCAGCGTTCTGGTATACCGCGCCCGATGCGCCGGACGTTCGGTCCCGATTGCTGTCCCCGCTTGGGGCGCTTTACGCGGCAGGGACAGCGCGGCGTTTGCGCAAAGGGGCGGCGTTCGACCCGGGTGTGCCGGTGATTTGCGTCGGCAACATCAATGCAGGTGGTACCGGGAAAACGCCAACAGTGATTGCCTTGCAGATGATGCTTGCGGCGCGAGGTCAGGCCGCTCACGTCGTCAGCCGCGGATACGGCGGCAAGCTCGACGGCCCGGTCCGGGTCGAAGAACGCGCTCATAGCGCCGCCGATGTTGGGGACGAACCTCTGCTGCTCGCCGCCTTCGGGCCCACCTGGGTGTCCAGAGATCGTGCCGCAGGGGCGGCCTGCGCGGTCGGGGAAGGCGCGTCGGTGGTTCTGCTGGATGACGGATTCCAGAACCCGAGTGTGGCAAAATCCTTGTCGATCGTGGTTGTGGACGCGTGGCGCGGGTTTGGAAATGGACGGGTCTTGCCGGCCGGCCCATTGCGCGAACCGGTGCAAACAGGATTGGCTCGGGCCGATCTGGTCCTGACCATCGGCCCTGAAGAGGCACAAGCCCGCTTCGATGCCACTTGGGCGCCCGTCGTGGGCGCGGTCCCGCGTCTGCGCGGATTGCTCAAACCGTTGCAAACCGGACTGATCTGGACCGGCCTGCGTGTGGTTGCCTTTGCCGGGATCGGCCATCCGGAGAAGTTCTTTGCCACCTTGCACGCGCTCGGGGCAGAGGTTGTCGCGACCCACCCGCTTGAGGATCATCAGCCGCTCGATGATCGACTTCTGGGCCGATTGATCGCCGATGCCAAAGCGCAGGGGGCCCAGCTTGTAACAACCGAGAAAGATGCTGTGCGCTTGCCGCAGACGTTGCGATCACAGGTGCTGAGCCTTCCTGTGCGTCTTGAGTTGGTGGACCCAGCGCCGCTGGAGACTGCGCTGGATCATCTCCTGACACGTCGCGACGATTAATCCGCCAGCAACTCGTCGAGCGTAGCCGCAAAGTCGCGGTAGTTCATGTTGGAGAACTTCTCTCCATTGATGATGAATGACGGCGTGCCGCTGATGTCATCTGCTTCGGCGTTTTGCTGATAGGACGCGACCAGCGCCTGGGCTTTGTCTGCGTCTTGAAGGCAGGCATCGATTGCGTCGTCACCCAGCCCGGCCAAACGGCCAATGCGGCGTAGGTTGTCCGCCACTTCGGCGGGGTTTCCGGACCCGATCCACTCGCGCTGCTGCTCGTACAGAAGATCGGCAATACCGAAATACCGCTCTGGACCGCCGCAGCGCGCGGTCATTCCGGCCCAGAGGCCCAGTCGGTCAAAATACACCTCCCGGTGCACGAACCGGATCTTGCCGGTGTCGATGTAGTTTTCTTTCAGTTCCTTGAAGACGGACTCATGAAAGTTCGCGCAGTGGGGACAGGTGAAGGAGGCATATTCGATAACCGTAACCGCTGCATCCTCTGGTCCCATCGCCATTTCGATGACGCCCGAGGTGTCAACCTCCTGTGCCTGTGCAGCGGAGACGGGGTTCAACGAGACCCCGTGTGCAGATGTGGTTTGGCTGTTCCAGACATAGGCGCCCCCGGCGACAAGCAGGATGGCGGCGACAGCGCTCAGAAGAAGGCGGGCCATGGAGGCTCCTTTCAAGGTCATGAAGGCGATTTGGACAGAATATGCGCACCCAGACGGGACAGGGCAGCGCGGAGTTCCGGGTTCTCGATCTCGCCGGCCTGTTCCGCAGCGCGCGCCGCGCACTCGGGACGTACTGCAGGTTTCGGAGCGGCGGCAAAAGCCGCCTGCGGATCGGCAAAACCGGTTGGTGCGGTTTGTGTCACGCGAATGCGGGAAATGGCATTGTACCCGTAGCAGGTGTTCACACGTTCCCGCAGGCGGGGCAGTTGTGCTTGCAACAGCGGGGCAAAGGCGCCGGTTGTCAGGACGGTCAGAGTTGCGCCAAAGCCCTTGCGCGCATAGCCGACATTCACTGGCCGGCAATTCGGAGCAAGGGCCGGGCCTGCGATCTCGTCCCAATGTGTCAGCAAGCGCGCCACGGCAAAGCCCCGGCCTTCGCCTGCCTTGCGGATGCGCTGTTCCAGCAGAACGCCTGTCTGTCTGAAGCCGTTGCGACGTGATCGGGATGGCGTGGTCATTCCGGCTCGCTTGTTTGCCCTGAGTGCCTAGTTTAGACGAGTTGACGGAAGGGGCCAGTGGGCAGCGATCAGGTAATCTCAAGAATGCGTGAAAAAATCGGCTCCGATGGGCTCAGCGCTGTGCTCTTGACGTGGTACGACGTCCACGCGCGTGAGATGCCGTGGCGTGTTGGCCCGTCGGATCGGGCAGCGGGTGTCCGCCCGGACCCGTATCGGGTCTGGCTGTCGGAAGTGATGTTGCAACAAACCACCGTGGCCGCTGTCCGCAGCTATTTCCGGACCTTCACGGAACGGTGGCCAACGGTTGCCCATTTGGCAGCTGCCGAGGATGCCGACGTCATGGCGGCCTGGGCCGGGCTTGGGTACTATGCCCGCGCGCGCAACTTGCTGAAATGCGCCCGGGTCGTGGCGCATGATTTCGGCGGTGTGTTTCCCGGCACTGCCGAAGACCTGCGCCGTCTGCCCGGTATTGGGCCATACACATCTGCCGCGATTGCCGCGATTGCGTTCGATCAGCCAGAAACCGTGGTGGATGGCAATGTCGAACGGGTCATGGCGCGCTTGCATGCGGTAGAAACCCCGCTGCCGACCGCCAAGGCGGGGTTGACCCAACTCGCGGCTGATTTGACCCCGGGCGCGCGGCCCGGTGATTATGCGCAGGCGGTCATGGATTTGGGGGCCACTGTGTGCACGCCTCGCAATCCGGCTTGCGGTATCTGCCCCCTGGTGCACTCCTGCGCGGGTCGCGCTGCCGGTATTGCGGCGGAGCTTCCGCGAAAACTACCAAAGAAGACCAAGCCGACCCGGCTGGGCTACGTTTATGTTCTGCGCAAT
Source organism: Tropicimonas sp. S265A (assembly GCF_049800835.1). NCBI lineage: Bacteria > Pseudomonadati > Pseudomonadota > Alphaproteobacteria > Rhodobacterales > Roseobacteraceae > Tropicimonas > Tropicimonas sp. S265A. The sequence continues at coordinate 89,622 of NZ_JBNAFU010000006.1, forward strand.
TCGGCCGGAGACTGGCTGCTGGAGACCCGCCCTGACAAGGGCCTGCTCGGTGGGATGCTGGGTTGGCCGACCTCGGACTGGGTGGAAGAGGCCCCGACCGAGGCTCCGCCATTGCCAGCGGATTGGCACGACCCGCGTGCGGAAGTGCGCCACACTTTTACGCATTTTCACCTGAGGTTGGCGTTGCGCGTCGCGGTTTCGGACGCAGTGCCGGAACGTGGCGCGTTCGTGCCGGCGTCCGCATTCAGCCCCGCCAGCTTGCCGACGGTCATGCGCAAGGCGTTCGATCTGGCGCGTGATCCACTCGATGCATCGGTGATTGACAAAAAGTGAACGAAGCGGTTCATTTTTTGTCAAAATTCTGTGGTAAGAGACCCGCACGATGACCGCGATCCCGAACATAGACCACCTGTCGCCTGCTGCACCTTTCTGGCTGACCCTTGGGTTGGTCCCGGTGATCGTTTGCGGTGCGCTGCTCGGCGGGTGGTGGGTTTTGCTGACACCTTTGGCCAGCTGGGGACTGTTTTCGGTCCTCGATGCCGTGATTGGCGAAGACACGGCAAACGCGGACCCGCAAACTGCTGAGGCCGCGCTGGTCTGGCACCGGGCGATCACCATGCTTTGGTTCCCGGTGCAGGCGATGCTGTTGGTTTGGCTGCTCTGGTACGTCCCCGCTGCTGCCCATCTTGGAGGGTGGGAGAAATTGGGCGCGTTCTTTGGCATGGGCGTCGCGTCTGGCACTGTAGGGATCACCTATTCCCACGAGCTGATGCACCAGAAAAACACTTCGGAACGCTGGCTGGCCGATCTGCTTTTGTCGTCGGTCCTTTACAGTCATTTCCGGTCTGAACATCTGCTCGTGCACCATCGTTATATCGGCACGCCGCGTGACCCGGTTACAGCGCGCTACAACGAAGGGTTTCACCGTTTCTTCGCGCGAGTCCTGTGGCAATGCGCTGTCTCAAGCTGGAAAGCCGAGCGCGCAATGCTCGCGCGGAAGGGCCTGCCTGTCTGGAATCGCACCAACCCGTTCTGGCGCTATGCGGTGCTGCAAACCTCCTGGCTCCTGCTGGCTTTTGCTTTGGGCGGCTGGATCGGCCTCGGGCTTTTTGCGTTCCAAGCCTTCGTCGCCGTCTGGCAACTGGAGCTTGTGAATTACGTCGAACACTACGGCTTGACGCGAAAATATCTCGGCGAGGGCAGATACGAGCATGTTCGGCCGCACCACAGCTGGAATAACACGCAGCAGGCGTCGAACTGGTTGCTGATCAACTTGCAACGTCACTCCGATCATCACTACAAACCCGATCGACGGTTTCCGCTGTTGCAAACTTATGGCGAGAACGAGGCGCCACAGTTGCCATTTGGCTACCCGGTCATGACGATGGCGGCGATGGTTCCACCGATTTGGCGGCGCATGATGAACCCCCGCGTGCGGGCGTGGCGCAAGCTACACTATCCCGAGATTGCGGATTGGGGGCCCTACAAGCGGGCAGAGACCCCGATGCCGCGCTAGCGCACCAGAACCGGGGTCTGGTGGATATAGCTGCCGTCAACAAAGCTGGTCACCAGAAAATCGGCCACATCCGCGCGCGATATCAGCCCGTTGCGCCAATCCTTCGGTTCCGTCAGGATCTTGTAATCATGTGACGCGTGGTTGTATGTCAGCACCCCCGGCCGTGCGATCGTCCAGTCCAGATCGGAGGCTTTGATCAGGTCCTCCTGCACGCCTTTGTCTGCGTAGGCACGTCCGAAGATGGCCTTGAATGGCAGTTTTTCGAAGCTGCTGAGCGCCTGTTCGCCATCGCCCGCACCGTATCCGGTGACAACAAGCAATCTCTTAATCCCACGTGCTTGCATCCCCGGCAGGATCGCCCGGGTCGCATCCGAAAAAACCGTGGTTGGTTTGACGATGAAGCTCAGGTTCTTCGGTACGCCAAGCGCCATGATCACCCCGTCCACGCCATCTAGTGCAGGGTCCACATCCTCTGGCTTGGTAGCGTCCCCAGCAACGGCCTCGAAGTTCGGATCGCTGATGGTCATCTTGTCTGCACTGCGCGCAAACGCCCGCACCGACAGGTCGCGCGCCAGCGCTGTTTTCACGACCTCTTCGCCGATCCCTTTGCTGGCTCCGATCACAAGAATTTTCTGCATCATCCATCTCCTTCATGGCGAGACATAGGGCGACGGGCGTTCAGGAAAGCCCATGTCATGCAAAAGAGGCGGAGGACCGTTCGATCGACCCGCTTGTCAGGTGACCTCGTCCATCAGAAGGTGCCCTGTCTTGACGTAGATGAGACAGCCGTCGTCAGAAAAGGGCGTGTGCTGCGACAGGTGCGGGCTGCGGATCCATGTACCGGCCGGATAGTCGCCATGTTCGTCCTGAAATGTCCCTTCGAGTACAAAGATCTCCTCGCCGCCCCAATGGGTGTGGGTGTTGAACCGGGTGCCGGGGGCCCACCGCACCAAGGCAACGTTCTCGCCCGTGACGGAATGGAGCGGCAGAACGCTCAGCCCGGGGGCCGACCCTGGAACAAAGTCAGTGGTACGCGTATCGATCGCTTTCTGATCGGTGTCATCCGCGTCGAACTGGTGGAGCTTTACGAGAATCGTCGCGCCCTCGGCCCCGATATGCGGGGTATGGGAAGTTCCAATCGGGTTCCGCACATAGGTGCCCGCCGGATAGTCGGCGTGCTCGTCCGAAAAAACCCCAGCCAACACGAGGTACTCCTCGCCGCCGCCGTGGGTATGGGCATCAAAGCGGCTGTTTGGGGCGAACCGGACAATGGTCGTGGCCCGCGCCACCTCGTCGCCGATCCGGTCGAGCATCATACGCTGCACACCGTTTGCCGGGCTGTCGACCCAATTGTAGTCACCCGGGCGGATCACCACCCGTTCAGAGAAATCGGCGTTGAGTTTCATGCGGCTCCTCCGGTTCAGAGCCTTGCATTTGATCAATCGGACCTGGAAAATCAACCTGAAATGAAAAAACCCCGCCTGACCAGCAGGCGGGGTAAGTCATGTGCCATCGCGGCGGCGGGCCGCAGGCACAGGCGGTAACTCCAGTGTCAGTTGGCGCGCATCTCGGCGCGGATCTGCTGGCGCAGCAGATCGATGGGCACGGTTTTGCCCTCGCGCTTGAAGTGCCAATAGGTCCAGCCGTTGCAGGACGGTGCGTGTTCCAACGCAGCACCCACCTGGTGGATCGAACCGGTGATCTCGTCGGCGATCAGGGTCCCATCGGCGCGGACCTTGGCGTACTTGCCACCAGGCGAGACGAGCATCTCGCCCGGCCGCAACATCCCGCGTTCGACCAGTTGACCAAAGGGCACGCGCGGCTCTGCGCGCTTGGATTGCGTGACGGCAAGGCTCTGGCGGTCAAACTTTCGAATGTCCTTCAGCCGCTTCTCGGCGACCGTGCGATAGGCCTCTTCGCGTTCGATGCCGATGAAGTCGCGTCCCAACATCTTGGCCACAGCGCCGGTCGTGCCAGTGCCAAAGAACGGGTCGAGCACGACATCGCCCGGATTGGTCGTGCCCACCAACACCCGGTGCAGCAACGCTTCGGGCTTTTGCGTCGGGTGCGCCTTGTCGCCGGCCTCGTCTTTCAGCCGCTCATGCCCGGTGCAAATCGGGATCACCCAGTCGGAGCGCATCTGTACCCCGTCGTTCAGCTGTTTGAGCGCTTCGTAGTTGAATGTGTATTTCGCGCCTTCAGCCTTTGAGGCCCAGATCAGCGTCTCATGCGCGTTGGTGAACCGCTTGCCGCGGAAATTCGGCATCGGGTTCGACTTGCGCCACACCACATCATTCAGGATCCAGAAGCCCTGGTTTTGCAACTCAGCGCCCATGCGGAAGACGTTGTGATAGGATCCGATCACCCAGATCGCGCCATTGGGCTTGAGCAACCGACGCGCCGCCGCGAGCCAGTCGCGTGTAAACCGGTCATAGGTCCCAAAGCTGGAGAACTGGTCCCAAGCGTCGTCCACCGCATCGACCTTCGAGTTGTCGGGCCGGTGAAGATCACCCCTCAATTGAAGGTTATAGGGCGGGTCCGCAAAGATCAGATCCACCGATGCCTCGGGCAGGGAATTCATCACGTCGATGCAATCGCCCGCCAAAATCTGGTTGAGCGGAAGCCCCCCGGCTTCCGGCTTTTTGGTCTTGGTTTTCATCGTCTGCCTCGTTCACGCTAATGCGCTTGTTGTTGCGCTCAGGATGAGTCAAAGGCGATTCGCCGTCAAATTCTTTTTTGAATCAAGGGCTTAGTTATTTTTCTTGATACAAGATATTGTGGACAGGCTTGAAACTGCGTCTATGAACAGGGCTGACCCCAATATCTAGAAGTGCGGCGCGATGCATTTTTGTCGGGTAACCGGCGTTTTTCTCCCACCCATATCCCGGGAACTGCGCGGCCAGGGCCACCATCTGCGCATCGCGTGTCGTTTTGGCCACAATGGACGCGGCGGCGATGGACAGGCTTTGCGCGTCGCCCTTGATGATCGCGCGGCCGGGGCATGGCAGGTCCGCAGGAATGTCACGCCCGTCGATCAAAGCCGCATCGACGCCAGTCAATCCGGCCAGCGCCCGTTGCATGGCAAGATGCGAGGCGATCCGGATGTTCAAGCTGTCGATCTCGGCCACGCTGGCCTCGCCAACGGCCACGTCCGCGCATTCCCATAGGGCGGCGGTCAGTGCCTCGCGCCTTGCTGCGGTCAGTTTCTTGCTGTCATTCAATCCGTCAGGAATGTGTTCGGGGTCCAGAACCACCGCCGCGGCAACAACCGGTCCGGCCAGCGGACCGCGTCCCACTTCGTCCACCCCTGCCACGCGGGCAAAGCCGTCGCGGGCGAGGGCAGTTTCGAAACGGTAGTGCGGCTGCGTCATACCCTTTGATGCCCGCCCAGCGCCCCTCGCGGCAAGCGCAAAAAGGCAGGGTCGCCCCTGCCTTTTCACTCAGTCGGCCGAACGTGCAACCGATCCGTTCAGCGTACCTGCCCGTAGCGGGCAAGACACTGCCGACTGTAAACCTGACGCGCCTGACCCCGACCCCACCGGTCGCGCAGGCAAGCGTGCGGTACGCGCGGTCGGGCGCGCGGATGGTTCAGACAACGATCCGCGATGAACCGTACTTCACCGCGTCGCGTCGGCAGGACCTGCCGACAGGCCCTGCGCTTCTCTCGCGGGGACCAGCCCGGGCCGACATCTATTTCCCCATGACGCAGCCCACGGTTTGCCGCAGGGCGCTGCGACGGGCCTCGCAGCGCGCGTGCCTGCGGCGGTGCAGCTCGGTTCACGCTTGGAAGGGGGTTGGCAGCCGGGTGTGAGTTGTCGTAATCACGCAGGACCTGGTACGCGATCCCGGCGGCCACGGCTCCAAAAAGCAGTTGACCCAAAAGATCCTCGTTCGCCTGCGCGGGCCGGGTCGTGCCCGTGATCCCGAGCACAAGGCTCAGGCACAAGGCGGCGGTTGTTCTGATCATCGGGCCTCTCCATTTCTTTTGGATGGGGCGAGGATGGGTATGCCCGGTCCGGCCAGGCAATATCGCCGGACCGCTATTGAATATCGCCATCGGATCGGGGTTCATGGGACCATGCGAACCGCGATGAAAACCGGCTTTCTGGCGCTTGCGCTTCTGGCGATCACAAGTGTGGCGCAGGCGGCGTGCTATGCCGACTACAAGGCCAAGACAGAGCAGCCCTTGCGCCTGCATTACGGAGTGCTGCAACTCAGCGATGCCGCGTGCACCAACCGCAACGCAGCGGTGACCGAGGCAAAGGCCCGGCTGCAGGCATCCGGGTGGACATTGCTCAACATCGTCTCCACCTTCGGGGCGGAAGGTTTGGAAAGGCGCAAGGCCGATGCCGGACAATACTATCTCCGCTTCTGAGGCGAAGCGCGCGGGCACGCGGATTGTCGGTCTGGGCGTCGCGGCTATCGTCGTGATCCTGTCGCTGGCTGCCTTCGGCCTGTTTCGGACATTGCCCGATGCAAATGCGTTCAACGAACGGGTGGAGCGGATTTTCGTTGAGAACGATGCGCTGACGACATCCGATCAGATCAAGCTTCTGGAGATTCTCGCCCAGAGCGGCACGGCGTTCTCGGACACGCTGGCCTCCTACCGGGTCGTGATATTCGTTCTGCTGGTCTTCTCGACTGCGCTGCTTGTGGCGGCGCTGGTGTTCCTCGTGTCTCTGGTGATGATGAACCGCCGGATGTCCGAGATCGGTCGCAAGGGGATCGAGGTGTCGTCCCTGATGATCAGCCGGGAGGAAGGCATTGTCGTGTTGAACGACATGGAGTTCAAGCTGACCGCCGCTGCGATGGAAACCTTGTCGGTTCTGGCCGAGGCGCGGATGGACGGCGACATCCTGTCGGGTGCGGAGCTTGAAGGCGTCATTCAGGGCCGCGATGCCAGCACGTGCGAGGAAGCCGCCGGCGCCACCCGGATAAAGCGCCTGCGCGACGGGTTGGGCAACCAGATGGTTGCCGAACTGCTGGTCAAGAACATCTCTCGCAAGGGCTACCTGCTGGCAATCGACAAGACCGCCATCCGGATGCTCTGAGGGTCAGTCGCTCTTGGCGGCCACTGCGGAAAGACCGGATGCGCCAAACACCGCACGGGCGGTCGTGGGATGCGGGCTGAGTTGCTGGGCCGGAGCCGGGGCCGGGCCGGGCATCGCACGCCGCGGGCCGTCGCCGTGACACAGCGCCTTTATCTGTGCCAGCAATGTTGGATTGGCGTTGACGGCATCCGCGGAAAGATCGGTCACGACCTCAAGCAAGTCATCCGGTGTCGCGAGCGCATCGAACAGGCCCCAGGACAGGGCTGTTTGCGCATCGACTTTCTGACCGCCCAGCAGGATCATCTTGGCCCGGCTCAACCCGCACAGCGCTGCAAGGCGGCGGGGGTCCGAAGGTTGCGGCAGAAAGCCATTCTTCAGCACGGGGTAGAACACCTTGGCCTTGTCCACGGCCACCCTCAGGTCGCAGGCGAGCATCATCCCGAGCGCGCCACCCGCGCAGGTGCCATTCAGGGCGGCAATTGTCAGGCCCGGGTAACGCGCGATCCGTGTAGACAGCCGTTCCCAAACTGCGTTGGTCGTCAGCCCGTTGTGCACATCCTGCAAGTCCGCGCCAGCGCTGAAGACCTTTCCTGCACCGGTCAGGATAAGAACCGGCACCCCTGCGCCCTCGGCCTCCCCGACGCGGCGTTCCAGCATTTCCAGCATTTCGGCGGTCAGGGCATTGGCCTTGTCGGGCCGGTTGAGCGTGATGGTGCAGCGCGCACCATTGGTCTGGCTGGTGATCATGTGGCGTCTCCTATCCGGGCGCGAATGTCGGGGTCCCGCAGCGAAATTTCCTCGCCACAAAATTCATCGGCGTCTGCGCTGCACATCCACAACAACGCGCGTGCGGGAAAATCGGCCGGGATGTGATCAGACCAATCCAACTGGCTGACCGGGTTTATGCCCGAGGCTTTGATCTCCCGCTGCATGTGGGTTGCAACCGTTCCGGGGCTCAGGCCCATGACGCGCAGGCCACTTCCGGAGCCCTCGCGGTGGGCGGACCGGGTCAGCATGGCCGCGGCTGCCTTCGACGTGCAATACCCCGACCAGCCTTCCAATGCGTTATGCGCAGCGCCAGAACTGAGGGTCAGGATTGTCCCGCTGCCCCGTGCCAACATGTCCGGCAGAGCAAGGCGCATGCCGTAGAAAACGCCTTTCACGTTGATATCGATCAACTGGCTCCAGGCCTGCGCGTCAACTTCCGACAGCATCGCGATTGGCTCGATGACAGCGGCATTGTTGATCAGGATATCGATCGGACCATGCGCCGAGGTCGCTTGCAAGAACGCGCTCTGCATTGCGTCGAAGTCAGACACATCACACGGAAGGGCGAGCGCGCCTGTCTCGGCCGCAAGGGTGGCCAGCTTGTCGGCCGACCGCGCCGTGGCAGCCACGCGGGCGCCCGCTGCAGTGAAAATGCGCACGGCTTCTGCGCCAATGCCGGTACTTGCGCCTGTGATCAGGACGGATTGCCCGGAAACGGGGCTGTCTGGGCCCATATTCTCTCTCGTCGTTTGCCGTCGCTCCCCGGCAGGGTTGACCCTATACGCGCGGACAGGAACAAAGGAAGCGAATTTTGCGAGGAGTGCACCCAATGTCGATCCGTTTGTCCCTGACGGCCTGTGTCCTGTCGGGTTCTGTTCTTGCCGGGGTGACGCTGGCCACCACACCTGCAACGGCACTGACCGCGCCCGAGCTGTGGGAGGAGTGGCAAGAAGCCCTCACGTCCCTTGGGCAGGAGGTTGCGATTGCCAACCGCACTTACTCGAACGGAGTTTTGCGTCTGGAAGGGATCACGCAACGCATGCCAATCGACCCCGAGGTGGGCCGCAACATAACCGTCATTGATGGGCTGGTGCTGACAGAACAAACCGATGGCAGCGTCCGGATCGACCTCGATGGCGGGTACCGCATCGATTTCGGCGGCACGGCGGACGGGGAGCGGTCCGAAGGGACGTTGAACCTCGTGTTTACAGGGCTGGACTCGGTTGCGCGCGGGGAACCCGGCAGCCTGGTCTACGATTTCGCGGCCAACCTCGCGCAGCTGACACTTGATCGCTTGGCCGTGAACGACGAAGACCTCCCGATCACGTTTCAGATGGCGGCCAACGAACTTGCTTCGGTGACAACCCAGACCGGGCAGACCTATGCGGGGCAGGGCAGTATCGCAGCGGTCGCGCTTGCAGTGACCGCCGATGACCAACAGGGCAATGCCATCAAACTGGACTACGGATTGACGGACCTGACCTTCAGTGGCTCGGCGAACTACGCGGAGTTTGCCAGCATGGGGGTTGGTGATCCGGCGGCAGTGTTCCGGGCCGAGACACCAACCGCCCTGAAGACGCAACATGGCCCGGCGTCTTTTACACTTGATACGCGCGGGCCTTCAGGCGGCGGGACGATATCCGGGCGCGCCGAAAGCGGCGCATTGGAGGGGGAGTTCGGCAAAGGCCGCGCGCTCTATGCCGCGAACGTGAAAGGGATGATACTGGATGTCGCCAGCGCCGATTTGCCGGTACCGGTGAACCTGACCGCAGACGAAATCGGCTTTCGGGTGGATGGCCCGATGCTGGCCGGTGCCGAGCCCCAACCGTTTTCAGCCGCCCTTGCCTTGCTCGGGCTGAGCATTCCAGAGGCGCTTTGGGCCACCGTTGATCCCGGCGGGTTACTTGCCCGCGATCCGGCGAGCCTTGTCCTGGAATTGTCCGGGCTGGCGCAACTTGACAAGGACCTTACCGGTCCCGTTGACCCCGAAGATCCGGCCCCCGGCGATGTGCTGGCTCTTGCATTGGAGCAACTCGACCTGTCCGCAGCGGGGGCGCAGGCAACGGCAAACGGGGCCTTCGCCATGGACCCCAACGCCCCGCCCGCGATGCCGGGTATGCCGCCTCTGTCCGGCAAGCTGAACGTCGAGATGCGGGGGCTTTCAGGCTTCATCAACAACCTTATCACGCTTGGGCTGCTCGATCCGACCAACGCCATGGGGGCGCAGATGATGCTGGGGATGCTTGCGCGTCCGGCCCCGGGCGGCGGGGATGTCCTGACCTCCGAGATCGAGGTGAGCCCCTCAGGCGGGATTACGGCAAACGGTCAGCGCATCCGCTAGGCGGCCACCTGCTTGCACATGCGCAGCGCGCGGCCTAGGTCTTCGGGGAACCCAGACCGGAGCCGGCCATGCCTCAAGACCTCGCCACCCTGACAGATGCCTTGCTGAGCGCGGCGAAATCGGCAGGCGCCGATGCAGCTGACGCGATTGCGGTGCAAGGTACATCCCTGTCGATTGATGTCCGGGGGGGCGCGTTGGAACAGGCCGAAAGATCCGAAGGAATAGACCTCGGGTTGCGTGTCCTGATAGGTCAGAAGGCCGCGGTGGTCTCGTCGTCCGATGCAAGCCCGGACACGGTGGCCGAGATGGCAGCCCGCGCGGTTGCGATGGCCGGCGAGGCCCCGGATGACCCATGCATCGGCCTTGCTGATCCGGGTCAGCTGGCCCGCGACTGGGATACGGACGCCTTGGAACTGCACGATCCGGCCCCCGAGCCGTCACCATCCGACCTTCAGGAGGCTGCCACGCGCGCCGAGGCAGCGGCACAGGGCTTTGACGGCATCAGTCAGGTGCAGTCCGCCTCTGCTGGGTACGCGGCGCGGCAGGTGCACCTTGCAGCCTCCAACGGCTTTTCGGGCGGATACGGCCGCACGGATACGGGGTTGTCCGTCGTGGCAATCACCGGAAGCGGCACGGACATGGAACGCGACTACGCGGGCGAGAGCCGGATCCATGCCGCTGACCTGCCAACCCCTGAGGAGGTCGGTATCCTCGCGGCCGAGCGTACCCTTGCCCGCGCCGGGGCGCGCAAACCACCGACCGGGGCCTTTCCAGTCCTCTATGACGAGCGTATTTCCAGCGCGCTGATCGGTCATCTTCTGGCGGCGGCCAGCGGGGCGTCAGTTGCGCGCGGCGCCAGCTGGTTGCGCGATGCGTTGGGCGCTCAGGTGCTGCCCAAGGGGATGTCCTTGATCGAAGACCCGCACCGCCCCCGTGTGTCGGGGTCTCGACCCTTCGATGCCGAAGGCTTGCCGACCGCACGCCGCGCGATTGTCGATGACGGGGTGCTTATGGGGTGGACACTCGATCTGGGTACCGGGCGCAAGCTGGACATGCCCAGCACAGCAAATGCCGCGCGGGGTACCTCGTCGGGTCCGCAACCCTCGGTCACGAACGTTACACTGAGTCCCGGTACGGCGTCGCGCGATGACCTGATCGCGCAGATGGGCACGGGCCTGCTCGTCACCTCGATGATCGGGGCGTCCATCAACCCCACCACGGGCGACTACTCTCGCGGGGCGTCGGGGTTCTGGGTGGAAAACGGTGAAATCACCTATGCGGTCAACGAATGCACAATCGCGGGCAATCTGCGTGACATGCTTGTGCGCCTGACACCCGCGAATGACGCGCGCCCGCACCTGAGCCGTGTGGTCCCGAGTCTGCTCGTCGAGGGGTTGACGATTGCCGGAAGCTGATGCGCGCAGCGATCTCGCTCTGCTGATCGACGCCGCCCGCGCCGCAGGCAGGATCGCCGTCAAACACTGGCGCGCCGACCCTGAAACCTGGGACAAGGCGGATGGCGCCGGGCCCGTGACGGAGGCCGATCTCGAAGTCGACGCGATGCTGCATGCCGAACTTCTTGCGGCCCGCCCGGATTACGGCTGGCTTTCCGAAGAGACCGCCGATACGCCCGAGCGATTGCAGGCGGATCGTGTGTTCGTAGTGGACCCGATTGACGGCACGCGCTCGTTCATCGCGGGTCAACGGACGTTTGCCCATGCGCTGACCGTGGTCGAACAGGGTCGTCCGGTGGCCGGCGTGGTCTACTTGCCGCTGCGCGACAAGCTGTACGCAGCCGCGCTTGGCTATGGCGCGACGTTGAACGGCGCGCCGATCACGACCTCCGCACGCAGCCAACCCGGCGGGGCCTCCATGCTTGCGGCCAAACCGAATTTCGCGCCCGAGCACTGGGGCGGCACGCCCCCTGATCTGGCGCGTCATTTCCGGACCTCGCTTGCGTACCGGGTCTCCCTCGTCGCCGAAGGGCGCTTCGATGCGATGATGACAATCCGTGACGCATGGGAATGGGACATCGCGGCCGGATGCCTGATCGCCGCCGAAGCCGGTGCCAGGGTCACGGATAGGCTCGGCGCGCCGCTTGTGTTCAATAGTCCCGGTGCGAAAACGCCCGGAGCACTCGTGGCGAACCCGGTTCTGCATGAAAACCTCCGCGCTGCGATGACGCTCGCGTCCTGAGAACACGCGCCCGATCAGGTCGGAAAACAGTCCCGCCGGAGGCTCCTGTCCCTATCGCTTGCGGCCCCGTCCGGCGCGGCGCGCACCGGGTGTTCTGGAATGAAACTCCGTTGGTCGTTTCGCAACCCATAGAATGAACTTCGCCAGCCGGGGGTGGCCCTGCAAGGCCGGAATGGTGTGATAGCTGCGGGCAAGCTCCGCCTCTCTCAGTGTTGCATGGATTTCATTATGGCAGATCTGATGCAGCAAAACCGTCGGCCCGCCCTTGCCGCCGCGCAGTTTCGGGATCAGGTGATGCAGGCTTTGGCGGGCTTGCGGCGGAATCGGCCGCTCACAGAGCGGGCAGATAGGCAGTTCGTTCCCGTCATGCCTCGTCATCCTGCCGCTCCTTTCGCTTGAGCTTTTCCGCCACTGGCTTCAAGGATGCGGCACAATGGCGACAGGACAAGAGTGTGACGCGCTGATTATCGGTGCGGGCCCTGCCGGGCTGATGGCGGCATCGCGACTGGCGCAGGCCGGACGCCATGTGGTGATTACCGACCGCATGCCATCAGCGGGACGCAAGTTCCTGATGGCGGGCAAGTCCGGACTGAACCTGACAAAGCGCGAAAGCCCACAGGCATTTCACGCGGCCTACCGTGCAGCGGCCCCTCACCTTGCACCGATGCTGGCCGCATTCGGCCCGGCAGAGGTGGAAGCGTGGGCCGCATCCCTTGGGCAGTCGGTTTTCGCCGGGTCCACCGGACGGGTTTTTCCAGACGCTATGAAAGCGTCGCCTTTGCTGCGCGCATGGCTGGCGGATCTTGTTGCTCAGGGGGCGGAGTTCCGCGCGCGCTGGCGGTGGCTTGGCTGGGCCGGGTCAGGTGCCACATTTGCCACGCCGGATGGTCGGCGGACACTGCACCCGGATGTAACGGTGCTGGCCCTGGGGGGGGGCAGTTGGGCGCGTCTGGGGTCGGATGGCGCGTGGACGGATCAGCTTGGCCCGACAACGCCCTTTGCACCTGCAAACATGGGCGTCATGCGAGCCTGGTCGCCCCATATGACCCCGCACCTCGGTCAACCGCTCAAGGGCATCGCGCTGCGCGCCGGCGAGGTGGTCAGCCGGGGCGAGGTGATAGTCTCGGCGCGGGGGATCGAAGGTGGCGGCGTCTACGCGCTGTCGCCCGAGATACGGGCCGGAACCCCGATGACCGTGGATCTGAAACCTGATCTGGCAATCGCCGCTGTGGTGCAGCGTCTTGCGCGCCCAAGGGGCAAGGCCAGTCTTGCCACGCATCTGCGTAAGACGCTTGGCCTGTCGAAGCTGGCCATCGCTTTGGCGCAGGAAGTTGCGCGACCGCTGCCGTCGGACCCCAAGGCTCTCGCGGCGACGTTGAAGGCCCTGCCGCTCGACCATGACGGTCCGCGCCCGCTGGACGAGGCAATCTCGGTTGCCGGCGGATTGCGTTGGGATGTGCTCGATGCCGATCTGATGCTGACCGCCCGTCCGGGGACCTATGCGTGCGGTGAGATGCTCGATTGGGAGGCCCCAACCGGCGGGTATCTGCTGACGGCTTGCCTGGCGACCGGGTCCTGGGCCGGGGCAGCCGCCGCACGGCGCCTAGCGGGCTGAGGCGCGGATGAACGCGGGTCGTTCCCGCATGCGCCCAAGATAGTCCAGCAGGCTTGGGGCCTCTATCTCGAATTTGGCGTTGATGGCCCAGCCGAGGCAATGCGTGAGTATGATATCGGTGATCCGCATCTGGTCGCCGGCGGCAAAGGGCGCGTCGCCCATCCGCGTTGCCAGCCGCCTGCAATTGCGCGTGAATTCCCACCTGAGGCTGTCCTTGACCTCGGGAACCCGGCGGTCCTCTGGCAAGACGAAGCTGTGGCGCGCAGCGGCCCAGAGCAGGGCGTCGAGTTCATCGAGGACCAGGTGCGTAATGGCGTCCTGATGCGCCCGGGCCAATGTACCGGCGGGTTCTGTCAGCTGCGCATGGCTGTCGGCCAGATAGGTCAGGATCGCGGCGCTGTCGGTCAGAACTGCATCCCCCGCCAGCAACACGGGGACCTTGCCTGACGGATTGTGACCGCGGACCACCTGATCGCGCGGTGAAACGGCCACGTGGGTGTAGGGGGCCTGCAGTTCCTCCAGCATCCAGAGCACGCGAAAGGCTCGGCTCTTGGCTGTGCCGATGACGGTATAGTTGCCCATATCCCCTCCCGGTCAGGTGCGTCCGCGGCCCCCCAGCATGGCGAGGCGGATCAACGCGCGTTCCATGACCGCCATCTGCGGCGCTTTTTGTGCAGATCGCAAGGTCATGTCGGTTTCTGTCAGGATCGACAGCGCCTGCTCAAGCCTTGGAGCCCCCCAGCCTTGAGCCTGCCTGATCATCCTGTCACGCGCCGGGCCAAAGACCGGCGGACGGGCCCGTGCAAGGCCGCTGCCCGGCCCGCCGGGGTCGATCGCCCCCGTGTAAAGCCTGCGGAAATGCATGGTTGCTGCGATGCAAAGGCGTACGGCACCCTCGCCTTGTCCGGACAAACGCGCCATCAGCGGGCCGATGGCCTGTGCCTGCCCCTCGGCCACTGCGTGCAGCAGGCTGTCAAGCTCGGCCTCCGTCGTGGCAGGCGCAACGGCGGTGATGTCGCCGGGCGTCAGCGGGCTTGTATCCCCATGCTTGTAGAGCCCCAGTTTCTCGACGAACTGCGCAAAATCACCCGGATCCAGAGCGCGGGCGAGGGCGGTCAGATCGCCCATGGCATCCGGCGGGACGGCTGTCAGACCAGCGGACGTCAACGCTGCCTCGATCTCCTCGCGCCCCGGCGGATCGTTGTAAATCCCGGCGGCATAGGCATTCGCATGCTCTTCGAAGGCCTTTCGCAGTTTTGACGATTTTTTCAGGGGGCCTGCCGTGACGACAAGCGTTGCATCACCGGCTTGCCAATCCTCAAGCGCGGCGATCAAGGCTGGGGCGCCCTGATCGTTTGCGCCATCGACGAACACTGCGCGGGGGCCGGGAAAAAAGCTCTGGGCGCGCATGGCATCCCCCACGGCTGCCCCGTCACAGCGCAGATCTGATCCGGCCAGCCGCGTCAGGCGCATTTCCTCTTCGCCGTTCTCTCCGACCAACGCCTTCAGCAAGGCCTGTCGTCGCAGGGCCACCCGCATCGGATCGGCCCCGTAAAACAAAACGCCAGCCCGGTCCGGTTCCGGTCGTTTCACGTATCCCGGAAGGGCAGAGGCAGAGAGTTTCATTCCGGCAGCGTGTCCGCCGCCGCGATCAGGCGGACCAGAACCAGATCGGTGAGCGCAACCATCAACCGGCTGCGCGCCTCGCGCTGTGCTGACCGGGTGCTCACGGTCGTTCCTGTTGCGGAATAGGACGTGAAAGTATCGACCCGTCCGGACTGGATCGCCTGACCGGTGCGCAGGTCGGTCAGAGTGTAAGTCGCAATCCCGATGAGATCGAAGCGCGTGATGTCTTCTTCC
This sequence comes from Tropicimonas sp. S265A, assembly GCF_049800835.1. Taxonomy (NCBI): domain Bacteria; kingdom Pseudomonadati; phylum Pseudomonadota; class Alphaproteobacteria; order Rhodobacterales; family Roseobacteraceae; genus Tropicimonas; species Tropicimonas sp. S265A. The sequence goes on from NZ_JBNAFU010000006.1 coordinate 104,969, forward strand.
GCGGCCACGGCGAGAGACTCGCTCCGGACACTCGGCAGGATCAACAGCCCGAACTTGGGGGCGGTCGCCGTGCCAAGGCGGCGTTCGACGTGCCGGGCAATGTCGAACTGATCCGGCGACCTCGGTTCCTGGTAGAGGACCGTGCGCTGCAATCGGGAGGCGGCCTCGCCTGGTGCGTAAACCGGTGTAAAGCCACACCCTGCCAGGACAAGCACGCAGGGCGCGCATTGCAGGACCTTGCGGCGGGTCAGATCAGATGACGACATTCACAATCCGGCCGGGCACGACGATCAGCTTCTTCGGGGCTCCTCCGGCAAGCGCCCTCTGCACAGCATCATCGGCCAGAGCCAGCTTTTCAACCTCTTCCTTCGGCATGTCTTTCGGAACGGTTATCTCCGACCGGCGTTTCCCGTTGACCTGGATGGGCAGGGTGACGCTGTCATCAACCAGCAGCGCCGGATCGGCCTCAGGCCAGGGTGCCTCGGCGACAAGCCCCGTTCCCCCGAGCATCGACCAGATTTCTTCGGCCAGATGCGGGGTCATCGGTGACATCAACTGGGCCATCACCCGCATCGCTGCGATCCGGTCGGACGCCGGTGCTTGAGACTTGGCAAGCGTGTTGGTGAATTCATAGAGCTTCGCGATGGACTTGTTGAAGGCGAACCCTTCGATCCCCGCAGTGACATCCGCGATCGCGCGCGCCGTGGCCCGGGCGAGCGGCACGTCGGAGCCCCCTGCGGGAGCCGCCTCCGCGCCGCTCTGGCGAAGGTCCTCCGCCAGGCGCCAGACCCGCCCTAGGTGCTTGTACGCGGCCTCGGCACCCGCGGCGGTCCATTCGACGTCACGCTCCGGCGGGCTGTCGGACATGACGAACCAACGCGCCGTATCCGCCCCGAACGCGTCGATGATCGACACCGGGTCCACCACATTCTTCTTTGATTTGGACATCTTGGCCGAGGGGATCACCTCCAACGGGGCACCCGTTGACAAAAGCGTGCGTGCCTCGACGTCCACGTCTTCCGGCAGGTGATAGACCGGACGGCCTTTTTCATCGCGCGTCAGGTAAATCTCGTGCGTGACCATGCCTTGCGTAAACAGCGCATCGAACGGCTCGATCGCCTTTTCCGGCAAATGCCCCGTGATTTGCATCGCACGTGCGAAGAAGCGCGCGTAGAGCAGATGCAGGATCGCGTGCTCCACGCCACCGATATACTGGTCGACATTCATCCAGTAGGACGCAGCCTCCAGATCGGTCGGTGTGGTCGCGTGGGGCGCGGTGAAGCGCGCATAGTACCAGGAACTGTCGGCGAACGTGTCCATCGTGTCCGTCTCGCGCCGGGCGGGCGCGCCGCAGGACGGGCAGGGCACATTGCGCCATGTGGGGTGCCGGTCCAGCGGATTTCCCGGCTGATCAAAGGAAACGTCGCGTGGCAACTCGACAGGCAGATTCTCTTTCTTCTCCGGAACAATGCCGCAGATCTCGCAATGCACCACCGGGATGGGGCATCCCCAGTAGCGCTGTCGCGAGACACCCCAGTCGCGCAGGCGGAACTTGGTTACCCCTTCGCCCCAGCCCGCCTGCTCGGCAAACGCGATGGTGGCGGCAATCGCCTCCTCGCCGGTGGCGACGTCCACACCCGCGAAATGGTTTTTGAAACGTACCTTCTCGGTCTTCGGTGGAACGTAGGCCTCGGCTTCCACCGGGGTGCCATCCTCGACTGCAACATAGGTATCGATCACCGGCAGGTCGTACTTCCTCGCGAAATCAAGGTCGCGCTGGTCATGGGCCGGGCAGGCGAAGATCGCGCCGGTGCCGTAGTCCATCAGGATGAAGTTCGCGACCCAGACCGGCAGTTCCCATTCGGGGTTCAGCGGATGACGCACCCGCAGCCCGGTGTCGAATCCTCGCTTTTCGGCTGTCTCCAGCGCTTCCTCGGTGGTGCCGCCCTTGCGAACATCCGCGCAGAAGGCGGCCAGGTCCGGATTGTCTGCCTCAAGCGCCTTGGTGATCGGGTGATCGGGCGACAGACCGACGAAAGATGCCCCCATCAGAGTATCGGGACGTGTCGTGTAAACCTCGACCTTGTCGTGTCCCGCCACCGGCTCTGTCAGGTCAAACGCCATTTGCAAACCACGCGACTTGCCGATCCAGTTGGCCTGCATGGTGCGAACCTTCTCCGGCCAGTCCTTCAGACCATCGAGCGCATCCAGCAGATCGCCTGCCATGTCCGAGATCGCAAAGAACCATTGCGTCAGTTCGCGCCGTTCAACCTCCGCGCCCGAACGCCAGCCCTTGCCATCGATCACCTGTTCGTTGGCCAGAACGGTCATGTCGACGGGGTCCCAGTTGACCACGGCGTTCTTGCGGTAGACCAGACCGGCCTCCATCATGTCGATGAAAAGCGCCTGCTGCTGCGCGTAGTACTCCGGGTCGCAGGTTGCAAACTCTCGTGACCAGTCGATGCTGAGCCCCAGCGGTTTCATCTGGTCGCGCATCACGGCGATGTTGTCATAGGTCCATTCCGCCGGGTGTCCGCCTGAGGCCATGGCCGCATTTTCCGCAGGCATTCCAAAGGCATCCCACCCCATCGGATGCAGCACGTTGTGCCCCGTGCTCAGTTTGTAGCGCGCGACCACGTCGCCCATCGTGTAGTTGCGCACATGCCCCATATGGATACGCCCCGAGGGATAGGGGAACATCTCCAGCACGTAGTACTTGGGGCGGGAACTGTCCTGCCGCGCCTCGAACGTGCGGGCGTCGGCCCATGCGGCCTGCCATTTGCTTTCAACTGCGCTCGGAGCGTAACGGGACATTGCGGATTTCCTTCTCGGCGGCTCTTGCCCGGCCACGCAGACCGGACGGGCAGCGGTGTAGCGGTCCGCTTGCGGAACGTCTAGGACCGAAGGCGGCGCCAACCGTTTTGGCCCTTTTCTTTTGTGCGAAAAATACCTCCGCCGGAGGCGCGCCGGGCCAGTGCCCTGCGGCGCTCAGAGTCCGGCGTCCCGCAACCGTAGCTGGCGCGCGCGGGTCAGGATCGCATCTTCGACCGCCAGAACGGTATCAGGGTCCGCTGGGCCGGACCGCGTTGCAAGCGCCAGGCGCAGTGACCGCGCATCAAGCGCCGGGTCCTGCACGAAAACCGTTGCGCGGTAGGCCCGGCCCGATCCGGGGGCTGTGCCAAACCCGGTGACGATCACGCCGGTAAACGGGTCCACCGTTTCGATCGGCAGGAAATCCAGCACCTCCAGCGAGGCGTTCCAGATATACTTGTTCACTTCGACGGTGGTGTTGGGGTCGATGTTGTTCTCGAAGATATCCCAGATCGTGTCTTGCTCCTGCGCCTCGAGCTGCGCCGTCGTCGGCTGTGCCTCGCCGCCCAGAGAATCCATCGAGTCGAACGCGCCGCAGGCCGACAGGAAACCCAGCACGATCAGCGATCCGACAGTGCGTGTGGAGCGTGCGGTCATGGGTGGGCATCCTTCGTCATCTCGGCCTGTTCGCGTCTTAGCGGACAGGGGTAACTGAGACAAGCCCGCCCTCATTCGCCAAGGAAAACGGCCGCTTGAGCCGCTGCTGAGGGGGCGCTGGTTGGGCGGTCCACATCACTGTGTCTTTGTTGCACCAATTCCGGGGCAGCTTTTCTGCAAGAAATGCCGCCGCTTGCAATCAAATGGGGAAAGATCGAAAGAGGGGCATACCCAGCCGGATGCACTGCGCTGGGGTGCACTGTTAACACACGAGGGAAACTCGATGAAAAAACTTCTCATCGCTTCGACCGCTCTGGTGGCAACGTCCGGCTTCGCATACGCCGACGTCACCCTCAGCGGCTCCGCGCAGTTCGGCGTGATCTATCAGGAAGACCGCACCGTCACCGACGGCAACGGCGACGCTGTTGATGACGAACTGTTCCTGGACTACGAACTGCAGTTCGACCTGGCTGGCTCCACCACCACAGACTCCGGTCTGACCTTCGGTGCGTCCGCTGACTTCGAGAACGACTCGAACGCAACTGCTGACTCCAACGATCAGGGCTTCGACCCGGAAATCTTCGTGTCCGGTGGCTTCGGCACCCTGACCATCGGTGACGTGGACGTCGCAACCGACACCGCGTTCGGTGGCAAGACCCGTGACCCCGGCTACGACGGCATCGGCATCGACAACAAGATCGACTCGCTGATCTTCGCTGACGCCGACGCAGGCTTCGACACTGGTGACGAGATCGACTCGAACATCATGTACGAACTGGCCGTTGCTGGTTTTGAACTGACTGTGACTGCAGACAGCTTCGAAGAAAACTACGCGGTCGCTCTGGGTTATGACTTCGGTTCCTTCGACGTTGGCATCGGCTACGTTGAAATCGAAGACTACCAGGACAACGTGAACTCCGACGGCCTGTCCCTGATCGGTGGCGGTGAGTCCATCTCGCTGTTCTTCGGCGGTGAACTGGCTGGCTTCGACTTCGACATCTACTATGCCGAGCACGAGAACGAGCCGACCGACCTCGACCTGAACGGTTACGGTGTGTCCGCATCCTACGACCTGGGTGGTTACACCCTGTCCTTCGCGGCCAACTACACCGAAGTTGAAGACACCAACATCGACGGTTGGGACTACGGTATCGGCGTGAACTACGACCTCGGCGGCGGTGCATCGCTCGACGCAGGTATCGGTCAGGTTTACACCATCGACTTCGCCAACAACGACACCGACGACCAGCTGGTCGCGTCGCTTGGTATGTCCTTCAAGTTCTAATCGACCCAAATCGATTGGATGGAAAGAGCGGGCCTTGTGCCCGCTCTTTTCTTTTGGGATGACCAATGCGGGCGCTGACGGAGAGGTCGCAATGGGATTGCCAGAGATTACCGAACGGGTTGAGACCGCCGCACGCAAAGCCGGAAGAGACCCCGCCGATATCCAGTTGATTGCCGTCTCAAAGGTGCAGCCGCTCGCGCGGGTGGAGGCCGTGCTGACCGCAGGCCACCGCGTGTTCGGCGAAAACCGCGTGCAGGAAGCCCAAGGCAAATGGCCGGAGTTCAAAGACCGGTTCGACGGCATTGATCTGCATCTGATCGGTCCATTGCAGTCCAACAAGACCCGCCCCGCAGTTGAATTGTTCGACGCCATCCATACCGTCGACCGCACCAAGCTCGCCCGCCGGCTTGCCGATCACGCGCAGGAACTTGGCCGTAGCCCGGATATCTTCGTGCAGGTGAACACCGGCGACGAGGGGCAAAAGGCCGGGTGCGCGCTGCCGGACGTCGATGCGCTTGTGGCGGAGTGCCGGGCACTCGATCTGCCGCTGAAGGGACTCATGTGCATCCCGCCCGTGGACGAGGAACCGTCGTTGCATTTCGCGTTGCTGGCCAAACTGGCTGCGCGCAATGGGCTGACCGGGTTGAGCATGGGCATGTCGCGGGATTTCGAAAGTGCGATCGCACAGGGGGCGACGCATATCCGTGTCGGGTCTGCGATCTTCGGAGACCGCGTGCCCGGATGACCTGCGCCCGGTTGGTCCGGGCGCAGACGGTTTCCTACAACGCCGGTAGCGGTGGCAGGGGCTGACCCAGCCAAGTCTCGGACAGGTCGTTCAACTGCCCGCCGAGGGTCTTGTGCAGGATGAAGACGTTCACCCATTGCAGCAGGTCGAAGTTGCCCTTCTTCACGCCGATGAACGCCGGGCTTTCCTTGATGATGAACTTGGTTTCCATATCCAGGTCAGGGTTGTCCGCCGACAGCCCCGCGGCGACCGTGTTGCCGGTCACCAGCACATCGACCTGACCCGAGGTGAACGCCGCCAGAGTGGCCGCGTTATCGCCGAACCGGATGATCTCCGTGCCCTCTGGGGCGCTGTCGGTCAGTTCCAGATCCTCAAGCGTGCCGCCAGTCAGACCTACCTTCAGTCCTGCCAGATCGGCGGCGCTCGCAACCGCGACACCCGACGCGGCGAAGGCACCGGAGTAGAACGGAGCATAGGCCGACGAGAACCAGATCGACTTCGCACGCTCCGGGTTGGCACCCATCGAGGAGATCACCAGATCCACACGGTCGGTTTCCAGAAACGGAATGCGCTGTTTGGAGGTAACGGGCACAAGCTCCAGCTCGACGCCCAGATCCTCCGCGATCAGTTTGGCAACGTCGACATCATAGCCAACATGTTCGCCCTCCGCCCCGAGGGAGCCGAAGGGCGGAAAGTTCTCGGGCACGGCGATCTGGATCGTGCCTTCGGACAGAATGTCCGACAGGTCCGCATGGGCTGGCACAGTCGCAAGGGCCAACGCGGCCCCGGCCAACAGGCTTTTGAGAAAGGTCATTTCTAGGTCTCCTCGGTTGAAAAAAATCAGGCCACTTCGGCCTTCGGGCGGTCGCTGATGCTGCCCAGGCGGCGTTCCAGCCTCCGGGCGATCAGCGAGAGCGGGTAGCAAAGCGAAAAGTAAACCAGGGCCATCAGCGGATAGATGATGAAGGGCTCCGTTCCCTCCACCGGCGCATTGGCCCATCTTCGCCCGATGGCCATCAGGTCGTGGAATCCGATGATGTAGGCCAGCGACGTGCCCTTGATGATCTGGACCATGAACCCGACCGTCGGTGCCAGCGCGACACGGATCGCCTGCGGCAGGATGATATGGCGCAGCGTCGCGCCAAACCGCAGGCCCAGTGCGCTGCCGCCCTCCCACTGGCCTTGGGGCAAGCTCTCGATCGCGCCGCGCCAGACATCCGCCATATAGGCCGAGGCATAGAGCGTCAGCGACACACCCGCCGCAATCCACGGGTTCACATCCTGCCCCATCAGGCGCGGTATGCCGAGCCCGGTCAGGAACAGCAGCATCAAAAGGGGTGTCGATTGGAACAGCCAGATGTACGAAATCGCCGCTTTCTTGAGCCACTTTTGCGGCGAGATACGCGCCAGCGTGATCAACCCGCCAAAAATGCCGCCGCCGATAAACGCCAGCAAAGACAGATAGATCGTAAACTGCGTCGCCTCCAGAAGCTGGAAAACGACGATCCCTTCGGGCTTGCCTAGAAGGGTTTCGAGCAGGGCCCTCATCGGGCATCGGTCCAGGCAAACGCATAGCGCGCTGTGGCGGCCATGAGGCTTTTGAACATCAGGGACAGGCCGATATAGATCGCCGTAAGCGTGATGAAGACTTCGAATGAGCGGAAGGTTCGGCTGTCTATGAATAGACCCGCCTGTGTCAGGTCATTGACCCCGATTTCCGAAACGACGCCGGTGGTCAGAAACAGGAAGATGAACTGGGACGACAGCGACGGAAACGTCGTTGCGATGGCCTGCGGCAGTGTCACCTTGAAGAAAATCGTGACCGGTTTCAGTCCCAGGGCGCGCGCGGCCTCAATCTGCCCCTGCCCCACGCCCAGGTAGCCCGCGCGCAAAATCTCCGCAAAGTAAGCGGAGAAGTTCAGGGTCAGCGCCAGCAACGCGTGCGCCCAAAACGGCCATTGATACCCCAGCAGCAACGGCAGCCCAAAGGCCACGAAGAACAACTGGACGAGCAAGGGTGTGTTGCGAATGAACTCTACGTAGGCAGTTGAAATCTGTGATAGAACCGGCAGTTTTGCCAAGCGGGACGCAGACAGTCCGAGCGCCAGGATGAAGCCGAGAATCCCGGCCAGAAATGTCAGCCCTGCGCTGAGCATCGCCCCTTCGGTCAGCAGCCAGAGGTACTCTGGCGAGCGTGTGATCTCAAAGAAGCGCAAGTCCATGCTGCGACGTCACCGCGTCACACATGGCCTGCCAAGCGTCGCCGCACAAAAATTGGCGAGTCGTGAAAACGGCGTGTAGCTTTGGCCCAAAAGCTGACCGCTGCGCTCAGCAATTGGGCGGCAGTGAATCGCCAGAGCAGGCGAAAGTTGCGTTCAATCAAAAAAATGCCGGGCACGGGGCCCGGCAAGTCCAACAGGGAGGTGCCGTTGCATAACCCCGTAACGGCGTGGGGTCGTTAGATGGTGCCAAGATACCGTGTCGGCAGCGTGTCCCAAATGGGACTTTTGGACACGACCTTTGGTACCGTGTCATTTATGCCACGAGGCGGTACCCCCCGCTCTCGGTCACGAGGATGCGGGCGTTGGAGGGGTCGGGCTCGATCTTCTGGCGCAGACGGTAAATGTGGGTCTCGAGAGTATGGGTGGTTACGCCCGCATTGTACCCCCAAACTTCGTGTAGAAGGATGTCCCGCGCGACCACGCCATCGGTGGCGCGATAAAGGAACTTGAGGATGTTGGTTTCCTTTTCCGTCAGGCGGATTTTGCGATCGTCTTCAGTCTCCAACATCTTCATCGCGGGCTTGAACGTATAGGGTCCAAGCTGGAAGATCGCGTCTTCGGACTGCTCATGCTGGCGCAACTGTGCGCGGATCCGGGCCAGAAGCACTGGCAGCTTGAACGGTTTCGTGACGTAGTCGTTCGCTCCGGCATCAAGGCCGAGGATCGTGTCCGCGTCGCTGTCATGGCCGGTCAGCATCAGCACCGGGCATTTCACGCCTTGCTTGCGCATCAGGCGGCACAATTCGCGGCCATCGGTGTCCGGCAGGCCCACGTCGAGAATGACCAGATCGTAGATCCCGGCCTTGGCCTTTTCCATTGCCTCGGCACCGGAGCCGGCTTCGAACACGTCGAAATCCTCAGTCATTACAAGCTGTTCGGACAGCGCCTCGCGCAGGTCTTCGTCGTCATCGACAAGCAGGATCTTTCTAAGGGTTGCCATTGGCTCCTCCGGGTTTCGATACCAAGGAGATGCGGTGCGGCGCGTCATTCAGCAAGGTTTCGAAACGCAAACTCACGGGCACGTGTCACGACATCGGGATATGTTTCAATTTCCGGCCCTCCGGGCTATGGGATAGGCCTGAGATGTTACAAGGTTTGCCGATGCCGCTGCGCCCTGATCCGGTCGAAAAGCTTGCGCGCGCCCGCGCGGACCTGCGCATGGGGCTGCCGGTGGTGCTGCTTTCGGGCGACCAGACCGTTCTGGCGCTGGCGGCAGAGACCCTTTCACCGGATCGCTTTGCCGCGCTGCGCGCGCTGGGGGCAACCCCGCACTTGGCCATCACCGCGCGCCGGGCGGAAACTTTGAAGGCGGCGGCCTATGACGGGGATCTGGCCCGTATCGCGCTGCCCGGGGATGCCGATTGCGCTTGGGTCCGGGCGGTCGCGGACCCCAAGGACGATCTGAGCACCCCGCTGAAGGGGCCGTTCCGGATGGCGCGGGGTGGTGATGTCCGACTTGTGCGCGCTGCTTTGCAACTGGCGAAGGATGCGCGGCTGATGCCTGCCGTGCTGTTCCTCGATGTACCGCCGGGCTTTGCCGCGTCCCATGACCTGACCGCGCTTGATCTGGACCGGATCGCCGATCATCTGGGTCATATGCCGGTGTTGCATCCGGTTGTGGCTGCGCGCGTTCCGCTCACCGTGTCGGAGGCCGGGCGTGTCCACGTCTTTCGTCCCGAGGACGGGGGCGAGGAGCATTACGCGGTTGAAATTGGCGCGCCGCCCCGGGATGCCCCAGTTCTGACCCGTCTGCACTCGGCCTGTTTCACCGGCGATCTACTGGGCAGCCTGAAGTGCGACTGCGGCCCACAATTGCGCGGCGCGCTGGCGCAGATGGGGGCAGAAGGGGCAGGGGTGCTCCTGTACCTCAATCAGGAGGGGCGCGGGATCGGTCTGGCCAACAAGATGCGCGCCTATGCCTTGCAGGACCAGGGGTTCGATACGGTGGAGGCAAACCACCGGCTGGGGTTCGAGGACGACGAACGGGACTTCCGCATCGGGGCAGAGATCCTGCGCCGCCTCGGGTTCTCCTCGGTGCGGTTGATGACCAACAACCCGGCAAAGGTCGCGATGATGCAGGGGTGCGGGATTGATGTTGCGGAAAGGGTGCCGCTCAAGGTCGGGCAAACACCGCAGAACGCCGCCTATCTGGCCACCAAGGCCGCAAAGTCGGGCCATCTGCTCTAGCCTGCACCCCGAGGGAGGACGCGCCATGAACGGTCACTGCTATTGCGGAGAGGTCCGCTACGAGATCACCGAAACGCCTGTGATGAAGGCACAATGCCATTGCCGCGAATGCCAGTATATCACCGGCGGAGGTCCGAATTTCTTCATGGCCGTGCCTGAAGACGGGTTTGCCATCACCCAGGGTACGCCCAAGACCTTCACACGGTCCGATCTTGAAAAACCGCGCACGCGGCAGTTCTGCGGCACCTGCGGGACGCATCTGACGACGCTGTTGCCGGGGCGGCCCTTGGTCATCGTCAAGGTCGGGACGCTCGATGATCCGGCGCGCGATTACGGGGCCTCGCAACTGGCGATCTTCACCAAGGACATCCAGCCGTTTCACGTGGTGGCCGAGGGCTTGCCGTGTTTCGAAGACCTGCCGCCGCAGCCGGTTAAATGAACGCGGACGATCTGATCCTGAGCCCGCAGGGCCTCTGGTTCCAGAACACAAGGTTGCCCTGCACCATCGGGCGCGGGGGCCTGCGAGCCGACAAGCGCGAAGGCGACGGGGCAACACCTTTGGGCACGCACCGGCTGATCGGAATGCTCTACCGTCCCGACCGCTTGGCGCGCCCTGCAAACTGGGCCCTGCCGATCCGGCCGCGTGATGGCTGGTCGGATGATCCCAAAGACCCCGACTACAACCTGATCGTCACCCGCCCTCATCCCTTCGGGCATGAGCGTTTGTGGCGCGCCGACCCGCTCTATGATCTGGTGATCCTGACCGACTGGAACTGGCCGCGAGCGCGCAAGGGCGCTGGTTCTGCCATTTTCATTCACCGCTGGCGCGCGCCGGGCAAGCCCACTGAAGGCTGCATTGCACTGCCGCCTGATGTCCTGCGCTGGCTCGCGCCGCGCATCCGGCTGTCCACCCGGTTGATCGTGCGCGGGTGATCGCGGCTGGTCATGACCGCGTGCATACCCTAGGATCGGCTCTCACGGGGGAGCCACATGTCATTTACACTTGCCACATGGAACATAAATTCCGTGCGCTTGCGCGCCGGTCTCGTCGAGAAGCTGCTGACGGAGGAGGCGCCGGACGTCCTGTGCCTCCAAGAGTGCAAGAGCCCGGTAAAGAAGATCCCGCTGGACGTGTTCGCGGCGGCTGGCTACGGCCACATGGTTGCCCGCGGGCAGAAGGGCTACAACGGCGTCGCCATCCTGTCGCGGCTTCCGCTGATCGATGCGGGCCACCGGGATTTCTGCGGCAAGGGGGATACGCGCCACGTGGCCGCCACGCTGGAGAACGGCGTGACTGTCCACAACTACTACATCCCCGCGGGCGGGGACGTGGCCGACCGCAACGTGAACGAGAAGTTTGGCCACAAGCTCGATTTCCTGACAGAGATGCGCGACTGGTTTCGTGACAGCCGTCCCGAACGCTCCATCCTCGTTGGCGACCTGAACATTGCCCCGCGGGAGGATGATGTCTGGTCTCACAAGCAGCTGCTGAAGGTGGTCAGCCACACACCGATCGAGGTTGACCACTTGACCGACGCGCAGGAGGCAGGCGGATGGGTGGACGTCACCCGCGCGGATATCCCCGAGGGCCAACTTTATTCGTGGTGGTCCTATCGCGCGCGCGATTGGGACGCCGCTGACAAGGGTCGCAGGCTCGATCACATCTGGGCATCGTCTGATATCGCGGCGTCGGGTCATGGCTCACGCGTGCTGCGCGAAGCGCGTGGCTGGACACAACCGTCGGATCACGCACCTGTTTTCGCGACCTTTGACCTCTAGGTAAACGCGCCGCGCTCCCATGCTTCGTAGGTGGGATCGGCGGCCTTCATGTCGGCCCAGAGCCACGCCATGCGGTCCACGAACCAGATCTTGCCACCCATTGTCAGGACAAGGCCGAGCAAGGTCCAACTTGGGTCGAAAACCCACAGACCCCACACCAAGGGCGGCAAGCCGGCCGCAGAGAGGGCCGTCAGCCAATAGGCCCATGTTTCATGGTGTTTCGGGATCGGAACCTGCTTGCGGTTCAGGAAAGCCCGCTCGCCGAGCACGCCTTGCGTGGCCCAGGCTGCGGTGGTGGCGGGCGGTGGAAAGGCGCGTGGATTGATCCATGCCCAGGCAAGGCACAGGACCACAGGCACCAGCGCGTACCATCCCAGCCAGATCCGAGCCCAGATCGCCATCACCAGCAATGGCAGAACGATAAACCGCGAATAGCCACTCCACGGATTGGCATGACGCGCCCAGGATGCGTCCGTCATGCCCATCAATCGTTCAGCACTGCGAAAAAGGCCCATTCCCAATCCTCCAAAGCGCTTGGTAGGCTTCATGCCCCTTGGCTCTGCACCTCGCAGCTTCCATATAAGGGCTAAGCGAGAAATGAGGGAACCGATGCTCGAATTTGGACAGGCCGATGCGGCCCCCGCGATGACCGACCTGATCAAGGACGGCACCGAGGCGACATTTATGGCCGACGTGGTGGAAATGAGCCAGACCGTGCCGGTGATCGTCGATTTCTGGGCAACGTGGTGCGGGCCGTGCAAGACCTTGGGCCCTATGCTGGAAGATGCGGTCAAGGCGGCCAAGGGCAAGGTGCGCATGGTCAAGATCGACGTGGACGCAGAACAGCGTCTCGCCGGGGCCCTCGCGCAGCAAGGCTTGCCATTGCAGTCGATCCCGACCGTTGTCGGGTTCTTCGAGGGCCGCCCGGTCGATATGTTTCAGGGCGCGGTTCCGCAAAGCCAGATCACCGAGTTTGTAAACAAGCTCGCGGCCCTGTCCGGTGACGGCGGGTTGGCGGAAGCGGTCGAGGCCGCCGAGACCATGATGACCGAAGGCGCATTCGACGATGCCGCCCAGATTTTTGCCGCCGTGCTTGGCGAGGAGCCCGAGAACGCGGCTGCATTGGGCGGTCTGGCCCGTGCCCATATCGAACTGGGCACGGCAGATCAGGCCGAAGCGTTGTTGAACAACGCCCCGCCCGCCATTGCCACCGCGCCGGAAGTCGAAGCCGCCCGCGCCCAACTGGAACTGTTCCGCCAGGCGGCTGATGCCGGTCCGGTCGCCGAATTGCGCGCGCAGGTCGAGGCGGACCCGGACAATCTGCAAGCCCGGTTCGACCTCGCGCAGGCGCTTCATGCCAGCGGCGAGGTGCAGGAAGCGGTCGACACTTTGCTTGAACTTTTCCGTAAGGATCAGGAATGGAACGAGGGGGCCGCCAAGGCCCAGCTCTTCACAATATTTGACGCGCTGGGCCCACAAGATCCGGTGGCGCTGAACGGTCGGCGGAAGTTGTCTTCGATCATCTTTGCCTGAGCGCGGCAACGGGCTAGCTGTTCTGTCATGAAAATCGCCACCGCCGACCTGCCGGAAACAATTCCCGTGTTTCCCCTGCCCGGGGCGCTTCTGTTGCCCCGTGCGCGTCTGCCACTGCATATATTCGAGCCGCGTTATCTGGCCATGCTCGACGATGCGCTCAAGACCCAGCACCGCCTGATCGGAATGGTTCAGCCGCGAGAGGTGCCAGGGTCCGCCGATCGACGCCTGCACACCATCGGCTGTGCGGGCCGGGTCACGGCGTTCTCCGAAACCGAGGATGGTCGCTACATGATCACGCTTGCCGGAGTGTCCCGATACCGCATCAATCGAGAGGTCTCGGGGTTCACGCCCTACCTCAAGGCGGACGTGGATTGGGCAGGCTTCGACAGGGACCAGGGCCCGGCAGAGAAAGACAGTGGATTTGATCGCAAGACGTTCCTCAAGCTGCTCAAAAGGTTTTTCGAGGCAGAGGAAATGCGCACTGACTGGGACAGCTTGCAAGAGGCCGAAGACGAGTTGCTGATCAACTCGCTCTCGATGCTGTGCCCGTTCGAGCCGGAAGACAAACAGGCACTTCTGGAGGCTCCGTCGCTGTCCACGCGCCGCGAAACGCTGGTCACGCTGATCGAGTTCGCCCTGCGGGGGGGCGCGAACGAGGAAATGCTCCAATGACCGAGGACAAGTCCACGCCCGACACGCCGGCCCATGACCGTCGCATGCTGGAGGCGCTGGTCTGTCCGGTGACCCATGCGCCGCTGAGCTATGATGCGGAGGCGGGCGAGCTGATTTCGCGCGCGGCACACCTGGCCTTTCCGATCCGCAACGGCATCCCGATCATGATCGCGGACGAAGCCCGCAAACTGGATTAAGCACAGAGGTCTCGGGCTATCCCTGCCACAACGCGGTGCCGGGGTGGAACTGCGACCAGGCAAACCAGAACGCCTGATGGCTGCCAAGATCGGCCCCGGTCGCATCGACGGCCTTTATCCCGCCCGCGTCCAGCGTCAGGCGCACGTTTTCGAAAGTCACCTCACGACCTGCCTTCAGCGCCACAAATGCCGTGCTGCGCGGAAACGCCACCGGAGTGCCAGAGGCAGCCACCACCCCGATGATATCCTCGTGGACCGGGAGGCGCGGATCGACATCGCCAACGGGGAAAATGGGGCCATCTGCATCTCGCCCGTTGCGAAAATCGAAATCTCGCCCAAGCGCCAGCGCTTCGACCAGAACCGTGGTTTCGGGATGTGCCTCTTTCCATGCTCCCCACGTACTCGTCACGACAGAGGCCTGTTCAAGCTGAACGCCCTTCTCCGCCAGAGGTCCCGTGACCGCCTTGCCGAGAAACGTGTCGAACACCGAGTAGGTCGTGATATCGTACATCACCTTGTTGGACCGGATCAGAAGCCCCGAAGTGCGCAGAACCGGGCGATCGACTCCTGCAGGCATCCGGTCGGTGAAATACGCCTGCGCCGCGCCGCATAGCGTGCAATACGGGATCCCCAGATCGCGCCCGCCTAAGGTGTCGTTCACCATTTCGCGCACCTCCATGATGCGGCGCGGATAGGCCCGGGCTTCGCCATTTACCTCGATCCCGAAGACGATGTCGTCATCCTTCAGCCATGTGGCGTCCTCGGCGCTGCTGACCTCGGGGTTGTCGGCGGCGGGAATGCAATTGCATGCGTCGTCGGTGGTGTCATAGGGGCGATCATCGATCAGCACACCGCCCCAGGACACGAGCCTCCAATCGATATCGCCTTCGACAAAGATCCTTTCCCAGCCGGGCACGATGCTGGTGAAGATGGTCCGCTTGGCGTCCAGGTAATCGGGCGGCGCCGGGATGCGCCATGCTATCAGATGATCAGTGGTCACCCCCCAATGATTGCGGGGGCCGATCTCCTTGCCCAACAGGTCCGAGGCCGCACCCGTCAACTTCGCGGCCAATTGCGACCCGGAGCCGAAGCGCATCAGATCGCTGATGATCCAAGCCAGCCGCGGGTCGCCGGACGCTGCGATCTCTCCCAGCGCGATGGTTTGATCCCGGCCCCAGGTTGAATTTGCGACACCGTCCACGACGATCGCGCGCACGGCGGCCGCAACATTTTCCGGCAAAGGGCCCTCAGGAACGTCTGGCGGGGTGCCGAACGCATCAATCACATGCGCGGGCAGGGGCTGGGTGTCCTGCGCGCGGGCCGTGTGGACCCAGATCACGGACATCATCAATACTGACAAAAGCCAAAAAAGGCGGGGCGTACGGAGTAAGGCACAAGCCATGACCGGTCCTTTCCAGATGACCTGACCCGGTGCATCGGGCCAACGCGGCGCGCGCGCTGTTGCACGGCGCGTCGTCAGTGTCTGCTGGAATACGTGCCGTCACCAATCACGATTGAACCAAAAGCCGTGAACAGCCCCGGGCCGGGACGGTCATCAGGTGCTAAAGTGCCTTGCCCTGAAGCAACCGGGGCACGTCGCCGGTCAATCCGGCGGCCTCGCGGATGAAGCGTCGCCGCGCGCCGGGCAGGGCATTGATGATCCCCATGCCGATGTCACGCCCCGCACGCAGGACCGGGTTGTCGTTGGAAAAAAGCCGGTTGAACGCATCGGTCGCCACGGCCAGCGTGGCGGTGTCGAACCGCCGCCAGCGCCCGTAGCGCTCCAGCACGTCGATCGCCGCGATATCCTCGCCGCGCCGCGCAGCGTCCGCCAACACTTCCGCCAACGCGCCGACATCCCGCAGGCCAAGGTTCAAGCCCTGACCGGCGATCGGATGCACACCGTGTGCGGCATCACCCACCAGCGCAAGGCGCGGGGCCACCAGTTTGTTCGCCAGCGTCAGGTTCAGCGGATAGGTGAACCGTGCCCCTGCAAGCGAGATTTCACCGAGAAAATCGCCAAAGGCCGGCCGCAGCGCCTCAAGATACCCAGCATCGTCCAACGCCGCGATGCGCGCAGCTTCGCTATCGCGCTCGGACCACACGATGGACGATCGGTTGCCCGGCAGCGGCAGGATCGCGAGCGGCCCACCGGGCATGAAAAACTGATGCGCGATGCCACTATGGGGCAATTCGTGTGCAATGGCCGACACCAGCGCGGTCTGCCCGTAGCCCCAACCGGTCCGCGTGATGCCTGCGCGCTCCGCAGTTCCACTCCCCCGGCCATCGCAGCCAACAAGCAGCCGCCCGCGCAGGGTTTCGCCCCGATCAAGGCTCAGGGTCACGCCCGTTGCGTCGATCTCCTGTGCCATGACCCGGGTTTCGGGGCGGTGCATGATCTGGCCGGCATCGGCCATTGCCGCGAGCAATGCTCGGCGCAGATAGCGATCCTCCATCATGAAACCCATTGGGCCTTCTTCGATTTCGGCATGGTCGAAATGCAGCCGGAACGGTCCAGCCCCTTCGCCCGCGCGACCATCGCTGACCTTGATCTCCAGCATCGGCTGGGCGTGATCCTCCAGACCGTCCCACAGCCCAAGTGCGGCAAGCATCCTTTGGGATGCCAGCGCAAGTGCATAGGCACGTCCGTCAAAGGTCGCGGCGCTTTGATCGCCCACGGCCTGCGCATCGATCGCGCAACTGGTGATCCCGGCTTGCGCCAGCGACAGGGCCAGGGCCGGGCCATTCAGCCCGCCGCCAACAATCAGGACGTCCGCATCATGTGTCATGGGGCTGAATATGGCTGCGTCCGGGTGATTGTCCATCGGGTCCGCGCGCGTTAGCCTCGCGGCGAAACGTCCCGCGCAGGCGGGTTGGGGGCAGGATGACAGACGACACAGACCAGACCGCAGCAGCGCTTGGGCGCGGGATCGAGGTGGGCAACATCGACCCGGTTGACCTGACAGAGGCGTTTCTGAGCAAGATCCACGATTGTCCGCACAGGGATCAGATTTATGCGCGCACCACGCCTGAACGCGCCCGCGCCGAAGCGCGCGCTGCGCGTGACCGCGCCCGGCTTGGCTTGCGCCGCAGCCCGCTCGACGGTGTGCCGGTCAGTTGGAAAGACCTGTTCGACACGGCAGGTGTCGCGACAGAGGCGGGCACGGCACTGCTTGCCGGCCGCACGCCCGACACCGACGCCGCAGTGCTGCAAAACGCGTCCGGCGCAGGGCTGGTGTGCCTTGGCAAGACGCATATGTCGGAACTGGCATTCTCGGGCATTGGCCTGAACCCGGTCACAGCGACGCCGCCCAACCGCCATGACGCGAACTGGGTGCCCGGTGGGTCCTCCTCCGGGGCGGCAGCCTCGGTTGCGTTCGATCTTGCGGCAGCCGGCATCGGATCAGATACCGGTGGGTCGGTCCGCATTCCCTCCGCCTGGAACGATCTGGTCGGGCTGAAAACCACCCATGGGTTGCTTTCGCTCAGCGGCGCTGTCCCGCTGGCCAGCGCATTCGACACGGTGGGCCCCCTGTGCCGCAGTGTCGCGGATGCAGCGCTTTTGCTCGGTGCGCTTTCCGGCACCAAAGCCCCCGACTTGCGCGGGGCGCAACTGGCGGGCGCACGGCTTGCCGTGCTCGATACTGTCGCTTTCGACGACATCCGCGACACCCCGCGCGCAGCCTTTGACGAGGCCGTGGCGAAGCTGGCCAAAGCTGGCGCGCATGTCAGCCATATCGACGCCCCCGAGGTGGCCGAAGCGATGGCCCTGTCCGGGGTGCTTTTCGCCACCGAGGCCTATGGCACCTGGGCCGAGGTGATCGAGGCCGCCCCCGAAAAGATGTTCCCGCCGATCCTTGAGAGGTTCCGCAGCGGTCAGGCTTTCAGCGCACCCGCTTACGTGGCCGCGTGGCGCGCTCTTGATCGCGCGCGCAAGCAGTGGGCCGCCCGGGTCGCGGGGGTCGACGCGGTTCTGACCCCGACCGCACCCATTCTGCCCCCCGACCGTGCGCGCCTGCTGACGGACGAGGCATATTATACCACCGAAAACCTGCTCGCGCTGCGCAACACCCGGATCGGCAACCTGATGGGGCTCTGCGGGATAAGCCTGCCCACCGGCACCCCGGCCTGTGGTCTGCAGGTGCTGGCCCCGGCCTTTGCCGAGGCCCGGCTGTTGCGGCTTGGGGCAGCGATGGAAAAGGTGCTGTCTTAACCAAGCGGCGCGAAAGCCACATCCCCCGCGCGCGGTGTCCTTTTCGTTGGACCCGCGCCGCGCCGCGCGGTATTCTGACAGCCAACAGGGGCAAAAGATCCCGAAACTTGAGGCAATTATGGTTTTTCCCGAGCGGTTTGCGTCGCTTCCGGAATATGCGTTCCCGCGTTTGCGGAGACTGCTCGACGCCCATGCGCCGGGTGGCGACCCAGTTGCCATGACCATCGGTGAGCCGCAGCACGCCTTTCCTGACTGGATCGCGGATGATCTGGCCGACGCGATGCGGCTCTTCAACAAGTATCCCCCGAACGAGGGGTCAGACGCGCTGCGCACGGCGATTACCAACTGGGTTGGCCTGCGCTACGGCGTGACACTCGATCCGGCGACCGAGGTGATGGCGCTGAATGGCACGCGCGAAGGGCTCTTTAACGCGATGCTGGCGCTTTGTCCCGAAACCAAAAACGGGGCGCGTCCACTGGTGGCCGTGCCGAACCCGTTCTATCAGGTGTACGCCGTGGCCGCCCAAGCCGTCGGAGCCGAGGTCTTGTACATGAACGCCACGGCGGATACCGGCTTTCTGCCCGACTACAGCGCGCTGGAGGCCGCGACGCTGGATCGGATCGCGGTTGCGTATCTGTGTTCCCCGTCCAACCCGCAAGGGGCCGTCGCCGATCGCGCCTATTGGGAGGCGCTGATCACGCTGGCTGAGCGGCACGATTTCCGCATCTTCGCCGACGAGTGCTATTCGGAGATCTACCGCGGCGAGACCGGCCCGACCGGCGCGCTGGAGGTGGCCGCTGCAATCGGGGCGACGCCCGGGCGCGTGGTGATCTTCCATTCGCTTTCGAAACGCTCCAACATGCCGGGTCTGCGGTCGGGGTTCGTGGCCACGGATGCCGCCTCCATCGCGCAGATCAAACAATTGCGCTCCTACGCCGGGGCGCCATTGCCCGGCCCGTTGCAGGCGGTCGCCACCAAGGTCTGGTCTGACGAGGCGCATGTGGTCGAGAACCGCCGCCTCTATGCCGAGAAATTCGAGATCGCGGACGAAGTTCTGGGGCAGGTCCCCGGCTACGTTTCGCCGGAGGCAGGTTTTTTCCTGTGGTTGCCCGTCGAGGACGGAGAGGCCGCGGCTCTGCGGCTCTGGCAGGAAACCGGCGTACGCGTCTTGCCCGGCGCGTACCTTGGACGCGACACCGATACCGGCAACCCCGGACATGGATTTATTCGCGTGGCGCTTGTCGCCCCCACCGATGATGTACGGCGCGGTCTGACCCGGATCGCCGCCTGTTTGTATAGCTGAAGGACCTGAGCGTATGGCGTATCACCCGGCCCGGCAACGAGACCCTCTTCTGGACACGACCACACAGGCCGCGCTGGAAAAACGCGGGCGAGAGATGCTGGGCGTGGTCTTGCTGGTGGTCGCGGGGCTGCTGGCGGCGGCGCTTTGGTCTTATAACCCGGATGATCCGGGCTGGATGACGTCGTCGGACGCACCGGCACAGAATTGGCTGGGCCGCACCGGCGCGGGCATTGCGGCCCCCTTGCATATCATCATCGGTATCGGCGGTTGGGTGCTGCCTGCGGTGTTGCTTGCATGGGGCGTGCGCTGCGTTCTGCATCGCGGGTCCGAGCGTCTGGTGGGGCGTCTGATCTTTGCGCCCATCGCTGTTGCCGTGGCGGCCGTTTACGCCGCCACACTGGTTCCGGGCGCGACCTGGGGCCATTCCTTTGGTCTCGGCGGCCTTTTTGGGGACACCGTGCTCGGGGCACTGCTGGGAATTTTGCCGCTGGGACTTGGGGTCAGCCTGAAACTCGTGTCGTTGATGCTGGGCGTCGTAATGGTTGCCATCGTCCTGTTTTCCGCAGGGTTCACGCGTCCCGAACTGGCGCGCATCGGAGTGTTCCTGCTTGTGGGGCTGCTGAAGGTATACGAGGCAACCTTGCGCTTGCTGGGTCGGGCCAAGACCCAGGCCGTGGCCGCCAGCGCGGCCGGGTGGGACGCCCGCAAGGCCCGTGCAGCGGAGCGTGCCGTGGCGGCTTCCCGTGCGCGGCGCGACCCGACCCTGACCGCAGAACCAAGTCTGACCGGAGCGCCCCGCGTGCGCCGCGCCGACCTGTTGATCGATCCGGTGCTGGATGACCCGCAAGCTGTCCCTCTGGTCGATGACACGACAGCCGTACCAGCCCCCAAACCCGGGCTATTGGCCCGCGTCCGTGCCCGTGCGCTCAAGATGCCGGAGCCGGAACTGGTGGAGCCTGATCCCCTGACCGGAGAGGTTCCCGATCCGGACGAGGCGCGCGTGCAATCGATGATTACCCAGGCCATCCGGCGCCGCAGCGACCGCGTCGCGGGCCGGTCCATGATGCTGCCCAAGCAACCAGCGCCTGCCGCCGTGGACGGATTGCCGCCCGAGCCGCCACTGGTGCGAGCCGAACCCCCGTTGACGGCCGGGTACGAGGTTGACGAAGACGCGCTGATCGACCCTGTGGACGTGGAAGGCGACGCCATGCCAGGCGCGGTATCCCCGGTCACGCTGGACCGGGCCCAGGTGTTTCAGCGCCCCCCTGCCGCCACCGCGGCAAAGGCCGTAGTGCAGCATCCGGTCCGCAAGGCCGTGACCCCGTCAAGGCAGGCCCGGGCCGAGGCGCAACCCGCCCTGCCACTGCAACCCACGCAAGCGGATGTCTATGAACACCCGCCCCTGTCCCTGCTGGAAAGCGCCGACACGGTCGAGCGCCACCACCTCAGCGATGAGGCGTTGGAGGAAAACGCCCGGATGCTCGAATCCGTGCTCGATGACTACGGCGTGAAGGGCGATATCGTCTCGGTCCGCCCGGGCCCCGTGGTGACGATGTACGAACTGGAACCGGCTCCGGGCCTCAAGGCGTCCCGTGTCATTGGTTTGGCCGATGACATCGCGCGGTCCATGTCGGCGTTGTCCGCCCGTGTGTCCACCGTGCCGGGGCGCTCGGTCATCGGGATCGAACTGCCCAACGCGCAGCGCGAAAAGGTGGTGCTGCGGGAGATCCTGTCGGGTCGTGATTTCGGCGATAGCAACCTGCGCCTGCCGCTTGCGCTGGGCAAAGATATTGGCGGTGAACCCGTCGTGGCGAACCTCGCCAAGATGCCCCACCTGCTGATCGCGGGGACCACGGGGTCCGGTAAGTCGGTGGCCATCAACACGATGATCCTGAGCCTGCTCTACAAGCTTACCCCCGAGGAATGTCGCCTGATCATGATCGATCCCAAGATGCTGGAACTCAGCGTCTATGACGGCATCCCGCATCTTTTGTCCCCCGTTGTCACCGACCCCAAAAAGGCCGTGGTGGCCCTGAAATGGGTCGTGGGCGAGATGGAGGAACGCTATCGCAAGATGTCCAAGATGGGCGTCCGCAACATCGAAGGCTACAACGGCCGCGTACGCGACGCGCTGTCGAAAGGGGAGATGTTCACCCGTACCGTCCAGACCGGATTTGACGAGGAAACCGGCGATCCGGTGTTCGAGACCGAGGAATCGGTGCCCGAGGCGCTGCCGTATATCGTCGTCATTGTCGACGAGATGGCTGACCTGATGATGGTCGCCGGTAAGGAGATCGAGGCCTGCATCCAGCGTCTTGCGCAGATGGCGCGGGCCTCGGGCATCCACCTGATCATGGCCACGCAGCGCCCCTCGGTCGATGTGATCACGGGCACAATTAAGGCAAACTTCCCCACGCGCATCTCTTTCCAGGTCACGTCCAAGATCGACAGCCGCACGATTCTGGGGGAAATGGGCGCCGAACAACTGCTCGGCATGGGCGATATGCTTTACATGGCGGGCGGCTCGCGCATCACTCGCGTTCACGGACCTTTCGTGTCGGATGAAGAAGTCGAAGAGGTCGTCAACCACCTGAAATCATTCGGTCCTGCAGAATACATCGGCGGTGTGGTCGACGGGCCGGACGAAGACAAGGAAAGCGATATCGACCTGGTACTCGGTCTGGGCGGCAACACTGATGGCGAGGATGCGCTCTATGATCAGGCCGTTGCGATCGTGATCAAGGATCGCAAATGCTCGACGTCATACATTCAACGTAAACTGGCGATAGGGTACAACAAGGCTGCGCGGCTCGTGGAGCAGATGGAGGAACAAGGCCTCGTCAGCCCGGCGAACCACGTCGGCAAACGCGAGATCCTGGTGCCGGAACAGGCATAGCGTTCGCGAAGTTTCGCGCATCATGGCGTAACCGGACAGAGTGGTTGCCGCCCTCGGATGTTTCGGGGTTCGGTATTGTGTGAGTTGAGATAGGTACGTGGTATGCCGTTTTTGTTTATCTACAGCCCGGATGACTTCGTCGAAGGCCTGCCCGCGGAATCCGGCGCACAGGCGGCGGGAACGCCTCCGTTTACGCTGACCCTGAAACCCGACGCGACGCCCACCCTGATCGAGGTGTCAGACGATGACACCATCTTCGACGAGGTTGATGCCACGCAAAACGTGGCCAGCACCATCAGTTTCGGCGGTGCGACCATCCCGGCAGGGACCACGATCAACTCGGCCTATGACCTGATCAATACTGTCTCCGGGCACCAGGTGACCAGTTTCCACTTCGGCGGTGACGGGTTCCAGCAGGGGGCTGTGGATGGCCTCGCATCCACGGTCGAACTGGTGCCGGGTACGTCTTACACGTTCAACACGGAACGTACGTCCCATCTGCAAGACAACCCTTATGTCGACTTCGTCTCCTGTTTCACCGCCGGCACGCGGATCGCAACGCCGAACGGGCCGGTCCTGGTGGAGGATCTGCGCAAGGGCGATCTGGTGCTGACCTCGGATCACGGTGCGCAACCTGTACGCGCGGTGCTCAGCCGCGCGGTGACCTTGGCAGAGCTTGAGGCGAACGCCAACCTTACGCCCGTGATGATCACCGCGGGCGCACTTGGTGCGAACCTGCCCGCGCAGGATCTGTGTGTGTCGCCGCAACACCGCATGCTCGTGGCCTCGCCCATTGTGGAGCGGATGTTCGGCACGGCGCAGGCGCTGGTCTCCGCCCGCAAACTCTGTGGGCTTCCGGGGATCTTCCCGACAGAGGCTCGGATCCCGATCACCTACTTTCACCTCGTCTTCGATCGACATGAGGTGATCTTTGCCAATGGCGCCCCGACCGAGAGCCTGTATGCCGGCCCCGGCGCTTTGGCTGCGTTGTCACCCGAGGCCGCGGAAGAACTGCGCACGCTTTTTCCCGAGTTGTTCCAGCGGCACGGCCGACCCTCCAGCGCACGGTTCATTCCCAGTGGCAAACAGCAACGCCGCCTGGCCTTCCGGCACGAGAAGAACGGCAAACCGCTGGTGATGGCGGGGCATGTGCCGCAACCCGCGCCGGTGTAATCCCGGGCGCGGTATCGCGCTCAGGTGAGCGGCCTGCTATGGCATAGCGACCCCGGTGCGCCTAAGTTCACCCCATGATGATGACACGACGCACCCTGATCGCGCTGCTGGGGGGCACGGCCCTTCTGCCCGCGTTGCCCGCAGTGGCCAACCCCGTCCCTCTGGCGCAAATATCGGCCTATCTGCAAACGCTTGGCGAGGCCCAGGCGCGCTTTACCCAGATCAATGCCGATGGCAGCCGGTCCAAAGGCACGCTGTACCTCAAGCGCCCCGGGCGCGCGCGGTTCGAATATGACCCTCCGGCGGAGGCGCTGGTCATGGTCGGAGGCGGCACGGTCGCCATTTTCGATGGGCGCGGGGACAGCTCCCCTGAAAGCTACCCGCTGCGTCGCACGCCGCTCAGTGTGCTGCTGTCGCGTCGGGTGGACCTGGCCGGGTCCGACATCATCACGGGGCATCGCCGGGACGGCGCGTTCACCACGGTCGTGGCGCGGGACCCCGAAAACCCCGAATACGGCACAATCGCCTTGCAGTTCGCGGAAAATCCCCTGCGCCTTGCCCGTTGGATCATTTTCGGCGAGAGCGGCGAACAGACCACGATTGAACTGGACACGCTCGAAGTGCCGGACCAGCTCTCTGCCTTCCTGTTCGATATCAATCACGAAAAGCGCCAGCGCGATCGCTGACGCCTGAGCCGCGTCAGATCTTGCCGCAGGATTTCAGCTGGAAATCATACATGACCGCGCGCGAGCCAACCTCGTTGGCCACCCGCATCAACCACTGTTTCTGGTTGTAGCTCCCGCGCCCATAGCCGGTGTGGCCTTCGTGATAGGCGAGGTAGTGCCGCCGCGCGTCCGTCTTGGGAATGCCGTGGCGACGGAATGTCTCGTCCATGTACCAGCCCATGAAATCCGTGGCATCGTCGATCTTGTTGCGACGTCCGGCATAGTTCCGGGTGTCATCTCGGTAGTCATCCCACGTTCCGTCCAGCGCCTGCGCATAGCCGAAGGCCGAGCTTTGGCGCCCCATGGGGATCACGCCCAACGAATACCGGTACGGCGTGCGCGCGTCCGACATGAACTTGCTTTCCTGATACAGCGTGGCCATCTGCACCGCGACGGGGGTGCCCCACTTCTTCTCGGCGCGCTTCATGGCCCGCAAATAGGCCGGGCGTTCATTCACGATCGAACACGCATCATCCAGTCGCGACGGCGGGGTGTTGGTGCCCGATCCGCACGCGGCCAACGTCATCAATACGATCGCGAGGCAAAGGTTTCTGCTCATCCTGCTCTCACATTTTTTGTTTTGCGGGCAGTATATCGCAAAGCGTGCATATGGCGAAAGAAAAACGCGCGGCAGAGCGGCGCGATCAGATCACGATTGCGAGCAACAGAGACAGAAGTGCCACGCTCATCAGGGTGGAGACGACCACCAGCCCCGCCACGGCGTCGCCATCGGCGTCGTACTTCTCGGCCAGAAGGTAGGATGTGACCGCAACGGGCGTCGCCAGTTGCAGGACCAGAACACCGAAGGCCGTGGCGTCGAGGTTGAAAAACAGCCCCGTGCCCCACCCGATGCCTGCACAGAGAACGAATTTGGCGAGTGACAGCCAGATCGCGCGCCCGATCCGTCCGGGGCTCAGGCGCGCGATGGCCACGCCCAGGGTGATCAGCATGATCGGAATCGCCATCTGTCCGATCAGATCCAGCGCATTTGTCAGGAAAACCGGGGTTTCCCAGCCCTGCCACAGGAACAGAGCGCCCAGCAGGGTTGCCGCCACCATGGGCTCGCGCACCAGTTTGCCAAGTCCGCCCCCGCCTGCGACGACCCAGATGCCGAAGCTGAACGACAACACGGCCATGACTGCGAAAACAACCACCGCATAGCTCAGCCCCAGATCTCCGAAGGCGAACAGCGCCAGCGGCAGGCCGAGGTTGCCGGTGTTGCCATAGGAGAGGGGGGCGAGGTACGTGCGCTGGTCCAGACCGCTCAGCTTCACCAGCAAGGCGATCGCGGCCGTGACGCCGACATAAGCCACCAGCGCCGCCAGCGAGAGCGCGCTCAACGCGGCCGGTTCGATCTCAGCCTGCATGAGCGCGACGAAGATCAGCGCAGGCACCGCAAGGGTCATCGATAGCCGTGTGACAAACTCCAACTGGTACTCGAACCCGAGCTTGACCCAGGCAAATCCGACGCTCGCGAGCAGGAAAACCGGCGCAACAACGTTAACGACTGTTAAGGTAAGGTTCACACTCTGTTTCCCGTCGCGACCGATTGTTCAATGGACATCAATTGGTGTCTTGCGTATTTTAGCTAAGTAGAAGGTTCCAGTGTGATGTTGAAAGCAAACGCCAAATACCACCTTGGACAAGTTGTCCGGCACCGCAAACATCCGTTTCGCGGCGTGGTATTCGATATCGATCCGGAGTTTTCGAACACCGATGAGTGGTATGCCGCGATCCCCGAGGAAAGCCGCCCGCACAAGGATCAGCCGTTTTATCACCTGCTCGCCGAGAATGATCAAAGCTACTACGTGGCCTATGTGTCAGAGCAGAACCTGATCCTCGACGGGGCGTCCGGACCGGTGGACCATCCCGACCTTCCGGACCTGTTCGGCGATTTCGACGGCGGAATCTACCCGCTTCATTTTCAGCTCAACTGAGCCGCGCAAGCCTCACTCCTTGATTTCGACTGGCATGTTTGCGGCTTTCCAGCCTTTGAACCCGTCCGCGATCTCGGCGATGTTCTCCACCCCCATCTGTTGCAGGGTTTGCACGCTCAGCGCAGACCGCCAGGCGCTGCCGCAGAACAGGATCAGCGTCTTGTCCGTGGTCAGCGCCGGTTTGTGATAGGGGCTTTCCGGATCGATCCAGAACTCCAGCATGCCGCGCGGAGCGTGAAACGCGCCGGGAATACGCCCGTCGCGGTTCAATTCCCGTACATCGCGGATATCAACCAGCAGCGCCGTGCCCGCCTCCGCCGCCGCGCGGGCTTCTTGCGGGCTCAGCGTTGTGATCTGCGTCTTGGCCTCCGCCACCATGTCGGCAACTGGTTTGATCGCCATGGCTCCCTCCGGCTCAGTAGCCCAATGCGCAGCCATCCTTGCGCGGATCGGAGGCGCCTTGCAAGACACCGGTCTCGGGGTCGATCCAGATCGCCTGCGCTCCGCCGATGGGCGTGTCCGGGATGGAAACCGGATGCCCCATCTCGGCAAGCTCCGCCCGGACCTGATCGGAATAGCCGCGTTCGACCAGCAGCCCTTTCGTAGGATCGGCAAAACTGCGCGGCGCATCAAGCGCGGCCTGCGGATGCAACCCGTAATCGATGAAGTTGGTCAGCACGCGCGCATGGCCACAGGGTTGGTACGCTCCGCCCATCACGCCGAACGGCATGACGACCTTGCCGTTCTGGCGCAGCATGGCGGGAATGATCGTGTGCAAGGGCCGCTTGCCGCCCATCGCCTCGTTCGGGTGGCCCTCTTCGAGAGTGAATCCCGCGCCGCGGTTCTGGAACAGGATGCCGAACTTGTCGGTCGCGATGCCCCCGCCGAACCCGTGGAAGACCGAGTAGATCAACGAGACCATCATGCGATCCTTGTCGACCACGGTGATGTAGATCGTCTCCTTGTGAACGGCCTCGGACACCGCATGCACGTCGGCAACCGCGCGGTTCGGATCGATCAGCGCGGCCAGATCGCATGCTGTTTCGTGGCAGAGCATATGTGCAAGCCGTGTGGTATGGTCGGCATCTGCAATGATCCTGTCGCGTGTGTTGTACGCCAGCTTTGCGGCCTCGGCCTCCAGATGCGCGCGCGCCGTCCCCCAGGGGTCCAGCCTCGGCAGATCGAACTCTGCAAGAATGTTTGCCATCAGGATCGCCGTGGCACCGTGCCCGTTGGGTGGATGTTCGACCAACTCCGTGCCCTTGTAGGTGCCGCTGATCGGATCGGATTGCGTGCACCGGGTCGCGGCGAAATCATCCAGCGTGTGCGTGCCGCCTGCCGCCTGCAACGCGGCCACCATATCCTCGGCCACCTCTCCGGTGTAGAAGCCGTCGCGCCCTTCGGCGGCGATACGGCGCAGAACCTCTGCCTGCCCGGGCGCACGGAAAATCTGCCCGGGTTTCGGTACCTTGCCGTTCAACAGGTAGAAGTCCCTGGCAACGCCCTGCAGGACTTCGGCATCCGATGCCCAGTCGAAGGCGGTGCGCGGGCCGACGGGGATGCCTGCCTCCGCATAATGGATCGACGGGGCGAGCACCTTGTCCATACCAAGCCTGCCCCATGTCGCGTTCATGTGGCAAAACGCGTCGATTGCGCCCGGCACCGTGACCGCGTGGGGCGATCCCAGAGGCATCGTCGTATGCCCTTGCGCGCGCAAGTCAGCGGCATTCAGTCCGGCGGGTCCGCGCCCCGATCCGTTGACACAGGTGATGTCTTCGGTGCCCGGCATCTTGATCAGCGCAAAGCAATCCCCGCCGATTCCGGTCATCTGCGGCTCACAAAGCCCCAGCAAAACCGCGGCGGACACCGCCGCGTCCACGGCATTGCCGCCCTGCTGCAGGATGTCGATGGCGACCTTGCTCGCCAGGGGTGTGGAGGTGGCACACATACCGTTCTCGGCGAAAACCGCCGAGCGCCCGGGCAGGTGAAAGTCACGCATGTCAGAAGTCCCTTCCGTCCCGGCCCCAAGGCCGGACTGTCGTCTCTTGTCCGACCCAGAGTCTAGACCGACGAACGAAAACGTCCAAGGGAACAGGAACGTATGGGCGGTCTAGCCTGTCGTGGGAATTGAAAAGCGCGTGACGTTCGTTCCGGCCATCCGACAGTAGCGCAGGTTTTCGGTCAGTGAGTGTAACAGGAACCAGCCAAAGCCGCCTTCGGGCAAGGTTTCCAACGGGCCGTCCGAAGATGGCAGTTTGCCTTCGGGCAGGACGTCCTGCGGCATCGCGCGCCCCCTGTCCGTCACCTCGAAACACAGGACCCCGTTGCAGAACCCGGCGCTGAGGCAAATCTCTCCCGTGGGGTCTTCCAAGTAGGCGTGTTCCACGATGTTGTTCAGCAACTCCGCCATGACAACCTCGGTGGTGGCACGGTCGTCTTCGCTGAAGTCCCGCGCGGTCAGAAAGGCGTTGATCCCTGACAGAGCGTCGCGGACCTTTTCCGGTGCACTGGCAAATCGCAAGGAGAGTTTCTCATTTGGGTCCGGGTCGCTCACTCGGCAGGGCTCCATTCCGCTCATTGCACGGTCGTCCGTTACGCGGCCAGGGCCTGGTCGGCGGATCCGTGGATGCGAAACACCTTGTCCATGCGTGTCAGGCGCAGAACCTTCTCGACGATCGGGCTGAGTGAGGCGAGTTCGAGCGTTTTGTCGGCCCCGTAAGCTTTCATCACAGACACCACGGCGCCAAGCCCGGAACTGTCCAGAAAATCAACCTGTGCCAGGTCCAGCACGACCCGGGCTTGCGGTTCGGACTTCAGCTTGACCATCGCATCCTTGAACGCCACCGCGCCCGCTGCGTCAATCCGGCTGTCCTCCACCGTCGCAACCAGAACATCACCGTGAACCATCGTCGTAATTGCCATGTCGCCGTCCTTATCTTGACTTGCACTCCCCCTGATTACGGCCAATCTCTTACCAGAAGGTGGACAGGCCCGGGGTTCGCTAAAATCCGGGAGATCTTGGGGGGAAAGCATGGACGAAGTGGTGATCTGCGGGGCCGCGCGCACGCCGATGGGGGGATTCCAGGGGGTCTTCTCCGACATGGACGCGCCCGCCCTGGGGGGTGTTGCGATCAAGTCGGCCCTATCACAGGCCGGCGTTGCCGGGGACCGGGTCGATGAAAACCTGATGGGCTGCGTTCTTCCGGCGGGGCAGGGGCAGGCCCCCGCGCGGCAGGCCGGGTACGCCGCCGGGCTGGGCGACGGTGTGCCGGCAACGACTCTCAACAAGATGTGCGGATCCGGGATGAAGGCCGCAATGATTGCGACCGACCGGCTGGCGCTGGGCCACGCGGATGTCGTGGTCGCAGGTGGTATGGAAAGCATGACCAACGCCCCCTACCTGCTGCCAAAAATGCGGCAGGGGGCGCGGATCGGGCACGGGCAGGTGATCGACCACATGTTCCTCGACGGGTTAGAGGATGCCTATGAAAATGGCCGTCTGATGGGCACCTTCGCCGAAGATTGCGCCGAAGCATTCCAGTTCACCCGCGAGGCACAGGACGCCTATGCGCTGGGGTCGCTCGAAAACGCGCTCTCCGCCCAGGCCTCGGGGGCGTTCCGGCATGAAATCGCTGCGGTCACGGTGTCTGACCGCAAGGGCGAAACGGTGGTGGCCCAGGACGAACAACCGGCCAATGCCCGCCCCGACAAGATCCCGCATCTGAAACCGGCTTTCCGCAAGGACGGGACCGTGACGCCCGCCAATTCCTCCTCGATTTCGGACGGGGCAGCCGCGCTTGTTCTGGCGCGGGCCGAGGCCGCCAAGGGGCTGGCGGTGCGGGCGCGGGTCGTCGGGCACGCCTCGCATGCGCAGGCACCCGGATGGTTCACCACCGCCCCGGTACCTGCCGCGCGCAAGCTGCTGGACCGGATCGGCTGGGCGCCCGAAGACGTTGACCTCTGGGAAGTGAACGAGGCGTTTGCCGTCGTCCCCATGGCCTTCATGCACGAGATGGGTCTGCCGCGCGGCCGGGTGAACGTGAACGGCGGCGCGTGCGCGCTCGGGCATCCGATCGGGGCGTCCGGCGCGCGCATCATGGTGACCCTGTTGAACGCGCTGGAAACCCGTGGCTTGAAACGTGGCGTTGCCGCCATTTGCATTGGCGGGGGCGAGGGCACGGCTATCGCGATCGAACGCCCGTGACGCGGGTGGATTACCCCGCGCTGGCCGCGACGGTTGCGTCCCTTGTCGAAGGGGTTCCAGACGACGTCGCGCGGATGGCGACCCTTGCTTGCGAGGTGTTCCATGCCGATGACCGCTTCGACTGGGTCGGTTTCTACCGGGTGACCGCACCACAGACGCTGACCATCGGCCCGTATCAGGGTGGTCACGGTTGCCTGACGATTCCATTCGCCCGCGGGGTCTGCGGGGCGGCGGCGCGCACCGGTCAGGTCCAGCTTGTCCCGGATGTCGATGCTTTCCCCGACCATATCGCCTGCGCGACCTCTACCCGATCGGAACTCGTGCTGCCGGTCTTCGGCCCGGACCGCAAGGTGATCGGCGTCTTCGATCTGGACAGCGACAAGCCCGACGCCTTTACCGATGCCGATGCGACCGCCCTTGCTGCGATCCTGCACGACACGTTCGCTCAGCCCGGCGCGTAGAGCGCCAGCGCCACCCCGTAAACAACAAAACACACCGCCAGCGCCCGCCGAACCCAGACGTTAAGCACCGCGCCGAGCGCCAGCTTGCCCAACCATGCCCCCAGCGCGGTGTACGTCACGTAGCTCAACGCGGTCAGCGTCAGGGCCGAGGGGAAGATCACCCGCATTTGCTCCCAGATCGGCACATCCGGCTGCACGAATTGCGAGAACGCCGCCAGGTATCCTGCGAGGGACTTCGCGTTGATCGTGGCGATCAGAAAGGCGCGCCCGTAAATCCCGTGTGCGGCGACCGGTTTCGGATCCATCGGCAGGCTGGCACGCAGCCATGCCCGTACCCCCAGCGCTATCAGCAAGAGCGCGCCCAGAAGTTTGACCGCGGCAAATACATCGGGCGCGGCGGTGATCAGGGCCGTGACGCCGGCGGCTGACAAGGTCAGGAACAGTGCAGCCTGCGTCAGGATTCCGGCCACCCCCCAGAGGGACCGTGCAAACCCATGCGTCATTCCGTTGCCAATGCAATTCACGGCATTCGGTCCCGGCGTCGTGACGAACAACGCCCAGAAAGTGACAAAGACGAGCCAGGCGTCGAAACTCATTGTACGGACCTCCGTTCCGCGCCCTAGCATGGCGGTTCGGGGCGCGCTAGACAGGCCCCATGCCGCCCCTTCCGCTCGACACCTATGCGCCTCCGACCGATCCGCTCGTCATCCTGCACGAGGACGCGCAGATCCTTCTGGTGGACAAGCCCTCCGGTCTGCTGAGCGTGCCGGGCAAGGGGCCGCATCTGGCCGACTGCCTGCTCAGCCGGGTGCAGGCGGCCTTTCCGGATGCACTTCTGGTCCAC
Source organism: Tropicimonas sp. S265A (assembly GCF_049800835.1). NCBI lineage: Bacteria > Pseudomonadati > Pseudomonadota > Alphaproteobacteria > Rhodobacterales > Roseobacteraceae > Tropicimonas > Tropicimonas sp. S265A. The sequence goes on from NZ_JBNAFU010000006.1 coordinate 136,876, forward strand.
CGACTGGACCGCGATACGTCCGGGGTGATGGTGTTTGCGCTCACCCCGCATGCGCAGCGCCACCTCGGCCTCCAGTTCGAGAAGCGACAGACCCGAAAAACCTATGTCGCCCGGGTGGCGGGGCGGTTGGCAGCCGCGTCCGGCACGATAGACCTGCCGCTGATCGTCGACTGGCCCAACCGTCCGCTGCAAATGGTTGACCCGGAAAACGGCAAGCCGGCCGTGACCGACTGGCGGCGCCTGCGCGCCACTGACAGCGAAAGCCGGGTCCGGCTTTTTCCCAAGACCGGGCGGTCACACCAGCTGCGCGTGCACATGCTGGCCATCGGCCACCCGATCCTTGGTGACCCGTTCTATGCCACCGGTCCTGCCCGGGATTACCCGCGCCTTATGCTGCATTCCCAATCGCTGCGATTGCGGCATCCGGATGGTGGCATCGGCATGACCTTTACGGCACCCGTGCCCTTCTGATTGCGCCCGTTTCGGCGAAACTCCGCGCGCGTAAGAATTCTCGCTTGTCGCAAATTGCGAAGGTCTGCGGCTGATTCGCTGCATGCTGCATCGCAGCTTGGGGGTGACGCGGCGTTAAGCCCGCAAGATGTTGTGGCCCCACACCCATGAGTTGCGCGAACCGCCCTGCAAATAATGACTTTTTTGTGTCCTCCCGATCTTGTGCTACCACGATCATACCGCGGCATTCATTGCGCCGAGGGCAGACTATTCAGATCGGGGGCTGCGGCATGTTTGGCGTAGGGGGATGGTACAAAGCCTACTAGTAATTCAGCATGCCGCAGCTATTTCCCGCCGTGTTTTGTGGGTGGGGTATGTCGTAATTAGCCAAGTCCGAACGAGTCCGGCGCTCTCAAGGCAATGAATGACGCGGCCCTTCCGGGTCGCGTTTGCGTTTGTGACCCGCGTTCTGTCCGGGCGGCCCCGCCCCTTTCCGGCACGCGCCGGAGCGGTTATCAGGGGGCATGCACTGGACCTTGCCCAATATCCTGACCGTTGGCCGCCTGATCGCCGCACCTGCCGTTGCGTTGGTTTTCGCGCTTCTGCCGCGCCCTCTGGCCGACTGGGTGGCCCTCGCACTCTTCATCGGGGCCTCGCTCACCGATTTTCTGGATGGCTACCTTGCGCGAAAATGGAACCAGACCTCCAAATTCGGCGCGATGCTGGACCCAATCGCCGACAAGGCCATGGTGGTCACGGCGCTCGCCTTGCTGATCGCGCTGTCGGGGCTGGACCCTCTCGTGATGATCCCGACCGCGCTGATCCTGTTCCGTGAGGTCTTCGTCTCCGGCTTGAGAGAGTTTCTCGGCGCGGATGCCGGCAAGCTCGCCGTGACCAAACTGGCGAAGTGGAAAACCACCGCCCAGATGGTCGCCATCGCCGTCCTGCTGACCGCGATTGCCTTCGAAGCGACGCATCTGATGGCGTTCCAGACCATGACGCGCGAGGCTTATCAGGCTGCCCTCGACGCCGGGCCCACGGATGGAAACATGGTCTGGCGCTCGGGCGAATGGGGCGTCGGGCTTGGCATCGCCGGGCTCGCGCTCCTCTGGGTCGCGGCCGTGCTGACCTTGATCACCGGCGCAGATTACTTCAAGAAATCCCTGCCATTCCTGAGGGAGGAGACATGAAGCTCGACGTGCTTTATTTCGCGTGGCTGCGCGAACGGATCGGCCTGAACCGCGAGCAGGTGGAAACCGACGCCGCAACGGTCGCCGATCTGGTGGCCGAGTTGCGCGCGCGGGAAGATCGCTATGATCTGGCGTTCTCGGACCTCTCCGCCGTGCGGGTCGCGGTCGATCAGGACCTGACCGAGTTCGATGCCCCCCTGTCGGGTGCGCGCGAAGTGGCGTTCTTTCCGCCCATGACAGGCGGCTGACATGGCCACCGTCCGCGTGCAGGAGGCCCCGTTCGACATGGGCGCCGAGGTCGACGCCTTCGCCAAGGGGCGCACCGACATGGGCGCGCTCGTCACCTTCACCGGCGTGGTGCGCGACCTTGCCGACAGCGACCTCTCGGTGATGGAGATCGAGCATTACCCAGGCATGACAGAGCGCGCGATCGGCAAGATCGTGGACGAGGCGGTCACCCGCTGGTCCCTGGGCGATGCACTGGTCATCCACCGCTACGGGCGCATGGGGCCGGGAGACCGCATCATGATGGTCGCCACCGCCGCCCCCCACCGCGTTGACGCCTTCGCGGCGGCCGAGTTCCTGATGGACTACCTAAAATCGCGCGCGCCCTTCTGGAAAAAAGAGATCACGTCCGACGGCGCGGACTGGGTCGCCGCGACCGACGAGGACGAGGCTGCGCTTGGGCGTTGGTAGGCCGGTCGGTCGCAAGCCGCCGCGCACTGCGGGATCTCATTTCCCGAGAGGACAGCAGACTGATATCGAGGTGCGTTCGCCGTCGAACGTTGCGTGTCTGTTGGGCCACACCGGATCTGCAACCATGCACGGCGACGTTGCTTTGCCGCGTGCATTCTCTACTTTTGGTTGCCACTCAACGCCCCCTCCTGCGTCTTTGCAACGCTTGTCACGATGGGGCACCCACCGGGAACCAGGTGACAAATGACGTTTTCTCCTTTGGTGGTCGCAAGACCTGCCGCGTTTTTCCTGACTTTCACCTGCATATCCTTCTTCGCGGTAGCACTTTTGTTTCTGACACCTGGAAATGCGCATGCACAAAGCGGCATCTCCTGTGCGGAAGTGCCTGCGCCCTTTACGAGAGTGCCCGCGGGCACGGAAACAACTCGCGGAAATCAGACGATTTCGACGGTTGAGCGCACGTGTCTCCCCATTCCGAACGGTCCGATCACCGGCCTTACGGTCGGGAATTCTTCGATCACACCTACCGGAAAGATCGAGCTTTATGTGCCCGGACAAAGCACGGTGCCGGGCAATGCCTCTGTCCTGACGCTTCTGAACGTGGATGTCGCGGGGGGAAGCGGTGATTTCGTGTCGCGTGAAGCGTTGGTCACGAACATCAACGGCAAGCTGCGCGTCAACGTCATTGGAACGACCATCGGGTCGGGCAGATCGATGACATTCGCACCCGCCAACGGCGGAGATGTTGACCCGACCGAGGTCTATTTCCAGTCTGATACGCCACTCACCTACAGCGACCTGACCGTCACCAACGCGACCGAGATCGTTTTCGGGGCCATCAATATTCAAACACGGGTTGCGGACCCGTCCGACTTTACCCTGACCAACAGTTCTATGTCAGCAACAAGTGATATGGTGCTGGCCGGCGGTTCGACCCTGCGTCTCGATGGAACGACCACGCTGACGACGGTCGAGTTTGACAATTTTGGAACGCTGACTGGGACCGGAACGGTCAATGCGTTCAATTTCAACATGAAGGCTGGCAGTACCCTGTCGCCCGGGGCGTCGATCGGAACACTGAACATCAACAGCGCGATTTCCTTCGATCTCGGCGCAATCATCCTGTCCGAACTGGACCCCGCCGCGGGCCAGAAAGCCGACCTGATCGTCGCCACGGACGCGGTGAGCGGTATCAACAACGCGCAGATCCAGGTCGACGCCGCGCGCCCGGGCCTGACCGCGCAGGACTATGTTGCCGGAAACGACTATACCGTCTTCCAGGCGTCCAGTTTCGACGGGGACATGCCGTCCGTCGTGGCTGGCGCATCGCTGCCGGCGCTGGCCACACCACGGGTCGCCAACACACCCAGCACGGACGGGCGGATCGATATTGCCTTTGATGCCTTGCCAGTGACTGCGCTGCCGCTGCTGCCGGCGGTGTCTGGCTCGGCGAATGCCAGCAGTCTGGCGGGGGCTGTGGCCACCTCTGCCACTCAAGCGCCGGGAACTTCGCTCACGAGCGGCACTTCGTTGGGCAGTGCGTTGAGCACTCTGACGAATGCAGGTTTGGCTGGCTTCAACTCCGTCCATGCCGAACCCTATTCCTCGAACCTGACAATCGGGCTGGAGCAACTGGACCTGATCACCAATACGGTTCTGAGCCATGCCGACTGCCGAAAATACCAACCCGCCGGTCTTCCGGATCGGGCGCAGCCCCTCGCATCAGGTGCAATCGGAGCTGTGCAAACTGGTCCGGCCGCCGCCGCCGACGGCGCTTTGGCCTGTGCCCAACGTCGCTGGTGGGTCGATACGGCATATGTGAACGGCCGCGTTGATGGCCGCAACGGGTTGGGAACCTTCGATTACACCATCGGCACCATTGTTGCAGGTGCCGACCTCTTCAGTTTCGATGACAGCGTCATCGGGGTCTTTGCTGGCCTTGGCACATCGTCGATGGATGAGCACGACCAGGTAATTCAGGACTTCTCAACCGACAGCTTTCATGCCGGGATCTACGGGCGCACAGAGGTCGGCGCATGGGAAATCTCGGGCTTGCTGGGATACGTGTCAGGCGAAACGGATGCGCAGCGCAGCAATCCGTCTCTCGATGGATTTACGGGTGGCGACGCGGAGGCTGAACTCGATCAGGACGGGTTTCACGCGGGTCTTCAAGCACGGACTTATGCCACTCTTACTGATGGGGCGATTGTCGCGACCACCTTCGGGTTGACCTATGGACGCATTGGACAGGGTGCAGCCGTCGAGACGGGGAGTGGGGATTTCCTCTATGCAATCGACGAGGCCGATGCGGACGCTCTTGTGGGGTCGATCGGCGTGGATTACCGGAAAGACTTCGTCACAGGGTATGGCGTTCTCACGCCGATGGCCTTTGCGCGATACGAGTATGACTTTCTGGCCAACAACAGCAAAGAACACGAAATCACGGTGACAAGCCCGATCTTCGGCACGTTCACTCAAGTAGGGCAGAATCGGGGCGCGAGCGGACTGGTCCTTGGTGTGGGGCTCGGCTACGCGCTGTCTGATCGTGTCAGGTTCACGACTGGATACGGGTATTCAAAACGCTCCAACGGGCAGGAACATGCGTTTGGCGCAAACCTCAGTGTGCTTTTCTGACCGTTGAGCACCAGGTGTTCAAACCGCCTTCGTGATCCGCTCCAGATACGCACGCAGCTCCGCAGCCTCGGCCCGCGCTTCGCGGAGGCGGTCCATAGCGGCGGTGAGCTCGACTTCTTTCTGGGTCAGCATGTTCGACAGGTCCCGCTCGCGCGATGTTTAACCCGTGTGTCGCGCTCATCCTGGCTGACAAGCGGACAAAGCAGCCGTTCATCATCTCGTGACTCACGGTTGCCGTAACAGGCTTGGCTCAGCCAAGCTCGCAACGTTCCTGCCAAGCTGCGGCTGTGGCAAATGCAAATGATGGCTGGCGCTGTGGATTTTGGCGCGTTCCTTTCTGCACACTGTGTATCTGGAGCGCCAAACAACCTGCCATCAGGCACCCAAGCTCTGCAAAAGTCACCAAAGACACGGACCCAACCGTGACGCTGTCACCCAACCACCGCGCATTCCCTGTCGACTGCAAGCAGTTGCGAGACAAACCCTAGGCCATTGCCAAATCTCGGTTCCGCAGGCTGGCAACCAACTGTGGGATGGAGCTGACAAGAGTGATGGCACCTGCAGCAAACCCAAGCACTTCGATCATCATCAGCTCCATCACCTCAGTTCCAACGATAGTGAGGGGTGCGTTCGCCTTTTAAAAAGCGGGTCACATCCGTGGCATCGATCACAAAGGACACCGCGTTGGTAACTGCCAGCACCGCGATCCACACCTGCAACTCTGGATGAGCGGCGGTGCTGTCCCAGCGTGTCGCCAACCAAGCGAACATCGGGACCCAGAGTAAATGGCCGACGCCCAGAACGCGCGTGAAGCCGATCCGACCGTAGATCATCGCTTGACCAAATACCGACAGAAGTGTCGTGGCCAGAACCACCTGCGCTTCGAGATGCCCGATGAAATAAAGGCACAAAAGGTTGACCCCAACGAGCCAGACATTCCAAATCCGGGGCACCGGGCGGAACCGCAGAAACACGATCCCGAAGATCTTCAAGACGTTCGTCACAAAATCCATCATCGCTCTTCTCCTGTATTTGCGTTGATGAGCGAGGGGTAACTGTCGGATGGGTTGCGCCGATACTTCGCCAAGCGTAGCGTCGAACTACGTTTCGCGTAGTTAGGATTTGGACGATGCGGTATGGTCAGTTCTGCCCAGTGGCAAAATCCGCGGAGATTCTCGGGAACACGTGGTCCTTGCTGATCATCCGGGAACTTCTGTTGGGAAGCACGCGGTTCACCAAGCTGCAAAAAGGAATGCCACGGATTTCTCCGACCGTTCTCAACACGCGCCTGAAAGAACTTGAAGCCAACGGCGTCATCTTGAAACGCCCGATTAGCGGGCAGCGCGGATTTGAATACCACCTGACCCCGGCGGGCAAAGAACTCGCACCAGTCATCGAGTCTCTGGTCGTCTGGGGGATGCGTTGGGCGCGCGATGAGTTGCGAAGCGATGAAATGGACGTGGCATTCCTGATGTTCGACGTTGAGCGGAACATCAAGACCGAGGAACTGCCGGGCGGTGAATCCGTGCTTTGCTTCCAGTTCTCGGATTTGAACGAGTACAAGAAGTGGTGGATCGTTTGCGAAGGAAACACCCGCGACCTGTGCTACGAGGACCCCGGCAAGGACGTCTCTGCCTATATTTCCACGACGTCGCACGAACTGGTCCGCGTCTGGATGGGAGATGTATCTTTGTCAGACGCGATGGCGGATGAGCGGATCATCGTCCTTGGCGACAGCCTGATTTGCAAGCGCTTCAAGAGATGGTTCCCACTCTCTCCAGCGGCAGGAATACCGCGCCCAGCGTGAGCAGCGTGGTCAGAATTGGGTCGAGCCTTGCAGGCGGTTTCGGTAGTTTGCAGACCAACGCAAGGCAGACCACGCAAGAAATCGAAGCATCAGGCTCTCGTCGGCCAACAACAGACATCTGACCATTTCGATCAGGTCTTCGGCCTCAATTTACCTACGAACGTCTGCTTTGCGCACAAGAACACCCTGGAGCGATTTGAACGACTAGCGAAATTCGGGCGTCCCCCGCTTGCGTCATGCATCAAGAGCACTGCGCTCAACTCCTGCATCCTCGCATGTCTTCAAACGCCAGACATCCAGTCTTTCGAGTTTGGAACGCGCTTTCCTGAGTCAGCTATCCGCGCTGATAGGGCGAACCTCGACGCGTGCGCCGTAGTTGTTTTGACCGACCGAGAAGGGAAACTCTGAAAGTGCGGTTTCGGGCAGGACGGACTCGCCGTCGGTCAAAGCATTCAAGCCAGGCCACCCATCGCGTATCCAGACCGTGCCTTCGGGTACGCGTTGCGTGACCTTGGCGCGCGCATGGAAGGTGCCACGCGGATTTGAAATCTCTATCCAATCGCCATCTGCAATGCCACGGGCGGCCGCATCCTCGGGAGCAATCCAAAGGTCCGGGTCAGTTTCGCGGTTTGCGAGTGTCGGCAGGGCACGGCCATGATCAAAGAAGGCGTGAAACTGTGCGAACGTGCGCCCATGCGCGAGGGCCAGTCCGTCGTTCGGCCGCGCTTCGGGCGGCATTGGGAGTGGCGGCAGGCCCATTGATTGCGCGCGCTCGGAGAAGAACTCGATCTTTCCCGAAGGCGTGGAGAACTCAAGATTAGGATACGCCACGTGTGAGACGTTGAGCGGGACCCGCCCACTATTCGCGCGCAGGGTTTTGACCGTCGCGTGTCCCGTGGCCGGGTGATCCAGAGCAGCATTCATGGCGGCTTCCTGGTCGACCCAGGGGTATACGTCCCTGACACCAAGCCTGTCGCCGAGCCCCTTGTAGAGTTCATAGACGGGGCGCGCCTCGCCTGCCGGGGACAGCACCCGGTCGGACAGGTGGATATGGGTGTTTGTGGATTTTGCACCGATCTCCTCCAGCCAGATCGTGCCGGGCAGGACAATGTCAGCAACCTCGCGGATCGTTTGGTTTGGAAAAATGTCGTAAGCCACAACCAAATCGGCCTTGGCCAGCGCCGCGCGCGTCCGGTTGGTCTCCGCAAAACAGGACAGCACGTTTGAGCCGATCGTCACAAAGACTTTCACGGCTCCGCTTTCGAGCGCTTCGACAATGGCCTCCATCTGGTTGGGAATATACTCGCCAGGCGGTCGGCGATCAGCGGCAGAGACATCGTTGAAGCCCACTCCATGGCTGCGGCCACCGTGTCGCGGACCGATACCGCCGCCCTTAATGCCGAAATTTCCGGTCAGAGCGGGCAGACAGGAAATAGCCCGCGCAGCCTGCCAGGTGTTGTCGCCCTTATGCAGAGAAGATCCGCCGATCACGATCATCGCAGGTTTGGCGGTCGCATAAGCCTGCGCCAGCCAGGTGATTTGCTCGACGGGCACTCCAGTGAGGGTCTCTGCCCAGCTTGGGGTCATGGTCTCGACATGTGTCTTGAGGGCGTCGAACCCGACCGTGTGCTGCGCAACGAAGTCAGCGTCGTACGAGCCGGCGGCGATAATCACATGCATTATGGCCAGCGCGAGCACGGCGTCAGTTCCCGGCTTCAGCAGGATGACATCATCGGCAAGCGCGGAAGCCTCTGTACGGCGTATATCGACGACGACGATCCGCGCGCCACGCCGTTTCGCAATCTCGACATGGCGAAGCGTATTGGCCTGGCTAACCGTGTTCGCTCCCCATAGAACGACCAGCTCAGAATTCGCGCTGAGATCCTCCTTGCTCGACGTCTCAAGTGCTCCGGTGATCCCGACGCCAAACGCGCCAAGTCCCCAACAAATCATCGCCGGATTCCAGTACTGGCAGCCGAAGAGGTTCGCGAAGCGATCCATCTGTGCACGCTTCAGGCCAAAGGCGTAGTCGTTGCCCCAGTTGCCGTGAGCTTGCCAGAAACCCACCTTTTCGCGCCCCACTTCGCGCATCTTGTGCGCGATATGGTCCATGGCGGCTTCCCACGTCACGTCAGTCCAATCGTTAGAGCCGCGCACGTGGCGCATCCGAGGGCTCAAGAGGCGCTGCTTGTTGCCAACGATTTCGTGGACGGCCTTGCCGCGCATACACAGGAAGCCCTCACTATCCGGGTTCGTCTCATCCCCTTCGATGGAGATTTCCCCGGTGTCGGATTTAGTAACTGTCATCCCACAAAGCGTCGGGTGACAGTTCATCGGGCACATTGTCTTGAAGGTTTCCAACCCGAGTTCCGTCCTGTGGAATGAATAAGTTGTGAGAAACCTAGCCGAGTTCAGGGCATCGGAGAAGCAGCGCCTGGTCCTTGCGCTGCGGGGACATCTACAACCTTCGGTTCAGTGTCCGCTGCGCGGACAAGAGAGACAGGCTTGCGCCTGTCCAGCGCATGTGTCCAACTTATATGTATTGGTGTGCCACACTACTCGCGGCGCACAGCACCGACGGAATTGATGGGCACGCCCCGGTCCAAATACGCCGCCGGACACGACCCGTACTCAGGTGCGGGAGAACAAAACAGGGAGCCAAACAATGAGTATGATAAAATCCTTTGCTGCAATTTCTGCGGCGGCGATAGCGATTGGGCAGTCTGCACCTGTTCTCGCGCAGACCTCCTGGGATATGGCGACGCCGTATCCGGACGCGGAGTTCCACACACGCAATATCAACCAGTTCGCGGAAGAGATTGCTGCCGCAACATCCGGGGGGCTAAGCATCACCGTTCATTCCGGAGCGTCGCTTTTTAAGCATCCAGAGATCAAGCGAGCGGTGCAAAACCAGTTGGTGCCGATTGGTGAAGTTCTGATGGCGAACCTCTTTAACGACGACCCGATCTTCGGCGCAGACAACATTCCGTTCATTGCCTCCACCTACGAGGACGCAAAGGCGCTATGGGACGCGCAGCGCCCACTTGTTGAAGCCAAGCTGGCTGAAGACGGTATCCGCTTGCTTTATGCAGTGCCGTGGCCAGGACAGGGCTTCTATACCAACAAACCGCTAGCGGCGGGTAGCGACCTGGAAGGTCTTCGCTTCCGTACCTACAACGCAACGACCGCTCGTATGGCAGAACTGCTTGGTGCGTCGCCGACCACCATTGAGGCGGTTGAGATCCCCCAGGCCTTCTCCACCGGCATCGTCGACGCAATGGTGACCTCGGGCGCGACCGGAGCGCGCACCAAGGCTTGGGACTTCACAACGGAATTCTATGACCTTCAGGCATGGTTGCCCAAGAACATGATCATCGTAAACGAGTCGGCCTTCAGCAGCCTGCCAGAAGACCAGCAACAAGCGATTCTCGATGCGGCTGCCGCGGCCGAAACCCGGGGCTGGGAGATGAGCGAAAGCGTTGCGGCAGAGTCGGTAACTGTTCTGAAGGACAACATGACTGTTCACGCGGCCAGCGATGCGCTTGCGGCCGATCTTGCGGCCGTTGGTCAGCAGATGGCAACCGAGTGGGCGGAAAGCGTCGGCGCCGAAGGCCAAGCTATACTCGACGCACTGAACTAACGCGCGAGAAGCGCGGAGGGCGGGCGACACTCACGAGATGTCGCCCGTCTGCTGGAACGACTTCTGAACTTACGTCGGGTCGGTCTAAGCTGGTAGTTACGAGGAAACGCAACACATGCTCACTCGATCCCTGGACGCGATCTACAGGGCGGCAGGAGTGCTCGCCGGAATATTTCTTGTCGCGATTTGCGTCATCGTGGTTGCCCAGATTATTGCGCGGCAGATGGAAACGATTATTCCCTCGGCAGATCAGTTCGCCGGGTTCTGTCTCGCGGCGACATCCTTTCTGGGGCTTGCCTATAGTTTCCGAAGCGGAAGTCATATCCGGGTGACACTCTTCACACAGGCTTTGAAGGGGTTTGCGGCTCGCATGTTTGTTGTTATCGCGCTTGCTGTGGCTACGGCGATCAGCAGCCTGCTGGCTTGGGAAACGCTCAAGATGGTTGGCCAGAATGCGGCGCGCGGAGAAGTCACCTCTGGCTTGATACCGATTCCACTATGGCTTCCACAGCTCGGAATGGCCGTGGGGGTCACGCTTTTTGCCATCGCGATTGCCGAAGATCTCGTCTGTGCAGTGATGGGCCGTACCACGGCCTTTGAACAACATGAGCTGAACGACAGTGAACCGGACTCACCCGACAAAGCGCCGACCAATCAGTGATGAAATCCAATAAGACCCTGAATTGCGTAGTGTCCCGCCATCTTGCGATGCACCTAAACGAAAGCTCCGGAGTTTGAGGCAATGGACCCCAGTATCGTCTCTCTTTTCCTGATCGGTGCCATGCTGGTGATGCTCGCATCTGGCATCTGGGTCGCCTTGACCCTAATGGTCGTCGGCTATCTCGGGATTTCGTTGTTCTCAAGCGCGCCGGCCGGCGCGATCATGTCCACAACGATCTGGGCGCAATCCTGGTCGTGGGCGCTTACGGCCTTGCCGTTGTTTATATGGATGGGGGAAATCCTCTATCGTACAAAGCTTGCCTCGAACATGTTCAAGGGGCTGGCGCCGTGGATGAACGCACTTCCAGGACGTTTGCTACATGTGAATGTGGTGAGCTGTGGTCTGTTCGCGGCGGTCTCCGGATCTTCTGCAGCGACCACTGCCACGATTGGACGGATCACGATCCCTGAGCTTGAAAAGCGCGACTACGACCAGAAAATGATTGTCGGAAGCCTGGCCGGGTCCGCAACGCTTGGGTTTCTAATCCCGCCTTCCATTATCCTCATCGTCTATGGCGTGGCCGCCGAGGTTTCCATCAGTCGGCTTTTCATCGCCGGTATTCTGCCGGGCTTGATGCTGATGGTTCTGTTCATGGGCTACATCATGCTTTGGTCCCTGTGGAACCCGGACAAGACCCCGGCACCCGAGCGACGCATTCCTCTGTTCCAGCGACTCCGCGCGACCGCGGGCCTGTTTCCAATGCTCTTTCTGATCATTGCCGTAATCGGATCGATTTACGCGGGCATTGCAACCCCGACCGAGGCCGCCGCAGTGGGTGTTCTCGGAGCCCTGATGTTGTCTGCAGTCTCAGGCACACTGACCTGGTCATCGATCACCGAAAGCATTGCAGGCGCGACGAAAACGACCTGCATGATCACCTTGATCCTCGCAGGCGCAGCCTTCCTGTCAGTCTCGATGGGGTTCACCGGCATTCCGCGGGCGTTGGCGTCCTGGGTTGGCTCATTTGAACTGAGCCAGTTCGAATTGTTGCTCGCGCTTACGCTCCTTTTCGTGGTGATGGGCTGTTTTCTCGACGGAATTTCCATTGTTGTGCTGACCGCGTCAGTGATCATGCCAATGGTGCAAGCCGCTGGTATCGACCTGATCTGGTTCGGAATCTATCTCGTGGTCGTTATCGAGATGTCTCAGATCACACCGCCCGTGGGGATCAACCTGTTCATTCTCCAGTCGATGACGAAGCACGACCTATTGGCTGTAGCAAAAATGGCCTTTCCGTTCTTTCTCGTTCTCGTGCTCGCAACGTTGTTGCTCATTATTTTTCCCCAGATCGCCACCTATCTGCCTTCTCTGATGACGCGGGGATAGAACGACCGCATTCCATTCGAAGCCGGCATCTGAAGAGTCCTGTCAGGTCTCTCGCTCAACAGAAGGGGTGAGTGACCGCAATGCGGACCAAAGCAGCTTATTTCGCAAACGTAGCAAACTCACTCTACATCCGCAGTGTGGACAAGAACTTTTGCCACGTATGGCGCTAAGGAGTGTCGCGCTACAAGTCTGGGAAGACCCTGTACTCCTGGTGTTCCTCAAACCGCCTTCGTGATCCGTTCCAGATACGCCCGCAATTCCGAAACCTCAGCTCGCGCTTCGCGCAGGCCGTCCATGGCCGCGGCAAGCTCGGCTTCTTTCTGGGTCAGCATGTTCGACAGGTCCCGCTCGCGGTTTTCGGCATAGGTGATCGCCTGATCGCGCAGGTCTTCTGCCTCGTGGAGCTGATGCGCCATCTCCTCCAGATCGCTCATGTCGTCTTTCGTGACATGGGTGAAGCTCGTCACCACCCAGCGCATCACCCACCCAAGGGCAAAGGCCGCAAACAGGATCACCGCCGTCGCGATCACGATCTCGGTTCTATTCATCACCCTCTCCTGATGTCTCGGGCGCCTCGGCCCGGTCCGCCCCGCGATTGACCGGCGGGGTCGGGCGCGTGAACTCGATCCGGCGGTTTGCCTCGCGCCCCTCGGCGGTGTCGTTGTCGGCAATCGGAAGCGCCTCGCCATAGCCGCGCGCGACAAGGTTAGCCGTGGTCAGCCGCTGCGCCGACAGGGCCGCCAGAACCGCATCCGCCCGCTGCTGGCTGAGGTCGAGGTTCATGACCTCCCGCCCCTGGCTATCGGTGTGCCCGGCAATCTCCATCGGCACATGCGTGCACTCTGCCAGCACCTCGGCGATATCCTCGATCAGCCCGTAAGTGTCCGCGGCCAGTCGCGCCGACCCCGGATCGAAGGTGATCTTGCGTCCGTCCTTGACCAGTTCGATCCGCTCGAAACACGCCTCCTCGGTGGGGATTGCGGTCTTGGGGTCCAGCAGCGGGTCGTAGCGGACCTCAAGCCGGATATCCTCTGTCGCGCCCAGCCGGTCGGCCAGCAATTGCGCAATCTCCGCCGGGCCGTCCTCGGACCCGGTCCGGCCCGACACCTCCACGAAGCCCGGCGTGACGGTTGCCGCGCCGTTGTGCAAATGGCCCAACCCCTCCAGCGCTGCCAGCACGCGCACGGACCAGCCCTCTGGCGCGTTGTCGCTGACACTGGTGGCATTGTAGACATTCGCTCCCCCAAACAGCGCGCGCGCCATGGTCTCGGTCACTTCCTGACGGGCGGTGTCGGTCACATGCCCGCGCAACTGCGCCAGGCCTTCGGGGCTGAGCGTTGCGGTGAAGCGCAGGCTTTCGGGGTCGAAAATGCCCGGGCGTTCCTCTTCCTGTTCGGGCAGGACGGCAAAGACCGAAAACGGCTCCGGGACGGTGCCTTCCAGATCGGCGGTGACGCGGGCGAAGGTGGCCTCCGGCGTCGCCTCGGGGGCGATCAGCGTCACATCCGCGTCCGTTATGGTCAGCGTCCCGCCCCCCAGCGAGACGACGGCGCGAATGCCCGCTGTCGCCGCATCCGCCCACCGGGGCGATGGCGCGCCAAGGGCCAGCGTGCACTGGTTTCCGGGGGCCAGCCCGGCCTGTTCGGCGGCCGCCAGGATCCGGCCCCGATCGCGCGCGGTCTCCGCCGCGCAGCCTTCGAACCGCGCGCCGTTGCCATCCTTTGAAAACCGCAAGGTGTACGGGGCAAGAACCGGGCGCGGCGCTGCGATATCCAGCGTCACGACCACACCCGCCGGAGCTGTCCGCCGCAACCGGGTTTCCAGCCGGTCGCGGTCGTCGGTGCTCTCGGCAATTGCGGCCACATGGACCTTGCCCGCGCTCAGGCTGATCTTGGCTTTTGGCAGCAACTCGGCGGCCTCCAGCCCGAACTCGAGCGCCGCAATCCAGCGGGTCGGGATCGCGTGATCCGCCGTCTCGACCATGTCCACGATGCTCCCCAGGTCGCTCAGGCGCGCCACCAGCGCATCGCGCTCGGTCTCTGCCGGGACCAGCCCGATCAGCGAAATGCCATCCTCGTTGCGCAGCAACTCCAACGAAAATTGCGGCGGGGCCATGGGCTCTGCGGCGGCAACCTCCAGCGCGTCGATGATCCGGTCCGGCGCAATCGCGCGGCTGGCCGCTGAAATCGCGGCAAAGCGCGCGGCTTCATCGGGGGCAGTGCCGCTGATCGTCATGCGCAACCCGTCGGCTTCGGCAAACGTGAACTCGGTCGCCCCGGCCTCGTCCAACGCGGCGCCGACCGCCGCGACAGAGCGTTCTTCCAGAATGTCGGTCAGAACCGTGCTGGCAACCAGCGACCCTGCAGCGGCAGCTCCAAAGGCGAGCACAGTAAGAACAAGACGGCGGGCCATCCCAACGGTATCCCTGCTAACACGTGTCCCGAACTCCTACAAAAGCTGGGGCAGGGGTGCAATCATGCCGCGACGGCGGCGGCCAGAAACAGCGCAAAGATCAACCCGGCATCGCGGTTTGAGCGGAACAACCGCAGGCAGACTTCAGGGTTCTCCGGCTTCAGTTGCCGCAATTGCCACAGCAGATGCCACCCCAGCGCCCAGGCCCCGCCCAACCCCAGCGTGAGGGCCAGAACGCTGGCTTCGGCCACCAGCGCCAACATCACGGCAGCCCCTGCCAGCGTGACGGTTGCGACCAGGAACCATGACAGCCAGCGCGCCGTGTCCTCGCCAAACAGGCGCGCGGTGGATTTCACGCCGATCAGTGCGTCATCCTCGGTGTCCTGATGGGCGTAGATCGTGTCATAGAACAGCGTCCACGTGATCCCCGCGAGGTACAGGATCACCGCAGACCAGCCCAGGGTACCCGCTTCCGCCGTCCAGGCCAGCAGGGCGCCCCAGTTGAACGCCAGCCCCAGAAACACCTGCGGCCACCACGTGAACCGCTTGGCGAACGGATAAATGCACACGATGGCGAGCGAGGCGATGCCGAGTACGATCGCGTTCAGATTGAAGGTCAGCAGTATCCCGAACGCCAGCAGCGACTGGATCACCATCCAGATCAGCGCACCCTTCACCGTAACCTGCCCTGACGGAATGGGGCGCGACCGCGTGCGCGCCACTTGCGCGTCGAAGTCCCGGTCGGTGATGTCGTTCCACGTACACCCCGCTCCGCGCATCAGGAACGCGCCGATGGCGCAGCCGACGCAAATCCAAACCGTCTTGCCATCGAACCCGGTGCCCGAAGCTGCCGCCAGCAACGCGCCCCACCAGCAGGGCAGCAACAACAACCATGTGCCGATAGGCCGGTCCGCCCGGCTGAGGCGCAGATAGGGGCGCGACCACGCCGGGGCCAGCGTGTCCACCCAGTTGCCGCGCACGGCGTCGGCCACGCTGTCGCTGGCTGGCGTTTGCGGATCGTTGCTCATAAGGTCCGGGTCCATGTCGGCAGGTCAGATCAGGCTCTATGTAGACGATGCGCTGGGGGAGGGGCAAACCGTTCCGCTCACCCGTGAGCATGCGCACTACCTTGCCAATGTCATGCGTCGGAGCGCGGGCGATACGATCACGGTTTTCAACGGACGGGACGGCGCGTGGACCGCACGGATCAAGCTTGTCTCGAAGCGGGGCGGCGTTCTGGTGGTGACCGAACAGACCGCGCCGCAACAGGACCCGCCGGACCTCTGGCTGGTCTTTGCGCCAATCAAGAAGGCCCGCACCGATTTCATCGTCGAAAAGGCGGCAGAGATGGGCGCGGCCCGTATCCTGCCGGTGCAGACCGCCTTCACCAATGCGGAGCGGGTCCGGCAGGACCGATTGCAGGCTCATGCGGTGGAGGCCGCCGAACAGTGCGGCGGGACCTTCGTGCCCGAGGTGGCCGCCCTGCAAAAGCTCGACGCGCTGCTGGCCAACTGGCCTGCGGACCGGCATCTGATGTTCTGCGATGAAGCCTTGGCAGGGGACGCGGCGGCGCAGGCGCCACTGGACCCGACCACGCGCGGCGCACCCTGGGCGGTTCTGATCGGCCCCGAAGGCGGGTTCTCGGCAGCGGAGAGGACCCGCCTGCGCGCGATGGACCGCGCTGTTCCGGTCCAGCTCGGTCCCCGCATCCTGCGCGCCGATACCGCGGCGGTCGCCGCGCTGACGCTGTGGCAGTCCAGCCTGGGCGATTGGTAAACAGACTCTTTCCGAAACCGCTCGTCAGAAGTGCTACGTTTTGTAAAACCGGCCTTTTCAGAGTGCTACAAAACGTACAAAACTCCTGCAAACGCCGATGTTCCGGACCTCACCCATGCCATTCCTCCGTCCCGAAGCCCTCGCGCAGATCCTCCGCTGGCGCGAAGCGCTTGGCGCGCTCGGCGCGGTCGGGATCGGTCTCTGGATGTTGCTCGATCCCGGTCCGGTGGTGAAGGGAGTCGGGGCTGTCGTGACCCTTGTGGGCTTGGGGCTCCTCGTTAACGCGCTGCGCCGGATGCGCTTCGTTGCGGGTGATCAGGCACCCGGCGTTGTTCTGCTGAACGAAGGCCAGATCAGTTATCTTGGTCCGCTGACCGGCGGGGTCATGGGGCTGCGCGATCTGGTGACGCTGCGGTTGCGCACTGAAAACAAACAGAAAACCTGGGTGATGCAGGATGCCGAGGGCAACATGCTCTCTATTCCGCACGGTGCCAAGGGCGAGACGGTGCTGTTTGATGCCTTTGCCGCGCTGCCCGGGATGGACATGACCGCGTTGCTGGCAAATCTTAACGCACGGGCTGAGGGCTCGGTGGTTGTGTGGCAGCGCACAGCGGCTGCACCTTCCCTGCGCTTGACTTCCTCGTCCTCTCGCGACACTCCGTAACTTCCTGCCGTCGATCCGGAGCCCCAAGCGCATGTCCATACCCCAGTCCGGTGGCGGTCCCATCGAAAATCACGCGCAACTCGCCCAATACCTCGCCGACGGCTGCAAACCGAAAGAGGACTGGCGGATTGGGACCGAGCACGAAAAATTCGGATATTGCAAGGGCTTACAGAAGCCGCTGCCGTATGATGGCCCCTGTTCGATCAAGGCCATGCTCGAAGGGTTGCGCGATGCATACGGCTGGGCGCCCGTGCTCGAAGGCGGCAACATCATCGGGTTGGAAAAGGACGGTGCAAACGTCTCTCTGGAACCCGGCGGGCAGCTTGAGTTGTCCGGTGCACCTTTGCAAACCATCCATGAAACCTGCGATGAGGTGAACGCACATTTGCGCGAAGTCCAAGATATTGCTGATAAAATCGGTGCGGGCTTCATCGGGCTTGGGGCCGCGCCAATCTGGCGGCACGAGGATATGCCCGTCATGCCCAAGGGCCGCTACCGCCTGATGACGGACTACATGGATCGCGTCGGCACCATGGGCAAGACCATGATGTACCGGACGTGTACCGTGCAGGTGAATCTCGATTTCGCATCCGAGGCGGACATGGTTCAGAAACTGCGCGTCGCACTTGCCCTGCAGCCCGTTGCCACTGCTCTTTTTGCAAATTCGCCGTTCCTTGATGGCAAACCGAATGGTCAGAAAAGCTGGCGGTCGCGAGTGTGGCGCGATCTGGATGCCGACCGCACAGGCATGCTGCCATTTGTGTTCGACGATGGCTTCGGGTTCGAGGCGTGGGTGGACTATGCCCTTGATGTACCGATGTATTTTGTCTATCGCGATGGCCGGTATCTTGACGCGCTGGGGCAGTCATTCCGCGATTTTCTGGTTGGAAAGCTGCCGGCATTGCCCGGTGAAATCCCAACGCTCAGCGATTGGGCTGACCATCTGACAACGATCTTCCCCGAAGCGCGGATCAAGAAGTTCATCGAGATGCGCGGCGCGGATGGTGGCCCGTGGCGGAGGCTTTGTGCGCTGCCCGCGTTGTGGGTCGGGCTGACCTACGATCAGGGTGCGCTGGACGCGGCGTGGGACGTGGTCAAGGACTGGGATGCAGAAACCCGCGAGGCGCTGCGTATTGTGGCGGCCGCGGACGGTCTTCAGGCAGAAACCCACGGTATCAAGATGCAGGACCTTGCAGCTCGGGTCGTTGATATTGCCGAACAAGGCCTCAGGTCCCGGGCACGTCCCGGCGCAGGTGGCATGATCCCGGACGAGACGCATTTCCTGAACGCGCTGAAGGACAGTCTTGCCTCGGGCACCGTTCCGGCAGACGAACTTCTGTCACGCTACCACGGAGAGTGGGGGCAGGACCTGTCGCGCATCTATGCGGATTACAGCTACTGAACCCTGTTCTCAGGCGCCATAGACCGGGTTCTTGCTCAGCCCCGCAATGCGAGAGGCATAGAGCGCGCGAACATCGGCACTTGAACTGCGGCTTTCCACAGGGATGGGCGTCATCTGTGCTGTGGCACGCGTAGCGGGTCTTGGGTCAACCTTTTGCGCCGGGGTGTCGATATCGAAGCGGTTGACCGTAGGCTCGCTCGGTTGGATCAAAAGGACCAGCAGGGCCAATGCGCCGAAAACCGGGACGGCGGCGATCATCATCCACAATCCGCTGCGACCGGAGTCGTGCAAACGCCGGATCATCAGCGAGTATCCCGGCAATGCAAACAGCACAGCCGCCCCAAGCAGCACGTCCGTGTTGCCACCGACCATCGGAAGAACCTGCGCCATTCCGGACATGTTGAACAGCCAGTAGGCAACACCGCCCCCGACCAATGCCTGAAAGAGGAAAAAAGACCAGAAGTCTCCGACGGTCGCGCGTCCTCTGAAGGAGAAGACTTTGGCGTAGGCGGTAGCAACTGCACTCGGGAAACTCATAACGGATCTCCATGGGAACAACTCTGGTTAACCCTGAGAGAACCGCTGAAATGTGGTCTGACTACGGCCAGAACGCCACGTTTGAGAGGCTTATTCATGCAAATTCGACGGAAAATATGGCCAGTGTTTCGCCTGCTTCGCCAATTTGGGGCGCTGCGGGTCTATTTCCGTCCGATCCGTGGTTCTGACCCATCCAGCAAGCGCTGGATGTTCGGGCGGTGCCTGATCCAGACCAAGACGGCGAGGAACGCTGCCAAGGCGGACACACCGGCGTGTCCGAGACCCAGTGCCCAGACCGGAGCGGTTGCCGCCGCGACCAATGCTGCGAGCGAGGAGATGCGCAAGGCACCCGCAACCGCCAACCATGTGCCACATGCAGCCACCCCTACCGGCCAAGCCAGTGCCAGCAGTGTCCCGAGGAACGTCGCAACGCCCTTGCCTCCTTTAAACCGCAGGTAGATCGGAAAGCAGTGGCCGAGAAACGCCATAGCACCGGCAACTTGCGCTGCATCTTCGCCGATTAGCGCGCGCGCGAGCCAGACTGCTATCGCCCCCTTGCCCGCATCCAACACAAGCGTTGCTGCCGCTGCCGCCTTGTTGCCCGTGCGCAGGACGTTTGTCGCCCCAATATTGCCGGAACCGATCTGCCGCAAATCCCCAAGCCCGAGTGTTCGCGCGATCACCAGCCCGAACGGTACCGAGCCAAGCAAATACGCAAGGAGCGCAACCAGGGCGAGAATGCCCGGGGAGGTCACGAGCTCTGGCATCACGAATTCTCAGGCCCGAACACCTGTGCACCTCCGACGAATGTCCGCAAAACGCGGCCTTGCATGCGCGCGCCGTCAAAAGGTGTGTTCTTGGATTTCGAGTTGAGCTTGAAGCGGTCCAGAATGAAGGGGGCATCTGGATCGAACAACACCAGATCAGCGGGTGCGCCGATCGATAAACGCCCTCCCGGCAAGCCGAGGCGCAAAGCCGGGTTGAACGACAACGCGCGCCAAAGCTGCGGCAAGGTCATGTGACCGTTGTGGATCAATCGCATCGCAGCGGGCAAAAGCGTTTCCAGTCCGACCGCTCCTGATGCGGCCTCCTCGAACGGGAGGCGCTTGCTCTCTTCATCCTGGGGGGTGTGCATGGAACTGACCGTATCGATCAGGCCTTCGGCTACGGCCTTGATCACCGCCTGTCTGTCGTCCTCCGACCGGAGCGGCGGTTTGACTTTGAAGAACGTGCGGTAGTTGCCAACGTCGAATTCGTTCAGGGTCAGATGGTGGATCGACACACCAGCGGTGACATCGAGGCCACCTGCCTTGGCGCGTTTCAGCGCGGCAAGTGATTTCGCGGTCGTGATCTGATCGGCGTGGTAGCGCACGCCCGTCAGTTCAACGAGCGCCAGATCGCGTTCCAGACCCATCCGCTCTGCCATCGGCGATACCGCTGGCAGGCCACGCAGCGTCGCGAACTTGCCGGACGTCACGGCCGCGCCCTTGCTGAGGCCCGGGTCCTGTGGATGTGCCATGACCAATGCGTTGAGGCTTGCGGCATAGGTCAATGCCCGGGACAGGATCTTCGGATTTTCGGTCACCGCATCGCCATCCGAAAACGCGACCGCACCGGCATCCATCAAGAACCCCATTTCGACCATCTCGCGTCCCGACCGCCCCTTGGTCAGAGCCGCCATCGGGGCGATGCGCACGGGGCACACACCGGCTGCACGGCGGGTCACGAACTCCAGCGTTTCCGGGTCGTCGATTGCAGGAAGCGTATCTGCCCGAATGACCATCGTTGTTACTCCGCCCGCGGCGGCGGCCTTGCCCGCAGTCTTGAAGCTTTCCTTGTGACGTTCACCCGGCTCGCCGACCTTGACACCGATGTCCACGATCCCCGGTGCGAGGCATTTCCCCTGGCAATCCAGCATGGGCAGGTCAGGCCCGGTTTCCCCCGGTCCCAATCGCGCTGCGATTAAGCCATCGCGCAAAACAAGTCCGCCCGGCCCATCGGTGCCGGTTTCTGGGTCGATCAGGCGCGCATTGACAAGCACGATATCTGTCACGTGGAGCCTCCGGAAACAGCGAGAACCAGAGCAGCCGCTATGATCAGGGCAACAACGACGACCACTGCGATGGTGCCAGTGCCCAAACGCGCCGACTGAACTGGTGGCGCACGATCCGGCGGTGGCATGTTCGCTCGCTCTGGGGTTGGAAGCGGTTTCGCACCTGGCTGTGTCAATGGCGCGGTCGGATAGGTTCCGATCAGGGTGAGGTCCGGACCGGGGCGCAGTTGGACGGCGCGCCCGGCAAATGCCGCCGAAAGCACGAGCAGAACATATCCCTGCAACGCGTCAAGCTTTCCACGGTCTGCGATCACGCTGTCCTCAGTTACATCAAGGGCCTGCTGCAAATAGGCGGTCAGGCCCAGTTCCGCGACATCCGATGCGGGGAACAACTCCACATGGGAGGGATCAACATCAGGTGTGCCCAGCAGGTCTGAGATATACCCGGGGGGCGGGCGCTTCGCTGAGCTGTCCAATTGGCTCAGAAATGTCTGGCGGACGCCGGACAGATTCTGATCGCCATTAACGGCAAACACCCGCACGCGGTCTTTTTCATGGGCGGGCACCTCGATCATGTCCGCACTCGTTTCACGGCATTATCGATCTGTGCGCGGACGGCTTCCGCATCCGCCATATACTTCAAAAGGTGTTTGTCACCACTGCTTGTGATCACTTGAACGGACCCGCCCAGTGTGCGGATCGTGGTGATCTGGTCGAGGTCCATCTGGCGCCAGCCGGGCCCTTCGAGACGCGTGTTGGTCAGGCGCCACTCCACGCTGAGTTCGTCAGAGGAAAGATACCAGCCGCGCAGCGCAATTGCGGCCAGCCCCCCGACCGCTCCGGTCCAGGCGTGGGGGTTCCCCATGACCCAGAGCACACCCATGCCGATGGCCATCGCGATCGCTGCCATGATTGTGTATGCGCGGATATATGCGTCCCGCGAAGGGCGAAATACTGTTTCCTCCTGCGCGGTCACACCATCACTCCAGTGGTTGCGGGAAGGCGGTTGCGCGCCAGAAGGTCCATGGAAGCCATGCGCACCGCCACACCCATCTCCACCTGATCCTGAATGACAGATCGGTTGATGTCGTCGGCAAGAGTTCCATCAATCTCTACCCCGCGGTTCATGGGGCCGGGGTGCATGACGATCGCGTCGGGTTTCGCGTGGGCAAGCTTTTCCGCGTCCAGCCCGTAGCGGTGGTAATACTCCCGTTCGGACGGGATGAATCCACCATCCATACGTTCTCGCTGAAGGCGTAGCATCATGACTACATCGACATCGGCGAGGCCTTCGGTCATGTCTTCGTATACCTCGACACCGAGTTCGCCAACTTGCGAGGGCATCAGGGTGCGTGGCCCGACAAGGCGTACGCGGTTCTCCATCTTGCCCAGTAGCAGGATGTTGGACCGCGCAACCCGCGAATGGGCGATATCGCCACAGATTGCGATTTTGAGCCGGTGCAAGCGGCCCTTGGCACGCCGAATCGTCAGTGCATCCAGCAACGCTTGTGTGGGGTGTTCATGTCGTCCGTCACCAGCGTTCAAGACAGCACAGTTCACCTTTTCGGCCAGCAGATCTACGGCACCGGAATGCGGATGGCGGACCACCAGCAAATCGGGGTGCATCGCATTCAACGTCATCGCCGTATCGATGAGCGTTTCGCCTTTCTTGATCGAACTTGCCGCCATCGACATGTTCATCACGTCCGCACCAAGCCGTTTGCCCGCAATCTCGAAACTCGCCTGAGTCCGCGTCGAATTCTCGAAAAACATGTTGATTTGAGTGAGCCCGGCAAGCGCGTCGGCGTGTTTCACCGAACGGCGATTCAGATCAACATAGCTATCGGCCAAATCTAAAACCGTGACGATTTCGTCGGGGGCGAGGGTCTCGATCCCAAGGAGGTGGCGTGCACGAAAGGGCATGTCGGTCTCTGCTCTGTCTCGCGCCGCTTATAGGCCGCGCGGGGGGCATGAAACAAGTGCGGTTGCGATGGACGACCGCAGCGCTTGCGACTAGGTTGCTGAGCGGGATGCAGGACATGGATTTTCATACCGCGAAAGCGCTCTTGGACTGGCAACTGGAGATGGGCGCAACAGAGGCTATTGGCGATTTCCCGGTTGACCGGACCGCACTTGAGCCCGTTGCAACCAAGGCGCTAGCAAAAGCCGCCTCCGCACCCCTGGAGGCTGGACCGGCACAGGCTGACGCTGCTGATCAAGCTGTGTCAGATGCGCGCCTGTTGGCAGCGCGTGCCGGATCTCTGGCGGATTTGAAGGCAGGACTTGGCGCATTTGAGCATTGCGAATTGAAGCGCGGCGCGCGCAATCTGGTCTTTTCCGATGGTCTTCCCGGCGCTCGGGTCATGATCCTCGGCGAAGCACCCGGACGGGACGAGGACGCGCAGGGGCTCCCATTTGTGGGGCGCGCGGGGCAATTGCTGGACCGGATGCTGGCGGCTATTGACCTTTCGCGCACGTCGATGAACCCGACCGACGCCGTCTACATCACCAATGTCCTGCCGTGGCGGCCCCCGCAAAACCGTGATCCGCGCCCGGAGGAAATCGCGATGATGCTGCCCTTTGTCGAACGGCACATCGCGCTGGCTGGTCCGGAAATTCTGGTTCTGGTCGGGAACATTTCCTGTCAGGCGATGCTGGGGAGAAAGGGCATCACCCGGTTGCGCGGTCAGTGGACCGAAGCCGCTGGGTTGCCGGTCTTGCCTATGTTTCATCCTGCATATCTCTTGCGTAACCCTGCGATGAAGCGTGCGGCTTGGGATGATTTGCTGAGCATAAGGGCGCGGCTCGACGACATGCGCTGACAGACTGGAGGACCAATGAGCCGTATAGACGAAAACGCAGAGTTTGTGCCCATCGGCATTGCGGTGCTGACCGTATCCGACACCCGCTCAATCGAGGAAGATCGCTCGGGCCAGACACTCGTCGACCGCATCCATGCAGCGGGCCATACCCTTGCGGCGCGCAAGATCCTGCGCGACGAACGCGCCGAGATTGCCGCACAATTGCGCGAATGGTGTGCCGACCCGACGATCGACGTGATCCTGAGCACCGGCGGAACGGGCTTGACCGGTCGCGATGTCACTGTGGAGGCGCATCGCGACGTCTACGAGAAAGAGATCGAGGCGTTTGGCACCGTGTTTACCATCGTATCGATGAAAAAGATTGGCACGAGCGCGGTGCAATCGCGCGCCTGCGGCGGGGTGGCCAACGGCACCTATCTGTTCGCCCTGCCGGGCAGTCCGGGAGCGTGCAAGGACGCATGGGACGAAATCCTGCAATGGCAGTTCGACTACCGGCACCGCCCCTGCAACTTCGTGGAAATCCTGCCGCGTCTGGATGAACACATGCGCCGCAAATAGACGGTTAAAGGTCTTCGCGGCCGATGACTTCGGCGTCCGACAGGTCGAGTGTATCCTCGAAATACGTTGTCGTGATGACACCTGGCAGTTCTGCGAAGTCTTTCATCATGGTTTTCGGGAACCATGTTGTCCGCACTGACGAAAATTGCGCAAAATCGTTGATCACAGCAGAGGACGACCTCGTACAGTTTGCTTTGGCAACCGCCCCGTTCGCCTGATAGGCCGCTATGATCGCGTCTGCCGTTGCCTGACTGACGCTGACTTTTTGCTCGACCACGTGAAAATTATCGCGGACGTGGTAGTCGCGGTAATACGCTTCCATCCAGGGGGTGATCCCATAGTGCAGGTCATTGCGTTCCGGCGATTGCGGATGCCACCATGTGCCGGCCGGGTCCCAGATCACGCGTTGGCTGCCATCGATAAGCAGTGCCGTGTGACCACCTTCGTTTTTTTCGGTCTGTATCACAGTGATCAACGTGACGCTGGCCTCGCCACCGTCAGCATATGCCAGACGCTGCACATCCGCTTCGGGCGCCCATTCTGGTTCCGCCAGGCACGCAGACAACAAGAAAATAGCGCAAAGGCTCAGGCAAAGTCTGCGCATCTGGAACAGTCCGATGTGTTGGGGGATCAGCCGTTGATCATATACAACAGGATGACCGCGACGATGATCGCGATCGTTATGTTCTTCGTCAGCTTGATGAAGCCGTTGAAGGTTTTTTCCTGTTCGTCGATGTTCATCGAGCCATGCTCATGCTCTGCCATGGGTGCCTCCGGTCATTTCCTGACGCTTTGACTAGCCTATTGTTCCGGGCCTGTCACGAGGGCACGCGCGGTTGTGAGGTTGTCATTTTGGCGCGCCGGACTGGGGCGCTTGCCACAACCAGACCCCGTTCTCGTCGGCGCGCCGCGAAATCCGCCCTGCCTTGTGCAGATGATTAAGGTGCGCAACTGCTTCTACAAACGCGAGCCCGTATGTCTGGTCGGAGATGGTGCGTTTGAAGAGGAGCGGAAACGTCTCTGGCGCGCGTCGGGGCTCTGACAGAAAGGCCTCTAAGCGCTGGAGCGCGCTGTGATGGTTGTCCGCCAGTTGACGCAGGCGCATTGGAAGTCCGGTGAACGGTAGTTTGTGTCCCGGCAAGACCAGATGATCCTCGCGCGCGAAGGCCTTGAAGCGTTCGCAACTCTCCAACCAATCCGACACGGGATCCGCGTCCGGCTCGGTCACATAAACGCCGAGGTTCGGAGAGATCGTCGCAAGCAACTGGTCGCCCCCGAGGACGAGGCCATCTTCCTCACACCAGAGGGTTGCGTGCTCGGGCGCATGGCCGTTGCCGATTCGGACCGTCCATGACCGTTCGCCAAGCGTCAGAACGTCACCCTCGGCAATGCGGGTGAAGCCTAAGGGCAATGGCGCAACCGTGTCGGCGAAATTGAACGGGCGCTCGGCTTTGCGCTGTTCCAGAAGATGCGGGTCCATTCCATTGCGATGCCAGAAGGCCAGGGTCTCCGGTGCGGGCCTGTTCTGTTCATCCAGTTGCAGCATCCGGGCCATCAGCCATGCTGTGCGCGTCATCAGCAGTTCGCAGCCAAATTGCTCCATGAACCAACCAGCCAAGCCGACATGATCGGGGTGGTGGTGCGTGACCAGTACGCGCGCGATGGGTTTCCCGCCAAGAGGCCCCGCCAGCAGATCAGCCCAAAGCGCCCGAGACCGACGGCTGGCAATGCCGGTATCGATCAGCGTCCAACTGTCGCCTTCATCCAGCGCATAGACGTTCACATGATCCAAAGCCATCGGCAGCGGCAGGCGCATCCACAAGATGCCCGGAGCGATTTCCAGCGCGGTACCTTGGGCAGGGGGGCTCTCCACCGGAGATTGCAGCGGGGCAAACCCGGGTCGTGTGTCATCTGGCATCAGGCGCAAAACTCTTCGGGGCTCAGGGCGTACAGCGCCTTTTCTCCTGCAACGGCCTGCGCTGCAAGGGAGGTGTGTTCCGGCAGAAGCCTCTGCACGAAAAACCGCGCCAGCCCCGTTCGGGAACCTTTGCCGCCTTCTGCCATCGCGGCGGTCAGGTGAAAATGCCCGCCGAGAATACGCGCCGCGCACATCAAGTATGGAACTGCGCCCGCGAACCGCGCATTCATCCGGTCATGGCGTACCAGCGCCTCGGTCGTCTCGCGCAGAGTTTCGCTCGCCTGCCAAACGGGTTCTGCCAGGTCGGGCAACGCGGTTCGCCCACGCTCGGCGCCCGCTTCGATCTCGTCCAACAGGCGGAACATGGCGTCGCCGTCGTCCGCAAGCTTGCGCCCCACGAGGTCCATTGCCTGAATGCCGTTCGTGCCTTCGTAGATTGCGGTTACGCGCACATCGCGCAGGAATTGGGCGGCCCCGGTCTCCTCGATGAATCCCATGCCGCCGTGCACCTGAATGCCCAGATTGGCAACGCTTACACCCGTTTCTGTGCCATAAGCCTTGGTGATGGGGGTCAACAGCGCGGCGCGGGCTTTCGCCATCGCGTCGCCGGTCGCGCGCGACAGGTCGGTCGCCACGGCATTGCTCAGGGCAATGGCGCGGGCCGCGAACACCTCCGCTTTCATCGTCATAAGCATCCTGCGTACATCTGCATGATCAATAATCGCACCCGTCCCGGCAACAGGCGGTCGCCCCTGCTTGCGATCCAGGGCATAGGCCAGCGCGTGCTGGAATGCCGCCTCTGCGACCCCGATTCCCTGCACGCCAACGCCAAGCCGCGCATTATTCATCATGGTGAACATCGCCCGCATCCCATCGTGTGGCTCGCCAACCAGCCAGCCTTTGGCCGAGTCATACTGCATGACGGCCGTCGGGCTGCCGTGCAGCCCCATCTTGTGTTCCAGGCTGACGACCTTGAGGCTGTTGGCAATGCCGGGTTTCCCGGTTTCATCCGGAATGCGTTTGGGCACCAGAAACAGGCTGATACCCTTGGTGCCAGGCTCCGCGCCCGGAAGTCGCGCGAGCACCAGATGGCATACATTTTCCGTAAAGTCTGTATCCCCCCAGGAGATGTAGATTTTCTGACCCGAGATGTTGTAGGTGCCGTCCCCCGCCGCAGAAGCCTTTGCAGCCAGCGCGCCGACATCAGACCCGGCCTGAGGTTCGGTCAGGTTCATCGTGCCGGACCACTCGCCGGAGATCAGCTTGGGCAGGAACAACGCCTTGATGGCGTCGCTTGCATGGTGTTCAAGCGCATCGATTTGCCCTTGCGTCATTAGCGGGTTCAGCTGCAGCGACAAGCAGGCGCCTGACATCATTTCGTTGACAGATGTGGCCACTGCCATGGGCAGTCCCATGCCGCCATTTTCCGGGGTCGCAGCCATGCCGACCCATCCGCCAGAGGCGATCTCGCGGTACGCCTCGGCAAATCCGGGGGTGGACCGAACAACCCCATTCTCCAGAAGCGCGGGATGAAGGTCACCTGCGCGTTGGAGTGGGGCTATCACATCATCACACATTTTCCCGGCTTCGGTCAGTACGGCCTTTACCAGGTCCGGCGTCATTCCCGAATAACGCTCTGTTTCGGTGACGCGGTTCAGGCCAACAACGTTCGAAAGCAGGAACAGATGGTCAGATACCGGGGCTGAAAAACTCATATCGCCTCTTTCCTCGTCAGGTGCTTGCTTTGCAAAGCCGCGCTGGTCGGTCTATGGGCAGGTGTGTGTTTGCAATGACATTGCGTTCCGTGCTCTTGCGGCTCAAGGTGGACGCAGCGTCATTTGGCTTTTCAGGAGGCAGAGGCCCTGATCCGAACGACCCGGCTACTTCGTCCAGACCCTGACGGAATCGTTGCCGCAGCTGCGCTGTTGCGGTCCGGTGGACTCGTCGCATTTCCGACGGAGACAGTTTACGGGCTTGGCGGAGACGCCAGCAATCCGGATGCGGTGGCAGCGATCTACGCGGCCAAGGGCCGTCCGGCGCACAACCCCCTGATCGCACATGTGGTCGACGCGCACGCGGCAGCGCGCATCGCCCGGTTCGATCCGCGCGCCGCCGCCGTCGCCGATACTTTCTGGCCCGGCGCCCTGACACTGGTCCTGCCGGTCCGGGATGCACGGCTACTGGCTCCGGCAATGGTGCCCAAGGGGGCGGGAACCGTCGCTGTTCGTGTGCCGGCTCATCCCGTTGCGCGCGCATTGCTGGCGGCGTTCGGCGGACCCGTGGCTGCCCCTTCCGCCAACATATCGGGCCGGGTGAGCCCGACAACCGCACTACATGTTCGAGACGAACTAGGCGGTCGCATTGATGCGATACTGGATGCGGGACCCTGCGACGTGGGGGTCGAATCGACCATTCTGTCCTTGACCGGTCCTCGGGCGGTGCTGTTGCGCCCCGGCGGTGTAAGCCAGTCCGCCCTGTCTGAAGTGCTTGGTATTCCGATTGTGCAAACTCAGGAGACTGATGTTCTTACCGCTCCGGGACAGCTTGCGTCGCACTATGCGCCATCCTCGCCGGTGCGCCTTGATGCCAGGTCCCGGGGCGCGAACGAACTGTGGCTCGGTTTCGGGGCCGCGTGCGAGGGGGCGGATATGTCTCTGTCAGCGTCGGGCGACCTCGGAGAAGCTGCATCAAACCTGTTTGCGGCACTTCGACTCCTGGACCAACGCG
This sequence comes from Tropicimonas sp. S265A, assembly GCF_049800835.1. Classification (NCBI taxonomy): domain Bacteria; kingdom Pseudomonadati; phylum Pseudomonadota; class Alphaproteobacteria; order Rhodobacterales; family Roseobacteraceae; genus Tropicimonas; species Tropicimonas sp. S265A. The sequence goes on from NZ_JBNAFU010000006.1 coordinate 166,209, forward strand.
CGAACGGGCGGCGCATCGCTGTCGCGCCGATCCCCGAACGCGGCATCGGAATCGCGATCAACGACCGACTGCGGCGCGCGGCGGCTCCGCGATCCGGTGACTAGATCGGCAATGCTGTCGTGTTCTTGATTTCTTCCATCACAAAACTGGCGGAGATATCCGATGCGGGAATGCGCGCGATGAGCCGCTGGTAGAAACGATCGTACCCCGCCACGTTCGCGACCTGAACCTGCAAGAGATAGTCCAGTTCACCACTCATCCGAAAAGCGCTGCGGATCTCGGGCATCAAGGAGACGGTATTCCGAAACTGCTCGAGCCAACCCGCTGTATGTTCCTTGGCGCGAAGGTGGACAAAGACCATCAGTCCGAGGTCCAGCTGTGCGGCATCCAGAACGGCAACCCGCTGTTTGACCACGCCGCTTTCTTCTAACTGGCGGACGCGCCGCCAACACGCATTGCGCGACAGGCCGACAATATCCGCAAGCGAATCCATGGACCGCGCTGCATCCATTTGAAGGCTTCTGAGGATTTTCAGGTCAAAATCGTCGAATTTTTCAGCCATACTTTGGAAATTATCCCAAATTTTTTGAACTCTCCACATAAATTTGGGACGTATCGCTGCAGGTTTTCGTCCATCTTGGCGACCACACTGAAGGAGGCTTACATGACCCGATTACTGACTCATATCTTCATCGATCATCCCGCGTCTGTGGAAGAGACTTACGCCCAGCACTTCTGGTTTGCCTTGCGCTTTGCTGCACTGCTCTTTGCGGCCTCGGGCGCTGCGTTGGTGCATGCCTTTGTGCCTTGCCTGTTCGAGAAGACCGCGAGCCGGATCTTGAAGACACTGTCTCAGCGCGTCGTCGACAGGTGATCAATCGGGTCAGGCTCGACCACCGGTTGCGGACAGCATCAACGGGTCAATGCCCAGCCGTTCAAGCGCTGTTTGCCACTTGCGTGAGGGTGGAACCTCAAACACCAATTCCGGATCGGCATCGCAGGTAAGCCATCCATTGCGTTGCAATTCTCCCTCCAACTGACCTGGTCCCCAGCCGGCATAGCCCAAGGCCAAGAGGCAGCTTGCAGGGCCAAGGCCACGCGCGAGGTCCTCAAGAATATCGAGAGTCGCAGTCATACCGATCTGAGGGTCGACCTGCAGGGTCGAGCTGTTGCCGTCATAATCAGAGCTGTGCAGAACGAAGCCGCGGCCTGTTTCGACCGGTCCACCGTAGTTGACTGAAACGTCGCGCGCAGTGGCGTCATGCTCGATTTTCAACTGTGAAAGCAGGTGTTCGAAGCGAACTTCGGGCGCCGGCTTGTTCACGATCAGCCCCATCGCGCCGTCCTCGCTATGGGCGCACATATAGACGACACTGTGGTCGAACCGCGTATCGCCCATGCCGGGCATCGCGATCAGGAGCTTTCCACTCAGGCCATCGGTGTTTTGCTGCATCTGCATAACCTATCATTTGATAGGCGCGCCGTGTGGATACAAGGCGCCCATTGTCTCAGGCCATACACCGCACGCAGGTGTTTCTTTTTTGTGATTTTCCACTTGGGTCCAACATCGCCTATGGTTCCGCGCGATGAACGATCTGACACGCACTTTCCGCCATGTCTGTCTTGGTATGATGCTCGGCTTTGCCGCGACTTCTGCGTCTGCGCAGTTTCCTGATATAGACGCGGTCCTGCAGGTCGATGTTCTGCCTGGTTGGCGCGAAGCCGACGGGCGCCACATTGCTGGACTTCGGCTTCAGCTTGAGGATGGGTGGAAAACCTATTGGCGCGTGCCTGGAGAGGGGGGGATCCCGCCTCAGTTCGATCTCAGCGGGTCCGAAAACATTTCCGCCATGGTGCCGCATCTGCCGAAGCCCAAAGTGTATCGCGATCTCAACATGATCTCGATCGGGTATGGCGGGTCAGTGGTCTTTCCGCTTGAGTTCAGGACCTTGGATGCGGATGCGCCGATCCAGCTGCGGGGTCACGTCCGGCTTGGCGTGTGCGAGGCGATCTGTATTCCCGTTGATGTCCCGTTGAATGTGACGCTTGCGGCACCTGGGCAGCCAAGCCCGTCGATCAGCAAGGCGCTCAAACAGGCTCCGACGCGCATTTCCGCCCAGCCGGACTGCCAGATCACTCCGATCGAGGACGGATTTCGGTTGAGCCTGAGCATGACTGTTCCTGCAAAGGCCGGAGAGTACCCGGTAATTGAACCGGCAAATCAAGCGGTCTGGGTCGCGACTTCGAAGACCTGGCGGGAAGGGACCGAATTGCGTGCCCAGGCGGATCTTTATCCGCCAGAGAACGTCCCTTATGTTTTCGACCGAAGCGCTCTGCGCGTCACAGTGATTTCCGAGACAGCGGCTTACGAGCTCTTGGGATGTGTTGCGCGCTGACTGACGAAGGCGCGCAACGCGGCTCCCATCGTCCACGCCAGCAAGATCGCGGTGCCCCCAAGCACGAGAAATCCAAACAGCGCTTGTAACGGCAGGCTCAACGCATCTGGAACATAGCACGAAATAGTGCCGGGCAGTTCGCCGCGCGCGGCGGCAGACCCGAACGTTGCTGCGAAGGCAGTAAGAACACCCAGTGCGGCCAGAACGGTGGCGCCTCCGGACGCCCCGGCGCGCAGCGGACGTCTCACGCTGCGCTGGAACGCCGATACCTGTCTGCGGATGTCGCTTTGCATGGCCATGACGGCAGGTACCAGCACCAAGACCAACACCATGCCGAACCCCAGCCCGTAAACCAACGTTATGACAGTCGGCAGCAGGAATTGTGCTTGCTGTGATCCCTCGTAAAGCAGGGGGGCAAGCCCGAGCACCGTGGTCAGAGTGGTCAAAAGAACGGGCCGCAGCCGATCGCTGGTTCCATCGATGATCGCCTGAGTGAGGCCGCGATCCACTCGGTATCGCTCGATCGACGTGATCAGCACGATCGAGTCATTTATGATAATCCCGGCCATGCCGATCAGCCCGACGATCGAGAACATGGAAATGGGCACATCCCAGATATAGTGCCCCCAGATGGCGCCTATGAATCCAAACGGGATGACGATCATCACCACAATTGGACGGGTCCAGCTGGAAAAGATCCAGGCCAGGCATAGGTAAATTCCCATCAAGCAGAGAATGTATCCCAGAGCGGCGTCGGACAGAAAATCGCTCTCTTGCTCTGCAAGCCCGGAATTGCGCCACCCGACACCGAAATCGCTCTCGATCCTTGGCATGATATCGGTTTCGATGGATCGTCTGATTTCCGCTGCGCGGCTCGCGTCATCCTGGTCAAGATCGCCGCTGACGGTGACAATGCGAAGCCCGTTTTCACGCCGGATGGTGGAGAATCCATCGCGCGTGGACACAGTCACCACGTCCGCAAGCGGGACATAATCTCCGGTGGCGGTTCGCAGAAGCGTACGTTCAAGAAAATCAGCATCGACATCGCTGTCGGGCAATTCCACGCGGATCGAAGCCGTCCTTGGCCCCAACGGATACGTCGCGGCCTCAATGCCGTTCAGGCGATTGCGAAGGACGCGGGCGAGATCCTCGACGGATATCCCGAGTTGCGCACCCCTTGGTGTCAGGTTGAGAAGCATTTCTTCCTTGTCGAAGGACAAACTGTCTTCGAGCGCCGAGGCCTCGGGGAAGCCAGACAATGCTGTTTTCAGGGCTTCGGATGCCTCTTTCAGGCGCGCGATATCTGCGCCAAAGAGTTCTATCGACAAGGCGTCGCCACCTCCGCCAGACCGCCAACCCCGGAAGCTGAGCGTTTCGAGCTTGGGGTGCCGTGGCACGCTTCGTTGCAACTCGCCCACGAAATCGAACGAGGAATATGGGCGCAAGTCTGCATCGATCAGTTCAATCGCGATCGAGCCCATGAGATCGCGGTTCTTGTTCTCTGTTCCCGCAAGGCCGCGACCCGTGGTGCCGCCAACCTCTGTCATCACGAATTGAAGTGGGTTCAGACCGTGTTCTTCTTCATACTTTTTTCCAAGTGCCTCTGTTGCGGCCTGAACGCTTCGCATCATTTCCAACGTTTCGGCGCGTGTGGCTCCGGGCAGCATGGCGAAGTTGCCGCTCACCGATCCGCGCTCTGGCGAGTTGAAAAAACGCCACGTGACGTCCCCTCGCACGAACAGGGCCGCCTGTGCCAGAAGAAGGACAACCGCCCCCGCGAACACCGGGTACCGCGCCCAGATCACGAGCCGCAACAGCTTGCGGAAGGGATAGGCGCGAACCCAGTCTAAGCCGCGGTTCACCTGCCGTGACGGCCAGTCGTACCAGTGTTCCTTGGCCGAATGGGCCAAGGCATGGGCCATGTGATTTGGCAGGATCAGAAAGCATTCCACCAAGGAGGCGATCAGAACCGCGATCACGGTAAAAGGGATGTCGCTGACCAGACGCCCGAACCAGCCATCGACAGATGTGAGGGCAAAGAATGCGATGATCGTCGTCAACGTTGCGGAGAAAACCGGCGCCGACATGATCTTGGCCGCATTTTCGGCGGCGACGACCGGAGCCTCCCCCAGGACGCGGGCGCGGTAATCCGCGTGTTCCCCCACAACGATCGCGTCGTCGACCACGATTCCCAAAGTGATGATCAACGCAAAAAGCGACACCATGTTGAGCGTCAGGCCGCCGAGATACATCAGACCGACCGCTGTCAGCATCGCGACCGGAATACCGGCCGCGACCCAGAAAGCCGTTCGCGCGTTCAGAAACAGGAACAACAGGCCGACAACCAGCGTGAGGCCGAGCAGTCCGTTGTCCAGCAGGATGTTCAGGCGCGCTGTGATCGCTTCCGCGCGGGTGCGGATCAGCTCGACACGTACGCCCTCAGGCAAGCTGGCTTCAAACTCTGCGGCAACCTCCTCGACCAGTTTCTGAACTCCGATCGCATCGCCTTGGGCATTGCGGTCGATCCGGATGGACATTGCGCGGTTCTCGCCGACGTAATAGGCGCGTTCCCGATCCACGGCACCCACCGAAACGCGGGCCACATCGCCAATTGTCAGAAGGCTTCCGTCCTCCTGAGTGCGCAGCACAATGGCTTCGATGGCTTCGGCACTTCGGGTGTCTGACCCGGTGCGGACGCGTGCAGCTCCATCCGCAACATCCCCTGACGGCGTACTGGTGGCCTCTGCCCGGATCGCGTCTGCGATCTCGGCCATGCTCAGGTCATACTGCAGTAAGGCAACTGTGGGGACTTCGACCACCGTTTCCGGGTCCGCGATACCGCGTATCGTGGCGCGCGTGACCCCTGCGCGGAACAGGTTCTGCACAAACTCGTCCGCGAAGCGTGCCAGTTGGTCAACGCCGACGGGTCCGTGAATCACGACGTCCGTAACCCGGTCCCGCCATGTCCCAAGGCGCACACTCGGGTCTTCCGCATCCTCGGGCAGGGTCGTTACGCCGTCGACGACCGTCTGAACATCGTCGGCAGCGCGGGTCATGTCCCAGTCTGGCTCGAACTCCAACTCGATCGAGGCACGGCCTTCTCTGGCGACAGAACTCACCCGCGTCACACCGTCCACGGCCAAAAGGTCCGCTTCGAGGACTTCGATGATCGCGGTATCGACATCTTCCGGTCCGGCCCCATCCCAGTTGACGGTGATGTCAACCTCGTCAGTGACAACGTCAGGGAAGAACTGGGCGCGCATTTGCGGCGCGAGGGCTGCTCCCATGCCAATCGACAAGAGCAGCAGCAAGTTCGCGGCGGTGCGGTGTCGGGTAAAGTAAGACAGAAGACCGCCGAGCACCGCGTTATCCGCCTTCTCGTGCTTCAATCCGAGTGATCAGTTCAGCGGGTACTTGCTCTGCACGGAGCCGCACGAGAAAACGGTCTTTCGCTGGTTGCTGCAACTGCGTGCTTGCCTCGACAATCGAAACCAGCTCGGCACGGCGCGCTGCGTCGAGCGTGATCATCGGTACGGCGCTGGCCTGATCGCCCGGAGCAGCTTGTGCCGTTTCCGCCAAGGGTCGGATCGGGCGGATCTTGATACCCGCGCCAAGCAGCGGGGTCAGCTGTGTCACGATTTCGAGGCCGTCCAAAGCCGCAGCGTCTATCAAGACCTCGTCCCCGATACGCCGCAGCAAGGACACCTGCATCTGCCGGAGGCGGTCATCCTCGCCAAGGACCATGACGTAACTGTCGGGCGTCAAGGCGCTGGCTGGCAGCTGCGCCACGTTCGCCAACGGCGGCTCACTGACCGTGATGGTGACGAAATCGCCGGGCTGGAATCCACGGCTTGTCGCAAGTGTCGCGAAGAGCTGTCGCCCTGTCTGGCCGTCGGCCACCTGCGCGGCAACTCCGGTCAGCGTGCCTTGTGTGACGATCTGCGATCCCTGAACATCCAGCGAGACCGTGACTTCCGTTGGCAAGAGCACGCCACGGTCGTCCAGCAAGCGCAGATACTGGGCCGAGGCGATGCGGAAGCTTGCCTCCAGAAGGTCTGGATCAATCAGGGTCGCGAGCCGCTCGTTCTCTGCCACCCGTGTTCCGGTTTCCGCCACGACCTCGGTAAAGGCCCCGTCGAACGGGGCACGAACCACCGTTTCCGACAAAAGCCTCTCCGCCTCTGCAAGATCGATCCGACGGCGGGACAGGTCTGTACCGGCTTGCTCGATCCGCGCTTCGGCATCGGCCACGGCCTGACGGCGTGAGAAAACTGTTTGGTTGATTGCGGCTTCCGCCAATGCTGCAGTTTCTACGGAAGCATCAGATCCGAAGCCACGATCGCGCAGGTCAATCTGACGGGCGAGTGCCTGAGATCGCAGATCCGCCTGAGACGTCGCCGAAGCCAATTCGTCCTGCGCGAGCAGATACGCGCGCTCCGCATCGATCAACTCGTTCTCGGCATCCTCAAGGTCGGCACGCGCCGTGGCCAGTTGCGTTTCTGCATCTGCGGGGTCGATACGGACAACAACGTCTCCGGCAGCAATCGAGCGGCCCTCCCGAAAGGCGGGGTGCGCTTCTTCGATCCAACCGCTGGTGGGGGCCCTCAGCTCCAGTTCGCGGAGACTGCGCAACTCCCCGTAAGCGATGAGTTTGGGGGTAATCTCTTGTGGGGTGATGCGTTGGACAGGCGCTGCATAAACGCGCTCTCGCTCGCTGCGCGGAGCGGCTTCGCGGGCGGCGCGATCTGCCAGTGCAGATTGCAGGTTGAGCACTCCGTACCCGATCAGCCCCAGTGTGAGGCCGAGCAGGGCAAGACCGATCAGGCTACGCGTAAGAAATCGCATCGCTGGGAAAGTCCACGTTAAGCTTGAACAAAGATAGGCTGCGAAACGTATTTGCACAACGAAACGCGCCGGTTTGTTACCCCAACAGGGCCAAAGCGCCGAACAATGTGACCGCCCCGCATAGGATTGAGAGCAGGGCGTTTTTTGACCAGACACCCACAGCAAGCGTTACAGCGGCTGCCGCAAGGCGTGCCGGATCGATCGCGCCGTTGGTCGCCTCCGGCCAGACCACCAGAGGGGCGATCAGCGCCGGCAACACCCCGACAGCCGTATACCGCAGATGCCTCAGCACCCATTCCGGCAAATCCCGTCCACCCAAGGCGCCCAGAAAGCTGTAGCGCAATCCGAGCGTTCCAATGCCGAGAAACACGATGATCATCCAGATCGTTGGCGCAGATAGTTCGATCATGCCCGCGCCGTTCGTGTTTGCCAAAGTTCCACGCGCGCTCCAACCAGGATCGCGATCAACGCCGCGACAATCGTCCCCAGGCTGAAGGGCAGGTTGACAAAGACCAGTGCGCCAATAACCGCTGTCACTGCGGCGGCTACGTGGGGCAGGCTGCGCAGAGCCGGTCCTATCAATGCCAGAAACGTAATGGGAATCGCAAAGTCGAGCGCGAAATCCTGTGGGATGCGTGTTCCCACCACGGCCCCGATCCAGGTTGCACCGTACCAGGGCAGGCAGACCGGGCACAGCGTACCTATGAAGAACGCGAACTTTTGATCCGCACTCATCTCAGGGTTTTCATCAAACTGTTGACTGGAGACGGCAAAGGTCTGGTCGACCATGAAGTAGGCTGCCAGAACCTTTTGCCACCCGACGCGCGTACCCAGATGCGGGGCTATCGCGGCAGAATACATCGCCATGCGCAGATTGACCGCGAGGGCGGATGCCAGAACCACGATCACCGGGGCCTGTTCCGTCATCAGTTGCACCGCGGTGAACTGTGCGGCCCCGGCGATGACAAGAACAGAGAACCCCATCACCTGCGCCAGATCGAGTCCGGCTTCGGTGCCGACCACGCCGAAAAGCATCCCGAATGGGACGACAACCAGAAGGAATGGGGCACCGGCACGAACGCCTGCCCAGAAATGGTTTGAAAGCGACATCTTGGACCTCGGGGCAACCGCTAGGCCATCCGGAAACCCGCTGCAAGACCTGCTATTCGAAGGTGCGCGTCACACGGCCCAGTAGCATGAAAGCGCGTGCGGAGCGGGTTTCGGCCAGTTTCGCGATCTCCTCGTCACTGGCCTGTTCCGCAAAAGCCGCGAAAGTCTTGTCGAAGTGACGCAGGAAGTGATGCGCTGTATCGCGAAAAATGGGATCGCTTTTCATGCGCGCGGCCGTCAGCGCAAGGCAGGACCGGTCGCGTATGCCCCCCAGCGCCGAAACCGCGCGTCCGCGTTCGCCTTCTGCAAACCGCCGCCAGACTTCGGGTTTGGCGCGATCCGGGCGCAGGTCGTCCATGTAGATTCCATCCTCGGACATCAGCGTCAGCATATCCTGCGCCGACCGGATCAAGGGGCCGACATTGCGATCCTCGAGGGCAAGCCGCAGGGCACGAAAGCCCTCGCGATCCTCGGTGGTTTCCGGAAAATTCGCGGCGCGGATGAACTCTGATACGGAGATCGGCTCACGCAGATCCTCCGACGGGACGCCAAGCGCCAGAGATGTCTGATCCTCTGTCTGACCCGGCGCCCGCGGAGGCGTCGGCAAGGCCGCCTTGCGTTCAGACACGGGCATGTCCATCCCGCGTCGACTGGCAAAGCTGACAAGCGCGGTTTCGGTGTGTTTTGCCACTTGCGCGATCTCATCAATCTTCTTTTCGACCTCGGGCTTCACGCCGCGGCTGGCAGAGCGGTTCTGTTCGACGACTGTTTCGCGCATCGCAGCGATAGCGCCTTGCAGACGGTCCGCCTCGTCCCGCATGACGCGGGCTGTGCGGGCCACCGAGGCCGCTACCCAGATCAGCGCAATGGGCAGGAAAACTGCCAGCAGGATCATGATCATGCCCAGCCCGGTGCCCCCAGATTGCGCAAGACTTTCACCGAGGTCGAGAGTGAAGAACAAAAACAGGATCGCGATGAGCCACAGCAGGCTCAGGCTGAGCGCAATGACTTCAATCGCGGTGATCGCGGGCTTTGATTGCGCAGGCGCAAGAGACGCGAGGTCGAGACGCGCAGAGGGTTCTTTCTGGTCTGGCATCCTGAGGCCTGTCCTGATGCGGTTCGCCTACTTGTACTCGATTTCGAGGATTTCGTAAGACTTAACGCCACCGGGTGTACGGACATCGACGCTGTCGCCCTCATCCTTGCCGATCAACGCGCGTGCGATGGGTGATTTCAGGTTCAGAAGCCCTTTCTCGATGTCCGCTTCGGCTTCGCCCACAATCTGATAGGTTTTCTCTTCGTCCGTGTCCTCATCCACAATGGTGATTGTGGCTCCGAACTTGATCGGACCTGACAGGGTTGCCGGATTGATGACCTGCGCAAGCGACAGCATGGCCTCAAGCTCCTTGATCCGGCCCTCGATAAAGCTCTGCTTTTCGCGCGCTGCGTGGTACTCGGCATTCTCCGACAGGTCGCCATGTTCGCGTGCTTCCGCAATCGCCTTGATCACGGCGGGCCGCTCCACGCTTTTCAGCGTCTTGAGTTCTGCATCCAGCGCCGCGTGACCTTTCTGGGTCATCGGGATCTTGTCCATTTGTCTTTCCTCTGACGAGAGCGTCACACCTGAAGACCTGACCTTAATGATGCCGTCGCCCGCCGCAAGGCCCAGAATTTTCTGCGACGTTGCGACAGTTGCCGGGGCGCCGTGGCGACACAATTGACCCCTTGAGCGCGCACCGTTACCTGTGTGCCGGATTTTGTAGACAGCCTCCCGCCGGGATTCCGCCCGGCTCCGAGCCAAAGCCGAGTGAGACCGAATGACCGAAGTGACACGCGAAGCCATGGAATACGATGTCGTGATCGTGGGTGCAGGCCCTGCTGGCCTGAGTGCAGCGATCCGATTGAAACAGCTCGACGCCGATCTGAATGTCGTGGTGCTGGAGAAGGGTTCAGAGGTTGGCGCACATATCCTGTCGGGTGCCGTGCTCGACCCGGTTGGTATCGATGCACTGATCCCCGACTGGAAAGACAAGGGCGCGCCGATCACCGTTCCGGTCAAGGATGACAAGTTCTACATGCTGGGCGAAGCGGGCCAGGTACGCATCCCCAATTTCCCGATGCCGCCCCTTATGAACAACCATGGGAATTACATCGTCTCGATGGGCAATGTCTGTCGCTGGATGGCGGAACAGGCCGAGGAACTGGGCGTGGAGGTCTTCCCCGGCATGGCCTGTTCAGAGCTGGTGTACGGTGACAAGGGAGAGGTCAAAGGGGTTGTCGCGGGCGAGTTTGGCAAGAACCCCGATGGTACCCCAGGCGACGCCTATGAACCGGGTATGGAGCTGCACGGCAAGTATGTCTTCCTCGGCGAAGGTGTACGCGGTTCGCTCAGCAAGCAGGTGATAGAGAAGTATGACCTGTCGATGGGGCGCGAGCCGCAGAAATACGGACTCGGCATGAAAGAAATCTGGGAGGTCGATCCGGCAAAACACCGCGAAGGGTCGGTCACGCACACGATGGGATGGCCGCTCGGGTCCAATGCCGGGGGTGGTTCATTCATTTATCACCTTGATAACAATCAGGTTTATGTTGGGTTCGTGGTGCACTTGAATTACCAGAATCCGCACTTCTTCCCCTACATGGAATTTCAGCGTTTCAAGCATCACCCGATGGTTGCGGAGCTCTTGAAGGGCGGCAAGCGGGTCGCATATGGCGCGCGTGCCATCTCGGAGGGCGGATACCAGTCCATGCCCAAATCGGTTTTTCCCGGCGGCGCTTTGCTGGGCTGCTCGGTGGGCCTCGTGAACGTGCCTCGGATCAAGGGCAATCATAACGCGATGCTGTCCGGCAAGGCAGCGGCAGAGGCTGCATTTGAGGCGATCAAGGCCGGGCGGTCTAGCGACGAGTTGAAATCCTATGAAGCGGAACTTCGCGACGGGCCTGTTGGCAAGGACCTCAAGCGTGTCCGCAACGTCAAGCCGCTCTGGTCCAAATACGGGCTGACGGCGTCCCTGATGCTTGGCGGGTTCGACATGTGGACCAACACAGCGGGCTTTTCGATCTTCGGAACACTCAAACATGGAAAATCCGACGCCGAGGCAACTGGCAAAGCGTCGGCATTCGAGCCCATTGACTATCCGAAGCCGGATGGCGTCTTGAGTTTCGACCGTCTGACAAATGTCTCGTTCTCTTTCACCAATCATGAAGAGCAACAACCAGCCCACTTGCAACTCGCCGATCCGGCCAAGGCAATCAGTGTTGACTGGTCAGATTACGCGGGTCCCTCGTCGCGCTACTGTCCGGCCGGCGTTTACGAGTTCGTGCAGGAAGAAAACAAGCCGACACGGTTTGTGATCAACTTTCAGAACTGCGTGCACTGCAAGACCTGCGATATCAAAGACCCGGCTCAGAATATCACCTGGACCACGCCTCAGGGTGGCGAAGGGCCGAATTATCCGAATATGTGAGTGAATTTCGCGTGAAACGTACGTTGGCGGCGCGTCCATTCGGGCGCGCCGCATTGCGTTACGGTCGGCCGGGGGCTACCTTTTTGCGAAGCTCACGCACCGAAAGGGTCCTTCATGCTGAGACAGGCGCGCTTCGCCCTCGGATTTATACTGGCCGCCGCGACCGGCGCCACCGGGCTGCCCGCAGCGGCGGACGGTCTGGCCGGAGCCTATCTGGCCGGTCGGCAGGCGAGCATCGCCTCGGATTATCAGGAGGCTGCGCGATATTTCGCGCGCGCCTTGATGCGGGACCGCGACAACCCGGTGCTCATGGAAAGTGCGGCGTTGGCGTTTCTGGGTATGGGCGATATTGCGCAAGCGTATCCAATTGCGTTGAAACTGATCGACCTCGACCCGCGCAATCAGGTCGCCTCGCTCGTCCTGGCTGCTGACACGCTGGGTCCGGAGGGCGACATTGATGCCGAGCTTCCCTCCGTCGGGCCTGCGGCGGATGGCCTGATAGAGGCATGGCGTGCGCTGGACCGCGGTGAAACGGACGAAGCGTTTGCAGCGTTCGATGCGTTGATCGAAGATCGGCGGCTGCAGGGGTTCGGGACCTATCACAAGGCGCTGGCCCTCGCGCAGGTCGGGGATTTTGAGGGCGCGGACGCTCTTTTGTCCGCGGATGGCGGCGAGGCTGCGTTTTTCACACGACGCGGGATTCTGGCCCACGCGCAAGTGATGAGCCAGCTTGGTCGGTTCGATGAAGCGAGCCTGCTGATTGCCGAAAGCCTCGGAACCGAAGACCCGCGTCTGCGCGGCCTGATTGCGGACCTCGCATCGGAAACACCTGTGCCGTTTGACATCGCGCCGACACCACAGGCTGGTTATGCAGAAGTGTTCTACACGGTTGCCATGGCGCTGAGCGGACAGGCCGCCGATGCGTTCACGCTGTTGTATGCGCGGGTCGCGCAGCACATTTCTCCGGGGCATGTGGATGCCATTCTCTTGGCGGCTGAATTGCTCGAAGAGCTGGAGCAATACGATCTTGCGAACAAGGCTTACGACAAGGTGCCGCGGGATGACCCAGCTTTCCTGACCGCCGAAATCGGTCGGGCCAATGTGCTTCGCGCAGATGACAAGGGTGATGCCGCAATCGAAGTGCTGCGACAATTGACCGAAACCCACAGCGATGTCGGGTTCGTGCACACCGCCCTGGGTGACGCGTTGCGCCGGATGGAGCGGTTTGAAGAGTCTGCCGACGCTTATGACCAAGCCATCGCGATGATCAGCGCGGAAAGCCCTCGTGATTGGGTTCTGTACTATGCGCGCGGGATCGCCCACGAACGGATCGACGACTGGGACGCGGCGGAAAGCGATTTGCGCAAGGCGCTTGAGTTGAACCCAGGCCAACCGATGGTCCTGAATTACCTCGGGTATTCATTTCTGGAACTTGGCACCAACTTTGACGAAGCGATGGGTATGATCGAAGAAGCCGTCGCTGCACGTCCGGACAATGGGTACATCACGGACAGCCTTGGGTGGGGCCTGTATCGACTGGGCCGTTTCGAGGAAGCGGTCGCGCCCATGGAAAAGGCGGTTGAACTGGAACCGCTTGATCCGATTATCAACGACCATCTGGGCGACGTCTATTATGCTGTCGGGCGCAAGTTGGAAGCAGAGTTTCAGTGGCGCCGTGCCCTGTCCTTCGACCCCGAACCCGAAGAAGCAGAGCGTATTCGGCGAAAACTGGATGTTGGACTGGATCAGGTTCTGATCGAAGAAGGCGAAGAGCCGGTCTCCGTCGCGAATGAAGAGGGTTAGCGTCCTCGCCCCTGCCAAGGTCAATCTGACACTGCATGTGACGGGCCGCCGGGGTGACGGGTACCATCTTCTGGATAGTCTTGTCGCGTTTGCGCCTGTCGGGGACCAACTCCAGATTGCCGCGGGCAACGTTCTGTCGCTGACGATCGAAGGGCCGGAGGCGGACGGGGTGCCTGCGGACATGGATAATCTGGCGCTGCGCGCGGCAGCACTGGTGGCCGGTGATACAGGAGCCGCGTTGACGCTCGTCAAGCATCTGCCAGCAGCGTCCGGCATCGGCGGCGGCTCTTCGGATGCTGCTGCCGCCTTGCGCGGCATGTTGGCTTTTGCCGACGCGCCGGGATTGGCGACGCTTCCGGACATGACGGATGCTGAACTTACACCGCTCGCACAGGATATCATCGCCCTCGGAGCGGATGTACCAATGTGCCTTGCGGCCGCTCCGTTGCGGGCCCGTGGGATCGGTGAGTCGTTGTCCTTTGCCAAACTTCCCGCCCTGCACGCAGTTCTGGTTAACCCGCGCGTTCCTGTTGCCACGCCAGATGTGTTTGCGCGCCTTCAGACACGGGAGAACCCGCCAATGCCAGCGGCAGCTCCGCAATTCGAAACCGCAAGGGAGGCAATCTCGTGGCTTGCCCTGCAACGCAATGACCTCGAAGCCGCGGCGATTGCTTTGCAACCTGTGATCGAAGACGTGCTGCGGGTTCTGCGTGGAACAAGCGGTTGCCAGCTTGCGCGCATGTCCGGATCCGGAGCGACCTGTTTTGGTTTGTTTCCTACTGCGGATGCGACCCGGGCTGCGGCACAGGCGATACATGCATCCTTCCCCGCCTGGTGGGTGCGCGCGACATGGCTCGGCAATTGCGCCGAACTCGCAATGCCCAGACTTCAACAGAACATGCCGACCGGCTGACTTGCCTAGTTCAGCCGGGCCACAACGTAGTCTGCCAAGTCTCGCAACATCGTTGTCAGGTCGTGCTCCGGAACGGTATCCAGCGAAGCCTTGGCTTTGGCGGCCCAAGCCATCGCCTCCGCACGTGTTGCCTCCAGCGCGTCGTGCTTGTGCAAAAGCGTTATCGCGTGCTCCAAGTCGCCGTCCCGCTGGTCACCTTTTTCGATCACGCGCTCCCAGAACTGGCGCTCTTCTGAGTTCGCTTTTGCAACGGCCTTGATCAGGGGCAGGGTCAGCTTCCGCTCGCGGAAGTCATCGCCGATATTCTTGCCGATCGCGCCGCCGCTGCCCCCATAGTCCAACAGGTCGTCTACGATCTGAAAGCTCACCCCGAGAGCGTCCCCGTAGGTGAACAGCGCTTGAACGACCGTCTCGTCAGCCTGCGCAATCACACCGCCCACCTCTGTCGCGGCCGAAAAGAGCGCCGCCGTCTTGCCCCGCACAACCTTCAGGTAGATGTCTTCGTTCGTTGCGAGGTCTTGCGCGGCAGTCAGCTGCAGAACCTCGCCTTCCGCGATGGTCGCCGATGCATTCGATAGAATGTCGAGCACCCGAAGCGACCCTGTCGCCACCATAAGTTGAAACGACCGTGCGAATAGATAGTCGCCAACCAGAACACTGGACTTGTTGTCCCACAACAGGTTCGCCGTGGGGCGGCCGCGGCGCTGACCGCTTTCATCCACGACATCGTCATGCAGAAGCGTTGCGGTGTGGATAAACTCGACCGTCGCGGCAAGATACTGATGGAAAACGCCTTCATAGCCACAAAGCCGCGCTGCGGCGAGTGTCAGCATGGGACGCAGGCGTTTGCCGCCCGCCTCCACCAGGTGCGCGGTGACTTCCGGAATGCGGGGGGCATGGTCGGAGGCCATCCGCTCGCGGATCAGGACATTTACAGCGTCCATATCCGTGGCCAGATAGCTGGCCAGTTGTTCATGCGGCTTGGTAGCGGCGGTTTGGTCCAAACTCATCACGGCTCCGTCAATCGGCTCGACATCCGAGCCACCCTGTCCTTAACTCTCGGTCATGAGAGAGCTGCTGCGCACAAACGATCCGACTTTGATCGCGTTCGCCTCTGCACTGCTGCAGGGCGAGGATATAGACTGCTTCCAGATGGACGTCCACATGAGCGTTCTCGAGGGGTCGATCGGCGTTTTGCCGCGGCGGCTGATGGTTCATCAGCGCGATCTCTTCCGGGCGCGCGCGGTGATGGTCGATCATGAGATCCCTGTGACCGAAGACAGATGACAGCAGACGCCGCGCTGACCCACGACCGGTTCCTTGGCGGTCGACTGCGCCTTTGGCAACCGCGTGGCGGATACCGTGCTGGTACCGATCCGGTGCTGATGGCTGCGGCGGTGCCTGTGCGCGCATCCGAGGATTTTCTGGAACTCGGGTGCGGCGTGGGAACCGCTGCCCTGTGTCTGGCTTATCGCTGTGGCGCCGCCGGCGTGGGGCTGGAGATGCAACCCCAGTATGCGGCCCTCGCGCGTCAGAATGCCCGCGAGAGTGGCCTTGCACTCGAGGTGGTCGAAGGCGACGTTCACGCAATGCCAGCGGAAATCAAGGCGCGCAGCTTTCACCATGTGATGCTGAACCCGCCCTATTTTTCCGAAGTGGCCGGGACCCCCGCTGCGGACGTTGGGCGCGACATCGCGCTCCGGGATCGGTCCGATCTGGCCGAATGGCTCGATGCGGCTGCTCGGAGGGTCCGCCCCAAAGGAAGCCTGACCGTGATCGTTCGCGCGGATCGGTTGCGACAGGTTCTTGCGGGGTTGCCCGAGGTGATCGGCACGCTGCGGGTGCTACCACTGTCGGCAAGGCGCGGGCGGCCTGCCAAGCGCGTTCTCGTGCAGGGGATAAAGGAAGGGAGAGGCCCATTGATATTGTTGCCTCCCTTTATCCTGCACGAAGGCTCGTCACATTCCGAGGATGGGGACGATTTTACCTCCGCTGCGGCGCGCATTTTGCGAGAGGGCGCCGCGCTCGATTTGCACAACGCCACGGGTTAACCTGATGCGGCATTGCGGCAACGGTTTTTCGTGACACGACTCGCATCCTGTGCTGGACTGTTGGAACTGTCCACATATACAGGAGGTAGGCCATGTCGTTGAGTTCGCATATTCAGGAACTCCGCAGGAAACACCAACACCTATCCGCACAAGTGGACGCTGCACAGCGACACGCGGGAACAGACAGCCTGGCTCTGGCGAGCCTCAAGAAGCAGAAGCTTCGGATCAAAGAAGAAATCGAGCGTTTGCAAACCGCTTGATGCTTTCGGCGCGGCTGCAAACCTGGGGAGGATTTGCGCCGCGCCACCCTTCCGAAATCAATCTATCGCTCCGCGATGTCCTCGGCGGAGACAAAGCGAACATCGCGTGCAACGTCGGTAGTGCCCGACACCGCTGATGTGATCCACTCCAAAAAGGCAGCGACTTGCGGCTTGGCCTCCATACCCTCGGGGCAGAGCACGCGGTAATGCGCTTGCGTGGTAATCGCAATCGGAAACGGCATGACAAGTCTTCCGTCGCGCAACGCCCCTGCCGTGAGCGAGATACGCCCGAGGACTGCTCCGGCGCCTGCCTCTGCTGCATCGATTGCGTGATCCGCTTGCGAAAACCTTGGCAAAATGCGCGGCGGGTCTGTAACACCTGCCGCGCGAAACCACGCCGCCCAATCCGCAGGCGGTTGGACAAACTGCAAGTTGTCATCATCAAGCAGCGTTTCCCGCGCCAGATCGGATGGGGTCTTGAGTTTGGAGGCGAGGGAAGGGGCAACCATGGGGCTGAGCCACTCCTTGATCAGCACTCGTGAGAAGAGCCCTTTGTCTTCGCCGCCCATGCCAAATCGGATCGCAACATCGATCCCATCTCGTTCGAAATCCATAAGACGCAGGCTTGCAGAGAACCGCAGATCAATATCTGGGTGCTTCTGCGCGAAGTCGAAAAGGCGAGGGGCCAGCCATTTTGCCGTGAAGGCCGGACCTGCGGTGACGGTTAAGGATGTTGTGTCGAGCCCGCGTTTTGTGGCGGTCCAGGCCCGCGACAACTCGGAAAAACCGCTGCTGCAGCCGGGGGCCAACGTTCTTCCGGCGTCCGTAAGTTCGACGGCCCGGTTCAGTCGTCGGAAAACCGGCGCTCCCAAATGCTCTTCGAGGGATTTGATCTGAAAGCTGAGCGCCGCCGGCGTCACGTTCAGTTCTGCCGCGGCTTGCGAGAAACTGAGGTGTCGTGCTGCGGCTTCGAATGCCCGCAGGGCGGTCAGGGGTGGAAGACGGGCGTCATTCATTCAAGAAAAACTTATCTGAAGCTCCAGAAAGTCTCGTTTGTAAGTTTAATGGCGCAGACCGATATTCATTTCAATTGAAAAAATCAAAACTGAAAGGAAAGATCATGATCCCGGAAAATGGTCACATCACTATGCAGGAAGCTCTGGACCGCGGGCGTCAGGCCCGTGCACAGGCGTTCCGCGATGTCATTTTGTCCCTCCGCGCCTTTCTTGCCGCTCGTCCACGCAAGGACGTTACGGCATGAAAAAGGGCCGGTCCCCGTGCACAGGGGCCGGCCCGTCTTGCTCATCGGGTTGTCAGACGAAGAATTGCGCGCCGTTCGCCGAAATGGTGGAGCCTGAAATGAAACCTGCATCGTCAGAGGCCAGAAAGGCCACGCAGCGTGCGATTTCTTCAGGTTCGCCAAGGCGGCCAACCGGGATTCCGGCAATGATCGACTCACGCACTTTTTCAGGGATTGCCATGACCATTTCCGTGGCAATGTAGCCGGGGCAGACCGCGTTTGCCGTGATGCCTGCGCGCGCGCCTTCCTGCGCGAGGGATTTGATGATGCCCAGATCACCCGCTTTGGTCGCGGCGTAGTTCACTTGCGCAAACTGGCCTTTCTGACCGTTGATCGAAGAAATGACCACAATCCGGCCGAACTTGCGTTCCCGCATCCCGGGCCAGACGGGGTGGATGGTGTTGAATACGCCCGTAAGGTTCGTATCGATCACTTCTTTCCACTGCTCGGGCGTCATCTTGTGGAACGGCGCATCGCGGGTGATGCCCGCATTTGCAACGACCACTTCAATCGGGCCGAGGTCGGCTTCTACCTGCGCGATGCCCGCCTTGCTGGAGTCGTAGTCAGCAACATTCCACTTGTAGGTCTTGATGCCTGTGGCTTCGGTAAAGGCAGCGGCCTTTTCATCGTTGCCTGCGTAGGTTGCCGCGACAGTGAAACCGTCCGCCAGCAATTTCTTGGAGATGGCCTCGCCGATCCCGCGCGAGCCGCCGGTCACAAGTGCTACACGTCCCATGATTATCCTCCTTCGGATGCTTGTTTTTGTTCGACCGGGCAGCTGTGTTTGCGGATGATCCCGGTGAAATGGACAAGGGCGGCCAGCGGGCCGCCCTTTGAGTTCAGGTCAGGGGCGTTCGACGCAGAGAGCGACGCCCATACCGCCACCGATACACAGCGTTGCAAGGCCCTTCTTGGCATCGCGACGCTTCATCTCGAACAGCAGTGTATTCAGGACGCGCGCTCCAGACGCGCCGATCGGGTGGCCGATTGCAATCGCGCCGCCGTTCACGTTCACGATTGACGGGTCCCATCCCATGTCCTTGTTCACGGCGCACGCCTGGGCAGCGAAGGCTTCGTTCGCCTCCACAAGGTCCAGGTCGTCGACTTTCCAGCCCGCCTTCTCAAGTGCCTTGCGAGAGGCATAGATCGGCCCAACGCCCATGATCGACGGATCGAGGCCTGCGGTGGCGTAGGACGCGATCCGCGCGAGGGGTTCAATGCCGCGTTTTTCGGCTTCGTCAGCGCTCATCAGCAAGGCACCCGCGGCCCCGTCGTTGAGCCC
Organism: Tropicimonas sp. S265A; assembly: GCF_049800835.1. Lineage (NCBI taxonomy): Bacteria > Pseudomonadati > Pseudomonadota > Alphaproteobacteria > Rhodobacterales > Roseobacteraceae > Tropicimonas > Tropicimonas sp. S265A. The sequence continues at coordinate 185,636 of NZ_JBNAFU010000006.1, forward strand.
CGATGCGTTCGCCGCGGTGACCGAGCCATCCTTGGTGAATGCCGGGCGCAATTTTTGCATGTTCTCGAGCGTTGCGCCGTGACGAATGTATTCGTCCTTGTCGACAACGATGTCGCCTTTGCGGGTCTTCACGGTGAAGGGCACGACCTCTTCATCAAATTTGCCCGCCTTCTGCGCGGCTTCGGCCTTGTTCTGGCTGCCCACCGCGAACTCGTCCTGCATCTCTCGGCTGATCTGCCATTTCTCGGCGACATTCTCGGCGGTCTGGCCCATGTGGTAGCCGTTGAACGCATCCCAAAGGCCATCGCGGATCATGGAGTCGATAAATTTCATGTCGCCCATCTTGTGACCTGCGCGCAGGTTGGCCACGTGCGGGCTCATGGACATGTTCTCCTGACCGCCTGCGCAAACGATCGCGGCGTCGCCCAGTTGAATGTGCTGGGCGGCAAGGGCGACAGCCCGCAAGCCCGAGCCACAAACCTGGTTGAGACCCCAAGCGGCTGACTCGATCGGCAAACCGGCGTTCACGTGTGCCTGGCGTGCGGGGTTCTGACCCTGACCACCGGTGAGGACCTGGCCAAGAATGGTTTCAGACACGTCGGCCTTGTAGATGCCTGCGCGCTCTACCAGAGCTTCAAGGACGGTTGCGCCAAGATCATGTGCAGGCGTGTTTGCGAAAGAACCGCTGAAACTGCCCACTGCGGTGCGCGCTGCGGATGCGATTACGACGTTGGTCATCGGATGAATTCTCCCTCTGAATTCCTGCGCACGCCCGATCGCTTAGGACAAAAAGAGCGCGTCGAATTGGTGACACATCTCGTCTAGAGAGGGAAAATCATTGCGGCAACTGACATCGTGTCTCAGTCACCACACCAAATGGTCGCATTTACGAAGTGATTTCAGCCACCCCAGGTAACTTGGAAGCCTATGTAAAGAAGTCGTTTTTCGAGTCGCGCGGGAAGTCTGTGTGACAGGCATCCGACCCTTGCTGTCAGCGCAAACCCGCCATGCCTGACGAAACCAAGGGGAATCGCCAGCAAGGTACTGGTCCCTTCCTTGACAGTCTCAAGCTGTTTTGCGCAGGTCCGCTTTTTCGAGCCATCCGGGGCGTGTGGACGGTGCCGCGAAGTGGTATCCTTGCAGACAGTCCACACCCGCAGCAGTCAGAAACGCGACATCATCGGCAGTTTCCACCGACTCCGCGACCGTGAACATATCGAAATGCCGAGCGACGTCGACGAGGGCCTGAACGAGGACCTGGTTGTCTGCGCTGTGGGCGATGTTGCGAACGAACTGGCCGTCGATCTTGAGGATGTCGAAATAGAAGTCCCGAAGGTAGCGGAAAGAGGTATAGCCGGCGCCAAAGTCATCCAGCGCAAACGAGATACCTTGTCTTTGAAGCTCTTTCATGAAGACCGTGACGATCTCTGGCATGATCATCGCCGATTGCTCGGTAATCTCAAGGATCAGACGTTCCGCGGCAGTCGGATCTGCGGCCAAACCATCGCGCAGGGTCTTTGACCAGGGTTCATACCCGATGGACCGCGCGGACATATTGATCGCCAGCCGAAGGCCGGGCACCCGGCGCAGGGTATCGAGCCCGATCTCCAGCGCGAGGCAATCCAGTTGGCGCCCAAGTTCCTGGTTTTCGACCGTTTCTATGAACTCGCGGGCTGGAATGATCCGACCACGGTTGTCCATCACCCGGATCAAGCCCTCGTAGAATGCCGGGCGCCCCCGCTTGCGGGTCATCATGACCGGCTGGTATGCCAGAAGGACATTCTTGCGTGCCACGGCGTTGGCGACCATCTTCATGGTGTTGCGGTCGCGTTGCGCAACGGCTTCGTTCAACGGCGTCTTGTTGCCGGGTTTGCGTCCCTTGTTCCTATGGATCGGTGGCATTTGCAGCTCCTTCGCGTTGGGCTGACACTGGCGCCGAATCTTTTAAGATCGCGTGAATCTTCGCGATTTGTTCTAGTGTTGAATAAAATCCGAACGAAGCCATGAACCAAGCGGGGTCATTGAATGGGCGAGCGATGTGGATGGTGTGGTTCCGACCCGCTTTATGTGGCGTATCATGACACCGAATGGGGTGTTCCGGACTATGATCCGCGCGCCTTGTGGGAAAAACTGATCCTCGACGGGTTTCAGGCGGGGCTGAGCTGGATCACAATCCTGCGCAAGCGAGAGGCCTTTCGTGCTGCGTTCGAAGGGTTCCACCCGGAACACATTGCAACCTGGGGCCCGCCCGAAGTCGACCGGTTGCTGCGAGACCCCGGCATCGTCCGCCACCGAGGCAAGATCGAGGCAACGATTACAAACGCCCGCGCATACTTGGAGATCGAAGCGGACCAGGGTTTTTCGCCGTATCTGTGGGATTTTGTTGGCGGCGCGCCGATCAGGAACAGTTTTGCGACGCTGGCGGATGTGCCTGCCGAGACGCCGATCTCGCGCGCGCTGTCCAAGGACCTCAAGGCGCGCGGGTTCAAGTTCTGCGGTCCGACGATTGTCTACGCCTTCGTGCAGGCAACCGGTATGGTGAATGACCACCTGGTTTCCTGTCCCGCACGAGAACCGTCGCCGCGCTAATAGGTTGCCAGCAGGGCTGAGACGATTGCCTTGGCGGAGGGGGTGTCCCATTCCGCGTCGCCCAGAAGCCGCGCAATTTCGTCGCCCTCGCGGTTCAGGATCACCGTCACCGGCAGGCCAGGCACATCCATATCCTTGGCGATAGCCATGTCTTTGCTGTCGCGATACTCGGTCAGCGTTTCGACCCCTTCGTCGGCGAAGAACGTCTTGATGCCATGGACTGAGTTTCGCCCGGTGGCCAAAGTCACGACTGCGAAGTCTTCCTCCGGGAATGCCTGGTTCAACCTGTCCAGCGATGGCATCTCACGTCGACACGGACCACACCACGTCGCCCAGAAGTTCAGCACAACGATCTTGCCTTCATACGCTTCCAGCGTTTTCTCGACATCCTCATCGGTGACGAAGGGAATATCCGAGGCGGGCACGGGTTCTGCATGGAATTGCAGTTTCTTCATTTCGCCGTCCCGCAGAGTTTCAAGCGCGAAGGTATCCGCGTTTGCACCAAGTGAGAGGCCCAGATATAGGACAGCCGTTACAAGAAAGCGCATGTTGCGTGCGTACTCCAATCCGAGGGCCCGTTATGACCGAGACCAAATCCAACGCCATGTGGGGTGGCCGTTTCGCAGCAGGCCCGGATGCCATCATGGAAGCGATCAACGCATCCATTGATTTCGACAAGCGCTTGGCGCGCCAAGATGTCGAAGGCTCCCGTGCCCATGCGGCGATGCTCGCCCAGCAAGGTATCCTGTCTACTAAAGACGCCGAAGCGATCCGAGAAGGCCTGCTCACGGTGTTGTCAGAAATAGAGGCGGGGGAGTTTAAGTTCTCCCGGGCGTTGGAGGACATTCACATGAATGTTGAGGCGCGTCTGAAAGAGGTGATCGGCGCGCCTGCAGGGCGCCTGCACACGGGCCGCTCACGCAACGATCAGGTGGCCACGGATTTCAAGCTTTGGGTGCGGGATCAACTGGATGCAGCCGAAGCTGGCCTGCGGGCGCTGATGCGTGCCTTGCTCGCACAGGCAGAGGCGGGTGCGGATTGGGTCATGCCGGGCTTCACCCATCTTCAAACCGCCCAACCCGTCACATGGGGCCACCACATGATGGCCTATGTTGAAATGTTTGGTCGTGATCTGAGCCGAGTGCGCGACGCCCGAGCTCGGATGAACGAGAGTCCGCTTGGGGCCGCGGCACTTGCGGGCACCTCTTTTCCGATTGACCGGCACATGACGGCAGAGGCGCTTGGGTTCGATCGCCCTGCGGCGAACTCGCTGGATGCGGTTTCGGACCGGGACTTCGCACTGGAGTTCCTCTCCACAGCGTCGATAACCGCCATGCACCTTTCGCGCTTTGCCGAAGAACTTGTGATCTGGTCCTCGGCCCAGTTCCGGTTCGTGACGTTGTCTGACCGGTTTTCCACCGGATCGTCGATCATGCCTCAGAAGAAAAACCCCGACGCGGCAGAGTTGATCCGCGCCAAGATCGGGCGGATTTTCGGAGCCAACGTTGCTCTGATGACGGTGATGAAGGGACTGCCGCTGGCCTATTCGAAAGACATGCAGGAAGACAAGGAACAGCTCTTCGATGCGGCGGACAACCTGATGCTTGCCCTTGCGGCGATGGAAGGGATGGTACGTGACATGACCGCGAACCGGGCTGCATTGGCTGAGGCTGCGGGATCCGGCTTTTCCACCGCAACGGATCTTGCCGACTGGTTGGTGCGGGCATTGAATTTGCCTTTCCGGGATGCACATCACATCACGGGCAGCTTGGTGGCGATGGCTGAAGGAAAGGGCGTAGATCTGCCAGATCTGTCCCTTGAGGAGATGCAATCTGTGCATGACGCGATTACCGATGACGTCTTCACTGTGCTCGGGGTTGAGAACTCTGTGGCGAGCCGGACGAGTTATGGCGGCACCGCACCGGTCCGGGTGCGAGAGCAGGTCGCTCGCTGGAAACAGGACTTGAGGACATGAGGTTTGCGCCGATCCTGATGGCACTCGCGCTGACGGCTTGTGGGGTGGACGGCCCTCCGACACCACCGGAGCCAGAGCCGAAGCGTCAAGTTGTGCCGGGCGTGACGATCAGCGGGTCCGCTGGGATCGGGATCAAACGCTGATGGGGCCGTACACGCCGCTTAGAAGTGTTTACCTGCTGCTGGCCGTTTGGGGCACAGTGCATCCGATGTACTGGTTCATAAGCTACATGCGGGAAACCGGCACCGGCCTTTCGAGTTTGATTGATGCATGGTACGTCAACGCGTCGACCACAGGGTTGACGTGGGACCTGACGATTGCCGCCATCGCGTTGACCGTGTTCATCATCGCCGAGAGCGTACGCCAGAAAAACTGGATCGGTCTTGTCGCTGTCCCCGCGACCTATTGCATCGGGGTCAGTTGTGGATTGCCACTTTACCTGTTCTTGCGCTCGAGGGGGCGCGACTGAAGTGTCGTGACCTTCCAAATTGCATTTCCCGTTTGATCTGCTAAGTCGCCTCGACTGTTGCTCCGAAAGACGCACCTGAGATGGATCATTTTCTGTATCGCGACGGCATTCTGCATGCCGAAGACGTGGCATTGCCCGACGTTGCGGCGTTCGTCGGCACACCCTTTTATTGCTATTCCACCGCGACCCTGACGCGACACTTCACGCTGTTCGATGATGCGCTGAGTTGGGGGCCGCACCTGATCTGCTTTGCGATGAAGTCGAACTCCAATCAGGCCATCCTCAAGGTGCTGGCTGGGTTGGGCGCGGGGATGGATGTCGTCTCGGGCGGCGAATACGCGCGGGCCAAGGCAGCAGGTGTGCCCGGAGAGAGGATCGTCTTTTCCGGAGTAGGCAAGACGCGGGCGGAGATGCGCACCGCGCTGATTGGCGGCATCCGCCAGTTCAACGTTGAATCCGAACCGGAGATGCGGGCGCTGTCCGACGTGGCCGTCAGCCTTGGCGTGCATGCGCCGATCACGGTGCGAGTCAATCCTGATGTTGACGCCAAGACCCATGAGAAAATCTCGACCGGCAAGTCGGAGAACAAGTTTGGCGTACCGATCTCGCGCGCGCGGGAGGTCTATGCCGAGGCCGCAGCCCTGCCGGGGCTGAAGGTCGTTGGGGTCGATGTGCATATCGGCAGCCAGTTGACGGAATTGGAGCCCTTCGAATTGGCGTACCGGAAGGTTGCGGACCTTACGCGCGCCCTGCGCGAGGACGGGCACGAGATCTTGCGCCTTGATCTGGGCGGTGGGCTTGGCATCCCCTACGAGCGGACGAACGAGGCACCGCCGCTGCCGACCGACTACGGTGCATTGATCCAGCGTACGGTCGGTGACCTGGGCTGCGAGGTAGAGATCGAACCGGGACGTCTCATCTCGGGCAATGCCGGGATCATGGTGAGCAGGGTGATTTACGTGAAGCAGGGCGAAGACCGCAAATTCCTGATTCTGGACGGGGCGATGAACGACCTCGTACGCCCGTCGATGTATGGCGCGTATCACGACATCGTGCCGGTGGTCGAACCGGCGGCGGGCACCGAGTACACCAAGTACGACGTCGTCGGACCGGTTTGCGAAAGTGGGGATACATTCGCCAAAGCCCGGGAGATGGTGCCGTTATCCGAAGATGATCTGGTGGCGTTCCGGTCAGCGGGAGCCTACGGCGCTGTCATGTCGTCGGAGTACAACACGCGCCCGTTGATCCCCGAGGTTCTGGTTCAGGGTGATCAATTCGCGGTTATCCGCCAAAGGCCCACCTTTGACGAAATCATAAATCGCGATACCATCCCGGCGTGGCTCTAGCGCACTCCCGCGCGGCCTGTCAGGACCGACCTATGCCAGATCCCTCAGCGGCGCGTTCGGAACACCGTCCCGCAGCAACTGAAACTTCGGCGCTTGCAGCGCTTGAAATGCCTCGCAAACTGACCCAGGTCGGCATGTTCGCGGAACGCGTTTTCAGGTCATTCTGGCCGCTTTGGTCGGTTATGGCGCTGTCCCTGACCGTTTTTGTCTTTCTTGCCCCTCTGGGATTGCCGCTCGAGGCCTTCTGGGCTTTCGTCATCGTCGCTCTGGCCAGTGCCGGCGCGGCGGCTCTTTGGGGGTTGCGACGGTTTGCATTGCCAACCCGTTCGGAGGCGGAAACCCGGCTCGACCAAACGCTGCCCGGGCGACCGATCGAAACTTTGTCTGATGCCCAGGCGATCGGGTCTGGCGATTCGGCATCTCAAGCGGTCTGGCAGGCACATTTGCGCCGCGTCGCGGAGCGCGCGAAAGGGGCCAAGGCTGTTACGCCGGATTTGCGCCTGTCCGAGCGTGATCCTTATGCGCTCCGGTATGTTGCGGCCTGCGCACTTGCGATTGCGCTGCTGTTCGGCGGCATCGGGCAGGTTCGTGATCTCGGGCGCGATGCGGCGCCGGGTGGTCAGGCATTGGCAACCGGTCCGGCATGGGAGGGGTGGATCAACCCGCCCGCGTACACTGGCAAGCCCGGGCTTTATCTGAACGAAATCTCGCAAGCCGAACTTGAGATACCGGAGGGCAGTCGCATCACCTTGCGGCTCTATGATGGCGAAGGCCGCATTCGGATCACCGAAAGCGTGTCGGACACGCAGGTTGCCGAAGGGTCCGATGCGCCGGCGCAGGAATATACCGCTACCCGAACCGGCGCCCTGACCATCGGCGGAGAGGTCCCGCGCACATTCGAACTGCTCGTCACGCCGGACGCGCCACCTGCCATTGCCGTGGTCGGTGCAGTCTCGCGAAACGCGATGGGAGAAATGGAACTGCCGTTTCAGGCCACTGATGATTACGCTGTGGCAGGCGGGTACGCGACGCTCAGGCTCGATCTGCCGGAGGTCGAACGCATCTACGGGCTTCGCGCGGAGCCTGAGCCACGCGAAGATGTGGTGGTTAACATTCCGATGGCGCTCTCCGGGGATCGCTCGGATTTCACCGAAGTTCTGGTCGACAACTTTTCCGAACATCCATGGGCAAACCTGCCGGTGACGATCACCTTTACCGCTGAGGACGATCTGCGCCAAACCGGAAGTTCCGCGCCGTTTCAAATGGTGTTGCCGGGACGGCGGTTCTTCGACCCAATGGCCCGCGCGCTTGTCGAACAACGGCGTGATCTGCTGTGGACGCGGGACAACGCCACGCGGGTCAGTCAGGTTCTGCTGGCTATCAGTCATCTTCCCGAAGGGTTCATCACCAACGAGACCGGCTATCTGATGTTGCGTACGGCGCTGTCGCAACTGATTGTCGGGATTGAGACGGATGTCACCCCCGAACTTCAACAAGAGGTCGCGGATGCACTTTGGCAGGCCGCACTTCAGTTCGAAGAGGGCGATCTCGCGAACGCGTCGGAACGCCTGCGCCGCGCGCAGGAACAATTGTCCGAGGCCATGCGGAATGGGGCGACGCCGGAAGAGATCGAGCAGCTCATGCAGGAGTTGCGCGAGGCAATGCGCGACATGATGCGCGAGATGGCCGAGCAGTTTCAGCGCGACATGGAAAACGGCAACCTTGCCGAGAACCAGCAGAACCCCGAAGACATGCAGGAAATCACCGGGGATCAGATGCAGGACATGATGGACCGCCTGCAGGAGCTTATGGAACAGGGCCGCATGGACGAGGCTCAGGCCCTGCTCGATCAGATGATGCAGATGATGCAGAATATGCAGATGGCTCAGGGGCAGCAAGGCCAGCAAGGCCAAAGCCAAGGCGAACAGGCCATGGAAGGCCTGCAGGAAACCCTCCGTCAACAGCAAGAGCTTGCGGACGAGGCGTTTCGTGATCTGCAGAACCAGCAAGGTCAGCAACAGGGCCAACAGGGCCAGCAGCAAGGCCAAAACGGCCAGCAGCCGGGTCAGGGTCAGCAAGGGCAAGGTCAACCCGGCCAACCCGGGCAGGGCCAGCAACCGGGCCAAGGACAACAATTCGGTCAGGGTCAGCAACCCGGCGGACAAGGGCAAAATCAGCAACCGGGTCAAGGTCAGGGCGGCCTGCCGGATGCGGACACGCTCGCGCAGCGGCAGGAGCAATTGCGCGATCTTCTCGGTGAACAGGCCGAAAACCTGCCCGGACAGGGAACGGAACTTGGTGATGCCGCGCGCGATGCATTGGATCGCGCGGGCCGCTCGATGGAGGATGCTGCAGACTCACTGGAACAGGGTGATCTTGCGGAAGCGATGGACAATCAGTCCGACGCGATGGATGCGATCCGCGAGGGCATGCAGAACCTTGGCGAGCAAATGGCCCAGCAACAGCAGCAGCAACAGCCCGGCGGCCAGCAAGGCCGCGCCGAAGGCAATGCGCCGAATGCGCAACGCGACCCGCTTGGCCGTGAGGCCGGAAATCAGGGCCGCCTCGGTACGGATGAGAACATGTTGCAGGGCGAAGACCGGTATCGCCGCGCGCAAGAGTTGTTGGATGAAATCCGCCGTCGCTCTGGAGAGCAGGACCGTCCGGACGTTGAACTCGACTATCTCAAGCGGCTATTGGAACGGTTCTGACCCTCAGCGGGTTGTCAGTTTCCAGCGCCTTGCAAAACCCCGGAAATCGCGCGCGCACCGTTGGCCATTTGCCCGTCGAGCCATAGCCGCAATGCATTGATCTGGTCCACATACACTTCGACAGGCGCTCGCAAGCCCGGTGCTGCGACAACGATCCTGTCGGCGTAGCTGTACAACAAAAGCGCAAAGAGCACGACCAGAAGGATGCTGGAGAACCCCATGCGGAACCCCCGTCCTCGCCGCGCGCGTTCTTCGAGTTCTTCCTCGGTCAGCGCCTCGGCGGCGCTTGCGCGCAACACCGACTTCGCACGCAGGCTGGAGTTGATCTCTTCGATATCCGGCAGAAGATCGCGTCTCGGAACCTGTGATCTGCGTTTCTTCGGGGCTGCGGTCGGGTGCACCGCGACGTCCGTCGGGGGGCTGTCCATGCTGTCATGGTCCGGTTCCGGGTCCAGAGCGAATTCTTGTTGTGCTTCGAACGCTGCGCCGGCTTCCTGACGCCGTTCGCGGGCTTCCCGTGTGGCCTCTGCCCTGAGTATCTCCGCAACCGCAGGATCCAGTTCGCGCTTTGCGGGTGTCTGGATCGGAGCGTCTGCCTCGGCTTCGTCGTCCTGCTCACGCCCCGCGCGCATTGCAGCAGCCAGTGATGGCGGCTTGGGCGCGGGTCGGAGCACCGGTTTGGCTACAGCCGCGTCAGACGGACGTTCGAACCAGGCATGCCCACAGCTGGAGCACTGAACGTCACGACCGCGCGCTGGTATGGCGCTGTCGGCAACCTCATACTGTGCTCCGCAATTGGGGCATGTCAGCCGCATCGTACACCGGCCTCCGTTCGAGTTTGTTGCATGCCGTCGACGTACCCCGCCCGTTTTCGGGTTCGGTTTCCTCAATAACTTGATCCAGAGCATGATCACGGTCTTGAGCCGCAATTGCAACTGCCAACACGCAAGGGTAACAAAGCCGCGCATCATCAGGAGAGTGCACGTTCATGATCGAATTGGCCCATGTCGCATTTGGCTATGGCAAGCGGCGTTTGTTTTCGGACGTGAACCTCAGTTTGAACGAGGGTGACTTCTACTTTCTCACCGGGCCATCCGGCGCCGGCAAAACCACCTTCATGCGGCTCTGCTATCTCGACCTGCTCCCCGAGAAGGGAAACGTCACGGTTTTCGGGCGGCAAGCGGCCGAACTGGGGCGTGATCAGGTGGCCCTGACGCGACAACGCATCGGTGTGGTGCACCAGGATTGCCAGTTTCTCGAACATCTGAGCGTGGCTGACAACATTGCGCTGCCGCTGACCGTGGGCGGGCGCCCGGTGCCAACAGGTGATCTGGACGAATTGCTGAAATGGGTTGGTTTGGCAGACCACCGCAATGCGCTGCCCGCACAGTTGTCCGGTGGCGAGCGCCAGCGCGCGGCTTTGGCGCGTGCGGTGATGATGGATCCGGACGTGATCCTGGCGGATGAACCGACCGGCAACATCGACTGGGAGATGTCGCAACGTCTGCTTGCGCTGCTGGTAGAATTGAACCGGATGGGCAAGGCGATCCTTTTGGCGACGCATGACCTGGCGCTGATCCGACAGGCCAAGAGCCAGACTGCGACTCGGGTTATGCGGTTGGCGGGCGGCGAGTTGCAACTGGCGGGAGCGGGTCTGTGAGCGGCACTCCGATTGATCTGCGCATCAACGACATCGTGCCGCCCTCAGGTTTCACGGCACGCCTGACGCTATTCACCTCCGCAGCGATGGCATTTCTTGCAGTTTTTGCCGTTGCGCTTTCCCTGGCAAGTTCACAACTGGCGACGCGCTGGTCGGATGCGATGGCCCGCACAGCGACGGTGCGCCTGTCAGCGCCACCCGGCCAGGTGGAAGCGCAAACGCGCGCGGTTCTTGCCGCGCTCGAAACAACGCCGGGCGTGGCCGAAGCGCGGGTTCTGACCACCGAAGAGCAACAAGCGCTTCTCGCGCCATGGTTTGGCACGACGTTGCCAGTTGAGACATTGCCGATACCCCGGTTGATCGAAGTGCTCGAAACCGCAGAGGGTTTCGATCCGGATAACCTGCGGTTGCGCCTTGCGGCCGAAGCTCCGGGGGCTGCATTGGACGACCACACGCGGTGGCGCCGTCCGTTCGTTGCCGCGGCAGAGCATTTGCGGCTCGTCGGTCTGGTGGCGGTCGTGCTGATCGGAGGGGCGATGGCAGCGATGATCACGCTTGCTGCAAACTCGGCTCTGGCGGCAAATGCACAGGTCATCCGGGTGCTCCGGTTGGTCGGCGCTCGGGATATCACGATTGCCCGTGCCTTTGTACGTCGCTTTGCAACGCGCGCGCTTCTTGGGTCACTGGTTGGTGCCGGAACGGCTGTCGTCGCCCTGATGTTGTTGCCGAGCGGACATGGCGCCGAAACGATTTTTGATGGGTTGGGCTTTTCAGGAGCAAGCTGGCTCTTCGTTCCGATGATCCCCGTTGCAGCGATTGTCGTGGCCTATGTTGCAACTCGTTTTGCTGCGCTGCGGATGTTGCGGAGGATGGCGTGATGCAGTGGATCAGGTCTTTGTTTTTCATCGCTCAAATGTACCTGATGATGGCGTTGATGGCGCTCTTCTTCCTGCCGATTGTCTTCCTGCGCGACGACGGGGCCTATATCGCCCACAGGGTCTACTGCCGTTACGTGCGCTGGTCGGCGGCATGGATGGTCGGCTTGAGGTCCGAGATTCGTGGTGAGATACCTCAAGGCGAAGTGATCATTGCGGCCAAGCACCAAAGCTTTTTCGATATTCTTTTGATTGTGTCGGTCATTCCCCGCCCCCGCTTCGTCATGAAGAAGGAGTTGCGATACGCGCCCATCTTCGGATGGTACGTCGGGCGTATCGGCTGCATCCCGGTTGATCGCGGGAAGGGCGCAAAGGCGGTGCAGGACATGGTCGCAGCCGTGCTCGACCCGGACGCGCCAAAAGGCCAACTGGTGATTTACCCACAAGGTACGCGGGTCGGCGCAGGCGCTTACAAAACCTACAAGGTTGGTGTCGGAGCGCTTTATTCCGAGCTGGACCAGCAGGTTATTCCAGCAGCGACAAACGTCGGCGTTTTCTGGCCGCGTCATGGTATTCTGCGCAAACCCGGTTTGGCAGTGGTGGAGTTCTTGCCACCGATTGCGCCGGGCCAACCGCTCGATGCTTTCATGGCAGAAGTGGAGGATACCGTTGAGGCCGCCTCGAACCGGTTGATGGTGGAAGCGGGATTCCCCGAAGACCAACTGCCCGAAGGTCGAAACTCGAAAACGTCAGCCTGATCGCTGCGGATGCAATGCTGCGCGCGCAAATGTCACTTGCGGGCGTATGCGCAATATTCTATCTCCGCGCGTAGGCAAACGCGAAATATCCTTACTCTATGGAGTCCCCGATGAGCTTCCGCATACAACCGCAGGCCCCCTCCCGTCCAAATCGTTGCCAGTTGTTCGGTCCGGGCTCGCGTCCTGCGATTTTCGAGAAGATGGCGGGGTCAGCCGCAGATGTGATCAACCTGGACCTGGAGGATTCCGTCGCGCCTGATGACAAGCCCGAGGCACGCAAGAACATCATTCAGGCCATTGGTGATGTGGATTGGAACAGCAAGTACCTGAGTGTCCGGATCAACGGGTTGGACACGCCCTACTGGTATCGAGACGTCGTTGACCTTCTGGAAAACGCATCCGACCGGATTGATCAGATCATGATCCCGAAAGTCGGGTGTGCGGCGGATATCTACGCGGTCGATGCGCTGGTCACGGCGATCGAGACCGCCAAAGGCCGGACCAAACCGATCAGCTTCGAGGTGATCATTGAATCCGCAGCCGGTATCGCCCATGTCGAGGAAATCGCAGCTGCCTCTCCGCGCCTGCAGGCGATGAGCCTGGGGGCCGCAGATTTCGCGGCCAGCATGGGCATGCAGACCACCGGTATCGGCGGGACGCAGGAAAACTACTACATGATCCGCGAGGGTGTGAAGCACTGGTCAGACCCGTGGCACTGGGCGCAGGCGGCCATTGTCGCGGCCTGCCGGACCCATGGCGTGCTGCCGGTGGATGGTCCGTTTGGTGATTTCTCGGATGATGACGGGTTCGTCGCGCAGGCCAAACGCTCTGCGACACTTGGCATGGTCGGCAAATGGGCCATCCATCCCAAGCAGGTTGCGCTTGCGAACGAGGTTTTCACGCCCTCTGACGAAGCGGTGACTGAAGCGCGCGAAATCCTTGCCGCCATGGAACAGGCCAAAGCAGAAGGGGCCGGTGCGACCGTTTACAAAGGGCGCCTTGTGGACATCGCCTCTATCAAGCAGGCCGAGGTAATCGTGCGCCAGTCTGAAATGATCGCGGGCTGACACGCCCACCTTGACTGAAAAAGAGGCGCGGCGGTCAATCGGCGCGCCTCTTTTCGTTGGCGGCGCACAAAGTTGCGATCTGATCTACCGCTGTGCGAATGCACTCCCTAGGTTTTCAGCCATCGCCGAGTCCGAAGGAGGTTTACCATGGCCCTGCGCATCAATGATACCGTTCCCGATTTCACTGCCCAAACCAATCAAGGGGAGATCACGTTTCACGACTGGATTGGTGACAGCTGGGCGATCCTGTTCAGCCACCCAAAGGATTTCACGCCGGTTTGCACGACGGAGTTCGGTGCCGTAGCGCAACTGGCTGACGAATGGGCCAAGCGCAACACAAAAGTCATTGGGGTTTCAGTCGATGGTGTCGACGACCATCGCAAGTGGATCGGTGACATCGAGAAAGTTGGTGGAGCCGAAGTCGGATTTCCAATCATCGCGGACGAGGGGCTCGAAGTGTCCAAAGCGTTCGACATGCTGCCTGCCGAAGCGTACCTTCCCGATGGCCGGACACCAGCGGACAGCGCCACTGTACGGTCGGTCTTCATCATCGGGCCGGACAAACAGCTGAAGCTGTCGATGACCTATCCAATGACTGTTGGCCGGAACTTCGGAGAGATTGTCCGCGCGCTCGATGCCTTGCAGACCTCCGCGGGTCAGGGCGTGGCAACACCCGCAAACTGGGTCACGGGGCAGGACGTCATCGTGCCGCCCTCGGTCAGCGATGCGGACGCTAAGGCGAAGTTCGGCAGTTTCGAAGCTGTCTTGCCATACCTGCGAAAGGTGAAACTGGCCGGTTAGTCGGGCAGGTTGAACACCCGGGTGGGGTGCAAGAGACCCGCCCGGTATATGCCGACAGCTACAGGCTGGCCATCGCAGGAGGCCCACGCCTCCTCCCCATATTCGGCATCCGAGGTCAGAACCTCGGCCGGGTTGCCGTGCCTGATCCTGCTTGCGGCTTCGGCCGTGCACCGCAACTCGGGGAGAGTCGAAAGACCGGTTTCCAAAGGCAGCAAGAGACTGTCGAGTGCGCGGTCTTTCGCAAGATCCTCGATTGTATCGAGGGTCACAGCATCTGTCACTTCGAACGGACCCGACCATATTCTCCGTAACTCGCGGACATGAGCGAAGCATCCAAGCGTTTCGCCGAGATCGCGCGCGATTGAACGCACATAGCCCCCCTTGCCGCAGACGAGGTTCAACGTCACGTGATCTTCATCCGGGCGCGCAAGCATCGTCAAACTGTCCACATGCAGCGGGCGGGCGGCTATCTCGACATCCTCGCCAGCGCGGGCGCGGGCGTATGCGCGTGCGCCATCGATCTTGACGGCTGAGAATTGCGGTGGAACTTGCTGAATGTCGCCAACAAACGCAGGCAGTGCAGCGCGGATAGCCTCGTCATCCGGGCGTGCATCCGAGGTCTTGGTGACCTCGCCTTCGGCATCGTCGGTTTCTGTTGCCTGCCCGAGCCTCATGGTGAACGTGTAGGCTTTGAGCGCGTCGGTGATGTATGGCACGGTCTTCGTTGCCTCGCCCAGAGCAATGGCCAGCACGCCGGTGGCTTCCGGGTCAAGCGTTCCGGCATGCCCTGCCTTCCTTGCGTCGAATGCCCACCGCACCTTGTTGACGATCGCGTTCGAACTGAGACCGGCGGGTTTGTCGATGACCAGCCAGCCCGAAATATCGCGGCCTTTCTTGCGACGTGCCAAGGGTCAGTCCTCGGTCCGGTCCGATGCGAGATCCTGTTGAACCTTCTCCTCGTTCAGGAGGCGACGCGTTTCATCCATTCGGTCAAATGTCTCATCGATCTGGAACCGCAGTTCCGGTGAGAACTTGAGCGTCAGTTCCTTGGAAACAGCCCGACGCAGTTCGTGACGATTGCGACGGAGCGCGTCGAGGGCATCTTGCTTGCCGTCTCCGCCCAAGGGCAGGACGAAGGCGGTTGCGACCTTCAGGTCAGGCGAGGTGCGCACTTCGCCGACAGTGATCGACATTCGGTTCAGGTCAGGGTCGTGAATGTCACCCTGCGCCAGCACGGACGACAAGGTCCTGCGGATCAACTCGCCGACGCGAAGCTGCCGTTGTGACGGGCCGCCGCCCGTATCGAACCGTGATTTTGCCATGCCCTGATCCTTTTCAGAGCGCTCGTGTACCTTCACCGGCCGCGTCTGGCAACACACGCTGTTTGCGCCGGCAAAACTTGCGCGATAAGACGCAGTCTACACCGTTGTGGAAGGACAGGCGCATGGGCGAATTGCCGGGAATAGTCATCACGGGCGGCTCCGGCCGCATGGGTCAGATGTTGATCGAGACGGTGAATGCTTCTGACAAGGCAGAACTGGTGGGCGTGACCGAGCGTCCCGGTCATGACTGGATCGGGCAAGATATCGGCGTCGCAATGGGCGGAGCCGAGCGCGGCGTCAAAGTAACCGATGACCCGTTGGAGGCCTTCTCCAGTGCACAAGCGGTGATTGATTTTACTGCGCCAGCCGCGACGGTGGCGCATGCCGAGCTTACGGCTCAAGCGCGCGCTGTGCACGTGATCGGGACGACGGGCTTCTCGGCTCAGGATCTCAAGCATCTTGAAGCCGCTGCGCGTCATGCCGTTATGGTCCGGGCGGGCAACATGAGCCTCGGGGTCAATTTGCTCGTGAAACTGACCGAGCGCGTGGCTGCGGCTTTGGATGCGGATTACGATATCGAGGTGATCGAAGCCCACCACCGTCACAAGGTCGATGCGCCCTCTGGAACGGCGCTGATGTTGGGAGAGGCCGCTGCCAACGGACGAGGCGTCAAACTGGCGGATGTCGAAGATCGCGGACGCGACGGCATCACGGGCGCGCGGGCGCGCGGGGCGATCGGTTTCACGGCAATCCGGGGGGGCGATATTGTCGGCGAGCACGACGTCATGTTTGCCGCTGACGGAGAGCGGATCGTCCTGCGCCATATGGCTTCCGACCGGTCGGTATTCGCGCGCGGCGCCTTGAAAGCCGCGCTTTGGGGGCAGGACAAGGGCCCGGGCGCCTACGATATGATGGATGTGCTGGGTCTGTAAGTTTCCGCAGGCGCGCAGTTTTTGGCTGATCACAGGTCTGTGAGATGAAAAACTGATCTGTTGTCACAGGTTTCAGCGTACACTGGATGTCCCAACAAGAGGCCCTGGTTCGCTATGAAACACTCCATGAAGTTTGCTGCCAGCTTCGTCGCAGCGTCACTGACCTTGTGTGCGACGCCTGCTCTGGCTTTCGAACGTGTCACATCCGAAACGCGTTTTGTTGAATTGGTGGAGGGCAAGTCCCTCTCGCTCCTGCGCCCGATCCTGCTGCGCTCTGCAATCGTTCTGGAGGTGACGCGCGAGGGACAGATTACCGGTCGCGCGTTGCGAAAGCCTGTGACCGGGGCGTGGCAGTGGCGGAACGGATTGTTTTGTCGCGACCTCGCTTATGGGGATGAGGACCTTGGGCCCAACTGCCAGGTGGTTCAGGTGCAGGACGACCAGATCCGGTTTATCGCCGATGAAGGGGCCGGAGACCGCGCGGACTTCCGCTTGAAAGACTAGAAGACGCGCGATCAGAAATCTATCGCGATCCCTTTCTTTTCCCAGTCCCCATAGCGCACCGGTTCCGGTCCATCCCGGCCACCCAGTTCCGGCGGCAGGGCCGGTTTGGCGGCTTCTTTCGCTTTGCGCAGATCCGCTTCTTCCAACGCGCGGCGCGCCGTTTCCGGTAACGCGGCGCGGCGTTCCATTTCTGCGTCCGACAGGACGATATCAGCTCGGGTGGGTTCCTTGTCAGTCATAGGCTGTTGATATACGGCGCGGGGGGTGAAGGACAATGCCCAGAGCGCGAGGACCCGTTTTGCAAACCCCGGAAAAACACGCGGCGCGTGCGGCTGCGCTCTGGCTGATGACCGGCGTTCTAGAGGATGGTATCTCGCTTGCGGATCTTCTATCGCGTGGGTCCGGCCCGATGACAACGCTTGTCCCGGAAGATCGCGCGCGGGCGCAGCGCCTTGCCACCGAGACACTGCGCCACTTGCGGACGTGCGACCAGATGTTGGGACCGCACCTACGGCTTGCGCCGCGTCTTTTCGTGCATAATGCGCTTCGCCTCGCGACGTATGAGATAATGGGTACGGGTGCTGCGTCTCATGGGGTGGTGAACGCCGCCGTTGATCTGGTCCGCGCCGCCCAGCCAGACAGCAAGGCCCCCGGTCTTGTAAATGCCGTTTTGCGAAACATCGCGAGACGCGATCCAGCCGAGTGGCAGGCCGCAACGCCCGCGTCCTTGCCAAAGCCCTTTCGCAAGCCGTTGGTGGCGGCATGGGGCGGCAAGATCGTGACCGCGATGGAGGCCGTGCAAGTACACGTCCCGCCGCTCGACCTGACACTCAAGGCGCAAGAAGATGCTGCCACATGGGCCGAGACGTTGGGCGCGCGGGTTTTGCCAGGCGGCAGTTTGCGCCTGCCCGCAGGCCAACAGGTCAGCGCCTTGCCGGGTTATGCGGAAGGGGCATGGTGGGTTCAGGACGCAGCGGCTGCTCTACCAGCGCGCCTTCTGGCGGCACAATCATCAGAGCGGGTGCTGGACATGTGTGCGGCACCGGGCGGCAAGACCCTTCAACTTGCGGCAACCGGCGCGAAAGTTACCGCTTTGGATATCTCAGAGGCGCGCATGAGGCGGGTGTCTGAAAACCTCGCGCGCACCCGACTGGCGGCCAAACCCATTGTGGAGGACGCGCTGAATTACACGCCTCCAATGCTGTTTGACGCGATTTTGCTGGATGCCCCGTGTTCTGCGAGCGGAACGGTGAGACGTCATCCGGATTTGCCATATCTCAGGGATCTGTCGGACCTCGCGGACATCACCGCCTTGCAAGCACGCCTGTTTGACAGGGCGGTTGGTTTGCTGCGCCCCGGAGGACGGCTTGTCTTTGCCACCTGTTCGCTCATGCCGGAAGAGGGGGAGGCGCAGGCCGCAACCGCGCTGACACGCCACGCGAACCTGCGCGCGTGGGACCTAGAGCCCAAATGCGCCGAGATGGATTTGCCTGCGGAGTGGGTGACAGACGGCGGCGCGTTGCGTCTGCGCCCGGATCATTGGGCGGAAATCGGCGGAGTGGATGGCTTTTTCATCGCAGGTTTTACAAAAGCGTCCTGAACCGTGTTTTCAGCGATGACGTGGGAGGGTCTCGCTCCTACAGTCACCTCTGCGTTGGAAAACAGAGCAGACCGAATTTCGCATGGCAGGCAGTCTCAAGTACGATCTTGAGCGGTCCACGGGATCGCGCACGCTGCGCTATCGTATCGGAGATGGCCTGCAGGCGTGGCGCGCCGGATTGTCTCCACCGCCGACGACGCTTCACACCACCCCGCAGCCGCAAAGCTTCGGAGAGGTCGCGCGCGGCCGGCAGCTTCTGGCCGGAGTCGTGCGGCTGGACGGCGAGGTGGTCGAGGCCCCTGGGATCAGCCTGTGGGATATCGCGGATGGTGCCAGTGGGCCGGGGGCACAGGCCCTGCATGGCTTCAAGTGGCTGGACGATCTGGCGGCGTTGGGTGGCGCACAGGCCCAGGCGCTCGCACAGACCTGGCTTAGCGACTGGATCGCGCGATTTGGCCGTGGCGGTGGGCCGGGGTGGACACCCGACCTGACCGCGCAACGGATCACGCGGTGGATCGCGCACGCGCTCTTCCTGCTTGGGGGGCAGGGATCTTCTGTATCGCGATTGTACTTCCGTGCACTTGGACAGCAGGGCGTGTATTTGAGCCGCCGTTGGAAAACCGCACCTTCGGGGCGGCCGCGCTTCGATGCGCTGACCGGAATGATATATGCGGGAATGAGTTTGTCTGGCCTCGAGGGCAGCGTTGCCCCCGCAAAGGCCGAGTTGGACAAGGTCTGCGCGACCGAGATTGGACCCCAAGGCGGCATCGCCTCCCGAAATCCCGAAGACCTGCTCGAGGTGTTGATGCTGCTGACATGGGCCGCCGACGCTTTGGAAGAACGCGGAGAGTCACCCGGGATAGAGCACATCAGGGCAATCGGGCGAATCGCACCGACCCTGCGTGCGCTGCGCCATGCGGATGGCGGCCTCGTGCGGTGCCACGGCGGCACGCGGGGGACGGCAGGGCTGCTCGATGAGGCCTTGTCGCGCACAGGCGTATCTACCACGGCGACTGCCCCTGTGGTGATGGGGTATGCGCGTCTTTCCGGTGGGACATCGACGGTGATCGCCGATGCTGCGGCCCCTCCGCTCGGCGCGGGCGCGTTGACGGGACACGCAAGCACCCTGGCCTTCGAACTGACCTCCGGGCGATGCCCGCTGGTGGTCAACAGCGGGGCAGGGACGACCTTCGGGCCGGAATGGCAACGGGCCGCGCGGGCTACGGCGTCCCATTCGACACTGTGTCTTGACGGGACTTCGTCATCCCGGCTGACGACTACCAGCGCTGACCCCGATGCGCGAGAGGTCTTAGCGGACATCCCCTCTCTGGTCACGGCGCAACCGTTCGAAGACGCAGAAATGTCCGGGATGCTCATGACTCACAACGGCTACGTGCCCACGCATGGGTTGGTCCATGCGCGCCATCTGACACTGGCCGAAGACGGGAAGCTGTTGGAGGGTACCGACACGCTGGCCGCCCCGGAACCGGACGCGCGTCTGACCTGCGACAAGGCCCTGGCAGCTTCGGGCGGGCGAGGGATCGCGTTTCAGGTCCGGTTTCACTTGGCCCCCGGCGTCGATGCAGAGATCGACATGGGCGGGGCAGCTGTTTCACTCGTGCCGGACAGCGGCGAGGTGTGGGTGTTTCGCGCCAGCGGCGGCGAGATCGCGTTGGCGCCCAGTGTCTATCTGGAGCGCGCGCGTCTCAAGCCGCGCGCGACAAAACAGATCGTGTTGTTCGGAAGGCTTTTCGACTACGCAGCCGACATGCGGTGGAGCTTTACCCGCGTCGAGTAGCCATTTGCCCCAAGGGCAGCTATAGACCCGCCGTAACGCGCTCCGCGACCACTCAGATGCTGCCCGAAGGACCCGAAACTACCATGACCGATCTCGTTCCCCTGCGCCGTGCGTTGCTCTCTGTTTCCGACAAGACCGGACTGGTCGAACTTGGACAGGCTCTCGCTGCGCGGGGCGTGGACCTTCTATCGACAGGCGGCACGGCAAAAGCCTTGCGCGATGCCGGGCTGTCGGTGCGTGACGTCTCGGACCTGACCGAGTTTCCCGAGATGATGGACGGCCGGGTCAAGACGCTGCACCCCAAGGTGCATGGCGGCTTGCTGGCCCTGCGCGATAACGTGGCCCATGTTTCGGCGATGAACCGGCACGGGATCGAAGCGATCGACCTGCTGGTGGTGAACCTTTACCCGTTCGAGGAAACTGTTGCCAAAGACGGCGACTATGCCACCTGCATCGAGAATATCGACATCGGCGGACCTGCGATGATCCGGGCGGCGTCCAAGAACCACGGATTTGTCAGCGTCGTCACGGATGTCGATGACTATGAAGCTCTGCTGACAGAGCTTGAGGTCAATGATGGGTCAACCACCTATCCGTTTCGGCAGAAGCTGGCCCTGAATGCCTATGCGCGGACAGCTGCCTACGATGCCGCCGTTTCTAACTGGATGGCCGGTGCTCTGGACGAGCCTGCCCCGCGCCGGCGCGCTTTTGCCGGGACTTTGGCCCAGACCTTGCGCTACGGCGAGAACCCGCATCAGACAGCGGCCTTCTACACCGATGGGACGGCCCGTCCGGGTGTGGCGACAGCCAAACAGCATCAGGGCAAGGAACTGAGCTACAACAACATCAACGACACCGATGCTGCGTTCGAACTGGTCAGTGAGTTTGCGCCTTCCGATGGTCCGGCCTGCGCGATTATCAAGCACGCCAATCCCTGTGGCGTGGCGCGCGGAACAAGCCTCGCAGAGGCATACCGGGCCGCTTTCAATTGCGATCAAACCTCGGCCTTCGGGGGCATCATCGCGCTGAACCAACCGCTGGATGGCGAAACCGCCGAGGAAATTGCGAACATCTTCACCGAAGTAGTGATCGCGCCTGGTGCCGACGCCGACGCCATGAGTATTTTTGCAAAGAAGAAGAACCTGCGGCTGCTGACAACCGACGCTTTGGCTGATCCCAAGGCGGGGAATTTGACGGTACGACAGGTTTCAGGCGGATTGCTGGTACAGGACAAGGATAACGGCCATATCGGGCTGAAGGATCTGAAGGTCGTGACACAACGCGCCCCTTCGGACGCAGAACTTGCCGATCTGCTCTTCGCTTGGAAGGTGGCAAAACACGTGAAGTCGAACGCGATTGTTTACGTTAAGGACGGTGCGACCGTCGGGGTTGGCGCAGGGCAAATGAGCCGCGTGGACAGTGCGCGGATTGCAGCGCGCAAATCGGCGGATATGGCGGAAGCCCTCGGTCTGGATACACCCCTGATCCAAGGTTCCGTTGTGGCGTCTGACGCGTTTTTTCCCTTCCCCGACGGACTGCTGACTGCCGCCGAAGCAGGTGCTACGGCCGTGATCCAGCCGGGTGGGTCGATGCGGGACAACGAGGTCATTGCGGCCGCTGACGAGGCCGGGTTGGCGATGGTCTTTACCGGCATGCGGCATTTCCGGCACTGACCTGATGCGGGTGCTTTGGATCACTGCGGCGATTGCGTTCGTAATCGACCAGATATCGAAATGGCTGGTGGTCCATGTGTTGGAGCTCTCCCGCATCGGCTTTATCGAAGTGTTCCCGCCCTTCCTGACATTTCGGATGGGTTGGAATCGCGGGATCAACTTCGGACTGTTTGGCGATGGTGGCGATGCCTCGCGCTGGGTTCTTGTCGGGCTTGCGGTTCTGATTTCGATTGCAGTGGTGGTCTGGGTGCGCCGCGAACGCAGTGACCTGAAGGTAATGATCTGTACCGGATTGCTGGTCGGTGGCGCCATGGGCAACGTTCTGGATCGGCTGATTTACGGCGCTGTGGCGGATTTCTTGAACATGAGCTGTTGCGGGATTCGCAATCCGTATACGTTCAATGTGGCCGATATATCGATTTTCGCCGGGGCAATCGGCCTCGCGATCTGGTCCGGTGGCAAGAAGGAATCCACGTGACGCCGCCCCCCGGATCAGCTAGTCAAAGCCAAAAGCGTACGGAGGCGCGCATGCAGTGCAGGTTTGCTCGGATCGCCGTGGCGGTTGCCGCCCTGACGGGTATGGCAGCCTGTGGCGGGGGCGGGAATGAAGCACCCAATCTGATGAATATCCGCTCGTCCACCAATACACCGGACGAGTTTGGCATCATGCCCACCAAACCCATCGAAATGCCGGCTGACATGTCACAGTTGCCGCCGCCAACCCCCGGCGCCAGCAATCGCACGGATATCGACCCGCGCGCGGATGCAATCGTTGCGTTGGGCGGACGCCCGGAACGAGCAACACCGCAGGGGCAGATACCGGGGTCGGATGCAGGACTGGTCAATTACAGTTCGCGCTTTGGACGTGAAGCCGGGGTTCGCGAACAACTGGCCTCCGAAGACCTGGAGTTCCGGCAGAACAATCGTGGCAAGCCGCTGGAACGATGGGCCGGGTTGAATGTCTACTTCGATGCCTACGAAGATCAGTCTCTCGATCAGCATCAGGAATTACAACGAGTGCGCGGTGGTGGCGCCCGCAACGTATCGGCCCCGCCGGACTTCTCGGACAACTGATCGACCTCACATGCGCGTTGGCCGGACTTGAACCGGCGCACGAAGGCCGTACGTTCTGAGCAACAGTACGCCGGAGGATGACTATGCGGAAATGGATTGGTGCGGCTCTGATCACGTCTGTAGTGGCGAGCCCGCTCAAGGCGGATGAGGACGTGACGACCTACACGCTCGACAACGGGATGGACATCGTCGTGATCGAGGATCATCGCGCTGCGGCCGTGACCAACATGGTATGGTACCGCACCGGCGCTGCAGATGAGCCCCCAGGAAAATCCGGTATCGCGCATTTCCTGGAGCATCTTCTTTTCAAGGGCACCGACGAGTTGGGCCCGGGCGAATTCTCTGCCATCGTCGAGGCAAACGGTGGGTCTGACAATGCCTTCACCTCTTGGGATTATACCGGGTACTTCCAGCGGGTCGCAGCGGACCGACTTGAGTTGATGATCAAGATGGAAGCCGACCGGATGACCGATCTGGTCCTGACGGATGACGTTGTCCTGCCCGAGCGTGACGTGATCCTCGAAGAACGCAGCCAGCGTATCGACAGTTCGGCCGGGGGAATCCTTGGCGAACAAAGGCGCGCGGCGCAGTACCTGAACCATCCCTACGCGATCCCGATCATCGGCTGGCGGCATGAGATGGAACAACTGACCCGGCAGGATGCGCTTGATTTCTACGAGACATTCTACGCGCCCAACAACGCGATCCTGATTGTAGCGGGAGACGTGAAACCCGAAGAGGTTCTTCGACTTGCGCAGACCCATTTCGGCCCGATCCCGGCAAACCCCGACCTGCCGGAACGCGTCCGCCCGCAGGAACCGCCGCAAGTGGCCGAACGCCGGATTGCCTATGCCGACCCGCGTGTGGCGCAGCCTTACGTGTTGCAGACCTTTCTTGCGCCTGAGCGCGACCCGGGCGCCCAGGAAACCGCAGCAGCTCTGACCTTGCTGGCCGAGTTGCTGGGCGGGTCCAGCGCCACCTCTGTACTGGGTGGCAAGCTGGAATTTGAAGAACGCCGCTCGGTTTATACGTCTGCGTTCTATTCGGGCATGTCGCTTGATGATACGACCTTCGGATTCATCAACGTGCCTGCCGAAGGCATCTCGCTGGCCGAGGCGGAGGCTGATATCGACCGTGTGGTTGCCGAGTTCATGGAAGAGGGCGTTGACGAGGCCGCACTTGAGCGCATCAAGATGCAGATCCGCGCCTCGGAAATCTATGGCCGTGACAGCGTCGGCAGCCGCGCACGCCTGTATGGTACGGCCCTGACATCCGGGTTGACTGTCGAGGATGTTCAGGCGTGGCCCGACATTCTTCAAGCGACAACAGCGGATGACATAATGGCAACCGCCGCAACCTTGTTTGACAAAGGCAAGGCCGTGACCGGCTGGCTCATGCGCGAAGGCGCCGAGGAGGTGATGCAATGACCAGGTTTTTAGGAGCGCTTTCAGCTTTGATCCTTTCGGCGATGCCCGTCTGGGCCATCGTCGATATCCAGGAGGTGAAATCCCCTGGCGGAATTACCGCGTGGCTTGTGCAGGACGACTCGATCCCATTTGTCGCGCTGGAGATCCGTTTTCGGGGGGGGGCAGCGCTCGACCCCGAAGGAAAGCGGGGCGCCGGATACTACATGACCGGTCTGCTGGCCGAAGGGGCGGGGGAGTTCGACGCCCGTGCCTATGCGACGCGCAGCGAAGAGTTGGCCGCCAGTTTCGAGTTCGAGATTTTTGACGACGCGCTGTCCGTTTCAGCACGTTTTCTGACGGAAAATAGGGATGACGCGGTGGAGCATCTGCGCATTGCCCTGCAAGAGCCCCGGTTCGAAGAGGATGCGATCGAACGCCTGCGCGGCCAAATCCTGTCCGTGGTTGCTTCGGACGCCAAGGACCCCGAGGCCATCGCAGCAACCGCTTTTGATGCGCTGGCCTTTCCGGGGCACCCCTATGCGACGGCGCGTGAGGGCACAGCTGAGACGGTCGCGGTCATGACGCGTGAAGATATCGTCGAGGCGCACCGGAACACGCTCGCGCGGGACCGCATTTACGTTGGGGCTGCCGGAGATATTTCACCCGAAGAACTCGGTGCGCTTCTTGACACCTTGCTCGGTGATTTGCCGCAAAGCGGCGCGCCGCTGCCAGAGGATGCGACCTATGCGATGGAGGGCGGCGTTACCGTGCTGCCGTTCGAGACCCCGCAATCGGTCGCGCGCTTCGGGCATGAAGGCCTGAGCCGCGATGACCCGGATTTCTTTGCGGCATTCGTTTTGAACCAGATCGTCGGGGGAGGAGGGTTCAATAACCGTCTCATGGAAGAGGTGCGTGTCAAAAGGGGCCTTACCTATGGGATTGGCAGTTTCCTGATGCCGATGGACAACGCCGCCCTGTATCTCGGTCAGTTCAGTTCCGACAATTCCCGGATTGCCGAGGCCATCGACGTTATCAAGACGCAATGGGCGGATGTGGCCGAGAACGGGGTGACGCAGGAGGAGCTGGATGCCGCCAAGGTCTACCTGACCGGTGCCTATCCTTTGCGGTTCGATGGCAATGGCCGCATTGCCAGCATCATGGTCGGCATGCAGATGGATGATCTGGGGCTCGACTACATCCCGACCCGGAACGACAAGGTCCGCGCTGTCACGCTTGAGGATCTCAAACGTGTGGCGGGTCGCCTGCTGCGGCCCGACGACCTGCATTTCGTTGTGGTTGGGCAGCCCGTGGGGTTGGACGCCTCGAACTAACGCTATGCGACTCGCGGCTGGCCTGCTAGATAATGGGTTATGCCAGCAGCGACCCCCAAGATAGAGAGTTATCCACAGGATGTGGTGATCCGTCAGCTTGATGAGGCAGCGATCAACCGGATCGCGGCCGGGGAGGTGGTCGAGCGTCCAGCCTCTGCTGTCAAAGAGTTGGTCGAAAACGCACTTGATGCCGGGGCGCGTCGCATCGAAGTGGCTTATGCCGACGGCGGTAAAACCCTGTTGCGGGTCACAGATGACGGGATCGGCATTCCGGCTGGACAGCTTCCGCTCGCGTTGTCGCGGCACGCGACTTCCAAGATCGACGGCTCCGATCTTCTGAACATCCAATCCTTCGGCTTCCGCGGGGAGGCGTTGCCATCGCTCGGAGCGGTCGGGCGCTTGACGATTTCATCGCGTGCAAGAGGCGCGAACGAGGCGGCAGAGATTACCGTGCGTGGCGGTCAAACCGGGCCCGTTGTCCCGGCGGCACTGCCGGTCGGCACAGTCGTAACGCTGCGCGACTTGTTCTTCGCCACGCCCGCACGCCTGAAATTTCTGCGTTCGGACCGGGCAGAGGTTCAGGCGATCACCGAAACGGTCAAACGCCTTGCGATGGCGGAACCGTTTGTGGGCTTTGTCCTGCGCGATGTCTCCGGTGGCGGAGCAGGGCGCGAGACGTTCCGGGTAGAGCCGGAGAATGGTGATCTGTTTGACGCCCTGCACAGACGCCTTGCGCGGATTCTAGGGTCCGAGTTTGCCGAGAACGCGCTCAAGATCGACGCGGAACGCGAAGGTCTACGACTGACCGGGTACGCCGCCTTGCCGACCTATTCGCGGGGCGCTGCGGTGGCGCAATTTCTGTTCGTCAACGGACGGCCGGTGCGGGACAAGCTGTTGGTCGGTGCGCTGCGCGGGGCTTACGCGGATTTTCTGAGCCGGGAACGACATCCGGCTGCCGTGCTGTTCCTCGATTGTCCGCCAGACCGGGTAGATGTGAATGTCCATCCTGCGAAGTCCGAGGTGCGGTTTCGCGAACCCGGGGTGGCGCGTGGGCTGATCGTGACCGCTCTGCGCCATGCCCTCGCGAACGCCGGGCATCGCGCGTCCACGACTGTGGCTAAGGCCACACTCGGGGCGTTCACTCCGGAACCAACGGGTGCTGCGCGGGTGTACCAGATGGACCGGTCGTCCCAACCCAGCCTGACGCGCGCAACCGTCTGGCAGGCACCCGGCCTCGCGGAAGGCTTCGCTGAAGCCCCCGCCGCGCGGGTTGAGCCCGATGAGCAAACCGCGCCTGACCCGATCTCACGCCCGCTTGGGGCCGCTCGGGCGCAGGTGCACGAGAATTACATCGTGGCCCAAACCGAAACCGGGATGGTTCTGGTTGATCAGCACGCCGCACATGAGCGGTTGGTTTACGAACGGCTCAAGCGATTAATGGCCGACAACGGCGTCCCTTCCCAAGCTTTGCTAATCCCAGAGATCGTATCGCTTTCAGAAGGCGACTGTGCCCGGCTTCTGGCGCTCAGCGACGATCTTGCGCGTTTCGGGCTGGGGATTGAGGGATTCGGGCCCGGTGCGATTGCGGTGCGCGAGACGCCCGCAATCCTTGGAACTGTGAACGCGGAGTTGATTCTGCGGGATATTCTGGATGAGTTGGACGACACGGGCGGGTCCGATGCGCTGCAATCGAGGATCGAGGCGATCCTGTCGCGTATGGCGTGCCACGGGTCGGTCCGGTCCGGACGCCGGATGACAGCGGAAGAAATGAACGCCCTTTTGCGCGAAATGGAGGCGACCCCACATTCCGGCCAGTGCAACCACGGGCGTCCGACTTATGTGGAACTGCAACTCGCAGACATCGAAAAGCTGTTCGGGCGCACATGATTGAGGTTGCGGGATACGTTCTGGATCTGAGCGATCCGGTGACGCTGATTGCCCTGATTGCAGCGGGGTTTGCGGCGGTCATTCTCATCCTGATCATTGTGGCGTGGCGCGCAGCGGCCCGGTCTGCACGCGCCACGGAACCCCTCGTCGCACAACTTGGCGCGCTGGGGTCGGCTGTGCAGTCGCTCAACGAAGGTCAGCACGCGCTTGGTGGCGGCCTGAAATCGGTGTCCGAGGCGCAGGCCAATGCGCAACTGCAGATGGTCCAGACGATGGAGGCACGTCTGGCGCAGGTGCAGCAACAGATGTCTGATACGCTGCATGCCAACGCACTGAAATCTGCAAACTCGCTCTCGGATATGCAGACCCGGCTGAATGAAGTGCTGTCCGGCAATTCCGAGAAAACCGCAAAGTCTCTGACCCAGTTGCAGGAGCGTCTGGCGACCATCGACAAGGCGCAGACAAATATCGAGAAACTGTCAGGCGACGTGTTGAGCCTTCAGGATATCCTGTCAAACAAGCAGACGCGCGGGGCCTTCGGGGAAATTCAGCTGGCCGATATCGTGTCCAAAGCGCTGCCCGCCGGGTCCTATGCCATGCAGGCAACGCTCGGGAACGGCAAGCGTGCGGATTGCCTGATCCAGCTGCCAAACCCGCCTGGCCCCATTGTGATCGACAGCAAATTTCCGCTCGAAGCCTACGAGAAACTGCGCGCTGCGGAGGCGCAGGCGGACCTGACCCTTGCCGCGCGCGAGATGCGGACGGCGGTGCGCGCGCATATTAAGGCGATCTCGGAAAAATACATCATCGACGGGGAAACTGCCGATGGTGCGCTGATGTTCCTGCCGTCGGAGGCCGTCTATGCAGAGTTGCACGCGAACTTTCCCGAGGTTGTCCGCGAGGGGTTCGCAGCGCGGGTCTGGATCGTGTCACCCACCACATGCATGGCCACGCTCAACACCATGCGCGCGGTTCTCAAAGATGCGCGCATGCGCGAACAGACTGGCGCAATTCGCAAGACGCTCGGCCTCTTGCACCGGGATGTGGAGCTTGTGCTCACCCGCGTTGGCAAGCTCGAGACGCATTTCAATCAGGCCCGGCAGGATATCGACGATATCACTGTGGCGGCAGAGCGTGCGGGCAAGCGCGCCGTGAAGCTCGACAATTTTGATTTCGAAGAGTTGGAACGCGAACCCGCGCCAACGCTGACGGGGCCTGCTACCGCAGCGGAGTGAAAAGTGCGCGGTCTGCGGTGCAGTCCCGGATCACATCTGTACCGCAACGCCGAGGTATCAGGTCCTTGGTCAGGCAAATACGAACTTCCTGTATCTGGTTCGCTTTGCAAGTCACCGTGATCATGTCGGGGTCCAGGTCCGGGTTGGACTTCAGAAATGCCTCCTCCACCACGCCGGCGGGCAGCCGGATATCCTGATCCAAGGCGCGAAACACCACTGGTCGGGTCACAGCGGAATACGCTTCGCGTGCAAGATCGTAGTAGGCGGCTGATGACAGGCCGGAGCATGTCCCATGCTTCTTCCACTGATGCCAGGCGAGACCGGAGGACCCGTAGATGTCCGTCTCAGCGGCTGTATCCGAGCGCGAGGGACTGCGTGCGTTCGTGCGACAAAAGCTCGGCCAGCCACGTTCGTTTTGAGGCCACAGGCCATGCAGTCCCCATCCCCGCGCGGCCCCTTCGGCACATTCCGGCGCGCCGCGTGCATCCCCCTCGCGCAGGCACCAATTCGGGGACCAGCTGAGTGCGAGCACGTAATAATCAAATGCGCCGGCCTTCTCGCCCTCGGCCGTGGCGGGCGTGCCGAAGGTGGCAAGGGTCAGCAGGGCAATGACGGTGCGGCGGAACTGCATTTCGGGCTTCCCATAGTCAGGTTTGGCTTCTATATACCTCGCAAGTTCCCCAACAGCGAGAACCTGCATCGCCCGCGATGCCGCCGGTTTCCGGCGCTGGGAAAGGTATGGCTGGGGACAGCGTGGCATCTGGCCCGCGAGACATCAGGAGTGAAGAGAATGGCGAAACCTCTTATGACCAAAGCCACCGCCGTCTGGCTGGTGGACAACACGACGCTCAGCTTCAAACAGATCGCGGATTTCTGCGAACTGCACGAGTTGGAAGTGCAGGGGATTGCTGACGGGGATGTGGCCGCCGGGGTCAAAGGTTTCGATCCGATTGCAAACAATCAGCTTGATCAGTCCGAGATCGACAAGGCGGAAGCCGACCCGACCTATGCGCTGAAGCTTAAGCACAACCCGGCTGCTGCGGGCGAGGAAAAGCGCCGTGGGCCGCGTTACACGCCGCTGTCCAAGCGCCAGGACCGTCCGGCGTCGATCCTGTGGCTGGTGAAGTTCCACCCGGAACTGACCGATGGCCAGATTTCCAAGCTGGTCGGCACCACCAAGCCGACCATTCAGGCGATCCGGGAGCGCACGCACTGGAACATCCAGAACATCCAGCCGATTGATCCAGTTGCGCTGGGGCTGTGCAAGCAGACCGAACTTGATGCCGCTGTTCAGAAGGCCGCCGCCAAGAAAGCTCGCGATGGAGAGCTGATGAGCGATGACGAGCGCCGCAAGCTCGTGTCGACGGAGCAGAGCCTCGGCATGGAACCCGAGCCGAAAATCCCGACGGCCATTTCTGGCCTCGAAAGCTTCACATTGTTGGGTGATGAAGACGAGGAAGAAGACAAGAGTGATCTGGTGGATGCGGACAGCCTGTTCAATCTTCCGGGTGACGTGGAAAAAGACGAAGACGAGCAGCCCTGAGCCGCAAACCCTTGAACCGAGGGGCGGAACCACGTATCTGCCCCTCAGTCGGATGACGACAGGATAAAGAACCATGGCAACGACGAACCCCCTACAGTTCCTTCAGCAGGTACGTGCCGAAGTCTCCAAGGTGACTTGGCCGACCCGTCGGGAGGTCGCGCTGACATCGGTCATGGTGTTCATCATGGCGCTGCTGACGGCGATCTTCTTCTTTTTCGTGGATTGGATGATCCGCACCGGTCTGAACATGGTGCTCAGCTTTTTCGGAAGCTGATCGGCCAGATGTGCGCGGGCGGTAGTCTTGTCGGATATCGCTGTTGAAATCAGCCTGATCACGGTCTAAACGCCTCGGGCAACTGAAACAGCAGCGTGCTCCGATTCGGGCGGCACGCTGATTTTTGTTTAAGATACGCGTATTCTGACTGGTGATACGCACACATGACCCGGGGACTTTGGTCTCTGCAAGAAACACCCGTAACGGGCAGTGAGGAACGAGCGATATGGCGAAACGGTGGTATTCGGTGAGTGTTCTCTCGAATTTCGAGAAGAAGATTGCCGAGCAAATCCGTCATGCTGTCGAGGAAGCGCATCTCCAGGAGGAGATCGAAGAAGTGCTCGTGCCGACGGAAGAAGTGATCGAAGTGCGCCGGGGCAAGAAAGTGACCGCCGAACGCCGCTTCATGCCGGGCTACGTCCTGGTCCGCATGGAAATGACCGATCAAGGGTATCACCTGATCAACTCGATCAACCGCGTCACCGGCTTTCTGGGCCCGCAAGGGCGCCCAATGCCGATGCGTGACGAGGAAGTGAACCAGATCCTCAACCGGGTCGAAGAAGGGGCCGAAGCGCCGCGCTCGCTCATCACCTTCGACATCGGCGAAGAAGTGAACGTCACCGATGGTCCCTTTGAAGGGTTCTCTGGATCGGTGGAAGAGGTGGATGACGAGAACAGCCGTCTGAAGGTGACGGTATCTATCTTTGGCCGGGCGACCCCGGTCGAGCTGGAATTCACGCAGGTCTCCAAGCAGAGCTGACGTGATCGGACGTGGGAGGTGCGGCGCGCGCGCGTGACTGGCCGGACCACGACAACGCAGCCCCTCTGACGCGTCAGGGCGGGTGTTGGAAAAAGGAGAGGCCAGATGGCCAAGAAACTCGTTGGCAGCATGAAGCTGCAAATCCCCGCCGGTCAGGCCAACCCGTCGCCCCCGGTGGGCCCGGCGCTTGGTCAGCGTGGGATCAACATCATGGAATTCTGCAAGGCGTTTAACGCCAAGACGCAGGAGATGGAGCAGGGTGCACCTTGCCCGACGGTGATCCAGTATTACCAGGACAAGTCCTTCACCATGGACATCAAGACGCCGCCCGCGTCTTACTACCTCAAGAAAGCGGCTGGCCTTAAGCCGGTCGGCAAGCGGAACCGCCCGCGCGGGGCTGAGAACCCGGGTCGTGAGACCGTCGCTTCGGTCACTGTCGCGCAGGTGCGCGAGATCGCCGAAGCCAAGATGCGTGACCTGAACGCGAACGACGTCGAGGCCGCAATGCAGATCATCGTCGGCTCCGCGAAGTCGATGGGTATCGAGGTGAAAGGGTAGGTCATGGCAAAGCTCGGAAAACGTACCCGCGCCGCACGCGAAGCGTTCGCAGGCAAGCAGAATGTCACTGTCGAGGAAGCGGTCGACCTGATCAAAGCCGCCGCCAACGCGA
Source organism: Tropicimonas sp. S265A (assembly GCF_049800835.1). Lineage (NCBI taxonomy): Bacteria > Pseudomonadati > Pseudomonadota > Alphaproteobacteria > Rhodobacterales > Roseobacteraceae > Tropicimonas > Tropicimonas sp. S265A. The sequence goes on from NZ_JBNAFU010000006.1 coordinate 217,896, forward strand.
AGTTCGATGAAACAGTCGAGATTGCGCTGAACCTTGGCGTCGATCCGCGCCACGCGGACCAGATGGTGCGCGGCGTGGTCAGCCTTCCCAACGGCACTGGCAAATCGGTGCGCGTTGCAGTGTTCGCGCGTGGCCCGAAGGCCGATGAGGCCAAAGAGGCCGGCGCCGATATCGTCGGTGCTGAAGACCTCATGGAAACGGTTCAGGGTGGCACGATCGAGTTTGATCGCTGCATTGCGACCCCGGACATGATGCCGATCGTCGGCCGTCTTGGTAAGGTGCTTGGCCCGCGGAACCTGATGCCGAACCCCAAGGTCGGCACGGTGACGATGGACGTCAAGCAGGCTGTCCAGGATGCCAAGGGCGGTCAGGTTCAGTTCAAGGCCGAGAAAGCTGGCGTGGTTCATGCCGGTGTTGGCAAAGCCTCGTTTGAGCCGGCCAAACTGGCAGAGAACGTGCGCGCCTTTGTGCAGGCGGTTCAGAAAGCCAAGCCGACCGGGGCAAAGGGTTCTTACATGCAGAAGATCGCACTCAGCTCCACAATGGGCCCGGGCGTAACGGTTGCCATCGACGACGCGACAGGCAACTAAGTCTGAACGAGATTGATTGCGATGGGGCGGCCCTTGGGGTCGCCCCGTCTGCGTTTTGGGCCACTGTCTATTGACGGAGACATCCGGAAAAGGACCGGCAGGGATCGGCAAAGCAATCTTTCCCTGGCGACGGATCAGAGGGTGTGCTGTCCCGTGCATCCTGCGGTTTTTCAAAACAGGCCTTGCTGTAGTCTCGGTTTCGGTCTAACCCGCCCTCGCTAGGCTTTGCGTGGATTCGCGAGGCAGAGCAGTCGTCCAAGACGGCGGGTTGGGTGCCGATTTAGTTGCCGCTCGATAATTCCTGCCTGAGACGGGAACAGTTATACTTCCCAGAGCTCATACATCGTTGAGCGCCTGGTGGTATTGGTGCCCGTAATCAAGGACCAAAACCGCCGGAGCGATCCGGTTGACTAGAGCCGGGGTCACCCAGAAATCCGGGGGCCCCAAATTGGAGTGAAACTGTGGATAGAGCCCAGAAAGAGAAAGTGGTCGAGGAACTCGGCCAGATCTTCGAAAGCTCTGGCGTTGTCGTAGTTGCACACTACGCAGGTCTCACGGTTGCCGAGATGCAGGACTTCCGCGCGCGCATGCGTGAGGCGGGAGCATCCGTACGCGTTGCCAAGAACAAGCTCGCCAAGATCGCCCTCGAAGGGAAACCGAACGCAAAGATCGGTGAACTGCTTGAGGGCATGACAGTGCTCGCCTTTTCCGAAGACCCTGTGGCAGCTGCCAAGGTCGCGGATGCCTATGCCAAGGACAACGAAAAGTATGTCGTCCTCGGCGGGGCCATGGGTGAGGACTATCTGGACCCAGCCGGTGTGAAAGCCGTCGCCTCCATGCCGTCGCGCGAAGAGCTTATCGCTCAGGTCGTGTCGTGCCTCGGGGCGCCTGCATCGAACATCGCCGGGGCGATTGGCGCGCCTGCTTCGAACATCGCAAGCATCCTGTCAACGATCGAGGAGAAGGCCGAAGCGGCCTGATCCTGGACATGAGATCTGCGCAGGTATGACTGCCTCGCGTTGGAACACACTTATACAGACGGAAACAGTAAAATGGCTGATCTGAAGAAACTCGCAGAAGAGATCGTCGGTCTGACGCTTCTCGAAGCACAAGAACTGAAAACCATCCTGAAGGACGAGTACGGCATTGAGCCCGCAGCAGGCGGCGCCGTTATGGTCGCAGGCGGTGCTGGCGGCGACGCCGGCGGCGCAGCAGCCGAAGAAAAGTCCGAATTTGACGTGATCCTGAAAGCCGCTGGCGACAAGAAGATCAACGTCATCAAGGAAGTCCGCGCCATCACTGGCCTGGGCCTGAAAGAAGCCAAGGAACTCGTCGAAGCTGGCGGCAAAGCTGTCAAAGAAGGCGTCGACAAGGCCGAAGCAGAAGAGATCAAGGGCAAGCTCGAAGCGGCTGGCGCCGAGGTCGAACTCAAGTGATCCCTCCCTTGTGGCCGTCCCGTCCCGGGGCGGCCACAAGGTGTTCGCACACGGATTTCGGCGAGAGACCGTGTCGCATACCCACTCTTTCAAATATCCGCTAGACATAAGTTAGGCTGACTTGATCGGCTGCCGCACGCCCTTTTAGCAGAAAGTCAAGGTTTTCTTGCTTGGGGCGGTTGAACGTGTGTGCAAGCATTGTTACTTAGCGGCGTTGTGAGTCGAACCACAGGCGCTACATAGCGATCATTATCTTTTGACTACCCTCTCAAAGCAGGACGCGTCCTGCTTCGACAGGGCTGTCTTCGTTTCGGGCGAGGCGTTTTTGGGAAGACGCTTCAGGTATAGAGACGACGCAATCCAAATCTGGCTCCGGACCGGCCCCCCATCCGGCACGAGCCCTGATTAAAACGGAGATCCGTACCACATGGCGACGTCTTTTATCGGGCAGAAACGTTTCCGCAGATATTTCGGCAAAATTCGCGAAGTTCTGGACATGCCGAACCTCATCGAGGTCCAGAAAAGTTCGTATGATCTATTTTTGAAATCGGGTGACCAGCTTGAGCCGATGGACGGCGAAGGCATCATGGGCGTTTTCCAGTCCGTGTTTCCGATCAAGGACTTCAACGAGACGGCGGTTCTGGAGTTCGTCAAGTACGAGCTGGAGAAGCCGAAATACGATGTTGAGGAATGTCAGCAGCGCGACATGACCTACAGCGCCCCGCTGAAGGTGACATTGCGCCTGATCGTGTTCGATGTGGATGAGGACACCGGCGCCAAGTCTGTCAAAGACATCAAGGAACAGGACGTCTTCATGGGCGACATGCCCCTGATGACCCCGAACGGCACGTTCATCGTGAATGGCACCGAGCGTGTGATCGTGTCCCAGATGCACCGCTCCCCCGGCGTGTTCTTTGATCACGACAAGGGCAAGACCCACTCCTCGGGCAAGCTTCTGTTCGCCTGCCGCATCATTCCCTACCGCGGCTCGTGGCTGGATTTCGAGTTCGATGCCAAGGATATCGTGTTTGCCCGCATCGATCGTCGACGCAAACTGCCTGTGACAACCCTGCTCTATGCGCTGGGGCTCGATCAGGAAGACATCATGGACGCGTATTACGATACCGTCTCCTACACCTACCAAAAGGGTCAGGGCTGGATCACCAAGTTCTTCCCCGAACGCGTGCGCGGCACGCGTCCGGCCTTTGATCTTGTGGATGCGGACACCGGCGAAGTTATCGCAAAAGCGGGTGAGAAGGTCACACCGCGCGCCGTTAAAAAGCTGATCGACGAGGGCAAAGTTCAGAACCTGCTCGTCCCGTTTGAGCAGATCGTCGGCAAGTTCGTTTCCAAGGACATCATCAACGAAGAAAACGGCGCGATTTACGTCGAAGCCGGGGATGAACTGACCTGGGAAGTGGACAAGGATGGCGCTGTCACGGGCGGATCCCTGCATGACCTGATCGAAGCGGGCATCACCGAAATCCCGGTGCTCGATATCGATAACGTCAATGTCGGCGCGTATATGCGCAACACGATGGCGGCTGACAAGAACATGAACCGCGACACCGCGCTCATGGACATTTACCGGGTTATGCGCCCGGGCGAGCCGCCCACCGTGGAGGCGGCTTCCGCGCTGTTCGACACGCTGTTCTTTGACAGCGAGCGCTATGACCTGTCCGCCGTGGGCCGGGTGAAGATGAACATGCGTCTGGCCCTCGATGCGCCGGACACCATGCGTACCCTTCGCAAGGAAGACATCGTGGCCTGCGTGAAGGCGCTGGTCGACCTGCGCGATGGCAAGGGCGACATCGACGACATCGACCACCTCGGCAACCGCCGCGTGCGGTCGGTTGGTGAGTTGATGGAGAACCAGTATCGCGTTGGCTTGCTGCGTATGGAGCGTGCAATCAAGGAGCGGATGTCGTCGGTCGAGATTGACACGGTGATGCCGCAGGACCTGATCAACGCGAAACCCGCAGCCGCAGCTGTGCGTGAGTTCTTTGGTTCCAGCCAGCTGTCGCAGTTCATGGACCAGACCAACCCGCTGTCTGAGGTGACGCACAAGCGGCGTCTGTCCGCGCTTGGGCCGGGTGGCCTGACCCGCGAGCGCGCGGGTTTCGAGGTGCGCGACGTGCACCCGACCCACTATGGCCGCATGTGCCCGATCGAAACGCCAGAAGGCCCGAACATCGGTCTGATCAACTCGCTCGCCACGTTCGCCCGCGTCAACAAGTACGGGTTTATCGAGACCCCATACCGTACCGTGAATGACGGGCAGGTGACAGACGAAGTCCGGTACATGTCCGCGACCGAGGAAATGCGCCATACCGTGGCACAGGCGAATGCCAACCTCGACGAGGCGGGCAAGTTCGTGAACGAGATGGTGAACACCCGGCAGTCTGGCGAATACACCCTTGCTCCGCGGGAGAATGTCGACCTGATCGACGTCTCGCCCAAGCAGTTGGTGTCGGTTGCGGCCTCGCTTATCCCCTTCCTTGAGAATGACGATGCGAACCGGGCGCTGATGGGGTCCAACATGCAGCGCCAGGCTGTGCCTTTGTTGCAGGCGGACGCGCCGTTCGTCGGCACGGGGATCGAAGGCGTCGTTGCCCGGGACTCCGGTGCGTCGATCATGGCCAAGCGTGGCGGGATCATCGATCAGGTCGATGCGACACGTATCGTGGTCCGCGCGACCGAAGATCTGGAACCCGGCGATCCGGGTGTCGACATCTACCGCCTGCGCAAGTTTCAGCGGTCCAACCAGAACACCTGCATCAACCAGCGACCGCTGGTGAAAGTGGGTGACAAGGTCGGCAAGAACGAAGTGATCGCAGACGGTCCGTCGACCGATCTGGGGGAACTGGCGCTCGGCAAAAACGTCGTCGTCGCGTTCATGCCGTGGAATGGCTACAACTACGAGGACTCGATCCTGATCTCGGAGCGTGTGGCGCGGGATGACGTCTTCACCTCGATCCATATCGAGGAGTTCGAAGTCGCCGCCCGTGATACGAAGCTTGGGCCGGAAGAGATTACCCGCGATATCCCGAACGTCGGTGAGGAGGCTCTGCGCAACCTCGACGAGGCGGGCATTGTCTACATCGGTGCCGATGTCGGCCCGGGTGACATCCTTGTGGGCAAGATCACACCGAAGGGCGAGAGCCCGATGACGCCGGAAGAGAAGCTTCTGCGCGCCATCTTCGGTGAGAAAGCGTCCGATGTGCGCGATACCTCGCTGCGCCTGCCGCCGGGTGATTTCGGCACAGTCGTGGAAGTGCGCGTCTTCAACCGCCACGGTGTCGAAAAAGACGAGCGTGCGCTGCAGATCGAGCGGGAAGAGGTCGAAAGCCTTGCCCGTGACCGCGATGACGAGATGGCAATCCTTGAGCGCAACATCTACGCGCGCCTGCAGGGCATGCTGCTTGGCAAAACCGCGGTGAAAGGCCCGAAAGGCGTCAAGTCCGGCTCGACCATCACCGAGGACCTTCTGGAAATGCTGAGCCGCGGCCAGTGGTGGCAGCTTGCCCTTGAGGACGAAGCCGAAGCACAGGACGTCGAAGCCCTGAACGCGCAGTACGAGGCGCAAAAGCGTGCTCTGACGGCGCGGTTCGAGGACAAGGTCGAGAAGGTCCGCCGCGGCGATGATCTGCCGCCGGGTGTCATGAAGATGGTCAAGGTGTTCATCGCGGTGAAGCGCAAGCTGCAGCCGGGCGACAAGATGGCCGGACGTCACGGCAACAAGGGTGTGATCTCGAAGGTGGTCCCGATGGAGGACATGCCGTTCCTCGCGGACGGAACGCCCGTTGATTTCGTGCTGAACCCGCTGGGTGTGCCGTCGCGGATGAACGTCGGACAGATCCTTGAAACCCACATGGGCTGGGCCGCGCGTGGTCTGGGTCTGAAGATCGACGACGCGTTGGGTGAATACCGCCGTTCCGGCGATCTGACCCCGGTGCGCGAAGCGATGCGGATCGCATACGGCGAAGAGGCCTATGAGGAAGCCATTGCCGACATGAGTGAAGAGGACCTGCTTGAAAGCGCGGGCACCGTCACCCGTGGTGTCCCGATCGCAACGCCGGTCTTTGACGGCGCCAAGGAAGCGGACGTGAACGATGCGCTGAAGCGCGCAGGGTTCGACACGTCTGGTCAGTCCGTGCTGTTTGACGGTCGGACAGGCGAACAGTTTGCACGCAACGTCACCGTCGGTGTCAAATACCTGCTCAAGCTGCACCACCTTGTCGACGACAAGATCCACGCACGCTCGACCGGGCCGTACTCGCTCGTCACGCAGCAGCCGCTGGGTGGTAAGGCTCAGTTCGGTGGTCAGCGCTTTGGGGAGATGGAGGTCTGGGCGCTCGAAGCGTACGGCGCCGCCTATACCCTGCAGGAAATGCTTACGGTCAAGTCGGATGACGTGGCAGGCCGGACCAAGGTCTACGAGAGCATCGTCAAGGGCGAGGACAACTTCGAGGCCGGTGTGCCGGAGAGCTTCAACGTTCTCGTGAAAGAAGTCCGCGGCCTCGGCCTCAACATGGAACTCCTGGACGCGGAGGGAGAGGACTAAGCGACCGCGCTTCGGAAGGCGCCATCCGGCGCCTTCTGCCTCCACCCGAAACGCCCTCATTTCAAGGTAATCGCATGAACCAGGAACTCACAACCAACCCGTTCAACCCGGTCGCTCCGGTCAAGACCTTTGATGAAATCAAAGTCTCGCTGGCCAGCCCGGAACGGATCCTCTCGTGGTCCTACGGTGAGATCAAGAAGCCGGAAACCATCAACTACCGCACGTTCAAGCCTGAGCGCGACGGTCTCTTCTGCGCGCGTATTTTCGGTCCAATCAAGGATTACGAATGCCTGTGCGGCAAGTACAAGCGGATGAAGTATCGCGGCGTTGTCTGCGAAAAATGCGGTGTGGAAGTCACCCTGCAAAAGGTCCGCCGCGAGCGGATGGGCCACATTGAGCTGGCCGCCCCTGTTGCACACATCTGGTTCCTGAAATCGCTGCCGTCCCGTATCGGCACGATGCTGGACATGACGCTGCGCGATCTGGAGCGGATTCTTTACTTCGAGAACTACGTGGTGATCGAGCCGGGTCTGACCGACCTGACCTATGGCCAGTTGATGTCCGAAGAGGAATACATGGACGCGCAGGATGCGTTCGGCGCGGACGCGTTTCAGGCCAACATCGGTGCGGAAGCCATCCGCGAAATGCTGTCGCAGATCGATCTGGAAACCGAAGCCGAGCAGCTGCGTGCTGATCTGGCCGAGGCAACAGGCGAACTGAAGCCGAAGAAGATCATCAAGCGACTGAAGCTGGTCGAGAATTTCCTCGAGTCCGGCAACCGTCCGGAGTGGATGGTCTTGACCGTTGTGCCCGTGATCCCGCCAGAACTGCGCCCGCTGGTTCCGCTGGATGGCGGTCGTTTCGCGACGTCTGACCTGAACGATCTGTACCGCCGGGTCATCAACCGGAACAACCGCCTCAAGCGCCTGATCGAGCTTCGCGCGCCGGACATCATCATCCGGAACGAAAAGCGGATGTTGCAGGAATCCGTCGATGCCCTGTTCGACAATGGCCGTCGGGGCCGCGTTATCACTGGGGCCAACAAGCGCCCGCTGAAGTCGCTGTCCGACATGCTGAAGGGCAAGCAGGGCCGCTTCCGCCAGAACCTTTTGGGGAAACGCGTCGACTTCTCGGGCCGTTCGGTCATTGTGACTGGCCCGGAACTGAAGTTGCATCAATGCGGCTTGCCCAAAAAGATGGCGTTGGAGCTGTTCAAGCCGTTCATCTATTCGCGGCTTGAGGCGAAGGGCCTGTCCTCCACGGTCAAGCAAGCCAAGAAGCTGGTCGAGAAAGAGCGCCCCGAAGTATGGGACATCCTTGACGAGGTGATCCGCGAGCATCCCGTGATGCTGAACCGCGCCCCGACTCTGCACCGCCTTGGTATTCAGGCGTTCGAGCCGGTTCTGATCGAAGGCAAGGCGATCCAGTTGCACCCGCTGGTCTGTTCAGCGTTCAACGCGGACTTTGACGGTGACCAGATGGCCGTGCACGTGCCGCTGAGCCTTGAGGCCCAGTTGGAAGCGCGCGTCCTGATGATGTCGACGAACAACGTTCTGTCGCCCGCCAACGGCGCGCCGATCATCGTGCCGTCGCAGGATATGATCCTCGGCCTCTATTACATCACGCTCGCGCGTGAAGGGCTGCCGGGTGAGGGCATGGTGTTCGGCTCCGTTGAGGAGGTTGAGCACGCGCTGAACGCGGGCACTGTCCACCTGCATTCCAAGATCCAGTGCCGCATCAAGCAGATCGATGACGAGGGTGCCGAAGTCTACCAGCGGTTTGAAACAACGCCGGGCCGCGTGCGGCTGGGTGCCCTGTTGCCGTTGAATGCCAAAGCGCCGTTCGATTTGGTCAACCGTCTGCTCCGCAAGAAAGAGGTGCAACAGGTTATCGACACCGTCTACCGGTATTGCGGTCAGAAGGAGTCGGTCATCTTCTGCGACCAGATCATGACCCTCGGGTTCCGCGAGGCCTTCAAAGCCGGAATCTCGTTCGGCAAGGACGACATGCTGATCCCTGACACCAAGTGGTCGATCGTGGACGATGTCCGCAGCCAGGTGAAGGAGTTCGAACAGCAGTATATGGACGGTCTGATCACCCAGGGTGAGAAGTACAACAAGGTCGTAGATGCGTGGTCGAAGTGTTCCGATGCCGTTGCGGGCGAGATGATGACAGAAATCTCCAAGGATCGCTTTGATCCCGAGACAAAGGAACAGCTCGAACCGAACTCGGTTTACATGATGGCACATTCCGGTGCGCGGGGCTCGCCCGCGCAGATGAAGCAGCTTGGCGGGATGCGCGGCCTTATGGCCAAGCCTTCCGGGGAGATCATCGAAACGCCCATCATCTCGAACTTCAAGGAAGGTCTGACCGTTCTGGAGTACTTCAACTCCACGCACGGGGCCCGCAAGGGTCTGGCGGACACCGCGCTGAAGACCGCGAACTCAGGCTACCTCACCCGTCGTCTCGTTGACGTGGCGCAGGACTGCATCGTGCGTATGAACGATTGCGGGACAGAGAACGCGATCACGGCATCCGCTGCGGTCAACGATGGGGAAGTCGTGGCGTCGCTCGGTGAACGCGTCCTGGGTCGTGTCGCGGCCGAGGATGTGGCGAACCCTGCGACGGGCGATGTAATCGTGTCCAAGAACGAGCTGATCGACGAGCGCAAGGCCGACATGATTGAGCAGGCGAAAGTTCAGTCATTCCGCATTCGTTCGCCGCTGACCTGCGAAGCCGAAGAAGGTGTTTGCGCACAGTGCTATGGTCGCGACCTCGCACGTGGGACCAAGGTGAACACCGGCGAGGCCGTTGGGATCATCGCCGCACAGTCCATCGGCGAACCCGGCACGCAGCTGACGATGCGGACCTTCCACATCGGCGGCATCGCACAAGGTGGCCAGCAGTCGTTCCAGGAGGCCGGGCAGGAGGGCAAGATCGCCTTCACCAACGCCAACTTGCTGGAAAACGCGACGGGCGATCTGATCGTCATGGGACGGAACATGCAAATGGCCATCACCGACGGTGACGGCAAAGAGCTGGCGAGCTTCAAACTGGGCTACGGCACCAAGGTCCACGTGCGTGAAGGCGCATCCGTGGCACGGGGCGACAAGCTGTTTGAATGGGACCCATACACGTTGCCGATCATCGCCGAGAAGGCGGGTATCGTGAAGTTCGTCGATCTCGTCTCGGGCATTGCCGTGCGCGAAGAGACCGACGATGCGACGGGCATGACCCAGAAGATCGTGATCGACTGGCGCGCTGCGCCGAAGGGCAACGACCTCAAGCCCGAGATCCTGATCGCGGATCCGGAAACAGGCGAACCCGTGCGCAATGACGCGGGGAACCCGGTGACCTATCCGATGTCTGTGGACGCCATTCTGTCACTCGAAGACGGTGCGCAGGTGGCCGCAGGGGACGTGGTTGCGCGTATCCCGCGCGAAGGTGCCAAGACCAAGGACATCACCGGTGGTCTGCCACGCGTGGCGGAACTGTTCGAAGCCCGCCGCCCGAAGGACCACGCCATCATCGCCGAGATCGATGGTCACGTTCGCTTTGGCCGGGATTACAAGAACAAGCGTCGCATTTCGATCGAACCTGCAGATGACAGCCTGGAGCCGGTCGAATACATGGTGCCAAAGGGCAAGCACATCCCGGTCGTTGAGGGCGATTTCGTCCAGAAGGGCGATTACATCATGGATGGCAACCCGGCCCCGCATGACATCTTGCGGATCATGGGGATTGAGGCGCTGGCCGAGTACCTGATCGACGAGGTGCAGGACGTGTATCGCTTGCAGGGCGTGAAGATCAACGACAAGCATATCGAAGTGATCGTCCGCCAGATGCTCCAGAAATGGGAGATCCTCGACAGTGGGGAAACCACGCTTCTGAAAGGGGAGCATGTGGACAAGGCCCAGTTCGAGGCGGCCAACGAAAAGGCGATCGCCGAAGGACGCCGCCCGGCACAGGGGGAGCCTATCCTGCTCGGGATCACCAAGGCGTCGCTCCAGACCCGGTCGTTCATCTCTGCCGCGTCTTTCCAGGAAACGACCAAGGTTCTGACCGAGGCCGCGACCCAGGGCAAGCGCGACAAGCTGATCGGTCTGAAGGAAAACGTCATCGTCGGTCGCCTGATCCCTGCGGGTACTGGGGGTGCAACCCAGAAGATGCGACGCATCGCGCAAGACCGCGACACCAAGGTGATCGAGGAGCGTCAGGCCGAAGCCGAAGCGGCGGCCATGCTGACAGCGCCGTCCGAGGACGTGTTCGACGGAGACCTCGACATTTCCATCGGTGAAGTGACCGAGAGCCGCGAGTAACGGTACGGCGACTTGTGAGACTCAAAGCCCCCGGTGCAGCGTGCATCGGGGGTTTTTCGTTGCCGCGTATCGTCTCGGCCGATGCCGAGCCGAGGAAAGGAGGCATGTGTGACGACGATGGACATCTCCGCGGGCACCAACCTGCGTGGGGCTGGGCACATGGTGCTGATGACCTTCAGCTTCACCTGTGGGGATGCTCTGGTCCGGCTTGCGACACAGGACCTTGCGCTTTTTCAAGTTGTCTTTCTGCGCGGATGCCTGTCCTGCCTGTTTCTGGCCATGCTGTTATGGGTCACCGGTCAGTGGCGTGTTCAACTCTCGGGGCGGACAAAGCGGTTGATCACGCTGCGCAGCGGGGCGGAGGTCTGTGCCATGATCCCCTTTTTCATTGCGTTGACACATATGCCCTTTGCCAACATTACGGCGCTTCTTCAGACCCTGCCACTTACGCTGACGCTGGCGGGGGCTTTGTTTCTGGGTGAGCCTGTGGGCTGGCGGCGCCTGGCGGCCATTTTGGTGGGGTTCGTCGGTGTGCTGCTGATCGTTCAGCCGGGCGGTGACGGATTTTCCGGTTACTCGCTGCTCATGCTGCTGGCGGTTGCCTGCCTGACGGTACGGGATCTGACAACACGTCGTATCCCGCAAGAGGTGCCGGTCTTGTTGCTTTCTTTTACCATGGCCGCTTTTGCAACGGCTGCGGCTGGGGTCTTGTCAGTTACCGAGGAGTGGCAACCGGTCGGCACGGCTCAAGGCGGGCTCATTCTGGGCGCGTCTATAATGGTCATGGGCGGGTATACATTCGTTGCGCTTGCAATGCGCAATGGCGAGATCGGCTTCGTGACACCGTTTCGGTATATGGCCCTCGTGTGGGCGGTTTTTCTGGGGTTCATGCTGTTTGGCGAATGGCCTGACACGTTGACGTGGATCGGGTCGTCCATCGTTGTTGCGACGGGGCTATACACCTTGTATCGCGAGCAAATTCGGCGACGTTCCACAGACTGATAGATGCCTCTGTGCGACTGTTGACAAGGACTCCGACTCCCCCTATACCCCGCGCCACTCGGGCCCTTTGTATGCTGGCCCGTCGTATCACAATCGAAGTGGTCACGATCCGGGTTACGGCCCCGATCCTCTGGAATTCCACCGCGTCGGTCCCGCGAAGGGTCCGTCCGCGGTTTTGCGCTTTGCGGACGCGTGAAGTGCGACTTTGTAATCCGCGCGGGCGCCCGCGCATGAAACGAGCTAGACGGGGAACCGGAATGCCAACGATCCAACAGCTGATCCGCAAGCCGCGGCAGCCCAAAGTAAAACGCTCCAAGTCGCTGCACCTGGAGGGCTGCCCGCAGAAGCGCGGGGTCTGTACGCGCGTCTATACCACGACGCCGAAAAAGCCGAACTCGGCCATGCGGAAGGTTGCCAAAGTGCGCCTGACCAACGGGTTTGAGGTTATCAGCTACATCCCCGGCGAAAGCCACAACCTGCAGGAACACTCTGTGGTTCTGATCCGCGGCGGTCGTGTCAAAGACCTTCCTGGTGTGCGTTACCACATCCTGCGTGGTGTTCTGGATACCCAGGGCGTCAAAGACCGTAAGCAACGCCGTTCGAAGTACGGCGCGAAGCGTCCGAAGTAAGAGGATTAGATAGATGTCCCGCCGTCACGCCGCCGAAAAACGCGAAGTTCTGCCCGACGCCAAGTATGGTGACCGGGTTCTGACGAAGTTCATGAACAACCTGATGATCGACGGTAAGAAGTCGGTCGCGGAAAAAATCGTCTACAACGCGCTGGACCGGGTTGAGAGCAAGCTCAAGCGCTCCCCGATCGAAGTGTTCACCGAAGCACTCGACAACGTGAAGCCCTCCGTTGAGGTGCGTTCTCGCCGCGTGGGCGGTGCGACCTACCAGGTTCCTGTCGAAGTGCGCACTGAACGCCGCGAAGCGCTGGCGATCCGCTGGTTGATCAACGCCTCCCGCGCTCGCAACGAGAACACGATGGAAGAGCGCCTTGCAGGCGAACTTCTGGATGCCGTGAACTCCCGCGGGTCCGCTGTGAAAAAGCGCGAAGACACCCACAAGATGGCCGACGCCAACAAAGCGTTCAGCCACTACCGCTGGTAATCTCCCTCAAGCCTAGGACCGAACCAATGGCACGCGAATATCCCCTCGACCGGTATCGTAACTTCGGGATCATGGCGCACATCGATGCAGGTAAGACAACCTGTTCCGAGCGCATCCTGTATTACACTGGCAAATCCCACAACATCGGTGAGGTGCACGATGGCGCCGCAACCATGGACTGGATGGAACAGGAGCAGGAACGGGGGATCACCATCACCTCCGCTGCGACCACGACATTCTGGGAGCGGACCGAGGACGGCCAGACAGCCGATACCGAGAAGCACCGCCTGAACATCATCGATACGCCCGGCCACGTGGACTTCACCATCGAGGTCGAGCGCTCGCTTGCCGTTCTCGACGGCGCTGTGTGCGTTCTCGACGCAAACGCTGGTGTTGAGCCCCAGACAGAGACCGTCTGGCGCCAAGCGGACCGCTACAAGGTGCCGCGCATCGTGTTCGTCAACAAGATGGACAAGATCGGTGCGGACTTCTTCAACTGCGTCGAGATGATCGAAGACCGCACCGGCGCACGCGCTGTGCCTGTCGGTATTCCGATCGGTGCCGAGACCGAGCTGGAAGGCCTGATCGACCTCGTGACCATGCAGGAATGGGTCTATGCGGGCGAGGACCTCGGCGCGACCTGGGAAAAGCGCGATATCCGCGACAGCCTCAAGGACATGGCTGACGAGTGGCGCGGCAAGATGATCGAAGCGGCCGTCGAAATGGACGACGACGCGATGGAAGCATACCTTGAGGGCGAAGAGCCCGACGTTGCGACGCTGCGCAAACTGCTGCGCAAGGGCACGCTGGAGCTGGAATTCGTTCCGGTTCTTGGCGGATCCGCATTCAAGAACAAGGGCGTGCAGCCGCTTCTGAACGCCGTGATCGACTACTTGCCGAGCCCGCTCGATGTCGTTGACTACATGGGCTTCAAGCCCGGCGACGAAAACGAAGAACGGAACATCGCACGTCGTGCCGATGACGACATGGCCTTTGCCGGCCTTGCGTTCAAAATCATGAACGACCCGTTTGTCGGCTCGCTTACCTTCACACGCATCTATTCGGGCACCATGAACAAGGGTGACACGATGCTGAACTCGACCAAGGGCAAAAAAGAGCGCGTTGGTCGGATGATGATGATGCACTCCAACAACCGCGAAGAGATCGAAGAGGCGTTTGCGGGCGACATCATTGCGCTTGCCGGTCTGAAAGACACCACCACGGGTGACACGCTGTGCGCGGTCAACGACCCGGTGGTTCTCGAAACCATGACCTTCCCAGATCCGGTGATCGAGATTGCGGTCGAGCCGAAGACGAAGAACGACCAGGAGAAAATGTCTCAGGGTCTGGCGCGTCTCGCGGCAGAAGATCCATCCTTCCGTGTGGAAACCGACCTCGAGTCCGGTCAGACCATCATGAAAGGCATGGGCGAACTGCACCTCGACATTCTCGTGGATCGTCTGAAGCGCGAGTTCAAGGTCGAGGCGAACATCGGTGCCCCCCAAGTGGCCTACCGCGAGACCATCGGTCACGAGGTTGAGCATACCTACACCCACAAGAAACAGTCGGGTGGTTCGGGACAATTCGCCGAGGTCAAGCTGGTCATCACGCCGACAAAGCCGGGCGAAGGCTACTCGTTCGAGTCCAAGATCGTGGGTGGTGCCGTGCCGAAGGAATACATCCCCGGCGTCGAAAAGGGCATCAAGTCTGTCATGGATTCCGGTCCGCTCGCAGGCTTCCCCGTGATCGACTTCAAGGTCGCGCTGATCGACGGAAAGTTCCACGACGTGGACTCGTCTGTTCTGGCATTCGAGATTGCGGCACGTATGGGTATGCGTGAAGGCATGAAGAAGGCCGGCGCGAAACTGCTTGAGCCGATCATGAAGGTCGAGGTGATCACGCCCGAGGATTACACCGGCGGCATCATTGGCGACCTGACATCGCGTCGGGGTCAGGTGACCGGGCAGGAGCCGCGCGGCAACGCCGTCGCGATCAATGCCTTCGTTCCGCTCGCCAACATGTTCGGCTACATCAACACGCTGCGCTCCATGTCCTCGGGACGTGCGCAGTTCACGATGCAGTTCGACCACTACGATCCGGTTCCGCAGAACATCTCGGACGAGATCCAAGCCAAATACGCATAACCGGGACGGCGGGGAGAACCCCGCCCTACCCATCACCGTAGGGCAGAGACATCTCTGCCGACCCGAAAAAGACAGGAGGCCATCATGGCAAAGGAAAAGTTTGAGCGTACCAAGCCGCACGTTAACATCGGCACGATTGGGCATGTTGACCACGGCAAGACGACGCTTACGGCGGCGATCACGAAGCAGTTTGGCGACTTCAAGGCGTATGACGAGATTGACGGCGCGCCTGAGGAGAAGGCGCGCGGGATCACGATCTCGACGGCGCACGTGGAGTACGAGACGGACGCCCGTCACTACGCGCATGTCGACTGCCCCGGCCACGCCGACTACGTCAAGAACATGATCACCG
Organism: Tropicimonas sp. S265A; assembly: GCF_049800835.1. Taxonomy (NCBI): domain Bacteria; kingdom Pseudomonadati; phylum Pseudomonadota; class Alphaproteobacteria; order Rhodobacterales; family Roseobacteraceae; genus Tropicimonas; species Tropicimonas sp. S265A. The sequence continues at coordinate 233,416 of NZ_JBNAFU010000006.1, forward strand.
GTGCGGCGCAGATGGACGGCGCGATCCTCGTGGTGAACGCCGCGGACGGCCCGATGCCGCAAACGCGCGAGCACATCCTGCTGGGCCGCCAGGTTGGCATCCCGAAGATGGTCGTCTTCATGAACAAGGTCGACCAGGTCGACGACGAGGAGCTTCTGGAGCTCGTCGAGATGGAGATCCGCGAGCTTCTGGAAAGCTACGAGTACCCGGGTGACGACATTCCGATCATCGCGGGCTCCGCGCTGGCCGCCCTCGAGGGGCGTGATCCGGAGATCGGCGAGCAGAAGATCGCCGAGCTGATGGCGGCTGTGGACGAGTATATCGACACGCCCGAGCGCGCGGTGGACCAGCCGTTCCTGATGCCGATCGAGGATGTGTTCTCGATCTCGGGCCGCGGCACGGTTGTGACCGGTCGTGTCGAGCGTGGCGTGATCAACGTGGGTGATGAGATCGAGATCGTCGGCATCCGCGACACCACCAAGACGACCTGCACGGGTGTGGAAATGTTCCGCAAGCTGCTGGACCGCGGTGAGGCGGGCGACAACATCGGCGCGCTGCTGCGTGGTGTGGACCGCGAAGGCGTTGAGCGCGGGCAGGTCCTGTGCAAGCCGGGCTCTGTGACCCCGCACACGAAGTTCGAGGCCGAGGCGTACATCCTCACCAAGGAAGAGGGGGGCCGTCACACGCCGTTCTTCGC
>NZ_JBNAFU010000007.1:0-230809 GCF_049800835.1 Tropicimonas sp. S265A
ACCGCGCATATTGATGCGGATCGTTATGCTGAGATGTATGCGGCTTCGGTTTCGGATCCGGAGGGGTTCTGGGGCGAGCATGGGCGCTCTCTGGACTGGATCAAGCCCTATACGAAGGTGAAGGACACGTCCTTTGCGCATGACGACGTGCATGTGCGCTGGTTCGAGGATGGCACGCTGAATGTGGCGGCCAACTGCATTGACCGGCACCTGGCGACCCGCGGCGACCAGACCGCGATCATCTTCGAGCCCGACGATCCCGAAGAGCCCGCGCAGCACATCACCTACACCGCGCTGCACCGCTCGGTCTGCAAGATGGCCAACGTTCTGGAAGACCTCGGCGTGCGCAAGGGCGACCGGGTGATCCTGTATCTCCCGATGATCCCCGAGGCGGCCTATGCGATGCTGGCCTGCGCGCGCATCGGCGCGATCCACTCGATCGTGTTCGCGGGCTTCTCGCCGGACGCGCTGGCCGCGCGCATCAATGGCGCGGATGCCAAGCTGGTGATCACCGCCGACTACGCCCCGCGCGGCGGCCGTCAGACCCCGCTCAAGTCCAACGCGGATGCCGCCCTGCTGCACACCAAGGACGACGTCAAGATGCTGGTGGTCAAGCGCACCGGCGGGCAGACCACCTGGGTCGACGGGCGCGATTTCGACTATAACGAGCTGATGCTGGAGGCGGACGAGGTCCAGCGCCCGGTCGAGGTCGAGGCCGAACACCCATTGTTCATCCTTTACACCTCCGGCTCCACCGGCCAGCCCAAGGGCGTCGTGCATTCCTCGGGCGGGTACCTGCTCTATGCGGCGATGACCCAGAAATACGTCTTCGACGTGCATGAGGGCGACATCTACTGGTGCACGGCGGATGTGGGCTGGGTCACGGGCCACAGCTACATCGTCTACGGGCCGCTGGCCAATGGCGGCACCACGGTGATGTTCGAGGGCGTGCCGACCTACCCCGATGCCAGCCGGTTCTGGGAAGTGTGCGACAAGCACAAGGTCACCCAGTTCTACACCGCCCCCACCGCGATCCGCGCGCTGATGGCCAAAGGGCCGGAGTTCGTCGAGAAGTGCGACCTGAGCACGCTCAGGGTGCTGGGCACGGTCGGCGAGCCGATCAACCCCGAGGCCTGGAACTGGTACAATGACCTCGTCGGCAAGGGCAAATGCCCGATCGTCGACACCTGGTGGCAGACCGAGACCGGCGGCCACCTGCTGACCCCGCTGCCGGGCGCCACGGCGCTCAAGCCCGGCTCGGCCACGACCCCGTTCTTCGGCGTCCAGCCGGTGGTCCTGGACCCCCATTCGGGCGAGGAGATCCACGAGACGACGGCCGAGGGCGTGCTCTGCCTCAAGGACAGCTGGCCGGGCCAGATGCGCACGGTCTACGGCGATCACGAGCGCTTCGTGAAGACCTACTTCTCTGACTACAAGGGGTATTACTTCTCGGGCGATGGCTGCCGCCGCGACGCGGATGGCTATTACTGGATCACCGGCCGGGTCGATGACGTGATCAACGTCTCGGGCCACCGGATGGGCACCGCCGAAGTGGAATCCGCGTTGGTGGCGCATGCCAAGGTGGCCGAAGCCGCCGTGGTCGGCTACCCGCATGACATCAAGGGCCAGGGCATCTACTGCTACGTGACCCTGATGAACGGCGAGGAACCCTCGGAGGAGCTCCGCAAGGAGCTGCGCACCTGGGTCCGCACCGAGATCGGTCCCATCGCCGCCCCGGACCTCATCCAATGGGCCCCCGGCCTGCCGAAAACCCGCTCCGGCAAGATCATGCGCCGCATCCTGCGCAAGATCGCCGAAGACGACTTCGGCGCCCTCGGAGACACATCAACCCTCGCAGACCCATCCGTCGTCGACGACCTCATCAACAACAGAATGAACAAAAAGGACTGAGGGGTTTGCCCATCTGACAAGGAAAAAGGCGCCGCTCGGCGCCTTTTTTGCATGCGTGGAACCGGGCCCCGCTTATGGCTTGATGTAGGTGTACCCCTGCATCTGCAGATGGCTCAGTTCAGCTACACCGGAGGGGACGATGTCATCTTCGAACACCTCGAAAAGGTCGTCTTCATAAGAGATCTCCCGGCCCACAAGCGTGTTGTTGCAGACGTGAAACTGCGCGTTCTGCCCCCGCAGGTTCATCACCCGCTGTTGGACCTTGTCATTGTCCATCGCGCTGGCCAGCAGCCCGAGACCATTGCCATGCAGGACGACCTTGATGTCCATGTTCTCTGCGCCGACCGCGTTTATGTGGTTCTGAATATTGCGCATCGCGCCGATATAGGCGCGATCGTCTTCGCCGCCGTTGTAATTGATGTGATAGACCACCTTCTGCTTGGTGTAGCGGTCTTGGGCCGCAGCCATGGTGGTCACAGCGCACAGTGCGAGCGCCGCGACGACAGAGATCAGTTTCGACATGTTCTTCTCCTCCAGGGAACTGTCCGTACAAGGGCTGCACTGTGCCACCGAAAGCCGCCCCGAGGGGTCACAGCTGCGTGAGGATTGCGTCGCACTCGCGCAATGATCAGATGGTCTCAAATGCAGCGCTTTCCCTTTCATCCGCAGCGCGCGTCACGTATATGACACCAACGGCGCAGGTTTCACGACCGGCTTACATAAGGACAGGCAATTGACCGAGGGCGGAATGAGCAACAAGTCCCACGACGATGATGTGGCGTTCATCAAGGCGCTCGCAGAACTACTGCGGGCAAACGATCTGACCGAATTGCAGGTCAAACGGGACTACGGCGAAGACGACAGCCTGAACGTACGCGTGTCGCGCCAGACGGTGGCTGCGCCGGTTCAGACGGCAGCACCGGCCCCTTTTGCCGCGCCAAGCGCACCTGTCGAGCTTGCCACGGCCCCGGCCGCCACCGCTGCACCCGCGAGCGATCCCGCACAGGACCCGAACGCCCTGACCTCTCCGATGGTGGGTACGGCCTATCTGCAGCCGGAACCCGGTGCCGCGGCATTTGTAAGCGTCGGTGATACCGTGGCAGAGGGTCAGACCGTGCTGATCATCGAAGCCATGAAGACGATGAACCAGATCCCCGCTCCGCGCGCGGGCAAGGTCAGCCGGATCTTCATCGATGACGGTGCCCCGGTGGAATACGGCGCGCCGCTGATGATCATCGAATAAGCGCGGGATTGACCATGTTCTCCAAGATTCTGATCGCGAACCGGGGCGAAATCGCGCTCCGGGTCATCCGCGCCTGCCGTGAACTCGGCATTTCTTCGGTGGCGGTCCATTCGACCGCTGACAGTGACGCAATGCACGTGCGCATGGCCGACGAAGCCGTGTGTATCGGCCCTGCCCCTGGTCCCCAAAGCTACTTGTCGATGCCCGCGATCATTTCTGCGTGCGAGATCACCGGGGCGGAGGCGATCCATCCCGGCTATGGGTTCCTTTCGGAAAACGCGAACTTCGTCCAGATCGTCGAGGATCACGACCTGAAGTTCATCGGGCCCACCGCGGAACACATCCGGATCATGGGCGACAAGATCACCGCGAAGGAAACGATGAAATCCCTTGGCGTGCCCTGCGTGCCAGGGTCAGACGGCGGCGTCCCTGATTTGGAAACCGCACGGAAGGTCGGCGAAGAAATCGGCTACCCCGTAATCATCAAAGCGACCGCCGGAGGCGGAGGGCGCGGCATGAAACTTGCCAAGACGGCTTCGGATCTGGACGAGGCGTTTTCTACCGCGCGCGCTGAAGGCAAGGCGGCATTCGGCAACGACGAAGTCTACATCGAAAAGTATCTCGGGACGCCTCGGCATATAGAAATTCAGGTCTTCGGCGACGGCAAGGGCCGCGCGGTACATCTGGGCGAGCGGGACTGTTCACTGCAACGTCGCCACCAGAAAGTCCTCGAAGAAGCGCCCGGCCCAGTGATCGACGCAGAAACCCGCGCCAGGATCGGCAAGGTCTGTGCGGACGCCGTGGCTTCGATCAACTATGCCGGTGCGGGTACCATCGAATTCCTTTATGAAAACGGCGAGTTCTATTTCATCGAGATGAATACCCGATTGCAGGTCGAACACCCCGTGACAGAGGCCGTGTTCGGCGTTGACCTGGTGAAAGAGCAGATACGCGTCGCGGCGGGCTATCCGATGAAATTGAGCCAGGACAAGTTGACGTTGCGCGGCCATGCGATCGAGGTGCGGATCAACGCCGAAAAGCTGCCGAACTTCACCCCCTGCCCCGGAAAGATCACCACGTTTCACCAGCCCGGCGGCCTTGGTGTGCGTATCGACAGCGCGCTTTATACCGGGTACTCCATCCCGCCCTATTACGACAGTCTGATCGGCAAGCTGATTGTCGTTGCCCAGGATCGTCCGGCCGCTTTGTCACGCCTGAAACGCGCTCTGGATGAATTGATTGTGGACGGCGTAGATACGACCCTGCCCCTGTTCCATGCCCTGTTGGAAGAAGACGCGGTGCAAACCGGCGACTACAACATTCACTGGCTAGAGAAGTGGCTGGAAACGGCCGAGTTCTAGGCAGACGGATGTCAAACGGGTTTGCGCCAGGCCGCGTCTGATCTTTGACGTATACGGTATAGACCTTGGCCTGAGCCGTGGCTAGGCTGATGCGGACATGCCGCATGATATGTTCCCGCCAAGCTCCCCTCCGCTGACGCCAGAGCTTTTGTTGCGTGGCTACATGTCGGGCATTTTCCCAATGGCCGAAAGCCGCACCGACCCCGAGGTTTTCTGGGTGGACCCGAAGCGCCGCGGCATCCTTCCGCTGGACGGCGTGCATGTTTCGCGATCCTTGCGCAAGACCATGCGCACCTGCAGTTACCGGCTGAGCCTCGACACGTCGTTCGCTGCGGTCGTGGACGGTTGCGCGGATCGTGACGAGACGTGGATCAATGCTGGCATCTACGACACCTATATCGATCTGCACCAAATGGGCTACGCCCACTCGATCGAGTTGTGGGAAGAAACCCATTTGGTCGGGGGGGTTTACGGAGTTGCAATCGCCGGAGCCTTTTTTGGCGAGAGCATGTTTTCCCGCAGTCCCGATGCCTCAAAGATCGCTTTGGTGTGCCTTGCAGCGCATTTGCGGACCTGCGGGTTTGCACTGTTCGACACCCAATTCGTGACGCCACATCTGCACAGCATGGGGGCGCTCGAGATTTCCCGCGATGATTATCGCAGCCGGCTCAAGGACGCGCTTTCGGTCGAGGCGACTCTAGACCGGCAGCCACTGCCGGAGACGCCTGCCGCGTTTCTTGCTCCGCAAGGCCGCACCCCGTAACCCATACATCGTACCGCGGATGATCAAGCGCCATCAGCGCCGGGGAAGACGCAAGCATCCAACCTTGGAACAAAGCGGTCGAAACACGCGGGTCGACGATGCTTAGCCGGGCAAACGCATCGGCGGCCGGATTTTCGACCGGGTAACGGCACTCGTGCAATGCGATCTCCAGCCGACCCGCGACGGCCTTGTCGCCGACCGCGATCCTCATCTCCGATACCCGGCCCGTGGTCTTGTCAAGCACACGCACAGTGCCCGCGTCCGATTTCTCGGTGGTAACGCCCTGCTCGAATGTCTGGAACTCTTCATCGCGCAGGCGCAGTTCCCCGCCGAACCCGTCATCGGCCCCTCCGGGACTGGCGCGCTGCTCCAACTTTTCCAGCGGAGACACGACGATCCCGTCCTGCTGCGCGACCGCGGGCACCGCCAGCGCAAGGGTCAGACCAAGGGCCCGGATCATTCGTCGCTGCCGGACGCCGCCACGAAACTCATCAGCAGCGAGATCAGGCTGACAGAGCCCTGCGTGTCCAGAAACTCCCCCCCGGTTTCCATTGCGAATGGCGATCCGCCCGGCAGGATTTCGACGAAGTTGCCCCCCAGAAGCCCTTCGGAAGAGATGGCGATCGCGCTGTCATCGGGCACTTCAACCGTGCCCGCCACGGTTATGGTCGTATCGGCCCGATAGGTTTCGGGATTAAGGCTCAGCCCGGTGACGGTACCGACCTTGACCCCGGCAAGCCGGACGTCTGTGCCAATCCCGATACCGTCGGCACTTCGGAAGGACGCAACGAGGTCGTAGCCGCTGCCGCTGCGGGACATTCCCGTGGAGTTTGCAACAAACACGAGGAACCCGACCGCAATGGCCAGCACGGCCGCGCCGGTTACGACTTCGGTGGTATTTTGAGACATGTGGCCCCCTGCCAGATGGTCTGCGAGATTTCGAACTTCGGCGTGAGAGACCGCCTTTGCCCGTAATCTAAGGCAGGATCATTCGGGTTGCCATGCCTCATAGTCGGAGCGCTCAACAGGTTTTGCGCGCCGCAGCGAACCGGCCGGGGCATAGGCCAAGGGCGTGCCGGTCAGGTTTTCTTCGTGCGGTTTTTCCCATGCCTTGCGGGGCACGGGATTTTCCTCGGGTGTCTCTTTCCAGGTGTGATGCAACCAGCCGTGCCATTCCGGTGACACCCGGCTGGCTTCGACCTCGCCGTTATAAATCACCCAACGGCGCTTTCCGTCCCTGGATTGATAGAAAACGTTGCCCGCGTCATCCTCGCCGACCTTTTCGCCGTTGCGGTTGGTCCAAAGCCGCATGCCGAGGGTTTCGGCATTCCACCAGGTGATCAGCTGCAAGAGAAACTTCATTTTGAACCTCCGGTCCGGTTGCAGATGATATGACGGATTGCGCCCCTGCCGTCCAGCGACATGCGGACGCGGGGCGGCTCGTGGGCGACGGGTGTCGGGGCTATCTGCCCTCACGGCCCTTGCGAGGCCTCTCCCGAGAGTATTCGCAGCCTTGAACGAGAGATCAGGCGGCCTTCAGACCCTTTACGGCGCCCAACAACTGCGGGATCTTGTCCTTGAACTTGAAGAACCCGGCGGTGGCATGCGGCCAGGCCTGCAAGTCCCATTCTCGCAGAACCGGAATGATTGCCAGCTCAGGCGCGGCCTGACGGACCTCTGCGATCACGTCGGCCGCCGGTCCGGTGGGTGTGTAGGGCATCACGATCTGGGAGAGGGCTTGAGCATTTGCCCAGTCGACCACGCCCTGAGCGGTGCGCAGTACAGGCAGGTCGCCGCCCAGGCGGTCGGCATAGCGATCCGCAGTATCGGCAATCGCACCGTCGACGAACGCGGTTACGGTCTGCGAGACATGCAAGGGGGAACGGTTGGCCGTCGCACCCAGAAAAGCCGCCGCTTGCGGCTCCACCCCCGCAGCAAAAAGATACCCCGGCGACAGGTCATCTTCGCTGATCAGCAGTCCGAGCGGCAGGGATCTGTCCCAATGGGATTGGCGCGGCGGGTCCATGCGCGGCGGATGCGGAGGCCCGGTCAGAGGCTCCGGGTTTGGGGTCAGCTGGTGCAGGGGGCGATGGCGCCCGTCGGTAAACTTGGATATGTTGGAGGCCCGCGCGACGTAATTCTTGCCGTGGGTTTGCAAACCCGCCACCCATCGCCAACTCAGGGTATTTGAGGCCGCATCGCCGTCCAGCAGGTGACGCAGAAAGAAGTCCGCCCCGAGCTCCCACGGCAACCGCAAGGTGAATATCCAGATCGAGGCGAACCACATGCGCGCGTGATTGTGCATGTACCCTGTCTCGACCAGTTCGTGCGCCCAGGCGTTGAAGGCATCAATATCTGTCTCGCCACGGCACGCATCTTCCCACGCGCTGCGCAAGCCGGCCTCGGTGTGCACACGGTCGAGCGCTGCATTCAGGTCGGCCTTGTAAGTCGTCCAGACCGAAGGGCGCATCTCCAGCCAGCCTTTCCAATACGTGCGCCAGAACACCTCCTGAACGAACTTCGACGCCGTACCGGGTGAATGCCGACCCAGCACTGCTCGCAGCACCTCCTCCTCGGTCAGCAACCGGTGCCGAATATACGGTGACAGAGTAGAGACATGGGGATGACCCTTGTCGGCATAGTCGTAGTTGCGCAGACGGGTATAGTCGGCACCCGCTGCGGGGACGAACGCCTGTAACCGGCGCAGGCCTTCGGATCGGGTGGGATCAATTCTAAGTGGGTACGTCATAGCCCCGGAAACTAGCGCCGCGTCCGATGGGTCAAGCCTCCGCCGCAAGATGTTGCGTTGCCCCTTGTAGCTCCCTGAACGCAGACCTAAGATTCAGGGGACATTTCGACGTGAAGTCATCCCACCTATCGAGGCAGAAGCACATGCAAGACCCAGTCGACACCTATATGAACCTTGTTCCGATGGTGGTCGAACAGACCAGCCGCGGCGAGCGCGCTTACGATATTTTCTCCCGGCTGTTGAAGGAACGGATCATTTTCGTGAACGGTCCCGTACACGACGGCATGAGCCAGCTGATCGTTGCGCAGCTTCTGCACCTTGAGGCAGAAAACCCGAGCAAGGAAATTTCGATGTATATCAACAGCCCGGGCGGCGTGGTGACCTCCGGCCTGTCGATCTACGACACCATGCAGTACATCAAACCCAAGGTGTCCACGCTGTGCGTCGGGCAAGCGGCGTCCATGGGGTCGCTGCTGCTGACGGCGGGCGAGAAAGGCATGCGCTACTCACTTCCCAACAGCCGGATCATGGTGCACCAACCCTCCGGCGGGTATCAGGGACAGGCAACGGATATCATGATCCACGCGCAGGAAACCCAGAAGCTGAAGGACCGGCTGAACTCCATCTACGTCAAGCATACCGGACAGACCATGAAGAAGGTCGTCGATGCTCTGGAACGGGACAACTTCATGGATGCCGAGCAGGCCAAAGACTGGGGCCTGATCGACGAGATCGTGGAAAGCCGCGCAACCGACGACGAAAGCGCAAAGTGACGACCATCGGCCGGAGCACGTCCCGTGTTCCGGCCAGCCCTGCACGTAAGCCGCGCGCTTTGCCCGTAAACCGCGCCCCGCGTTAACCAAAACGCGACATATCAACCGGCATTTTGGCATTGTGCCCCGAAATCGGCTGCCATAGCATAATGTGAAAGCGCAGCCCTGCCCGGCCCCAAGTCCTGTCGCGATCCAGCCATGGTCGTGCGGGGTGAGCAACCGACGAGGTATCCGATGGCGAACAACTCCGGCGACAGCAAGAACACCCTTTACTGCTCGTTCTGCGGAAAAAGCCAGCATGAGGTCCGCAAACTGATCGCCGGTCCGACGGTGTTCATCTGTGACGAATGCGTCGAACTTTGCATGGATATCATCCGCGAAGAGACAAAGTCAGCCGGGCTGAAATCCTCCGAAGGCGTCCCCTCCCCACGCGAAATTTGCCAGGTGCTGGATGACTACGTGATCGGTCAAGCCCATGCCAAGCGTGTGCTGTCTGTTGCCGTGCACAACCACTACAAGCGCCTCAACCATGCCGGTAAGTCAGATATCGAACTGGCAAAGTCGAACATCCTGCTCATCGGCCCCACCGGTTGCGGCAAGACACTGCTGGCCCAGACATTGGCCCGGATCCTTGACGTTCCGTTCACCATGGCGGACGCGACGACCCTGACCGAGGCCGGGTATGTCGGCGAAGACGTTGAAAACATTATCCTAAAGCTCCTGCAAGCGTCCGAATATAATGTCGAGCGCGCGCAGCGCGGGATCGTCTACATCGACGAGGTCGACAAAATCACGCGCAAGTCCGACAACCCGTCGATCACCCGTGATGTCTCCGGCGAAGGCGTTCAGCAAGCTCTGCTCAAGATCATGGAAGGCACGGTCGCGTCCGTGCCGCCGCAAGGGGGCCGAAAGCATCCACAGCAGGAATTCCTGCAAGTGGACACGACGAACATCCTGTTCATCTGCGGCGGCGCTTTTGCCGGGCTTGAGAAGATCATCGCACAACGCGGAAAAGGGTCCGCCATGGGCTTCGGCGCGGACGTGCGGGACAATGACGACCGCGGCGTGGGCGAGATGTTCGGCGAACTGGAACCCGAAGATCTGCTGAAGTTCGGTCTGATCCCGGAATTCGTCGGGCGGTTGCCGGTTATCGCAACCCTCACCGATCTGGACGAAGAGGCGCTGGTCACCATTCTGACCCAACCCAAGAACGCGTTGGTCAAACAGTACCAGCGTCTGTTCGAACTGGAGGATGCGCAGTTGTCCTTCACTGACGACGCGATGAAGGCCGTGGCCTCCCGCGCAATCGAGCGCAAGACCGGCGCGCGGGGCCTGCGCTCCATCCTCGAAGACATCCTGCTGGACACGATGTTCGACCTGCCGAGCCTCGACAATGTCGACGAGGTTGTCGTCAACGAAGAGGTCGTCTCCGGCGATGCGAAACCGTTGCTGATCTATGCCGAGCGCAAGGACGAACCGGCAACGGTCGGGTAGACCTTCGCAGCCTGCACGACATCACAACCGCTAAGCGGCGCGCTATTTCGCGCCGCTGCACTTTGAGTTCTGCCTTAAGCCTGAGCGGCAAGCGCCTCGATTTCCACAAGAAATTCCGGTCGCGTGAACCCTGATACGATCATCAAGGTTGATGCCGGCAAATGCGCTGCACCCGCAAGCCACGCATCCCGCGCAGCCATGTAGCCAGTCATGTGCGATCTGTCCGTCACGTACGCATTGATGCGCACGACATCCGACCGCCCCATGCCCGCCTCTGCCAGTACCGCGTCAAGATTGGCAAAACACAGCGCAGCCTGCGCTTCAGCGGTCTCTGGCGCCATGTCGTCCGCGCCGACCCCCAATTGCCCCGAGCACACGACCCAACGCGCCCCCGCGGGGACTTCGACACCGTGCGCATAGTTCGCGAAGGGCGGGCGGATACTGGAGGGGATAAGGGACTTCACTGCGTTTCCTTTGCCTTCGACTCGCCGTAACAGGTTGCCAAATCACCGTCTCACAGACCAGACGGGTTCGTGTTAGCTGTTTTCTTTTCGCTCAAATTTTGACCACACAGATTATTTTGTTGGCGAACCGGAAAGTTCACAACAAAGTATTCCTGAGCTTGCGCGCTTGGCATCCCGGCCCACGGCACAACGACCTAGCTTCGACGCAACAAAAAACGATTTCACTGACAGGAGAGCATCATGGCATTGCGTCTATCCCTTCTCGCATCGGCTGCCGCCGTCGTCTGCACAGGAGCCGCCCATGCGGAGTTAAGCAAGGTCGTCTTCGGCACGAATTGGCTGGCCCAGGCCGAACATGGCGGCTTCTACCAATCCGTTGCAGATGGTACCTATGCTGCGTGCGGGCTGGATGTCGAGATCGTCTCTGGCGGACCGCAGGTCAACAATCGCGCGCTCATGCTCGCGGGCCGGATTGATTACCATATGGGCGGCGACATGCTGCAGGCCTTCAACGCCGTCAAAGAGGGTATCCCCGTGGTCATGGTTGGGGCCACCTTCCAGAAGCATCCGCAAGTCATCCTCGCCCATCCCGGCGTCGCTGACAGCTGGGACGAGCTGAAGAACCTGACACTGTTGATCGGGGACAATGGCTTCACGTCGTACTACCAGTGGATGATCGCCGAACATGGCTTCACGGTGGAACAACGTCAGCCCTACACGTTCAACCCGGCCCCATTCCTTGCGGACGATCAGTTGGGCATGCAGGGTTATCTGAGCTCGGAACCCTATCTCGTTGAAAAGGAAGGAGGGTTCACGCCCAACGTCTTCCTGATCGCAGATAACGGCTTCACGTCGTATGCGACCACCATCGAGACGATGCAGGCCACGATCGACGAAAAGCCCGAAGAGGTGAAATGCTTCGTCGAAGGGTCGATCAAGGGGTGGTACAACTACCTGTACGGTGACAATGCTGGCGCCAATGAGCTTATCCTGGCCGCCAATCCCGACATGACAGCCGACAAGATCGAATACGCCATCGGCAAGATGAAGGAATGGGGCATCGTCGACAGTGGCGACGCACTTGAGATGGGCATCGGGGCCATCAACCCTGACGTGGTCGCCGATTTCTACGCAAAGATGGTCGCTGCGGGCGTGATCGAGGATGGCCTGGATATTGCCGCAAGCTACGACACGCAGTTTGTGAACGCTGGCCTCGGTATGGATCTGAAACCCGAGGGCTGACACACGGGCCGGGCTGGTACGCGCCAGCCCGGCCTTTTCTTTCGGCCGCAGAGACCGCATCCTCTTTCCATGTCCCTGACAGATCCTCTGATGAACGCACCCAACGCTGTCGCTGAAACACCGGTATTCGCGGACCGCCCCGAATTGCTCCGGCTGAGCGGTGTGGACAAGGTTTTCGGCGGCGAAGTGGTGGCGCTGAAAGACCTGAACCTTGATGTGCGGCAGGGGGATTTCATGTCCCTTTTGGGACCGTCAGGCTGCGGCAAGTCAACAGCCCTGCGGATCATTGCCGATCTACTGCACCCCACCCGCGGCACGGTGGAGTGGGCGGGTGGTCACACAAAGGATGACCTTGGGGTGGTATTTCAGGAACCCACGTTGATGCCTTGGGCAACGGTCTCAAAAAACGTCTACCTTCCCTTTCGGCTGCGGGGCAAATCCTACAACAGCGTCAGGGATGACATCCTCGAGGTGCTCAAACTGGTCGGGCTCGAGAAATTCCAGAACGCTTATCCACGAGAGTTGTCGGGCGGCATGAAAATGCGGGTGTCGATCGCGCGCGCCATGGTGACACGCCCGCGGCTGATCCTGATGGACGAGCCCTTCGCCGCGCTGGACGAGATCACGCGCTTCAAACTCAACAATGACCTGCTGGCGCTGAAGTCCAAGATCAATTGCACGGTGATCTTTGTGACCCATTCGGTTTTCGAATCCGTGTTTTTGTCAGATCGTATCGTCGTGATGGCAGCGCGCCCGGGACGTGTCCTGCGCGAAGTGCAGGTCGACGCCCCCTATCCGCGCGACGAGGTGTTCCGCACCTCTGCCGAATACGCCGCGCATTGCCGGGCCGCATCCGATGCCCTGCACGAAGCGATGGAGGTTTGAGATGGCCGTAACCGACCCCACGCAGCTTGCCCCAGCCGCCGATGCAGATGAGGTCGCGCGCACGCGCGCCAAACGGCTGGAGAAGATCGGAAAGTACGCGCTGCCAATCGTGATGATGATCTTCGCGATCTGGTTGTGGGACCGCATCGTCGCGTGGAACGAGATTCCCCATTATATCCTGCCGGACCCGGGCCGGGTCTGGAACACGTTGATCACGGACTGGGCGATCCTGTTCGATGCGGCGCAACTTACGGCCAAAACCACCATCCTCGCGCTGATTTTCGCGGTGATTGGTGGCGCAGGGCTCGCGATCCTGTTCAACCAGTCCAAGATGCTGGAGATGAGCTTTTACCCCTACGCGGTGATCCTGCAGGTGACACCGGTGGTGTCCATCGCGCCGCTGATCTTCATTTATGTCGAAAGCAAAACCGCAGGCATGCTCTTGTGCGCGTGGATCGTTGCGTTCTTTCCCGTGCTCAGCTCTACGACGCTCGGCCTGAACTCGGTTGATCACAACCTACGGGACCTGTTTCGGATCTACGGCGCCACGCGCTGGCAACGGCTTACCATGCTACAACTGCCCTCTGCGCTGCCCTACTTCCTTGGTGGGTTGAAGATCGCGGGCGGGCTCAGCCTGATCGGCGCGGTTGTCGCCGAACTGGTCGCCGGCACGGGCGGCGTCGGTGCGGGCCTTGCCATGCGCATTCAGGAAGCGGGATATCGGCTGAATATCGCGCGCATGTTTGCAGCCCTCAGCATGATTGCGGCGATGGGTGTGTTTCTCTTTGCGGCGCTGTCGATCGTGAGTCATCTGCTGCTCAGGAAATGGCACGAAAGTGCGCTCACCCGGGAGAATTGATGGACTACCGCGCGTTGCCGAGCGGCGACTTCACGATGACAAACGTTCAGGTCCCCGCCTGCCTTCTGGGACAGGATGGGGATTTGGTCACGACCGAGATCTCGATCGAGGAAGGCAGGATCGCGGGCCCGCAACCGATCGCGGTGGATATGGAAGGCGCGATAGCCCTGCCCTGCTTTACCGACATGCATACGCACCTGGACAAGGGGCACATCTGGGCGCGCAGTCCCAACCCGGACGGCACGTTCATGGGCGCGCTGACAACGGTTGCCGCGGACCGCGCGGCGAACTGGCGCGCAGAAGATGTGCGGCGGAGGATGGAATTCTCGCTGCGCTGTGCCTACGCCCATGGCACCGCCCGCATTCGGACCCATCTCGACAGCCTGCCGCCGCAGGATGATATCAGCTGGCCCGTGTTTTCCGATCTGCGCGATGCCTGGGCGGGTCGGGTCGAGTTGCAGGCAGTATGCCTGATCGGGTGCGACGCCTTTTCGACCGATGGCGCATTTGCGCACACTGCAGACCTGGTGGCCGCGCATAGCGGCGTTCTGGGCATGGTGACGTACCCGGTCGAGGATCTTGATGACAGGCTCAGGGGCTTTTTTGCCATGGCATCGGACCGCGGTCTCGATGCGGATTTCCACGTTGACGAGACGATGGACCCGTCCTCGGAAACCTTGCGCGCCATTGCGCGGGTCGCCATGGAGGTCGGATTCGAGGGCCAGATTGTCGTCGGACATTGTTGTTCCCTTTCCACCCAGGACGAAACCCGCGCATTGGACACGCTCGATCTGGTGGCCGAGGCGGGGATCGGCGTCGTGTCGCTGCCATTGTGCAACCTTTACCTCCAGGACAGGCATGCCGGGCGCACGCCGAGGGGGCGCGGGATTACCCTGGTGCATGAGATGGTTGCACGGGACATTCCCGTCGCGTTTTCATCGGACAACACACGCGATCCGTTTTATGCCTATGGGGACATGGACATGATCGAAGTGATGCGGGAGGCGACGAGGATCGGGCATCTGGACCACGGCAAGCCCGACTGGCCACAGGCCTTCACACAGACCCCGGCGCGCCTGTGTGGCTTTGCATCGGGCGACATACACCGCGGGGCACCAGCGGACCTGGTGATCACGCGCGCCCGCAGTTGGACCGAGTTCTACGCGCGGCCCCAAGCCGACCGGATCGTGCTGCGCGGCGGCGAGCCGATCGACCGTACATTGCCCGACTATGCCGAGCTTGACGATTTGATGGAGACGACCTGATGAGCATGCCTGACAACGTAGCAGCCGCGAAAGAAGCCCTGTCCCATCTGGATATCGAACAGAACGACGCGGCGATCAAATCCAAGAGCCGCGATTTCTTCTGGTACTCCCCGGTGCTCAAGGCGCGCATGGACCACCTGATTGCGGATTTCGTGGTCAGCCCGCGGTCGGAGGCAGAGGTGATCGAGGTGCTCAGGACCTGCTACGCGCATGACGTCCCGGTCACCACGCGCGGCGCGGGCACGGGCAATTACGGGCAGGCCATGCCGATGCGCGGCGGGTGTGTCATGCACCTGCGCCACATGACGGCGGTGAAGGAAATCCACCCCGGGCGGGTGATCTGTGAACCTGGCATCCTTCTGAAAGACTTGGATGCGGCGTGCAAAGCCGACAGCGGTCAGGAAATCCGCATGTTCAGCAGCACATGGGCGACCGCAACAATTGGCGGCTTCATCGCCGGCGGGTCGGGCGGTGTCGGATCCTGCACATGGGGCTCCTTGCGCGATCTGGGCAACATCATCCGCCTACGCGTCGTGACAATGGAGGAAGAACCGCGTGTGCTGGAGTTCCGGGGCGAGGAACTTGCCCGCGTGTCCCATGCATACGGGACCAACGGCATCATTACGGAGATCGAAGTCCCGCTTGCCCCCGCCTATGACTGGGTGGAGATATTCGTGGCCTGCGAGGATTTCATGGACGCCGCGCGTTTTGCCGAAGGTCTGGCAAACGAGGACGGGATCCTGATCAAGCTCGCCTCCGTCTACGAGGCCCCTGCGCCGCATGACTACTTCCAACGCGTGAGACCATACGTCAGCGACAAGGACACGCTCGTGGGACTGATGGTGGCGCCGCATTCGATGGATGGGTTTCTGACCTTCCTGGGTCGGCGGCCGGAAGCTCGGTTGATCTACCGCTCAGACGATCACGCGTGGGCGCGTGAACCCGGGCCGGTTTTCGAGTACGGCTGGAACCACACGACGCTGCGCGCCCTGAAGGTCGATCCGTCGATCACGTATCTGCAGGTGCGCTATGGGTTCCCGGACCACCTTGCACTGGTCGAGAAGATGCGAACGGAGCTTTCCCCCGAAGTGCTTCAACACCTCGAAGTGCTGCGCGAGAACGGAAAGGTCATGTTCGCTGGCTTGAGCCTGGTGAAATTCACGACGGAGGAACGCCTGGACGAGATCATCGGCCTGCACGAGGAAGCGGGGGCGATGATCTTCAACCCGCACCGCTATACCCTGGAGGAAGGCGGGCGGCAGACAGTCGATGACCGGCAACTGAAATTCAAGCAGGAGGCCGACCCGAAGGGCCTTCTCAACCCCGGGAAGATGATTGCCTGGGACACGCCAGACTGGGACTATGCGGAGATGTACAGCTATCCGAAAATGCGGGCGGCGGAATGACGGGGACCCGGCCCCGCGGATGCTCTGCGTCCTCCCGGCGGGGTTTTTCCAGACCTGAACATGGGGGTGTGCGATGACCCGGGCGCTGGTGCTGGCAGCCCACCCCTGCGCGGAGAGTTTCTCTCAAGCCCTGCATGGAACGGTTGTTTCGAAATTGCGGGCGCGCGACTGGGACGTGGACGATTGCGACCTTTATGCCGAAGGCTTCGATCCGGTCCTGTCCGAAGCGGAGCGGCGCGGATATCACGAGGTCGGTCCGAACGAGGGACCCGTGGCGGAATATGTCGCACGGGTGCGCGCCGCGGATGCGCTCGTGATGGTGTTCCCTGTATGGAATTTCGGCTATCCTGCGATCCTGAAAGGGTTTCTTGACCGCGTGTTTCTGCCCGGCGTGTCCTTTCGACTGGAGGACGGGAAGGTCTTGCCGAACCTGACGCATATCAAGAGGCTGGCAGCAGTGACCACCTATGGCGGGACACGTCGGCGTGCGCTACTCGCGGGTGACCCACCGCGGCACTGCGTGAAGCGGGCGGTCTGGCATGTCTGCCGCCCGATGAAAATGAGATACCTTGCGCTGTACGATATGAACCGGGCGAGCGAGGCCCGTCGAACAGCATTTCTGGAACGGGTGGAGCGCGAGATGGAGGCATTCTGAATGCGCGCCTTGGTAGTTTATTGTCATCCCAAGGAGGGCAGCTTCAACGCGGCCATCCGGGATCTGGTTCTGTCCAAGCTCGAAGCGGCCGGCGCAGAAGTGCGCCTGACGGATTTGTACGCGCGGGGGTTCGAGCCCGTGCTCGCCGCCTGCGAGTTGGACATCTATCTGGATTGCCCTGATAACATGGCGCCCGTCGCCCGCGACGTGGATGATTTGAGATGGGCAGACACGTTGATCTTCGTCTATCCGACGTGGTGGTACGGGTTGCCTGCGCTGCTCAAGGGCTGGCTCGACCGCGTGCTGCTGCCGGATGTTGCGTTCCTGATGCCCGATGCAGAGAACTCGGATATTCGGCCCGGCCTGACCAACATTCAGCGCCTCGGCGTATTCACCACGTGCGGGGCAAGCCACTGGCTGACCACTCTGATCGGTGCACCGGGCAAACGCACCCTGACCCGCGGGGTACGGCTGATCTGTGCCAAGGGCTGCAAGACGTTTTTCGCCGCGCACTACCTTATGGACAGTTCCACACCCGAGACCCGCCGCCGTCATCTCAACCGGGTGGCGCGACAGATGGACAGGATGATCGGGCGCCAACCGCGCACCCAGTTCGCGGCTGAGCCTGCGGAATGAGCCTGCCCATCATCGATTGGACCGCGCCGGACCGCGCCGAACAGATCGGGCGCGCGGCACGGGGTCCGGGGTTCTTCCTGCTGACCGGCCACGGGATTGCGGGGGCGCTGATTGCGGATGTGTTTGCACAGGGCGCGCGGTTTTTCGACCTGCCGGCGAAAGACAAATCCACCCTCGCGATCGACGCCGATAACCGAGGATGGGCTGCCGAAGGCACGGAGCAGCTTGATCCGAAGGACGCACCGGACCGCAAAGAGGCGTTCAACATGGGCCTCGATCTTGCCGCGGATGACCCGCGCGTGCTGGCGCGCGAGCCGTTTCGCGGGGTCAACAAATGGCCTGACCTGCCGGACTTTGCGGATACGTTGCGGGCTTACTTCAGCGCGGTTCACCGGTTGGGCGTCGATGTCATGGGGGCCGTGGCCGAAGACCTGAACCTTCCCAGCGACTACTTTGACGCCAGTCTGGACGCCCCCATCGCCACACTGCGCTTGCTGTCCTACCCTGCGGCGGTCCCGGATCAGAAAGTCGGCGCGGGCGCACATACCGATTACGGCGCATTGACGTTTCTGTTGACCGATGGGGTGCCGGGCCTCCAGGTGCGGCCCCGCGATGGTGCTTGGATCGACGTCCCGCATGTGGACGGTGCGTATATCGTGAATATCGGCGATTGCCTGATGCGCTGGTCGAACGATGTCTACGTGTCGACACCGCACCGGGTTCTGCCACCGCCTGCCGCGCGCATGTCAATTGCCTTTTTCCTCGACCCGAACCCGGATGCGGTGATCAAGGCCCTGCCCGGCACCGGTCCTGCGAAATATCCTGAAACAACGGGGGCCGCCTATCTGCGCAGCCGGTTGGAGGAGACCTATGCCTGACCGACGCCTCGACTGGGCCGATTTCAGAACCACGGAATTCGAAAACCTCGACCCGGAAAAGGTGATCGCGGTGTTGCCGACAGCTGCGATCGAGCAACATGGCCCTCACCTGCCCACCGGGACCGACACGATGATCATGGAGGGGATGCTGGACAGGTTGCGCGCCGATCTGCCCGAGGATCTGGACATCCGTATCCTGCCGATCCAGTCCGTCGGGAAATCGAACGAGCATGTCCATGCCCCCGGCACGCTGACCCTTCCAGCGGAGACCGCCCTTCAGGCCTGGCGCGAGATTGGCCTTTCTGTCGCAAGGGCGGGTCTGCGGAAGATCATTCTGATCAATTCGCACGGTGGCAACCTTGACCTTGTGTCGGTCCTTAGCCGGGAGTTGCGGGTGCGCGCCGGGATGTTGGCGGTCAAGACCCAGTGGATGAGTTTCGGCACGCCTGAGGGCGTCTATACAGATCGTGAACGCGCGTTTGGCATTCACGGGGGAGATATCGAAACCTCACTGATGCTGGCCTTTCGCCCTGCCCTTGTGGACATGTCGAAGGCGCAGGATTTCCGCTCAAGCGCAGAGGGTGCGGCCCTCGCGCCCACGGGTGCGGTCAGCTACGGATGGGTCTCGTCAGACCTCAATCCCGCCGGAACCGTGGGAGATGCGGCGCGCGCCACCGCCGAGAAGGGGCGCGCCACCTGTACGCATCAGGTCAGCGGGATGATAGACTTGTTGCGGATTGTACGGGACCAGCCGCTCACGGGCCTGACCGCGACGTACCCTGCATAAAAAAACGCCCCGGATAGCCGGGGCGCGAGTCATGCACATATGAAACGGAAAGACCCATTTCACGGGTTGGTTACCAGATCATGTGCTTGAAGGAAAGCCTATTTCGCGCAGTGCGGACGTGCGCGCTCTGCCAACGGGCTCACCCGTCGCAGATCGGTTGACGGTTGGCATCCAACAGGGCTGCGCCGGTTTGCGGCTCTGTCTTTTCGATCGCGATACCGTAACAGCCATTCCCGTCTCGGATCAGGAGTGATGGTGGAACACCGTCGGGCAACGCTGCCAGCGCCGCAGGAGAGATATCGTCCAGAAGGGGCACACCGACGTCATCGGTCAGCTGTGGTTCACAGGCAGCAAGTATCAACGGGGTGAGTAACAGGCATTTTTTCATCGTGGCAACTGGCGTCGCAGGACGACGCGATCCTTGTGGTCTGTGGCTTGAGGCGCAGAAAGGCATTCAAACAGTTACTTCACAATCCATTTCGAGAATTCGGGGATCATCGAGATGCCACGCGTTGCGCCCCTGCATCGGCCAAACCGTAGCCACCGTTGCTGCGCACGTGCCGTTCCGAGTGACAATTGAACATAAATCCTTAAGCCCGGCTTAATTCTTTGTTGATATGTCGGGGGCGGTGGGTGGCGTTCTACGACGCAAGGAGTGCGCGATGATACAAGGGTATCGCACCGCTTTTGACATGGGTCCCGCAGCAAGTCCCCTGTCCCAGACAGACAGTTCGCAAAACCGACGTGCCGAAGCCGAGGCGAAGCCGCAAACCGCCGTGCAAGGCGCTGATGCAGCCAGCCGCACCGGGTTGCGCGACGCGGAGACCCTGCGCCCGACGAAAGCGCCGGCCGCGGCCTCGGATGTCGATCAGGGCAAGACCACCGGTCGCACGGACGATACCGACAGTTCTCTGCGCGCAATGGAAGACGTCATACAAAAGAACGCACCGACATATCAGGAACCAACGCTGCCCCGGTTGAGCGCCGAAGCTCTGGCAACAGCCCTCATGACCGCAGAGCCGGACAAGGCGTTGGTGCCACGGGTTCTTCCCGGTGTTTTGACTGAGTGACCGTGACCCGGAGGTCATGACCTTCTGACCAAAGGGCCCGCTGCGTGGCATGGTCGCTCTATGGATCTGCGCTTCGGAACACGTCCCGAATCAAACCCCAACGCCAAGGGCGCATGGGGTGAATAGCTATGCGCGCGGCCCGGGAAGTCTTGCGTACGTCCAGATCAGACAGAGCGCCGCCAACACAAGCTCGGCAATGCCATAGAACTCGGGCAGGAAAACAAAGACGCCCATGGCGCAGAGGATGGCATAAAGCGCGGCAAGGCTGAAAATATCAGGCCGTCGGCCCACCGCCAGCCCCCTTCCCGCGCAAGCTAAGGCAAATCCGACCAGGGTCATGATGCAATAGAGCATATGCAACCGGTACTCCAAAACGCTTCCGGTGCCTTCGGTGTCAAGCGGTGCCGCGGACCATTGAGCCAGCGCGATCAGTCCTGCTCCCAACAACAGGGCGCCGAGACGGCAGGTCAGACGCATCTCGCGCATGAAAACTGCGACTGCAAAGACCGAACCGCCCCATGTTGCCAGACCCGCGTTGAAGACCCAGGCATGCGCATAATTTTGTCTGCCCAGCAGACTGAGCCGCAAAGGCATCGCCTCAACCATGGACAAGACCATCGCCGTACAGGTCAGAACTGCAAAAACCGCGCCACCGAAAGCAAGCAGACCGCGCGCCGTCAAGTGCAGACGACCCCACAGGGGTGCGCGAAGGTCGTCGAAATAGGCCACTCAAGCCCCCGGTCATTTCCTCAATGGTTGCGGGACTTTGGCCGATCAACGTTAATGTCGGTTTAAACGCGGCGATCCTCGTGTTCCGCAGGAATGATCGCGCGCGCGACAAGACTACCCGACAGCACCGTGACAAGGACGTGTGCGCCCTTGGCCGGAACATCACCCAGCACACGAACGCTGACCGTCGGCCCCTCCGAAAGACGGACCGCCCCGATTGCGCGGGTGACATACGGGTCATCGCCGAAAGCGTCCGGTTCCCCCAGCATGATCGTGCGTTCCAGACATCCGCGCCCTCTGGAGGGATGCCAACTGTAGGAAACGCTGCCACATGTCGGACACGCCTCCGTCGGTGGAGCGCAGTGTTCACCGCACTTCAGACAGGTCTGGATCAGTAATTTGCCCTCAGTGAGGGCGTCCACAAAGATGCGATCTGGGTCTGGGCGGGCGTCAAAGCTCATAAGCTCTCCTGCACCGAAGTGCGGATATCATTCGTCAGGGCCGCCCCCAAGTCAAAGCCCATGTTCAGGGCTTCGTCTGCCACCCACGGAAAAAAGCTTAGCCGAAGCGCTTCGGCAGGGGAAAGGGCACAAACGTCGCGGCGACCGAACGTCAACTCAGGCTCAACGTATGGCCCCCGTCGACGACGATGGTCGCCCCGGTGGTGAATTGGCCGCCAGGGCCGACAAGCGCAAGAACAGCGGCGTCCAGATCGGCGGGTTGCCCCAGACGTCTTTGCGGAACGCCGCGCAGCATCTTCGCGCCCTGCGGTGTCGCGAAGAACGCGGCGTTGATGGGCGTTTCGATATAGCCCGGCGCCAGGGCATTGACCCGCACTCCGTCCTGCGCGAGTTCAAGCGCCATGGCCCGCGTCAACTGGATCAGACCCGCCTTGGACGCCGCATAGGCCCCCACGGTCTTGAGGACGCCCATGCCAAGAATGGACGCAACGTTGAGGATCACGCCTCGGGATGCGATCAGCGCCGGGGCAAAGGCGCGACTGACACGCCATGCGCCTTTGAGATTGGTGTCGAACACCCGGTCCCAATCGCGCTCGGACATGTCGGCCAACATCGCCTCGGAAGATACACCGGAATTGTTGATCAGGATGTCCAGTGGCCCGACGGCTTGCGCGGCGGCATCGACAGATGCGGCGTCCGTCACGTCGAGCGTCTGAACATGCGCGGACAACCCCTGCGCATGAAGTTTTGCTCGTATCGCGTCGAGCTTGTCCGAACGGCGCGCTGTCAGGATCACCTCGGCGCCTGCGCGCCCCAGACTGCCAGCCAGATGCGCCCCGATCCCGCTGGAGGCCCCCGTGATCAACGCGCGTTTGCCCCCTAGCCCAAAGGTCGCTGCGAGAAAATCGGTATCTATTGGTTGCATGGCCCCTCCTCTGCCGGGCGTCACAGTATAACCCACCGACGGATTGTAAATCCGTCCGCCCCGTGCAACGCCTAGGGTCATGATCGACAAGTTGGAGATGTTCATCGCGCTCGCGCGGGCTCAGCATTTCGGACGGGCCGCCGAAAGCTGTGGCGTAACCCAGCCCACGCTCTCGGCGGGCATCAAGCAGTTGGAGGACCAGCTGGGCGTTCAGCTGGTCTGGCGCGGGGCGCGGTTTCAGGGCCTGACACCAGAAGGCCAGCGCACGCTCGAATGGGCGCGCCGGATCGTGGGGGACAGTCGCGCGCTGCGGGACGAGATGCGCATGGCCAAGACAGGCCTGTCCGGCAACCTGCGCATCGGCGTGATCCCGTCTGCTTTGGCCTATGTTCCCGCACTGACCGATCCGTTCCTCAAGCGCCACCCGAATGCGCGGTTCACGATCCTGTCGCGCAGCGCCGAAGAGATTGCCAACGGGCTCGACTCGCTCAGCCTTGATGCGGGCATCACCTATCTGGATGCAGAGCCCGGGCCGAAGATGTTCGGCCTGCCGCTCTACGACGAAGGATACCGCGTTGTTGCGCGCACCGACATGCTCCCTCCCGGGGCGTCGACCCTCCCCTGGGCGGACCTTGCGGAACTGCCGCTGTGTCTGCTGACCCCCGAGATGCAGAACCGCCGGTTCATGGACCAGCACATGGCCGAGGCGGGTGTGGACGTGCGCCCAAGCGTGGAGGCGAACACGGTCTTGGTTTTGATGGCGCATATCCGGCGCGGCGGGGTTGCAACGATCCTGTCGGACCGAACCGCCATGCTGCTGAACGGCATGGAGGATTTGACGGTGCTGCCGCTGGTGAAGCCCGAAGCGGCCCACCGGGTAGGGCTGTTGTCACTGAAACGGGAACCCGCCACGCCGGTCCTGTCTGCGCTTTTCGCCGAAGCGCGACGGATCGCAACGGTTTAGCCCTGTTTCCCATCGGAAAAACAGGGGGTCTGAACGGGGATTTTTGATAGATATCACCTATCGAAAAACGGGATAACGATATTGAACGACCTATGAAATGGCGCCATGCTTAGCCATGAGCACGCCGCATCCCGATCCCCGTCTGTCAGATATCCTCGCCCGCCAAGCGGACATGCAAGGTGCGCTTTTGCCAATCCTGCATGCCGTTCAGGAGGCATTTGGTCATATTCCCGAGACGGCCCGTGCACCCATTGCCGAAGCCCTGAACATCTCGCGTGCCGAACTTGCGGGCGTGATCAGCTTTTATCACGATTATCGCGATGCTCCGGCCGGGCGGAGGATACTCAAAATCTGCCGGGCCGAAGCCTGCCAATCCATGGGTGGGCGCGATCTGGAGGCGGACGTGCAAGCGCTGCTGAACCTTGACTGGGGCGGTACGACGCCTGAGGGCGCAATCACACTGGAGCCGGTCTATTGCCTTGGCCTGTGTGCCTGCGCGCCCGCCGCAATGATTGACGACCGCCCCATCGGGCGGGCCGAGGCAAAATCGCTGGTGGCGGAGGCGCGTCGATGAAGGTGTTCCTGCCACAAGATGCCGCCGCACGCGCGCTCGGTGCGGATGCCGTTGCCGAGGCGCTGGTGCGTGAGGCGAAAGCCAGGGGTGTCGCACTGGACCTGGTGCGCACAGGGTCCCGCGGCATGATCTGGCTGGAACCGCTTCTTGAGGTGAATACAGAAAATGGGCGCATTGGCTTCGGACCTATGACCCCTTCCGATGTGGCCACTGTGTTCGACGCCCCGGATACACATGACAAAGCCCTCGGTTTGGTCGAGGATATCCCATTCCTCAAAGAACAGACCCGTCTGACATTCGCGCGCTGCGGGGTGATCGACCCGCTCTCGCTCGCCGATTACGAGGCGCATGGTGGGCTTACCGGGCTGCGCCGCGCATTGGATGCCGACATCGTTGCAGAGGTAACCGAAAGCGGGTTGCGTGGGCGCGGCGGCGCGGGCTTCCCAACGGGCCTCAAATGGCAGACTGTCAGAACCGCCGAAGCCAATCAGAAATACATCGTCTGCAATGCCGATGAAGGTGACAGCGGCACCTTTGCCGACCGCATGATCCTTGAGGGCGACCCTTTCTCGGTCATCGAAGGCATGGCGATCGCGGGCCTCGGGGTAGGTGCGACGATGGGCTACGTCTATCTGCGGTCAGAATACCCCGACGCGATCCGCGTTTTTGGCAAGGCACTCGATATTGCGCGCGCGGCCGGACTTCTCGGGCCTTCGGTTCTGGGCACTGGCCCCGCCTTTGACATCGAACCCAGGGTCGGTGCGGGCGCTTATGTATGTGGGGAGGAAACGTCCCTCCTCAACTCGCTCGAAGGCAAGCGCGGCGTTGTACGTTCCAAACCTCCGCTTCCCGCGCTTGAGGGGCTCTTTGGCAAGCCTACCGTCGTGAACAACGTCATCAGTCTGGCGACGATCCCTATGATCTTCGAAAAAGGCGCCGCGCACTACCGGGATTTCGGGCTTGGCCGGTCACGCGGCACGATCCCGTTGCAAATCGCTGGCAATGTGAAGCATGGCGGCCTGTTTGAAACCGCGTTCGGTCGCCCCTTGGGTGAGATCGTGCATGACATCGCGGGCGGCACCGCCTCAGGTCGCCCCGTCAAGGCAGTGCAGGTTGGCGGGCCACTGGGCGCGTATTTCGGCCCTGACCAGTTCGACACGCCTTTTGGCTACGAAGAGTTTGATGGCGCGGGCGGACTGATCGGGCACGCCGGCATCGTCGTGTTTGATGACACCGCCGACATGCTCGCCCAGGCCCGGTTCGCGATGGAGTTCTGCGCGGTTGAGTCTTGCGGAAAATGCACGCCCTGCCGGATCGGGGCTGTCCGTGGCGTCGAAGTGATTGACCGGATCGCCACGGGCGATCGTGCCGCCAAACCCTTGCTCGAAGACCTGTGCGAGACGATGCGCGACGGATCGCTTTGCGCGCTCGGCGGCTTCACGCCCTACCCCGTCCTGTCGGCCTTGCGACAGTTCCCAGACGATTTCGCGTTCGAAAAGGATGCCGCGGAATGAAAGACTTCATCATCCCCGATACCGATTTCGGCACCCCGGCAGCCAAGGGCGCGCCGGTCACCCTGACGATCGATGGCACCGAAGTGACCGTGCCCGACGGCACGTCCGTGATGCGCGCCGCGATGGAGGCCGGGATCGCGATCCCGAAGCTCTGCGCCACGGACAGCGTCGACGCATTCGGGTCCTGTCGCTTGTGCCTCGTTGAGATCGAAGGGCGCCGCGGCACGCCTTCCTCCTGCACGACGCCGGTGGTGGACGGCATGATCGTGACCACCCAGAACGAGAAAATTGCGAAACTCCGCCGCGGCGTGATGGAGCTTTATATCTCCGACCATCCGCTCGATTGCCTGACCTGTGCGGCCAACGGCGATTGCGAGTTGCAGGATATGGCAGGCGTCGTGGGCCTGCGGGATGTGCGCTACGAAGCAAAAGACACTCATTTCCAGACGCGCCAGAATGGCGAGGCCAACCCGCAATACATCCCCAAGGACGACAGCAACCCCTACTTCACCTATGACCCCAGCAAATGCATCGTCTGCTCACGCTGCGTGCGCGCGTGTGAAGAGGTGCAAGGCACGTTTGCGCTGACCATCACCGGACGCGGGTTCGACAGCCGCGTCTCCACCGGCGCGCCGGATTTTCTATCCTCGGATTGCGTCTCCTGCGGGGCCTGCGTGCAGGCGTGCCCCACCGCCACCTTGCAGGAAAAGTCGATCATCGAGATGGGCCAGCCGGACCACGCCAAGGTCACCACCTGCGCCTATTGCGGAGTGGGCTGCCAGTTCAAAGCCGAGATGAAGGGCGACCAGCTGGTGCGCATGGTGCCCTACAAGCACGGCAAGGCGAACCGCGGCCATTCTTGCGTAAAGGGTCGGTTTGCCTGGGGCTATGCCAACCACCGCGACCGCATCCTGAACCCGATGATCCGCGAACGGATCGAGGATCCATGGCAGGAGGTTACCTGGGACGAAGCTTTAGCTTTCACTGCCACCAAGCTGAAAGATATACAGGAAAACCACGGCCCGAGCGCACTTGGCGGGATCACGTCTTCTCGCTGCACCAATGAAGAAACCTACCTTGTGCAAAAACTCGTCCGCGCGGTCTTCGGCACGAACAACGTGGATACCTGCGCACGCGTGTGCCATTCGCCAACTGGGTATGGGCTGAAGACGACCTTCGGCACGTCCGCCGGGACCCAGGATTTTGACAGCGTCGAGCATACGGACGTCGTGATCGTTATCGGGGCGAACCCGACTGACGGGCACCCGGTTTTTGCATCGCGGCTCAAAAAACGCCTACGCGCGGGCGCAAAGCTGATCGTGATTGACCCGCGTCGGATCGACCTTGTGCGCCAACCGCATATCGAGGCCGCGCACCATCTGGCTCTTACCCCCGGCACGAATGTGGCTGTTCTGACAGCCCTTGCCCATGTGATCGTGACCGAGGGCCTGGTGGATGAGAGCTTTGTCGCAAACCGTTGCGATATGGAAGCTTTTCAGGACTGGGCGGCATTCGTTTCGCGGGATCGCAACTCCCCTGAGGCGACCGCGTTGCTGACCGGGGTTCCGGCGGAAGAGCTGCGCGCGGCAGCCCGGCTGTTCGCCACTGGCGGGAATGGCGCGATATACTATGGGCTGGGCGTGACCGAACACAGCCAGGGCACCACGACCGTCATGGCGATTGCCAATCTCGCGATGGCCACGGGCAACATTGGGCGACCCGGCGTGGGTGTGAACCCGCTGCGGGGTCAGAACAATGTGCAAGGGTCCTGCGATATGGGCTCCTTCCCGCATGAGTTGCCGGGCTACCGCCATGTCCATGACGACGCCACGCGCAGTGTATTCGAGCGGCTCTGGGGCACACAACTCAGTGACGAGCCGGGCCTGCGTATCCCAAACATGCTGGATGCCGCGATGGAAGGCGCGTTCAAGGCCATCTACATTCAGGGGGAGGACATCCTTCAATCGGACCCGAACACCCACCATGTGCGCGACGGACTGGCCGCGATGGACTGCGTGATCGTCCATGACCTGTTCCTGAACGAGACCGCGAACTACGCCCACGTGTTCCTGCCGGGATCAACCTTCCTTGAGAAGGACGGGACGTTCACAAACGCAGAGCGTCGGATCAACCGGGTCCGCCGGGTCATGCCCCCCAAGAATGGCCTGGCCGACTGGCAGGTCACCCAGGCGCTGGCCAATGCGATGGGCGCAGGCTGGAGCTACACACATCCATCTCAGGTGATGGATGAGATCGCCGCGACAACCCCCTCATTCCAAAGCGTTTCCTATGAGGTTCTGGAAACGCAAGGGTCGGTCCAGTGGCCATGCAACGAAACTGCGCCCCAAGGCACGCCCGTGATGCATGCCGACGGGTTTGTACGCGGACAGGGTTTGTTCGTCGTCACTGAATATGTTGCGACCGAAGAGCGGACCGGGCCTCGCTTCCCGCTGCTGCTGACCACCGGGCGGATCCTTAGCCAGTACAATGTCGGGGCGCAGACCCGACGCACGGCCAACACCGTCTGGCATGAAGCCGACAAGCTGGAAATCCACCCCCATGATGCCGAACAGCGCGGCATCAAGGAGGACGACTGGGTCAAGCTTGCCTCCCGCGCAGGCGAGACGGCTTTGCGCGCAACGCTGACAGAACGCGTGGCCCCCGGCGTCGTTTACACCACATTCCACCATCCGGACACACAGGCCAATGTCATCACAACGGACTATTCTGACTGGGCAACGAACTGCCCCGAGTACAAGGTGACGGCTGTGCAGGTCATGCCCTCCAACGGGCCGACCGACTGGCAGAAGGAGTACGAGGCCCAGGCCGCACAAGCCCGGCGCATTCTCCCACGGACGGCCGCAGAATGACGCCCCGCGCGCTTCCCCCCGCGCGTGCGCGTGCACTGGCCGAAGAGGTGCCCGTCGCGCTGAGCTTTGATGGGACCACGCAAGCGGTGATGATGGCGTCCCCCGCTGATCTGGAGGATTTCGGGATCGGGTTTGCCAATGCCGAAGGGATCGCACGCGACAGCATTCGCGATCTGGAGGTTGTCGCCCATCCGAAGGGTCTGGAAGTGCAGATGTGGCTGGCGCCCGGCGCTGGCGCCGATCTGGCCGAGCGCCGCCGCAAGATGGCTGGCCCCGTGGGCTGCGGCCTGTGCGGGATCGACAGCCTTGAGGAGGCTCTGAGGGCCCCTGCCCCGGTGCAATCACCTGCCAGGATCGACCCTGCGCACATCCCGCGCGCGGTCGCCGCGTTGCGGGACGGTCAGAAACTCCATGACGAAACACGCGCAGCACATGGCGCGGGCCTTTGGCATCCGGCACGGGGCTTGATCGCACTGCGCGAGGATGTCGGACGGCACAATGCGCTCGACAAGCTGATCGGCGCGGCCTTGCGTGCAGGTCTTCCGCATGCAGACTGCGCGATTGTCATGACCTCACGGGTATCCGTCGAGTTGGTTCAGAAAACCGCGCAGGCGGGCGTGCCGATCCTGATTGCGGTGTCTGCCCCCACGGCGCTGGCAGTGCGCACGGCGGCAGAGGCCGGTGTCACGCTGATCACCAACGCCCGCGGCGGGGATTTTGAACTGCGCAGTCACGGGCACCGCATCCAGCCCGGCGCCAAAGCGGAGGATACGACGCATGTCGCCTGAAAAAACCATTCGAATGGCCAACCAGATCGCCACGTTTTTTGACAGCCAGCCCCAAGCGACGCGCGTGACATCGGTGGCGGCACACCTGAACGACTTCTGGGATCCGCGCATGCGCGCGCAACTGCTGGAGATGCTGGAGGCCGATCCGAGCCCATTTCACCCGCTTGTCCAAGAGGCAGGCGACAAGGTCCGTGCGCCCGCGGCCTAGTGCGGCACAGCAAGGCCATCCGCGTCGAAGAAACTCAGGCGGGTTGCGTCGAACTCAAGACCGACCTGTTCACCTGGCCTCAGATCGGTATCGCCGATGACGCGCACCGTTGCCTGACCCGCATCCGGCAACTGGACCACCAGCAACGTATCGGCGCCTAGGTATTCGGCCACGTCGATTGTCGCGTCGATCTGGCCGGACCCGACGGGCCCGAGCGCGATATGCTCAGGCCGGATACCCAGCTTCACTGCCGGACGCGCACCACCATAAGCCCCACCCCGACCACCACCAAGATGGTAGGCGCCGCCCTCGGTGGTACAGGGCATCACATTCATTTTCGGACTGCCGATGAACTGGGCCACGAACAGATTGGCGGGGTTTTCGTACAGCTCACGCGGCGTGCCGACCTGCGCGATACGGCCAAACTCCAGAACGACAATGCGGTCGGCCAGCGTCATTGCCTCCACCTGATCGTGGGTCACGTAGATCATCGTCGTGTCGAGCTTCTGGTGCAGCTTGGCAATCTCGTAGCGCATCTCCACCCGCAGCGCCGCGTCGAGGTTTGACAACGGTTCATCGAACAAAAACGCCGTGGGCTCGCGCACGATTGAGCGTCCAATCGCCACCCGCTGCCGCTGTCCCCCCGACAGGTCCTTGGGCCGCCGGTCGAGATAATCGCCGAGTTTCAGCACTTCAGCCGCCGCATCGACTTTTGCGTCAATTTCAGCCTTCGGCGCGCCTGCAGTTTTGAGAGAGAACCCCATGTTCTCACGCACGGACATATGCGGGTAGAGCGCATAGGACTGGAACACCATCGTGAGGCCCCGGCGCGCGGGCGGCTGGTCGGTCACGTCCTGTCCGTCGATCAATATCTGCCCGCGCGACGTGTCCTCGAGCCCGCCGATCATGCGCAAAAGCGTGGACTTGCCGCAGCCCGAGGGGCCGACGAAGATCACAAACTCCCCTTCGCGGATGTCGAAGTCGACGCCCTTGATGACCTGAACGTCGTCAAACCATTTTTCGACCGCCTTCAGTGTGATTGCGCCCATCGTCCCCTCCGCACATTCGGACTGCACCAGCCAAGCCAGACGGCGGCTGTCCATGTGAAATTCTGCCCCCCCGCAGGCGCCCCGTCGCGCGGGTCGAAATACTCCGCGAAACCGCCCGTCGCGATCATGTCTGCCGTTTGCTGGCGCAAGGCCGCGCCTTCGGGCAGGCCAGCCTCATCCATCCCCATCGCGATCAGCATGTTCATCATCGCCCAGGACGGCCCGCGCCAATACCTCTTGGGCTCATAAGCCGGACTGTCAGGATCATGGCTGGCCACACCGAAGCGCACCTTCGATTGCACCCGTGCATAGGTATGAGCCGTCGATTTGGGATCGATCCCGGCATACCAGCACAGGAATGCCGCGTTTGAGACCGCGTTTGCCCAGGCACCAGTCTTGGTGTCGCGCACGTCATAGGCGGCAATGGTGTCATTCCACAGGGTGGCGGCCCCGGACTCCATCCGGACGACCATGTCCGACAGGCCCTCGGTAGACGTCCCAAGTTCTTCGCCGATCCAGATCAGGTCGCGCGTCGCACGCAGCAGTGAGAACGTCATGGTCGGGTCGGCCATCCGAAACGGGTTCACCTCCCGCAGATGGGCCTGATCCCACCCGCAGTCGTGGCCTTGCTTCACCAGATAGAGGTAGCGGTCATAATCTGCCTTCTTGGGGCGCATATCCGCATCTACATGACCGGTATCGCGCCGCTCATAGGGGGCGATCCCGTGCGGTTCGATCCGCTTCATCGGTCCATCCCAATCCGGGGCATTATCGCGCCCCGCCTCCCATGGATGGGTCAGGCAAATCGCGCCATTGCCATCGTCGCGCGCCGCCATGAACCAACGATGCCAGGCGACCATCTTCGGAAAAAGCGCCGCCATCCGAGCCTGCCCGGCCTCCTTGTCCAGTTCCCACACCAAACGCGCCATCGTCGCGGCAATGGGGGGCTGGCTGATGCCCGAAGACGGGACAGGCCCCACGCCGCCCCAGATATCCGGACCGGGAAAGTAACTCGGGTCGACCTTGTGAAATAGAATGTGCGGCACCATCCCGTCGGCCCATTGCCCGGCAAACAGCGTCTCAAGTTCAACCCAGGCGCGGTCAATGTCCAGAAACGCGTAACCATAGGCCGCAAAGGCGCTGTCCCAGTTCCACTGGTACGGATAAAGCCCGGCGGTCGGAACGGAATACCCGCCGCGATCGTTGGCGCGCAGGATCCCTGCGGCCTCCGTATCCAGATCGCGCATGTCCTTCATCCCTTCACGCTCCCCGCCGTCAGGCCCTTGGTCATGAACTTCTCCAACCCGAGAAACAGCGCCATCACCGGCACCGTAGCGATCACCGCCCCGGCCATCAGATGCTCGCGCGGGATCTCCGAAGAGTTCAGCATCGCCACCCCGCGTGTGAGCGTGAATTTCGACGGATCATCCAGCAGCATGAAGGCCAGCAGGAACTCGTTCCAGGCGATCATGAAAACGTACAGGCTGACGGACGCCAGCGCCGGCAGCGCCAGCGGCAAGGTGATCTTCCAGATCACCTGCAACCGGTTCAAACCATCCATCAGGCCCGCCTCCTCGACTTCGGCGGGCAAGCCGCGGAAATACCCCTGCAGCATGTAAAGCGCCACTGGGATGGTCGTTACCGGATAGATCAGAACGATCCCGATCAGCGTGTTTCGCAAACCAGTGACCGAGAACGCGATGTAGATCGGCAGCGCCAGCACGATCATCGGCACCATGTAGATCAGCAGGATCGAGCGCGAAAACGCCGCCCGCCCGCGAAACCGCAAGCGCGCCACCGCGTAGGCGCCGGGGATCGAAAACGCCAGCGTGATAAGGACCGTGATCACCGACACGAGGAAAGACGTCCAGAGATAGGTGCCGAAATTGAACTGACCGAACAACTCGAAATAGGACCGGAACAGACCCAGACCCCGCGAGAGGTCAAGCGAAAAATCAAGCGGGTTCTGCAACAGCGCCGACTGCGATTTCAACGACGTCATCACCATCACGTAAAATGGAATGAGGACGATCGCGGTGAAGAAGATGTACCCGAACCCTGTCAGGAACCGAATGATCGCCTCTTCCGCTTCATGCCTGCTGATGGTGCCATTGGGCAGAGCATCGAGGATCTTGTCCAACCCGAGCCCCAGCGACACCCCCAGCATCCCGCAAGCAATGATCTTGGCCGTCATGCTCACGTCTTCGCCAATGACCAAGGCCCCAAAGCCCGAGGCATTCATCACAAAGGCCGCAATCGCGACCAGCAGGACCAGGATCGCACCGGACCGCGCCTGCAACGCGACAAGCGCCAGAACAGCCCCGAAACCAAGCGTGATCAGGGGGTCCGGACGAAAGGGCTCCCCGGTGGAAAACGACATGATCACCGCGACGCTCGCGCAGGCGATGAACGCCCATAGCGCACCCAGAACCGGCGCGAGGCTCACCGCGTTGGGAAAGATCCGCATCATCGCGTCGCCTCCGGGTTCTTTTGTGCCCAAATACCTTGGGGGTGCGGGGGCAAGGCCCCCGCGCGGACCGGCTGCCGCAGGCAGACGATGGGCCTCACAATCCTTCCTCTCGACTGATGAAGCGAAAGAAGAACGCGGCAAACAGGATCAGGCAACCAAAGATGACAACCGCCACTGCAGCCCCTGCCCCGATGTTCGAAATCGCAAATGCCTGCTCATAGACGTTCACCGTCAGGGTCCGCGTCCCGGCATTGCCGCCTGTCAAAAGGAAAATGTCGTCAAACTTGTTGAAGGTCCAGATGAAGCGCAGCAGGAAAAGGACTGACAGAATGCCGACCAGCATCGGCAGGCTCAGGTACCAGAATTTCTGGAACGGGCTGGCGCCATCCATATCCGCGGCCTCGTACATATCGCTGTCGATCGACTGCATCCGCGCAAGGATGAACAGGAATGACAGGGGAAAATATCGCCAGATCTCGAACACCGTCACCATGATCAACGCCAGCGGGCGCTGACCGAAGAAGTTGATCGCCTCGTCCGTCACACCCATCTGGATCAGCAAGGCGTTGGCAGAGCCCGAGAACGGATCGAACAGCGTCACCCACGTAAAGGCCACCGCAATGACCGGGGCGACGTAGGGAAACAGATACAGCCCGCGCAAGATCCCCTGCCCGCGAAACGATTTGTTCAGGAGCATCGCGGCAAACAGGCCCATCACCAGCGCGCCGATAGTACCGAAAACCGTGTAGAACAAGGTGACCCACATCACCTCCCAGAATTCGTCTGCGTCGAATATCCGAATGAAGTTCTCAAAGGTGAACTCCGCATTGGTCAGAATATTGTCCGCCTCCCCGGTCATTATCGGTTCGGACCCTTCGAGCAGGTCCTCCAGCGCGTCTTCATCCCCGGAAAACGTCAGCGGCAGGATGAGCCTTTCGTTGAAACCTGCCTCCAACATGCCGAAGTCGCACTCGAAAAGGCCGGCGCTCAGCACACAGGGTGCAGGTACATCCGTGACAACCAGATCCGGTGGCAAGGTATCCGACAGCGTGACGCCGGTGATCACCTTGTCCTGCGATGTGTTGCGCACGCGGTATTCGAGCCGCAGGTCACCACCAGACCCGCGCAGGCTTTCCCGCACGACCGGCACTGTTGGGCGCAGATCGGCCAGACCAACGGGTTTGAAACTGATCCAGAAAATCGCCAAAAGCGGCAGGATCACCACCATCGACACGATAGCAATGGTGGGAAACAACAGTCCCCACGCCAGACGGGCCTCGCGTTTCTGAAGCGCCCCACGCCCTGACGGGGGCGCAGGCGGCGGCTCTGTCACGGACATGTCGGCCTTCCCTCCCTCGAAGACCGGAGCCGCCACACGTGGCGGCCCCGCCGGAACGTCTACTGGATCTTCGCCAGTTCGTCGTTCATCGCCGCGACCGTTTCCGCAGCGTTACGCGTGCCGTCGATGTATTCGCGCACCAGCCGGTTGATGACCTGGCTGTTGATGATCTTCGAGGCGAGCGACAATTGACCTTCGGCCACCCCCCAGCGCTGCGCCCTGTCGAGGCCGCCCACGATCTCCTCGATCATCGAGGCCTCGTAAAGCTCGCCGAGCGGCGCCTTGCGGTCCACACCTACCGGCAGTTGCGCCCAGGCATCGGTGAACCTGGTGGGGGCATCAGCGGTACCGCGCCGCACGGGAAACTTGCCTTCGGGTGCGATGGACAACGTCTGGGTGTAGCCTTCATCCATCGAGAACTTCACGAACTCCATCGCCGCGTCTGTATCCGCGTCACTCGTGATCCCGAAATACCGGATGTCGCCCCATGCAGCGCCATCCGGGTTCGACGGACCCGAGAACCGGGTCACGATACCGGTCTTGGATGCCAGTTCACCCGAGGTCGGATCGTCGTTGATCGTGGGGGGCGCACTGTCGCGCAGGCCCGCCAGTTCATCCAGAATGAACGGCGACCAGATGATCATCGCAGCACGACCCGCAAAATAGAGCTCGCGCGACTGCTGCCAGAACAACTCTCCCGGAGGCGACGCTTCGGCGATGGCCTTGTAGAAATCGAGAACTTCGGTTGTGGCCGCCACATCAAGATCGGCCAGACCGTCATCGTCCACCGGGCTCACACCATTGGCAAGAAAGACATGCTCCAGCACCTGGCTCATGAAGTTCTCGTCCACCTTGGTCGCGGCGACGAAGCCGTAAACCTCTGGAGGATTGTGCAGCGCTTCCACCGCAGCGAGGACATTTGCATAACTCGAGGGAGCTTCAAGACCGGCCGCGTCGAACAGATCCTTGCGATACACGATCATCTGCGTCCAGCCATCAACCGGAACGGAGGCCGTACCGCCGTCATAGGCCGCCATCGCCAGAGCACCGGACGCAAACGTTCCTGCGCCCAGGTCCTCGATCACTTCGGTCGCGGCATCGGTGTCCAGAATGCCTGCCTCGGCCCACGGCAGCGCGTATTGCAGCGTGTGATAGATCACGTCCGGCAGATCCCCGGCGGCAAACGCCGCAGTCGCGCGCGTGCCCAGGTCGCTTTCCGTGACCGGAATGACCTCTACGGCGGTACCGCTTTGCGCTTCGAATGCTGCGGCCATTTCCTGCTGCTTGGCCAGGCGTTCGGGTTGTTCTTCCGTCGTCCAGAACCGGATTGTGTCGGCCTGAACGCCCATCGCGGACAGGGCGAGCGCGACTGCCGTGCTCGTCAGAAAAGTACCCTTTCGGGGAATTAAATGTCGTGTCACGAAACGTTCCTCCCTGATTTCGTGTTCATTTTGAGGCCGCATCGGGAAACAATATTTCGCATTTGGGGGCGTTTTGGACAGAAAACGTTCACAGCGCTGAAATAATTCCGGCGGCTGCGTTAACTGACAAGACCTCCCCATCCCATCATCTGCGCGCATCCTGCCGCCAACACTGGACCATGCAACCCATTTAAAGCAAGCGCTTTTTCCGAACCGGACGCATGACGAGGTCGCGCCCTTACCATTCACGACATGGTTTCAAACGTTTTACTGACGGTGCACCGGTAAGGTTTTCAAAGATGAATCGTGGTATTCTGCTTCGCATCCGAAGTGCCGCAGAGCGCAGGATGAGGCAGAGCTGGCGTAAGGAGTATTGTAATGCGTACCAAACAGACCCCCCGTGACCCCGAACCGCAAAAGCCGGTCCAGACTGGCAAGGGCGACCAGAAACCCCCGGTGAAGTTCACCGACTGGGCGATGATCTGACCTGACGGACCGTCGCGGACGGACGATCAGAATGGGCTGACGACTTGCGCTCGTTTTGCGCAAGGCTACTGTCCGGGCAGATTGTGAGTGCTCCACACCATGCCCGACCCCGTTTCCTCGATCCGCAACCTTGGCCCGGCCAGCGACGAAGCCTTCGCGCGCGCCGGTTTGCACACGGCTGAGGAGGTTCGCGCGCTCGGCGCTGACGCAACCTATCTGCAGCTGCTCAATACCGGATCGAAGCCGCATTTCATCGCCTACTACGCGCTGGTCATGGGCCTTCAGGGGCGCCCGTGGAACGATGCCAAAGGCGCAGAGAAAGACGCGCTTCGCGTGCGCTTCGACACGCTCAAGGCCCAAGCCTCCCCCACCACCGACAGTGCGATCGAACGTCTGCTGGATGAGATCGGAACCGGGTTGCGCCGGACATGAAAAAGCCCCGGCGCTGCGCGACCCGGGGCTTTCCGACCTGTCTGTGAACCGCAGTCAGCCGACCAGTTCGAGGCCCGAGAAGAAATACGCGATCTCGACCGCCGCAGTCTCTGGGGCATCCGAGCCGTGGACAGAGTTTTCGCCCACGCTTTCGGCGAAATCCGCACGCACTGTGCCCGGGGCAGCGTCTGCGGGGTTCGTCGCGCCCATGACCTCGCGGTTCTTCGCGATCGCACCCTCGCCTTCCAGCACCTGAAGAACCACCGGGCCGGATGCCATGAATTCGCACAGCTCCTCATAGAACGGACGCTCGGCATGGACGGCATAGAACACGCCGGCTTGCGCCTTGGTCAGTTGCACGCGCTTTTGCGCGATGATGCGCAGGCCTGCATCCTCGAACTTGGCGTTGATCTTGCCAGTCAGGTTCCGCTTGGTCGCATCGGGTTTGATGATGGACAATGTACGTTCGATTGCCATGGGTCTCGCTCCTTGGAGTTGAGGCGGTTTGCATGCCGCCGCGTTCGGTTGCGCGCGCCCTAGCATGGGGGGCGAAGCTTGAAAAGACGTGTTTACCCCCGACACCGCACACCACGGCGCGGAGACCCGGCAAAGCCCTGCTTACGCGTTGTCTTGCCCTGCTGCATGACAGGAGGCACGCGGGCTTCTTTTGTGCGAAAATACCTCCGCCGGAGGCCCCCGGCACGCCAAACACACCCCGTTGACAGCGACGCCCGCGCGCGCCACACCGCGCCCATGCTGAAGCTCGAAGATATCTCCTACGCGGTTGAGGGGCGCACCTTGCTCGACCACACATCCGCGGTGATCCCGACAGGGCACAAGGTCGGCCTCGTCGGACGCAACGGGACGGGCAAGACCACGCTGTTTCGGCTGATCCGGGGCGAGCTCACCCTCGATACCGGCAGCATCAGCCTGCCGCGCGGGGCGCGCGTCGGCGGCGTGGCACAAGAAGTGCCGGGCAACGAGGTCAGCCTGCTTGACACGGTACTGGCCGCCGATACGGAGCGCGCCAGCCTTCTGGCGGAGGCAGAGACAGCTCAGGACCCGGGCCGGATTGCCGACATTCAAACACGCCTTGCCGATATCGACGCGTGGTCCGCTGAAGGGCGGGCCAGTGCGATCCTGCGCGGTCTGGGCTTTACGGCCGACGAGATTCACCAGCCCTGCTCTGCCTTCTCTGGCGGGTGGCGGATGCGCGTGGCGCTTGCCGGCGTGCTTTTCTCACAGCCGGATCTGCTTCTGCTGGACGAACCGACGAACTACCTAGACCTCGAAGGTGCGCTGTGGCTTGAAGCCTACCTTGCGAAGTATCCGCACACTGTTCTGATCGTCAGCCATGATCGCGGTCTTCTGAACCGGGCGGTTGGGGGCATCCTGCACCTCAACGACCGCAAGCTTGCCTACTACACCGGTACCTATGACCAGTTCGCGCGGCAGCGCGCCGCCGCGCGCGCCGCGCAAGCCGCAGCCGCCGCCAAGCAGGAGACGCGGCGTGCCCATCTGCAAGGTTTCGTGGACCGGTTCCGCGCGAAGGCCTCCAAGGCCAAGCAAGCCCAGTCACGGGTCAAGATGCTGGAGAAGATGGAAACGATCCGCGCGCCGGAGGATGCCGCGCGCACGGTCTTCACCTTTCCGGAGCCTGATCAGCTCAGCCCACCCATTCTGGCGACCGAAAATGCCAGCGTCGGCTATGGCGGCACCGCTGTTCTGCGCCAGCTGGATCTGCGGATCGATCAGGACGACCGGATCGCGCTGCTGGGTCGCAACGGCGAGGGCAAGTCCACCCTGTCGAAACTGCTGGCCGACCGCCTGCAGGCGATGGAAGGGCGGATGACCACCTCTTCGAAACTGCGTGTGGGGTTCTTTGCCCAGCATCAGGTCGACGAGTTGCGGGTGGACGAAACGCCGCTTCAGCATATCCAGCGCGCCCGTCCGGAGGAAGCGCCACCGCGCCTGCGCGCACGGCTCGCGGGCTTTGGCCTGATGGCCGAGCAGGCAGAGACCGAGGTTGGCCGCCTGTCAGGCGGGCAGAAAGCCCGGCTATCGCTGCTGCTGGCCACACTGGATGCGCCGCATCTGTTGATCCTTGACGAGCCGACAAACCACCTCGACATCGAAAGCCGCGAGGCGCTTGTG
This sequence comes from Tropicimonas sp. S265A, assembly GCF_049800835.1. Classification (NCBI taxonomy): domain Bacteria; kingdom Pseudomonadati; phylum Pseudomonadota; class Alphaproteobacteria; order Rhodobacterales; family Roseobacteraceae; genus Tropicimonas; species Tropicimonas sp. S265A. The sequence continues at coordinate 38,826 of NZ_JBNAFU010000007.1, forward strand.
GAAGCGCTCACCGCCTATTCGGGCGCAGTGATCCTCGTGAGCCACGACATGCACCTGCTGAGCCTTGTCGCCGACCGTCTGTGGCTGGTGAAAGATGGTCATGTAAAGCCCTACGATGAGGATCTGGAAGCGTACCGGCGAATGCTTCTGACCCCTGACAAGCCTGCGCAAACCAAAGCAAAGGCGCCTTCCAAACCCAAACGCGCCAGCCGCGACGATCTGCAAGCGATGCGTGCGGAAGTGCGCAAATGCGAGGAACGTGTCGCCAAGATTGCGGCGATGCAGGAAAAACTGTCAAAGAAGCTCGCCGACCCGGCACTTTACGAAGACGAGAAGGTCGGCGAATTGGAAACATGGAACCGGAAATATGCCGAAGTGATGGACGGGCTCGACAAGGCAGAGGCGCTCTGGATGGCGGCGGCTGAAAAGCTGGAAAAGGCGGAAAACCCGGCATGACCATGGCCGAGGCCATAACCGCCTTCGTTGCGCTGTTCGTGATCATCGATCCCATCGGCCTCGCACCGTTGTTCGTGGCGCTGACCCAAGGGGCGTCTGCTTCCGCACGGCGGGCAATCGCAGTACGAGCGTGCGTGATCTCGTTGATCCTGCTCACGCTTTTCGGCCTGGCCGGAGAAGCGATCCTTGGGTTTCTGGGCATTTCGATGCCCGCTTTTCGCATCGCGGGTGGGATCTTGTTGTTTCTGACTGCGCTCGACATGCTCTTTGAGCGGCGCACGAAGCGCCGCGAGGGTCAGGCCAGCGACAGTGTGACGGACCCCGAAGATGACCCGTCGATCTTTCCCCTTGCCACGCCGCTGATTGCCGGACCGGGCTCTATCGCGACGATGATCCTGCTGACCGGGCAGAGCAGCGGCGATGTCGCGTATCTTGCCATGGTGCACGGCGTGATGGCTGCCGTCCTGGCCTGTGTGCTGGTCATGTTCTTGTTGGGCGGGGTGATCGAACGCGGGCTGGGGCCGACAGGCATCATGGTGGTCACGCGGCTTCTGGGAATGTTGCTGGCCGCGCTGTCGGTGCAGTTTGTCCTCGACGGTATCCGCGATCTGGGGATTATGCCGCTCTGACCCTCCTGCAGGGCGAAAGCGGACCTATATCTTCTCCATGGGCAGCACCGAAACCGCAAATCTGATCTACCTCGTCTTGCTCGGCGTCTTTATCGGCGGCGGCATGTTGATGGCATTTCGCGGACAGCTTGGCGCGATGCTCAGGCAGGCCAGCGCCTGGGCATTGATCTTCGCTGCACTGATCGTCGGCTATGGTCTGTTCACCGACAATCGCACGCACCTGCCTCGCACCGCCGTGTTTCAGTCGGAAGGCCGCGTGGAAATTCCGCGCTCGCGGGATGGGCACTATCATGTCGTTCTGGACATCAACGGCGCCCCGATCGAGTTCATCGTCGATACCGGCGCGACCGATGTGGTGCTGAGCCGCGAGGACGCGCTGCGCGCCGGCATCGATCCGGACAACCTGATGTTCAGCGGGATGGCACGCACGGCAAACGGCACGGTTCAGACCGCACCGGTGCGGTTACGACAGGTCGAGCTCGGCTCTTTAAAGGACGAAAACATCCGCGCTGTCGTCAACGGGGGCGAGATGCGGCGTTCTCTGTTGGGCATGAGCTATCTCAACACGTTCGACCGGATCGAGATCAACGATGGCCGATTGGTGTTGGAACGCGGCTAGAGCGTTACCCCGTGGCGCCCTGCGAGGTCAGTAAAGAATTGCCACGCAACCCGACCTGACCGACCGCCGCGCGTCGCCTGCCATTCAATGGCCTCCGCGCGCAGAACCTCCGGGGCCACGTCGACGCCGTAGGCCGCACAATACCCGTCGATCATCGACAGGTACTGGTCCTGGTCGCAGGCATGGAACCCGAGCCAAAGACCGAAACGATCTGACAGAGATACTTTTTCCTCCACCGCCTCAGACGGGCTGATCGCGCTTGAGCGCTCGTTTTCGATCATGTCGCGCGGCATCAGGTGGCGACGGTTCGAGGTTGCGTAAAACACCACATTGTCCGGCCGCCCCGCGATTCCGCCGTCCAAAACCGCCTTGAGCGATTTGTAATGCTGGTCATCGTGGCTGAAGCTCAGGTCGTCGCAGTACAGGACAAAGCGGTGATCCGGCGCGGCGCGCAGATGGTCCAGCAACCGCCCAATGCTTGCCAGATCCTCTCGTGGCACCTCCACGAGCTTGAGCGCATGCCATTGTGCCAGAACCTCGGCATGGACCGCCTTGACGAGCGAGGATTTGCCCATCCCGCGCGCCCCCCACAAAAGCGCGTTGTTCGCGGGCAAACCGCGGGCAAACTGGAGCGTGTTTTCCAGCAAGGTATCGCGCGCCCGGTCGATCCCGACCAGCAGTTTCAGATCGACGCGGTTGACCCGCGCAACAGGCAAGACCGCCTCCGGCGTCTCTTGCCACAAGAACGCATCGGCAACCTTGAAATCCGGGTGGTCCAACGGGGGCGGGGCGAGGCGTTCCAGCGCCTGCGCGATCCGCGTCAGTACTTCTTCGCTCACGTATTGGGGTCCTTGCGGTCCTTCTCGTCCTCCTCACGGAACTCGTCAAAGATCGGGTCCGCTTCAAGGTCTTCGTCGTCTTCATCTTCATCGACCCACAGGCCCTGCGCCCGCAAGTCCGCCTCACGCTTCCGTTCCACCCGGCGCACAAGCATGATCGACACTTCGTACAGGCCGTAGACCACGACGAACAGGATGATCTGCGTGATTACGTCGGGCGGCGTAACCAGCGCTGCCAACACCAGAATGCCGACAACGGCGTATTTGCGCACCTCGCCCAGTCCGGCGGACGATACCAGCCCCGCCTTGCCCATGAGGGTCAGCAGCACCGGCAGTTGAAAACACATGCCGAAGGCCACGATAAACTTGATCGTCAGGTTCAGGTATTCCTGCGCCGAGCCCTGAAAAACGACCGACAGGCCCTGGCTGATCTCTTCGCCGACGACCGCCTCCCCTTCGGTGCCAAACTGCTGAAATCCAAGGAAGAAGTCATAGGCCAGCGGTGTGACGACATAGAACGCGAAGGCTGCGCCAAGGATGAACATGAACGGCGATGCGATGAGAAACGGCAGGAATGCGCCCTTCTCGGACTTGTAGAGGCCGGGCGCCACGAACCGCCACATCTGGTTGGCAATGAACGGAAACGCCAGCATGAAGCCGCCAAGGAAGGACACCTTGATCGCGACAAAGAAACCCTCCTGCGGAGAGATGAAAATCAGGTCGCAATCCTGCCCGCGATCGGCCAGCACCTTGCAGAGCGGGTCCGTCAGAAAATTGAATATCGGCGTCGCGACCGTAAAGCAGATGATCATGCCAACAGCGAAATACGCCACGCACCGGATCAGGCGTGTGCGCAGTTCCGCCAGATGCTCGATCAGCGGGGCGGAGCTGTCTTCGATGTCGTCGGTCTTTGTCATGTTTCTTTCGGGGCCTCGGGCGCAGGGTCGGCCACTGGCGCGGGCGGCTCTTCGGCCACCTTGGCGGCCGCTTCGGCATCACGCTTTTCCTGCTGTTTTCTAGCCGTCGCGTCGTGAATTTTTCTGGCGGCCTCTGCGCGGTCTTTGGCCAGCTTGCCAGTGTTGGAGCCCGGGTCCCACTTCTCGAAACTCTTCGCGGCATCGTCGAGGGCGTCCATGCCCATCTTGCGCGGGTTGGCCGCGTTCTTGAATTCCTTGGCGACGTCCTTGACGCCCGCATCGTCGGCGGCGTCCTCCATCGCACGGCTAAATTCGCGCGCCATGCCACGCAACTTGCCCGTGAACCGCCCCAACGTGCGGAACATTTTGGGCAAGTCCTTTGGGCCCACGACGATCAACGCCACGACCCCGATGACAAGCAGTTCGGTCCAACCCAGATCAAACATGTCTCAGCTCGGGCGCTCAGACTTTGTCTTTGTCTTCAGTCTCCGGCGTAACGTCGCGCGCGGCGACGTCCTTGGCCTCTTCGATCTCGTCGTTGCTTTCCTTCACGCCCTTCTTGAAGGCGGTAATGCCCTTGCCGACCTCGCCCATCAGAGAGCTGATCTTGCCCCGGCCAAACAGGACCAGGACAACAACCGCGATCAGAAGCAGGCCAGGAAGGCCGATATTGTTGAGCATGTCATCTCTCCATTCGCTGCGCGCCGTTCAGGCACGCCGGTTCCATGATTGCGACAACAGGTATTTTCCGTGCACGCCAATGAAAAGGGCAATTCGGCGGAGGTTCGCATCAGGTCGGAATTTTCACGTGTTTCCCATGAAAACTCCAAAACTGGACCGGGCCAACTGACAGGTTTATGTCAGTTATAGGTCGAGTTGAGATGGAATCACACGCGGTCATGAGGAAAAGCACACTGACGTCGCCCATCAGCCAGCAGCACCAGCCCGGCACGGAACATGGCATCACTTGCCCACTGCCGGGGCACGACAGCGTTTTCTGCCTGACCACGGCGAGAGCGGCAGGACCAGTCTTGCGCGCGACCGAACAGAGGACAGCCCGCTTCGGGACGAAGGAGCGATGGCGCGACATGATCCTCGGGGCGTCAAGCGGAACTGCGCGGTTCGCGGGCGCGGCAGTCCTGACGCGGCCGGAGTTCAATCGGGTTCTTGCCACCATCGATCGGTCCGGCGTCACGCGTGGCTGTCTGGTGATCCGCTTGCAAACGGCCTGCTGACCCATGCGCCGCACCGACCGTCTCTTCGACCTGATCCAGATCCTGCGCGATGGCAAACTGCACCGCGCACAGGACCTTGCGGAGGCCACGGAGGTGTCAGTGCGCACGATCTACAGGGATATGGAGACATTACAGGCCTCAGGCGTCCCGGTGGAAGGGGAGCGCGGCGTCGGATACATGATGACCGCGCCCGTTACCCTGCCCCCGCTCAACCTGACACTTGCAGAGCTGGAGGCACTGCATCTGGGGCTCGCCATCATCGGGGAGGCTGCGGGCCCCGAGATGCAGGCCGCAGCACACACGCTGTCACGAAAGATAGACGCGGTGTTGCCCGAAGACACCCAAGCGCCACGCCCCGGATGGGGCTTTGCCGTCTATCCCTTTGCCGAAGCCGCAAAAGGCTTTACCCATATGCCACCCTTGCGCGCGGCGATCCGGGCGCGCCAGAAGGTTCTACTGGGCTACACGTCGCTCGACGGGGCCGAAACGGAGCGTGTCGTACGCCCGTTGGAGCTGGAGTACTGGGGCCGGGTCTGGACCCTGACCGCGTGGTGCGAACTGCGCACCGGGTTTCGCGTGTTTCGCTTGGACCGGATCAGCGCCGTGAAACCCATGCCCGCGCTGTTCGTGGACGAACCGGGCAAACGCCTGGCGGACTATGACCCCATGGCTGCGCACCGAGGTGGTGCGTAAGAGAGTTCAGGCGGCAAACACGAAGCACCGGTCGCGCCGCAGCGACAACCACAAGACCGTGTCCGGTTTGGGCAAGAACACCCCCGGCACCGTCGCCCGCAGGATGAGATCGTCGAAATCCATGCGAAATTCGACCAGACTTTCGCGCCCCATGAACCGCGCGCGGGTCACCGTGCCTCGCGCAGGGGCGCCGTCTTGCGGGGTCGGTCTGGGGCCTTGTCCCGCGCGGTCGAAATCGATGCGCAGATGCTGGGGCCGAATGATAATCTCAACCTGGCCGCCATCGGGAACACCCGGAGCGAGGAACTGACCGAATGGCGTTTCCGTAAGCGCGCCCTGAACTTTTCCAGATATAACATTGATATCGCTGAAAAATGCAGCCGCTGCCTTGTCCATTGGCGCATTGTACACGTTGTATGGGGCACCTTGCTGCACGATCCGGCCGTCCCGCATCAGGGCGATATTGTCCGCCATGCGCATCGCTTCGTCCGGTTCATGCGTGACCAGCAACACAGCCGTGCCTTCGTCCTTGAGGACCTCCAACGTGTCGTCGCGGATCCCGTCGCGCAACCGGTTGTCGAGGCCCGAGAACGGTTCGTCCATCAACATGATCCGGGGCCGTGGGGCAAGGGCGCGCGCGAGGGCCACGCGCTGCTGCTCGCCGCCAGACAGCTGATGGGGAAATTTCTTGGCGTATCCGGTCAGCCCGACGCGTTCCAGAAGCTCGCCCGCACGGGCGCGTTTCTTGGATTTTGCGCCATGCAGGCCAAACCCGACGTTATCCTCGACACTCAGATGCGGAAACAGGGCGAAGTCCTGAAACATCAGCCCGATAGAGCGGCCTTCCGGAGGAGTATGGAGCGCATCGGAGGCGATCATCTCCCCATCCACGAGCAGATCGCCGCCATCCTGTCGGTCTACACCTGCAATGATCCGCAGGGTGGTCGATTTTCCGCAACCTGAGGGGCCCAGCAAGCATGTGACCTGCCCCTGTTCGACCTGCAGGCTGACATCGTCGACCACGCGTTTGCCCTGAAACTCGCGCATCAGGTTGCGGACATCCAGCCTTGGAGGGGGCGGTTTCAGCAAAGGCAGCCTCAATCCCGAAGGTTTTACTCGGGATTGGGCGTATCAGCCCTATTCCGCAGGCGCAACCCGCGCCCCGCGCAGGCCCAGACCGACGGCCACGAAACCAATGGCGAGCACCGCCACGCAGATCCACAGAAGCTGATCATATTTGTGCGCCTCGGGCAAAACCCGGACGACGAGTTCCGTATCCCGCCAGAAATATACAAGCGCTCCACCAATCGCCGCCGCGAACGAAACAAGGTAAGACCACAGCGGAATGTCCCGTTTCAGGATCAGACCCGCCACCAACACGGGGGTGAGGAACATAGAGGCCGTGCCGGAAACCGCCACAGCGTCAAACAGGGTCGCATTGCCCCACAGCGTCAGCGCCGTGCCCGCCGCCATGAACCCGACCATGGCGATACGCCCGCCAGCCAGGGTGCGCGGCAGCAGACGCAACTCCTCCACCATGACACGGGCGGACGAAGACAGTGCGGAATCAAGTGTTGATAGGGCCGAGATCAGAAGCGACAGCATCAGCAAGGCCCAGACCCATCCAGGAAACATCGTGGCCCATGTGCCAAGCAGTTGCCCTTCGTATTCGGCACCCGTCAGGCTCGCTTGAATGCCGAACATACCGAAGCCGATGATACACAGGCTGGAAATCCAGAACGCATGCAGGAACGACCAAGCGGTACGCTTGCGATCCGCCAGAAATCCGCGATCCATCATCACCGGGTCATGCGCCGGATACGAAAACACCTGAAGCGCGGCGACGGCCAGCAGAATCCAGCCCTGTCGCGTGCCGGAGGTGCCTTCAGCGCTCAGAACCGCCGCAAGATCGAATTCGGCGGACGTAATGAGCGCGTAGAAGGCGATGCCGAACACCACCAGAAACAAAAGCATCTGCACCACATCCGTCCGTAACGCTGCGGACAACCCGCCCCAGGCGGAATAGGCGAGCCCCAGAACCGCCACGGCGAGAATTGCGATGGTCCCTGCCCCGCTCTGCGGGACCAGGGCATCGAAAATGAGCCCGACCACCAGAAGGTTGGCGAACACCTCCGACAACAGGCGAAGCGCGATGACGATATTGTAGGTGCCGGTTCCGGTCGCGCCGAACCGCGCGCCAAGCCACGCCTGCACCGAACGTCCGCCCTGCGCACGGATGCGTGCAACGATGAAACCGCCGGTCAGAAACGACCCATAGTAGGCAGCGTAGGCCAGCGTGCCGGGCATTCCGTAAAAGTACCCCAGGATCGCGGCGTTCATGAGCGAGCGGGCGAAAATCCAGGTGGTCACCTGGCTGAGTACCAGCGTCCACAATCCCGGCGCCGCCCCCGCTGCGGACCGGCCACCAAAAAACCCGTCCACCGTTGCACGGCGCGGTGCCACGGCGACAGAGGCCGCCGCCACCAGAACGAAAGCCAGCCCAACATAGATCGTCATCATACAGAAACTTCCCGCCGTGTGGTTTGCCAGACCGGGCTAGCAAGGCCCGCTGGAAACGACCAGTCACAACACGATCACCTACGCGTATGTGACTGACGGCGTCGATCAGACCGTCAGGTTCGCCGCGCCGCCATCGATCAGGATGTTCTGACCAACGATGAAGCCTGCATGTATTGAACACAGGAACGCGCAGGCCTGACCGAACTCCTCGGGTGTGCCATAGCGATGCGCCGGGATCGTGGCCTGCCGCGCCGCGCGGGCTTCGTCGAGGGTGACGCCGTCCCGCGCAACAACCGCCGCGTCCAGCGCATCGGCCCGGTCGGTCGCATGGATGCCGGGCAACAGGTTGTTGATCGTCACGTTGTTGGCAGCAACCTGCCGGGCGGTTCCGGCGACATAGCCAGTCAGTCCCGCGCGGGCCGAGTTCGATAGCCCCAGTTGCGGGATCGGAGCGCGCACGGAAACGGAGGTGATATTGACCACACGCCCGAACCTGCGATCGATCATGCCCGGCAACGTGGCCTTCATCATGGCGATCGGGCTCAGCATGTTTGCATCAAGGGCCGCGATGAAATCCTCCCGGTCCCAGTCGGACCACACCCCCGGCGGCGGCCCTCCCGCATTGTTCACGAGGATGTCCACATCCCCGGCGGCATCGAGGACCATCGTACGCCCCTCCTCGGTCGCGATATCGGCCGCAACCGGTGTCACGGAGACGCCAAACGTCTCGGCAATCTGCGCTGCGGTCTTTTCCAGTGCCTCCGCTCCGCGTGCGTTGAGGACCAGATCAACCCCTGCTGCCGCGAGGGCTTCTGCGCACCCGCGTCCAAGGCCCTTCGAGCCTGCGCACACAATCCCTTTCTTGCCTCTGATACCCAGATCCATGCTGTCCACTCCCTGTCTTTTGCCTCGGGGTAGCGCGACAGGGTCTGATTGCCAAGGCCTTGAACGGCGCGCAGACTGGTTGACCCTGATCAAGCCATCACGCAACGCGTTATGGTACCGTAAGGCGCACATGACAGGAGGACGCGATGCGCTCAATTCTGATTGCTACCGACACCCATGCCGACAGCGACCGGGCCCTCGCACGGGCGATACGGATCGCAACGGCTCAGGGTGCCGCCCTGACCGTGCTGTCCGTTATGGAAGACACCGAACAGGACGCAGCACTCACCCTGCGCAAGGGATTGGTGCGCGATCAGCTTGCGCTGCATGTCGGCGCAGACGCACTGGACACGCACATCACCGTCAAGGCCGGAGACCCGGCATCCGAGATAGCCCATGCGAGCGCCGGTTGCGCCGCCGATCTGGTTGTGATGGGGCGCCACCACCACCGCAGATTGCTGGATGCGGTCCGGGCCACCACGGTCGAGAAAATCCTGCAAAGCCTGACCTGCCCTGCCTTGCTGGCAGTTTCACCCGCGGCACAGGACTACGCGCGGGTTCTGGCTCCGGTCGATTTCTCCCGCGCATGCAAGGCCAGCATCGAGGCCGCGCGCGCCCTGGCCCCGCAGGCCGAAATCGACGTTATCCATGCAGTGCAAGTGCCCTATCAAACCGCAATCGCGGCCCCGGGTGCCGTTGGCGATATCTCCCATATGGTGGACCCAACGCCGTTTCTTGAAGATGCAGAGGCGCGCGCAAAGGCATTCAGCCCGGATCAGGCGGTCACGTGCAAGGCGGGTGCGATCAGCAGCGTGTTCGAAGCGGCATTTCAGGAGGCGCGCGCCGATCTGGTCTGCCTCGGCGCGCACACGAAAACAGGGATCATGGATGCGCTGCTCGGCAGCTTCACCGCCGACATGGTCCGCAATCCTCCCACAGACCTGTTGATCGCGCCCCCACCGCGCAGTGCGATGTAGGGCGCGACTGGATCAGGCGTTCACGTCAACGACAACGCGGCCCTTGACCTGTCCTTTCAGGATGTCCGACCCCAACTTGGGAAGATCGGCCATCGTGGCGGGTTGCACCATCGTCTCGAGCTTGTCCATCGGAAGGCTCTGGGCGATCTCGGCCCAGGCGCGGACACGGTCCTCGTAGGGGCGCATGACGGAATCGATGCCGAGCAGGTTCACACCGCGCAACAGGAACGGGATCACAGTTGCAGGAAGACCTGCACCGCCGGCAAGTCCAACCGCCGCGACAGAGCCGCCGTACTTGATCTGACCCAGCACGCGCGCCAGCATCGGTCCGCCGACGGCATCGATGCACCCCGCCCAGGTTTCGGCCTCAAGCGGGCGTTTTACGGTCTCGTTTATGTCCTCGCGGGCGACGATCTGCGTCGCCCCGAGGCTCTTGAGGTAATCTGCCGTTTCGGGCCGTCCGGTGACACCGGCCACCTCGTAGCCCTTCGCCGACAGGATCGCGACCGCGACAGACCCCACACCGCCAGCCGCACCCGTAACCAGAACCGGGCCGTTTTCGGGGGTCAGCCCGTGATCTTCGAGCGCCATAACTGCCAACATCGCGGTGAACCCTGCCGTGCCGACGGCCATGGCCTGCCGCGTGCTGAGTGCGCCAGGCAACGGCACCAGCCAGTCGGCTTTTACACGCGCCTTTTGCGCATACCCGCCCCAGTGGACCTCCCCAACGCGCCAGCCGGTCAGGACAACCTTGTCACCGGGGGCGTAGCGGGCGTCTTCGGACGCCTCAACCGTTCCGGCGAAGTCGATGCCGGGCACGTGCGGGTACTTGCGCACCAAACCTCCGCCCGGACCAATGCAAAGACCGTCCTTGTAATTCACGGTAGAGTATTCGACCGCCACCGTCACGTCGCCCTCGGGCAGCATGTCTTCGGTGATCTCTTCAACCGCAGCGACCGGTTTTTCGTCACCTTCTTTGCGCACGACCAGTGCTTTCATGTCATCCACTCTCCGTTTGATCCGGTTAAATCCAAAACCCGCCACGCACCGTCGCGGTACGCGCGCCTGCTTGTGTTTCGACCAGCAACTCGGTGCCTGCATCCCAGTGGGTCAGACGCACCATGCCGATGGCCACGTTGGTCTGATAGTCGGGCGACCACGCCGCCGAGGTAATCTGCCCGACCCGCGTGTTGCCCGCCCACAAGGGCCACTCCCGGTCACAGCGCCCGACCGGTTCGCCACTGATATCCAGCGCGCGGACCTGCCGGATCGGCCCGTCCATCGACACGCGCATCAAGGCATCGCGCCCCAGACAGCCGATTGCGGTTTCCACATTGCAAAATCGCCCCAGGCCGCACTCGAAGGGCGTATTCGCCCGCGTCATGTCATTGCCGTAGCTCAACAAGCCCCCCTCGATCCGTTCGATCAGGTTGGGACATCCAGCCCGCACGCCCAGATCGGCACCCGCCGTCATCAGCGCATCCCAGAGCGGCATGCCAAGCTCTGCGCCTTCCACGTAAATCTCGAACCCACCCTGGCGCGAATAGCCTGATCGGGCCACGACCAGTTCGCGCCCCTCCCATTGAAAAAAGCCGAACCGGAAAAAGCGCAGGGCGACGGCGTCATCGCCAAAGAGCCGGGCAATCAGCGTGTCCGCTTTTGGACCCTGAACGGCCAGCGGCGAGACATCCGGTTCCTCCACCGAGACCTCGAGCTGGCGCGCGTGGCCCAACGCCTTGACCCACAAAAGCAGATCGCTGTCAGCAATCGAAATCCAGTACCGGTCCTCCGCCAGCTTCAATGCGACCGGGTCGTTCAGCATGCCGCCCGTCTCGTCCACGACGGGGATGTAATAGCACTGCCCCGGAAGCATACCGCGCAGATCGCGCGGGGTCAGAATTTGCAACAGGCGCCCCGCATCAGGGCCGCGCAATTCCACCTGTCGTTCGACGGCCACGTCCCAGATTTGCACGTTTGTTTTCAGGTGGCGGTAATCTGCCTCAACGCTCTCGAATACGGTCGGAAGGAGCATACGGTTGTAAACGGTGTATCCCTTGACCCCGGCCGCCTCCACACCGGGCGAAAAGGGCGTGCGCCGCAGGCGGCGAGAGAGCGAGAGTTCCATCAAAGCCCCTCCGGCATCGCGAACAGGTCGGTGTCGCCAGGACGCGCGCCAGCGGCAGTCAGCATCGCGTGGATCTGGCCGCGATGGTGCGTTTGATGGTTGAAGAAATGCGCCACACACACGGCGAAGGGCCGCTCGACCTGCTGGTTCAGGGCCCCAGAAAACCAACCAAGCGTGCCTTCGAGGGCTTCCGCGTCCAACCGTCCTGCCCAATCGGTGATCTGACGGTCTGCCTCCCGCCGGGCCCGTAAATAGACTGCCCAGCTCGGGGTGAATTCGACGCTTGAGGCAATGCCGCCCTCGGGTTTGTCCCATTCGGCAAAGCGACTCATCCAGATCGTGTCGCCCCAGAGCAGGTGATTGAACGTCGCAAAGATCGAGCCGAAATGCGCGCCGCGAAACTTGGTCAACTCGGCCACAGGCAAGCCCGCCGCCGCCGAGATCAGGCTTTCGTTCTGCCACGCGTTATAGCGTGCCATCATGTGGCAATAGCCGGGCGTGATCATTTCCCGGGCCCGGACCAGTGGATCGGACAAATCTCGGCGGACTTGCCCCCGAAGTCCCACATCCGGCCGAAATCGCGCACCCTGCTTTTGAGCCCTTTCGCGACGATGATGTCGGGTCCCATCCAGTATTTGGAGTTCGAGACCATCACGGGATGATCGGGATCGGCGCCACCGACCATCTCGATCTCCCCTTCGATCTTGCGGCCCACCTTGATCGAACGGCGCGCGCCGTTCGTCCCAATCTCCACGGGCGCGCGCTCCGCACCGACAATGTCGGAGACCAGCAGCGTAAAGAGGCCCGTGGTGCCGCCCGCCGCGCCGGAGAAAATCTTGAGAATGCCGTTATAGGCTTTTTGTGTGGACCGTTCGTCCACGTAGGCCGCGACACGCCAGCCGCCTTCGGCCATGCGGCCCGGAATCTCGACCATCAGCGCGACGTTCAGCCCGGCGAGGGACTCGCCTTCGAAATGGCCCTCATCAATGCGGATCGCCATCCAGGCCTTGCAGTCGCCTTCGGTCGGGGGATGCTTGCCAAGACTGACAACGCACGGACAGAACACGTCGCAGGAGCAATTGAGAAACAGCTCGCCCTTGATCTCCCAACTCGTGGGCTCCATCCGGCGGCGGCGCGGGTTCATCCGCGCGTCGATCCGCTCCATCACCTGAAGGCGGTCGGATTTCTTGTGCTTCGCCATTGTCCCTCCCTTACATACCCGTGGCCGCGTAGGCGATGACAGTCACGCCTGCCGCGATCAAAACGACCCCAGCCGGGCGCGACACCACGTGCGCGACCTGCGGCAGCTTTTCGAGCACCATGAAGGCCGTCGCAAGCCCCATCCACAAAAGGCTCATAGTGCCGCCAACAAACCCGAGCGCCATGATGCCCCAGCAGCAGCCCGCACAATAGCCGCCGAGCCCCGCCCCCATGCGCGCCCCACCGGCAAATCCGGGTGTCCAGTGCCCAAGGTAGTAAGACATCGGGCTGTGACAGACGCCGTGGCAGATCTCTTTCAAGCGGGAAAACTGGTAAAGCCCCACAAAAATCATTAATCCGGCGGATATCCAAAGCGAGGTTGCAGCCCCGAGGTCATCCACCACTCCGGTGCTGATCAGCACCGCCTGCATGAACGCAAAGATCAGCGCCATGCCGATCCAAACTCCGAAATACCCGACCACAACGCCAACCCACCCGGCCCGGCTGCCATCGGCGGATCGGATCAAGGCTTCGTACGTGCCAAGGGCAGGCACCAGTGTGGGCAACATCATCGCGGCCATCATGATCGCCCACATCGGAGCAAGCGCCCCGAACGAGGTCATCGGCATCATGTTCATTGCGACCGGTCGCCCAAGCCAATCAAGACCCGACATCCTCGCCATGCCGAACAGCATGACCCACGCCATCAGGATGGCGGCAAAAAATGCCAGCCAGCAAAGGCTGCGCAAATCAAAAGCTGTGCGAAGCATGTATCCTCCCTAGGCCGCAGGATTTCCGCAGCAAACCTGAATTGTCAAACATTCCCGCACCCCGCGCTCTGCCGTTTTCATTCGCCGACCCGTGCGGTAGAGGCACGGGACTGCCACAGGAAGGCCACCCCGATGATCGAGATTCTGAACATTATAATTGCTTTGTTGAGCATCGGCCTTGGATGCTTCGGCTGGCTCGCGCCGAAATACACAATGGAAGCGTTGGACTTGCATACCGGCGAAACAACGATGGGCGTGTCGGAAATTCGCGCCTCTGCGGGGGCTCTGTTCGTGGGTCTGGGTAGTGGCGCACTGATTCTCGGCGGGCCTGCGGCCTACGCCATGGTCGGGTTCGCATGGGGTGGTGCAGCGCTCGGGCGCGCGACCTCTTTGCTGCGCGATACGGCCCCGACACCGAAGACGTGGGCGTTCTTTGTAACCGAGTTTGCAGTTGCCGCTCTGGGGCTGGCGCTCAACCTGCCTGGCCTGATCGGGGCATGATCTTCAACCAGATGCCGTGACGCGCACGCACCGTCAGATGAGCCTGCGGTTCCGGCACCTGCCCCTCGATCGGCGCAACGCGACAGGACGCCATGATCGCGGAAAGCAACACCACACCCTCGGCCATCGCGAACCCGGCCCCGACACAGACACGCGGCCCGGCAGAGAACGGCAAGTAGGCGTCGCGCTGGCTGTCTTTCGTTGCAGGATCGTCCCAACGGTCCGGATCGAACCCGTCGGGATTGTCCCACAACCGCTCGTGCCGATGCAGATGCCAGGGGCTCAGGACGATCTGCGCGCCGCGCGGGATGCGCCGGTCGCGCCACTCGCGCTGATAAGTGTTCTGGCGCACCATCATCGGCACCGGCGGGTACAGGCGTAGCGCTTCCCGGAAGACATTGCGCGTAAGGGGCAATTTCGACAGGTGCGCAAATGGCATCGAGACCGGGTCGACACTGGCAGCCTCGGCCGCGACGCGCTCTTGTATGTCGGGATGCGCCGCCAGCAGCCACAGCGCCCAGCCAAGCGCGCTGGCAGAGGTCTCATGTCCGGCGAGGAAGAAGATCGCAACCTGATCCACCATTTCCTCCGTCGTGAACAACTCCCCCGTCTCGGGGTCCCGCGTCGTCATGATCTTGGTCGCCAAGTCATCGGGGGCCGTGCCCGCGGCAATTTCTGCCTGACGTGCATCGCACAGTTGGGTGAGTAATTTGCGGATCTTTTCTGCCGCAAGAACCGTCTCGGACCGGTGGAACCGGGGCATCCAGTGCGGCAGCGGAATAAACGCGGCAAGATTCAGGATGGGTTGGCTGCGCTGGTAGGTACGGAACGCTTTGAACACCTTGGTCGCGGTTTCGTCCTGGATCGGGATCGAAAACAGCGTGCGAAACATGACGTCCGCGGCGGCGTGACTGGCCTGTTCCTCAACCTCCACCGCGTCGGCAGCCCCCCGTTCGGCAAGGCGCTCGACCGTGCGGGCAGCGGCATGCTGCATGGCTGGAAAGCTATCGCGCAGACGCCCGCCTTCGAAGGCCGGATCGATGATCCGTCGCTGCCGTTCCCAGACTGCCCCGTTGGTGACGAACACGCTGTTACCCAGCAAGGGGCGCAAACCTTCGTTCACGCGACTGGACTTCGGGTAGTCCTCTGGATTGTCCTGCAATACCTCTTTCACAAGGGTCGGATCGTTGATCAGAAAGGACCGAAAGAAGGGTGTGCGGAACGCGGCCATCCATGCCGCGTAAAGCCGTTCCGGCTGGGCGGACAGGATATCTGCACGGAACAGCTTGAGATATCGCCAGAACGGGACCCAGTCCGGGCGCGGCTTGGGCTTGGGCACACGAGGGTTGGGTGCATTGCGTCCCTTGACGCTTGGGGATGGCGCGCGCCCCTCGAAGCGTTCGGACAATCGTTGGGGGCCTGCGGTGATCGCGAAGTAATCATAATCGCCCGGCTGATCGAAAGCGTGCAGGTACTGGAAATGCAGGCGAAAGAACCGTCGGCGCAACTTGCGCCACGTCTCGGGGCGCAGGGTTTCCGAAAACCGTGCCGAAATCACCAGCGGCCACTTCGTGGCAAGGGTGGACACGCCACTGACGCCAACCGGATGGCACAAGGCAAACGCACATCCATCGCCCGGGGCGGACACGTCCAGCCAGAAGATGTCGTCCTGCTCGCCCATGAGTTTGAGGTCCGCGCGCAACGCGGTGGCATTCGGCAAAAGCGAGATCATCGGCACGACATGACCGAGGGTCATCAACCCGAGGCGTCGGTCGCTCTTGCCGGCACGCACGACACGCGCGAGCACCGATACCGCGAGGTAGGCACCCGAGGAGTGCCCCACCAGCAGAATTTCGTCCGCGTCACTGTCCAGCGCCTTCTCGATCCGTTCGGCGAAAGTATCCAGCCGCACGTCAAGCTCGGGCGGGTATGCGCCGTCTGCCTGGGCGGCGTAGGCGTAGTCTTCCATCAGGTAGTCGGCCAGAAACACGCGATCCAGTTTCCGGAACAGGCGCAGGCCGACCCAGACAACCGCAGCACCGATCAGCGCCCCCATCACGGTGCCCACCTCGCCGAACATCGACCCGATCGTGAAATAGCTATAGGCGGCGGCCAGCGCGATGACCAACTGGAACACCAGCATGGCCACGGGATAGAGCGCGGCGAGGACGGGGCCCTTGCGCAGTGCCAGCAATTCAGACAACACCCCGGACCGGAGATACGTCCAGGACGTTCGGAAGAGTGCTCCGTAAACCGAAGAAATCGTTCCCGGCATCGACGCGCGAACAAGGTCGGACCATTCCAGAACCTCAATCTCCGCGTCGGTATGTGCACCGTCCATGTCCGCTTCGGCAGTCCATGTGGCGCCCCCCGGCCCGCCGGTGACAGAGATCCGGTAATTTGATATCTTGGCCTGCAAGAGTGCTTCGCGACGATACATTTCGCGGTAGCGGCGGCTCGGAAACGGATCGTACCCCGGCAGGTAGAACACCTTTCGTTTGCGCACACCCTGCTGTTGACCTTCGCCTGTCACGCGGTTCTGTCCCGTAATGTACTGCGTCTGCTCGCCCTGGCGCATTACGCACTCCTTGGAAGCCGATTGCGGATTGTACCCCGGGCGTGGTGCGCTAGAACGGAGACATGAGCGCGAAATACGAACTTGATGCCCGAGGGCTGCTTTGCCCCCTGCCGGTCTTGAAAGCGCGCAAGCGTCTCAAGTCGCTAGCGCAGGGGGAGGAACTGCATCTTCTTGCCGATGATCCGGCCGCTATTGTTGATGTGCCTCACTTTTGCGCCGAAAGCGGGCATGAATTGCTCTCTCAAAGGGACGCGGATGACGCGGCGCGTCTTTATGTTATTCGCAAAGGTTAAGACAAGCCGAGGGTTTTGTGCTGCAAAAAAGGCGAGCCAAGGCCCGCCTTCTTGAAATTGTGAGATATTTGTCGCTTAGCGCGCCATGGACCACCATCCGCGGCGCTTGGGTTTCTTGCCCGCCTCTGGATCTGGCTCAGCTGTCTGCTCGGGTGCTGCCGCAGGTTCTGGCTCGGCCGCAACAACCGCCACGTCCTCTGCTTTCTCGGCTTCTGGTTCAGGCTGGGGCTCAGGCTCGGGCTCTTGTGCGACTTCCGCAACAGGCTCAGGCTCCGGGACCGGTTCCTCAGCCAGAGCGTCCGCTGGTACCTCGGCCACAGGCGTATCTGCCTGCTCTTCCGGCGCAACGGCGGTGACGTCTGCTGCCAACGCATCATCAGATTTCTTGCGGCGGCGGCGACGACGCTTGGGCTTCTCGGCGCTTGCGTCGTCGGACTGTTCGGGCGCATCCGGTTCAGCTGAAGTTTCGGCGCCTTGCACTTCGGAAGTATCCGTCTCGCTCTGCGCGGATACCGGCTCTCCATCGCTCGACTGTGTGTCGCCATTGGTCTCGCCACTGGCATCGCCATTCCCACCGCCGCGACGCCGACGCCGACGCCGGCGACGCTTCTTCGGCTTATCGTCGTCCTCGGTGGACACTGCGGCCTCTGCATCCGCGCCGGTTTCAGAGGCGTCGTCTTCCTCGATATCCGCCTCCTCAACCACCGCCAGATCACCGGATATCACCGGGCTGACCGCTTCCGCCACAACACGTGTCGCGGTCTTGAACCGTTCGATGTTGAAATCAGCCCCGGTCATCGATCCGTCGGCTTCCATGCGCACCGACAAACCATGCCGCCCCTCGATCAGCGCAATGTGCTCGCGCTTTTCGTTGAAGAGGTAGTTGATCACGTCCACAGGCGCGCGCACCAGAACCTCTTTTGCGCGGCGGCGCATGCCTTCCTCTTCAAGCGCGCGCACGATGGAGAGCGCCAAAGAGTTGTCCGAGCGGATAAGGCCCGTGCCGTGACAATGATTACAGGGCTGCGTCGTGATCTCCAGCATGCCCGGACGAAGACGCTGACGCGACATTTCCAGAAGGCCAAAGCCCGAAATGCGGCCGACCTGAATGCGGGCCCGGTCGGTCTTGAGCTTGTCTTTCAGGCGCTTCTCGACCGCGTTGTTGTTGCGCCGCTCCTCCATGTCGATGAAGTCGATCACGATCAGACCGGCCAAGTCGCGCAGACGTACCTGGCGGGCAACTTCCTCTGCTGCCTCAAGGTTGGTCTTGAGTGCGGTTTCCTCGATCGACCCTTCCTTGGTGGCCCGACCCGAGTTCACGTCGATCGCCACCAGCGCTTCGGTGATACCGATCACCAGATAGCCACCGGATTTCAGCTGCACGGTCGGGTTGAACATGCCCGCCAGGTAGCTTTCGACCTGGAACCGCGCGAAGAGCGGCAGCGCGTCGGTGTAAAGCTTCACGTTCTTGGCGTGGGACGGCATGAGCATCTTCATGAAGTCCTTGGCAAGACGGTACCCTTCCTCGCCCTCAACCAGCACCTCATCGATATCGCGGCTGTAAAGATCGCGGATCGAGCGTTTGATCAGGTTGCCTTCCTCGTAGATCTGCGCGGGTGCCGACGATTTCAGCGTCAGGTCGCGAATTTGCTCCCAAAGACGCTTGAGATACTCGTAATCGCGCTTGATCTCGGTCTTTGTCCGTTTTGCCCCTGCCGTGCGGATGATCAGACCAGCACCCTTGGGCACGTCGATCTCGCCAGCGATTTCCTTGAGCTTCTTGCGATCGGCTGCATTGGTGATCTTGCGGGAGATGCCGCCACCGCGCGCAGTGTTGGGCATCAGGACACAGTACCGCCCCGCCAGGCTCAGATAGGTGGTCAGCGCCGCACCCTTGTTGCCACGTTCTTCCTTGACGACCTGTACCAGCATAACCTGGCGGACCTTGACCACTTCCTGGATCTTGTAACGGCGCACCGGTTTGCGCGGGCGCACGATCTCGTCCGTGACGTCCGTGTCGGCCACATCTTCGATCTCGGTTGCGGCGGGGCTGTCTTCTTCTGTAGCCTCCGCAGGGGT
Source organism: Tropicimonas sp. S265A (assembly GCF_049800835.1). Lineage (NCBI taxonomy): Bacteria > Pseudomonadati > Pseudomonadota > Alphaproteobacteria > Rhodobacterales > Roseobacteraceae > Tropicimonas > Tropicimonas sp. S265A. The sequence goes on from NZ_JBNAFU010000007.1 coordinate 58,142, forward strand.
CTCTGCCGGTTGCTCTTCGTCTTTCTTGCGGCGACGTGAGCGCCGGCGCTTGGGTTTCTCAACCGGAGCTTCGGCCTCGGGCTCCGTTGCGGGCGCGTCCTGCTCCCCGGGTGTTTCGGCCTCGGCGGAGGTATCCGCATCGTCAATGACCGCAAGTGGCCCGTCCTCGCCGCTGGCCTCGACCACATCCATGCCGGGGATTTTCTTGTCCCCTTCAACTGGTGCCGCCTCGGCCTCGTCCGGAACGGGTGCTGCATCCTCGGACGTCACGGTCGGATCGTCGCCCTCGATCGCGTGCGCCATCGTTGACGGCCCCTTGTCCTCGTCGTCTCCGGTCTCAGCGCCGGGGCCATCGGTCGGCTCGACGTCCGACACTTCGGCCACCTCGGGAGCACCCTCTGCACTGGGATCCTCGGCAGGTGGCTCCGCCGGGTCAGCCGCTTTCGTGGCCTCCGCTACTGGCTGATCGGTCTGCGCTTCGGCAGACTCGACTGCCTGCTCTTCCGACTGGGTTGTCTCGGGCTTCTTCTTGCGACGCGAGCGCCGCTTTTTCGGCTTTGGCTCGTCATCCTCGGCCTCAGCTTCCGCATAGGCCAGCTCTTCTGCCAGGATCGCCTCGCGATCAGCAACCGGAATCTGGTAGTAATCCGGGTGGATTTCCGAGAACGCCAGAAACCCGTGGCGGTTGCCGCCATAGTCCACGAAGGCCGCCTGCAACGACGGCTCGACCCGGGTTACCTTTGCGAGATAGATATTGCCGGCGATCTGCCGTTTGGACACGGACTCAAAGTCGAACTCCTCAACCTTGGTTCCGTCCACCACCACGACGCGGGTTTCCTCCGCGTGGGTGGCATCGATAAGCATCTTCTTTGCCATTGTGTCTTTCTGCACAACCGACCGAACCCTGGTGGCGCAAGGCCCCGTGGCGAGAGGGTTGTGGTGTTTTGAGCAATGCCGACCGCGCGGCACAGTGGCTGGACGGGACCCTGTCCCGCCTCCTCAGCCCTGCCTGCCTCGTCGCGTCGCATCGCGTTTCTCCGGTGCCGGTCGTACCGGCGCCTGTCTAGATCCATACCCGCAAAAGGCATGGGATGAGCTGGGCTGGTCCGAGCGCCCGGATGCCGGGCCGTTCTCGCCAAACCCTGAAACTCTGCAATGCCGCATGTCCGACGGACGTTCCGCGGCGGCGGGCGATTGCAGGTAAACCTGAAAACCGAACGACAGCGCCCGACGGTGGGCGCGCGTCCGTCCCCCTAGATAAGGGAAGCTTGCCGTGAATTACAACGATTGATTTTATCCGCCCCACAACCGGGGCGGGAAATCAGCCACCGAGCAGATCGGGAACGATCGTGACAACGCCCGGGAAAAGCCACAACAGACCGAGAGCGCAGACCTGGATCACCACAAACGGGATCACGCCGCGATAGATATGCGCGGTGGTCACCTGCGCCGGCGCTACCCCGCGCAGGTAGAACAGGGCAAAGCCGAATGGCGGGGTCAGGAACGAGGTTTGCAGGTTCACTGCGATCATGATCGTCACCCAGGCCGGATCAAGCGTGCCGCCATAGATCACGGGCCCTACAATCGGGATGACGATGTAGATGATCTCCAGAAAGTCGAGCACGAAGCCAAGAACGAAGAGCACCGCCATCACGATCAGAAACACGACGATCTCGTTGTCGAAGGCGCGCAGGAACTGCTGGATGTAATGTTCGCCCCCGAATGAGATGACCACGAGGTTCAGGATCTGGCTGCCGATCAGGATCGTGAACACCATAGAGGTGACCTTGGCCGTCTCGCGCACGACTGGCGCCAGAACGCTGCGCCGCCACAGCACCCAGCATGCGTAGAGCAACCCAATCATCGCAATATGGTATGCGCCCTGCGCGGCGAAGATCGCGATCCAGTCCGCGATGGTGATCCCGTCACGCCCGGTCCGCAGATCAAAGTTCATACCGATGATGATCATGAGCAGGATGCCAAAGGCCGCCGCAAGGATCAGCTTGGCAGAGCGTTCATCCTCCCGCAGCTTGCGATAGGCCGCGAGCATGATGGCGCCCCCAGCCCCGAGCCCGGCGGCAGGCGTGGGGTTTGTTATGCCGCCAAGGATCGACCCCAGTACCGCAACGATCAGGATCAGCGGCGGGAATACAACGCGGATCAGGTCGTTTCCGGCCAGCCGGACCACTGCGGTCCGGCATCCGTAGACGGTCAGTGCGAACGGGATCGCGAGCACCATAAAGGTCCACCCCGGCCCGGACAGCGGCGAGATCAACAGGATGTCAATCAAGACAGCCAGCCCAACACCAAGCGCCCCCACGATCAGCGGCGTTGAATCCTGGGTCGGCGCGACACCTCTCGCCACAGCCAAGACAAGCGACAGCAACAGGAAAATCGTCGCCACCCCCGTGCCGATCGGGGCCGCATCTGCGAGCCGCACGGAAATGGCCGCTTCAATCTCTTCGGCCGTGCGCTCCCGGGCCTGTTCCCCGCCTGACGCCCCGTCGGCAATCGCCTGTGTCTGGGCGACGGCGCGGTCCCATTTCTCCTGCCCGTGCAACGCGATCATCGATGCCTGACACTGCGGCGAGACGTTGGTGCGCAGTTCCGCACCCTGCCCCTGCTCGGTCATACCGGACACGGTAAGGTCTTGTGAGCCGACAATACCTGCCTGCCCGAAAGCCAGTACCAGCACGATAAGCGTGCCGGGCACACCAAGGAACCATGTCAGGGCTTCCCCTTTTGTGATTGGTTCCACATTGGTTTCGCCCATCTGGACAGGCGGTGCCTTCGCCGGATTGAAAGCCGCGTAGCCAAAGGCATAGGCCGCATAGAGGAAGGCCAGCAAAATGCCGGGAAGCAAGGCTGCCTGAAACAGCGTGCCGACCGACAGGACCGCAGGCTCGCCAAGGAACGTCAGCGCATCGGTACATCCCGCAAGCTGGGCGCGTGTTTCCTGCCCTGTGGCGTACATGTCACCCGCCAGCGTTCCCAGCAGAACGATCACGATGGAGGGCGGAATGATCTGCCCCAGCGTCCCCGAGGCCGCAATAACACCCGTGGCAAGCTCCGGGGCATATCCGTTGCGTAACATCGTGGGCAGTGCGAGCAGCCCCATTGTCACCACGGTTGCCCCGACAATCCCGGTGGAGGCCGCGAGGAACGCCCCGACGACAACAATCGATACCGCCAGTCCGCCCGGCAGGGGGCCGAACACCCGTGCCATCGTTGTCAGCAGGTCGTTCGCGATCTTGGAGCGTTCCAGCGTGATGCCCATCATCACGAACATCAGCACAGCCAGAAGCGTTTCAATGCTTTGACCCGCGATGACACGTTCGTCCATCCGGTTGACAATGAAACTCAGGTTTCGGTTGAGGGCCTGCTCCCAACCGCCTGGAAACAGGGCCTCTTCCACCCTTGGAAGATCCGGGTAACGGAAGACGCTGATCGCATCTCGTGCCACGCCTTCGGCAATCAGGGCCGCATATTCGGCAGAACGCGTATCGATCGCCTGGTGGATCAGTATGCCCGCACTGTCGAGCGCGGCGATGATCGCAAAACTTATGATGCCTGCTCCGCCGATGGCAAAGGCCACCGGAAAGCCAGACATAATCGCCGAGAACAGAGTCAGAAAGACGATGATAAGACCGATTTCGATCCCGTCCAGACCAAACAGCATACCCGCGCGCCCCTAGTGAATTTCCGCCGCGCGTTCGGCGGTCTCGTCACCCAGCTTGTCCGGGTCGTGGAATTTGTCGGCGCTGTCCTCGCCCTCGACATATTCGAGGAAGGATCGATAGAAGAACGCCACGGCCTGAATGATCATCATCACGCAGAAGCCAAGGAGCAGGAATTTGAACAGGATGTAGCCGTCAAAGCCATTCGGACTGAACCCGATGGTTTCCACGTTCCATTTCACAGCGCGCGCCTTCATCAGCGTCCGTTCCAGCGTGTCAGAGGCGTTCACCTTGGGATTGATCAGATGCCGCCACAGGAAGAACCATGCGTAGAAATATGTCAGCACCAGCGCCGGGATCATGAAGAACAGCGCGCCGCCCATGTCGATCAGGCGTTTTGTGCGATGGCTGACATTGGCATAGACCAGATCAACCCGAACATGGCCACGCTGGGTAAATGTCCAGGCGCAGCACAGGCAAACGACGACCGCGTTCCAGAGTTTCAGGCTGTCGCCCCACCATCCGACGGATTCCGTCATCCCGACCCCGAACGGACCGATGGAAATCTCGCCAATCCGGAAGATGGATTGCAGAAAGACGACCATGATCTGTTGCAACACCATCAACAGGCCCGCCCAGGCGGCGATACGCCCCACCGTGTTTGCGAACCCTTCCATCCCACACACGACACCCCAAAGGAAATCACGCCGGACCCAGCCGATGATCCAGACAAGAAGGGCCACGTTGAAAAGCGCAAAGAACAGTTCAGTCGACGCGCCGTAGTGCACGAGGCGCATCAGGTTGGTCTTGTCTGAATAGTCGAAATACGTGCCAGCATTCAGCAGCACATGCACGACGCCGGCAAGGCCGAGGTACATTTGCGTGATCACCCAGAAAAGGCCATCAAGGATCATGCGTCAGCTTTCGAATGAAGCGGGGGCGCGACCTGCGCGCCCCCTGATCGTGCATCAAAGACTTGCGAGCACGCGGTCGCGCTGCGCGGTGTAGACGCCGTCGGACTTCGACACCCAGTTGGAGGTGTCTTTCATCGACTTGAGCACCGAGTCATGGATCTGGGCAAAGAACTCGTCGCTGCGGTTCTCTTCCATGACCTCTGCGGTGGCCGCACCGTACGCATCCCAGACGTCCTCGGTGAACTCATGGGTCTGCACGCCTGCTGCCACCAGACGCTGTAGCGCCGGGCCGTTGTTGGCAACGAACAGCGAGTAGTTGTGCTGGTGCGCTTCGGCGGCGGCAACTTCGATCGCGCGTTGGTGCGCGCGGCTCAGGCTGTTGAAACGGTCAAGGTTGACGGACACCTGCAGACCGGTCGCGGGCTCATGGAACCCAGCCGGGTAGTAGTGCTTGGCCACTTCCTGAAGCCCCAGCTTCTCATCCGACCATGGGCCGATCCATTCCGTGCCGTCGATCGCACCGGTGGACAGCGCCTGGTAGATCTCGGAGGCAGGCAGAACCTGAACCGAGGCACCAAGTTTGGCGACAACCTCGCCACCAAGGCCCGGCATGCGGAACTTGAGGCCCTGAAAGTCCTGCGCGCTGTTGATGGGGTTGCGGAACCAGCCGCCACCCTGCGCGCCGGTGTTGCCGGCCGAGAAGTTGCGCAGACCGAAAATCTCGGTCAGTTCGTGGTGCAGCTTCATGCCGTCCTGTGCGTAGTACCACACCATGTATTCCGACACGGTCATACCAAAGGGCACCGCGCTGAAGAAGGCTAGCGCCTTGGACTGGCCGAGGAAGTAGTAGTCGGCGGCGTGGTACATGTCAGCCTGACCGGCGGATACCGCGTCAAATACCTGCAAGCCACCCACAAGCTCGCCCGATGCTTTCGCATCAATGGTCAGGGTGCCGTCGGTGATGTCGGCCACGTTGTTGACCACACGCTCCACTGAGTCCCAGACCCCTGCGAGGCCACGTGGCCAGCTGGTCACCATGGTCAGTTGCTCTCGCCCCTGGCTCAGCGCCGGTGCGGCCAGCGCGGTCGCGGATGCGCCGCCAAGCGCTGCTGTTTTGAAGAATTTACGACGATCCATGATTGGTTCCTCCCGATTTGGCCCGCCCGATCGTTGCGTCGGCTCCAAGGCTCTCGTCATTGCGGATGTAGGCGTCGCACAGGAACTGCCCAAGGAAAATACCTACAACTACTTAGAACGGCAGTTTTTGCTGGATTTTTGGGCTTTTTGCGAACAATACGCCTGAATTGACGGTGTCTCCACGGTCTGGGACACTGGCGCCGGGCGTTGACGGAGTAGCTCACATGCAAGCGCTCAGGGCGCTCTTTCGGATCGACTATGGCCAGCGGCTGTTCCTGCTGGCAACGATCCCGCTGGTCCTTGCAATGGCAGGCGTCGCGATGGTCGTGACCAATCAGGCACGCGTTCTGGCGGAGGAAGAAATCCGTGTTCTGGAACAAGAACTTCTGGAAGCGAAGCGCCAGGAACTGCGCAACTACATTGCAATTGCGCGCACTGCAATCAACCCGGTCTACGGGCGTGCAGGCCCGAACGATGCGGCAGCGAAATTGCGTGTGACTCAAATTCTTTCCGCCCTGATCTACGGGCGCGAAGGGTACTTCTTCGTCTTCGATTACGATGGCACGAACCTTGTCGCCCCCCGTCAGACGGAGCTGATCCAACGCAACTGGGCGGGGCTGACCGACCCGTCCGGCACACCGATCGTCGATGAACTGATTGCCCGGGCGCGGTCCGGCGCCGGCTACCACGAGTTCGAGTGGACGCGCCCGTCCTCGGGCGAACCGGGACGCATGATTGCCTATGTGATCGGCTTGCAGGACTGGCAGTGGGCCATCGGAACCGGCGTTTTCATCGACGACGTCTTGGCATCGGTGGCCGCAGCCCGGGCCACGACCGAAGCCCGCCTCGACAGGACCTTCTTGTGGATCAGCGCAGTGACCCTGCTGGCGTTACTTGCAGTTTTTGCAACCGGGCTGGCGTTGACGCAGCGCGAGCGGCGCGTTGCCGATACCAAGCTGAAGGCCCTTACCCAAAGGGTACTGGACACGCAGGAGGAGGAACGCGGCCGCGTCGCGCGGGAACTGCATGACAGTATCAGCCAGCTGCTGGTCGGCATCCGCTATGCCTTGGAACTGGCCCGACGCAGGGTCGACAACGGAGATGCCCGCGCCAGCGCGAATATCGAGCGCGGCATTGACGGGCTTAACGAGGCCATTCACGAAGTCCGTCGGATTTCGCGGGACTTGCGGCCGGGGCAGCTGGACGATCTTGGCCTCGGCCCCGCGATCCAGTCACTCGCCGAGGAGTTCAGCACCCGGACCGGGATCGAGACAGACGTGAAAACCGTGGTCTTTCGCAATCGGCTGGACAAGGATGCCAAGATCGCCCTCTACCGTATCGCGCAGGAAGCCCTGACCAACATCGAACGGCACGCCGAGGCGGGCAAGGTGAAGCTTGAGTTGTTCGGGCATAAGCGCGGAGCGACACTGCGAGTATCGGACAATGGCTGCGGGATGGAAGACGCCTCTGCCGTAGCCCCCGGCCTTGGACTGCGCAACATGGCCGAGCGCATGGAACAACTCGACGGAACCTTGCGGGTCTTGTCCAGCGACAGCGGCACGCAGATCGAGGCAACCGTTCCCCTGAGCCACATCCTGCCTCCAGACCCGGACGAACGCGTCGCAGCGCCGGAAGACATTCGAAGGAAAAGTGCATGAATGACCAGCCACGTATCCGGGTGCTGATTGTCGATGACCATCCGATGGTCGCCGAGGGGATCGAGGCGATCCTCGAAAGCTACGAAGACCTGCAGGTTGTCGGTACCTTGTCCTCCGGCCGCGAACTCATCGAAAAACTGGCCGATTTCAACCCGGATGTGGTGCTGCTCGACCTGAACATGCCTGACATAGGGGGCTTGTCAGCGACAGAAATGGTGCTGGAGCGCACGCCAGAGATGCGCATCGTGATCCTGTCGATGCATGACAGCCCGGAATACATCTCGACCGCGCTGAGCCATGGCGCGCGGGGATATATCCTCAAGGACGTGCCGACCGAAGAAATCCGAACCGCGATCACCGCGGTGATGGCCGGTCAGACCTACCTGTGCACCGGCGCAACGGCGTCGCTGAAGCCCAGCACGGCGGATGGGCGCGAACCGCTGACGCAGCGCGAGCAAACGATCCTGCTGCAACTCGCCTCCGGCAAGTCCAACAAGGAGGTCGCGCTGACCCTCGACATCTCAGTGCGCACCGTCGAAACCCACCGCAAGAACATCAAGCGCAAGCTTGGCATCTCGTCCACGGCGGGGCTGACACGCTACGCATTGGAGCATGGCGTCCTTCAGGGAACCGGCGCACGACTCTGACGCGCAGGCGAGAAAAACCTATCTGCCCTCTCCGCACTCAGAATGACGCGGTTTGCGATCCGGTCAGGGCTCAGTTCGTCTGCGCAACGCGGCACACGTACTCTGTCTGCTTTGGGAAAGGCCGGGTGTAGGTTGCCCGCTCCCCCCGGATCACGATGGAACGGCCCCGTTCTCCGACATACCACTGGCCCTTGCTGGAGAGCCTGCGAAAACCGATAGAGACAGTGTCGCCATCTTCGAACCGGATGCTTCTTGCGCGCGTTTCGAAGGCGACCGTGCTGAAGGCGTCTATGTCGGCGCCATCGCATTCCCAGCGCGTACGGGCAACGGGCTCCTCCAATGTCCAGCGGGCCACGAGATAGGCTTCACGCCGTTCGTAGCGGCCAAACACGCAGCCGCGCGGGTTCATGGTATTCAGGCAGCCTGCGCGCAGCATCAAGAACAGCTCTTGTTCGTCCCGCAGGGCAAGCACGGCCTTCTCCGCACCGGTTTCCAGCCCCTCGGCCGCCAGCAAAGCGTCTTCAAACCGGGTCTGGACCCGTTGGTCGAGTTCGAAAATCACCGGGTCGTTGCAAATCAGATCTTCGACGAAAGTTCCCGTCGACACACACCCTGAAGGCGGCGACGCCGCAGCAGGTGTCAGCACACCCAAAAACCAGATCAAGAGAGGCACTAAACGGACCACCGCAGCTCCTCGTTTTTTTGCATGAACCGGAGCGAGAGTGGCACCCCGGGCGTGACAACCTAGGGCTGTTCTGCGCGTTGTCATCCCCATGCACGCGCGCCCTTTGGCTGGAGGCCGAGTCTGGGCAGGGAATGTGGCAGGACTAAGGCATCGCCACGGGCGGTTTGCCAGTGCTGACGTTACGGAAGACTGTCAGGGCAGCCGCCAGGCTCTGGTCGTCAACATCGCGGTGCAGCACCATCCGGCTTTCGGGATCGGGCGTACCGACAAGGATACCCTTGGCGGCCAGAGCGCCCCTTAGATCGCCCAGCTGTGCATGGGGACGTAGGTGAACCATGTTGGTTCTTGCCCGCACCGCCCCGATGTCAAGGCCGGACAAACCTTCGGCCAGCGCGGTCGCCCGCGCGTGATCGTCCGAAAGGCGCGGCAGGACATGATCCAGCGCCCACAAGGCCGCCGCTGCAAGCACGCCAGCCTGCCGCATGGCGCCACCAAGCAGTTTGCGCGCGCGGCGCGCGTGATGGATGACCTCCCGAGGCCCGACCAGAACCGTTCCGACGGGCGCGCCAAGGCCCTTGGACAAACACACCGATACCGTATCCGCGCGCGCCGCAAGCTCCCGCGCCTCCACTCCCAACGCGACCGATGCGTTGAACAACCTCGCGCCATCCAGATGGACAGACAGTCCCGCCGCCCGCGCCGGGGCAATCGCGGCATCCATGCGCGCCAAGGATACAGCCTGCCCGCTGACCGTGTTCTCGATCGACAGAATGCGCGTCCGGGCGAAATGTGGATCATCCTCGAAAATCGCAGCTGCGACATCCTCGGGCTCAAGCGCCGCATCCGGTCCTGGTGCCAGCGGCACGATCATCATGCCGCCCAGCACGCTTGCCGATCCTGCCTCCCACGCGTTTACGTGGTAGGGTTTGCCGGTGATCACCGCGTCCCCACGCCCGCCTAGCGCCATCAGGGCGCACAGGTTGCTCATGGAGCCGGACGGTAGAAACAGACCCGCTTCCTTGCCCAGCATTTCGGACAATCGCGCCTCCAGATGCGCGACCGTGGGATCTTCGCCATATACGTCGTCGCCGACCTCTGCTGCTGCCATTGCAGCCCGCATTCCAGCACAAGGTCGTGTCACCGTATCGGACCGCAGATCGCAGAGCACCGTCATATCCACCTCTCATTTCGACTGATCGTTCGCGGAACCGAGCGAAAGCGGTTCAATCCCGTTCGCGCCCCTGTTATGGAGCGCGCAAATTGCTTTGGAAAGGACCGCGTCCCATGTCCCTCATCATCGATGTTTTTGCCCGCGAAATCCTGGACAGCCGTGGCAACCCCACGGTTGAGGTCGACGTCACACTGGAGGACGGCACCATAGGCCGGGCCGCAGTACCCTCGGGCGCGTCCACGGGGGCGTACGAGGCGGTCGAGCTGCGCGATGGCGATGCGGCGCGGTATTCCGGCAAGGGCGTCCGCAAGGCCGTGGCGTTTGTAAACGGCGAGATTGCCGAAGCCCTTGTGGGCGCAGACGTGACCGATCAGGTCGGTCTCGACGCCACGATGATCGAACTGGACGGCACCCCCAACAAGGCACGCCTGGGCGCGAACGCAATCCTGGGCGTGTCGCTGGCCGCCGCAAAAGCCGCGGCAGAGGCGACCGGTCAGCCGCTCTATCGCTATGTGGGCGGTACCTCGGCACGTACCCTGCCCGTTCCGATGATGAACATCATCAACGGCGGCGAGCATGCGGACAACCCGATCGACATCCAGGAATTCATGATCATGCCGGTCGCCGCGACCTCGATTGCCGAAGCTGTGCGCATGGGGTCCGAGATCTTCCATACTCTGAAGAAAGAGCTTTCCGCCGCGGGCTTGAGCACGGGGATCGGCGACGAAGGCGGCTTCGCCCCGAACCTGAGTTCCACCCGCGAAGCGCTCGACTTCATCCTGAAGGCCATCGAAAAGGCAGGCTACACACCGGGTGAAGACATTTACCTCGCACTCGACTGTGCGGCCACGGAGTACTTCAAGGATGGCAAGTACGAGTTTGCAGGCGAAGGCAAATCGCTGACGTCAGCGGAGAATGTAGAATACCTGGCCGGATTGGTGGATGATTACCCGATCATCTCCATCGAGGACGGGTGTTCCGAAGATGATTGGGAAGGCTGGAAACTGCTGACCGATGCGCTGGGGGCTGAGGTGCAACTGGTCGGAGACGATCTGTTCGTGACCAACCCCGAGCGGCTTGCCGAAGGCATCAAGAAAGGCTGCGGCAACTCGTTGTTGGTCAAGGTCAACCAGATTGGATCCCTGACCGAGACGCTGGCGGCGGTCGATCTGGCCCATCGCAACAAGATGACCTGCGTCATGTCTCACCGCTCGGGCGAGACCGAGGATGCCACAATCGCCGATCTGGCGGTGGCTACAAACTGCGGACAGATCAAGACGGGGTCGCTGGCGCGCTCTGATCGGCTGGCAAAGTACAACCAGTTGATCCGGATCGAAGAAGAGCTTGGCGAAGCCGCAGTTTACGCCGGATCGTCCATCCTGCGCTGAAACAAGTCGTGACCTGCGAAGAAAGGGGCCGAGAGGCCTCTTTTTTCATGGATCCAAAGCGCTTCGCGCGGCAGCGCAGAAAAAATCATTTTACGACAATGACTTGCGCAAGAAACGCTTGCACCTTTATCGTTTCCGCTCGCGTGCGTGGGGCAACCACGCGCGCGGGACTTTGGATAAAAGGGGAATGGTCATGAAGAAATTTGCACTGATTTTCGCGGGCGCGCTGGTCTTGAGCGCGTGCGACACTCCCGGGCCGTCGGAACCGACGGCAGCCGACCCGTTGGTAGGCAAGAGCCTCGTCGGCGCGGATGGAACAACGTTCCTCTTCAACGCGGATGGCACCGTGGGGGGCACTCTTGGCGGAGAGGCCATTGCAGGTACATACGAGGCCAGCGCGACGGAAATATGCAGTACCTATACCGCACCGGACCGACTGACGGGCCGCGAATTCTGCAGCACGCCCACGATGTCGGACGGTGCGGTTGTTTTCAACCGGCGCGATGGCAGCAGATCGCAACCCTATGTCATTGGCGGCTGAGCGGTTCGGAAACGAAGCCCATAGCAACAAGATGCCCTCGGAGCCGAGGGCATCTTGACTTTTCAGCGCTCCGCCGGCGGGCGGTTTGGCGCGCTGCGCGGACGTCAGGCCATTGGCGCGCGCTGGCTGCGGCGCCCTGCAAAGCCCAGAACCCCCAGACCGCCCAGCATGAGCGCCATGCCGGCGGGCAACGGCACTGGCGCGACCACCTCGTTGAAGCTGATCGCAGCCAACGCCGGACCAACATCCGCACCGTCAACAGTGAACCCGGCCACGGTCGGTTGCCCGAACAGGAAATCCAACGGGCTGGACGTCACGACACCGCCGACCGTGTCGGTGGCCGTTCCACCGACGGCTGAGAATGCAGCCCCAAGACCGTCGTTTTCCTCGGTCCCGCCATCCCAGACATCGTCACCATCCACGAGAATGGTCGCGAGGTTCGTGAATTCCCCGTTGGCGTCGAACAACTCGTAGGCAAGCGGGTTTGCATTGCCGACGAACGTATCGTTGGAGGGGATCACCATCGACAGGAAGGAAAAATAGCTATTCGCCATCGGGTCGAGGTCGATCAGGAACGAGGTAGCCTCTCCGGCATCGAGAACGGGCGGTTGCCCCGCCACGGACCCGAACCCCTGCTGCCCCGTGGCCACGGCGGTCCTGGCGCCGATACCAAGGGTGTCGATCCGCGCCACCTCGCCACCAACGATCCCTTCCTCGGCGATGTCCTCCAGCTCCGGGGATGCGGCGGTGCCGACCTGGAACCCGGTATAGGTCCCGTCGTGAAACACGGCCAGAAACGGCGTCAGGTACAACCCGTTCGTCCCGCTCAGGTTTTCGATGGTGACCTCTATTGTTCTGGCCTGCGCGGCCCCTGCAGTCAGTCCAAGGGCCATCCCTGAAATAAGTGTCTTGCTAAAGACGTTCATATTTTTGCTCTCCGTTGAAATCGACACCCTCTCACGGGATGTCGTGCGCATCCCGAAGCAGACCGGCCCATGCAACAATCCAACGGCCGTTCACGCTCGCGCGACATAAGGTTAAGCCACTGTTTTTATTCATGTAACGTTAATTCTATTTTGCCGTGATCCACCGTGAGCTGCCCGTTTATTGGGCGCTCAAGGCGCGCATGTCCGGGCTGGTGGGGAAAGAAAGGCGCGCGTCCCATTGCTGTTGCGGTGGCGCATGGCGACCGGGTAAGCCTGCGGGGCCGACGCGACCGCGCGTCTGTCCGACGCCGTTCATCCCGACCCCAACGGAGGGCCACCGTGCCCAAGCCCCTATGACACCTGATCGTCCCCTTTTCGGTATCCTGCTGATGCTCGGGTTTTGCGTCCTGGCGCCGTTGGGGGACAGTATCGCAAAGATCTTGGGGCCGGTCGTGCCGCTTGCGCTTCTGATGCTGATCCGCTTCTGGGTGCAAGCCTTGGTGCTTTGGCCGATGTGCCGTGCGCGCGGCGTCGCGATCAGACCACCCCGCGCGTTGCTGGGGCTCGTCATCCTGCGGGCTGCGCTGCACATTCTGGGGGTCGGATTGATGTTCACGTCGCTTCTCTTCCTGCCGCTGGCAGAGGCTGTCGCCATCGCCTTCGTAATGCCGTTCATTCTCCTGCTGCTCGGCAGCCTGTTCCTGGGGGAAGAGGTCGGACCGCGCCGCCTGATCGCCTGCGCAGTGGGCTTTTCGGGGGCGCTCATGGTGATCCAACCCAGTTTTGCGGAGGTTGGCGCAGCCGCCTTGTTACCGCTTGGTGTGGCCCTCGCCTTCGCCTTGTTCATGCTGGTCACGCGTCGTGTCGCGAAACACATCGATGCGGTACCGCTGCAAGCGTTCAGCGGTTTGATCGCGGGTGGGCTGCTGATGGGCCTCGTGGCACTCGACGGGTCCTGGACCGCGCTGCCGACCTTCGGCGCTCGGATCTGGGGCTTGCTTCTGCTGCTGGGTCTTGTGGGCACTGTCGCGCACCTGCTCATGACCTGGAGCCTGCGCTACGCGCCATCCGCGACCCTTGCGCCGATGCAATACCTCGAAATTCCGATCGCAACCTTTTTCGGCTGGCTGATTTTCAACGACCTGCCCGGGCCGCTCGCAACGCTCGGCATTGCGGTCACGATCGCGGCGGGCCTCTACGTTATCTGGCGCGAAGGCCGGACCTTACGCGCCGCCCCTCCTGCGGTATAACGGCAAGATGACCGCTGATCAGATCATTGCCCATCTCAACCTTGCCCCCCATCCGGAGGGCGGCTGGTATCGTGAAACCTACCGCGCCCCGGCCAAAAGGGGCGCACGCCCCTGCGCAACAGCGATCCACTTCCTGCTTCAGGCCGGGACGTCCTCGCACTGGCACAAGGTGGACGCCGACGAGATCTGGCTCTGGCACGCCGGAGCGCCGCTGACCCTCTCACTCGCGCCAACAGAGGCCGGGCCCGCAAAAGATCACGTACTAAGCGGGGATTTGTCGACTGGAAGACCACAGATTCTTGTGCCCGCCAACCAGTGGCAAGCCGCAGCCACGACCGGCGCGTACACGCTGGTTACGTGTATCGTCGCGCCGGGGTTTGATTTTGCCGGCTTTACCCTCGCGGATCCGGGCTTCGATATCCCGCGATGACCGAAGACAAAGAAACGCCGGAAGAGCGATTGGACCGCCTGCTGCGGCGCGAGCGTCGGAAGGCATCGCTCAAATGGGGCGGCGCAGGCTTGTGTATCATGGCGCTGCTGGTGCTGTTCTTTGTCGTGGAGTGGCGCCCTCTCGGGCCGGAACGCGCAACCATCCTGTCGCACAGCCAATCGGCGAGCGACGACAGCGTCACGATCGACTACAGGATCGCATTGCCTTCGGGCAGGATCACGGTGATGCGTGCGCGTCCGATCATGGGACTGCAAGACGGGGCCACGCTTTGCGTGCAGCGCCTCAATCACCCCGTATTCGCGGGCGAACGGGTGCAGCGCCTGCCAAACAGCCGGTGTGGGCTTTAGGCCCTATGTACACGCAAGTCAGGGCTGGCTGACCACACCGCCGCCGACCGCCGCACGCACGCCGGTAGTGCCCGGGACCGATGTGGGCAAACCATTCAAAACGCGAACGGCCAGATACCCGAACGCCTGCGCCTCGATCATGTCACCATCGAAGCCGAGCGTTTCGACATCCTCTACCGGCGCCCCAGCATAGAGCGTGATCATCTCCTTCAGCACCGGGTTCTTGCGCCCGCCGCCGCACAGGAAGACACGCTCCGGCTTGATCTCGCACAGGGCCAGCCCCGCCGCGACGGCCGCGGCGGCACAGGCCGTCAGCGTAGCGGCGGCATCTGGGTCGTTCAGACCTGACACCTTGTCCAAAAGGTCATGAAAGTCGTTCCTGTCCAGAGACTTCGGCGGAAGTTTGTAAAACCAGGGCCGCTCCAGAAACGCGCTGACGATGTCCTGATCGACCCGCCCGTCCGCGGCAAGCAGCCCGTCCCGGTCGTGGTCCTGACCGCGCCTTGCCCGCATCAGGTCGTTGATCGGCGCGTTGGCAGGACCAGTGTCAAAGGCCAGAACCGCGCCGGTGTCCGCCGGATCCTCCTTGGTCGGATCAACCCAGGTCAGGTTCCCAACCCCGCCAAGGTTGACGAACGCCACGGGCGCGGTCAGCCCGGCATGCCGCGCTATGGCGTGGTGGTAGAACGGCGCAAGCGGTGCGCCCTGCCCGCCCATACCGACATCCGCGCTGCGAAAATCCCAGATCACCGGCAGGCCCAGGCGTTCGGCGAGGCGCGCGCCATCGCCGACCTGCAGTGTTCCGCGCCCACCCGGATCATGGGCAAGGGTCTGGCCATGAAATCCGACAATTTCCGCCCGTTCGAACCCGGACAGCAAGGCCACATGCGCCTCCAACACCACGGGAGCGGCTGCGCCCGGTTCGGGTCCGTCCCACACGCCAAGCGCGCTGCGTAGCACGGCGCGTTCCGGGTCGGTATACGGGCGGTAGCCCTGCGCGCCAGTCTCGAACACGGCGCGCCCATCGGTCAGCACCATCGCCGCATCGACCCCGTCCAGCGAGGTGCCGGACATCGCCCCCAGCGCCCAAAGTCGCTTTCCCTTCATGCCGCTCCCCGATATAGACCCTGCCAGCACCACAATGACCCGAGATGGCGATGACCTACCAGCCCAAATCCGAGTTTCTGCGCACCATCATCGCGCGCGGTTTTCTGGCCGACTGCACCGATTTGCAGAGCCTTGACGAGGACCTGCTGAAGGGCCCGGTGACGGCGTATATCGGGTATGACGCAACGGCGCAGTCGCTGCATGTTGGGCATTTGCTGAACATCATGCTGCTGCGCTGGTGGCAGAAAACCGGCAATCGCCCGATCACGCTGATGGGCGGGGGCACCACCAAGGTCGGTGACCCGAGCTTTCGGTCCGATGAACGCCCCTTGCTGGGGCCAGAGCAGATCGACGCGAACATCGCAGCGATGAAACAGGTGTTCGCGCGCTATCTCGACTATGGTGACAGTCCCACAGGCGGGCTGATGCTGAACAATGCCGAGTGGCTCGACGGGCTGAATTACCTCGACTTCCTGCGCGATATCGGGCGGCATTTCTCAGTCAACCGGATGCTGTCTTTCGAGTCCGTCAAGTCCCGGCTCGACCGCGAACAGTCGCTCAGCTTTCTCGAATTCAACTACATGATCCTGCAGGCCTACGACTTTCTTGAACTCAACCGGCGTCAAGGCTGCCTGCTGCAGATGGGCGGCTCGGACCAGTGGGGCAACATCGTCAACGGGATCGACCTGACCCGACGCGTGCTGGAGACGGAGATCTACGGGCTGACCACTCCGTTGCTGACCACGTCGGATGGCCGCAAGATGGGCAAATCCCAGGGCGGCGCGGTCTGGCTGAATGGCGATATGCTCAGCCCCTATGAGTTCTGGCAGTTCTGGCGCAACACGACCGATGCCGATGTGGGCCGGTTCCTGAAGCTCTACACCGAATTGCCGGTCGCGGAGTGCGACCGCCTCGGCGCGCTGGAGGGATCCGAGATCAACGCCGCCAAGATCATCCTCGCAAACGAGGTCACAACCCTGCTGCATGGCGCGGATGCGGCCGCCGCCGCCGAGGCCACCGCCCGCGAGGTGTTCGAAAAGGGGGGCGCGGGTGGCGACCTGCCGACGCTTACGTTGACGGCAGAAGACTTGGGCGACGGGATCTCCATCGTGCAACTGATCACCCGGTCAGGGCTTGCCAAGACAGGCAAGGAAGCCAAACGGCTGATTGCGGAAAACGGCGCACGGATGAACGACGAACCGCTGACCAACGCGGGCACCATGATCGACGCTGCCGCCCTGGCGACCCCGATCAAACTGAGCGCGGGCAAGAAACGCCACGCGCTTGTTGTCCTCGCAGACTGACCGCCGCCCCGGTCACGTCCGTACGTGTTCCCGCCGGCGGCAATCCGGCAGATGTCACATATGGTGCGTCAAGGCTGGCACGCCCCCTTGCCGCCCGCGCTGGCTGTCGCTAACAGGAATCCAACAGCAACAACGTTACCAACGGGGCACACATGCGCATTCTGGTCACCAATGATGATGGCATCAATGCGCCCGGCCTCGCGGTACTCGAAGCGATCGCGCAGGACATCGCAGGCCCCGACGGCGAGGTCTGGATCGTAGCTCCGGCCTTCGAGCAATCGGGCGTTGCCCATTGCATAAGCTACACGCACCCGACAATGATCGCGGAACTCGACCCGCGCCGTTTCGCGGCCGAAGGCAGCCCGGCGGACTGCGTGATGGCGGGCCTCTATGACGTCATGACCGACGCGGCACCGGATCTAATCCTGTCCGGCGTGAACCGCGGCAACAATTCGGGCGAGAACGCGCTTTATTCCGGCACGCTTGGCGGGGCCATGGAAGGCGCGCTTCAGGGGCACAAGGCAATTGCGTTGTCGCAATACTATGGCCCCGAGATTGCGCGTGCCGCCGACCCGTTCGAAGCCGCCCGCATGCACGGCGCGCAGGTCATCCGCACCTTGCTGGCCAAGGGTGACTGGTCCGGTGACAGCTACCGCACGTTCTACAATGTGAACTTCCCGCCTTTTCCCGCCGCCGATGTCAAAGGCACGCGCATCGTACCCCAGGGCGCGCGACACGGCGCGCATTTCTCGGTGGAGGCGCACGCCTCCCCGGCAGGTCGGCGGTTCCTTTGGGTCAAGGGCAGCCCGCAGCATCTGGCAGCCGCGCCGGACACCGACGTCGCGGTCAATATGGACGGGTACATCTCGGTCACGCCCATGCGCGCCGACCTGACCGCGCATGACCTTCTGCCTGCGCTTCAGGCCGCGTTTGACTGATGCCCTCTGCGGAGCAGATCATGCAATTCGTCTTCGCCCTCAGGTCCAAGGGCGTGCGGGATGCCGAAGTGCTCAAGGCCATGGAAAAGATCGACCGTGGCCTCTTCGTGGATGGGGTTTTTGCCAGCCGTGCCTACGAGGATGTTCCGCTGCCCATCGCCTGCGGGCAAACGATCAGCCAGCCCTCGATCGTTGGCCTGATGACGCAGGCCGCGCAGATCAGTCCGCGCGATCATGTGCTGGAGGTCGGCACGGGCTCCGGCTATCAGGCCGCGATCCTCAGCCAACTGGCCCGCCGGGTCTGGACAGTGGACCGGCACCGCAAACTCGCGCGCCGCGCAGAGGACCGCTTTGCGGAACTGGGGTTGACCAACATCACCGTCATGCCGGGCGACGGATCCTTCGGACTACCGGATCAGGCCCCCTTCGACCGTATCCTCGTAACCGCCGCCGCAGAAGATCCGCCCGGTCCGCTCTTGGCGCAATTGCGGATCGGCGGTATCATGGTTGTGCCGGTAGGGCAGTCGGACGCTGTGCAAAGCCTGATCAAGGTCACGCGCACAGAAACGGGCTACGATTACGAGGAACTGCGAAGCGTTCGTTTCGTCCCCCTCGTGGAGGGCCTCGCCACCGACCGCTGATCTCCGGCACCACGGACTTACGGCACGTTAGAACGCCGATGCTCGTGGAAAAAGGACGACACAGGCACGGCTTAGCAGGCCAAGTTAAGATGGGCACCACCTCCGCAGGTGGACGAGAGCAGAGGCAGAGCAATGCACACCACATCGAACACCGGGCCCGGCAAAGGGTTCGAACGCACACGCAGACGCCGGTTCGGGGCTGCTTCGCTGGTCGCTGTTCTGGCGATCGCGGGCTGCGACACGGCGGGAATCGATTATGACATGCGAGACGACCTCTTTGGGTCGTTTTCCACCTCCACCGGGGCCATTCCGACCGCACCGCGCCCGGAACCGGACGCGCGCGGCGTGATTTCCTATGACGATTATCAGGTCGTCGTGGCGCAGTCGGGCGACACGGCGCTGAGCGTCGGCAACCGGCTGGGCATTTCGGGCACGGAGCTTGCGCGCTTCAACGGCTTGCAACCGGATGTTCCCTTGAGGCCCGGCGAATTGCTGGCCCTGCCCACCCGGGTCGAGGCCGATCCGGCAGCGCCGGTGGGTGGTACGACCGACATTGCGGCCATCGCGGGCGGCGCGATCGAACGCTCAGAGCTTCCGGCAGCCGGTCAATCAGATGTACGGGTGACGCGACTTGAAGAAGGAACACAACCCCTCCAACACCGGGT
Organism: Tropicimonas sp. S265A; assembly: GCF_049800835.1. Classification (NCBI taxonomy): domain Bacteria; kingdom Pseudomonadati; phylum Pseudomonadota; class Alphaproteobacteria; order Rhodobacterales; family Roseobacteraceae; genus Tropicimonas; species Tropicimonas sp. S265A. Next base: position 77,589 of record NZ_JBNAFU010000007.1, read on the forward strand.
CCAGCCGGGGGAGACCGCCTACTCCATCGCGCGTCTCTACGGGGTGTCCGTGCGCGCCCTGGCTGACTGGAACGCGCTTGGGCCCGATCTGGCGGTACGCGACGACCAGGTTCTGATGATCCCGGTGACCACCGCGGCCCCCGAAGAGGACACGCGCACAGCGGCGGTTGCGCCAACAGCTCCCGGCGAAGGGTCTGCTACGCCGGTCCCGCCCTCGGCCTCGCAACCCCTGCCCCGACCGGAACCAGCCGCCGTCGCCCCCGCCTCGCCCGAGATGGACCAGTTCCAGACCGCGGCCTCAGACACGTCCAGCTTCGCGATGCCCGTGACAGGGTCGATCATCCGCAGCTATGACAAGGGCCGAAACGATGGCATCGGCATTGCCGCCAACGCGGGTACGCCGGTTCGGGCCGCCAGTGGCGGCGAGGTGGCAGCCATCACCCGCGATACCGACCAGGTGCCGATCCTCGTGCTGCGCCACCCGGACAACCTGCTGACTGTTTATGCAAATGTCGGCGACATTCAGGTTGAAAAGGGTGACAAGGTTTCCCGCGGCGAACAAATCGCCGCCATTGCACCGGGTGACCCGGCGTTCCTGCACTTCGAAATTCGTGAAGGAATTGAGAGCGTTGACCCCCTTGACTACCTGAACTAGCGCGCTTTCGAGCCGTGCATGTTTCATGCCCTGGGCCTAACCTCGCCACGGCACGGATCACGTGCGGTGAACGAGGGTGGCGTGATGGCGAGTATCAGGGTCGGGCTTGCGGTGTGCAGCGCGTTGTCGCTGGCCGCCTGTGGCGGGGGGGCAGTGGCAGCGGAACGGGCTTCGGCGGTGTTTTGCAATTCACAATCTTTGCGGATGTGCCCGGCACGGGACAGGTCCAACTGAACGGAGAGGCGATCGACGCAACCTACAGCGTCGACAGCGTGACCGGCAATGTCACGATCAGCGCACCGTCCGGTTCTGCGCTGAGCGATACCATCTTGGAGTTCGAAGCCGGCGATCAGGTCGCACTCCAGTTGGACCGGCCCGGCCTCAACATTATCATCGAAGAACGCACGGGCGGCAGCATCAGCCACATGGCCGGCACGGTGTTGTTCGTCTCTGCCAGCGGCAACAGCGAGGTTCTCGTGATCGACCCGGCCTCTTACGGGTATCAATATCAGACATTCGGCGCATGGTTTGACGGTCTGAACGCAAACGCCGGAACGGTCGGAGCGGGCAGCTATGGTGCCCGGTCACAGGCATCGGACATCCCCGCAGCCGGCAGCACCACGGCCACGTATAACGGGTTTTCGATTGGCACGGCGAGCGTCCCGGGCGGTACGGCATATGTCACCGTTTCCGACCTTGGCGTGACGACCGATTTCGACACCATGACGATCACAAGCACAAATACCGGCGGGTTCGACATCGGCCCCGCAGCCGCAGGCCAGACGCCTTTGCCGGAGCTGGATTTCACCGGCAGCGGTGCGGTCGCTGGCATTGGCTTCTCCGCGCCGATTTCGGGCACGACCAGCGCAATCTCCGGCGCCGCGGATGGCCAGTTCTTTGGCCCCGGCGCGGCCGAGGTGGGCGGCACCTTCAGCGCGACCGGCGGCGGCATCAACTACCTCGGTGCGTTCGGCGCGCGGCGCTAGGGGTGGCGCGACAGAGTTCAAAAAGCGCCGGGAAACAGGGGATTGAGCCCGAATTACCACGGTTTTGGATTTCAAACCGGTGCATAATCCGCACAGCGTTGATCCCCTGAACAGCCTTCATTAATGTTTTGTGCAGAGGCAACGACACGCCAGAAGCGGACAAACGCTCGTGCGCGCAGGATCGAGGGATACGGCAGTGACACACGGACTGAAGACATTCGCAGCATTGGCCGCAACCGGCTTGCTCATGGCATGCGATGGATCCGGCGGCGCGGATTTCGGATCCCCGCTCGGCGGGCGTGCGGTCACGACAGCGACGGTCGTCGACAGCAGCGGAAATCTGAGCATCGGGTCTCCGTCCAGCAGCAATCCGGTGACGGTCTCCCTGTCAACAGACGACGGAAGACCGGTGGCACTCGAAATCGATGCCTCGTCCAACAACCCGTCCTCCGTCGTACGCTTTGATGTCGCCCAGGGAGACACGGTGCAGGTCGGACCACTGACCACCACGTTCCGCAGTCAGGATGGCAGGGAATTTGCCGTGATCGTGAACCCCGAGGCCGTCGGTTTCGAACACCAGTCACTCGGCGCGTGGGGCAACACCATCGCCGTGTCCAACGGGACCCTCGGTGTGGCATCTTACGGCGACACGACACCGTCGGCCAGTATTCCGGCAGAAGGAACCAGCGCCAGTTACTCGGGTCTGTCCCTCGGATTTGCGGAGGTTGGCGGCACCAGCTTCGCCACCGAATCCGGCGTTCAGGTCAACACGCCCGATTTCAAGTCGGTCACAATGGTCAGCACCGGAACGATCGGAAGTCCGTTGAACGCTGGCAGTAGCGGCGCTGTGGACCTGTCTTCTAGTCTTGATTTCGGGTCAACGGGCACGATTTCCGGCAACGGGTTCCAAACCACCATCAACACGACCGGCTTGACCGGATCTGTCGATGGCCGATTCTACGGACCTGACGCCGAGGAGGTCGGTGGCACCTTTCGGGCAACAGGATCAGGCATAAACTATTTCGGCGCGTTCGGCGCCAATCAGTGAACCTGGCGGGGCTGAGACGGCGCGCACGCGCGGCGATTGCCGCCGTTCTTCTGCTGGCCGCTCCCGTGCACGGGCAAAGCCTTGCGCCGGACCTGAACGACCCTGCTCAGATCGAACAGGTTTTCCGGGCCGGTTTGTCAGCCCTGAACGCCGGAAACAGCGCGGCGGCGGTTCAATACTTCACTGCCATTCTTGCCCGTGACCCCAGCCTGACGCGCGTGCGGCTGGAACTCGGGCGCGCCTACCTGGCGGCAGGAGAGTACGGGCGTGCCCGCGCGGAGTTCCTTGTCGCGCTGTCGGGCGACCTGCCCGCACCTGTCCGGCAAAACGTGCTGGGCTTCATCCGCGAAATCGACGCACGGCGCGGTTTTGAATGGGCCGCCGAGATTGCCCTGACAGAGGTTGGCGAAAGCAGGGACTTTGAGAGCGACACGCTCGACCTCGACTTCGGGTTCGGGCCGCTGCCTTTCACATTGAACCGCGACGACACCACGCGTCCGGGCCTCGAATACGCGCTGGAGGCCACCATGCGGGCGCCGCGTGGTACATTCCGCCCGGACACCGCGCTCGGATCACTGTTCGGAACGCTGTCGCTCAACGGGGTGGAGGCGTCGGGCAGTGAACTGGATGAAACCATTTTAGGGTTTAGAACCGGCATCTTGCGCGCCGCACCTCAAGTGACTTATGGCGCCGCACTCGAAGGTTTCAGCCGCTTCAACGCGGGCCGTCATACAGAAAACCGCCTTGGTATCTCCGTGCAGGCGGAGCGCCGGTTTGCGACAGGTCAAACAGTGTTCGGTGTGCTGCGCGGGTCAGAGATTTCGCACCAGCGCGACAACAGTCTCGACGGCACGTTGGTCTTCGCTGTTCTGGGCACGCAACGCCCGTTTTCGAGCCGGGGCAGCATTGGGGCGGAAATACTGGCGGAGCGTCAGAACGTCGACAATCCGCTGGAAGATACGCGCCGCTACGGCCTGCGCGCTTTCGCATCGCTTGACGTTCGCGGTGGATTTACCCTGCGCCCCAGCCTTCTGCTGGAACAGCGCCGCTTCGTGAACCCGTCCCCGCTGCTCACGGGCAACCCCGACGAAGACAGCATCGAAGCCGCCCTGAGGATTGAGAAGAACGACCTGTTCTTCGCAGGCGGGTTCTCCCCGTTTCTCACGCTGGAAGCACGCCGCACGAAATCGGGGATAGACGCGTTCAGCTACCGCGAAAGCGGAGTGAGGTTCGGCTTCGAAAGCCGGTTCTGAAGCTCAGTAGCTGCGCGGCAGGCCAAGCACGTGCTGGCCGAGATAGGCAAAGATCATGTTCTTTGAGATCGGTGCCGTTTGATAAAGCCGCGCCTCCCGCCATTTCCGCTCGATCCCGTATTCGCGCGCAAAGGCGAACCCGCCATAAACCTGCATGCAAACCTCGGCCGCCTGCCAGGATGCGTCTGCCGCCAGCAGCTTTGCCATGTTCGCCTCCTCCGCGGCTTTGGCCCCGCTGTCGAACAACGCGGCGGCCTTGTTCACCATCAACTCGGCGGCGCACATCTTGGCGTACGCCTCCGCGATCGGGAATTGCAGGCCCTGATTGGCGCCGATCGGTTTGCCGAACACATTTCGATCGTTGGCATAATCGACCGCTTTCCGAATGAAGAACTTCGCGTCGCCAATACACTCGTAGGCAATCAAGATGCGCTCGGCGTTCATGCTGTCGACGATATACCTGAACCCGCGTCCTTCCTCCCCGATCAGGGTATCGGCGGGGATCTCCAGATTGTCGATGAACACCTCGCACGTGTTATGGTTGATCATCGCGTCGATCTTGCGCAGTTCGAGCCCATTGCCGAGCGCATCGCGCATATCCAGCAGGAACACCGACATCCCGTCAGACCGCTTCTTGCACTGGTCAGCCGGGGTCGTGCGCGCCAGCAAGAGCATCAGGTCGCTCTCCATCGCGCGGGAGGTCCAGACCTTCTGCCCGTTCACGAGGTATGTGCCATGCGCGGTTTTCTCGGCCCGGGTCTTGAGTTGTGTCGTGTCCGACCCTGTTGTCGGTTCGGTCACACCGAACGCCTGAAGGCGCAAATCACCTGACGCAAGGCCGGGCAGGTACCGCTCTTTCTGGGCATCCGAGCCATGCTTCAGGACCGTGCCCATCGTGTACATCTGCGCATGGCACGCGGCCGCGTTGCACCCGGTTTCGTGGATCGTTTCCAGAACGGCACCGGCTGCCGACAGCGGAAGCCCGGACCCGCCATAGGTTTCCGGGATCAACGCGCCCAGAAACCCGGCCTCGGTCAGGGTGCGCACGAAGTCCGTGGGATAGGCATCCTCTGCATCCAGCTTGGTCCAGTATTCGTTCGGAAACGCCTCGCACAGCTTGGCGACCGCCTCCCGGATGTCGTTCCATTGCGGGTTCACGGGCATCGAGATCGCGTCCGGATCGATCTGGTTCATGTTGCGCGTCCTTTCAGATGATATTGGCGGCGCGCAGGCGGGCGATCTCGTCAGTGCCCAGCCCGTGCTCTGCCAGAATGTCGTTTGTATGCTCGCCCGCATCCGGCGCACTCGCATACAGGCGCGGCGGTGTGCGAGACATGTTCAGAGGCTGCGCGACGAGCTTCGTCTCTCCGCGCACCGGATGCTGCACCGGCGCCGCCATGCCCAGATGCTGGACCTGCGGGTCGGCGAACACCTCGTCCATCGCATAGATCGGACCGGCGGGCACGCCGTGATCTTCCAGCGCCGTGACCCATTCTGCCGTTGTCCGCGCGGCAAAGACCGGACGCAAATGATCCCAAAGCGCGCCACGATGGGCGGTGCGGGCCTCCGGCGTGGCGTACTGCGGATGCTGCGCAAGGTCAGGCTCGCCGATCACATCGCAGAACGCCACCCATTGGCCCTGCCCGCCAACGCCAAGGTTCAGGTGGCCATCGGCCGTGGCCACGACCCCCATCGGCGTCACGGTGGGGTGGTCGTTGCCGGAGGATCTCGGCACCTCGCCCTCGACCAGATAGCGCGCAGCCTGAAAATCCATCAACGCGATCTGCGCCTGCAACAAAGACGTCGCAACCCACTGGCCCTCACCCGAGCGTTCGCGTTCGGCCAGAGCCACCAGAATACCCGTCGCGGCATAAAGCCCGGATGTGCTGTCTGCCACGGCAGCCCCCGCGCGCATCGGGCCTGCGCCGGGCGTGCCGGTAACGCCCATCATCCCGCCCATCCCCTGCGCGATCTGGTCAAACCCTGCGCGCTTTGCATAGGGCCCGTCCTGCCCAAACCCTGAAATCGACGCGAGGATGATCCGCGGGTTCACTGCGCGCAGGTCTTCATAGGCAATGCGCAGCCGGTCCTTGACGTCAGGGCGAAAGTTTTCGACTACGACATCCGCCGTTTCGACCATCTTCAGGAACACCGCGCGCCCTTCGGGCGTCTTCAGGTTCAGTGTCAGCGACCGTTTGTTGCGATGCAGGTTCAGCATGTCGTAGCCATGGCGCGCGCCGGAAATGCCCGCATTGGGGTCTACGCCCTGAGGGGCTTCGATCTTGATCACATCCGCCCCGAAATCCGCGAGCACGCGACAACAGGTCGGCCCGGCGCGCACGCGGGTCAGATCCAGCACCTTGAGGTGCGCAAGGGCCACCGGGCGCTCGGTCATGCGGCCATCACCGCCTCTGCCCCCGCAGCATCGGCGGCGGTGAACCAGTCGCCCATCTGGCTGGAGGTGACAAACACCGTGTCGTCGCGCGCCGCCAGCAGGTCCAGCGCCTGTTCAAAGCCCTGCGCGATATGCGGGACACCGATGATGTGGGGATGCAGGGCCAGCGTGACGATGCGCGGCTGGCCTGTGCGCGCAATCTCGGCTTCATAGACCTTCAGCGTTGCCTCCACCCTCTTGAGGTATTCATCCGTCGATCCGCTCTGGATCGCGTAAACAGGCACATCGTTCAACTCGAATGTATAGGGCAACCCGACAAGCGGCCCATGATCGGTGCGCATCCAGAACGGCAGGTCATCCAATGGCCAGTCGTGAAGGAACTCGATGCCCTCTTGCTTGAGGATATCCGGCGTGTCCATTGTCTCGCCCAGCCCGCAGCCCAGCCACGCGCGCGGGCGCGCCCCGGTGATCTGCGCCAGTCGGTCCAGGCTTTGAACAATCACCGCGCGCTCGTCTTCGACGGCTTTCAGGCTCTGCTGAAACCAGCCGTGGCCCACCAGTTCCCAGCCTGCGTCCACGACCGCCGACATCAAAGACGGATAGACGTCGGCAACCTGTGCGTTGATGAACGCCGACGCCGCAATCCCGCGCGCCGCCAGCATGCTCATGATCCGGGGCATGCCACAGCGCATGCCGTATTCCACCCAGGCATAGTTGGGAACGTCGGGCGGGGCCGGCGCCGCACCGTGAGGCGGCGGGATAATGCCACGCGGCATGGGGCGGTCGAACGGCCAGTATTCAATATTCATGGCCACGTGCACGATCATCTTCTTGCCGGCCAGAGGTGGCAGCGGAGCGCGATCGGGGGCGAACTGATAGGGGACACGGGGGTTGGACCACATTTCCTGCACCGTCAGCTGGTGTGCAGGCGGATGGCCTCGGGCTGCCAGTGCAGCCGCACCGGATCACCGGGCGTCGGCAGGTCATCTACCGCGTCGGAGATCGTGCGCGAGATCATTTCAACGCCGTTGGGCAGCCGCACCAGGTGCGATGTCGTCAGGCCCAGATACACGGCCTCGTCGTAACTGCCGAGGATCGAATGCCCGTCGCCCGCATTGTTGGACCCGTTCACGCGGCTCAGTTGCACGAGCTCGGACCGGATCGACAGATCGACGGGCTGGCCATGGGTCACCTCTTGCCCGCGCTTCTGCACGACGAGCTGCGATCCTGCGACATCAACCGTGCAGGACACGCCATTCACCTGCGAGACCTTGCCCGACAGCAAGTTGTTTTCGCCAACAAACCCTGCCGTGAACTTCTTGATGGGCGCGCGGTAGATCTCGCGTGCGGCGCCCTGCTCCACCAGTTCTCCGTCGGCGACCAGCGCGATACGATCTGCCACTGTCATCGCCTCTTCCTGGTTGTGGGTGACGTGGATGAAGGTGATCCCAACCTTTTCCTGCAGGTGTTTCAACTCAAGACACATGTCCTTGCGCAACTGCGCATCGAGGGCTGCCAAGGGCTCGTCCAGCAACAGGATATCACGGTCCAGAACCAGCGCGCGCGCCAGTTGCACGCGCTGTTGCTGGCCCCCAGACAGCTCATGTGGCTTGCGCTCGGCAAAGCCGCCAAGTCCAACCACATCCATCATTGCAGCGGCCTTTTCCTGCGCGGTCTTCTTGTCGACGCCTGCCACCTTCAGGCCGTACGCCACGTTTTGCAGCACCGTCATATGCGGGAAGAGCGCGTAGGCCTGAAACACCATCGTCGTCGGGCGCTTGTCGGGGGGAAGATGCCCCATCTCCTGCCCGTGAAGCAACACCTGCCCCTCAGTGGGACGATGGAACCCGCCAATAGTGCGCAGCAAGGTCGTCTTGCCGCCACCCGATGGCCCCAACAGAACGAAATACTCGCCCGCAGCAATTGTCAGGTCAACGCCGCGCAACGCTTTGACGGGCCCGTAATGCTTGGAGAGGTTCTTAACCTCCACTGCCGGTGTTTGGATCTCGGACATGGGTGGCCCCCTCAGGTCGACATCACCGGCTCGGCCTTCGCACGGGCAACGCGCGTCAGGCTCTCGGACCGGATCAGGGTGAAAACGATGATGCTGCCGATGATCGCAATGGCCACGAAGGCCACCATGGAGGACATCGCGTAGCTTTGCGGCGACATGCCTGTGTTGAGCATCTGGCTGATCAGCACGGTGGTGAATGTGTCGAACCCGCCCTTCAGCAGGCTGGTGCGCGTGTATTCGTTGAAACACAGGATGATACAGAACGAACAGGCACTGAATACTCCGGCGCGGATCTGCGGGAACTCGATATCCCAGAATGCGCGCCACCCATCTGCGCCACAGGCCCGCGCCGCCTCGGTCTGCTCCGTGCGGTAGCGGCCCATCGTGATCAGCACCACGATGAAGGCATAGGGAATGGTGTAGATGATCAGACCGACCGTCGCGGTGAAGAAACTCAGCCGGAACCAGCCATCAAACATCGCCGTGCCCAACTGGTCCCCCAGCCAGATGAACGTGGCGTTCAATGACTTGAAATAGACCAGCAGGGCCGAGCCAAGAATATCTGGCGGGACGAACAACGGGGCCAGCAGCAGGAACACAATCGGCAGTTTGTTCTGCGCGGTCTTGTAGTACTTGGCCGCCAGCACCGCGAAGGGCACAGTGATGCAAGTTACGACGATCGCCAGTGAAAACGTCCACCGCAGCGCGTTCAGAAGCAGCGTGTCGGAAAACACGAGCCGGTACCATTCCCACGTGAAATCATAGGCCCGCGCCCCGAACCCGTTCGCATTGAACGAGATGTACATCACGTAGAGCACCGGGCTCATCAGCGTGACCACCAGCAGCAGCATGTAGGCCCATTTCAACCGGTAGAGCCACGGATTTGCATATTCTTCGGTCATGCGCGGCCCCTCAGTTCAGCGGTGTCAGGATCTTAGTGAGGTCGAACACGCGGTGGCCGATATAAAGCAGCCCCATCAACGTCGCCATCATGATCGCGCTCACCGCCATGGCGAGCGGGAAGTCGAGCGCGGTGATCGCCTGCGTCGCGATCAGACCCGCATTCACAGCCCCCGGTCCGCCGAGAATATTGGGCAACAGCGCCACGCCCAACCCGTTGACAAAGATGAACACGGCCCCGGCGAAAATACCCGGTGCGGCCAGCGGCAGGATCACATCCGTGAACCGACGGCGGAAGCCGACGCCAAGGTCATCGCAGACCTCGAAGATAAACTTCGGCACCGCCTCCATCGCGAGGAATCCGGCAAAGACGATGAACGGCAGGAAGCTCAGGACCTCGCCAATCACCACGCCCGTATGCGTGTAAAGGAGCGAGGTGATCGGTTCATCAATCAGGCCCCAGTCCATCAGGGTGGAGTTCACAAGGCCATTGCGCTGCAACACCGGGCGCAGGGCAAAGACGCGAATGATCTCGGACACCATGAAAGGCAGAATGAACAGCAGAATAACGCGGTGCTGGGCCACTTGCGGAATGGATTTTCGAATGAATACAGCAACCGGAAAGCCGAAGATGAAACAGATCACCACCGCAATGGCGGAGTATTTCATCGAGGTCAGGAAATTCTCAAGCCGGGCTGAGAAAAAGAAGTTCTGGTAGGAGAAAAGGGTGAACCCCGGCTCCATCCAGAACATTGTCCGCTCGAACACGGAGAACACCACCGTCAATGCCATCGGGATCGCAAAGAAGACGACCATGAAGGCCAGCGGTGCGTAAAACGCCCATCGCCCGGCGCGCGCGCGCCAGACGGAGGCTGTTTCCCCGGCCGGGCGCGCGGCCTGACCGGGAGAGTTCGTGCTGAGCGTGGCCACGTTTAAGCGGCCTGAACCTGCGCCCACCAATCCTGGTAGGCCCGGATATTGGTCGGGAACACGTTCTGCCACGCGTTGCCGGTGTTTGCCATGCGGGCTTCCTTACGCGCCAAGCGCTCGACCAATGTCGACTTGGTATCGTCGTCGAAGTCTGCCGGGTTGGCCTCGATGTAGTCGTTCACCCCGGTCATTTGCGGGGTAAAGCCCAGGCCCGCCAGCGTACGAGAACCGAACCACGGATCGAGGTACAGGTTCGCGAGCGCGTAGAACGCGTCTTCCATCCCCCGCTCCTGACCGCCGCGGGTCAGCATGATGACGTTGTTCCAGCTCTGGTGGCCTTCTTTCATCGTACCATACCGGATGTCCGCGCCGTTCTTGCGCGACGCCACGATCTGGATCGGCTCCCAGCAGGAGGACACGAGCACCTCTTCGGAGGCCAGCAGATCCACGCCGTTCTGGAACCCGTCCCAGAAGGTGCGGAAATGGCCCTTCTTCTTCAGGTCGATCAGGAACTGGCAGACACCCTTGACCTCGGCCTCGGTCATGTCGGACGGGTTCTCGATGTCCTGCTTGCCCGACTGCTTGAGGTAGACGGCGGTATTGGTCAGCGTCGGGCCGTAATCGTTCTGCATAGCCGCGCGGCCGCGGAACTGCTCATCAAACAGCGCTTCCCATGTGTTCAGCTCTTCGCCGACCACATCGTGGTTGAACGCAAGGCTGTCGGCGTTCGAGATATACGGGATCGCGACCAGCTTGCCCTCGTATCGGATCGTGTCGAAGGACGTGCCGCCCTCCTGATAGGATGCCAGCAGGTTGCCCCAATTGGGAATACGGCTCGGTTCCAGCTCGACAATCGCGTTCTGCGAGGCCAACGCGTCTTCCATGCCGCCACCGTTGTCCGTCATCGCGTCATAGAGCGCATTCCCATCGCCGACGACCATCTTCTGGATGGCTTCATCCGCGCGGGCGGACTTGGCGATATTGGCGATAGAGATGCCGGCCTGGCTTTCCATGTCGGACCAGTCCTGGTTGCCGACGCGCGCGATGCCCGGTGCCCAGAATTTCAAGGCCTCGGACGCCATCGCGCGGCTGCCCAGTGCGGTTGTGGCGGCAGCGGCGCCCATGGTCGCCATGAATTGACGGCGATTGAAGTCGAGTTGATCCATTCGTGTAAACCTCCTGTTGAAACCGTTTTCCCGGACGGCATGAGTGGTATCGAAATTCGATTGAACGACTGAGTAGGTGCGGTGTTGCCCCGAAATGACCCCGCCGCAGCACCCAGGCGGCGTGATCATCTTTGCAATCGCATGCGCGCGGCCCCTCCCGCATCACGCACTGCGTCCGCTCACCACCTAGGCTTGCCCGGAAAAAAGAAAAGTCATTTTGGTCGACAAAATTCACTTCTCTGACAAAGGTTATCAGCGCACGTCCGTGAAGTATCAAAAACCGTTTGTTATTAGATATTTGGTCAAACATGCCCCTGCAATATAACTTTACTTTTGCCCCGATTTGCCGTGCTCAAAGCGATATTCCACTGGCGAAACTCGTGGGTTAGGCAATATAAATGTATACGAAATCGAGGCGGGTTGGGCTGCGTGGATACACTCTCAGAAAAACTGATCGGGCTGAACCACAGGTCGATGGAAGACCGTGACCTATCGCGCGCGCCCCTGCACCTGCTCGACTGGCTTGGAACGGTTCTGGCCGCGCGCAACAGTGCAGCGGCACTTGCGCTGTCCGGTGGCCCAACGGGTCTGGACACAGCATTCGGTGTGACTGGGACGCCAGAGGCTGCCGCGTTCCAACTCGGCGCACTCGGCAACCTGTTGGAGATGGACGATCTGCATCGCGCCTCCATTCTGCACGCGGGGGATACCGTGTGGGCCAGCGCTCTGGCGTTGGCCACGCGACGGAACATCGACGGAGCAACGCTGCTGCGCGCCGGGCTGGCGGGGTACGAGACAGCGTTGCGCATCGGGCGTGCAGCAGCGCGTGGCGGGTACTCCAACTGGTACAATTCGGGCACCTGCGGCGTCTACGGAGCTGCCGCAGCGAGCGCCCGGATCCTGGCGCTGTCCCTGCCACAAACCGCCGACGCCCTCGGCCATGCGGGTATGCAAGCCGCAGGCCTGTGGCAATGCCGCCTGGAGGGGGGCGAAGGCAAGCAGTTGGCCATGGCGCATGCCGCAAGAGCGGGGGTCACTTCGGCTTGCGTCGCACATGCCGGTGCACGCGGACCACGCGAAATTCTCGAAGGTCGGCTTGGCTTTTTCGAAACCTTTTACCCGGCCGCCGACCCGGACGAGGTGCTTGAAAATCCAGACAGCGAGTGGCTGCTGCACGACGTCAGCTTCAAGCCCTGGCCAGCCTGCCGACACACACATCCAGCCATCGCGGCCGCCTTGTCCTTGCGCAACACTGGGTTATCTGCTTCTACGATTTCAGATGTTAAAATAATCACTTACGATGCCGCGCTGACCTTCTGCAACAATGCCGCGCCCAACACAGCGCACGAAGCCCGGTTCAGCCTGCAAACGGCTGTTGCGATCGCGCTGTGCAAAGGGGCGCCTCGGATCGCGGATTTCGAGGACCCGACGCGCCGCGATGCAACAGACGTGGCGCACCTGCGACAGCGGATTACCCTGGTCAGCGACCCGGCCATGACGGCGGCTTTTCCGGACCGCTATGCCGCCCGGGTGGAGGTGCAGACCATGGCAGGCAAGACACTAAGCGCGGATGCACCGCACGCCCCCGGCGATCCCGAGGCCCCTTTGTCGGAGGCGGACCTGTGCGCCAAGTTCCTGAACAACGCCGCCTATGCAAGGATCGCGCGACCGGCGGCGCAAACACTGATCACTGCCATCCTGGAGTTGCCCGAGGCGAAAGACCTGACCGATTTGCGCGGCGCACTTTCGCGGCTTTCATCCCCCCTTTCCCAGTTACGGAGTTCTGCATGACCGTCACACTGCTGAAGCCAGATGTGCCTTACCACGACATCGATATCGCCCAAGGGTGGGTGCCTGTTCCCGGTGGCGCACTGGGGGTGGAACAGAAACTGCTGTCCGGCGCGCTGGACGAGGCAGGCAAGCGCGGCGTGCGCACCCGGTTGATCCGGTTCCAACCCGGAACGATTGCACCAGATACGTTTCTGCATGACTACTGGGAGGAAGTGTACCTGATGGAGGGAACGCTGATCATGGGCTGTGACCCCGACGGCACCGGCGGAGCGCGCCACAGCGCGCCGGGCTATGCGTGCCGCCCCCCCGGAACACCCCATGGCCCGTTCGCCTCTCCCGATGGCTGCGTCTTCTTTGAAATTCAGTACTATGTTTAAGAGTGCGCCGGATGAACCTGCACTTAAACGATAAAAACGTCCTCATTACCGGAGGCTCCAAGGGGATTGGCCTAGCGACCGGGACGGCCTTTGCCGCCGAAGGCGCGCATGTCACGTTGGTCGCGCGCACGGCGGAGGCCCTGGCAAGCGCGCGCGATGCGATTGCAACAAAGACCGGCCATACACCGAAAACAGTAGTGGCCGATCTCGGATCGGATCGCGGGCGCGAAACACTGCACGAGCAGGTCGAGACGCCGGATATCCTCGTCAACAACGCAGGCGCCATCAAGGCCGGTGGACTGTCGGACCTGACTATGGACGATTGGCGCGAGGGATGGGAGCTCAAGGTGTTTGGCTATATTCACCTCTGTCAGCTTTTTTATCCGGATATGGCGGCCCGCGAGCACGGGGTCATCCTGAACATCATCGGGATGGGCGGTCGCGCGGTCCGTCCTGCCTACATCTGCGGTGCTGCGGGCAACGCCGCCCTGATCGGCTTCACGCAGGCGCTCGGGGCGGAGGCACATGCCTCCGGCGTTCGGGTGCTGGGCCTTAACCCCTCGCCTACGTTGACGGACCGGATGAGCGCCTTTTTCAAGGGAAAGGCAAAGGCCGAGCTCGGCGACGAAACCCGATGGGAGGAGCTGATCGATCCGGCGAAATTCCCCTTTGGCCGCCCGAAGACCCCGCAGGAGGTTGCGGATTTCTGCGCCATGATGGCCTCGCCGCGGGTTGCGTACCTGAACGGGACGGTGGTGGATATGGATGGCGGTGGGCAATGGACCGGTCGGATATGACGGACGCAGCGGTTCTGCTGGACGCTCCCGAAAGCGGCATTGCCCGGATCACGCTGAGCAATCCAACGCGCCTGAATGCGATGCGGCTCTCGATGTGGGCGCGTCTGGGGGATATTTGCGCGCAACTGGCCACGGATCTCCCGCGTGTGGTGGTGCTGCGCGGTGATCCGGGTGCTCGTGGCTTCTGTTCCGGAGCCGATATCTCGGAGTTTTCGAAGGTGCGCACCACGCCGGACGCGATCGCCGCCTACAATGGCACGGTCGCGCGCGCGCTCGACGCGCTTGCGCACCTGCCGATGCCGGTAATCGGGGCAGTGCACGGCGCATGTATCGGCGGTGGACTGGAACTGGCACTGCGCTGCGACCTGCGGATCGCCACGTCCGACGCGCGCTTTGCCTTCACACCTGCGAAACTCGGTCTCGCCATCGGTCCGGACGAGGTCGCGGCCTTGAACCGGGTCGTCGGCCCGACGGCCACGGCGGAACTGCTCTATACCGCACAACCCGTCGATGCCGCGCACGCGGAGCGTTGGGGCTTGATCAATCGGATCACCGAACCGGACACGCTTGACGAAACGGTGTCGGAGGTTGGCAGGATCATCGCGGCAAACGCCCCCCTTACGTTGCGGGCTGTCAAGGCGTCGCTGAGAGCCGCCGGGCGCCCCGGGGATGCACGGGCCGCACGCCATGCCGACGATCTGGTCCGGACGTGCTATGACAGTTCCGATTATGTCGAAGGTCAGCGCGCCTTTGCCGAAAAGCGCGCGCCCCGGTTCACCGGTGCCTAGGATATGACCGACACGGCCCCTCACCCGGCGATCGGACGTACAGAGGTCGCGCACGACCGGATCGATCTGCGCCAGGCACGGCACATGCAACTGACGCTGGACGCGGCGCCTTCCTTCGCGGAGGGCGATGCGCTGCCGCCGTTCTGGCACTATCTATACTTCAACCCGCAGATCCGCGCGTCCGATCTGGCCGCCGACGGGCATGAACGCCTTGGCCGGTTCCTGCCCGATCTGGGCCTGCCCCGGCGTATGTGGGCAGGCGGGCGGCTCGACTGGCACCGACCGCTCGTCCTCGGCACGCAGGCCACCAAGACCACAACCATTCGGGATATCTCCCGCAAGACGGGCCGCTCTGGCGCACTGGGGTTCGTTACCGTCACCCATGATTTCGTGGATGAGGCAGGCTCGTGTTTTACCGAAACTCAGAATATCGTCTACCGCGAGGCCCCCTCGCCCGACGCGCCCCCACCCCTGCCCCGCCCCGCGCCACAAGGCGCCGAGTTTCAACGCCGGATCGATCCTGATCCGATTTTGCTTTTTCGGTATTCGGCGCTGATCTTCTATGGCCACCGCATCCATTATGACGCCGATTACACGCGTGGGGTCGAAGGGTATCCGGGCCTTGTCGTACACGGTCCGCTGACCGCGACCCTTCTGATCGGTTACGGGATGGAACAGGCGCAGGAACGCCCCCTCGCAGCGATAGAGATCCGTGCAATCAGCCCGCTTTTCGCCCCCGACCCGTTCTGGCTGGAAGGCGCGTGGCAGGACGGCGGGTTGACCATGTGGGCCCGCACGGAAAGCGGTGCGCTCAGTATGCTGGTCACGCTTCGCTTCACGGACTAGGCAGCCGTGCGCAGCAGCGTGTCGGCGATATCCAGCAGGGCAAGCTCACTGCCCTGCGCCCCGATCAACTGCACCGACACGGGACGACCTGATCCGTCTGACCCCATAGGCACCGCGAGTGCTGGCACCCCCGCCAGATTTGCGATCGCTGTGAAATCCGCCTGCGATACGGGCGGTCGCGCCCCCCGTTCAAAGGCAGGCTCCGGGGTTGTCGGGGTCAGCAGAATGACGCCTGGTTCCAGTGCCTCGATCAGCCCCTCCACCGCACGGGCACAGACCTCGCGCGCGGCGGCAGCATCATCCGGGCTCAGGCTGGCCCCATAGCCCAAGGCTCTGGTCACCGGGGATGGCAGGTCGCGCAAACCCGCAAGCGTTTCCCGAGCATCCAGTAGCATGCATGCGAAAGCGGCCTTGCGCAGGTCCTCAACCGGCCATCCGGCAATGCGCATCGGTGCGCCACGCATGCCCAGCCGCGCCAGAACGGCTTCTGCTGCGGCCACGGCCTCATGCCGCGCGACGACGGGATCATCCAGCCGCCGCACGGTCCAAGGCCTGTCGGTGTGTTTTGCCCCGAACACGGCCACAAGTTCGCGCAACGCTTCCGTCCGCTGCGCCAGGAACCCGACCGTGTCCAGTGCAGGTGCCAACGGGAAAACGCCGTCCAGCGGCACGACTCCGCGTCCGGGCTTCAACCCCAGAACACCGCAATAGGCCGCCGGGATGCGCACCGACCCCAGCGTGTCTGTCCCAAGGGCTGCATCGACTGCACCGCTGGCCACCGCCGCCGCAGACCCGCCCGAACTCCCCCCCACGCTGTGCCCCGGGGCACGCGGGTTGTCCGTCACACGCCAGCCATTGGCTTCTGTCGCAGCCCCGAGGGCGGCCGCATCCATCGTCAAGCGGCTCATCATCTGTGCGCCCAGCCCTCGCAAGGTTGCTACAACGCGGGCGTCAGCCGGGGCGGTTGCAGCTGCGCGGCCGCGCAATCCCGCGGAGTGTCCCTGTCCACGCACGGCAATGTTTGCCTTTACCCCGATCAGCAGATCGGACAAGCGCCCGTCAGACACCTCTGCCGCACGATCGACAGCAACGCTCTGGCCGGGATCCTCCAGGAATTGAAACCGCGCATCGAGGGCCAATGCCAAGGCATAGCGATCATGCGTCATCCAGCAGACCCGCCGCACGCGCCCGGTCGAGTCTGGCGACCATGGCACGGATGACCGGACGTTCGATCAGCTTGCCGTCGCGCACCACCAGTCCGGAGGGCGCCTGCTCAAAGGCGCGCACGATCTCCAGCGCCTCGGTCACCTCGTCCGCAACGGGGGTGAAGGCCGCGTTGATCGGCGCAATGTTGGACGGATGGATTGCCGCCTTGCCCGAAAACCCATGCGCCAGGGCGCGCCCTGCTGCCTCCCCGACCGCCCCGAGGTCGCGGAAGTCCAGCGCGGGCACATCAAGGACCGGCACTCCCGCACCGCGTCCGGCGTGCACGACCCGCCCGCGCGCATAGGCGAGGCTGGCATCAGAGCCATCCACACCAAGTTCCGCGCTCAGATCGACACCGCCAAAGAGCAGGAACGCCAAACGGTCCGTTGCGCGCGCGATGCCCTGGACCGCCTCCAGCCCCGCTGCGCTCTCGATCAGGGCACCGATCCGCGTGCCACTGCCGCAGGCTGTCAGGGCGTCGTCAACGATCTGGACCTCTGCCGGGCTGTCCACTTTGGGCAACAAGACAAAGCCTGCGGCGGGGGCCACCGCGCACAAGGCCGCCATGTCCGCCAGACCGTCGGGCGTGCGCAACCCGTTGAGCCGAACGCCGCGCCACGGCATGTCCTGCGCGCAGGCGCTCCCCAGAAACTCAAGCGCGGGCGCACGGGCTTCGGGTTTCTGATCCGGGGGAACGGCATCCTCAAGATCGACGCAAACCGCGTCCGCGCCAGAGGCCAGCGCCTTGGGCAAAACGCTTGCGCGATTGGCGGGCACGAACAAGAAGGATCGCAAGGCGCGCGACATCACTCTGCCCCGGAGATCGGGCTCTGGATCAGGTCGCGCGCGGCCGCACTTTTCGCCTCGAGCCAGTCGTTCACCTTGGCGGCTCCGGCCAGCATATGCGCGCTCATCACGTTTTCCGCCCAGTCGGGGGCGTGTGCTTCAAGGGCATCGATCAGCTCGGCGTGGTGTTGCAAGCTGCGTTGCAGATCCTTGTCGGAGAATATCCTGTATGTCCGCACCACCATCCCGACATCGAAAGCCAACGTCATCAGCGCCGTCAGACGCGGCGCACCTGCGGCCTGCAGGATGACCCGGTGGAATTGCTCGTTCGCCTCTGTCAGAACCTGATACTCTTCCTCCGTGCGCGGCGGCGTGTGCGCGCGCATCGTGGCGTGAATATCGCGCAGCATGGCGATATCCTCGTTGGAGGCGTTCAGCGCCGCGCGACGGGCGGAATAGGCCTCAAGCAGACGCCGCAGCTCGAAAATCTGCTCCACCTCATCCTCGGGGAAGCTGGCCACCTTGGTCGTGTATCCGCTCTGACGCTCGACTAAACCTTCAAGAACAAGCCGTCCGATGGCCTCGCGGATCGGCGTGCGGCTCAGGCTCAGATCCTTGGACAGACGCTTTTCCGTCAGCCGCTCCCCTTCGGCGAGCTCTCCCGACACGATGCGCGCACGGATCGTCCGATAGGCCAGCTCGGCCGCGTTCATGCGTTGAGAAGCGTCGTTCACCACTGTGTCCTTGGTCTATGCTACTGGTCTAAATAGCGGTTTTGTAAGCGAAATCGAGTTATATTCCATACCGCGCCGCACAACCGCGCGCGCCGCTTCAACTTCGATGGGACGACGTATACCCCGACGACACCTCATAATATGTGTCAAAACCGATGCGGCGGCGCAGTTCGGCGAAATCCATCTGACCGGGCCGCTGGTCTGCGCGCATCCCGCGCAGCGACGTGACCATGGCCTGCATCGCCGCCGCCATCAGCGACAGCGGATAGGCGGCAATCGAAAACCCGATATCGTGCAACTCGGCGTTGGGCAGGTCTGGCGTCTCTCCGCCCTCCACGATGTTGGCCATCTTCGGGCCCGGCAGGTTGTCACACACCGTACGCATCTCTGCTTCGGTCTTGGGGGCTTCGACAAACAGGATGTCGGCCCCGAGAACTGCGAAATGCGCGGCCCGGTCGATCGCCTCCGTCAGCCCGTGTTCATGCCGGGCATCCGTCCGCGCGAGGATCAGGATATCGCCGCCTGCTGCACGGATCTCGGTGCGCGCATCGACGGCGGCGCGGATGCGGTCGAACGCCTCCTGCTGGTGGACAACGGCCTTGCCGGGCGTGTGGCCGCAGCGTTTGGGGGCCAGTTGATCCTCGATCATCACCGCCGCACAGCCGGCACGTGCGAACCCATGGACAGTCCGGCGGACGTTCATCGCGTTGCCATAGCCTGTATCACCGTCTCCGATCAGCGGGATCGACAGGGTTTCAGTGATATTGGCAGCCTGATCCACCACCTCGCCATAACTCATCAAGCCCAGATCGGGCGCGCCGATCCGACTGGCGGAGGCGGCAAAGCCGGACATGAAGGTCAGGTCATACCCTTCTTGTGCGATCAGCTTGGCTGAAAGCGCGTCGAAACAGCACGGCATCACGTGGCAGCGGTCCTGCTCCAGCAGGCTCTTGAGGCGGGCAGCGGCAGTCATGGGGTCACCATTTGAACGGGATATACAGGGCCAGGTCCGGGATCGTGTAAAGAACCCCGACTGTGACAATCATCAGCAAGAGGAAGGGCCAGACACCGCGCGCCACCTCCCCGAGGGTGGAGCGCGCGACAGACTGGATGACGTAGAGGTTCAACCCCACAGGCGGTGTGATCAACGCGCACTCCACCATGATCACCATGTAGATGCCGAACCAGATCGGATCGAAGCCCAGCCCCATCGCCGCCGGAAGCAACACGGGCGTCATGATCAGGATCATCGAGAGCGCCTCGAACACCAGCCCCATCACCAGCAGGATGCAGGACACCACGAGGATGAACATCAACGGCCCGTCGATGGTCTGCGCGATAAAGGCGGAGATGTCCTGAGGGATGCGATACAGGGCGATTGCCTTGCCGAACACCTTGGCCCCCGCAACGATCAGCAGGATCGCGACCGTGGTGATCGCCGATTCCATGACCGCCTCGCGAAAGCCCGTCCAGGTGAGCGTACGCAGCCAAAGCGTCGTGATCGCCAACGCCGCGGCAAAACCGATGGCGGCTGCCTCGGTCGGGGTGAAGACACCTGAATAGAGCCCGACGATTACCAGCATCGCCAGCGCAACCGAGGGCAGCGCGCGGTAGGACGCCGTGCGCCGCTCTGCCCAGCTGGCCCGTGCGACAGGCTCGAACCCGCCCCAGAACCGCGCGTGCAGCATGGCGAAGATGACAAACAACGTGACCAGCACCAGACCCGGGCCGATCCCGGCCAGGAACAGCTGGATCACCGATTGCTCGGTCACGAAGCCGTAGACGATCATCGGGATCGACGGCGGGATCAGGATGCCCAAGGTGCCCCCGGCGGCCAGCAGGCCGTAGACGAATTTTTTCTCGTATCCTCGGTTGATCATTTCGGGGATCGCCACGGTCCCGATCGTCGCCGCCGTCGCGACCGAACTACCGGAAATGGCCGCGAACAGGGCGCAACTCAGGATCGTTGCCACCGCCAGCCCCCCGGGCCAATGCCCGACCCAGGCTTGCACCGCGCTGAACAGGTCACGCCCGACGCCCCCCTTCAGCAGAACGTTGGACATCAACAGAAACAAGGGCACGGCCAGCAGGATGAACCCGTCCAGCGTGGACAGGATGGCCTGCGGCGCCATGAGGGGCGAAAAATCCCCCATGTAAAGCATGATCAGACCGAGCCCGCCGAGCGCGAAGGCCACCGGCACACCCAGCAAAAGCAGACCGAACAGAAGTCCGAGGATCAGGAACACACTCATTCGTGGGTCGCCCCGCCGAAGCTGGCCTCCGGGTCACGCAAGCGGGCCAGCTCCACGCCGGCCTGCAATGCAAGCAGCCCGAACCCGAACGGGATGGCAAACTCGGTGATCGCGATAGGCAGGTTCAGGATGGACCCGGTGGTGCGCCCGCGCTCGAAACTGTCCCAGAAGATCGTCCAACCCCAATAAGCGACGATGACGCTGAAGAGGATCACCAACACCAGGGCAAGCGCCGCGCAAACCCGCTGCGCGCCCTTCGGCAGCAGGGCAGTCACGGCATTCACCGTGATGTGACGCTGCAAGCTCAGCACATACGGCATCGCCAGCATGCACCCCCAGATCAGGCAAAGCTGACTCAACTCTGCCGCCCAGATCGTTGGTTTTATGAAGAAATATCGCGCGATGACCTCGTAGGTCAGCATTGCGCCGGTCACAGCCATCAGCACAGCCGCAAGCACGCCCGCGTAGCGCGACAGCGTTGTAATCGCGTTCATAGATGTCCCCTCGTGGCCTCTCGCGGGGGTTCCGCGCAGCCCTGCCGTCTTACAAGCGCGCGCGGATCACGCCGCGCGCGCCTGCCGTCGATCAGTCGTCGCCGACCGCGTCGAGAATGCGCTGACCCACTTCGCCTGCTGCCTCGACGTAGGAGTCGTAGACCGGCTGTGCGACGGCTTTCCACGCATCCAGATCCGCTTCGTACAGCTGGACGACGGTCATGCCGTTTTCTTCGGCGGCGGCATAGGCATCCGCTTCGATCTGGGCCATACGGTCGCGGACATCATCCTGTGCGACTTTCGCGGCGGCCTCGATATGGCCTTGGGTTTCGGCGTCCAGTCCGGCCCACCAGTCGGAGTTCACCACCACCACGAATTCGATCGAGGCATGGTTGGTGACAGTGATCGTATCCATCACCTCCCAGAGTTTGCGGGATTTGACCCCGGACACACCGGTCATGCCCACATCCACCGTACCACGCTGGTAGGCGAGGTATTGCTCAGATCCGGAAATCAGCGTTGGCGCGCCGCCAGCGGCCGTCACAAAATCCCCGAGCGTCTTGCCGAACACGCGAACCTTCTTTCCCTCCAGATCCGCGGGGGTGCGGATCGGGTCGCCCTTCGACAGCATGATCGCGCCACCATAGGCTTGCCAGTAGAGGATCTGTCCCCCTGTCTTGGCGACCTCTTCTTCCAGAGCGGTCCGAACGGGGCTGCCTTCGGCGACGGCGGCGCGGATCTTTTCCTCGGTATTGAACAGGAACGGCATGTAGAACACGTCCACCGCGGGCGCATCGCCCACGTAACGCGTCAATGAGGCGACGCCCGCCTCGATCGCGCCGGAGCCGACGGCCTGCGGCACTTCCTTGTCGCGATAGAGCGTTGCGCTGTCGTAGATTTCCACGTCAATCGCGCCGCCAGTGCGCTCTTCAACCTCTTTTTCGAACAGGACAAGGTTTTCGCCCAGATGGCTCGTCAACGGCAGCTGCAAAGAAATGCGCATTTTCTCCTGCGCAACGGCTGCCCCGGAAACCGATGCGGCCAATACCGCACCGAGTGCTAGTGTCTTGATCATGTTTTCCTCCCAAACGCCCAGGTTATCTCCGGGTCCGCGCAAACCTTAGCTTTCAGGTGGAATTCCGCAAGGGCAACAAGACAGCGCTTGCTATTTCCGATTGTTTTTGTCAGTAATCGCGTATGACGGTTCGACCCAAGCCCACGCCCGCGCCAACTGCGCCCCCCTGCACGCCGACCACCCCGGCGTATGACGCGCGGTCCCTGGTCGATCCGGACGGCAAGGCCCTGCTGGTTCTGGATACCCAGACCTACACATTGAAGATCACCCGCAACAACAAGCTGATCCTGACAAAATAGCCATGGCCAAAAAACTTCCGTCCCCGTGTATCGGGGTCTGCAAATTCAAGCGTGAGGGGCACTGCATTGCGTGTTCCATGACCAAACCGCAAAAATCCCTCATGAAGAAAGCGAAAAAGCCTGCGCAGTTGCAGGCTTTTGTCGAGTTGCTGATCGCGCAGCAGCACCGTATGGGCAAGTTCACCGCCTGGCCCTTGGCCTATGCGAGAAAGTGCAAGAAGAAGGGGGTGCAACCGCCCGCGATGTAAGCCCCGGGCGGCGGCGCGTCAGTCCAGATGCGCTTGCAGGAACCACGCGAATTTCTCGTGGGTTTGCCCCCGCGCGATGCACAGATCCTCTGTCAGCGTGTCGCCGTGCTCGGCGGCCAGCGCACCTGCGCCCGCCACAGTGGCTGCCAGCGTCTGTTGGGCGGCCAACATCGCCTTGATCATATCGGTTGCCGACAGATGCCCGTCGCTTTCCCCGATCTTGGACATCTTCAGCATCTCCGCCAGGCGCCCTTCGGCATGTGCGCCAAGCGCCTTGACCCTCTCGGACAGATCGTCCTGAGCCTGAAAATGGTCTTCGTAAATCTGCTGGAACAGCTCATGCAGCGGCGCAAAGGCCATGCCCTTGACGTTCCAGTGAAAATTTTGCGCAAGCATGGTTGTCACCGCGGTCTCCGCCACGGATTGCGTCAGCGCCTGAGCGATCGCGGATTGCGCGTCGGATGAAAGGTCGGCTGCGGGTTGTGTCATCGCCGTCTCCTGTCTGAATTGTAAGGTTGGACAGCTGGCGTTGGCTTGCTGTGGCCTTAGAGACTAGGCGTTACACTCGACGTGTCTAGGGCAGATTGCGCCCGGCAAACCAGAAAGTGCACTTCGGACGCATCCGAGCGTTTTAGTCGGGTTCTCAAGAGAAATCCGTAGCTCATCGCGTCATCACGCGCGGCAGCGTCAAACAGGCTCAGCAACCACGCCTCATCGAAACTCGCAACGAGGGTACCCGCGGAAAAACTGCGCAGCGGTCGTCCCAGAAGCATCCCGAGCCGGATACACAGCGCATCCAGCGCCGGCACCCCGCTGAGGTCGGACATGACCTGCGCATTGACAAGTATGGCCGAGGCCGCGCGCGTCCGACGCAGCGCGGTACGCAGCACGCCCAGTTGCTCAGGCGTGCCAGCATAGCCGGCCACTTCCCGCGGGCCTCCGCGAACCTCGGAGAGATCCTGATCCCGATGCAAGGCAACAAGCGTCATGCGCGCGACTCCATTTCCCGATCAAAATAGTCGAGAACCCGCGCGCGCGCCAGTGCCGAACTGCCACACATCAAAAAAAGCCCCGCCGGTGAGGCGGGGCTCTTGAATGTCATATGCTGCAGATCAGTCGATTTTCGGGAGCAGCGCGTCGAGGCTTGCTTTTGCGTCCCCATAGAACATGCGGGTGTTTTCCTTGTAGAAAAGCGGGTTCTCGATGCCCGAGTACCCCGTGCCCTGCCCGCGCTTGGAGACAAAGACCTGCTTGGCTTTCCAGCATTCCAGGACCGGCATCCCCGCAATGGGGGAGTTCGGGTCCTCTTGCGCGGCGGGGTTCACGATGTCGTTCGAGCCGATCACGATGGCCACGTCAGTGTCCGGGAAGTCCTCGTTGATCTCGTCCATCTCCATCACGATGTCATACGGCACCTTGGCCTCTGCCAGCAGCACGTTCATGTGGCCAGGCAGGCGCCCGGCAACCGGATGGATCGCGAACCGGACATTCTTGCCCTTGGCACGCAGCTTGCGCACCAGTTCCGACACGGCCTGCTGGGCCTGCGCCACGGCCATGCCGTAGCCCGGAATGATGATGACGCTATCGGCCTCGTTAAGCGCGGATGCGACGCCGTCGGCATCGATCGCCACCTGCTCGCCCTCGACCGCCATTTGTGGCCCCGATGCGCCGCCGAAGCCGCCAAGGATCACGCTGACGAACGCACGGTTCATCGCCTTGCACATGATGTAGGACAGGATCGCGCCGGACGAGCCGACCAGTGCGCCGACCACGATCAGCAGATCGTTGCCGAGGCTGAAACCGATCGCCGCCGCCGCCCAGCCCGAGTAGCTGTTGAGCATCGAGACAACGACAGGCATGTCCGCACCACCGATGCCCATGATCAGGTGATAGCCGATGAACAATGCCAGAAGCGTCAGCAGCACCAGCGTCCAGCTGCCTGCGCCGCTCATGTAGGCGATCATCAGCAGGACCGAGCCCGCCGCCGCCGCCGCGTTGAGCATATGCCCACCCGGAAGCTGCTTGGCCCCGGTGTCGACCTTGCCCGCGAGCTTGCCATACGCGATGACCGAACCCGTGAACGTCACAGCCCCGATCCAGATACCCAGCACCAGTTCGACCCGCAGGATGCCGATCTCAACACCGGATTTCTTGGCGATCAGCTGACCAAAGGACGACAGACCGTCGGTGATTTCTTTCGGCAGGCCGATGGCGGTGTAGCCATCGGGGCCCACAGCGCCCAGCACCTGGCCGTTCGCCTCGTAGAGCGCGGCCATCTGGTTGATCATCAGGTCTGCGTTGAAACCCACGAACACTGCCGCCAGACCGACGAGGCTGTGCATGATCGCCACAAGCTCCGGCATCTGGGTCATCTGGACCTTGGTGGCCAGTTGGTAACCCACCGCTGCCCCGAGGGCGATCAGAACGATGGACGCAACCGCAAGCCCCTTCCCGGGGCCGATCAGCGTCGCCAGAACGGCGATGGCCATACCGACGATGCCGTACCATACCGCGCGTTTCGCGCTTTCCTGTCCGCTCAGTCCGCCAAGTGACAGGATGAACAGAACTGCTGCAACCGCATAGGCCGCAATCGTAAATCCGAATTCCATAACTCGCTGTCCCCTTTAGGATTTCTGGAACATGGCGAGCATGCGCCGTGTCACGAGGAAGCCGCCGAAGATGTTGATCGACGCCATGAAGATACCCGCCGCGGCCAGCAACGTGATCAGAAGCGAACTCGACCCGATCTGGATCAGCGCGCCCAGGATGATGATCGACGAGATCGCATTGGTCACCGCCATCAGCGGCGTGTGCAGACTGTGCGCCACACCCCAGATGACCTGGAACCCGATGAACACCGACAGCACGAACACGATGAAGTGCTGCATGAAGCTGGCCGGCGCAATCAGGCCGACCCCCAGCACCAGCGCCGCACCGATCGCCAGCAGTGTGACCTGCTGCTTGGTCTGCGCCTTGAAGGCCGCAACCTCCTCGGCGCGGATCTCTTCGGGGGTCTTCTCCTTGATCGGCTCTTTCTTCTGCGCCGCGATCGCAGCCACCTTTGGCGGCGGCGGCGGGAAGGTGATCTCACCCGCATGGGTGATGGTCGCCCCGCGGATCACGTCGTCTTCCATGTTGTGATTGACCACACCGTCCTTTTCAGGGGTCAGGTCTGTCATCATGTGACGAATGTTGGTCGAATAAAGCGTCGAGGACTGGGCCGCCATACGGCTGGGGAAGTCCGTGTAGCCGATGATCGTGACACCATTGTCGGTGACGATCTTCTCGTCCTTCACCGTCAGCTTGCAGTTGCCGCCCCGCTCAGCCGCGAGGTCGACGATGACCGAGCCCGGCTTCATGCTTTCGACCATATCCTTGGTCCAAAGCTCCGGCGCTTCGCGGTTCGGGATCAGCGCCGTGGTGATCACGATGTCCATGTCGGGAGCCAGCTCGCGGAACTTGGCCAACTGGGCCGCCGCAAATTCCGGCGAGGATACAGCCGCATAGCCCCCGGTTGCCGCGCCGTCCTGCTGCTCTTCTTCGAAGTCGAGGAAGACGAACTCGGCACCCATGGATTCGACCTGTTCGGCCACTTCCGGGCGCACGTCGAAGGCGTAGGTGATCGCCCCGAGCGAGGTCGAGGTCCCGATCGCGGCCAGACCAGCCACACCGGCGCCCACAACCAGAACCTTGGCGGGCGGTACCTTGCCAGCGGCCGTCACCTGACCGGTGAAGAACCGGCCGAAGTTGTTGCCCGCCTCGATCACGGCGCGATAACCCGCGATATTGGCCATCGAGCTCAGCGCGTCCATCTTCTGCGCGCGGGAAATCCGCGGCACCATGTCCATCGCGATCACGCTGGCGCCCTTGTCGCGGGCCAATTCCATCAGCGCCTCGTTGGCGGCAGGATAGAAGAAGCTGATCAGCAGTTGCCCCCTGCGCAGGCGCTTGGCTTCCGCCTCGCTTGGCGGGCGCACCTTTGCAACGATATCCGCCGCCTTGAACAGGGCCGCTGCCGTCTTGACGACTTCAACTCCCTTTTCCTGGTACGCCGCATCCGAAAACCCGGCAGCCGCGCCGGCCCCGGTCTCGATAACGCACTCATAGCCAAGCTTCTGTAACTGAACCGCAGACTCGGGCGTCATCGCGACCCGGTTCTCGCCAGAAAATACTTCCTTCGGTGACCCGATCTTCACATGCTGTCCTTTCCCCTAGTCAGCCCAGGCGGGCCTTTAACCTTCACCGCGCCTCTTAACAGACGGATTTAGCCTGCCGCAACCGGGTGTTAGCGCCACCGGTGAAGATGCCACCCCTGCGCGTAACGCATAGCTTTCATTGCATAAATTGCATACGCTCGTATACCGCGACTTCTGTCGCTATACCCACCGCCTTGTCTTTTGTTCGTACTTTGCGTAGGCCGCGCGGAACTTGCGGCGCAGGCGGTTTTCCTCGGGAATGATGAACCGGCGCTCAAGAACCCACATCAGGATCGGCACGAGGGCCAGCGACAACCACGCACCCCAATGGATCAAAAACCCGGCCAGAAGCATCAGATCGGCAAGGTAGATCGGGTTTCTCGTCCTCTTGAAAATGCCCGAAACGATCAAGGCTTCTGCCTCCCGATGCGGCACTATCGTTGTGGAATTCCTGCGAAATTCCATGACCGCAAGCAGGATCAGGATCACTCCGCCCCCGATCAGGACCGCAGCCAGCAGCCCAATGACACCGCCCGGAAGCGGCCCCATCGCGAAATACGTCGCCTGCGCCTTGCCCAGCCCCAGAAACGCCAACAACCAGACCGGCGGCAGGTCGATCATCTGAAACAGGCTAAGCCCTCCGCGCGGGTTTGGCATTCGCGGTCTCCTTCTTGGGTCCGCGCAGTCCTGCCGGACCTCCGGCGGTAGCGCAAGGACTGTCGCGCGCACCCCACCTGCCCCGTCGCGCCGTGCGGTACCTGCGTCAAGATGCGCGCAGTTGCCATGCCTGCCAAGATGGGTCTTCGCGGTCTGAAACCGGGCAAAACCGCCTCGGGGTCACTCCCACTCCATCTCCTCATAGACCCGGCCCGCGTTTTTCGTGGCCAATTCCTCGAACGTGTCGAGATGCGCGTATGGGCTCTGGTCCACGTAATAGGCCTCGGTCAGATCCCCGCCCGCGTCGATATGAGCGCGTATCTGGCCGCGCAGGTAAACGAGGTAATCATGCGTATAGCGCCGCACCTGCGCCATGTTTGTCGGATGCCCATGCCCGGGGATCACGTAGACCGCCCCCAGGGGTTCGAATGCGGTCTCCCAGGTCTCCACCCAATCGGCGGTCACCGTATCGCCGAAGATCGGCGGCATACGCTCGTGAAACGCCATGTCTCCTGCGATCACCAGTTGCTGCTCGGGCAGCCAGACCTGCGTGTCGCCCGGGCTGTGTGCCGGGCCCAGATACAGCACCTCGATGCGCATTTCGCCCAGTTCGATCACCTCCCGCTCCTCGAACGTGCGGGTGGGGGCGACCAACCGCGTTCCTTCGGCACGGTCCCGGTTATACCGACGCATCACCTCCAGGATCTGCGGGCCATACTCCGCGAACTCCGCCGCCGCATCTACATGAGCCAGAATCTCCACCCCCTGATCCACCCAGTACGAATTACCAAGCATCGCGTGGCCCTGCCCGTTTTCATTGATCACCAGTACCACCGGCTGGTCGGTCACGGTCTTGATCTCGGCATGGAGTGCCTCGGCCAGTTGCGCCGAAGCCCCCCCGTTGATCACGACAACACCCGCCCCGGTCACCAGAAAGCTCAGATTGTTGTTGTGACCTGCATTCTCATAGGTCGGCGGCGCGGTGGCCCCTATGGCGGACCAGACATGCGGGATCACCTCCACCGGTTTTGAGTAAAGCGGACTTTGGGGGTACTGGTCGGGGATGTCTTCGCTGGCCAGGGCCGGAACCGCAGCAAGCATCAGTGCCGCAAGGGAAATACGCATGGATGTCTCCTCCTGATCAATACATTCCTCTTTTTGAATGTAATGTCCAGTTCAATCGCGCGCCCGGCCATCGTGTCGCCATATTCGCCCGGCAAGCTGCCAACCGAGGACGCGTATGATGGCCCCGTTAACCATATATCCCGACCGCAGATACCTGTTCTGGCTGACGCTTGCCTGCATTCCGGTCGTCCTGATCCTGCTGGCCGGCGCCGCGCTGACCTTCGTATTCGGGCTCGACGCGGGCGGCAAAGACCCCTTGCCGCCTATGGCGCTTTTCCTGTTCGCCATGACGGTGATCTTCGGCGTTTTCATGGCCGCTGGCTTGGGGTGGATGGTCGCGCGCCTGCGTAACCCCGGCCCCGCCCTATCGATCGAGGATCGCGGCATCCGCTTGCTGGACCGCCCGCCTCTCAGCCTTGCCAAGCGTCCGGTTTTCCTGCCGTGGGTCGATATCGCGGTGTTGCGGTTCGAGCGCGCCAGCCACGGCGCGCGGACCCTGCAGATCAAGACACGCGCGGGCCAGACCCACCGGGTCATCGCCAGCACGCTCAATACCGATCTTCAAGTCCTTCAAGACGTCTGTCTCGACCGCGCAAGGACCGCGGGCCTGATCGGTACATCCACGAGGCGCGGGGTCTTTCCGGTCGCATGCACCGAATGGCGGCTCGCCCCGACCTGAGGCGCTTGCGTCCCGCCCCGTGCTGCGCGATGCATCGGACATGACCAGGACACGTGCGCTTTTCGATCTGCCCGACGGGGTGACGTATCTGGACGGCAATTCGCTCGGACCGTTGCCGAAGGCCGCCCGTGACCGCGTCGCACGCACAGTGACCGACGAGTGGGGCACGCAGCTGATCGGCGGTTGGAACGAGGTCGGATGGATGGACCAGCCCGCCCGTCTCGGCGACCGGATCGCGCCACTGATCGGTGCGGCCACGGGCAGCGTCGTCGTGGGCGAAACGCTGTCGATCCGCATGTTCCAATGCCTTGCCGCAGCCCTGAGCCTACGCCCTGACAGACACATGATCCTGTCGGATACGGGGAACTTTCCATCTGACCTTTACGTGGCGCAGGGGCTGATCAGCACGCTGGGTCAGCCCCATTCCCTGTGCACGGTGGCCCCACAGGACGTTGAGGCCGCGCTCGGCCCGCATGTCGCCGTGCTGATGTTGACGGAGGTGGATTATCGCACTGGCCGCCGTCACGATATGGCCCGTCTGACCCGCGCCGCTCACGATGCGGGCGCGGTCGTGATATGGGACCTTGCGCACTCGACCGGGGCCGTGCCGGTCGATCTGACCGCGTGCGGTGCAGAGTTCGCGGCAGGCTGCACGTACAAGTACCTCAATGGCGGGCCCGGCGCGCCTGCATTCCTCTACGCCCGACCGGATGTCTCGGGTGACATTGCACCAGTTCTTGCCGGGTGGCTCGGGCACGCTGCCCCGTTCGCGTTCGACCCGGCCTTTGCGCCGGCGCCCGGCGTTGCGCGGTTCCGCGTCGGAACGCCGCCGGTCCTGCAAATGGCCGCGCTGGAGGCTGCGTTGGACGTGTTCGACACTGTGGATATCAGCGACCTCCACGCGCGGGCCTGCGCGCTGGCGGACCGCCTGGCCGCGGGGTTCCAGCGCGCCTGTCCCGACCTGAGACGCCTCACACCACGGGCCCCGGAGGCGCGCGGCAGCCAGATTTCATTCACGCATCCCGACGGCTACGCACTGGTACAGGCCCTGATCAGCCAGGGCGTGATCGGCGATTTCCGCGCCCCGGACATCCTGCGGTTCGGCATCGCGCCGCTCTACAACACCCAAGCCGATATTGACACCGCCATCGAAGCCTTCGCGCACATCATCGCGAACCGTCTCTGGGACGATCCGGCCTACAGGCGCCGCAAAGCCGTAACCTGATCCCGCGCAGCACCACCACTGCACGTAGCAGCCTCCGCGCGCGCTGGATCAGTCATTCGGCGGACGCACGAGCAAACCTTGTCCCGTCGGAAGCGACAAAACGGATGTATTCCGCGCCTTGGCGAAATCTGTCATCGCGACGTGCTGAGCCTCGTAGCCGCGATAGTTGAAGTCATCCAGAACGACCATCGCCCCCGGGACCAGACGCGACCATAGAAACTCCATCGCCGCAATCTCCGGAGGCGCTGTGTTCATATCAATACTGGCAAAGGCGATCTGTTCGCTCGTAATCTTGTCGAGTGTGCCCGGAACAGCGCCAACGACGATCTGGACATTCTTCCATTCCGCAAAATTCTCGCGAACGGCGCTAACATCGTCCGTATACAGGCCGCTTTCAAAGTGTTTGCGATTTCGATCCTCGGCACCGGGGTCATTCTTCTCTGAACTGACCCCGGTTGTGTCGATACCGGCAAAGGTGTCGAGCAGCCAGAACGTCCTGTCCAGGTCGTTCCACTTCAAATCGTGCATGATCGAGGAACTCAAGAACCCCTTGTTCACGCCACACTCGACGAAATCACCGGGCAACTTGACCGCACAGCGGGCCGCCCAAAGCCCGACATGCACGCGCCAGTGCCAATTGTAGTCTTGCCCGCCAGTCGCTTTCACACCCCGCGCATAGGCATCCTGAAAGGCCGGGTCGTCTTGAAAACTGGTGTTGTGGATCGTGATCAACCCGTCCTGCATGTAATTCGGGCGGTAATGGCGGTTTTCGTTCTCGCCGACATTCAGAAAATGGTGTGTCGCATCGACCTTCGCGGCGGCGACATCCCTATTCAGCGCAAGATACATGGCTGGATCAAAATCGTCCGGTACGCCTGCGCGATGCCCCCCCGGGCCAAGCGCCGGGTCGCCAAGATGGGCGGCAATCCGGTGCAGGGCGTCAGTTTGGGCGGCAAGATGCTCTTCCTGTCGCGCCATGGACTGTTTGAGTTTCGCAATGGACGCTTTTGCGCGTTTGAACATGTCCCGACTTCTCCGTTGGCTTGCGCTGCAGCCTCTATCCTATTTTTCCGGGTTGCCCAGCAGGTTTCTGGCCAGGCACGAAGCAAGGCGCGTGCACTGACCCGTCGACCTGCTTGTCCAACCGCACGCGCTAGGCGATCCGTGCATAGTCTGGCGCCAGCAGGTGCAGGGGCGCCTCGTCTTCCTCGATCTCCGGGAAGCGGCCGATCGGATCGCGGAACCAGTTGTCGGTCTCATCATCGTTCACGGTCGACACCTCGCCGATCAAAACGTCGCCCCCCTCGCCCCAGAACGCGTGCCAGTCACCCGGCATCAGGGTCACGCTTTCTCCGGGGGCCAGGTGCAGCACTTCGCCCGCCGAAAACGCGCGCCGCACGCCGTCGCAATACACGACGCCGCCCGCGTTTGCGTCAAAGCTGCCATCCTCCGCCGCGCCGAAGAGCTCGATCGCGAGCGTCGCGCCGCCGCGATTGATGATATCCTCGGCCTTCAGGTAGTGCCGGTGCATCGGACTGATCTGGTTCTGGCGCGAGATCATGATCTTTTCCGCATAACACATCCCGCCGCCCGCCTTCAGGTCGGCCTGCCGCCCGTTGCGCACGGTGAACAGGAACAGGCCCAGATCGGCAAATCGCCCCTGTCCGTAATCGGTGATGTCCCATCCCAGCCGCGCCTCCAGCAGCGGGCCGATGGCCGGGCGGTGCGCCGCAAACTCCTGCGGGGACCAGAACGCAAACGGCGGCAGGACGAATCCGTGCTGTGCGATAAACGCAGCCCCCTCGCGCAGGATCTCGTTGATCTCGGATCGTTTCATTTCGGCCCTCCTGTCCCGGTCGGGGAAGGCTTAGCCGATTCACGCTGATAGCGCTACCGCGTGCGGGCGGCGACCTTCGGACCAGGCACGCACAGCCTCGCCAAAGGCGGTGAACAGCGGGCGCGAAACGGGATCGTTCTCGGCATTCCATTCGGGGTGCCACTGTACCGATAGGGTGAAGCCGGGCGCATCGGCGATATAGATCGCCTCGGGGGTGCCGTCATCGGCATACCCGTCAACCACCACACGCGGTCCCGGCGTCTCGATCCCCTGCCCGTGCAGGGTGTTGGTCATCACCTCCGTCGCGCCCAGAACCCGCGCGAACGGGCCGCCTTCGCTCAGGGTGACGCGCTGACGGATTTCGAACTTCTCCTCCAGCGTGCCATCGGGGGGCATCCGGTGGTTGAAACGGCCAGGTATCTCGCGAATTTCGGGGTGCAGCGTGCCCCCCATGGCCACATTCACCTCCTGAAACCCGCGGCACAGGCCCAGAAACGGCTGGCCACGCTCCACACAGGCGCGGATCAGGGGCAGCGTGACACTGTCACGTGCGCGGTCGAACGTGCCATGCTTGTCGGTGGGCTGATGGCCGTACTCCTCCGGATGCACGTTGGCGCGCGCACCGGGCAGGATGAACCCGTCGCACACCTCCAGCAGATCGTCGACGGACACGAGGCTTGGGTCAGACGGCACGATCATCGGGGTTCCGCCTACCACAGAGGCCACAGCGCAGGAGTTCGACAGCCCCGCCGCGTGGGCGGGATACTCATCGTTGATCAGGTACGAGTTTCCGATGATTCCGACGACGGGCCGTGCCATGCAAACCTTACTGGGTGAGTGTCGTTAACATGTCGTATATACCCAGCGAACCCGACACGGTCGAGAGACCCTTGCGCGCAGGCCCCTCGCCGTTTGCGCACAACTCAGGAAACGCCGATCAAACCCGCTTTCTCGATCCCGGCCAGAGCTGCCGCCGCATCGTTTTCGGAGGTGTCGCCCGTGACACCGACCGCGCCGACGATCGCACCGCGTTTGTCCTTGACCAGAACCCCGCCCTGCACCGGCACCACCTTGCCGTCGAACGCGCCGTTCATGGCTGCCATGAAATACCCCTGCGCCTCCGCGCGTGCGTTCAGCGCCGAGCCCGGCAGGCCGAGCATGATGCAGCCGTACGCCTTGCCGCGCGCGATCTCGAACCGGCCGGGGCTTGCGCCATCCTCACGTTCCATCGCGATCAGATGACCGCCCGCGTCCAGCACGGCGACCGTCAGGGGGTTGAGTTCCATCTCATGGCCCTTGGCAAGCGTGCCCTTGATGATGGTCCGCGCCTTGCGAATATTGATCATTGCTGTTTCCTCGGTATGGCGCGGGTGGGCCGGAACCCTCCCGCTGGATGTGTTTCTTGGGGGGTCAGGCCGCGGCTTGCGCGCGCAGCTTTTCCTTCAGCTCAAGCCGCCGCGCATGAAGCACCGGTTCAGTATAGCCCGAGGGCAGTTCATGCCCTTTGAACACCAGATCGCAGGCCGCCTGGAACGCAACACCGTCAAACCCCGGCGCCATAGGCACGTAGACCGGATCCTCGGCGTTCTGGCGATCGACGACCTCTGCCATCCGGCGCATCGTGTCCATGACCTGATCTTCTGAAACGATATCGTGGTGCAGCCAGTTCGCGATGTGCTGCGAGCTGATCCGGCAGGTCGCACGATCCTCCATCAGGCCGACATCATTGATGTCCGGCACCTTGGAACACCCAACACCCTGATCGATCCAGCGCACGACATACCCGAGGATGCCCTGAGCGTTGTTTTCGACTTCACGATTGATTTGCGCATCGGTCCATTTGCGGAAGGATGCGAGCGGGATCTCCAGCAAGCCGTCCACATGCGCGCGCCGCCCGCCGGCCTTCAATTTGGCCTGCACGGCAAACACATCGCAGCGATGATAATGCAGCG
Organism: Tropicimonas sp. S265A; assembly: GCF_049800835.1. Classification (NCBI taxonomy): domain Bacteria; kingdom Pseudomonadati; phylum Pseudomonadota; class Alphaproteobacteria; order Rhodobacterales; family Roseobacteraceae; genus Tropicimonas; species Tropicimonas sp. S265A. The sequence goes on from NZ_JBNAFU010000007.1 coordinate 112,300, forward strand.
CGTGGAGCGTCGCCGCGGTCGGGCTTGGCACCCAGGCGCAATTCGCCCCGGCGCGCGGATGCTCGATCTTGGTGTCCAGCATATCGGCCATCTTGTCTGGGGCGGCCCACATGCCCTTGCCGATCTGCGCCTTGCCGGACAGCCCGCATTCCAGACCGATATCGACATTGCGGTTCTCGTAGGCGCTGATCCAGCCCTTGCGCTTGATGAAATCCTTGCGGCTGAATGGCCCCGCCTCCATCGAGGTGTGAATCTCGTCGCCTGTCCGGTCGAGGAACCCCGTGTTGATGAACGCCACCCGCGATTTCGCCGCGCGAATACACTCCTTGAGGTTGACGGAGGTGCGGCGCTCTTCGTCCATGATGCCGATCTTGACGGTATTCTGCGGCAGACCGAGTGCGGCCTCCACCGCCGTGAAGGTGTCATCGGCGAAGGCAACCTCGTCGGGACCGTGCATCTTGGGTTTCACAACATAAACCGACCCCTTGACCGAGTTGCCACCATCCCGTTTCAGATCGTGCATCGCGATGAGCGTGGTGATCATCGCGTCCATCAGTCCCTCGTAGACCTCCTGCCCCTCGGCATCGAGGATCGCGGGGTTGGTCATCAGATGCCCGACATTGCGCACCAGCAGCAACGCGCGCCCCTTGACGGTCAAATCAGTGCCATCGGGGGCGGTATAAACACGGTCGGGATTGAGCGCGCGCGTGATCGTCTTGCCGCCCTTTTCGAAGCTTTCCTCCAGATCGCCGCGCATCAGGCCTAACCAGTTCGAATAGGCCTGCACCTTGTCTTCGGCATCCACGCACGCGACCGAGTCTTCGCAATCCATGATCGCGCTGACCGCGGCCTCCATCCGTACATCTGCAAGCCCGGCCTGATCACGTGCGCCGATGGGATGCGCGCGGTCGAAAACCAGTTCCACATGCAGCCCGTTGTTGACCAGCAGCACCGCATCCGGCGCCATCGCCTTGCCACGGAACCCGGCGAATTTCGACGGATCCTCCAGCGGCAGGTCATCGGCCAGCAGCACGCCGTCCTTGACGTGGTAGCGGCGCACGTCCGAATGGCTCTTGCCCTTGACCGGGAACGCCTCGTCCAGAAAAGACCGTGCGCGGGCGACGACCCTGCCACCCCGACCGCGTTCATACCCGCCCGCGGGCGGCAGCGAGCCCATTGCATCCGTGCCATATAGCGCATCATAGAGCGACCCCCACCGCGCATTCGCCGCGTTCAGTGCATAACGCGCATTGGTTATCGGCACCACGAGCTGTGGCCCGGGAACCGAGGCGAACTCCGGATCGGTGTTGGTCGTCTCTATCTCGAAATGATCGCCCTCGGGCACCATGTAGCCGATGTCATAGAGTAATTGTTTGTACGCCTCGTGGTCATGGGGGCGGTCGCGATTGTCCCGGTGCCATGCGTCAATCGTGGCCTGCAAATCATCACGTCTGTCCAGCAGCGCCCGGTTTGTCGGGGTCTTGTCCGCCACCAGTTTGGCAAAGCCCGCCCAGAATGTCTCCGCACTGACATCGGTGCCCGGCAACGCCTGCGTCTCGATGAACTCCACCAACGGCTGCGCAACCTGCAACCCGCTCCGATCCAGCCTGTCCATGACGGCCTCCCCGATTTGTTCCGCGCCCGCACGCGCGGGCGGTATACCACTGCGCACAGCGATTATGGAAAAGGTTTCCGATAGGCAACAGCAGATCGCGAAATTGGTCTCAAATTCCGACCAAAACCCGGCCCGACTGCAACAAAGTTACCCCCGGGAGGAGGATTGACCCGACCCGCGCCCGGTTTTGCGGCACCGCTCGGAACAATATTTCACCTGCTCCCAATCGCGTGCCCACTTCTTGCGCCACGTAAAGGACAGCCCGCAGGCGGCACAGGTCTTGCTCGGCAGGTCGGATTTGCGGCGCATCTTGGCCATCAGAGGTCGAGGCTCATCTGGCGCGTATCGCTGGCCTTCCGCCGCCCGCGTGCGCGCGGCGCGCGGTCATTGACGAACCGGCCCGCGCGGTCCTTGCGGCTTGCGTGCTTGTCGATGACCCGCGCGGCAACCTCCGCGAACCCGGGCGCGCGGCGCACGGCCCAGACCCGGTCGCGCGCGGCCGCTGCGGCTGCTTTGATATCGACGATCGGCGCTGGATAGATCCGGTCCAGCACGCGGCCCGCCCCCTCCCACAGCCACGGCTCCTGCAGGTGCGCGTCGGGCACGTCGGCCAGTTCCGGCACCCAGCGGCGCGTGAAGGCGCCTGTCGGGTCCTGATCGTGCCCTTGCTTGACCGGGTTGTAGATCCGCACCGTGTTCATACCGGTCGTCCCCGATTGCATCTGCATCTGGCTCCAGTGGATGCCGGGTTCGTAATCGGTGAACCGCCGCGCAAGCACGGGCCCGGTCTGCCGCCAGTCGAGCCACAGGTGGTACGACGCCACCGCCACCAGCATCGACCGCATCCGGAAATTCAGCCAGCCAGTCTGTGTCAGGTATCGCATGCAGGCATCGACGAACGGCAAACCCGTCTGCCCATCGGCCCACGCCGCAAAGCGCGCTGCATCGCCGTCACGCGGGCGGAGGCCTTCGTAGGCCGGATGCAGGCACTGGACTTCCAGTGCCGGTTCATCCTCCAGCTTCTGGGTAAAATGATCGCGCCACGCCAGCCGCGCCTCGAACGACTTCATCGCCGCCGCCCAGCCATCGCGCGCACCTTTGGTTTCCGCTTTGCGGGCCGCCCCGGCCTGTGCTGCCTCCCGCACCGACAACGTGCCGAAGGCCAGATGCGGCGACAGCCGCGAGCACGCGGTTTCCCCTGCAAGCGGCGATGACATCGCGCGGCGATAATCCTGGCCCCGTTCGGTGAGAAAACCGCCCAGAAGGTGCAGCGCAGCGGCCCGCCCCCCGCGCTGACGATCCGGGCACGGATCGGGTGCCAAGCCTAGCGCGGCTGCGGTCGGTACCGGGTCCGAGGGCGCCGACACGCCGCGCAGCCCCTGTGGAACGGCGTCCTGCGGACGCGCAATCGCTGCATCGCGCAAACCGGCCCAGCCGTCACGGGATGCCAAGCGTCGCACAACACCGATCTGCGGAACCTGCGTCCACGCAACGCCAGACCCCCGCGCCCAGGCCGCAACCGCCCGGTCGCGCGCGTAACTCCAGCCGTTGCCGGTCTCCTCATGGCTGATGATCTCGGCGACCGCATGGGACGCACACAGGTCGGACAGAACGGAAACGGCCTCTCCGACCCGCACCACCAAAGGCACCCCAAGACGTGCGAAATCGCCTGCCACATCGTGCAGGCATTCCGCCACGAAGTCCCATTGCCGGGCGGAGGCGTCAGGCTGTGCCCACCCGTCCGGTTCAGCGATGTAGACCGGAATTACAGACCGTCCGCGCGCCGCGGCAAGCGTCAGGGCTGGATTATCCTCAACCCGCAAGTCGCGCTTGAGCCAATATAGGGTGGTCGCCTCCATGCGCCTGACCTAGCCAGCCGCCGGGGCAGGTCAACAGGCGCGTTGCCTACAACCGACCCACCGCAGAACGCCGCAAACATCTGTCGACTGCCGCGCCGCCATGTGCGCCAGCGAGGGTGCCCGGCTCAGGCGCGCTCCGGCCTGCGCCCCTTGCGGCGCGCAACAGCCAAACCGCCCATGCCGCTCAGCAGGAGCCAAAGCCCCGCAGGCAAGGGCACAGGCGGCACATCCGCCATCCCGGCCACATTGCGCACGAACTGCCGTTCATCCGCGCCCGGTTTCGATCCGAAGGAGTTCACATCCGCGAACGCAAAGATGCGGCCCTGTCCGAACACGGAGCCGACAACGCTCGGCTTGCCATCGGTGGTCGCATAGGCGGTGAACCCATCCGCCGCGTAATACCCGCCCTTGTTCTGCGAATAGGTTGCCCCCAGAAGGGAGCCGGTCATCAGCGGATCGGCCATCGACGTCCATGTCCCCCCACTGATCTGCGCATCCATAAGCGTCAGCCCGAAGGGCGACAGCCATGTGTTGACGTTGGCATCAAACCCCATGTCGTCGCCGATCACGATCAGCGTGCCGCCCGCCATGACCCAGGATTTCAGGGCGCCCTGCTCCAACGTCGTCGCCGCACCTGCGGATTTCTGGTCCAGATGCGGCAAGCCGGTGAAAAACAGATCAACGTCCGACAGATAACTCGCCGTCACCTCCGGGGTGCCGGCTTTCACCGTGTGTCCGTCACTCTCCAGATCCGACCGAAGCGTCTGAAACAGTGCCCCGGTCAACGCATACCCGCCCTTGTTGTGGCCGATATGGACCCGCTCCGCGCTCAGGCTGCCGATCGTCGCCGCCTGCACGGCCAGACAACTCAGAAACAGGCAAACCGCGCTCACCAGCGTTACTTTACTCATGTCACACACTTTCATCACCAAGGGGTCAACAGGTACCTGACCGCCCAGAAAACGCCAAATTTCGCCTCTCCATTGGTTCCAGCCCGGAAACGCAACCGCATAATCGGGGTGATAACCATGATCCCCGGGACGACGGACCCCTCGTCGCCGCCCCGAGAACGCGAAATCAGGCATTTCTGTGCATGTGAAAACGCTGGTGGCGCGGGGACCGCGTCTTTAGGGTGCTGGCATCAACCACAGGAGCATTCATGCGCGACGCGAGCCCGCAGCAGACCCCACAAGCGATCCATCTTCGGGATTACACGCCCTTTCCCTTCCATGTGGCGCATGTCGGGCTGACCTTCTGGCTGGCCCCGCAGGCCACGCGCGTGCGTTCCGAAATCCGGTTCGAGCCAAAGGGGCCGAAATCCGACCTGCGACTGGATGGAGAGGCCCTGAAACTGGTTTCTGCGGCCATTGATGACGTGCCGCTCGATCTGGCCCTCGACGATACCGGTGTGACGGTCCCTGCTGCCAGCCTGCCCGACCGCCCCTTCACCTGGACCGCCGAGGTAGAAATCAATCCCTCCGAGAACACCGCGCTCGAAGGGCTCTACATGTCAAAGGGGATGTATTGCACCCAGTGCGAGGCCGAGGGGTTCCGCAAGATCACCCTGTATCCCGACCGCCCCGATGTGATGGCGCCTTTTGATGTAACGATCCATGCCGACCCGTCCGGCTCGACGCCGGTGCTGCTCTCCAACGGCAACCCGACTGGCGATGGCACATGGCATGATCCCTGGCCGAAACCGGCCTACCTGTTCGCCCTCGTCGCCGGGGAACTCGTCGCTGTCGAGGATAGCTTCACAACCCGATCGGGCCGCGATGTTGCGCTCAAGATCTGGGTCCGCCCGGGGGATGAGGGGAAATGCGCCTACGCGATGGATGCGCTCAAACGCTCCATGCGGTGGGATGAAACCGAGTACGGTCGTGAGTACGACCTCGACATCTTCCAGATCGTCGCCGTGGACGATTTCAACATGGGCGCGATGGAGAACAAGGGGCTGAACATCTTCAACTCCAAATACGTGCTCGCCAGCCCGGAAACCGCGACAGACCGCGACTACGAGCTGATCGAAGGGATCATCGCGCACGAATACTTCCACAACTGGACCGGCAACCGCATCACCTGCCGCGACTGGTTCCAGCTCTGCCTGAAAGAGGGCCTGACCGTCTTCCGCGATCAGCAGTTCTCGGGCGACATGCGCTCCCACGCGGTCAAACGGATCGAGGATGTGCTGCAACTCCGCGCCCGCCAGTTCCGCGAGGATGCAGGCCCCCTCGCCCACCCCGTCCGCCCCGAAAGCTATATCGAAATCAACAACTTCTACACTGCAACGGTCTATGAAAAAGGCGCCGAGGTGATCGGCATGCTGCGTACGCTCATCGGACCGGAGGCGTACCGCAAGGGCTGCGACCTCTATTTTGATCGCCATGATGGACAGGCCTGCACGATCGAGGACTGGATCAAAGTGTTCGAAGATGCGACCGGCACGGACCTGAACCAGTTCGCACTCTGGTACCGGCAGGCGGGCACCCCGCGCGTCGACGTGTCAGAAGCCTGGTCGGCCAAAGAGGGGGGCGGCACCTATACGCTCACCTTCCGGCAGGAGACGCCCCGCACGCCCGGCCAGGCCGACAAGGACCCGCAAGTCATCCCCCTGCGCACCGGGCTTCTGGCCCGCGACGGGCGCGAACTGATCCCCGAACAGGTGCTTGAGCTGACAGAGCGCACCCAATCCTTCCGCTTCACCGACCTGCCCGAGCGCCCCATCCCGTCGCTCAATCGCGGGTTTTCGGCCCCCATTGTCCTGACGCGCGCCGACAGCACCGAAGACCGCCTGATCCGCTTTGCCCATGACAGCGATCCGTTCAACCGGTTCGAGGCCGGGCGCACCTTGTCCAAGACCGTGCTGATCAAGATGCTGACCGACGGTTCGGAGGCGCCTGCGGCGTACCTCGACGCCCTGCATGCGGTTGCCACCGACGATACGCTTGACCCGGCCTTCCGCGCCCTCGCTCTGGCCCTACCGTCGGAGGATGATCTGGCCCAGACCCTTGCCGAAGGCGACCAGACCCCGGACCCCGTGGCGATCCACACCACCCGCCGCGCCCTGCTGCGCGCCGTGGCCGCGCATATGGAGCCGGTGCTGGACCCGCTCTACGATGCAATGGCGGTGCCTGGACCCTACACGCCCGAGGCGCAGGCCGCCGGAAAACGCGCGCTGCGCAGCACGGCCCTGCGTCTTCTGTCCGAACGCGACGGTGGCGCGCGCGCCAAGGCGCAATTCGCCGCCGCGGACAACATGACCGAGCAGCTCAGCGCCTTCTCAAGCCTGCTCGGCATCGGTCAGGGGGCTGCCGCAACTGATGCGTTTTATGCGCAATGGTCCGCGGACCGTCTGGTGATGGACAAGTGGTTCTCCCTCCAGGTCTCGCTCGCCGCGCCAGAAGATGCAGTCACGACCTGCAAACGCCTGACCGAGCACGCGGATTTCGACTGGAAGAATCCCAACCGCTTCCGCTCCACGCTCGGCGCGCTGGCGATGAACCCTGCCGGGTTCCACGATCCGTCGGGCGACGGGTATACGCTCTTTGCCGACTGGCTGATCCGGCTCGACGCGCTCAACCCGCAAACCACCGCCCGCATGTCCACCGCGTTCGAGACTTGGCGGCGCTACGACGAAAACCGGCAAACCCGTATCCGGATCGAACTGGAGCGGATCGCCGGTACGCCGGGCCTGTCCCGTGACACGACGGAAATGGTGGGCCGTATCCTGCGCGCCTGACCCCCCGGCCCACCATTCCGATTGCGCGGCCCGGCACATACCGTCAAAAGGTCGCCTTCCGTCGCCCTCGAAACGGCGCTAGAAGGCGCCTACGTTGCGAAAGGGCCCGCCCCCATGAAGAAATTCGTTGCCGCCAAACTGCACGGCATCACCGTGACAGAGGCTGATCTGGACTATCACGGCTCGATCACGCTGGACCCCGACCATGCGGAAGCCGCCGGCATCCTGCCGATGGAATTCGTCGATATCTGGAACAAGGCCTCCGGCGCGCGGATCTCCACCTATGTCATCTATGGCGCGCGGGGCTCGCGCTGCTGCGTTCTGAACGGCGCCGCCGCACGCACCTGTCAGGTCGGCGATCAGGTTATCATCGCCTCCTCTGATTTTCTGGAGGCTGAGGCAGCGTTCGACATCGCGCCCACCGTGCTGACCTTCACGCCGGATAACGAGGTTGACGAGATCCTGACCTACAAGGCCAGCCGCGACGCGCAGGGGCGCATCAGCTTCGACATCCTCAAGGACGAAGCGCCCCAGCCCATCCCGTACCGCGCCAAGGGCCACTGACCCCCGGGTCCAGTCCGCAAGCGGCACGGGGAGTGCGCGGGGCCGGCCCCGCATAGAGACCACGCGTAACGCCATGCCCGGCGTCAGCTTTCGTAGCGCGTATTGCCCCGCCGGTTGGCGTCCAGCTTCAACTCCATATGCAAGGGCTGGTGCGCGCGTTGCCCGCAGTTCTGACGTGGGCAAAGCTGGCAGTTGATCCCGATCTTCGCAAACAGACCCTTTTCCGAGAACCGGTAGGGGTTGGCGTACCCGATGCGCTCGGCATGGCTCATCTCGCACCCCAGCGCCACCGCCAGCCTGCGCTCCTGCGTGCTGCGGCTGTAAACGGGTCGGTCCGTCGTGCGTGAGATCGTAAAGAACTGCACCCCGTCCGGCAGTTCCACGAACTGCGGCAGGATCACCCCGGGCGAACGGAACGTGTCATGGATGTTCCAGACCGGACAAGCCCCGCCATACTCCGCCAATTGGAACGAGGTTGAGTTGAACCGCTTCGACACGTTCCCGGCCTTGTCGATGCGCAGGAAAAAGAACGGCACGCCCTTGGCCCCGTCCCTCTGCAACGTCGTCAACCGATGGCAGACCTGCTCGAAACTGACCGAACAGGCGGCGGCGATCCGGTCCACGTCATAGGCGGTGCGTTCGGCCAGATCGAGCACCTTGTCATAGGGCATCAACAGGGCTGCCGCGAAGTAATTCGCCAACTCAACCCGGCAGCGGGCCAGCCCCGCCTCCTCTCGCAGACCGGCATCCGCCACAAGCCCATCCAGAACGGTTGAGAATTCGACCAGTCCCAGCACATGGGCCAACTGGAATATCCGGTTCGGATGGTCCAGCGCCTCCGACAAACGCAGCATCCGCCGCTCCGCATCGTAGATGCGCAGGGACTTGCCCATATCGAGGATCCGCTCCAGCCGCACCTCGATCCCGTGGCGCGCCGCCAGTCGGTCCTTCAGATCCGCATACACATCGTCCTCCCGCCCCGGCATTTCGTGCCGGACGGTTTCGGCGGCGTGCTCCAATTCCGCGAAATGGTTGGAATGGTTTCGGAAGAAATCATGAATGATCGTTTCGGGTACCGAGGCGACAAGATCCGGCAACCCGCCGCCGGACCCCATGCGCATGACCTTCTCCATGGTCGTGCGATGGGTGTGATGCAGATGCAGGAACCGGTCGACCAGGCCGGGTGCATGGTCCAGCGCGGCACGCAATTCCTGCAGGTCGGGCGCCTTGTCGTCAAAGACCGGGTCCTGCATCGCATAGCGCAGGTCGGTCAGCCGTGCCGCGCTGTCATCCTTGATCAGATCGCGCCAGTCCACGTTGTAGGTTTCGGTCAGTGCCATCAGCATCTGCACCGACAGCGCGCGCTGATTGTTCTCAAGCAGGTTCACGTAAGCGGGGCTGACACTCAGCGCACGCGCCATTTCTGCCTGCGTCTGTTTGCGGTCCCGCCGCAACTGGCGCAGACGCGGCCCCACGAGTGTCTTGCGCATCCCGATCCTCCCCGATCCCGACCGCCGAAGTTAACAACATTACAGAAAATCTGTTTGTTGTCACGACACATAACACACAAACCCGTTTTGAGGTGAATTCCTCGACATCCCGCCCCATGTTCTCGCTCACCCCGATAGTCGTGGCCCACCACCGCGCCCACCGGGTCAGGAAAGTCATTCAGGGAGGATACGTAATGACGTTCAACTTTACCCGCCGTGCCGCCATGGCCATCGCCGCTGCCGCCACCGCATCGCTGGCGACCCCGGCGCTTGCCGACAGCGATGACTGGCAGCCCAACAAGCCTGTCGAGATGGTCATCATGGCCGGACAGGGCGGAGGCGCGGACCGTCTTGCGCGTCTGTTCCAGTCGATCATCCAAAAAGAGAACCTTGCCTCCATGCCGGTCCTGCCGGTGAACAAGGGCGGCGGCTCGGGCGCGGAAGCCCTGCGGTATCTGAAGGACAAGGAAGGCGACGCGCATGTGATCATGGCGACGCTCAACTCCTACTACACCACCCCAATCCGCACCGATATCGGCGTCGATATCGAGGAATTCACACCGCTCGCGCGCATGGCGCTCGACACCTTCGTGCTCTGGGTCAACGCCGACAGCGACATCCAGACGCTCGATGACTACGTCGAGGCCGTAAAGGCCGCTGGCGGCACCTGGAAAATGGGCGGCACCGGCACCGGTCAGGAAGACAGCCTCGTGACCGCGATGCTGGAAAAGGAATTCGGCATCAAGCACACCTACGTGCCCTTCAAAGGGGGCGGCACCGTGGCCAAGAACCTCGTTGGCGGCCATATCGACAGCACCGTGAACAACCCGTCCGAGCAGATGGGCTTCTGGCAGGCTGGCAAGTCCCGCCCGATCGCGGCCTTTACTGCAGACCGGATCGACGTGTTCCCGGACGTGCCCACCGCCACCGAACTGGGCCATGACATCGTTTACACGATGCAGCGCTCCTTCGTTGGTCCCAAGGACATGCCGGCCGAGGCCGTGGCCTATTACACCGCCATGTTCGAACAGCTCAGCCAGTCCGAAGAATGGCAGACCTACACCTCGGAAAAGGCCCTCGTTCCCGATTTCCTGACAGGTGATGCATTGCAGGCCTACTTCCTTGAGGAGCGTGCCCTGCACGCAGCAATCCTCTCGGACATGGAAGGCGAATCAGGTTCCTGAGCGCTCCCCGCTTGGGACTTTCCGGGGCGGGCTGTCCTTTGTGGCAGCCCGCCTTCGGGCACACGAAACGGCTATAGCATTATAGGGGAGTGTCATGCTGAAAGCTGAAAACATCATCGCCGTGGGGCTGATGGGACTGTCGATCTACTTCATGATCCACGCCACCGTCCTGCCGATCGGCTGGGTGGAATTCGAAGGCCCCGGGGGTGGGGCGTTCCCGTTCTGGCTCTCGGCAGTCATGCTCCTGGCCGCTGCCGGTATCCTGTTCAAGTCGATCCGCGAGGGCATCCCGGAAGATGCCGAGCCGTTCTTCGATCCCGACACGCGCCGTGCCGTCGCCTCGGTCGCCATTGCGCTTCTGGTCACAATCGGGCTGATCCCGCTGGTCGGAGCCTACGTTGCGATCCCGCTGTTCCTTGTCTGGTACCTGCGCTTTTTCGGCGGCCACGGCTGGACACTGACGGCGATCCTGACAGTCGCGACCCCGGTGTTCGTGTTCTTCTTCTTCGAGGTCACGCTGCGCATCCTGCTGCCCAAGGGCTTCACGGAACCGCTGTTCTTCCCGCTCTACGCGATCTTCTTCTAAGCAAGCCCCCGGAGTCACCCAATGGATATTCTCGCGCTTCTGGCGGACGGGTTTGCAACCTCGTTATCGCCGCTCAACATCTTCATCGTCCTGATCGGCGTCACGGTCGGCCTCTTCATCGGCGCCATGCCTGGTCTGGGGTCGGTCAACGGTGTGGCCATCGTGCTGCCGCTGACGTTCATCGTGCCGCCCTCGTCGGCCATCATCCTGCTCTGTGCGATCTACTACGGGGCCATGTATGGCGGCGCGGTCAGTTCGATCCTTCTGGGTATTCCCGGCGCCTCCACCGCGGTGGCGACCACGTTCGATGGCCGCCCGATGGCGCAGAAAGGCCAGGCCGGGCTCGCCCTGATCGCGGCGGCTGTCGCGTCCTTTATCGGCGGCACCATCTCCGTCGTGCTCTTCACGCTCTTTGCCGCCCCGCTCGCGGATCTGGCGCTCGCGTTCGGACCAGCAGAGGAATTCGCGCTGGTGCTGCTCGCCTTCACGACCTTTGTGGGCCTCGGTGGCGATGACGTGCTCAAGACAATCGTGATGATCTGCCTCGGCCTGGTGCTGTCGACGGTCGGGCTGGACCTGATCTCGGGGCAGCCACGGCTGATTTTCGGCGACCTGCCGGGGTTTTATTCCGGCATCTCGTTCCTCGTGCTCGCCATTGGCGTCTACGGTATCGGAGAGGTCCTGCACACCATCGAGACCTCAAAGTCCGCGCCGCAGGTCACACCCGCGAAGATCACGTTTTCCGAATTGGGCGCCGGCCTGAAGCGGATGAACCAGCTGTGGAAGACCATGTCGATCGGCTCGTTCCTGGGCTTCTTCGTCGGCATGCTGCCCGCCGCAGGCGCGACCCCGGCCTCGCTTATGGCCTACGGGATCGCCAAGACCACGTCGAAAAACAGCGACCGGTTCGGAAAGGGCGAGATCGAGGGCGTCGCCGCGCCCGAGACCGCAAACAATGCCGCCTCCACCGGCTCGCTTCTGCCGATGCTGACGCTCGGCATTCCCGGGTCGCCCACCACGGCGCTTCTGCTGGGTGGGATGGTGATGTGGGGCCTCGTGCCCGGTCCGATGCTGTTCATCGAACAACCCGATTTCGTCTGGGGCCTGATCAGTTCGCTCTATACGGCCAACTTCGCCGCCGTGCTGATCAACCTCGCGCTGATCCCGCTCTTTGTCTGGGCTCTGCGGATGCCGTTTACGGTGCTCTGCGCGCTCGTGATGGTGCTGTGCATCGTCGGCGGCTACGCCCCCAGCCAGAAAATACATGATGTCTGGCTTATTGCCGCCTTTGGCATCGCGGGCTATCTGTTGCGCAAAGCCGACTATCCGCTGGCTCCGCTGGTGCTTGCACTGGTGCTCGGGCCGCTGATGGAAAAGAGCTTTCGCCAGACGCTGGTGGCCGAACAGGGCAACATCCTTGCCTTCGTGGAACGCCCGCTCTCGGCGACCTTCATGGCGCTGGCACTGATGTTCTTCTTGCTGCCGCTGTTGCAATACCTTCGCAAGCCGCGCGCCAAGCGCATGCCTGCGGAGTAGGAAAGAAAAACGGGGAGACACATCAATGGCAACCACCTATGCCGCGCTTATCGCTGCGCATCCTGACGGCGCGCCCGCCATAGGGGCACCGGACCGGCCCTGGCTCGACTATGCCGGACTGCGTGCCCAGACCGAGGCCACCCGCACCGCCCTGCACGCCGCAGGCGTCGGGCGCGGCGACCGGGTCGCGATCGTGCTGCCGAACGGGCCGGAAATGGCCAGCGCCTTCGTCACGGTGGCGCAGGTCGCCACGACTGCCCCGTTGAACCCGTCCTACAAGCAGGAAGAGTTCGAGTTCTATCTGGAGGACCTGAAGGCCAAGGCGATCATCCTCGCTGACGGCTATGATGGTCCGGCGCTGGGGGCGGCGCGGAAATTCAACCTTCCGGTCCTGCGTCTGGCGTTCGAGGCAGACCAACCCGCAGGCACCTTCGTGCTGACGGCAGAAGGCAGCGCGGGCACCGCCGACACGGCTGCGCCCACGCCCGATGACGTTGCGCTGATCCTGCATACGTCCGGCACCACCTCGCGTCCCAAGATCGTGCCACTGCTGCAATCCAACGTCGCAGCTTCGGCCCATAACATCATGCAATCGCTGGAACTTTCCCCTGCGGATCGCTGCATGAATGTCATGCCGCTCTTTCACATTCACGGGCTCGTGGCGGCCGTCTCGGCCTCGCTCGCCGCGGGTGCCTCGATCTGGTGCACGGGCGGGTTCAACGCGCTCGCCTTCTTCGGTCAGCTGTCGACCTGCAAGCCCACATGGTACACCGCCGTGCCCACCATGCATCAGGCGATCCTCGCCCGCGCGGGCCGTAACGCCGAGATCATCAAGGACGCCAACCTGCGCTTTCTGCGGTCCTCTTCGGCCTCCTTGCCCGCACCCGTGATGGCCGAGTTGGAGAAGACTTTCGAGGCCCCGGTGATCGAAGGCTATGGCATGACCGAGGCGGCGCACCAGATGTGCTCGAACCCGCTTGGGATGGGCACGCAGAAACCGGGTGCCGTGGGTGTCGCCGCAGGCCCCGAGGTGCGCATCGCGCACGAAACGGACAACGCGCTGCTGCCCGATGACGCGACGGGCGAGATCGTGATCTCCGGCCCCAACGTCACGCCGGGCTACGAAGGCAACCCCGAGGCGAACGAGAAAAACTTCTTCGAGGCCGACGGCAAGCGCTGGTTCCGCACTGGCGACCAAGGCACGTTCGACAGCGACCGCTACCTGCACCTGACCGGTCGGTTGAAGGAAATCATCAACCGGGGCGGCGAGAAGGTCAGCCCGCTGGAGGTGGATGCGATCCTGCTGGAGCATCCCGAGATCGCGCAGGTCGTCACCTTTGCCCTGCCCCATCCCAAACTTGGGGAGGAAGTCGCCGCCGCTGTCGTTTTGACCGAAGGCTCCGCGCTGGACGAACGCGCGATCCGTGACTTCGCGGCCTCGCGCCTTGCGGATTTCAAGACGCCCCGCAAGGTCGTGATCCTCGACGAGTTGCCCAAAGGGGCGACCGGCAAGATCCAACGCATCGGCATGGCGGAAAAGCTCGGGCTCATCGAAAAGGCCGCCTGATCGCCTATACCGCTGACGGGCGCACCGGTTTGGAAGGACGGGTGCCTCCGGCGGAGGTATTTCAGCACAAAAGAAACAGGAAGGCGCGCCTTGCCCCCGGCATGGCGCGATGGGGAGAGGGATGAAGATCTGTATTTTCGGCGCCGGCGCAATCGGCGGATACATGGGCGTGAAACTGGCCGAGGCCGGCGCGGATGTCAGCCTCGTGGCACGCGGCCCGCATCTGGCCGCGATGAAGGAAAACGGCCTGAACCTGATCGAGGAAGGCGACCAGCGCACGAACGTGGCCGTTACGGCCTCTGACAACCCTGAGGATCTCGGGCCGCAGGACTACGTGATCGTCACGCTCAAGGCGCATTCGGTCCCGCCGGTCGTGCCCAAGATGCAACCCCTGATCGGCGAGAACACAACCATCGTCTCGGGCGTGAACGGCGTGCCGTGGTGGTATTTCCACAAGATCGGCACCGATCTCGAAGGCACGCGGCTCGAAAGTGTCGATCCCGGCAACGCGCAATGGGACGGGTTCGGCCCGGACCGGGTGCTGGGCTGCGTCGTCTACCCGGCAGCCGAGGTGATCGAGCCCGGCGTGATCAACCATATCGAGGGCAATCGCTTCTCGCTCGGCGAACCGTCGGGCGAAAAGTCGGAACGGGCGTTGGCGCTGTCGAAGGCGCTCAGTTCCGCTGGCCTCAAGGCCCCTGTGCGTCCCCGGATCCGGGACGAGATCTGGGTCAAGCTCTGGGGCAACCTGTCCTTCAACCCGATCTCTGCCCTGACCCACGCCACGCTTGACGTGCTCTGCACCGATCCCGGCACCCGTGCGGTCGCCCGCGGCATGATGGTGGAGGCGCAGACCGTCGCCGAAAAGCTCGGCGTCAAATTCCCCATCGATGTCGACAAGCGCATCGATGGCGGGGCTGCCGTGGGCGCGCACCGCACCTCCATGTGGCAGGACCTCGACCAGGGCCGCCCGATGGAGATTGACGCGCTGGTAACCTCCGTACAGGAGCTCGGCCGCCTGACGGACACGCCCACCCCCACCATCGACACTGTGCAGGCGCTTGTGGCTCTGCGCGGCAAGACAGCCGGACTTTACTGACAGGAAAAAGGGGCGCGTCCATCACAGCGCGCCCCCAGCAACCTGGTCCAATGTGAGTGGATGTCAGGCGTCGGCCGTCTCTGCGACCTTATCCTTGAAATTGCTGAAAAACTTGGCCGACAGCTTCTTCGCCGTCCCGGCCACCAGCCGCGATCCAAGCTGCGCGAGCTTGCCGCCGATCTCGGCTTTCGCGGTATAGGTCAGCAACGTCTCGGCCCCGCGATCCTCAAGCGTCACATCCGCGCCGCCCTTTGCAAACCCAGCCGCGCCGCCGGACCCTTCCCCGGTCAGCGAAAACTGCTCGGGCGCGCCGGCAGTATCCAGCGTGACGTTCCCGCCGAACTTGGCCTTCACCGGCCCGATCTTCAGGACAACCTTGGCCTCAAGTTCGGTGTCGGAGTGTTTGGTCAGTTCCTCGCACCCCGGAATGCAGTCGCGCAGCACGTCCGGATCGTTCAGCGCCGCGTACACCTGATCGCGCGGCGCGGGGATGAGGATTTCGTCTTTCAGCTCGAGTGCCATCTGTCGTGGTCCTTTCAGCAGCAGGGAAACTTGATCTTGGCCAGAAGGTCTATCTGATCCGGCGTCGGGCGCAGGCGCTTCCAGAGGCGGCGGATCATGTCTCTGCCTCCCGCTGGCCACCGCGTCGGACCGAAACGATCTCGGCAAGGATCGACAACGCGATCTCGTCCGGCGTAATCGCATGCAGGTGCAGACCGGCAGGTGCGCGCACGGCCGACAGCGCCTGAGGGTCGACCCCATCCGCCTCAAGCCGCGCACGCAGGGTCGCGAATTTGCGGCGCGAGCCGACAAAGGCCACGTATTCGCCGCTTCCCGCACTGAGCGCGGCGCGCAAGGCGGCTTCGTCGCCCTTGCCCTGCGTGGCCACCACCGTGAACCGGCCCGCATCGCTTTCGGTGTCAAACGCATAGGATTCCGACACGCTCACGCCCTCGGGCGCGTGGTCGAGCCCCGGGGCGGCCAGACGCATGTCGAAATCGAAGGACGCGCCCAGTTTCGCCAGCGCCAGCGCGACGGGCCCCGCCCCGCAGATCTGCAGCACCGGCCGCGGCAGGACCGGTTCGACGAATATATCCATGGATCCTTTCGACGGGCAGCCATTGCGCGCAAACCGCACGCCCGCGCGCTCCTCGCCCGGGCTCACGCCCTCGGCTTCCAGCAATTCCTCGGGACGCAAGGACAGGAACCGCGTCTGGCCATCCTCGACCGCCTCGCGCGCCGCGCGGCCAATCGCGCCCCGCACGCAGCCGCCACCGACCCATCCGGCCAGGATCGTCCCATCCGCGCCAACCAGCGCCTTGGCCCCGGGCTTGGCCGAGGTCGCCTCCAGCGTGCGCACGACCGTCGCCACGGCAAAGGCCCGACCCGCCGCACGCAACGCCGCGAGTTCAGTGTCGAAGTCCTGTTCCGCTCTCATCACAACCTCTCCAAAGCAGGGGCAAGTGCCGCCAGATCATCCAGCGTGGCCGCCGGGGCAAAATGGTCCAGATGCGGCAAGGCCGCCGCCATCGCCCCCGCAACCGGCGCATAGTCGCGCCAGCCCTTAAGCGGGTTCAGCCAGATCAGCTTGCCGCCACGTTTCCTGATCTTTTCCAAGGCTGCACCGGTGCGGCTCGCCGGGTCCGTGTCATAGCCATCCGACAGCACGATCACGACCGTGCGCCCGTCCACACAGCGGCGCGCCGGCCCGGTGGCGAAGTCTTCCAATGCGGCCCCGATCCTGGAACCGCCGCCAAACCCGTCCGCCAGCAGCGTCAGTCGGTTCAGAGCCCGCATCGGGTCCTCATCCCGGAGCGCCGCCGCGATCCGCACCAGCCGGGTGTGAAACAGATACGCATCGGCATTCGGGTCCGCCCGCATCAACCCGGCAAGAAAGGCCAGAAACGGACGCGCATACACGGTCATCGAGCCCGAGACATCCACCAGCGCCACGATCCGCATGGGCCTGTCTGGCCGCGCCTTTCGGTAAAGACGCACAGGCTCCCCGCCCGTGGCCAGCGACCGACGCACGACGCGACGAAAATCCATACCCTGCCCCTTGGCCGCAGCCTTGCGGCGGCGGGATCGGCGATCGCGCAGGGCCGCACCCAGACGTTCGGCCACTTTCTCAGCCGCGCGAATATCCGATGCCGCCACCACATCGCGCAGGTCCTTTTTCATCATGTTGGCCTTGCGCGACGCGACGAGCCGCCCTTCGCCGTCCATCTCCATCGCCTCCGCACCCGGATCAGTCTCGGGGCTTTCGGCCCGGCCCGCGCCACCCGATGCCCCGCCCTTGGCAAATTCCGAACTGCGCTGGTCGCGCTTGGGGCTCTGGCTGGGCACCGCCTTCTGGCGCACGCGCCCGCCCGACAACCAATAGGCATCGAAAAGCGCATCGAACCCTTCGGCCTCCTCGCGGCTGCCAGCGCACACCGCACGCAGGGCGCGACGCGCCTCTTCGTGGCGGGCGGCATCTACGCAGGTGAGCGCCGCAAGCGCGTCCTCACACGCCCCCACACCAAGGCTCAGGCCGTGGCTGCGCAGATGCGCCATGAACCCCGCCATGCGCGCCGCAGGCCCGGCATCGCGGGCGGCAAAGCGGGTCACGCGGCTCATGCGGCCTTGCCCGCCAACCGCTGCGCCACTTCGAGCGGAACCGCATCACGGTCCGCGCGCGTTTTCAGCAACGTGGCCAGCGTGGCGCCCAGAACTGCCGGATCCTCGTTCAGATCGGCAATTCCAAGGCCCGAAATGGCCGCCGCGAAGTCTAACATTTCTGCGATCCCGGGGGTCTTTTCCAGCTCTTCGCGCCGGATCGCTTGCACAAACCCGACAATCTGCGCCGAAAGCCGATCTTCGATTTCAGGGCAGCGCGCGTTCAGGATCGCAAGCTCTGCCCCGCGCTCCGGGTAGTCCACATAGGCATAAATGCACCGCCGCCGCAGCGCGTCCGACAGATCGCGCGTGCCGTTCGCCGTCAGGATCACCAGCGGGCGGCTGACCGCTGCGATCGTGCCCAGCTCCGGCACGGTGATCTGGAAATCCGACAGCACCTCCAGCAGGTAGGCTTCGAACTCTTCATCCGCGCGGTCGATCTCATCGATCAGCAGAACCGGCGGTACCTTCTGCCGGATCGCGCGCAGCAAGGGACGCTCCAGCAGGAACTCTTCCGAGAATATCCGCGCTTCGACCGCGCGGCCCGTCTCGCCGTCCTCGGCGGCCGCCCGAATGGCCAGCAACTGCCGCTGGTAATTCCATTCATAGATCGCGTGCGCCGCATCCAGCCCTTCGTAGCATTGCAGCCGGATCAGCTCGGTCGCCCGGATCGCCGACAGCACGCGCGCCACTTCGGTCTTGCCGACGCCTGCCGCCCCTTCCAACAGCAAGGGCCGCCCAAGCCGCAGCGCAATATGCAGCGCCATCGCCAGATCGTCCGAGGCGACATAGCCCTCGTCCGCCATCTCGGCCTGCAGCGTGCTCCAGTCTGTCATAACTCTCTCCCGCAAGGGGTCGGAGGAACCACGGGGCAGCCAAGGCCACCCCGTGCGCTCCCCGCTGCTCAGCCGTGCAGGCCAAGCTCGTTGGCGGTTTTCCAGATCCGCCAATGATCATGCGGCATGTGGCTCTGCCGCAGCCCGAAGGCCCGGAAGGCGTCATGCACCGCGTTCGAGAATGCCGGCACACCGCCGACATTCGGGCTTTCACCCACACCCTTCGCGCCGATCGGGTGATGCGGGCTGGGGGTTTCGGTGAAGTCGGTGGTGTAGTTGGGCGTCTCCCATGCGGTGGGCAGGAAGAAATCCATCAGCGTGCCGGTCTTGACGTTGCCCAGCTTGTCATAGGCAATCTCCTGACCCATCGCAATGGCCAGCGCCTCGGTCAGTCCGCCATGGACCTGCCCCTCGATCACCATCGGGTTGATCCGGGTGCCGCAGTCATCCAGCGCGTAGAACTGGCGGATTTCATGCTCGCCCGTGTCCACGTCCACTTCCATCACGCAGATATAGGCCCCGAACGGGTAGGTCATGTTGGGTGGATCGTAGTAGCTGACGGCCTCAAGCCCCGGCTCCACGCCCGGAATGGCCTGGTTGTAGGCGGCATAGGCGATCTCGGCCATGGTCTTGAACCGCTCCGGCGCGCCCTTCACAACGAACCGGTCGACATCCCACTCAAGGTCGTTGTCATGCACCTCCAGCAGGTAGGCCGCGATCATCTGCGCCTTGGCGCGGATCTTGCGCCCCGCCATCGCAGTTGCCGCCCCCGCCACAGGGGTTGAGCGGGAACCATAGGTCCCCAACCCATAGGGCGCGGTATCGGTGTCGCCTTCCTCGATGGTGATGCTGTCGGCGGGGATCCCGGTCTCCGACGCCAGGATCTGGGCGAACGTGGTTGCATGCCCCTGCCCCTGGGAAATCGTGCCCAGACGCGCCACCGCAGACCCCGTCGGGTGAATGCGGATCTCGCAACTGTCGAACATCCCCATGCCGAGGATGTCGCAGTTTTTCACCGGGCCTGCGCCGACGATTTCGGTGAAATGCGTCAGGCCAATGCCGATCAGCTTACGGGTCTTGCCGGCCTTGAAATCCTCCAGCCGCTGCGCCTGTTCGGCGCGCAGATCGTCGTACCCGACCGCCGCCAGGGCTTTGTCCCACGCGGTGTGATAGTCGCCGCTGTCAAACTCCCAGCCCAAGGCAGATTGATAAGGGAACTGATCCTTCTTGATGAAGTTGATCCGGCGCAGCTCTGCCGCGTCCATGTTCAACTCCATCGCCAGAACCTCGATCATACGCTCGATGAAGTAAGCCGCTTCCGTCACGCGGAAGGAACAGCGATACGCCACGCCGCCCGGTGCCTTGTTGGTGTAGACCCCGTCCACACCCACATACGCCACCGGAATGTCATAGGATCCGGTGCAGATGTGGAAGAACCCGGCGGGGAACTTGGTGGGGTCCGCGCAGGCATCGAACGCGCCGTGATCGGCAGTCACATGGCAATGCAGGCCGGTGATCTTGCCCTCCTTGGTGGCGGAGATCTTGCCCTTCATCCAGTAATCGCGGGCAAACGCAGTGGCCATCAGGTTGTCCATCCGGTCCTCGATGAACTTCACCGGCTTGCCCGTGACGATGGACGCCACAATCGAACACACATAGCCCGGATACACGCCGACCTTGTTGCCAAAGCCCCCGCCGATATCGGGGCTGATCACACGGATGTTGTGTTCCTCGATCCCCGACAACAGGCTTGCGACCGTGCGCACCACATGCGGTGCCTGGAAGGTGCCCCAGAGGGTCAGCTTGCCGTTCACCTTGTCCATGCTGGCCACGGACCCGCAGGTCTCCAGCGGGCACGGATGGGTGCGGTGGTAATAGACCATTTCCTCGGCCACGACATCGGCGGCATCGATCACCTGTTCGGTGGCCTCCTTGTCACCCTCTTCCCAAAGGAAGATGTGGTTGTGATGGCGGCGGGCGCCATGCGCGCCTTCGGTCTGACCCTCAAGGTCCTCGCGCAGGACGATATCGCTCTCCAGCGCTTCGAACGGGTCGGTCAGAACCGGCAGGTCCTCATAATCCACCTCAACCAGTTCGCAAGCATCGGCGGCGATGTAGCGGTCCTCGGCCACGACAAAGGCGACCTCCTGCCCCTGAAACAGCACCTTGCCATCGGCCAGCACCATCTGCTTGTCGCCCGCCAGCGTCGGCATCCAGTGCAGCGACAGAGGTTCCAGATCCTTGGCCGTCAGCACCGCGATCACGCCGGGCAGCGCCATCGCCGCATCGGTATTGATCGATTTGATGCGGGCATGGGCGTAGGGGGATCGCACGAAGTCGCCATGCAGCATGCCGGGCAGCTTCACGTCATCGACGTAATTGCCCTTGCCTTGCGTGAAACGTGCGTCTTCAACTCGCTTGCGCGAGCTGCCCAGACCTTTGAGTTTCTCGACCCGCTCCTCGCGGGTGGGGGTCATGTCATTCATTCTGCGGCCTCCTTGGCGGAGTTCATCTCAGCCGCGGCGGCCATGATGGATTTGACGATGTTCTGGTACCCGGTGCAGCGGCAGAGGTTGCCCGCCATTCCGAACCGGACCTCTTCCTCGGTCGGATTGGGGTTTTCCTGCAAAAGCCGGTGCGCGCGGGTGATCATGCCCGGCGTGCAATAGCCACACTGCAACCCGTGATGCTCCTTGAACATGGTTTGCAACACATGCAGGTCGTCCGGCGTGCCCAGACCTTCGATCGTGGTGATCTCCGCCCCATGGGCCTGCGCGGCCAGAACCGTGCACGATTTGACGGACTTGCCGTTCATTTCCACCGTGCAGGCCCCGCAATGGGACGTCTCACAGCCCACATGCGGGCCGGTCAGGTTCAGCTTTTCCCGCAGGACGTAGATCAGCAGTTCGCGCGGTTCGGCCAGAAGCTCCTCTTCCTTGCCGTTCACCGTCATCTTGATGTGCATTCTCGTACCCATGCTCAGGTCTCCTTATGCTCTGTCCCACGCGCGCGAGATCGCACGGCTCAGGATCACACCGGCCACATGTCGCTTGAACTCGACCGGGCCACGGTTGTCTTCGTTGGGGTCAATGTCGTTCAGCATCGCGTCGATCGCGGCTTTCATCGCGCCCGCGTCGCAGGCCGTGCCGACCAGCGCCGCGCCTGCGGCTTCGGAATAGACCGGCACATCGCTGAGGTTGGTCATCGCAACCACGGCCTTGCCGGCGACCATCCCGTCTTTCTCGATCAGAACGGCGGCAGCGGCGGTGGCATAGTCACCGATCTTGCGCTTCTGCTTTTCATAGGCATAGCCAGGCGCGTGCGGCGCGAAGGTGATCGCGGTCAGGATCTCCTCATCCTCGCGCGCGGTCATGTAGGCCGCCTCGTAGAACTCCCGCGCCGCCACGTCGCGCGCGCCATCCGGCCCGTGCAGATGGAAGGTCGCGTCGAGCGCCTGCATCAGCCCCGGCATGTCATTGCCCGGATCGCCATTGGCAACGTTCCCGCCCAGGGTGCCCATGTACCGGACCTGCGGATCGGCGATCTGAAGCGCGGCTTCCCGGAGGATCGGAGCGGCACTTGCCAGCGCGTCCGAGGTGATCAACTCATGCTGCGTGACCATCGCGCCGATGCGCACCTGCCCGCCCTCGACGGTGATGCCCTTCATCTCGGCAATGTCCTGCAAATCGACCAGATGCTCGACCGCGGCCATCCGCAGCTTCATCATCGGGATCAGGCTATGCCCGCCCGCGAGGCAGCGCGCCTCGTCGCCCTGGTCTGCCAAGATCTGCACCGCAGACGCAACGTCCTGCGGCCGATGATACTCAAAGGCCGGTGGTATCATGAATGGTAATCCTCCCTGTCGGTGGCGTTCGTGCGCCATCGTATACTGCGCAGAGGCTAGTGCGACCGCCTGCCGCAGTCACAGCGCTGACCAACGGACGGAGGCGCCGATTTCACGAAATGCGAATGGCCTGCACGAAATGCGAATGCGTGCGCACACCCTTGTTTTGTGGCGTTTTGTGAAAACCGCCATTCGGGACTGCTACAAAATGTAAAAAAGCAGCGGCTCAGACGAGGCCGAGGGCCAAGCGCACATCCTGCAACCGCGACCGGCTCACAGGGACTTTTTCGGTCTGTCCCGCACGCTCGAAGAACACCACGCCGTTGTCCTTCTTGCGCTCAAACCCGGTCACATGCGCCGGGTTCACAAGGTAACTTCGATGCGCCCTGACGAATTGACCGCTCGGCAACCGTTTTTCCGCCTCTGAGATCGACCAGGGGCAGAACAGTTTCTTCCCATCCGCGTAGATCAGCGTGTAGTGCCCCTCCGCGCGGATCGCGGTGACTTCGGCGCTGTCAACGAACAGCGTGCGCCCGTCAAGTTCGTAGGGGATCTGCAAGACAGTGGCAGGCGCCACGTGATCCGGATGCTTTAACTGCGCGTCGTAATCCTCTGCATTTTCGTTACTTTCTTGCAGTGACGTCTCCGGAAGGAACGACACGCCAGACAGCAGGAAGCTGCCGCAAATCACGAACGCAATCACCGCCACGATCAGGGCCAGCGTCTCATTTCCGATGACGGGGCCAGCCGATGTCGCCTCCGGCAAGGCGACAAATGACGTGCCCGCCATGGCCAGGAAATGCACCGCGAATACCGCCAGCCCAAAGCAGAGGGTCCCCAGCAGGATGTTTCGCTTGGTCCGCGACCCGTAAGCCACCCAGACCGCTCCGACACTCAGCAGGACCGAGGCGACACCGGCCCCAGCAACGCCCCACAACGTGTAGCGC
The DNA here is from genome assembly GCF_049800835.1 of Tropicimonas sp. S265A. NCBI lineage: Bacteria > Pseudomonadati > Pseudomonadota > Alphaproteobacteria > Rhodobacterales > Roseobacteraceae > Tropicimonas > Tropicimonas sp. S265A. Next base: position 135,824 of record NZ_JBNAFU010000007.1, read on the forward strand.
GGCTGGCACAGCTCCATCCCCGACATACCGATGTAGTGCATCACCGGAATCCCGGCCCCGATGCAAATCCCGGCCGCCGTCAGATTGCGGGGCGTTCTTTGGAAAAAGTGCAGGCATATCAGCGCGATACCCACGATCAGAATCGCAAGAAGCGCCGAGATCAGCGTGACCAACGGGTCGTAATAGAACAGGATCGGCAGTTGCAGGCCCAGCATCGCCACGAAGTGCATCGCCCAGATGCCGCCCCCCAGCGCCACCGCCGCCATCGCCACACGGGTCTTGCGCGGACCGATAGCCAGCGCCGAGGCCCCCTTGGTCAGGCTGAGCCCAGTGAAGCCGGCCATAAGCGCCACCGCAAGCGACGCGGCGACCAACCAGCCGTTGTGAGAGACATCGAGCAAGCGACCACCCCTCCCGAAAATGGCTCCTGCGAATTTGATCTAATGGTAGGCGCGCGCAGTCAAAGGGACAATCACGAAGTTGACGTCTCGCTCACATGACAGTGTGCCTAGCCAGCGCAGTAGGGCTGCGCGCGGGTCCAGGCGATCATGTCGTTGCGCTTGGTCTCGCTCAGGAACGGGGCCCAATCGGCGGCCACACCGCCGCGCCCGGCGGACACCACACCGTCTCGCGGCACGGTCACCGCCATGATGCGGATCGCGCAGGACAGGTTTGCAGGGCCGTTCTTCAGCGCCTCGCCAGATCGGGCGTCACACCCTTACCCCCTTGCCGTTGCTGGCGAAATCTGGACGAGCCCGAACCACTGATCATTCCCACCAACCGCTTGCGGGTTCCATGTGCTCTCGTGCTTGGCCAGCGCTGACAAAAGCCCTGTCCAGAACGCGTCGCGCTGCGCCTTCTCCCCCTCGGGATAGGCGGGACACCACATCGCAATATCCTCGGGAACAACCGTTGCGAGCGGCGCGCCGTGGGCCTCCAGCGCGGCAAGGCTGGCTTCCGTCCACGCCTCGCTGCGCGGATGAAAGTCCCACCGCATGGGAAGATCAGCCACCCCCCTCGATGGTTCCTCCGCCGCCGTATCACCGCACGCGACAAGGGCCAGACACGCCCCGATTGCCAAGATTGCCCGCATGGACTGCCCTTTGATCATTGCTTTGTCAGTCTTGCGCGCAGAGTTACGCCGAAACAAGGCATCGCATGTCCCATGGGCCGGTTTCCGCCTTGCCCCGCGCTGCCCTGTCCCCTAGAAAATCGCGCAAACCAGACGAATGAGGCGAAGATGCTCGACCTGACCTATGAGACGCCCAAACCCAAAGTGATCGCCGGTGCCAAAGAGGACTGGGAACTGGTCATCGGGTTGGAGGTGCACGCGCAGGTTGCCACCAATGCCAAGTTGTTTTCCGGCGCCTCGACCCTGTTCGGCGCAGAGCCGAACTCGAACGTCGCCTTCGTGGATGCGGGTATGCCGGGCATGCTGCCGGTCATCAACGAGGAGTGCGTCGCGCAGGCCGTCCGCACCGGCCTCGGCCTGAAGGCGGAAATCAACCTTCGTTCGGCCTTTGACCGCAAGAACTACTTTTACCCCGATCTGCCGCAGGGCTACCAGATCAGCCAGCTTTATCACCCCATCGTGGGAGAAGGCGAAGTGCTGGTCGAGATGGGCGATGGCACCGCGCGGGTCGTTCGGATCGAGCGTATTCACCTTGAGCAGGATGCAGGCAAATCGATCCATGACATGGATCCGCACATGTCCTTTGTCGACCTGAACCGCACCGGCGTCGCATTGATGGAGATCGTCAGCCGCCCCGACATTCGCGGCCCCGAAGAAGCCGCCGCCTATGTCAGCAAGCTGCGGCAGATCATGCGCTACCTGGGCACCTGCGACGGCAACATGCAGAACGGCAACCTGCGCGCGGACGTGAACGTGTCCGTCTGCCGTCCCGGCGACTATGAGAAGTATCAGGAAACGCAGGATTTTTCCCATCTGGGCACACGCTGCGAGATCAAGAACATGAACTCCTTGCGGTTCATTCAGGCCGCTATCGACTACGAGGCACGCCGCCAGATCGCGATTGTCGAGGACGGCGGTCGCGTGGACCAGGAAACCCGCCTGTACGATCCCGACAAGGGAGAGACGCGGTCCATGCGATCCAAGGAGGAAGCACACGATTACCGCTACTTCCCCGACCCAGATCTGCTGCCGCTCGAGATTGAACAGGCCTGGGTGGATGACATCGCCAGCGCGCTGCCGGAACTGCCCGACCAGAAAAAATCGCGGTTCATCGAAAGCTTCGGCCTGTCGGATTATGACGCCTCGGTCCTGACGGCGGAAACCGACAACGCGGCCTATTTCGAAAAGGTCGCGGCCGAGGCAGGCGACGGCAAACTGGCCGCCAACTGGGTCATCAACGAACTGTTTGGTCGTCTCAAGAAAGAAGACCACGATATCACCGAAAGCCCGGTCGATCCTGCACAGCTTGCAGGGATCATCAAGCTGATCAAGGCCGGAGATATCTCGGGCAAGATCGCCAAGGACCTGTTCGAGATCGTCTATACCGAAGGGGGCGACCCAGCCCGGATTGTCGAAGAAAAGGGGATGAAGCAGGTCACCGATACCGGCGCGATCGAAGCTGCGGTGGATGAGATCATCGCTGCCAACCCCGCGCAGGTAGAGAAGGCGCAACAGAACCCGAAGCTTGCGGGATGGTTCGTTGGCCAGGTCATGAAAGCCACGGGGGGCAAGGCCAACCCGAAGGCGGTGAACGAGATCGTCAGCGCGAAACTGGGGCTTTGAACCAGCCGGCATCAGGCTGTAGTGACCTAAAAACGCCGCAAATCTTGCGTAGCAGGACGCGTCGTTTCCGATATGACGACAGCGACCGCGGTTCGGATGATCCGGCTTGGCCAATGATGGCCGGCGTCATACCGTACCATAGGCCTGCGCGCGGACCATGCGGTTTGCCGGCACCGCGTTCATGAAAGGGTGTGCGATGTACGAATACAAGATCCGTCCGGCTCCGGTGAAGGGCCAGAAAGCCAAGGGGCTTCGGACCTCCGAAGACCGGTTCGCGCACGCTCTGGAGCTGGCGATGAACGAGATGGCCCAAGAGGGATGGGAGTACGTGCGCGCCGAAACGCTGCCAGCCGAGGAACGCGTGGGCCTGACCTCGCGCTCGACGCGCTTTCACAACATGCTGGTCTTTCGCCGCGCCCTGCCCCGGTCCGAAGCCGAAACGGCGCCCGTCGCCGCCGTGCCCGTGCCGGTCACGCTTCCTGAGCCGGACACATCGGCAACAGAAGGCACGCTGACGCCGCAGCCAAAACCACAGGATGCCACCACGGCAACGTCAGTACCGACTGCCCCCGAGGCCGCGCATGATCAGCCCCATGCGACGCCGATATCTGAGGATCCGGGCGCGCAGGACCCGAAGAACAAGCGCGAGGTTCTGGGCCTTCTGCGGACCATAAAAGGCGACCGAAGCACGCCAAGACGCGGAGCCGACACGGATCCGCTGATCGCAAGTCGCGACTAGTCGCGGATCGTCAGACCAAGGGCGTGTATGCGGCCCACGAGGTCTTTTCCCAGTGCATCATGTACGGCCCGGTGGCGTGCGATCCGGCTCATGCCCTTGAACGCGTCGGATGCAATCTCCACCTGCCAATGGCTTTCGCCCCCCTCTTGAAACCCTGAATGACCGCGATGCTTTTCGCTTTCGTCGATCACCACAAGCACGCGGGGCGCGAAGGCGGTCTGTAGCCGTGTCTCGATTTCGGTTTTCACACCCATTTTGTCGCAATCCTCTTTGCTCTGTCGCGAGATGCTCTAGACTGTCGCTTCCGAGTCGGAAAGGTGAGGTCCTATGAGTAAAAGCGATCCCTTTGGTTTTGACATGTCCGTGTCGTCGTCCAAGAAGAAAAATCCGCGCGGACGGCGGGGCATGTCGGGTGCGTTCGAAACCTCCAAGCGGGTCTGCGAGCATGAGGGCTGCAATGAAGCGGGCAAGTACCGCGCGCCGAAATCCCCGGATACGTTGGACGAGTATTTCTGGTTCTGTCAGAAACACGTGCGCGAATACAATCTGAAGTGGAATTTCTTCAACGGCCAGTCCGAAGAGGAAATGGCCAAGCGCATGGACAAGGACCGCGTCTGGGAACGCGAGACGAAGCCGTTCCGCAAATCGACCGAGGAACGCGCCTGGGCCCGGCTGGGGGTCGACGACGCCCATCAGGTGCTGGGTGAAAACGCGACGCGCAATCCGGGAAAGTCGATCACCGGCACCCGCCGCCTGCCCCCGACCGAGCGCCGGGCGGTCGAACTGCTGGAAGCCAAGGATCACTGGAGCAAGGCAGAGATCCGCAAATCCTACAAGGCGCTGATCAAGGTCCTGCACCCCGACATGAACGGAGGTGACCGGAGCGACGAGGAAAAACTCCAGGAAGTCGTCTGGGCGTGGGATCAGATCAAGGACAGCCGCAACTTCAAGTAAGGCCGCTCATGACAGCCACCAGCGCCGGATTACAGCTGCTGCTGCCTCTGGTCCTGGTCTGCATGGTCGTCTTTCCGCCGATGAGCCGGTTGACTCGGGCTGTCTGGGTGGTGGCGCTTGGAATGCTGTTCTGGTTCGCTGCTCTCGCGGTGGCCTGGACGATGCCGCCACTATGGGCACTGTGGGTCTACGTCGCGTTCCTCGGCCTTGGAACCTGCGCGGCGTTCCGACGCCCAGCCCCTACACTGCCAACGCGACGCCTGGGCGTACTTGCCCTCGCGGGTGGCGGTTTGGCCTGCGCTGGTTCTGCCGCCGTGTTGATTGCCACTCTTGTAGATGATCCCCGCCCGCCAGAAGGCGCGGCGCTCGTGGACCTCGCTGCGCCGCTCGAGCCGGGGGCGTACCTCGCGGTTCATGCGGGCGCATCGGCAACGCGCAATGCCCACGCCGCGTTCGTGCTGACCTCAGAAAACGCAGCAAGGTTTTCAGGCCAGAAATACGCGGTGGATTTTCTGGCTTTGGGACCGTTGTGGCAAACCGGTCCCCTGCGCGCGCCGGGCGCAACGTCCGACTACACGATCTGGAACAGAGCCGTATTGGCGCCCTGTAGCGGACAGGTTCTGACCGCGCGCGACGATCTTCCAGACATGGCCCCGCCGACGCGGGACCGGACAGACTTAGCGGGCAACCACGTGATCCTCGAATGCGGCGGAAACCACGTCGTTTTGGCACACCTGCGCCGCGGCAGCGTCGACGTGAAACCTGGAGACGCCGTTGAAACCGGTGCCCCTCTTGGTCGCGTCGGAAACTCCGGGAACACCACGCAACCGCATCTCCACCTTCATGTCCAGACGCCCGGAACACGCGATGCGCCCCTCTCAGGCAGCTCGATTCCCTTCACAGTGGACGGGCAGTGGTTGGTACGAAACGACCGGATACGGTTCGACTAAAGATGGTGCGGGCGGTGGGACTTGAACCCACACGGCCTTGCGGCCCACGGATTTTAAGTCCGATGCGTCTACCATTCCGCCACGCCCGCACGGTGTCGGGCGTAGGCAAAACGGCGCGGCAGGACAAGCCAAAATTACCTAAAGCGGCGCTCCGGGCGGTGCCGTCAGAAGGCGCCGTTCTGGCAGCCACGGGTTCAAAGCAACAGCCCGCCGCAACGTGTCTTGTGCCAGGCCCACGCGCCCCATACCGATCAGGCTGAGCGCCTTGCCCGACAAAGCGCCTGTGTGATCAGGATTCAGGCCAAGGGTCCGGTCCAAATCGGCGAGGGCCGCATCGTAGTCCTGACGCAGGAAATGAACAAAGGCCCGCTGGTTCCACCCTTCGGCATAATCCGGGCAATAGGCGACCAACGCATCGAGCTCTGCAAGCGCCGCGTCGTAGTCAGCCACGCGGAGGCTTCGCATGCCTGCATCCAGCAGTTCTTGCGCCTTCGCATCAGGTGCGGTTGTCCAGATCTCCCACATCTGGCGATCGTAGATACGGCCTTCCATTTCCGTTTCGGCCGCTTGTACGTGGGCGCGCAGGCGCTTCAACTCTTCACTGCGATCGACCGCCGCGGGACAGCCCGCAAAAACACACGCCGTGCCGACCATCGTCAGACCAAGTGCCAGAAAAAGTGATTTCATGGGATCCTCCGGCCCGAAGTGTGACGCACCTTGTGCGAAAATCCAGTGCAAGTTTTCCGGGGCTTCGGCTTTGCCCTTGACGCACACCACGCGGACAGGTCCCACTGCGCGCATGTTTCCGATCAGAGATCATAACCCCTCCGAACGCACACCCTACGTGACCTATGCCTTGATCGCGGTCAACGTGGTGGTGTTCATCAGCTACTATCCGCTCCTCGCGTCGCAGGCGCAGGCAGCGGCGTTCTTCGACACATGGGGGCTGGTGCCGGCGGTGTTCAGCCAAGGATCGGGCGCGTCGTCCGTCTTCACGTCGATGTTTCTGCATGGCGGGATCATGCACTTGGCGGGAAACATGCTGTACCTGTGGATCTTCGGTGACAACATGGAAGATGAGCTTGGGCATGCGAAGTTTCTGGGCTTCTACCTGTTGTCAGGCATCGGAGCAGGCCTGGCGCAAGTCATGTCCAATCCCGACAGCACAATTCCCATGGTCGGCGCGTCCGGCGCGATTGCGGGGGTGCTGGGTGGCTATCTGCTGCTGTTTCCAAAGGCGCGGGTCGATATCCTCTTCATCATAGTCATCATCTTCAAGATCGTGCCGATCCCGGCCTGGATCGTCTTGAGCGTGTGGTTCGGGCTTCAGGTGTTCAGCGGCGCGGCAACACCCGCTGATGCCGGTGGTGTCGCCTACTGGGCGCATGCGGGCGGGTTCGTGGCAGGTGTCGTCCTGATCCTGCCGTTGTGGTTAAAACTGGGCGGTCCGGAATTCTGGAAACGCACCGATGGCCACCCCGATCATCCGGAAGCGCGTTACAGGATCGGCGGCAGCAGCGTGCCAACCGTGCGGCGTCGCAAATGATCAGCGTGCCCGAATGATCTTTGCAAACGGATCAAACAACGGCTCATTGGCAGCGATCAGACTGCCCGATGCCAGCAGGCTTTCGCCCGGCACCACAGGTTCGACCAGCGCGCCGGCCTCGCGCGCGATGATGACCCCACCGGCGATGTCCCATGCGTTCAAACCGCGCTCCCAATACCCGTCGTAGCGTCCGGCCGCGACATAGGCGAGGTCGAGCGCAGCGGCTCCCCAGCGGCGCACGCCCGCGCAAGTCGGCAAAAGCTGGGCGAGGTCCCCGAGAGTGGCTGGCAGGTGTTTGTTCGCAGCGAACGGAAGTCCCGTTGCAAATACCGCCTCAACCATATGGCGCCGCCCCGAGGCGCGCAGGCGTTGCTGGTTCATCCAGGCGCCCTGCCCTTTTTCAGCAAAGAACATCTCGTCCTTGGCGGCATCAAACACCACACCGGCGACAACCTCGCCCTTGTGCTCAAGCGCGATCGAGACCGCCCAATGCGGCATGCCGTGGAGAAAATTCGTGGTCCCGTCCAGCGGATCGACGATCCAGCGACGCGTCGGATCCTTGCCCTCCGCCCCGCCGGTTTCTTCCCCCAGCCAACCGTAATTCGGGCGCGCCTCCATCAAGGCCTCTTTCAGGATTTCCTCGGCCCGCGTATCGGCACGGCTGACGAAATCCCCGGCCCCCTTCATGGAGACCTGAAGGTTTTCGACCTCGCGGAAATCCTTGACCAGCGAGCGCCCTGCCAAGCGGGCGGCTTTGATCATGATGTTGAGGTTCGCGCTACCAATGGCCATGACTGCTCTCCTGACGTCCAGCGCCCGCGTATAGAGCGGTGCGGACAGACTGCCAACCCCGAATACGCGCGCCCTTCACACGGGTTTGACTGGCAAATTGGCGCGGGAAAGCGCAGGTCAAGAGTATGATTTGCCGACGCACGCTTCTTGCAGGATCGACAGCCGCTCTTGCCCTTGCCGCGCCCGTCCACCTTCGGGCGCAGACCGTTTCCACGGCACGTCTTCGGGCGGCGGCGGGCGCGTTGGACCAGTTGCACAGCCTGAGCATTTCAGTGCGCAACGAAACCGTTCTTGCAGAGGCGTTTCGCGGCCCGTCACTGGCGCGTGCGGCCCCCGTAAAATCGGTCTCCAAAAGCCTCGTGGCCCTGTGCCTTGGCGCCGCACTGGATCGGGGGGTGGTTGCAGGCGTGAACGAGCGCCTTGGCGATGTGGCCCCGGCCCTTATCCCGACCGGGGCTGACCCGCGCGTCGCGGACCTGACCCTTGCAAATCTTGTGACGATGCAAGCCGGGCTGGAACGCACGTCCGGGGCGAATTACGGGGATTGGGTGTCCAGCCGCAATTGGGTTGCAGATGCCCTCTCGCGTCCGTTCGTGGCCGAACCGGGGTCAGGGATGCTCTATTCCACCGGCAGCTTTCACATCCTTGGCGCGGCTCTGGCGGAGGCGTCGGGCAGGACATTGCTGACGATTATGCGCGACTGGGTGGGCGACCCTCTTGGCATAGATATCCCTGCATGGACCCGCGACCCACAGGGGTACTATCTGGGTGGCAACGAAATGGCACTGCGTCCTGAAGACATGCTCAGGATCGGCGAGATGGTGGCAACCGACGATGGCAGCGTGCTGAGCCGCGACTGGATCGCGGCCTCCATGCAACCGCGCACCCGGTCGCGCTGGTCCGGGCTTGGCTATGGGTACGGCTGGTTCCTCGGACGCGCAGATGGCACGCGGTTTTCACTGGCACGCGGCTATGGCGGGCAGATCCTGTGCATCCTGCCGGAGCGACAGACCGTTATCGCGATCACGTCCGACCCGACGCGTCCAGCCCGATCGGGCGGATACTTCAGCGACCTGATGGGGCTGATCGCCCGCGAGATTCTGCCGACCCTCCGCAGCGTCTAGACAAGTTCCGGTGCGCGCTGCAACTTCAGCGGTTCGGTGCGGGCAAGACGCAGCACATGCGCCATGTATGGCAACGTGGTCTCGTCCGTTCGGGTCGCCGCGTAAAGCCTCTTGGTCACACCGGTCTGCGTCAGGGGGCGCGTCACGTAGTCGGAATTGTAGCGCACCTCCCGCACGACCCAGTCCGGCAGGACCGCCACGCCCCGGTTCGACGCCACGAGCAGAAGGATGACAGCCGTCAACTCGACCTGACGCACGCCCTTTGGTTCTACCCCGGCCGGTAGCAGGAGTTCGGTGAAAACATCCAGCCGCGAACGTTCTACCGGATAGGTAATCAGCATCTGGTCGCGAAAGTCCTCCGCCGTGACAAAATCCTTTTGTGCCAGTGGGTTCTGACTGGACGCGACGAAAACGGGTTCATAGTCGAATAGCGGCGTGAAATCCACTCCGTGCAAATCCTCGGGATCGGACGAGACAACCAGATCGACCTCTTCGCGTTGCAGGGCAGGCAAAGCGTGGAACTGCAGGCCCGGGCGAATATCCACATCAACATCCGGCCACGCCTTGCGGAACTGTTCCAGCACCGGGAACAGCCACTCGAAGCATGCGTGGCATTCAATCGCGATGTGCAACCGCCCTGTCTTGCCCGCACGCAACCCGGCGAATTCATCTTCCAGCGCCTCGATCTGGGGCAACACCTGCTCCGCCAGCCGCAGGAGCCGCATGCCAGCGGCCGAAAGCTTCAAGGGTTTTGATCGGCGCACGAAGAGTTCAACACCAGCTTGATCCTCCAACCCCTTGATCTGATGAGACAAAGCCGATTGCGTGATATTGAGAGTATCGGCCGCTCGCGCGAGGCCTCCGGCTTCGTGGATTGCGCGGATCGTCCGCAAGTGTCGGAATTCCAGATGCATGTATCTGAGCCGCCCTCATGAAGGTATTGAAGATTATGAAATTGTCTCAGGTTTTGTCCCGTGCGACAAGACCAACGCAGCAATCAGAGGTTTCCGATGTCCGGCCCCCGCGTTTCTTTTGAATTCTTTCCGCCGCAATCCCTTCAAGCGTCCTTTCGCTTGTGGGACACGGTCCAAACGCTGGCGCCCCTGGATCCGACCTTCGTTTCGGTCACCTACGGGGCCGGTGGCACGACGCGCAAGCTAACCCACGATGCGGTGGCCACAATCGGCCAGAACTACGGGGTAAAGGTTGCAGCGCACCTGACATGCGTCGATGCCACCAGAGAGGAAACGCTCGAGATCGCCGAAAGTTACGCAGCCGCGGGCGTGTCCGACATCGTGGCGCTGCGCGGCGATCCTCCCAAGGGCCAGACGCATTTCACGCCCGCTGAGGGCGGGTTTGCGAACTCCGTCGAACTGATTGAAGCGCTGGCAAGCACCGGCAAGTTCACCCTGCGCGTCGGCGCCTATCCCGACACCCATCCGGAAGCTGCGAACGCTCAAGCGGACGTGGATTACCTGAAACGCAAGATCGACGCGGGCGCATCCTCTGCGATCACGCAGTTCTTCTTTGATGTCGAGAATTTCCTGCGCTTCCGCGACCGCTGTGCCGCCGCAGGCATCACTGCGCCGATCCTGCCCGGCATCCTGCCGATCGAGAACTGGTCAAAGACCCGCAATTTCGCGGCACGGTGTGGCACGCAGGTGCCCGGTTGGCTGGACGAAGCCTTTGCCGCCGCGACCCGCGACGGGCGCGAAGAACTTCTGGCGATCAGCCTCGCAACCGAAATGTGCAGCACGCTGATCGACGAGGGTATCGAAGATCTGCACTTCTATACTCTGAACAAGCCGGAATTGACGCGGGACATCTGTGCCGCTTTGGGTATCAACCCCAAAAGCTCTCTTGCAGAAGTCGCAGCCTGACGCTGGCGGGCTCTAGCTTGCGGCGATGGCTTTCGTCGCAAGCAGGTTAATCCGCTCGACCATCGCGCGTACGCCGTTCGACCGCTGTGCCGACAAGTGGTCGTGCAAACCAAGACGCCCCAGCTCCGCTTGCGCATCGACCTTTGTCACTTCGGCCACCGTAAGCCCCGAGTACAACGCTCGAAGCACGGCGATCAGGCCCCTCACGATCATCGCGTCGCTTTCCCCGTCGAATGAGAACACGGCCTGCGGCCCCTGCCCTTCGATCTTGGGCAACAGCCAGACCTGACTTGCGCACCCGTCAACCTTCGTTGCCGGCACCTTGACCGCGTCATCGAGTGGCGGCATCGCCTTCCCCATATCGATGACATGACGATAGCGGTCTTCCCAGTCGTCCAGAAACTCGAAGGTTTCCGCGATCTCCTCAAATGCTTCGGTGGCCATGCGCATCCTCGTCTGTCGGCTTGTGGTGGACGTAAGTCGTGTACGCCGTGGCGTCCAGAGGCGATGCGGCCTTCGCCGGGCTTTTCAAGACGATGGCGATCGGATAGGCAGTGCGGGCTGGTTAGGGTCGAAGGAGGCAGCGCGTGCGAGTTGCAGTTTTGCTTGGATGCGTGATCGGGTTGGCTGCGTGTGGTGGCGAACCCGATATCGAGCGTCTGGAACCGGTGCCGGACCGAGAAATCCGCGAAGTCCGCGATCTGGTCAGTACCGTAACCAGCACGCGCCGCGACCGCGTGCCGGGAGGCGTGATCATCACCGCGACCGGCCTTCCGCCAAGCCAGGGCTGGTGGGCAGCAGAACTCGTTTCCATCGATGCGGAGACCGACAGCCGAACCATGAGCTACGAGTTTCGCATCGCCGAGCCGCAGTTTGCCCAACCGCCCGGGACCAACCGCTCCCGCGAAGTGGTCGTCGGCCTGTTCCTGAGCGACCAGAGGCTCGAAGGCATCTCGCAGGTGGTCATCCAAGGCGCTCAGAACAGCCGTAGCATCCGGCCTTGATCGGAAAACGCAAAGCCGGTTAGCCCTTTCCGGCACCTGGGCTTTGCGTCAACCGATAAGAACTTAGGCTCAATTTCGTTGACCGACGCTGTTGGACGAGGTGAGCGCCTTTTGAAGCTTCTTGAGTCGCCGCTTCACAGGCACTGGAATTGCTGATTTAAGCCCGCCTTTTGCGAGCGACAACGATCTCTGATTTAGAAGATCCACCTGTTCCCAGGGTAAGCTCTTGTCAATCTCAACCGACTTGTACCAAAGGTTGCCGTAAAGCTGAGTGCGCTGCGTGACAAGGTGGTCATAAGACGCTTTGACAGCATGAATAGTGTCATCTGCAGGCGCGAAGATAACAATCGAATTGTTCGCCGTTTGCTGGTATTTCGTATCGCACCAATCCCAAGGCACCCAGCAGCGATCGATCTTCGGATTACCTTCCCAGAAACTCCGCACATATGTCCGCTCGGAGCGGAAAGCCATGTAATGGGTGTGATGATTGGCTGCCGCGGACTTTTCGCTCGGGTTGATATTCACCATGAATGTTGCGGCTTTGCGGCGGATATCAGGGTGCGGGCTGATCTCATACCCGTCGAGATATTTCTGGATACCACCATCCACCTTACAAGCCCCAAAATCCAGATTGAATTTCTCGGCAATTGCCAGATTGAACTCGGGTCCGGTTACAAAATCCTTGACCTCTTTAACGATCTTGCTCTTGGGTTCGTAAAGCCGCAGGGTCATGCCAAACCCTTCGGTAGACGAGCTCCGCGATTTCTTTCGATCGCTTTGCCGCCAAGTCATGTACTTCTTGCGATCGGTGATGCATCCCGGAAACTCGATAGCCTTGTAACCGGCGGAGTCCAAGGCATCGAACAGTTCTGGATCGCTGTTTTGCTCGCTCAGGTTTATCTCAGGCGACTGACTTAGTTCGGCAAAATGTTTTTCATCGAAAAAGTCTTCGATATAGATGTGCTTGAACGGCTCCGTTCGGAACTCGGCATTTCGGATTTTCTCAATCAAATAGGAAAAATCGGAGGACATCGTGGCTCTTTCACTGGTGACTGGCTTCTACGTGAGAAGTTAGCAAGTCGAGCGATGTTGTTAACCATTCCGTCCAAATACTATCCTTATTCAAACCATATCAGCTTAATCCGTAAGCGCCCCGAAAAGACATTCGGGGCGCTTGCTTATTTTCTAGTCGTATAACGCGTCAGGCCATGCGGCTGGCGACGTTTTCCCAGTTGACCAGGTTGTCGAGGAAGTTGGTCAGATAGGCTGGGCGCTTGTTGCGGAAATCGATGTAGTAGGAATGCTCCCACACGTCGCAACCAAGAAGTGCCGTCTGGTCGAAACAGACCGGGTTCACGCCGTTCTCGGTCTTCGTGACCGCCAGCGATCCGTCGGCGTTTTGCACCAGCCACGCCCAACCGGAGCCGAACTGGCCCGCGCCCGCGGCCGAGAACTGTGACTTGAATTCGTCGACCGACCCGAAGGCTTCGACCAGCGCTTTTTCCAGTTCGCCCGGCATCGCGCTGTCGCCCGGTCCCATCATCTCCCAGAACTGGTTGTGGTTCCACAACTGGCTGATGTTGTTGAAGATACCATTCTGTGCGACGGCGTTTGCGTCATAGGTGCCCTTGATGATCTCTTCCATCGACTTGGCGTCCCACTCGGTGCCAGCGATCAGCTTGTTGCCGTTGTCGACATAGGCCTTGTGGTGCAGGTCGTGATGATACTCCAGTGTCTCTTTTGACATGCCTTTGTCCGCCAAGGCGTCGTGAGCATAAGGAAGATCAGGAAGTTCGAAAGCCATTTTGGGCCCCTCTCGCGCGTTTGTACTCGTGTTGGAAATAAGAGGGTTCGCCGGGCCAAGGTCAAGGCCGCGCACCGATCATTTCCCTTACCCGGCGATTGCCGCTCGCGGATCGGCGGCTTTCGCAAGCGCCGTGCCAACGTATGCGAACACAGATCGAAAGCAGATGATTTCCGCCCGGCTCTCCTCGGTCAACCAGAGGGCGGCGGCGACTTGCCCCAACTGGGTTCGCCTGACCCGACCGGGCACAAGAACGTCCGGATGCACGTCCATGGGCACGAGCTTGGACAGAACCTCGCGTACACGCGGCCCTGATAAGGTAAACCCTGCGCGCATGTCCGAAACATCCGCCAACAAATGATGCGTCCCCTTAAGTGCCTCGGCAATCGAGGATTGATGCCGTTCCACATCATTCGCAGAGCAGACCAGCAGCAGTTCATCGGGTGAGAACCATGCAAGCGCCTCGCCATTGCCCGAAGCCAGGCCCAACGTGTCTGGCACCGGCAGCGACAACGCCGCTTCGATCTGGGCAGCGTGCAAGGAGAGGTCGGCACGAATGGCCAGCATTCCGCAGGGCTCCCAGCGCCGCAAGATCATGTCTTCAGACATTCTGCCGATCCCCGTTCTTGTCGTAGAAAACCGGGTCGACAACGCGCGCCGCAATGCGCCCCCCGGTCTCCGACGTGGCTTGCACGACCTCTCCCAGCCGCTCGGGGCCGCGGTGCAGCAGAGCCATTGCGATACCGCGTTTCAACGTCGGTGAGCGGTAGCTGGAGGTTACCCGCCCTTCGGTCACGCGCTGGCCGTTCGCATTGCGGCCCGCGCCCACGATATAGGCCCCGTCCGGCAGGACCGACGCGTCAAGCGTTTCCAGACCCACCAGTTTCCAACGGTCCGGGTTTGCCATGTGGGCCCGCAGATGCGCTCGCTTGCCCAGGTAGTCGTCCTTTTTCTTCGACAGAGCCCAATCAAGGTTCAAATCCTGCGGTATGACCGTTCCGTCGGTCTCATCCCCGATCATGATGAACCCCTTTTCGGCCCGCATGACATGCAGCGCTTCTGTCCCGTAGGGCGTGATCCCGTGGGGCTCCCCAGCCTTGAGTAACTTGTCCCACAGGGCGCGGGTCTGGCCTGCGGGCGCGGCAATCTCATAGCTCAACTCACCGGAGAAACTGATCCGGAACACGCGCACCGGAATGCCGGCAAGATCGCCGTCCACAAACTGCATGAAGGGCAACGCGGACCTTGATACATCGATCCCACCCAGGCCTTGCAGTACGTCGCGCGCCTTAGGCCCGACAACCGCGATCTGACCGTACTGCTCTGTCACGTTCTGGGTAAAGACCTGCCAATCCCACCACTCGCATTGCAACCAGTCTTCCATATGCGCGTGGATATGGTCTGCACCTCCGGTCGTGGTATGGCATAGCCATGTGTCCTCCGACAGGCGCGCCACGACACCGTCATCCATCAAGAACCCGTTTTCAGAGCACATCAGCCCATAGCGACATTTTCCGACCGGTAGCGTGCTCATCATGTTGGTGTAGAGCATGTCGAGGAACCTGCCGGCGTCGGGCCCCTTGACGAGGATCTTGCCCAGTGTCGACGCATCCAGCAGCCCGACACCCGTGCGGGTCGCCAGCACCTCGCGGGTGACGGCCTGCTCGGGCGTCTCATCGCCCTGCAAGAAACAGTAGGGGCGTCGCCAATGGCCGACAGGTTCGCAATAGGCCCCATGCGCGTCATGCCAGTCGTGCAATGGCGTTTGCCGAACCGGCTGAAACAGCTCCGCCCGTGCCTCCCCGGCAATCGCGCCCATCGAAATGGGCGTGTACGGCGGTCGGAAAGTCGTTGTCCCGACCTCTGGGATGTCCACTCCCAATGCACCGGATAGAACCCCGAGACCGTTGATATTACTGAGCTTTCCCTGATCAGTTGCCATGCCAAGCGTGGTGTAGCGCTTGGTGTGTTCAACGCTTTCGAACCCTTCTTGCGCGGCCAATTGCACGTCTGAGACCTTCACATCGTTCTGGTAGTCGAGGAACATTTTCGACCTCAACTCCGGCCCGGCCGCGCTCGGCAGCAGCCAGACCGGTTCGGACGGGTCCTCCTGCGGGGCCTCTGATACCGGCGCGCGAACTCCACTTGGATGCCCCACCCTTTGCGCGGCCAATGCGCCCGCTTCGGCGGCATCGACAAGCGCGGCCCCGAGGTGCTGCGCACCGGAGGCTGCCCCGGCGGGAATGACAAACGGCAATCCATCCGCCCCGGTCGGCGCCTTGGCAGGATCAGGTTTGAAACAGACCCGCGCAGCATCCCACGACAGCTTGCCCCCGCAGTGCGACCACAGGTGCACAACCGGCGACCAGCCGCCAGACATGGCAACGCAATCGCAGGCAATCTCTTCAACCTCGGCACCATCGCCCTGCGCATGGCAAACGGCGACCCCTGTGACCCGCGCGCCCCCCAGAACCCTTGCGATACCGCGCCCGGTCTTTACCTGCACGCCGCGCGCCCGCGCGAGCGCAGGAAGCACCCCGTCGGCCGTGGCGCGGGTGTCCAGCACCGCCGGAACCGTCAGCCCTGCATCCAGAAGGGTCAGGGCAGTCCGGTAGGCATCATCATTGTTGGTCACGATCACCGGACACTGCCCCGGCGCCACTGCAAAGTTCGTCACATAGTCGCGTACGGCAGAGGCCAGCATCACCCCCGGGACATCGTTGCCGGAAAAAGACAGCGGGCGTTCCAGCGCACCGGTCGCGGTCACAATCTGCTTGGCGCGGATGCGCCAGAGCCGGTGGCGCGGTCGACCGTCACCGGGCGTATGGTCCGCCACACGCTCACAGGCGAGCGCATAACCATGATCGTAGACGCCCGCACCCATGCAGCGCGCGCGCAGCGTGACGTTCTCCATCTTTTCCAGGGCTTCGCGGGTCGCCTTAATCCAACCATCAGGGCCCTGCCCATCAATCACCCCGCCATCCACGGGCGCACGCCCGCCCCAGTTCGCGGTTTGCTCGATCACCAGAACGCGCGCGCCGCCCGCAGCTGCTGTCATTGCCGCCTGCAAGCCCGCGACACCGCCACCGACCACCAGAACATCCGTGTGGTGATAGAGGTGCTCGTAGTGGTCCTCGTCGCGGTCCGTGGGCGCTGGCCCGAGACCGGCACTTTGGCGGATCACCGGCTCGAACAGGTGCTTCCAGAACGGGCGCGGATGGATGAAGGTCTTGTAGTAAAACCCTGCAGGCAGGAATTTTTCCACCTTTGCATTCAGCGTGCCGATATCGTATTCGAGGCTCGGCCAGTGGTTCTGGCTGCGCGCCGTGATCCCGTCAAACAGCTCCGTCGTTGTGGCGCGCTGGTTCGGCTCCATCCGCCCGCCGGTTCCGATGGTGAGCAAGGCGTTTGGTTCCTCGGCCCCGGACGCCACAACCCCGCGCGGACGATGGTACTTGAAAGACCGCCCCAGCAAGGTCTGCCCCGCCCCCAGCAGCGCCGAGGCAAGCGTGTCCCCCGCATAACCCCGCATCGCGCGCCCGTTGAAGGTGAACGCCACGCGTTGGCTACGGTCGATCAGGCGACCTCCGGTGTTCAAGCGACCGCTCATGCCTCGACCTTCCAGTCCGGACGCCGGGCACGAATGGCCGCAACGATGTGCTCGGGCGGCTCGGACGTCTGAGCCGAATAGGTTCCGAACACCTCCAACGTCACCGTGCAGCGCGCGGCCAGAAACCACTTCCCGCAGCCATAGGCGTGACGCCAGCGCTCGAAATGCACGCCCTTGGGGTTCTTGCGGTGGAACAGATACGCCTCGAACGTAGCATCGTCCGCGTCCATCCCGGCACGCTTCAGATGCGCCTCGCCCCCCGGGGCCAGTTCGGTTTCGGTAGCGGTCACGCCGCAATAGGGGCAGGTCAGGTGGAGCATGTCGCCTCCGGAGGACGGGGGATCATCGCAGCGCCTCGATCGCCAGATCGCCGAAACCCCATTGCAGGGTGGCGAGGGACAAAAGCGCAGTGTTGCCCGAGTTGATGGCTTCGGCCTTGCGGCGCAGGCGGGTGAAGGCGCTCTCCTCAGTGAGAAAGTCGAGCGTGTAGCCTTCGTTCGGCAGGTCTTCGGGCGTGGTGCCCGAAGCGAGGGCTTCGAACCGCAGCCCGTATTCATGCAGCATCGCCTCCACCGCGCGCTGGCGGGTCAGTTCGATCTGGGTGAGCCGGTCGGTGAAGAAGAGGATCGCCGCAGCGACACCCAGCGCTCCGAAGCGCTGAAAGAGTTCGGGGTGGCCGGCGGTCAGGCTGATCAGCGTGCCCAAGACGTAGATGACGAGGCCGATGACCGCGACCACACGCGGCAGGCGGCGTTGGAGCGCGGAGGGCCTAGTCATCTGCTCTCCGACGTGCTGCAATCTTCTTCTGAACTTTCGAAAGATGCTCTTCGAGCTTGTCCGCGCTGTCTTTTATATGTGCCTTGTGAGCTTCAGGAGCATATGGCGAGTCATCCACCGCACGCATTTCGGACAACGCAGCCGCAGCAACAAGAAGCTGGAGTTCTTCTATCTCCGTAACCAAAGCTTCGCTTCTCTCTACCGCTCGATCAAATCGCTCTATCTCGTGATCGCCAATTTTCAATCTTTTTACTTCACCAATCAGATCAACAAGCGACCGCCGAAACAATATCGCGACGATAACGACAGCCGCAGGCCAAGAGACCAGTATTTCGAGAAGCTGAAAAAGAACGAGCAGCCAACTGTCCATCAATGCGCCACCCCCGCCGCGACGCTCTCGTCTATGAACCGGCCCTCGCGGAAGCGGTCCAAGCCGAACTCTGCCGCCAGCGGCCCGGGTTCCCCTTTCGCGATCATCTCTGCGGTGGCCCAGCCTGAGCCGGGGATGGCCTTGAACCCGCCGGTGCCCCAGCCGCAGTTGATGAAGCATCCGCCAAGGGGTGTTTTTGAGATGATGGGGGAACGGTCGCCGGTCATGTCGACGATCCCGCCCCATTGGCGCAGCATCTTGAGCCGTGAGAGCATCGGGAAGGTCTCGATCAGCGCGCGCACGGTTTCCTCGATATGCTGGAACGACCCGCGTTGCGTGTAATTGTTGTACCCGTCTGCCCCGCCTCCGATCACCATTTCGCCCTTGTCGGACTGGCTCATGTAGCCGTGCACGGTGTTGGCCATGACGACCACGTCCATGCAGGGTTTGATCGGTTCGGAGACGAGCGCTTGCAGCGCTACACTTTCGATCGGCAGGCGGAACCCGGCCATCTCGGCCAGCACGCCGGAATGGCCCGCGACGACGATGCCCAGCTTGGCGCAGTCGATGGAGCCGCGATTGGTGTCGACGCCGGTGACCTGCCCACCTTCGGACCGCACGGCGGTCACTTCGGTTTTCTGCAGGATGTGCATGCCCAAATCGGAGCACGCCCGTGCCAGCCCCCAGGCGACCGCATCGTGCCGCGCGGTGCCGCCGCGCGCCTGCCACAGCCCGCCGAGGACTGGGTAACGCGGTCCGTTGATGTCGATGATCGGCACCAGTTTCTTGACCCGTTCTGGCCCGATGAACTCGGTCTGAACTCCTTGCAACGCGTTGGCGTGGGCGGTGCGCAGGTACCCGCGCACCTCATGATGGGTTTGCGCTAGCATGATGACCCCGCGGGGGGAGAACATGATGTTGTAGTTCAGATCCTGACTGAGCGTTTCATAAAGCGACCGGGATTTTTCATAGATCGCGGCGGAGGGGTCCTGCAAATAATTCGACCGGATGATCGTGGTGTTGCGGCCGGTATTGCCACCGCCCAGCCAGCCCTTTTCCAGCACCGCTACGTTGGTCATGCCGTGGTTCTTGCCGAGGTAATAGGCGGTCGCCAGCCCATGCCCGCCAGCCCCGACGATGATCACATCATAGGACTTGCGCAGTTCGGGATTGGCCCACGCGCGTTCCCACCCCGTATGGCCGCGCATCGCCTCGCGGGCGAGGGCAAATACGGAATAGCGTTGCATGGCGTCTCCTGACCGGTCTGCCCCTTGATGCCTCCTGCCCCAGCTTTGGCCAATTCGACAAGCGGCGCAATCGGTCAAAAACCGACATGAGGGTTTCGCAAGTGCTTGGCCCGCGCTATGGGGCGGCATGGCATCTGATATCTTCGATGATCTCGCGGCGTTTCGGGCCGCCTGTCCTCCCGGACGGCCCCTTGTCGGCTTGGACTTGGGGACCGTGACCCTGGGTGTGGCTATCTCGGACCGGCTGTGGACAGTCGCCACCCCTATGCAGACGATCAAGCGCAAGAAATTCGGAGTGGATGCGGCCACGCTTGAGGCGATCCTGCGTGACCGAGAGGTGGGCGGTATCGTCCTTGGTCTGCCGCGAAACATGGACGGGTCCGAAGGGCCACGCGCGCAATCCACACGGGCATTTGCCCGCAATCTTGCCGCGCGGGACGCACCCCCGATCGCGTTCTGGGACGAGCGGCTCAGCACCGTGGCCGCCGAGCGCGCCTTGCTTGAGGCGGATACAAGCAGAAAAAAGCGTGCAGAGGTTATAGACCACGTCGCGGCGGGCTATATCCTGCAAGGCGCACTGGACCGATTCCGGCATCTGGCGCAAGCAGAGGCAGAGCAGAATGAGTGACGACATCTGGAAACGGGCCGAGATAGAGAGCCCGTGCGTTAAGGTCTGCGTGATCCATCCCGAGACACGCTTGTGCACCGGGTGCCTGCGCACGATCGACGAGATCGGTGCGTGGTCGTCCTTGAGTGTCGAGGCGCGCCGCGCGGTTATGGCCGATCTGCCCGCCCGCGCACCGCTGATTGCGCAGCGCAAGGGCGGACGGGCGGCGCGGCTCAAGCGTCAGCTTGGGTGATCCAGGCTTTCGCCGCCTCGAAATCGTCTTCGTCATAGGTTCGGATTTCGGCCTTCATGAACCGCGACAGCACCTTTTGCGCAAGTTTGACCCACGCATCGTCCATCACCACGGCGACCCGGTCCGGGATCTGGTAGTGGTCGCGTAACAGGCTGAGGTGTTCGCGCAGCCCACCAAGCCCTTGCCACCCCTCGAACCCCCGCAGGTCGAGCAGCAGGCGCAGCCCCCCTGCCCGGTTGACGAAGGCATCTAGGTCGCCGTCCGCCTGCGCGTAGGCCACGGGTGCAAGCTCGCCCATCAGCTCGACATGCAGGGCTGTGCCGCCCATCTCGCGCATGTGGATCGCGCCGAGGGATTCCGAAAGCCAGCGGCGCGCTTCGTCCAACTCGTCCAGATCGAAGGCCTTGACCGGGCACGGCATCATGAAGGCCATCGCCTTTGTCACGGTTTGCAGCCAGTCCTTGTCGGTGACCACAGCCGCGCGCGCGAACCCAGACCAGTGCTTCATGCCAAGGCGCGCATCTTCCCATGCGGCTCCGAGGTCAAACCCCTCATACGCCTCGTCGACAACAATCAAGAGCTTCAGCCTGTCATTCTCGACCAATGCGCGCTCGATGATCGGGCCCAAGATGGTCTCGTAATCCTTCGCCGTGACCTTGCCGGTGACGCGGAACTCCAGCGTGCCTTCGGGGCGTCCGGGGATGTGTTCGATCATGATGGCTCCCTCCTGCTTGGTTTATGCCCCCAGTTTAGCGCAGGTGCATGACGCGTATTTGATCCCGATCAGATCGAGGGAATGCAGGGTCCCGTGACGCTGCGTTACGCGGCGGTCAGGACGCTACTCGCGCATGCGGGTCGGCGATATGCGCCAAGGCAGCGTCGAGCGTGTGAAGCCCGGCGTCCGGGCGATGGCCCTGTTCGGACAGAATGCGCCGCCAGCCCCGCGCCCCCGGACGCCCCGCAAATACGCCCAGCATGTGCCGCGTCACCTGTGCCAGCTTGCCACCGCGCGCCAGGTGATCGGCGATATAGGGGCGCATGGCCGCGACAGCATCCTCCGCAAGACGCTCCGTCCCGCCGCCAAAGACCCGCATATCCGCGCGGCCCAGGATCCTTGCCGGGTCGTGATAGGCCGCGCGCCCGATCATCACCCCGTCCATGCCGGCTTCCAGATGTGCCACCCCCTGATCAAGGTCCGTGATCCCGCCATTGATCGACAGGTGCAGGTGCGGGAACGTGTTTTTCATGGCGTGAACCAGTGGATAATTCAGGGGCGGCACGTCGCGGTTTTCCTTGGGGCTGAGCCCTTGCAGCCAGGCCTTGCGCGCATGGATCGCGAAACGACTGACCCCGGAGTCCGAAACGCGGGCAAGAAAATCCGGCAAGATGGTCTCAGGCTCTTGGTCATCCACGCCAATGCGACATTTTACGGTGATCTCAGGACCATCGGACGCCGCGATCATGGCCGCCACGCAGCGGGCAACAAGTTCGGGTTGTTCCATCAGGATCGCACCGAAGCTGCCGGATTGAACCCGATCTGACGGACATCCGACGTTGAGATTGATCTCGTCATACCCATAACCGCACGCAATGCGCACTGCCTCCGCAAGCTCCTGCGGGTCGGATCCACCAAGCTGCAACGCGACCGGATGCTCCGCCTCGGAATAGCTGAGAAACCGTGCGGCATCCCCGCGCACAATCGCGGGCGCGGTGACCATCTCGGTATAGAGTAATGCGTGCTGCGACAGTTGCCGATGAAAATACCGGCAATGCCGGTCGGTCCAATCCATCATGGGCGCAACAGACAGTTTAGCGTTCTGTTTTATATTCATTTTTTTCGTTTCTTCGATCTGTTGGCAGTAACGGTTGCTACGCAAGCGAGACGACCCTTCGCCCCAGCCCGCATCATCAAGCCCGCCAAGCAGAGACCCAAAGGGGGCAAGGGCTGGCGCCTAAAAGCACATCCGTCTCTCGCCTCCAGACATTCGGCAACCTCATTGACCTCCATATAGCCAAGATGTTCGAGGTAGGGAAACCGCCGCGTCTCAGCAAGGCCGCCACGCTTACGACGCTCAAACGCGATCTCGGGAAGGAAAAGAGCGGCCATCTCGACCGGCAGAAGCTAATCGACTCCTGCAAGATGCGCGCGGAGCAAGGTGCAGGCCCGGTGACGCTCGGGATCGACATCGGCATGATAAAGATGATCATCACCAACGCGGCGGCCGTGCATGGCCTCGATATCCCTCCGCGGCCAACGCTCCGGTTGGGACGCGTTGAACCTCTTGTTCCGCTTCGCCAGGGCAACGAACGCCTGGCGCAGCCCATGACCCGGATGAAATCTGACGGTTCGACCGGAGCGATCCCGATGTGGGCCGCCGCAGGCTCCTGATCCGCGACCGTATGGGAGTGCGCAGAAAGACCGGAAAAGACCAGCGGATCCCCCTTTTCGCCGCCACCGGCTTCGATGCCAACGTGCTGGTCACGGAACAGGCCAGGCATCTCGGTCACACCAATGGGCGCATCTTTCCAAATAATTCCAATCGGCCGGGACTGCCTTTCGGCGCATCCGCATGAGGCCGGTGACAAGAACCTGCATTTCCATGACTTGCGACACCAAGGCACAAGCCGCCTTTGCGAGGCAGGCGCCGCCGTCGAACAGGTGGCCCTCGTCACCTGGACTAAACGAGGCTGCGCGGGCGCTCGCGCGGCTCGCTATGCCTGGTTGGTCGCCGTGCAAGTTTGGCCGAGACGAAGTGCCTTTGCGGAGGACTATCAGCGACAGTCTCAAAACCGGCCCGATACCACGCTCACCTCTTGGAACGTTGCTTTGGATTGCTAAGTGAGTTGGCATATGCGCACATCCGGGATGAACTGCTTTGCTTACGGCCTTGTAACGCAACTGCGACGCTAAACCTGCCATGGTGTCCACAGACCGAGAAACGGTTATTCAATCCGCGCAAACGTGTGGGAGCGCGCTTTACCTTGACCAAACGAAAGAGAGCTGAGGCCACGCAGAATATGTACAACAACCGTCGCAAAGCAAAACGGCTCCAACTTGTTGCTGCACTGGCAACTTGCGCAGGTGTACTGGCCGCCTGCACACCGCGAGCAGAATTGGCGCCGGTTCAAGAAGCGACGCAACCAGAAAATGCGCTTCGTTCTCCGCTTTGCGATCGAAAACGATGGAATACTCGGGGTTGGCTCGCACCTTTTCGGCGTAGCGCATCACGAACGCGACACAGACCAGCCAACAAACCACGAGGATGATCAGTCGAAGAAGAATGCCGTCGGTGAACGCGACCCCGGCCGCGTCCGAGGCAATGACCGTAGCGAATGGGTTAATCGTCGAGCCAAGGGTTCCGACACCTGCGCCAAGCATGATGATTGCAACCCCTGTGACGGCATCGTAACGCGCGGAAATCATCACGGGGATAATCAAAGTGTAAAAGGCGAGGCTTTCTTCAGCCATCCCGTAGATGGTCCCGCCAGCTGCAAAGAGCCCCATGAGGATCGGGATCATCCATTTTTCCCGACCCTCAAGCCGGCGCATGGCTTTGCCAATACCGGCATCTATCGCCCCGGTTTTTGCAACAACGCCCAGGAAGCCGCCAATAATGATGACGAACAGCGCGACGTCGATCGCACGCGCTTCATAGCTTCCGGGATCATAGAAGCCTGCAACCGGTGCCACGAGCACATCGAACACACCTTGCGGGTTGCTTTCGATGACCTGATAGGTTCCCGGCACGGGAACCGCGCGCCCGAGGTCTTCGTTCTCCACGCGATCATATTGACCAGCCGGTACGATCCACGTCGCCGCAGCGACCACGATGATCAACAGGAACAGAATACTGTAGGCTGATGGAAATTTGAGTGTCATTTCATCGACCGGGCCTGCTTCAATGGACCAAATGACAGCCGAAGCCGCAGGAGTGTCCAGTAGCTGCAAAAAAACTTCACAATGGCTACTTACACGATGATTTCATTTAAATTTCTTCATATATTGCCAACGGCTTGATCTCGGACAAGCGGCAGTGACAAAGATGTTCAACCGTGACACGGCGGCGGCACGAAGCACCGCCCTGGCGCCGCCAGTGCCAAGCAAGGCTTCAGGCGGAAATCCATGAGCGTTGGGGGTGCTCGTAACTCTTGCAGTGCGACTTTCGCCTACAGGATCGGTTCAGGGAGATGTTCGGCAACGTTTCCTCTAGATCGCCAGCCTCACACTGGGGATCGTTGACTTCGGTCGAGGTCGCCGCATGCGC
Source organism: Tropicimonas sp. S265A (assembly GCF_049800835.1). Taxonomy (NCBI): domain Bacteria; kingdom Pseudomonadati; phylum Pseudomonadota; class Alphaproteobacteria; order Rhodobacterales; family Roseobacteraceae; genus Tropicimonas; species Tropicimonas sp. S265A. Next base: position 160,501 of record NZ_JBNAFU010000007.1, read on the forward strand.
GCTGCCGCCCGCCAGGCGCTTCTTCCCGGTTTCGAGGAACGCTTTCGACCAGCGGTCACACGGGGTCTGCGAAATACCCTCGCGGCCACACGGCCACGCAAGACTGACTTCGGCCTAGAAACCGTCCACAGCGATCCTGATCTTCTGCTCGGCCGAATACTGGTGCGGGTGGCCCGGCGGATGTCCTGGCTCACGGTTCCCGATCGCTCATGTGCTTGTCCGACCGGGGCCTACAGCGTGAGCGTCGCCCTTCAACTGCGGCGCATCGTGTCGGCGTTCAACGCTTCGACTGGCCCCGGTCGGACACAGTCTGTTGCGAGAGGTCGGCAAGGATCGGGCATTCCGGGCGGGCATCACCGTGGCAGGCCTGGACAAGATCGGCCAGCGTCGCCCGCATGGATTTCAGGTGCGCAATCTTGGCGTCGATCGCGGCAAGATGATCCTGGGCCAGAGCCTTGACCTGCGCGCTTTCGCGGCCGTCGTCCTCGTAAAGCGCCATAAGGGTCCGGCAGTCCTCTATCGAGAAGCCGAGCGTCCGTGCGCGCCCGAGAAATGCCAGCTTGTGAAGATCGTTCTCCGTGAAGGCCCGATAACCGTTCTGCCCGCGCTGCGGACACACGAGGCCGATTTCCTCGTAATAGCGGATCGTCTTGGCAGGCAGACCGGAACGGTCCGCCACTTCGCCGATATTCATCCCGAACTCCCTATTCTGCCGGGCTGGCTGCTGGCTGTATGCGCCCGTCGCGCGGTGCGGGGCGTGCCGACACCACCGGCCGCAGGGCCCGCAACCGCAAGGCATTTGTCAACACCGATACAGACGAGAGCGCCATCGCGCCGGCAGCAAACATCGGAGACAAGAGCAATCCAAACGCAGGGTAGAGCACACCGGCCGCAATCGGAATGAGGGCGGTATTGTATCCAAATGCCCAGACCAGGTTCTGCCGAATGTTCCGCATGGTCCGCTTGGAGACCTCGACCGCATTGACCACTCCGCCGAGGTCGCCCGACATCAGAACCACATCCGCCGCGTCGATGGCGATGTCCGTTCCCGTGCCGATCGCGATACCGACATCCGCATTGGCCAGTGCCGGCGCGTCGTTGATCCCGTCACCGACAAACGCAACCGTCTGCCCCGGCCCCCTCAACTGATCGAGTGCGGCGACCTTGCCCGCGGGCAGCACGCCCGAGATCACCGTATCGATGCCAACATCCTGTGCCACCGCCTCGGCAGTTGCCTGCTTGTCGCCGGTGATCATCGCCACTCGCAGGCCAGTGGCGCGCAAGGCCGCGATGGCTGTTCGGCTCGTGGCTTTTACCGGATCCGCGACCACGAGGACAGCCGCCAGGCTTCCGTCAACAGCCGCAAACACAGTGGTTTTCCCCTGTGCCGCGAGAACTTGTGCCTTTTCAGCCAGGGCCACTGTCGCGATGTCATCGCGCGCCAGGTACCGATCCGTTCCGATAAGGACCTTGCGCCCGTCCACATCGGCGCGCACCCCCTCGCCGATCGTCGCCTCGAACCCCTCAACGGGTTTCAGCGCGCAGCTTTCCGCCTGTGCCGCCTGCACGATGGCTGCGGCAATCGGGTGCTCGGAGCGGGCCTCGACCGAGGCGACGAGGCTCAGCACCTCCGAACGCTCGGCCCCTTCCGCCAGAACGATCTGTGTCAGGCTGGGCCGCCCTTCTGTCACGGTCCCGGTCTTGTCGAGCGCCACGATATCCACATCGCTCAGGCGTTGCAGCGCGTCGCCCTTGCGAAACAAGATCCCCATTTCAGCAGCCCGACCGGTGCCGACCATGATCGAAGTCGGTGTGGCCAGCCCCATCGCGCAAGGGCACGCGATGATCAGCACGGATACGCCCGCAACAAGCGCAAGGGTCAGCGCAGGGTCCGGTCCAAACACCAGCCAGGCAAGAACGGTTACAAGGGCACACAGCAGAACGCCCGGCACGAACCATAGTGTCACCTTGTCCACGATGCCCTGAATGGGCAGTTTGGCTCCTTGCGCCTGTTCGACCATGCGTACGATCTGTGCCAGAACCGTCGCCTCGCCCACCCGCGTCGCGCGAAACGTCAGACTGCCCGTGCCGTTCAGCGTCCCTCCTGTGACCTCTTCTCCGGCAACTTTCGGAACCGGCAACGGTTCGCCCGTGATCATGCTTTCGTCGACTGAACTGACCCCGTCGAGGATCACGCCATCCACCGGAACGCGTGCACCGGGACGTACCAGAATTGTATCCCCCGCTCTGAGCGCGGCGATGTCCACCTCTTTCGGGGTGCCATCGTTCAGAACGATCGCTGTGGGCGTCTGCAAGCTCAACAAGGACCGAATGGCCGCGCCGGTGCGCCCCTTTGCCCGCGCTTCCAGAAGCCGCCCGACAAGGATCAATACGACGATCACGGCAGCTGCCTCGAAGTAAACGGCCCGAACATCCGAAGGCAGGATGGACGGCACAAAGGTCGCGATCACCGAATAGCCCCATGCGGCCCCTGTTCCGAGTGCGACGAGACTGTTCATGTCCGGTGCGCGGCGTACCAGCGCCGGTATCCCCTTGCGGTAGAAGACCTGCCCCGGCCCGATCAGGATCAGAGTCGTCAACAGGAACTGGATCACCCACGATGTCTGAAGACCGATCGACCCAGCGACAAGGTGATGAAAAGCGGGAAAGATATGTCCCCCCATCTCGAGCACGAAGACAGGCAGGGCAAGCGCTGAAGCAATGAAAACACTCTGCTTGAGTTCAGCGGCTTCTTCGGACTTCCGAACAGCTTGGGCATCGGAAGAGGTCCCCTGAACAACTGTCGCCGGATATCCCGCTTCTGTCAGACGTCGGGCCAGAGCCTCCGGCGTAACCGCACGCGCCACAAAGGTGACGACTGCTGTCTCCGTGGCAAGGTTCACCTGCACATCGCGCACGGTCGGATCAGACCGCAGCTTCTGCTCCACCCGCCCCACGCAAGAGGCGCAGGACATTTCAGAAACCTGAAGCGTCGCTGTTTCTGCGCGGGCAGGATAGCCCGCCGCATCAAGCGCTGCCAGCGCAGGCCCCAGCGCGTCCGGAGCGGCCAGAGAGAACGTGGCCGTCTCCGTCGCGAGGTTCACGACCGCCTCGGTCACGCCCGGCACGGTTTCGAGGGCACGGGTGGCCCGCCCGACGCAGGAGCCGCAGTTCAGCCCCTGCAAGGACAGTGTCAGGCTGTGGGTCAGAGCAGACATCTTTCGCATCCCGGTCTTGGAACACGCTGATATTAGTCCTTCCAGTCACTGGAAGGTCAACCAGCCGCACACCTGTTCCATCCACCTGCGCTGATTTGCGCAGGCGTTGCCCGTAAATGCATCGTTTGTTCGAACTTCGGCTCAGATCCGCAGGACGGTGACTGTCACGGGGGCATATCGCACGATCCGCCCGGCATTGGGGCCGAGAATACGCTCCGCAAGGTCCGGCTTGTGGGCGCCAACGACGATATGATCTGCATCGACCTTTCGCGACGCCTCAATTACCTCTTCATAGGCGGTGCCGACCTCGACAATGCACTGAACCTGCTCTCGGTCCGGCAGCACTTCCTCAGCCAATCCGTGAAGCGCCGCAAGGGCTGAGTGTTCGGCTTCCTTCAATGTTCCTTCCTTGAAGAAAGAGCCAACGAAGGACATTCCGTAATCCGGCAGCACAGTCATCAGGCTCAGCACGGCGCCGTCACGTTCCGCAAGACGTCCCGTTTCCCGCAAGAGTGTCCGCGCGTTGTCCATGTGTGTCAGGTCGACCGCCACGAGATAATGTGCGCTCATGCCAATGCCTCCGCTTCTTCCTTGGGTTGGCGACGGCGTTGCAGAAGGAAAACGCCAAGAACCAGCAACAGCGCAGGGATGTAGAATATCTCTTTCGGCATCCGGTCGGCGGGCACCTCAAGCTCGACAAGTTCCCAATCCCAATCGATGCCCAGCTGTTCGGCAGGTCCGCCAAAGGCCAGGTTGTCGACGAAGATCTTGCCGTCTTCGTCGCGGAACTCGATCCCCGAGGCGTTCAGCAACCGCGTGGCCCCATCTGGTCCGACCTCCCCGAGCGGCAGAAGGTACCTTGCGTCCACTTCATCCCCGTTCAGGTTCTCGCCGATCAACCGCACCCTGAGCGAGGCGTCCGCCGGCGCATCCTGCGCCATCTGGAACAACTCGGTTCCTGCCCGTGTTTCGAATTCGGGACTGAGTTGGTTCAGGAAATACCCCGGTTGGAACAGGATGAACGCAGCCAGAAGCAGCGCGGCGCTCTCGTAAATGCGCGATTTGACAATGAAGTAGTTCATCGTTCCCGCGGCAAACAGGAGCATCGCGATCAGCGCGAAGATAAACACGAAAATCGCCTGTACCGGCCCGACATCAATCAACAACAGGTCGGTGTTGAAGATGAACAGGAACGGCAGAAGGGCCGTACGGATCGAGTAGAAGAAGGCCTGAAACCCGGTCTTGAGCGGATCGCCCTTCGAAATGGCCGCTGCGGCAAAACTCGCAAGCCCGACAGGCGGCGTCACATCCGCCATGATCCCGAAGTAGAACACGAACATATGCACCGCCACGAGCGGCACGATCAGCCCGTTCTGTGCGCCGAGTTCCACGACGACCCCCGCCATGAGCGAACTGACAACGATGTAGTTGGCCGTCGTCGGCAGCCCCATCCCGAGGATGATGGAGATCACGGCGACAAAGAACAGCATCGCCAGCAGGTTGCCTCCCGACAGAAACTCTACGAACTCGGCCATGACCTGACCGATACCCGTCAGCGTGACCGCGCCCACGATAATGCCAGCAACGCCCATGGCGGCGGCCAGGCCGATCATGTTGCGCGCGCCTGCGATCATGCCCTCGGCGATGTCGGACACGCCCTCCCGGACATGGCGCATCACTTCACCCTGCTTGCGGAAGAACGCCTTCAGCGGATTCTGCGTGAACAGGATGAACAGCATGAACATCGTTGACCAGAACGCTGAGAGGCCGGGCGATTTCCGTTCGATCATCAGAAGGTACATGAGCAGCAGGATCGGCATCAGATAGTGGATGCCGGTCTTGAAGATCGTGCCGACGGACGGCAGGTGCTGCATCGTCTCAAGACTGGTTTCAAGGTCGGGCTGCTGCGCCGCAAAGCGGACGGCGGCGACATAGGCCACCATCATCAGCCCAAGGATCACCCAGATCGATGCGGCCCCGAACGCCGTGTTGATCGCGTCCACGGCAAAGCCGGTCAGGAACAGCAGTCCGCCGGCGATGACGATGGAAATCGCGATAATGAAAATAGCCATCAGGATGAACTTGACCGGATGGGTCTTGTCCGTGCCGGTCATGCCGGATTTCAGCGCCTCCAGATGGACGATGTAAACCAGCGCGACATAGGAGATGGCGGCGGGAACAATCGCGGTCTTGACCACTTCGACGTAGGAAATGCCGACATACTCGGTCATCAGGAACGCAACCGCCCCCATGACCGGTGGTGTAAGAACCCCGTTGATGGACGACGACACCTCCACCGCGCCCGCCTTGGTGGCGGGGAACCCGACCTTTTTCATCAGTGGGATCGTGAAGGTGCCGGTTGTCACCACATTGGCAATGGACGAGCCTGAGATCAGACCGGTGGCAGCCGACGCGATAACGGCGGCCTTGGCGGGCCCACCGCGCAGATGCCCCAGCGCCGCGAACGCCAGCTGCAGAAAGTAGTTCCCGGCACCCGCCTGATTGAGCAATGCGCCAAACAGAACGAACAGAAAGACAAAGCCTGATGAAACGCCAAGGGCGACGCCGAAGACACCTTCGGTCGTCAGCCACATGTGGCTCATCGCCTTTTCGAACGATGCGCCCTTCCACTGCACCACTTCGGGCAGACCCGACCATGAGCCGAAGAACACATAGGAAAGGAAAAACAGCGCCACCAGCATCAGCGGGATGCCCAGGGATCGACGCGCCGCCTCCATCAGGAGGATCAGGCCAATGCCGGCCATGATGATATCGGTCATGTTCGGCGCGCCGGTGCGGTCGGCAACACCGCGATAGTCCCACCAGAGGTAGGACGCAGAAATCGCACCGACGATCGCGATCAGCCAGGTGAGGTTCGGAATATGATGCCGGGGGGAGTTCTTACCCGCAGGAAAGGCGAGGAACGCCAAAAGCACAGCGAAGCCCAGATGGATTGCCCGCGTCTGGGTGTCGTTCCACACGAACCCGACCATGAACGGCAACGGGGATGCAATCCAGAGTTGATAGATCGACCAGACCAGCGGGATGTACCACAGCGCCGCGCGCCCGAACGCATCCTTCGGTGCCCGACCGCCCGTATCAGCGTCTGCAACGATATCGTCGAGCGCGTTGTCGCTCTTGGCTTGTGCTTCGGCCATGATGTCCCCCTGAATGGCGTTGGGTCCCCGGCGAGAGGTTTCGCCGAAGACCTTGATTTACCGGGGCAGGTTCAGACCTGCCGGGGGTGGATTACATCCAGCCGCGCTCTGTGTAGTATTTTGCCGCGCCGGGGTGCAGCGGAGCAGAGAGACCGTCCTTGATCATCTCTTCCTCTGTCAGGCGTCCAAAGGCCGGGTGCAGTTTCTTGAAGTCTTCGAAGTTCTCGAAGATCGCCTTCACGAGCACGTAGACCACCTCTTCGGAGGTGCTCATATCGGTCACGAAAGTGGCCTTTGGCCCCCAGGACATCACGTCGCTGTCGTTGCCCGGATACATGCCGCCGGGAATGGTGGCTGCCGCGTAGGCCGGATTGGAGGCCAGCACCTTGTCCATGCCCGATGTGCTCAGGTCCAGCAACTTGATATCGCAGGTAGAGGTGGCTTCCATCGTCGACCCGTTCGGCAGGCCAGCAGCCCAGATGGCTGCATCGATCTTGCCGTCGCAGAGCGCCGCGGACTGTTCGGAAGACTTCAACTCGGCAGCGAGCGAGAAGTCATCCGGCGTCACGCCTGCGGCTTCCATCAGAACACCGGCCAGAACACGCGTGCCGGACCCGGGGTTGCCGATGTTGACCCGCTTGCCCTTCATGTCCATCACGCTCTCGATGCCCGCATCGGCGCGCACCATCACGTGCATCGGTTCGGGGTGGACAGAGAAGACGGCGCGCAGCTCACCGTAAGGATCGTCGCCGTCAAAGGCGCGCACGCCTTCGATTGCCGCCGACTGTACGTCCGATTGCACAACGCCGAAATCCAGCTCGCCTTCGCGGATGGTGCGGGTGTTGTAGACCGACCCGCCAGTGGACTCGACCGAGCAGCGCACGCCGTGGTCCTTGCGGTCCTTGTTCACCAGACGGCAGATCGCGCCACCAGTTGGGTAGTATACGCCCGTGACACCGCCGGTGCCGATGGTGATGAACGTCGTCTCCGCATGCGCAGCCCCGCCAGCTACGGCGATGGCCGCTACGGCGGCAGTCGTTTTCAGTCTTGCAAACATGTGTAGTCTCCCTTGTTGCAATTGTTTTACTTGTCCAGCTCTTGTCTGAGCTTTTTTGTCTGGTCTTCTGTCGCGCGTATCCGCGCCTCGGCCTCGGGGCCCACGCGGGCAACCAAAAGCGACATTATCGTTTCGATCAACACCAAAGTGGCTACGTAGGAAGAGAAAAAATTGGCGGTCTCCGTTGGAAGTGCGAACGGATGGTCGGCAAAGGCCATCGCTGGCGAGGTCGGGCTGTCCGTCAGAACAACGGTCGCGAAGCCGTTGTCACGGGCAACGCGCAAGGCCCCAAGGGTCTGGTCGGCATATGGCGCCATGGTCAGGCCGATCACGGCATCGCCCGCCCGCATCTGTGCAAAAGACGCCGCGATTGATGCACCGCCGCGCCCTGCCCTGACCCAGTGTCTGGCGAAATACTGCGCCTGATACGAGAAATGATCCATGATACCCGCGGAGCCCAGCTCCCCGATCAACACAACCCTGTCGGCGGCATGCAAGGCATCCACCGCAGCTTCGAGACGCTCCGGTGCGACGGCTTGCGCCAGCACCGAGATGCTGTGCGTACAGATGGCGGATTGGCGGTTGAGCAAATGCCCGGCACTGCGATCTCCTTGCTGCAAAGCCCCTGCCCGTTCCGCGAACGGAACAAGACGCTGACCGACGGCGTTTCGACCCGCCTCGCGCAATTCCTCATAGTCAGCGTACCCCAGAACACGCGCGAGCCGCGAAAACGTCGCCGGGGACACACCGCTTGTCTGCGCGACCGCGCGTAATGACCGGGTTGCCAGGTCCACCGGATTGGCCGCCACATAGTCCGCCGCAGTGCGCAATTTCGCGCTCAAGCCGCCATACCTGGCGCTGATCCGGTCTTCGATACTTACAAAGGACTGGCCGACACTCATGAAACTGAATGTTTCAATCGTTTCCATTATTGTCAAGTGTCGAAACAAGTGTTTCATGGTGTGGCAACAGGAGGTGCTGTCATGACCGAGTCGCTGCCCGCACATGCATCCGTGGTCGTCATTGGTGGCGGGATCATGGGATGCTCCACGCTATACCATCTGGCCAAGATGGGTGTCTCGGATGCGATCCTGCTGGAACGCAACAAACTGACCTCTGGCACCACGTGGCATTCGGCGGCACAGGTTCGCGCACTGCGCCACTCGCGGAACCTGACACGGATGATCCAATACTCCGTCGACCTCTACGCACAGCTTGAGGCAGAGACGGGTCAATCCGTCGGCTGGATACAGAAAGGCTCGCTTTCGATCGCGACCAGACCTGACAGGCTGACGCATATCAAACGGCAGGAAGCGCTCGCGCATGCGTATGGGGTCGATGCCACGTCGATTTCACCGGCGGAGGCGAAAGAGCGCTGGCCGCTGATGAACGCCGCAGACGTGATCGGCGCCGTCTGGTCCCCCGAGGACGGGCGCGTCAGCCCGTCGGACGTTTGCGCAGCACTGGTAAAAGGGGCCAAGGCAGCCGGAGCGCGCATTTTCGAAGACACCGGTGTGACCGGCATCTTGACCCGCGATGGCCGTGTGTACGGGGTCGAGACGGCGCGGGGAGTTGTAACCTGCGATGCGGTGGCTCTGTGCGCGGGGCTCTGGTCGCGGGAGGTCGGTGCAATGGCCGGCGCAGAGGTGCCGCTGCTGGCTTGTGAGCATTTCTACCTGCTCACGAAACCTGTCGACGGGATCACCGGCAACATGCCCACGCTGTCGGATCACGACAATCACCTCTACATTCGCGATGACAGTGGCGGTTTGCTGGTAGGATGCTTCGAACTGATGGGCAAACCCATCGCGCCGGGCGTGCTGGGTCAGGATTTCGCGTTCGGCCTGCTCGGCGAGGATTGGGATCATTTCGAGCCAATGATGCTGAACGCGTTGCACCGCCTGCCCGCCCTTGAAACCGCCGAAGTCAAGATGCTGCTGAATGGCCCCGAAAGCTTCACTCCTGATGGCACGTTCATGCTTGGCGAGACGGCAGAAACGCGCGGACTTTTTCTGGGCTGCGGGATGAATTCCGTCGGGATCGCGTCGGGCGGCGGCGCGGGCATGAACCTCGCGCACTGTATTGTCTATGGACACACAGCCTATGACCTGACAGAGGCCGACGCCAAACGCTTTGCGCCGGTGTTCAACTCGGTCGATCACCTGATGGCGCGCGCGCCGGAAATTCTGGGGACGCATTACGAGATCGCATATCCGGGCCGGCAACTGACCACCGCGCGCGGCTTGCGGACCCTGCCCCTCCATGCCGAGTATCGGGCTGCGCATGCGGAGTTCGGGCAGGTCTACGGCTGGGAACGGCCTTTGTATTTCGGCGGAACGGCCTCGCCCGAACCAAGCTTCGATCGACCGGACTGGTTCGATAAGGTCCGAGCCGAGGTGCGCGCCGCCCATGAAGGCGCGGCAATTTTCGACGCCTCTTGTTTTGGCAAGATCGATGTCGCCGGTCCGGACGCCGAACCCTTCCTGCTAAGGGTCTGTGCCGGGCACATGGGGCGCGCCCCGGGGTCTGTCATTTATACCGCCATGCTGAACCCTCGCGGCACGTTTCAATCCGATCTGACGGCGCAAAGGCTTTCCACCGATCACTACCGCCTGTTTGTCGGTACCAACGCGATAAAGCGGGATCTGGCGTGGCTGCGTGATCATTCGGACGGGTTCGACGTTGTCTTGCGCGATACGACCGAAGACCACGCGGTGCTGAACCTGATGGGGCCTGAAAGCGCGCGCATTGCGTCCGTCTGCGGTGCCGAAACGCTGAATGATCTTGGGTACTTCAAGCTGATCCAGTCCGAGGTTGCGGATGTGCCGGTTACGGCGGCGCGTCTGTCTTATGTTGGCGAAGCCGGGTGGGAGTTGACCTGTGCCGCAGGCGATGCGCGCAAGCTGTACGCGGCGTTGACCCGTGCCGGGGCAGTTCCGGCAGGGCTTTACGCGCAAACCTCGATGCGGATCGAAAAGGGTTTCTGCGCAATGGGTCACGAGCTTGACAGTGACGTAACGCCCATTGCCGCCGGACTTGGTTTTGCAACACGAAAGACTGGTGGGTTTATCGGGGCCGAAGCCCTCGACGAAGCGCGCAAAGCCGGTGCATCTGCAAAGGTCTTTTCCCTGACATTCAAAGACCGCTCAGCCGTTCCGCTCGGCCATGAACCGATTTACGCGGACGGACAGATCGTCGGCCAAACCACGTCTTGTGCCTATGGGCACAGGGTGGATGCACCGATCGCGCTGGCACATGGCGTGAGGCTTTCCGACCAGCAAGAGGTTCAGGTCGACATCGCCCGGCGAATGTTTGCGGCAACCGTCACGGTCGGGCCATTGTTCGACCCCGATGGCACGCGGATGAAACGGGTTTTCGCATGATCATGATTGCCCCCACGGGTGCGAGAAAGACAAAGCGGGACCATCCCGGCTTGCCCATCAGCATTGCCGAAACCGTCGAGGCGACGCGCGCCTGCGTTGCGGCCGGGGCGGATGCGCTGCACCTGCACGTCCGCAACGGGGCAGGACACCATTCCCTCGACATCGGCCTCTACAAGGAGGCGTTGGCAGAAGTGCAAGCAACGCTCCCGCGCCTGCCCGTTCAGGTGACGACCGAGGCCGCAGGGGTTTTTGACGTGGCCGCGCAACTGGCCGTCATTCGCGACCTGAAACCCGATTGGGCCTCTGTCGCGTTGCGAGAGGTCGCGGCGGAACCGGAACTGGCCAGAACACTGTACGAAACGGCCGCGGATCAGGGCACCGAACTCCAGCATATCATCTATGACGAAGCGGACGCAGCCCTGCTCGCAGCGCATCAACGCGGCGGGCTGCTGACCGAAGACGCCAGTGTCATACTGGTTCTCGGGCGATATGCGCAGGACTTTCAATCCGATCCCGCGGATTTGCCCGCGCTGCGGGCCACCCTGCCCCCGGTTGGCAAGTGGATGCTGTGCGCCTTCGGGCGCAACGAGCATGCATGCCTGCGCGCAGCCGCAAGACTTGGCGGCGATATGCGGGTTGGTTTCGAGAACTCCCATACAGACGCGGACGGCGTGGCTTGGCCCGACATGGCAAGCTCGGTCAAGGCACTCCGCAACAGCCTGGAGGCTGCAGAATGATCCTGGTCAGACCCATTGCACAGGCGGCGGAAGCCGCGCCACTTCTGCGCATTTTGCGAGACAAACTCGATACGCCGACCTTCGAGGCGCGTCTGACCGCCGCTGTTGCGCAAGGCTACAAGGTTGTGGCTGCGTTTGACGGGCATCAGATGATCGGCGCGCTGGGGTACAGGATCACGTCCGATCTGTGCTGGGGGCGCACGCTCTATATCGATGATCTGGTCGTGGACCCCGGCGCGCGCGGCAAAGGCACCGGTCGGCGGTTGCTTGAAGAAGCGCACTCTCTGGCCAAAGGCTGTGATACGATGCGGCTGTGCAGCGGGCTTTCCCGGCATGATGCACACCGCTTTTACGAGGCAAACGGCTTTGATCGTTTCAGCCTCCAGTTCGTCGCAAGGATGGAAGGGTAATCCGATGTCCCATGTCTTTCCGCGCCACACGCGCAACCTGCCGCCAATGGCCGTACGTGGTGAAGGTTGCTACCTTTATGACGAGAGCGGCAAAGCGTATCTGGACGGCTCGGGCGGCGCGGCAGTGTCCTGCCTCGGCCATGGTGACCCGGATGTGATCGGCGCGGTTCAGGCGCAAGTCGGCGCTTTGGCCTTTGCCCATACCGGTTTTTTCACGTCTGAGCCTGCTGAGGCATTGGCCGACCTGTTGGTGGCACACGCCCCGGGCGCGGTGGACCGGGTGTATTTCGTCTCGGGCGGATCTGAAGCGACGGAAGCCGCGATCAAGCTCGCACGCCAGTTCTTTGTGGAAACCGGTCAACCCGAACGCCGTCACCTGATCGCACGCAAGCAAAGCTATCATGGCAACACCCTCGGGGCGCTTGCGGCGGGTGGAAACGAATGGCGCAGGGCCCAGTTTGCACCGCTGCTGATCGACGTGACCCACATTGCCCCTTGCTACGAATATGTTTTGCGAGACGACGATGAAAGCGCCTTTGACTACGGTCAGCGCGCGGCCGGGGAGTTGGAGGCGGAGATCCTGCGTCTCGGACCGGAAACAGTGATGGCGTTCATGGCGGAACCAGTCGTGGGCGCGACGCTTGGCGCGGTGCCTGCGGTGGAGGGGTACTTCAAACGTATTCGTGAGATCTGCGACCGCTACGGCGTCTTGCTGATCCTAGACGAAGTGATGTGCGGGATGGGGCGCACCGGACACCTGTTCGCATGCGAGGCCGACGGGATCGCTCCTGACATTCTGTGCATAGCAAAAGGTCTGGGTGCGGGTTATCAGCCGATCGGCGCAATGCTCTGTAGCAAGCAGATTTACGAAACGATTGAGGCCGGGACCGGGCTGTTCCAGCATGGGCACACTTACCTGGGCCATCCGGTTGCCGCCGCCGCAGGACATGCCGTTGTCAACAAGCTGCTCGACCAAGACCTCGTAAGCCGCGCCCGAGATCAGGGGGAGAAGCTTGCCGCCGCTCTAAGCGCCCGGTTCGGCCAACACCCGCATGTGGGCGACATGCGCGGGCGCGGGCTGTTTCAGGGGCTGGAACTGGTCGAAGACCGCGAAGCGAAAACACCTTTCGATCCCGGCCGCAGGCTGGCGGGCAAGATCAAATCTGCGGCTTTCGAGGCCGGGTTGATCTGTTACCCGATGGCCGGCACGCGCGACGGCAAATCCGGTGATCACGTGCTGCTAGCCCCGCCTTTCATCATCTCGAACGACCAGATCGGCGAGCTTGTGGACAAGCTGGACAGCGCGTTCAGGACCGCGCTGTCGCAGTGAGAAAGCCTCAGGCGACTTCCAGCGCCGCTTCTCGGGCAAGGCGCGGGATCGCGGTGCGGCTGATCCCGAGGTCCGTCAGGTCACGTTCGGACATGTAGTTGAGTTCCGCAGTGACCTGTCGCACGACTGCACGACGGCGCAGAAACAAGGAAATAGCGGAGCGGGTGGCTGCAAGACGGGCCATAGCGGTAAATCCCTTGAACGGACGCAGGTCGCACCGTGCGACTGCGGTCGCTGCATGATCTACGTCTTCGCTGCACCTGCACAAGCGCTGGAATCGGCAATGCTGCCATGCAGAAAATTCAAGGCTCCACGCGGCGGTTAATCCGCTTCGCGCGCCATGATCCAGCTGTGGTCGGGATGGGTCTTGAACCGCCACTTGCGGCGCGGCCCGGCCATAACGTTGAGGTAATACATCTCGTACCCGTATGGCGCGCCACAAGGGTGGTGGCCGCGCGGAACGAGCACCACATCGTGGTCTGACACCGCAATGGTTTCATCAAGGCTCCCGTCTTCGGTAAACACCCGCTGCACACCAAAACCCTGCGCGGGATTCAGGCGGTGATAATAGGTCTCCTCCAGATAGGTGATGTTCGGATAGTCGTCCTCGTCATGGCGATGGGGCGGGTACGAAGACCAGTGCCCGGACGGTGTGAACACCTCTGTCACAAGCAAGCTGTCGGCAACGTCACGATCCTCCATCGCGATATTATGAATGAAACGGGTGTTGGTGCCCTTGCCTCGTTCGGTCAGATGAATACCCGCGGGACCGATGATCTGGGCCAGATGTGCGCCCTGCCCCGGTGCCGAGCATACGGCAAGCGTGCAATCGGTTTCGGCGCGGGCCAACCACTCACAGCCCGGCGGAGCGTAGGCACAATGCGGCGGCGTGCGTTCAAATACGTTCATTCGCGCGCCCATGACCCCGAAATCCTGACCGCCGGCTGCCATCTGGGCTTTCCCTTCTATCAGAACAAGGATGACTTCGCGCGTGCCCGTGCTTGATGAAACAGTCTCACCCGGCTGCATCCGGTGCAGATCGAAGCCGACATACTCCCATCCCGCGACCTCGGGCGTGATGGCATGGACGTGGCCCTGCGTGCCGGTTGGGGACCTCTTCAGATGTGACATCGAAACCCTCTAGAAGTCGAATGACGGTGCTCAGCGTCTTTCATCCAAGTCGAACGCGACGAAGAACTGGTACCCAACATAAGCGCAGATCCCGGCAGCCAGCGCTGCCCAGTAAGGGCTGCCGTAGACAAGTTCGACGATGATCCAGAGCACCATCACAGCACTCGTCAGCACCCGACGCCAGAGGGGTTTGAAGAAAGGTATCCGCACATCAAGCGCCGGGTGTCGGCGGCGGCGCGCAGATGAGGTGTCATGTTCCTTGGTCATGTGCCACACCCGCACGTCATACAGTTCCGCCAAGTGACCCTTCGAGCGTTGCAAGCTCCTGCCCGCCAGCCATCATGTCCTGCAACTCGTCCGGCGTGATCTGTCCGCGTTGGGCGGTTCCGAGGGTCTTGCCTCGGTTGAGCACCGTGAACCTGTCTCCCACGGCCATCGCGTGACGCACATTGTGCGTGATGAAAACCACGGCGATGTCCTGCTTGCGGACCCGGTCAATCGTGGCCAGCACATTCGAGGTCTGGCGCACACCGAGCGCCGAGGTCGGTTCATCGAGGATCAGCACCTTGGCGCCGAAATGCACCGCGCGGGCAATTGCAACCGTCTGGCGTTCTCCGCCCGACAGAGTGCCGACTGCCTGGTCCGGCCCGCGCAGGTTTATGCCCATCGTGCGCATCTCTTCCATGGTCACGCGGTCCGCGTATTCATGGTCGAAGAACGGAATGCCAAGACGCGTTTTCGTGGGTTCGTTCCCCATGAAGAAATTGCGGCTGACGGACATGAGCGGGATCATCGCGAGATGCTGATGCACCGTCGCAATCCCGGCTGCAATCGCATCGCGCGGATCGTCGAAATGCATTGGCTTGCCTTCGAAGATGATCTCTCCGTGGGTGGGCTTGTGCACGCCGGACATCGTCTTGATGAAGGTCGATTTGCCCGCTCCGTTATCGCCGAGCAGGCAGTGACATTCACCCGGATACACGTCCACCGACACCCCAGCCAGCGCGATGACCGAGCCGAAGTGCTTTTCGATGTCCTTCATGCGGATGATCGGTTCGTGAATGGATCGCGTGTTCATCTTACCGCTCCCCCGTGATCATGCGCCGGATGTAGGTGTTCAGCACGACCGCGCCCAAGAGGATCACGCCAAGGAACACTCGAAACAGGCTCGATTCGACCCCGGCAAAGAACAGCCCTTGCTGGACGACCCCGAAGATCAGGGCGCCAAGGGCGGCGCCAATCACCGACCCGTAGCCCCCGGTGAGCAATGCGCCGCCGATCACGACGGCGATGATGGCCTCGAACTCCTTCAAAAGCCCGCGATCCGCGCCAGCGGAACCGAATTCCATCACCTGGCAAACGGCAAACACGGTCGCGCAGAACGCGGTAAACATGAACATCAGAATCTTGACTTGGCTAACCGGCACACCGGAATTTCGCGCCGCCTCCGCATCCCCGCCGGCTGCAAAAATCCAGTTTCCGAACTTTGTTCGCGTCAGCAGCACGTGTCCGAAGATGATCAGGATCAGCGCCCAGACCACCAGCATCGGCACTCCGTCGATCACCGCCTGCCCCGCGCGATTGCCGCGGGTGAACGTATCGATCAAGCCGGCGTCCGCCAGCCACTGGAAGATACCGCCCCCGATTTTCCCGCCAAAGATCGGGGCAAGCCAGTCGCCCTCTGCGGCATCGCGAATACCGCCAATGATCGTTTTGCTTTCGATTGTTTGGGGAATGTAAATCGTGAAGCCGCGCAGGATGAAAAGGAATGCGAGCGTCACGATGAAACTTGGCAGCCCGGTCCGGATCACGATCCAGCCGTTGAGGGCCCCGATCGAAATGCAAAGCGCAAAGGTGATCAGGATCGCGATCCACATCGGCCATCCAAGCACGACACCGAATACCGCGACCATCATTCCGGCAAAACCGATCATGGAGCCGACAGAAAGGTCGAACTCACCTGCGATCATCAAGAGGCATGCGCCGACGGCAATGATCATGAATTGCGCCGACACGACGGTCCAGTTCATGATGCCCTGCGGCGCGAACATGCCGCTGTCAAAAGCAGTGAGCAAGAAGAATACGAAGACGATAACGGTGCCGCACATGCCACCCAGTTCGGGGCGGATCAGGGCCCGGCGCCAAGCTGGTATGGCCTTGACTCGTTCGTCGTCCCCGCTTGTGGCCAGATCAGCCATCTCGGGTCCTCCGGGTTCGTCTTTTCGGAAATCCGGACGCCACCCCTCGTGGCGCCCGGAGGGTCGTCTCAGCGATACTCGCCCGCGAAAGCTTCGACCTTGGTCAGACCGTCTGCGGTCACGAAGCCCGGACCGGAGTTGATGTTGTTGCCGGGCAGCACGCCGTAGCGGTCCCAGTTGGCCAGCACGACCACCGGCAGGTAGGCCTGCAGGAATGGCTGCTGGTCGATGCCCCAGTTGATCGTGCCATCCTTGATGGCATTCACGATCTCTTCGCCCAGATCGAACGTCCCGAAATGGATGTCTCCGGCAATGCCCATCTCATTGAGAGCCGCGATCGTTGGATCTGCCGAAACCGGACCGAGGGTCAGGATGCCGTCGACATCTTCATTGGCCGACAGGTACGCCATGACCTTGTTCTTGATCTCGGACGGGTCGGTGCCGGAATCCATCATGGCGTCACCAAGTTCGATCCCGAGGCCGTCTGCGTAGCCACGGCACCGTTCGCCGACGGTGGGTTGCTGGATGGCGTGGTTTACGCACAGGAATTTGGAAACGCCCTCGCTCTTGGCGCGCAGGCCTGCCGCAAAACCGGCGTCGTATTCGGGCTGGCCCACATACATAAGCGCGCCAACCTCGCGGGCCTGATCCGGAGTTCCGGTGTTCATAATGATTACGTCGATCCCCTGATCGACAGCATTCATGATCGGACCCTTGAGAACATCGTAATCCGCAAGCGTGGTGATGATGCCGTCAGGCTGTGACGCCGCGGCCTGCTCGATGATCCGGGCCATGTCGGCAATGTCACCGGTTGGTGGATTGCGGTACTCGACTTCGACCCCAACCTGCTCGCCAGCCAACGCGATGCCGTTCTTGATCGTATTCCACCAAGTATCGCTGTCGGGCGCGTGGCTCACCAGCACATAGCTCAGGCTTTCATGCCCCTCGGCCATTGCAGTGACGGGAACTGTGACCACGCTCGCGGCGATAGCCAAGGATGCAACAAATGACTTCATGTCTTCCTCCCAGAAATGATGCGTCATTGAACGGGCGGTGTTTCCGCCTCTCTGAGTCCCAGACAAACACACCTCGGCGAATTTTGCAACCGGTTGCAAACACGCTTGCAGAAATCGGGTTTTCAGGACTAATGTGGTCCCATGCCTGTAACCCTGAAAGACGTGGCAGAACTGGCGGGCGTATCGCGCTCAGCCGTCTCGCGCACCTTCACCGAGGGCGCTTCTGTGTCCGACAAAACCCGCCGCAAGGTCGAAAAGGCGGCCAGCGCCCTTGGGTATCAACCCAATGCGCTCGCCTCCAGCTTGACGACCGGGCGAACCAAGTTGATCGGGCTTGTGGCAAACAACTTCCACAACCCGCTGTTCCTACAGGTGTTCGACCTGTTCACGCGCGGGTTGCAAGAGCGCGGATTGCGCCCGCTGCTGGTCAATCTGACCGAGGATATCGATCCCGCGAACTCGGTCCGGCTGCTCAAGCAGTATTCGGTCGACGGCGTGATCGTTGCGTCCTCGACCCTGTCTCCGGAGTTCGCCCTCGCCTTTCGTAACGCACGAATGCCGGTTGTGCACTCTTTCGGTCGGTATGCGCACACACCTCGGGTGCATGTGGTCGGTATAGACAATGCAGAATGCGGCCGGATGGCGGCGCGCACGCTGATCGCACGCGGGTACCGCCGGATCGCGTTTCTGGGTGGGCCGGAAACCGCAAGTTCCACGCAGGACCGGATCACCGGGTTTCTGGATGCCGCAGTAGCGCACCCGGATGTGACCGTGACCCACAGTTTTGCGTCGGCCTATTCATTCGATGCCGGTCGGGTCGAAATGACCAAGCTTCTGATGACCGATCCCGCAGAGGCGTATTTTTGCGGCGACGACATCATTGCGATCGGGGCACAAACCGCGATCCAGTCTGCGGGACTGCGCGTCCCTGATGATATCGGCCTGATCGGCCTGAACGACATGGAGATGACGCGGTGGGAAAACATCGACCTGACAACCATTCACCAGCCGATCCCGCAAATCATTTCCAGCTCGATCGAGCTTGTGACCTCGATGCTGTCCGATGCCGAAAGAGTTCCTGAAACGCGCCTGTTCCCTTGCCACGTGGTCGAACGCGGCTCGCTCAGGCCGTTGCCGACACCCTAGACAGCCTCAGCGAAACATCGGCGGGCGCGCATCCATCCAGGCTCCGTTCGCCTTGGCGGACGCGACCGCGGCGTGGACCGCCGCCATCGATCGCAGGCCATCCTCGGCGCGCGGCACCGCAAGGCTGGCCGCAGCCGGTGTGCGTCGGTCCTTTCTGGCGCGAATGACCTCCGCAAGATCGACATAGATGTTTGCCACAGCCAACGGGAAACCTTCGGGATGTGCTATCGGTACCCGAGACAAGCGCGCAGCCTCTGAACTGATGCCTGCCTCGCCCTTCTCGATGATCTGAACGCGCCCACCGAGCGGATGGTAGTAAACCTGCCCGGGATGTTCAGACGCCCAACGCAAGCCGCCGGTTTCGCCAAAGATCTGAATATCGAGTCCATGCTGGCGCCCCAACGCGATAGCCGAGGACCAAAGCCGCCCGACCGTACCCCGCGTGGTTCGAAAGTTGACCATTGCGTCATCTTCGAGCGCGCGACCGGACACTGTAGAGGCGAAATCAGCTGACAGGGTTTCGACCTCATCCCCGGCGATGAACGTCGCCAGATGCAGTGCGTGAATGCCGCAATCGGCAAGTTGTCCCGACACGCCGGCCTGCGCCGGGTCGTAGCGCCACCGCACGCGCGGATTGTCGGCATCATCGCCCGCCGCATGGTGTCCATGACTGAAATTCACAACAACGCAGCGGAGTGCGCCAAGGTCGCCGGAGGCAACCATCGCCCGCATGTGCCGCACCATCGGATAGGCGCTGTAGCAGTAGTTCACAGCGCAGGTCTGGCCGACTTCCGCCGCGACCCGCACGATTTCTTCCCCCTCCTCGACGGTCATTGTCATGGGCTTCTCGCAGAGGACATTGAACCCGGCCCAAAGGAACGCCTTGGTGATCTCGAAATGTGTGGCGTTGGGCGTAGCGACAGTGACCAGATCAACCCGGTCCGGCCGGCCACGTTCACCTTCCAGCATTTCCCTCCAGTCTCCGTAGGCGCGATCCGGAGCGATCCCCAAGGACTGCGCATAGGCGCACCCCTTGTCCGGGTCTGCATCCAAAGCCCCGGCAACGAACGAGAAATTTCCATCTGCCTGCGCGCCCATCCGGTGGGCCGGACCGATCTGGCTGCCTTCGCCGCCGCCCACCATTCCCCAAGATAGTCTTTGCATGAGCGCCCCCCTAAAATCCGATGGAGGCCAGATAGCCCCTGTTCAGCCGTGCGTCGCCCAGCGGATCCGTATCCGGGAGCGTTGGATCGCAGTCTTGCTCCACCGTGCACCAACCCTCGAACTTTGCATCCAGAAGGATCTGTCGCACGCGCGGAAAATCCACGTCCCCGTCGCTGAGGTTGCAGAATATCCCCTGCCCGCAAGCCTCATAGAACCCGGTGCCCCTGGCGATCACATCGGCTTTCACCCTCGGATCGATATCCTTGAAATGCATGTAGCTGATACGCCCGATGTGCCGTTCCATGAACGCAACAGGATCGAACCCCGCATAGGAATGGTGGCCGGTGTCGAAACAGATCTTCAGGAGTCTTTCGTCGACCTCCTCAAGAAGCCTTTCCAATTCTGGCTCGAAATCCATGAACCCCGCCGCATGGGCATGGATGCCGACAGTCAGGCCGTACTCTTCCGACCCGAGGCTGGCAACATGGGCGATCCGGTCCCGGTAAGCGGCCCATTCTGCGGCATCCATCTGCTCTGCCGCGTCGGCGCGACCCGCGGTGGGCGCACGGCGCGGTGAAATGGAATCGATCAGCACCAGATGCCGCGCTCCATGCGCCACAAGGGCCTCGCAGGTCCGTCTGGAGGCATCGAGAACATCCTGCCATTTCGCAGCATCGTGGAACGGGCGAAAGACGACACCGCCGATCAACTCAAGCCCATTCTCCGCCAGCGCGTCAGCAACTTGTGGCGGGTCTTCGGGCATGAACCCGACAGGACCGAGTTCGATCCCGTTATAGCCTGCCTCCGCGCACTGCCGCAGCACGTCACGCCAGCCCGGATTGCGCGGATCATCCGCAAACTCCACACCCCACGAGCAGGGCGCGTTCCCGATCTTGATTGTCATGGTGTCTCCTGTGTGGGCGGCACACCGACCCAACTGCACGTTGAGTGAGACGCGCGGGCGGCAGCAATCACCTCCGCCACGGCGAGCCCGTCGGCAAAGGTCGGCCAGACCGGCGCCCCCGTTTCGATAGCCACAAGAAAGTCACGCGCCTCGATGATGATCTGGTCCTGATAGCCGGTGCCATGCCCCGGCCCCTGACAAAAGGGTTCGTAATCAGGGTGCGCCGGCCCAGTCAGGATCTTGACGAAGCCGCGTGTCGCCTCCGACCCCTCCGCGCGGTAAAGCCAGACCGCATTCTGATCCTCCTGATCGAAACGGATCGCGCCCCTGGTACCGGTGATTTCATAGGCATATCCCATCTTCCGTCCATGGGCGATCCGGCTGAAGTGGAGATGCCCCGCCGCCCCCGACGCAAAGCGGCACATCATTTGCGCTTGATCATCGTTTGTAACGAGCTTGCCACCACGGCGCGGGTGCACCGTTTCGATCTGGGCCATGACCGCCTCAATCGGCCCGGCGAGCGCTAGTGCCGCGTTGATCATATGCGGGGCCAGATCCCCCATGGTGCCATTGGCCTCACCCTCGGTCCGCCAGGACGCGGGCGTCGCTGGATCGGCATAGAAATCCTCTGTGTGTTCTCCGCGAAACCAGACGAGATCACCGATCTCGCCCTCAGCAATCAACTGCCGCGCAAACTGCGTCGCGGGGGTGCGGACATAGTTAAACCCGACCATGTTGGCGCACCCGCTTGCCTGCGCCGCCGCAGCCATCGCGCGCGCGTCCTCAAGTGACGCACCTAGCGGCTTTTCGCACAATACCGGCTTTCCCAGCGCAAAAGCGGCCTCGGCGACGGCCCTGTGGGTCTCCTGTGGGGACGCGATGACAATGGCCTCCACCTGCGGGGCAGAAACGAGTTCACGCCATTCACCCGTCGACGCTTTGAACCCGAACACGTCGCGATAGCGCGCCGCGCTTTCCGCGCTGGACGCCGCGACCATTTCCAGCGTTGGGCGCAAGCCCGTACCGAACACCGCCCCGACCGCGGACATGGCGACCGCATGGGCTTTGCCCATGTATCCCCCGCCGACTATTCCGATGCCGATTTTTTGCATGTTGGGCGCTGCCTGAAAGTATTTGCAACCGGTTGCAAAATGAGTATCTTCAATTGAGCGAGGACGTCAATGACCAATCGCGCGGCGATCTCGACTGCCATCGCAAGGAAGGGGGCGAACCCATGTCAGGCACCACTATCCGGCTGACCACCGCACAGGCGATCGTCAGGTTTCTGGCCGCGCAGTTTATCGAGGTTGACGGCGTGCGCACCCGTGTCTGTGGCGGCGGTTTCGGTATCTTCGGGCACGGCAACGTGACCTGTCTTGGCGAAGCGCTCTACTCCTTTCAGGACACCCTGCCGCTCTACCGGGGGCAAAACGAACAAAGCATGGGATTTGCGGCGGCCGCCTATGCGAAATACCACCTGCGCCGCCGGTTCATGTTCTGCACGGCCTCTGCCGGGCCCGGAACGGCCAACTTGATGACAGCTGCCGCGCTGGCGCATGCCAACCGGTTACCGATGCTCATGCTGTGCGGGGACGCGTTTCTGACCCGTCTGCCCGACCCGGTCCTGCAGCAGCTTGAACACTTCGGGAACCCCACCCTTGGACTGAACGACGGCTTCAAGGCCGTCAGCCGGTACTGGGATCGGATCACGCATCCCGCACAGGTCATCCAATCGCTGCCTGCCGCACTGGCCACACTGCTTGACCCTGCTGATTGCGGCCCGGCATTTCTGGCGCTGCCGCAAGACGTGCAGGGCTGGACCTATGACTACCCAGAGGAGTTGTTCGTCGAGCGTACCCACCGCATTCGCAGGCAAGCCCCGGATTCCGGCGAGGTCGCCGAGGCTGCCGCCCTTTTGGCGAACGCGCAACGCCCGATGATCATTGCGGGCGGCGGTGTGCAGTATTCCGGCGCGGTGGCCGAGCTGACCGCATTTGCCCACGCCCATGCCATTCCCGTGGTAGAAACCATCGCGGGTCGCGCCAACATGCTGGCAACGGACCCACTCAACATCGGTCCCATTGGCGTGACGGGATCCGACAGCGCAAACGCCGTGGCCGAAGCGGCAGATGTGATCCTGTCGGTTGGATCGCGCCTCCAGGACTTCACCACCGGATCATGGACAGCGTTTGCCAAAGACGCGAGATTTGTGTCGCTCAATGCCGCGCGGCACGATGCGGGCAAGCACATGTCGCTTCCCATGGTCGGGGATGCCAAATTGGGTCTACAGGCGCTGGCGAAGGCGATGACGGGCTATCAGGCGCCCGCGACATGGACCGCGTTCGCCCGGGATGAGCGCAAGAAATGGGACGCGTATGTCGCCGACAACGTGCGCCCCGGCAATCGTCCGAACTCCTACGCCCAGGCGATCGGTGTTGTGAACGACTTGTGTGACCCGCGCGACAGGATCGTCGCAGCAGCTGGGGGCCTGCCTGCCGAGGTGACTGCGAATTGGCGCACGCTGGACATCGGAACGGTCGACGTGGAGTTCGGTTTTTCCTGCATGGGGTACGAGATCGCAGGCGGATGGGGTGCCCGGATCGCGCAATCTGAAACCGAGCCTGACAAGGATACGATCGTCTTTGTTGGCGACGGTTCGTACCTCTTGTTGAACTCCGATGTCTACTCTTCTGTTTTGACACAGAAAAAGATGATTGTTCTGTTGCTCGACAATGGCGGGTTCGCGGTCATCAACAAACTTCAGAACAACACCGGGAATGAGAGCTTCAACAATCTGATCGCCGATTGCCCGACGGTGCCTGAAGCGTTTGGCGTCGACTTTGTGGCTCATGCGACCGCGATGGGGGCGATCGCGGAACGCGCGGACTCTGCGGCGGAACTCGGTGAGGCGTTCAAACGCGCCAAGAGGGCAGATCGGACCACCGTGATTGTCATGTCCGTCGATGCCTATGAGGGCTGGACGACCGAAGGCCACACCTGGTGGGAGGTTGGCACACCGCAGGTGTCCGACAGCGCAAAGGTGCGTGCGGCCCATGAAGACTGGGAAAGCAGCCGGGAAAAACAGCGGAGGGGTGTATGACGCCCCTGCGCGACGCCATCGCGAAGAACAGCTTTGCCGTCTTCGGACGCGCGGGCATGGATCTCTTTCCCGACCCGCCCGGAACAAGAACCCGCGAGGCGGCGCAAATGTCGTGCGATCTGGGCGGCTCTTCGGCCAATATCGCGGCGGGCCTTTGCAAGTTCGGGGCACGCGCGGCGTTGATCACGTCCGTCTCCGATGACGCGGTCGGGTGGTTCTGTTTGACAAGGCTGCACCACTATGGCGTCGAAACCACGTATGTGAGGCGCATTTCAGGAGAATACCGCACATCCCTTGCGGTGTATGAAAGCCGGGTCGAGGACCACCAATCGGTCATTTATCGCAACGGGGCCGCCGATTTTCAGGTGACGCGCGAAGATGTGGATGCGGTGCCGCTGGCAGATTTTGGCGCTTTCATCACCGCAGGCACTGTCTTTGCCGCAGACCCATCGCGTGACGCGGCATTTCATGCCTTTGACAAGGCACATGCAGCCGGGCTGCCAGTGTTGTTCGACATTGACTATCGCCCGTACTCCTGGCCCTCGGCAGAGGTCGCGGCAGACGTGTTGTCCCGGGCCGGAGATGCGAGCGATATGATTGTCGGAAATGACGAGGAATTCGGTTTCATGGCCGGCGACATGGCCAAAGGCCTGCAAAAAGCACAGGATCTCGCCAGCGAGGCTGATCGCCTGATCGTCTACAAGATGGGGGAAAAGGGTGCGATCACCTTCTACCGGGGGCAGGAGATCAAGACCGGGATCTATGAAGTGACCGCCCTTAAACCTACGGGCGCGGGCGACAGCTTCATGGCAGGGCTGCTGTCGGGACTGGCGTCGGGATTGGACTTGCGTGACGCTGTCCTGCGCGGTTCGGCCTGTGCTGCGATCGTCGTCGCGCGGCCCGGCTGTGCCCCTGCCATGCCCACCGAAGACCAGCTGAAAGCCTTTTTGTCCGACCACCCCGGCCCAAGTGCTGCCTGACCGGAGACCAGCCCATGCATATCGCGCCACATGACAACCGGAACACGCCCATCGTCGATGAGGAAAACGATCTGGTGCCGCTGAACTTCTTCAATATCGTGAAACTGCGCAAAGGCGAGATTTTCGACAGCGAGGTGCCCGGCTATGAGACATGCGTCGTGCCCGCAACCGGGCTGGTAACCGTCAGGGTCGGCAGTTTCCGGGTGAAGGATATCGGCGGGCGCGGCGTTGACGTCTGGGATGGTGAGCCCGAAGGCGTCTATGTGCCCTCCGGTCAGCCGGCGCAGATCATCTGTCAGTCCGATACGGCAGAGGTGTTCATCGCAGGCGCAAAGTACGAGCAGGTTCTGGAGCCTTTTGCGGTGCGCGCCGACGATCTCGATCTGGTGCAATATGGATCGGACGACACCAAGACGCACCGCAAGATAAAACACATACTCGGCCAGAAACAGGCAGGTCGCGTGGGCCGCCTGCTGGTCAGCGAGCTCTACACGGTCGGTCAGGGCGGCTGGTCGGGCTTTCCCGCGCACAAACACGACACGGACCGCCTGCCGGACGAAACGCGGCATGACGAGACCTACAATTTCCGCTTTCGGCCAAACCACGGCTCCGGGCTGCAACTCCTGCAACGCGAAGACGGCGACGTCGGGGAGGCGTATCATATCGTGGACGGGTCCACGGTCTGCATCGACAAGGGATATCACCCCTGCGTGGTGATGCCGGGCTACGAGATGTACTACTTTACCATCCTCGGCGGGCTTTCCCAACGCCCGCTGGTCCAGTACTTCCAACCCACCCATGCAGAGCAGTTGCATACGATCCCCGGGATCCTCGACATGGTTGCAAAATTCAAATGACGCGCGCAACGCTCAAGGATGTTCTGACGCCTGCGCTCAGGGAGGGGTACGCCGTGGCGGGCCTCGTCTGCCTCGGCTGGGAAGACATGCGGGCTTTTGCCCGCGCGGCGGAGGCGGAGGGACTCCCGGTCATCCTGCAGGCAGGTCCGTCTTGCCGAAAGCACACTCCTCTGCCCGTTCTGGGCAAGATGTTCTCCACCCTCGCGGAAAGCGTTGCTGTCCCGGTCGTTGCGCATCTCGATCACGGTTACGCGGCAGAGGAGTGTCGCATCGCCATTGACTGCGGCTTCACCTCCGTCATGTTTGACGGCTCGCGTCTGCCTGTTGGACAGAACATCGCGGAAACAGGCGCTATCGTTCAGATGGCACATGCTGCCGGGGTCTCCTGTGAGGGCGAGATTGGATTTGTCGGCTATGCCGAGGGCGAAACCTCGCGCGGGACCGATCCAGACGAGGCCGCACGCTTCGCGCGTGAAACCGGCGTGGACGCAATGGCGATTTCCGTTGGTAACGTGCATTTGCAACAGAACCAGGAAGGCGGGCTCGATGAGCCGCGCCTGCGCGCCATCGAAGCGGTCACGGACGTTCCTCTGGTCATCCATGGCGGCTCAGGCGTTCCGGGGCCTCAACGCGCAGCGCTCGCGCGGTCCAGTCGAATCTGCAAGTTCAACATCGGCACTGAGTTGCGGATGGTTTTCGGCCACGCCCTGCGGGAAGCGATCGCGCGTGATCCCGACGTCTTTGACCGGGTAACACTTCTGAGTGAGGTCGAAGCGCCGCTTGAGGCCGCCGCGCGCGCTGCGATCCGGGGCATCGGTCCTGACCACAGGAGGGCCGCATGATCCGTTTCGGCATCCTCGGCTGCGGACGGATCGGACAGGTTCATGCGCGGACCCTGCACCGGCTTCGCGGGGCAAGGGTGGCTGCGGTATCGGACGCGATGCCACTGGCAGCGGAAACACTGGCGGAGGAGGTCGGCGCCGAGGTGCGCGCGTCAGATGCGATCCTGTCCGCAGGGGACATCGACGCAATTGCGATCTGTACGCCGACAGACACGCATGCCGATCTGATCGAAGCCGCGGCGCATGCTGGAAAACCGGTGTTCTGCGAGAAGCCCATCGATCTGGATATCGACCGCGTTAAAGCCTGCCTGGAAACCGTGGCCGCAACCGGTACGCCGTTGCTGGTTGGGTTTCAAAGGCGCTTTGATCCGCATTTCAGGGCGCTGAAAGACGCGCTGACCGCCGGCAGGATCGGCCGGATCGAACAGATCATGATCACCAGTCGGGACCCCGGCCCGCCACCGCTGGATTACATCAAACGCTCTGGCGGGCAGTTTCGGGACATGACGATCCATGATTTTGACATGGCCCGTTTTCTGCTTGATGGCCCCATAACGCGGGTCTTGGCTGTGGGCGGGGCGCTGGTCGATCCTGCCATAGGATCCGCAGGCGACACCGACACCGCGACGGTTCTGATGGAGACAACGACAGGCGCGCAGGTCGTCATCACGAATTCACGGCGCGCGACCTATGGGTACGACCAGCGTGTCGAAGTGCTGGGCAGCGACGGGATGCTACAGGTGGGCAATCAGCCTGAAACAGCGCTTAGAACAGCCACCTCGTCCGGGTTTGAGCACCCTGTCCTGCTGGACTTTTTCATGGTCCGCTACAAGGACGCCTACGCCAACGAAATGCGCGCGTTCATGGACATGGTCGAGACAGGCGCCCCCCCACCGGTCAGCGGGCAGGATGGATTGGAAGCCCTGCGCCTGGCAGATGCGGCGGACCGGTCCGCGCGCAGTGGCGCGTGGGTTGTTCTCTAGCTGTTCGCCTGAAAATCGCTCACCTGCGACCAAATGGTGCCCGTTTCGTGATCGATTTTTTTGCGGTTGCAGCATTCATGAAGAAAACCTTTTGACCTAAGGCGATTCTGGTGAATGGGTAGAGTCAGGCAGCAACGACGCTGCGAGCCTGTTATCAGGTCTCTGCCCCGGGCAACGATGCTCATTCCCGATTTTCGTGCGAAACGCACGAACGACCGAATGGACATGATCGTTGATGGGTGATCCCCTTTCTAGTTCTGCAATTCGCGCGACAGCCCGAGCCCCCGTGGTCATTATCGGCGGCGGGCCTGTCGGCATCAGGGCCGCGCAGGAGTTGTCGCGCCGGGGCATTCAGGTGCTGGTTCTGAGTGCAGAAAGCGTTCTGCCCTACAATCGCGTACAACTCACACCTCTGTTGTGCGGCGATGTTCAGTTTGGCCGGATTTCTCTCATCGATGCGGACGACCGTGATCTGCCGTTTGATGTTCAACTGGGCCAACGCGTTGTGCGAATTGATCGCGACGCAAGGACGGTGATGACCGCAGATGGCGGGGTCTGGCCCTATGACACGCTGATCCTCGCCACCGGCTCGCACGCATTCGTCCCGGGCATTCCAGGCAAGGACAAACCTGGTGTGTACACCTTTCGAACAGCGGACGACGCTTCCGCCCTGATCGCGAGGTCGTTCTCGGCGCGCAGGGTCGCGGTGATCGGCGGCGGGCTGCTGGGCCTCGAAGCTGCGCGCGGCATGCGTCAGCGCAGTTGTGACGTGACGGTTGCCGAGCACGAGTCGCACCTGATGCCACGGCAACTGGACAAGGCAGGCGGCGCGCGCCTTGCCGCAAATATCGAAGCTCTTGGTGTAAACGTCATCACGGGCTGCGCAGTCAAGGAGATTACCGGAACGCACCGGGTCGAGGGGCTTGCCCTTGCCGACGGGCGGCATGTGACCTGCGATACCGTGATCATCTGCACAGGTGTACGTCCCAACATTGCGCTTGCGCGGGACAACGGCCTCGCCTTCCACCGCGGGATTGTCGTCGGCGACCAGATGCAGACCAGCGATCCGTCGATCTATGCGATCGGCGAATGCGCTGAACATCGCGACCTGCTTTATGGCCTGGTCGGGCCGGGCTACGCGCAAGCCGAGGTGGCCGCGGCAACGATTGCCGGAACGCCCGACCGGTTTGACGAGGTTGCCCCGACAACCAAGCTGAAGGTTATCGGGGCGGATGTCTTTTCGGCCGGAGCAATCGAGCAGCTTGAAGTCGGTCTGAACGTCCGCAGCCATGTCTGGCAGGAAGGCACCGCGTACCGCCGGATTTTTGTCGAGCGCGGCAAGCTGGTTGGTGCCTTGGCCGTGGGGAAATGGGATCAGGCCAGCCGCGCGCAGGATGCGGTACACGAGGGCGCAACGGTTTATCCATGGATGCTCTATCGCTTCCGCAAGACGGGGCTTCTGTGGACCGAAGAAGACATCCCCGCCGCCGACATGCCTGCTCACGCCACCTTGTGCAACTGCACCGGTGTCACCTGCGGGCAGGTCCGTAAGGCAATTGGTGCGGGCTGCGGATCGGTCGAAGCGATCGGCGAGACGACCGGCGCAGGCACGGTTTGCGGCACCTGCCGTCCCCTGATGGCCGAAGTGATCGATGCGGGCGCGGGCCCGCAACCACAGCCACTGTGGAAACCGGTGCTCGGGCTTTCGGCGGTGGCTCTCCTCGCCGCGATATGGCCACTGCTTGGGGGCAACGTTCCGCTTCCAACCTCCTATGACGCCGACAGCCTTCGCGTGTGGCTTTGGCAGGACAACATCGTCAAGCAATGGAGCGGGTTCATCCTGCTGGGACTGACCGTCGCCGCTTTGGTCATCGGGCTGCGCAAACGCGTGCGCCTGCTGGATCGGCTCGGCAGCTTCGATGCGTGGCGTCTCGTCCATCTCGGGATTGGTGTTGCGACCATTGCCGCACTGTTCGCACATACCGGCTTCAGCCTTGGTAGCGGATGGAACTTCGCATTGGGGGCGACGTTTTCCGCGATGGCACTGACCGGGGCGCTTGCCGGTGTGGCCACCGGAGGCGAGCACGAACTACGTGCGCATGGCATCGGCACCTCCCGAAAGCCGCCCCGCAAACTGCCTGTCTGGGCTCATATCCTCCTTCTCTGGCCGCTGCCTGCACTGATCGCGTTTCATGTGCTGGCGTCCTACGCTTTCTAGGGAGATCTGATGCGCAACCGCCTCCTCTGGATTGTCTGGATCGTCGGAACGCTGGCTCTGGCCGCCACAGCCACTGCGAAGCTGTACGTGGGCGGCGATCGGACAGCGTTCATGCCGGGCGAAACAACGGGCGTGCACCACCAGATCGAGATGTCGTGCGAAACGTGCCATACCTCCAAGCCGTTTGCGAAGCAGTCGAAGATCCGCAAGGACATCAACAAGACCTGCACCAGTTGCCACAAGGATGAGCTGGACGAGGCCGATGACAGCCACCCGATCAAGAAGTTCAAGAACCCCCGCATGGCGGCCTATTGGGAACGGATCGATGCGCGTTTCTGCACGTCGTGCCATACGGAGCATCAACCGGAGGTCACGCTCGCTGGTCTGGTCACGCTGCCGGGGGATTTCTGCGTTGCGTGTCACTCCGAGGGCGAACAGGACGTGCGGGTGAACAGACCCAGCCACGCGGGCCTTGGATATGAGACATGCTCGAGCGCAGGGTGCCACAATTTCCATGACAACAGAGCGATCTACGAGGATTATCTCGTCAAGCACGCGAACCAGCCTTGGCTGAGCGAAAGTCCCGTCCATGGGCCCGCCGCCCTGGCTGGGGAGCGCCCACGCCCGGTCGCGGATGAGATCGCGGCGTACATCGCACAACTCGATGCTCCGGAGCCACATCAGAACGCGCAGGTTGCCGAGCATTGGGCAGCATCCGCGCACGCTTCGGGTGAGGTTGGATGCGCAAGCTGCCATGCGCCCAAAGCAGAGACCGAAGCAGAAATCGCCGCCAATTGGGTGGAAGCCCCGACCGAAGCGGTGTGCGCGTCCTGTCACAAGGCAGAGGCCAAGACCTTTGCCCTGGGACGGCACGGCATGCGCCGCCATCCCGAGCTTGCAAAGCCCCGCACTGCGAAGAAACAACTCAAGAACCTGGGCATCAAGAAACCGGATGACGCGCTTGTTGCGACACTGGACGCCTACATCACCGATGTGGTACCGCCGCCTTTGATGAGCACGGCAGAAGCGCGCGTCGCGCTCCACCCGGAGGCCAAGGGGCGGGAGCTGACCTGCATGAGTTGCCACGCCCCGCACGAACAGGACCTGAAGTTTGCGGCCGTGGAAGCGTGCACGAGTTGTCATGCCGATGATCACACGAACGCATACAAAGACAGCCCCCACCATGATTTATGGCAGGCAGAACTGGCGGGCGATGCGCCCATCGGATCGGGTGTGACCTGCGCGACGTGCCACATGCCCCAGACCGTCAAGGGGGAAACGGTCACAACAAACCACAATCAGAACGACACTTTACGCCCGAATGAGAAAATGATCCGCCCGGTTTGCATGGAGTGCCACAGCCTCGAGTTTTCGATCGACGCCTTGGCCGATGCAGACCTTGTTGCGCGGAATTTCTCGGGCAAACCAGATCGCCACATCGAAAGCATCGATTGGGCGGTAAAACGCGTGGACCAGCCGGACGAAGGCGCCAACCAATGACCGACCGGCCACGCATCCTGAAACGACTAGCCCCAGGAGATGCTGAATATGGGTGTTAAATTCGGAAAAATCAAAGCCGCAGTTCTGTGCGGCACCATGGCCGCAACGGCAATGCCTGCGCAGGCGGAAATGGACTACGAAACGGTGACGGACCTGTTGCATCTGGTGATGAGTTCGGACCGTACGGTCTATACGCGCATGATCGTCAACCGCCTTGCCGTCGAAGAGAAGGTCATCAAAGCCTCCGAACATTTCAAGGACGACAAGGCTCTTGTTCTGCCCGCGCAGATGTTCCGTTTTGGCGCCGAAATGGTCGCAGAGGAAACCGACGAGTTTTCGTACTCGCTGCTGTCGCTTTGGCCGATCAACAAGCAGAACGCGCCGACGACGGACATGGAAAAAGAAGGTCTGGAATACATTGCCGCGAACCCGGGCGAGAATTTCTACGGTGAAGAAGAACTGGGCGGCACGACCTATTTTACCGCCGTGTACCCGGACATCGCCGTGGCCACGGCCTGCTACGCCTGCCACAACGATCACAAGGACAGCCCCAAGACCGATTTCGAGGCTGGCGACGTGATGGGCGGTGTGGTCATCCGGATCCCGATGGACTGATGCGCAGCGCATGTCTCCTGCTGATGGTTCTGGCAAGCCCCGGTCTTGCCGCGGACCCCGCCCCCTCGGACCGAGGAATGGAAGGGTTCGTGACAGTGGACCGGTTGCCCGTCCCCTCAGATCCCGTCTTGGCACGTGGCCGCGAGATCTGGGGGGGAACCTGTCAGAACTGCCACGGAGGAGACAGCCTGACCGGGGCGCCCAAGGTCACATCCACGCGGGCTTGGGCGCCGCGCATCGATCAGGGCATGGAGGTTCTGATCGAGCATGCCATCAACGGGTTCATCGGACCTCGCTACACCGAAATGCCCGCGCGTGGCGGCAAAGAAGACCTGAGCGATACAGCCGTCAGTTCGGCTGTCGCCTTTATGGTTTGGGCCAGCGGCGGGGCAGAGATAGCCACCGCCTTTGCCCAATCCCTTACCGAGAAGGACTAAATCCATGGAAGATAAACAAATCACGCTGATCCAGGAGAGCTTCGCAAAAGTTGTACCGATCAAGGACGCAGCAGCCGAGATTTTCTACAACGACCTGTTCGAGACAGCGCCGGAAGTGAAGCCTTATTTCGCCAACTCCGACATGAAGGAACAAGGCTCGAAACTCATGGCAACGCTGGCTGTCGTCGTGAATGGCCTGCGGGACCTCGACAAGATCGTGCCGGTTGCCCAGAAGCTCGCCGTTGACCACATCAAGTACGGCGTGAAGGCCGAAGACTATGACAAGGTCGGCGCCTCGCTCTTGCGGACATTGGAAAAAGGCCTTGGCGATGCATGGACTGCAGACGTGAAGGACGCATGGGTGACGGCCTATACCACGCTGTCCGGTGTCATGAAGGACGCCGCCTACCCACCGGCGACGGCGCCAATTGCCGAAGCCAAGAAACCGTTCTGGAAGTTCTGGGGCGCAAAACCGGCCTGAGCCCTTTGCGCGACATGTCAGGTGCGTGGTTTCCGACCCCGGTCAGGGACCATCACCTTGGCGTGACGAAGTACGACATGATGGCGGCACAGGACCAAGCGAGGCACGCTCCACTATTCGGGTTTCCAACGCGACGTTTCCGGGGGCTTCGCCGCCCTTGAGCCGTTTGGCGATAACCTGAGCGGCGCGCTTGCCCATCTCGCGATGGGGAACGTGGACCGTCGTCAATCCCGGCGTGACAATGCGGGCGATCTCGATATCGTCGAACCCGGTGACAGAAATGTCGTCTGGAACCTTCAAGCCTGCGTCCTGAATGGCCCGAATGGCCCCGACCGCCAACACATCATTCCCGCAAAGAACCGCCGTCGGATGCTTGGGCTGCGCGAGCAGCCCGACCATGGCTGCAGCGCCGTTTTCGACCGAGTATGGGGTTTCGGTGATCTGTACCGCGTCTGCGGCAATGCCAACCTGCGCCGCCTCTGCCTTGATGGCCAGCACACGGTCCCGCGCCCGGTCATTGTCCTCCTGCGGGGCGGAAATGATTGCCACGTCCCGGTGACCAAGCGAAAACACCTGTTGCGCAAGACGCGACATGGCCGCGAAATTGTCAAACCCGATTGCGGGCTGGTCAGACCCGCTCCGATATGACCATGCAATGGCGTAGGGAACGCCGCGCCGCTCCAGCATCGCATAAACAGAAGACGGCCTGTCGAACCCGATCAGAAGGAGCGCGTCGGCCCCGCGCGCAAGAAGCGTGCGGATCTGTTCTGCCTCCAGGTCCGGGCGATATGACGAACTCGCCACCAGAAGTGTCAAACCATTCAGCGCCAACTCCTCCTGAAAGGCTTGCAACCCACGGGCGAAAATGGCGTTTTCCATCGTCGGAATGATCGCGCCGATGGTGTTGGTTCGCTTGGCGGCCAGTGCGCGGGCGCCGAAATTCGGCGCATATCCCAATTGCTCCACCACGGCGAGAACCTTGTCCCGTGTGGTAGCCGTGACCCTGTCCGGTGCGTTCAGACATCGCGATACTGTCGCCGTAGAGACGCCGGCCGCACGCGCAACATCATCCAAGGTCGGCGGATCCGCGATGGGACGGTTGCGGGGGGCTTTTTGTGGATTTGCGGGTGGCATGGACAGACTATGCGCTTTCCGGTCAGGCCGAGGGGACGCCGCACCCTAGTATAACGGACCGGTTTGGAAAAGCCGCGTTGCAGCGAAATCAAACAGCTTGCCGACAGGAATGTAAGCGCTTACATTGAACCCGAATCGCGACGTTTGGGAGGACGGCACGGTGTTTCTCGGAATTTCGATCGCATTCTTTACCGTGTACGTGGCCAACGTGGTCATGGGCGCGGTTACGGGCAATCCGTTCTTTGGAGATGTAACCGAGATGGTCGTTTTGTTCACGGCGGCAGGATTTTTCACTGTCGCGATCCTGAAGAGCGAAGCGGCCGAAAACGACAGAAAAGACAAAAATCCATAAGGGAGGACGATATGGATCGTGACATCAAGGAGCTCGCGTCGATCGAGCGACGCAACTTCCTGAAACTCTCCAGCACGGGCGCCTTCACGGCGGCGATGGTGGCTGGCGCGGGCGGACTGCTGTGGTCGGACGCGGCAGTCGCCCAGACAGCCCGCGAAGAGCGGGAGCGCGAAGCCGCCGCCGACCATACTATGACCATGGCAACAGCCTATGTCCTGGGGGCGTCCCGCAGCTATCCGATCATGCAGCTTGACCTGAAGGAGAACATCCAGAACGCCACGAACGGCAAGGTCTATGTCAAACTTGCCCCGGGTGGTCAGCTTGGCGCGGGCGGTGCGCTTGTGCAGGCCGTTCAGGGGGCAACCATTCAATGCGCACAACACTCGCTGTCAAACTTTGCGCCGTTTGCAAGCGCGGCTGACCTGATCAACATGCCGTATTTCTGCGGGTCCAATCAGCGGTTCACCAATCTTGTCAGTTCGGATGCATGGAAAACCGAAGTGCACCCGAAAATCGAGGCCGCAGGCTTCAAGGCTCTGTTCTACGTCGTCATTGATCCGAGGGTCGTGGCCGTACGCGCCGGAGGCGCGGGTCCTGTTCTGACCCCCGGCGATCTGGACGGCGTGAAGTTCCGCGTACCCGGCTCTGCGATGCTGCAACAGTATTACCGGATGGTTGGCGCGAACCCGACGCCGGTGGCGTGGGGGGAGACACCCTCCGCGATCAAGCAAGGGGTTGCAGACGCACTGGATCCGTCCGTCGGCGCGCTCTACGTCTTTGGCTTCGCAGATATCCTGAGCCATGTGACCTTTACGCAGGCCGTGCCGGATAGCCAGGTGTTCTCGATGAATCTCGAATGGTTCAACTCCCTGCCCGCAGATGTGCAGGAAGGTATCGAGTTCGCGGGCGAAATGACCACGCATCAGAACCTCGCAAAAGTTCCCTCTGCGCGCGCCTACGCCATGGCGGAATTGACCAAGGCCGGTGTCGAGTTCCACTCGCTCAGCGATGACCAGCTTGCCGAATGGCAAGCCGCCGGTGGCTACCAGCGCTCCGAATGGGACGAGTTCAAGGTCGAACTCGCCGGGTCGATGGACACGTTCGCAAAGCTCGAAGAAGCCGCGGACACACGCGGGAAGTTCTACGTCCACGACGCCTAAGCACACCCGCAAAAACAGGATCGGCACCATGGTGCCGGTCCCCTGACCGCCGCTGAAATCCAAACGCGGGAATACCCGGGAGCGGCCAGAACCCTACTGGGGTCGGGGGAGGAACCTATGTCTCAGATCTGGAAAGCCGTGGACAAGAACGGCGAGCGATGGGCGCTCCTGTTCTTCTACGTGATGCTTGTGGCCACCATGTTCATCGAGGTGCTGCGGCGCGAGATCATGTCCTACTCCTCCATATGGGGGGAAGAGATCGTCAGATACTCCTTCATTTACCTCGCGTGGATCGGCTGCGCCGCGGCCGTTAAGGAACGCGGCCATATCCGCATTGACGTGCTGATGCAGTATGTCGGGCGGCGCGTGAAAGCGGTCCTGTACATCTTCGGCGACATCGTGATGTTCGTCGTTTCGGTTATCGCGCTCTACTGGTCGTTTGAAACCGTTCTGGTGTCCGCGAAGTTCGGATCGGTGACGCCGGGTCTGCGGATCAGCCAGGTCTGGTTCCTGATGGCGGTGCCGGTCGGCTTCTCTCTCGTGATCATGCGCCTTGTGCAGTCCTTCCTGCGCGACATTCGCGACCTTCGTGCGGGACGGCCCGTTTACGAAGGCGACAAGCTGTTCGACTGAGGGGGCGTACAGATGCTTTGGCAACAAATGGAACAGACTGTGGTCCTGGGTTGGGATTTCTACGGTCCGGTCATCATGTTCGTCGCGCTGGTTGCGCTGGCTGTTCCGGTCTGGGCCGCGATCGGCGCCTCCGCCATCCTGATGCTGCTGTGGTCGGGCGCCCTGCCCCTCAGCCTTGTCGGGGAACGCCTTTTCTCCGGTATCGACGCTTTCGCGCTGACGGCCGTCCCACTTTTTATCCTGACCGGGGACGCGCTGGTCCGCACGGGCCTGTCGCGCAAGTTTCTGGACGTGGCCGAGGCGCTGACGCAATTCGCCAAGGGAGGCTTCGGATCAGCCACGGTGCTGGTCTGCGGCATGTTCGCTGCGATCTCGGGATCAGACGCGGCAGGCGCCGCAGCTGTTGGCCGGATGACCATCGCGCGCCTGGTAGAGAGCGGGTACCCACGCCCCTATGCCTGCGCGCTCGTCGCCGCAGGCGCCTGTACCGGCATCCTGATCCCGCCCTCCATCGCCTATATCATCATTGGCCTCGTGCTCGGGATATCGGCTTCGACACTCTTTCTTGCAGCGGTCATTCCGGGCCTCGCGATCCTCGTGTCGATCCTGATCACCAATATCATCATGAACCGCCTCAATGGCTGGGAAGGCGGCGGGAACATTAGCGCAGCCGAGTACTTCTCGCGGTTGGCGGTTGCACTGAAGTCCGGCTGGTACGCGTTCATCGTGCCGGGCATCATCTTCTACGGCATCTTCTCGGGGCGTCTGACCCCCACCGAAGCCGGCGCAACAGCCGTGGTTGTCACCATCATCATGGGCTTCATCCTCGGCACCCTGAAGCTGAGCGATTTTCCGGCCATGCTGGTCAGTTCCGCCAAGGTCAACGGTGTGATCCTGCCCATCATCGCCTTCTCGGTCCCTCTGGCCGAGGCGCTTGCCATCATCGGTGTACCGCAAGGCTTTGTGGCCGTCGCGACAGGTGTCAGCGAGGAACCCTGGGTCCTGATCCTGATGATGGTCGGTATTCTGGTCGCCGCAGGCTGCGTGATGGAAACAACGCCGAACATCGTCATTCTGGCGCCCATTCTTTTGCCATTGGCCGAAGAGATCGGCATGAACGAGATTCAATTCTGCATCATGATGATCACAGCCCTCGGTGTGGGCTTTATTACCCCGCCGCTCGGACTAAACCTCTTCGTGGTCTCGGGCATAACCGGGGAATCGATCCTGAAGATCGCCTACCGTGCGATCCCGTTCGTGTTCTTCATGCTCATCGTGACCCTGATGATCGCCTACATTCCGGCGATCTCCACCGCGTTCCTTCCAGACGCCTTCAAGTAGGACCGACCCATGTCGATAGAGTATCTCAAGAAAGCGCAACTCACCCCCAAAAGCGATGCGTCCGAGACCAAGAAAATCGTGCGTTCCATCCTGGATGACATCGAAGCGGGCGGCGATGCAGCCGCGCTGGAATATGC
Source organism: Tropicimonas sp. S265A (assembly GCF_049800835.1). NCBI lineage: Bacteria > Pseudomonadati > Pseudomonadota > Alphaproteobacteria > Rhodobacterales > Roseobacteraceae > Tropicimonas > Tropicimonas sp. S265A. The sequence goes on from NZ_JBNAFU010000007.1 coordinate 198,123, forward strand.
CGCGAAGTTCGACAAGTACGATGGCGAGGTGCTGCTGTCGCCAGAGGCGATCGAAGCCGCGGTCGCGCTTGTTCCGGAAAAACTGAAGGCAGATATCCGGTTCGCCCATACCAACGTGAAAAAGTTCGCAGAAGCGCAAAAAGCCACGCTCAAGGACATCGAGGTAGAGGTCGTTCCCGGATTGATCGCGGGCCAGAAGAGCATCCCCGTACATGCGGCGGGCTGCTACGTTCCGGGTGGTCGCTACAGCCATATCGCGAGCGCGATCATGACCGTGACCACGGCCAAGGTTGCCGGGTGCAAGCATATCGTCGCGTGTTCCCCCCCGCGCCCCGGTGTCGGGATTGCCCCGGCGATCATCTATGCGGCGCATATCTGCGGCGCGGACAAGATCATGGCGATGGGCGGTGTGCAGGGTGTGGCGGCAATGACTTTCGGTCTGTTTGGTCTGCCCAAGGCAAACATTCTCGTCGGCCCAGGGAACCAGTTCGTCGCCGAAGCCAAGCGCATGCTCTTCGGCCGCGTCGGTATCGATATGATCGCCGGCCCGACCGACAGCCTGGTTCTGGCGGATGGCAAGGCTGATCCGATGATCGTGGCGACCGACCTCGTCGGTCAGGCAGAGCATGGCTACAATTCGCCCGTATGGCTGGTCACCGATGACCGTTCGCTGGCCGAGGAGGTGATGCGGCTTGTCCCATTGCTGATCGACGACCTTCCTGAGGTGAACCGAGACAACGCGACCGCAGCCTGGCGCGATTATGCCGAGGTGATCCTGTGCGCTGACCGCGAAGAAATGGCCGCCACATCCGATGCATACGCGCCCGAGCACCTGACCGTTCAGGCCGAGGACCTGGATTGGTGGCTGGACCGCCTGTCCTGCTACGGTTCGCTTTTCCTCGGCGAGGAGACGACCGTTGCGTTCGGTGACAAGGCGTCCGGTACAAACCATGTGCTGCCGACATCGGGGGCGGCGACCTACACGGGCGGTCTATCGGTGCACAAGTACATGAAAATCGTCACATGGCAGCGCGCCACCAAGGAGGGCTCACGCCCAGTGGCCGAAGCCACAGCGCGCATCTCGCGTCTGGAAGGGATGGAGGGGCACGCGCGTACCGCCGACATCCGCCTGCGCAAGTACTTCCCCGGCGAAAACTTCGACCTGTCTGCGGAAGAGTGACGTGACCCCGCCGACGCATCTTTGGGACCTGACCGGACGCGTGGCCTGTGTAACCGGCGCCACGTCCGGCCTTGGTCGGCGCGCTGCGAGCGTGCTGGCACAAGCGGGTGCGGCGGTGGTCGGCGTTGCAAGACGGCATGACGCCTTGGACGCGTGGTCGGCTGAAACGGATGGACAAACCGCGACGGTGCCCTGCGATGTCGGCGTTCGCGACAACTTGCCGACGCTGGCGCAACATGTCTCCGCGCCGTTTGGACCACCGGATATCGTCGTCCATGCGGCAGGGATCAACACGCGTGAGCGCGCTGACGACGTTACGCCGGAAGGTTGGGACACGACCCTGGCGCTTAACCTCACGGCGCCATTCTTCCTGAGCCAGGCTCTGGTGCCAGAGATGGCGAAGAAGGGGTGGGGCCGGATCGTGAATTTCGCCTCGCTCCAGTCGACCCGCGCATTTCCGGGCGGGGTGTCTTACGGCGCCTCCAAAGGCGGGATCGCCCAACTGACCCGCGCCATGGCCGAAGCGTGGTCAGCCAAGGGGATCAACGCAAATGCCATCGGACCGGGGTTCTTCCGCACCGAGTTGACGGCGCGCGTTTTTGACAATGCCGAGCTTGCACAGAAACTCGCCGATCAAACCTGCATCGGGCGCAACGGCACGTTGGAGGATATCGATGGCCCGCTCTTGTTTCTGTGTTCCGATGCGTCAGCCTATGTCACCGGACAGGTTTTGATGGTCGACGGGGGGTTCACCGCAAAATGAAGGCTCTCGTCTACACCGCCCCCGAAGCGCTCGAGTACCGCGAGATGCCCGACCCGGACCCGGGGTCCGACCCCCTAATCCGGATCGATAGCGTTGGTATCTGCGGGTCCGACATGCACGCCTATCTGGGTCATGACGACCGCCGCCCTGCCCCGCTTATTCTGGGGCATGAGGGGGCAGGCACTATCGTCGGCGGGGACCGGGACGGGCAGCGCGTGACAATCAATCCGCTGGTGACCTGCGGCACCTGCGCCGCGTGCCTCTCCGGTCGGGATAACCTGTGCGCAACACGGCAGATCATCTCTATGCCCCCGCGCGAAGGCGCGTTTGCGCAATACGTTGTCATGCCCGCGCGCAACCTCGTGCAGGTGCCAGACCATGTCAGCCTTGAGCAAGCATCACTCGCGGAACCAGTCGCCGTTAGCTGGCATGCTGTTCGGTTGGGGCTTGAGGCCATGGCAGATGTGCGCCGCGACACGGCCCTCGTGATAGGCGGCGGCGCGATTGGCGTGGCCGCCGCAGTCAGCCTTGTTGCGCAGGGGGTCCCGCAGGTCACCTTGGTGGAACCGAACGAGATCCGCCGTGCCTACCTGGGATTGACGGCGCCATACAACATCGCGGCCCCTGACGAGATCGCAGACCAGATGTTCGACATCGTTGTGGACGGGGTGGGCTATGACGCCACCCGCGCCACTGCATCTGCGCGCACCCGGCCCGGTGGCGTGATCTTGCATATCGGCCTTGGCGGCGGCAATGGCGGCCTCGACATGCGGCGGATAACCTTGCAGGAGATCACGTTTATCGGCACCTATACCTATACTGCGCAGGACTTCCGCGACACTGCGCACGCCATGTTCGACGGCCGTCTCGGGCCGCTCGACTGGGTCGAAACACGGCCCTTGTCCGAAGGCGCCCGCGCCTTTTCAGATATCAGATCGGGTCGCGTGGCGGCCCCCAAAATCATCCTCAAACCCTGAGGTACAGGAGACCAAAATGTCCGAAATCCCGCATCTTCTCGTGCACGAAAAGGCCGACAATGTCGGTGTCGTCGTGGTCGAAGGGCTGACCGCCGGCACTGACATGTTGTGCTGCATCACCCATGACAACTCGACCTTTCGCCTCACGGCCAAGCATGACGTCCCCATCGGCCACAAGGTCGCGCTGACCGATCTGAAGGCGGGCGACACGGCGATGAAGTACGGCGAGGATATCGGCAAGATCATCGCCGACGTCGGACAGGGCGAGCATCTGCACACCCACAATTGCAAAACGAAACGCTGGTAAGGAGCCGCCCCAATGGCATCGAAATACTCCAACATCACCTTCAAGGGCTTCCGGCGTGAAAACGGCCGGGTCGGTGTACGCAACCATGTCGTGATCCTGCCCGTGGACGACATCTCCAACGCTGCGTGCGAGGCCGTGGCCAACAATGTGAAGGGCACCATGGCGATACCGCACGCCTACGGGCGCCTCCAGTTTGGCGAGGACCTTGAAGTGCACTTCCGCACGATCATCGGCACCGGTGCCAACCCCAACGTGGCCGCCGTGGTCGTGATCGGGATCGAACCCGGCTGGACCAAGCGGATCGCCGACGGCATTCGCGCCACCGGCAAGCCGGTCGCCGAATTCTCGATCGAGCAGAAGGGCGACTTCGAGACGATCCGCGCAGCGTCCTGGGCGGCAAAGGATTTCGTGCATCAGGCGACCGAACAACAACGCGAGGAATGTTCGATCAACGAGTTGTGGGTGTCCACCAAATGCGGCGAGTCCGACACCACGACGGGCCTCGGGTCCTGCCCCACGGTCGGCAACATGTATGACAAGCTGCTGCCCGAAGGGATCACCGGCTTCTTCGGGGAAACATCCGAGATCACGGGTGCTGAGCACATCTGCCAGAAGCGTGCGATCAACGAGGAAGTTGGCGAGCGGTGGTACAAGATGTGGAAAGCCTATCAGGACGAGGTGATCTTCGCCCACCAGACCGACGACCTGTCCGACAGCCAGCCCACCAAGGGCAACATCGAAGGTGGCCTGACGACGATCGAAGAGAAAGCCCTCGGCAACCTGGAAAAGATCGGTCGCACGTCGAAATACATCGATATCCTCGAACCCGCCGAGGCCCCCTCTCAGGGCAATGGCCTGTATTTCATGGATAGCTCGTCCGCCGCAGCGGAATGCGTCACGCTGATGGCGGCTGGCGGGGCGGTCATCCACACCTTCCCCACCGGTCAGGGCAACGTTGTCGGCAACCCGATCGTGCCCGTGATCAAGATCACGGCGAACCCGCGCACCGTGCGGACGATGGGCGAGCATGTGGATGTCGATGTCTCGGGCATCCTGCGACGCGAGCAGACGATAGACGAGGCGGGCGACGCCCTCATCGACATGATCCGTAGGACCGCGAACGGTCGGAATACCGCCGCCGAGGCGCTTGGGCATCGCGAATTCTCGATGACCAAGCTTTATCGTAGCGCATGACGCGCCCTCGGGCGCGCGGCCCACGCTGCGCGCCCGCCCCCCGCGAAAGGTGACCATGAGCGACGACACTGAAACTCTGTCCCTGAACGACGCACGTGCGCTTGTGCGTGACGCTTTCCTGCGCGTCGGCGTGCCGGAAGCTGCGGCCCAAAGTGTGGCTTCAGCGCTTGTCGCAGCGGAAGCCGAAGGACAGGTCGGCCACGGGTTCTCGCGACTGGAGGACTACGTAGCACAGGTCCGCAGCGGCAAGATCATCGCCGATGCAGAAGTGGCGATTTCACAACCCGCACCTGGCCTGATCAACGTGGATGCCGGGTACGGCTTTGCCTTTCCAGCGCTTGACGCCGGGATCGCGCGTGGGATCGAGGTGGCGCGCACACAGGGCACCGCGGCCATCTCCATTGCCAGATCGCACCATTGCGGTGCGCTTTCGGTATCTGTCGAGAAAATCGCACGAGCCGGCCTTGTTGGCCTGATGGTCGCCAACAGCCCTGTCGCCATCGCCCCCTGGGGCGCCAAGACCCCGCTATACGGCACCAACCCGATTGCGTTTTCGGCCCCGCGCAGTTCCGCGCCGCCGCTGGTCATCGACCTGTCGCTTTCACGCGTGGCACGCGGCAAGGTTCTGAACGCGAAAAAGGCCGGCAAACCCATTCCCGAGGGATGGGCACTGGATGCGGACGGCCAGCCCACCACGGATGCCCAAGCAGCGCTCAAAGGCTCCATGCAACCGATCGGCGGCCCCAAGGGCACTGCACTCGCGCTGATGGTCGAAGTCCTCTCTACTGTGATGACCGGTGCGAATTTCAGCGCGGACGCGGGGTCTTTCTTTACCGCCGATGGCACGCGCCCCGGGGTCGGACATTTTCTGACGCTCTACCGGCCCCCGCAAGGTATCGACGCCTTTGCTGCGCGGCTGGAGACTTTGCTGGAGGCCATTGCCGCGATGGATGGCGCCCGCCTGCCCGGATCGCGCCGGCTTGAGGCGATTGCGCGGGCCGAACGCGACGGGCTGCGTGTGCCCGTCCATTACCTTCGCGTGGCTCGCAACCTGGCTGGCGTAACCTGATGCGCGCAGGAACTTAAAAAGGGACGCTCATGTACGAAAAAATCCTGATCCCGGTCGACCTCGACCACGAAGAACTGGTCCCGCGGAAACTCGAACTCGCCCGGCGGGTGTTGTCGCCCGGAGGCAAGATCACGCTGATGACCGTGCTGGAAAACGTCCCGGGCTACGTGTCGGAGTTTGTCACGGTCAAATCCGAGAACCACCTGACAGACAAGGTGGGCGCCGCCCTGCGGAAACTGGGCGGCGGCGCTGCTGATATCGAAATCCATGTCTGCACCGGAAAACCGGGCGTCGAGATTGCCCAGCACGCAGCGGATGCCGGAATTGAGATGGTGATCGTTGGCAGCCACCGACCTGGATTACGTGACTATTTTCTGGGCTCGACCGCCGCGCGCGTGGTCAGGCGCGCGCCATGTTCGGTACTGGTTGCACGCCCCTAAACCGTCCGTAGACAATCCAATCTCAAAGCGCTTAACCTTAGGCATCATAATGGGTTTGAAAGACAAGACCCGAAACTCAGGGAGATACTGAATGACTGCTTCTAAACTCAAGACCGGCGTCTCGGCCGTTTGTCTCAGCGCGATCGCGGCCGGACCTGTGTTCGCCGCAGACATCGTGATCGGCGTGCCGAACTGGGCATCCGTGAATGCCACGGCACACGTGCTGGAAGTCGTGATCGAACAGAACCTCGGGCTCGACGTGGAATTGCAGAACGGCACCAACCCGATCGTGTTCGAAGCGATGGACAAGGGCTCGATGCACGTGCACCCCGAAGTGTGGATGCCGAACCAGCAGAACCTGCATGACACCTATGTCAAGGACAATGGAACGGTGGTCATGAACGAAAACCCCGTTCAGGCAGAACAGGGCATGTGCGTTCCCGCAGCGATAGCCGAAGAGTATGACATCAAGAGCATCGACGACCTGTCCGACCCGGACAAGATGGCGATCTTCGACACCGACGGCGACGGCACCCCCGAAGTATGGATCGGCGCACCGGGCTGGGCCTCCACCGTGGTCGAGAAAATCCGCGCCAAGTCCTACGGCTACGACCAGTTGTTCGAGCTGACCGAATACGAAGAAACCATTGCCTATGCGAACCTGGCGAACGCCGCTCAGGCGGGCGAGCCCTGGATCGGTTTCTGCTACAGCCCGCACTACATCTTCGTGACGCAAGATCTGTTCGTACTCGAAGAGCCGGCGCACGACCCGGCCACCTGGACCATCGTGCAACCGACCGACGACCCGGACTGGCTGGAGAAATCATCGGCCTCCACTGCGTGGAATGGCGCGACGCTGCACCTGCACTACGCCAAGACGCTGGAAGAGTCCTATCCTGAGGTCGCGGCGCTGTTCCGGAACTACCAGATGGACGGCGCATCGCTGAGTGCAATGGGCAAGGCGCTTGCCGTCGACAACATGGAAGCCTCCGAGTTTGCCGCCCAATGGGTGGCCGAGAACGAAGACACGGTTCTGGGCTGGCTGACCAACTAATCCCGCGCTTGCAGGCCGCCGCGATGCGCTCGCGGCGGCCTCTTCACAAAATATAAAGCTGCACGACAGCAAAGCGGGGGAAAGCATGGAAGACACGGTCGTTAAACTGGACGGCGTGTGGAAGATTTTCGGTGCGCAGGCTGACGAAGCCATGAAAGCGGTACTGAGCGAAGGGCTTACGAAACCTCAGGTTCTGGAAAAGTACGGCTGCGTTGTCGGCGTTCAGGACGCGAACTTTGAAGTCGCCCGCGGAGAGATCTTTTGCATCATGGGCCTGTCGGGGTCCGGAAAATCAACGCTTGTGCGCCACGTGAACCGGCTGATCGAGCCGACCGCAGGCAAGATCGAGATCATGGGGCAGGATGTCTCGGCAATCTCGGCCAACGAGCTTCGCCGGATACGTGCACAGCAGATCGGCATGGTGTTTCAGCACATGGCGCTGATGCCGCATCGTTCGGTCCGCGACAACGTCGCCTACCCCCTCGAAATCCGTAAAATCTCGAAGTCCAAGCGTTGGGCGGTGTCCGACCATGCCTTGGGTCTGGTTGATCTGACCGGCTACGAAGACCGGCTGCCGCGAGAATTGTCAGGGGGCATGCAGCAACGCGTCGGGATTGCCCGCGCGCTCGCCTCCGACCCGGAAATCCTGTTGATGGACGAACCCTTCTCGGCGCTCGATCCGCTGATCCGCTTGCAATTGCAAGACCAGTTCAAGGCACTGGTGGCACAGCTGAAGAAAACCACGTTGTTCATCACCCACGATCTGGACGAGGCGATCCGCATCGGACACCGCATCGCCATCATGAAGGACGGTGTGATTGTCCAGATCGGCACGCCGGAACAGATCGTCATGAACCCTGCTGATGATTACGTGCGCGAGTTCGTACAGGGTATCTCGAAACTCAAGCTCGTGAAGGCGCACTCCATCATGGAACCGATGGACAGCTTCACAGGCGCGCTGGACGCGGCACCGCGTGCCGACCACGGCGCCGATCTGGATCAGTTGATCGATCTGGCCGTGGGCACGGATCTACCGGTCGTCATCACAGATGCAGGCGCCGATATCGGTGTTGTAACCAAGCCGCGCCTGCTGCGCGGGATCCAAGGGGGCAAGGATGACTGACGCGACAACCGAACTCAGAGTCACCGCGGCTTCCGATATTCAGGTTGATACCGACGCGCTCGACGCCTCGATCCAGGATTTCGCCGGGCCAAATGGCGACTACTACTGCAACGCATTTCACAAGATCCACGACTCCACGGGATTGCTGCCCAGCACGTTCAACATGTGGGCGGCACTTCTCGGGCCGCTCTGGTCCGCGGCGCGTGGGATATGGGGTCTCTTCTGGGGTTTTCTGATCCTCGAGATCATCGCATGGGTCCAGATCGGACGCGGGGCCTGGGGCAATCCCGGTGCCGAGTTCTTTGAACGTGCGGCTACGCAACAGGCCCGCGCAGACGAGTTTTTCGAACGCGCTGCGGCGTCCACAACCCAGGCGGATGTAGACCGCTTCACGCAACTTGGTGAGAACATCGCCCGTGCCGCCCAGAACACGCTTGTCCGCGCCGAGGAAGCACAGTCCGAAGCGCTTGGCATCATGCTGACCGGGTTGGTGCTGCTGGTCGTAGTGAAACTGATCCAGGGCCTCTATGCAGATCAGGTGTATGAAAAACAGTATTCGCGCTGGCGCATCGACCCCGAGAGCGTGGAGAGCGGACGCTCTCAGCGCAATATAATCCTCGGCGCGGTGCTCACGGCAGCGATCGGACCGCTGATCGTCTACAAGTTCACCTCGACAAGTGAATTGCCGATGCTCGATGCCTTCCCGGAGGAGCAGGCATCAGCGTTGATCCTCGGCGAGGATGGCGGGCGGCTCTTTTCGGTCTTGGCCACATGGATGGAGGACCGCATCGACGCTGCTGCCGTCAGCGGCGGCGACGTTTTCGACGGGATCGTGGCAACCGTGCGCGGGGTCCTGGATGCCTTGACGGTGGCCTTGATTGATACGCCATGGCCGGTTGTCATGCTGGTCATTTGCGTGGTGGCCTGGCGCTCCGCCGGGCCGCGCGTGGCGATCTTCACGGCCGCCTGCCTCGCGTATATCGCGCTACTGGGCTATTGGGATCTGGCGATGGAGACAGTGGCGCTTGTTGGGGCTGCGGTGTTGCTCTGCGTGGCAATAGGGATACCCCTCGGAATCTGGTTCGGAAAATCGAAACGCGCCTACAAGTTTGCCGAGCCCGTGCTCGACCTGATGCAAACCCTGCCGGCCTTCGTGTATCTTATCCCGATCATCGCGTTCTTCGGAACCGGCAACCCGCCGGGCATTCTGGCCACGATCATCTTCGGGATGCCCCCAGTGATCCGCCTGACCGCGCTTGGTATGCGCGGCGTGCCCGAAAGCATAAAGGAAGCCGCGGTCGCGTTCGGCGCCTCTAAATGGCAGCTGCTCAAGGATGTCGAAATCCCGCTGGCGCTCCCGTCGATCATGACCGGCGTGAACCAGACCATCCTGATGTGCTTGTCCATGGTTGTGATCATCTCGCTCATCGGCGGAGGTGGTCTCGGCAAGGAGATCCTTGAGGCGCTGCAATACGCCGCCAAGGGGCCGGGCTTGCTCGGCGGCTTCGCCATTCTGTTTGTCGCCATGGTCATGGACCGGATCGTGCAAGGGGCGTTCAGGCGAGCCGACCAGAAATGAGCGCCTTTGGGAGGAGGACGCGCAGATGACCGTATCACCGCCACTGGATCTTTCGCCAAAGGTCTCCGACGAGGTGCGCAAAACGACCTGCTACATGTGCGCGTGCCGCTGCGGAATCGACGTGCACCTCAAGGACGGGAAGGTCGCGTATATCGAGGGCAACCGCGACCACCCGGTCAACCAAGGCGTGCTCTGCGCCAAGGGCTCGGCGGGCATCATGCAGGTCAACGCCCCGTCCCGCCTGCGCGCGCCGCTCAAGCGGGTCGGGCCACGCGGATCGGGTCAGTACGAAGAAATCTCTTGGGATGAGGCGTTGGAGATCGCGGTGGGCTGGTTGACGCCCCTGCGCGAAACGGCACCAGAAAAGCTCGCGTTCTTTACCGGGCGCGACCAGTCGCAGAGCTTCACCAGCTTCTGGGCGCAGAACTTCGGCACGCCGAACTACGCGGCCCATGGCGGGTTCTGCTCGGTCAATATGGCGGCGGGCGGCATCTACACCATGGGCGGCGCGTTCTGGGAATTCGGTCAGCCGGACTGGGATCACACAAAGCTCTTCATGCTGTTCGGCGTGGCCGAGGACCATGACAGCAACCCGATCAAGATGGGGATCGGGAAGATCAAGGCGCGCGGGGCCAAGGTCATCGGGGTAAACCCGGTCCGCACGGGCTATAACGCCGTGGCGGACGAATGGGTCAGCATTACGCCTGGCACGGACGGCCTGTTCATCCTAGCGCTGGTCCATGAGCTGATGAAGGCTGGCAAGATTGATCTGGACTACCTTGCGCAATTCACCAATGCGCCAGTTCTGATCGACAAGGACACCGGCCTGTTCCTGCGCGACGGCGACGACAAGCCTCTTGTCATCGACAGCGTTTCGGGCGATCTCGCGCCCTTTGACCGCAAGGGCGTGCGCCCCAGCCTGACGGCAATCCATAATGGGCATCGCACGGTTATGGCCTTGATGGCCGAGAAATATCTCGACCCGGCCTATGCCCCGGACGCCGTGGCAGATCGCTGCGGCGTGTCGGCCCGCAAAATCAAGACCATCGCAGCCGAGCTTGCCCGCGTGGCGTTTGAAGAGGCCGTTGTACTGGATCGCGCATGGACCGATTTTCGCGGCGATACGCATGACAAGATGGTCGGCCGCCCGGTATCGATGCACGCCATGCGCGGCATCTCGGCCCACTCGAACGGGTTCCAGACCTGCCGGGCGCTCCATATTCTGGAAATCCTGCTCGGAACGGTCGAAACACCTGGTGGGTTCCGGTTCAAACCGCCCTACCCCAAGCCGGTGGAGGCGCACCCCACCCCGCATTGCCATTCAAAACCAAACTGTCCGCTCGATGGCCCGCATCTCGGGTTCGTCCGTGGCCCCGAAGACCTCGCTCTGAAAGAAGACGGAACACCCGCGCGCATCGACAAGGCGTTCACATGGGAAAACCCCATGAGCGCACACGGCTTGATGCACATGGTCATCTCGAATGCGCATGCGGGCGATCCCTACAAGATCGACACGCTGTTTCTATACATGGCGAACATGTCGTGGAACTCGTCCATGAACTCCGGCGGCGTGATGGAGATGCTGACCGATACGGATGAAAACGGCGATTACGTGATCCCGCACATCATCTATTCAGACGCCTACAGTTCCGAGATGGTGGCCTATGCCGACCTGATCCTGCCGGACACGACCTACCTGGAACGCCACGATTGCATCAGCCTGCTCGACCGCCCGATCTGCGAGGCTGACGGCGCGGCGGATGCGATCCGCTGGCCAGTCATCGAACCGGACCGGGACGTGCGCGGGTTCCAGACCGTTCTGGTGCAGTTGGCCAATAAGATGGGTCTGCCCGGGTTCACGGACGACAACGGCGCCGCGAAATACGAGGACTATGCCGACTACATCGTAAACCACGAGCGCAAACCGGGCATCGGCCCGCTCGCCGGGTTCCGGGGACATGAGGGCGAAGACGTGGGCCGTGGCGCGGTCAATCAAAGCCAGATGGACCTCTATATCGAAAATGGCGGATTCTTCGTCCATCACGTCCCAAAGGAGGCCTCGTATTACAAACCCTGGAACATGGCGTATCAGGACTGGGCGGTCGATCTGGGCCTGTTCGATGCGCCGCAGCCCTATCTGTTCCAGCTCTATTCGGAACCGATGCGCAAGTTCCAGCGCGCTGCCGAAGGGTATGGCGACCGGCAGCCGCCCGATCATCTGCGCGAGCAGATCAAGAAGGTCATGGACCCGCTCCCGTTCTGGTATCCGCCGTTTGAAGATGCCTGTGTCGACACGGACGAATACCCGATCCATGCGCTGACCCAGCGCCCGATGGCGATGTACCACTCCTGGGGCACGCAGAACGCGTGGCTGCGCCAGTTGCACGGCGAAAACCCGCTCTTCATTCCCGCCGAGCTTTGGCAGGAACACGGGTTTCAGGACGGCGACTGGGCGCGCGTGACGTCCGCCCACGGCTCCATCACCGTGCCCGTCGCCCTGCAAGCTGCGCTGAACAGCCGGACAGTGTGGACATGGAACGCGATCGGCAAGCGCAAGGGCGCATGGGCCTTGGCGGAGGACGCGCCGGAAGCGACCAAGGGGTTTTTGCTCAATCACCTGATCCACGAGCTTTTGCCGCCCAAGGGCGACGGGTTGCGGTGGTCGAACTCCGATCCGATCACGGGACAGGCCGCGTGGTTTGACCTGCGCGTGAAAATCGAAAAAGCAACTCCGCCGTTAGAGGCACAACCTGCCTTCGACCCAATTGGATCACCGGTACCCAAGGGCCCGGGCAGCCTTGCGTGGAAGGTAAGCAAATGAGCGGTATTCAACGCACCTTGCTGATCATTCTGGCATTTGTGGTTCTCAGCGTCGGGTCCTTCATCTGGTATATCGCCACGTGGGATCCAGCTGAGCGTGACCCGGTCTCGGCCCTGCCGACGGATTATTCGAGCGAGGCTCAAGCATGACGTCCCTGCCCGACCAGACCGAGAAGAAACTCGGCCTCGTGATTGATCTCGACACCTGCGTTGGGTGTCATGCCTGCGTTATCTCCTGCAAGGGCTGGAACACGGAAAACTACGGTGCGCCACTGTCAGACCAGCGCCCGTACGGCGACGACCCGTCGGGCACTTTCCTGAACCGGGTGCATTCCTACGAAGTGCAGCCGGACGCCGGACCGGCCCAGACAGTGCATTTCCCGAAGTCGTGCCTGCATTGCGAAGACGCGCCCTGTGTCACCGTTTGCCCCACCGGGGCCAGCTACAAGCGGACCGAGGACGGGATCGTTCTGGTCAATGAAAGCGACTGCATCGGGTGTGGCCTGTGTGCATGGGCGTGCCCCTACGGTGCGCGGGAGCTTGATCTGGCCGAAGGCGTGATGAAGAAGTGCACCCTGTGCGTCGATCGGATCTATAACGAGAACCTGCCAGAGGTCGACCGGGAGCCTGCCTGCGTGCGCACCTGCCCGGCAGGCGCGCGCCATTTCGGTGATTTCGCGGACCCGGACTCCAACGTCTCAAGGCTGACGGCGGAGCGTGGTGGGATGGACTTGATGCCCGAACTGGGCACCAAGCCGGTGAACAAGTATCTGCCGCCGCGCCCGAAGGACGCGTGGGAGGGGGAGGAAGACATCCTCGCGCCGTTCCTTGCGCCGGTGGCCGAAGAACCCAAGGGGTTTCTGGGGTGGATCGACAAGCAACTCTCGCGCCTGCCTGGTGACGACAAGGGGACGAGCTGATGCACCCTGCCCCGTCTGTTATCGCCTTCACCACGTTTTCGGGTCTGGGCTTTGGACTGCTTGCGTGGCTCGGGATCGATGCCAGCCCGCCCACGGGATGGACAGCTTTTGCGTTCTTCTTCATTGCCTTCGCGCTGGCGGTGGGCGGTCTGATCTCGTCCACCTTCCACCTTGGCCGGCCGGAACGCGCGATCAAGGCCTTCAGCCAATGGCGCACCAGCTGGCTCAGCCGCGAAGGGGTCTGTGCGGTCGTTGCCCTGCTTGTCATGGGCCTCTATGCGGCGGCTCTGGTTCTGGCCGACATGCATTTGCACGTACTCGGCTGGCTTGGTGCCGTGCTCAGTCTGCTGACGGTTTACGCCACCTCGATGATCTACGCGCAGCTCAAGACGATCCCGCGCTGGAACACGCCCCTGACCTGCGTGCTTTATCTCGGATACGCGATCACTGGCGGGGCCCTGTTGTCAGGCCGTGTCGGGATTGCACTTGTTCTGCTGCTGGTCATGACCGGCGTTCAGATCCTGTGGTGGCTGCACGGCGACGGAGCCTTCAGCGGGCGCAAGACGACCATGGAAACCGCAACAGGGTTGGGCAGCATCGGCACGGTGCGATCCGCTGCGCATCCACACACGGCACCGAATTACCTGGTGCGGGAATTCATCCATATCATCGGGCGCAAGCATACACAAAAGCTGCGCGTGATCTCGATCCTGCTGATGGCGGTTGTTCCGGTGCTTTTGTTGCTGTTGCCGTTCAGCCATGTCGCTGCGGCACTTGCAGTGGTCAGCCATATCGCCGGGGTCGCGGTCAGCCGCTGGCTATTCTTTGCGGAAGCCGAACACACCGTCGGGCTCTATTACGGGATGCGCTAGGCCAGTTCCGCAGCAACAGCGCGGGCCATCACCCGCTCTTCATCGGTCGGAATAACGAGAACTGGCGTGTCCCCCGCGCCGATATCGCGCGCGTTTCGCGCGTTCGCAGCGGCATCGACCGCAAGCCCCAGAAATGTCATGTCCTCCAACACGCGGGCGCGTATTTCAGCCGCGTTCTCGCCTATGCCACCGCAGAATACGAGCGCATCCAGCCCACCAAGTACGGCCGCCATGGCCCCAAGCTCCCGCCGGATCCGGAACACATAATAGTCAATGGCCTGCGCCGCCTCCGGTGCCTTGCTGGGCAACAACGTGCGCACGTCGTGGCTGATCCCGGACAGACCCTTGAGCCCACTTTCGTTGTAGAGGATCCGGGTGATGTCCGAACTGTCGTGCCCCTGATCCATCAGATACAAGACGACGCCCGGGTCCAGTTGGCCACACCGCGTGCCCATCGGCAAACCGTCCAAGGCCGAAAACCCCATCGTGGACCCAACGCTGCGACCGCCGCGCATCGCACACATTGAAGCGCCGTTCCCCAAATGCGCCACCACGACGCGCCCGGCGTGCAACTCGGGTCGCTCGCTCCGAAGTTGGCCGCTGATATAGTCGTAGGACAACCCGTGAAACCCGTACCGTCGCACGCCCTGATCGTAATAGGCGCGCGGGAGGGCAAACGTGTCGTTCACCCACGGATGGCCCTTGTGGAATGCCGTGTCGAAACAACCGATCTGCACGGCCGCGGGAAACGCGCTGCGCGCTGCGGCGACCATGGACAGGTTGTGCGGCTGGTGCAGGGGGGCAAGCGGGATGAACTCCGACAGTTGCGCAACGCTGTCATCATCCAGCCGAACGGGTGCGCCAAAGGCCGGGCCACCGTGAACGATGCGATGCCCGACACCGACCGGCGGATTGCCCTGCAACACCGGCCCCAGTGCTTCAAGGATCGCGTCGAGCGCGCGGGCATGGTCTGCGGCTCCGATCTCTGCTTCGGCGCGCGGATCGCTGTCCAGCACAAGCCGGGCATTCGGCCCGAGGTTTTCGACCTGCCCCGCGATCAGCAGATCGGGATCTTCATCGAGCGCGTATACTGCGAACTTCACCGACGAACTGCCTGCGTTGAGCGTCAGAATCGCGCTCACCCGCGTGCACCTACATAGAGCGCTGCAATCGCGCAAGACGCCAGACGCGCGTGTTCGCTGTCAGCACGGCTCGTCAGAATGATCGGACAGGACGCCCCCATGACAATGCCGCCTGCATCGGCGTGGGCGAGGAATGTCAATTCCTTGGCCAGCATGTTCCCGGCTTCAAGATTTGGCGCGACCAGAATATCCGCCTTTCCGGCAACGAGCGAGGTGATACCTTTCGTCCGCGCCGAGTGCAGATCGATCGCATTGTCCATCGCGAGCGGTCCATCGACCAATCCACCGGTGATCTGGCCCCGCTCGGCCATTTTGGACAGGATCGCCGCATCGAGTGTCGACGGAATGGCCGGATTCACCGTTTCGACCGCCGACAGGATGCCAACCTTTGGCTCTGGAACCCCGATTGCATTGGCAAGGTCTATCGCGTTTTGCACGATATCTGCCTTTGTCTTGAGATCGGGGGTGATGTTGATGGCAGCGTCGGTGATCATCAGCAGGTGATCGACACCGGGCACATCCATCACGTAAACATGGCTCAGACGGCGGGCACCGCGCAAACCGCCCTCGCGTTTCACGATCTGCCCCAACAGCACGTCGGTGTGCAGATGGCCTTTCATGATGGCCTTCGCCGCGCCCTCGTGCACCATCGCGACCGCGCGGGCCGCCGCAGACTTGTGGGTGAACTCCGGCACGATCTGATAGCCGGAGATGTCCTTGCCGCACGCCTCTGCTGCGGCGGCGATCTTGGCCGGATCCCCGATCAGAATCGGGTCGATCAGGGTATGTTCGCCGCCAAGGAGCGCACCCGCCAACGCATCAGGTTCCTCGGGGGCGACCACTGCCGTGGCGAAGGCCGGGAGCGGCTCTGCCTTGGCCAGTAGCCGATCGAAATGCACATGGCGCTGCACCAGCAGGCCCGGAACATGCTCGGCATCAAGTTCGATCTTGATGTTAGGCGCGATCACGACCGCCTCACCCTCCACGATCCGGCGCCCTTCTGTGGTCTCGACAACCGTGTGCAACACGATCTCCCGGTCGGGCCCCTTCGAAATGATCTCCACCGACGCGATCAGCGTCTCTCCCGCCTTGGCTTGGCCAAGGAATTTCAGGTCCTGCGATTTGTAGAGTGTTCCCGGCCCCGGCAGCCGGTTGCCCAACACACCCGAAATCAAGGACGCGACCCACATCGCCGGCGCGATGGATTCCGGTGCCCCATCGCCGTCGCCATCCTGATCGGGCACGTGCAACGGGTTGAAATTACCCGACGCGTTCGCAAAAATTATCAGGTCTTCTTCCCGGCAGAGCCGCGTTTCCTGTGCGGACATGCCCACACTGAGTTCTTCGAAAATCTTGTTCATCCCGTGGTTTACGCCCGCTGATCAGCGTCCAAAACGGCACTGCGCGCGAACCGACGCGGGCCATCCATCCTGCTGATGAGTTTATGGTAGCTCATTCCTGCCACAACCGGTAGCAGTCGAAAGTGACATGAAAATCACAGCCTGCCTGCCGAATGCCCGCAAGAGCGGCAGCGCAGACGCAGGTGTTCAGAAAGGCAGCGATCTGCCTCGGCCCCGTGATGAACCGGGGCCCGGACACAGCTCAAATTCCCAATCGTTCCGGTACCGCAAAGGCACGCTGCACCGCAGGCCGTTCGAACAGCATGTCGCGCCAGCGTTTCACCTCGGGGAAGTCCTTGAGGTCGATCTTCTGCCATTCGAAACGATTGACCCAAGGCAAAAGCATCATGTCGGCAATCGAGTAGTCCTCGCACACGTAGGTTCGTCCGGTCAGGCGGGTATCGAGCACGCCGTAGAGCCGCTGGGTCTCTTTTGCGAACCGCGCACGGCCGTAGCTGGCCTCGGGCGGCGCAACCCGGTTATAGTGATGCAGTTGGCCAAAATTCGGCCCCACACCAGCCGCCTGCCAAAAAAACCATTGCAGGACATCGAGGCGCGCGCGCGGATCGGACGGTAGGAATTTCGCTGTCTTTTCCGCCAGATACAGAAGGATCGCGCCGGTTTCGATAACCGGCAGAGGATCGGTGCCGAAGGCAGGGTCGTGGTCGATTATCGCGGGGATCTTGGCATTCGGGTTGATGGCGACAAACTCGGGCGCGTGCTGTTCATCCTTGCCCAGATCAATCGGGTGGACTGTGTAGTCAAGCCCCATCTCCTCGAGTGCCAGCGTTACCTTGTGCCCGTTTGAGGTTTTCCAGTAGTACAGATCTATCATGCGTGGCTCCGGGTTCTTGGGGGGCGCTTTGGCGGGTGTTCAACGACCATACAGGTTCTAACGGGTCCAGCCAGTGATCACGCCGCTGATCAGGTTCGTTTCGTAGAGTTGACGCAAGTCGACCCCACCTGCCGTCGTGACGGGCACCGCCTTGGCAAGGTAGGCCGCCAGATCCTCCTGCGCCGCCCGTGCAAGCGCTTCTGCCCGCGCTGGAGAGACCGCCGCAAAGCGTATCCTTTCGGTCGGGGCGCGGCGCGCAAGACGTGGCAGATCGGCCGAGATGACTGTCGCGATTTTCGGGTATCCCCCAACGGTCTGCCCGTCGGCAAGCAGGACAATCGGCTGACCGTTTCCAGGCACCTGCACGGCCCCCGGTACAATGGCATCAGAAACGATCTCGCGCATCTCCGGGGACCGGTGGTTCAAGCCCGGCCCCTCTAGTCGCATGCCCATGCGGTCCACGCTGTTCGTGACCGTGTAAACCCCGTCCAGAAAAGCGGTGATGGAAGCAGCGTCGAAATGGTCGTCTTGCGGCCCCAAAACAACGCGGATCGGCGCCTGCACGTCCTCCGACGGTGCAGGCGAAAGTTGATGCAGCAAAGTGGTTGCCGGTGCGCCACATGGCAGAATGTCCCCCGGACGCAGGGCGCGCCCCTCGAACCCACCGAGATGTGCGCGTGCATACGTGGACCGGCTGCCCAGAAACGGGTCGGTCGCGATACCACCAGACACCACCAGTAGCGCCGTCGTGCCCGCAGTGATGCGCCCGACGGCAATTCTGTCGCCCGGCTGGGCACGTACGGCGGTCCAGGCGGGAACCGTTTGAGAACCCTCTGCGCCGTCCAAACTCAACTCGGCCGGGCCTGCGACGGCGAGGGTCGTTTCTGCCCCCTCAACCGTGAACCGGGGGCCCATCAGGCGAAACTCCAGACCGGCGGCGTCCGGTGGGTTCCCGATCAGAAGATTGGCAAGTTGCAACCAGTCGGGACACAGGGTGCCGGCAACCGGCACACCCTGCCGCCGGGCCGCGTGCCGCCCCATATCCTGCACCATCGTGGCCGGACCGGGATCGATGATCTTCAGCTTGCCCGTGTCCACGCTCATGGTGCGCTCCGGTAGGACGCAACGTCGCGTTCACCCGCTGCAAGAGCACGGGCTTCCGCATCATGGTCCGCAGCACTGACAGGCGTGAACTGCACCCGGTCACCGGGGGCAAGCAAGGATGGCTTCGGTCGTGTACGATCGAACAGAGGCACCGGGCAATGACCGATCAGGTGCCAGCCGCCGGGACTTTCCCAAGGGTAGACGGCGGTCAGTCGATCCGCGACGGCGACACTTCCCGCAGGCACCCGCACACGAGGTTCTCTCAACCTGGGGCGTCGCAGGACGGGCGCGATATCGCCCATGAACGCAAAGCCCGGCAAGAACCCGAGCATATGAACGGTCACCTCTGTTGCGCTGTGCAGCGCGACTGTCTCCGCCACGCTCAGCCCGGCGCTTTCGGCGAGTGCGGCCAGATCGGGACCATGAGCATCATTGTAATGCACCGGCAAACGCCACAGGGCCCCGGGCGACTTTTCCGTGCCGGTTTCCGAATTGACCAAGGCTGCGACGACCGGTTCCAGCACAGCGCGGGTCGTTTGCACCGGATCGTAGTGCACGGTCAGCGACCGAAATGTGGGGGCAACATCCACCACGCCTTGCAAGTCTCCGGCTTCTCGCGCGGCGGCTATGGCCGCATCGAGCCGGGTCACAGCCACGCGAGCCCTGTCGTCGAACCCGGTCGCGAACTCGACCGTGAATGCACGATCACCAAGAGACAGAAAACGCATGGGTCACGCCACCACAGGCAGGGTCTCAACGGTGTACGCATGGTGCAGTGTACGGCCAAGCACGGGATCTTCCAGCGCCATTTCGAACCGGGAGGACGGGCGCACGCCGCCGATCGCCGGAAGGGTGCCGCAGAACATTGCGCTTGCAGCACGCAAGCCACCAAACCCATGGATCAGGGCCGCCGCCGACAGCATCCCCGACAGAGCCCCCTCCTGATAAAGGACGCGCTCGCCCTTTTCCTCCACCCAGGATCGCAGGAACAACCGATCCCAGTGGGGCGCAACGTCCGACAGCCTCCAGACTGTTGAGGCAATAGGTTTCGGGCAAAGCTGCTTTGACACCGCGACGGAAATGGCCTCCGCTTCTCGATCGGTATGGTCTGACCCGAGGGTCAGGTAGTTGCCGTCCGGCCCGGCGATCACAACGGCCTCTGCCTCCCCGGAGGATGCGGATCCAACCACCTGGATGCGGTCTGACTGCGTCAGTAACTCCGCGCCAGTGCGATAGAAGAGCGGTGTCTTGGACGGTGGCGCAACGCCGAGTTCCTGCAACTCCTCGATATGGTGTTGAACCGCCGCCGGATCGCGCCCGGTCCAGCCCGCAACGATCAGGTCGCGCACCTCCAACGAGACCGACCCCGCGCCATCAAGCTCGAATGCATGGATCATCAAGGTCCCCTATAAAGCGCCGGGCAGGAAGAGCGCGATTTGTGGAAAGGCGATCAAAGCCATCGCCATCACGAGCATTACCAGCACGTAAGGCAGCGCGCCGAGCATGACTTCCGCCATTGTGCCATCCTTGCGCGCGCCCTGCACCACATAGAGGTTGAGCCCCACCGGCGGCGTGATCAGCGCCATCTCGATCAGCACGATCATCAGGATACCGAACCAGATCGGATCATACCCCATCTCGACGACAAGTGGCACGATGATCGGAATGGTCACCACCATCAGCGACAGCGTTTCGATGAAAAACCCCAGAACCACGTAGATCAGAACCACGACAAGAATGAAGGATAGCGGGCTGAGCCCCAGGCCCTCAAGGAACTGACGCAATTCGTTGCCAAGGCCTGCGGAGGCGAGCGTGAAGTTCAAGAATGACGCGCCTATCACGACCAGCATGATCATGGAGGTGATCTTGATCGTGCCAAGCAGGCTCTGCTCCAGCATCTTCAGCGACACGCCGCCAAAGGCTGCGGCTATGGCCAGCGCTCCGGCGACGCCTACGGCAGCGGCTTCCGTCGGGGTGGCCCATCCATTGTAGATGGTGCCGATAATCATCGCGAAGAGCAGAAGGATCGGGATCAGGTCGAGCAAAGCACGCAGCATCACAGCAAACGGAAAAAACCGCCGGTCACCGCCCAACTCCGGGCGCACCAGACAGATCAGCACGGTAATCAGGCCGAAACAGAGGGCAAGCGCTATACCGGGGATCAGACCCGCCAGAAAAAGCTGCGGGATCGAAGACTGGGTAAGGAACCCGTAGACGATCAGGTTGATCGAGGGCGGGATCATGATCCCAAGAGTTCCCCCGGCCGCGATGGCACCGGAAAAAAGCTTAGGGTCGTATCCCAGCCGCTCCGCCTGCGGCATGGCCACGGTGGCGACCGTGGCCGCCGTTGCGACTGACGAGCCCGAGGTGGCCGAGAACATCGTGGCCGTTGCGATGTTGGCATGCACGAGGCCGCCCGGCAGCCAGCTCACCCAACGATCCAGCGCGGAATAGGTGCGCGCCGCCACGCCACTGCGTACCAGTATTTCACCCAGCAGCACGAAAAACGGGATCGCGATCAGCGTTGCGCTGTTGGACGAGGACCAGACCAGATTGCCGAGCCCCCGGATCAGGGGAAACGGGCTGAAAAACGTGTCGATCCCGATGCCCAGAAGAAAGAGGACAATGCCCACGGGAATGGACAGACTGAGCAGCGCAAGCAACCCCACGGAAACGTAGACGATCATTGCAGGGTCTCCGCCTCGGCAAAGGCTCCGATGGCGTTTTCACTGTCCTTCAACCGTCCTTTGACTACCAGCAGAGCTGCGGCCAGAAGTGTGATCCACGCGGAAAGCGCAAACCAGAGCCACCCTGCGAACCACGGGATCTGGACCAAGGCAAGCGGTGTCTCCAGGGGCGTATTGGCCGTGGAGTTGTTGGCCAGCGAATTGCCGACAACCGGCCAGCACTTGTAGGCGATCAGCGAGATCACAAGCGTCATCACCAGCATTGCGAACAGATCAAGCAGCGCGCGCGGCCAGTCGGGCAACCGGCTGCGCACCAGATCAATGCGGACATGGCCAAGTTCCAGAAGGGTATAGGCCATGCCCCAGGACGTTGCGATGGCCATCGCGTAGCCACTGACCTCATCGGTCCCGCCGAACGAAGATCCAAGCTGGCGCAGCACGATATCGGCCAGAACGAAGGCTGCACAGATCAGCAACATCAGGCCGACGCCCAAGGCCACAATCCGGTTCACCGCCCGCATCCAGCGCAATATCGTATCAGCCATCGGAACCTCCGTTCAGACAGGGTGTCCCGGCCAGATCAGTTGGTGGGAACCTGAACGCCCACAACCTCTCCGACAGATGCGTTCCAGCGGCTGGCCCAGTCGCCGCCCGCGCGCTCTGCCCAGTCGGGCAGCACTTCGGAGACAAGGATGGCGCGCGCCTTGTCGAAATCGGCTTGCGAGGCTTCGACCAAGGT
Organism: Tropicimonas sp. S265A; assembly: GCF_049800835.1. Taxonomy (NCBI): domain Bacteria; kingdom Pseudomonadati; phylum Pseudomonadota; class Alphaproteobacteria; order Rhodobacterales; family Roseobacteraceae; genus Tropicimonas; species Tropicimonas sp. S265A. Next base: position 220,328 of record NZ_JBNAFU010000007.1, read on the forward strand.
CATGCCGCGCGCGTCACCGACCGGGCATTCTCCGTTGCCGGTCAGGCACGCGATGTCATTGACCAGAGCGTCCTGCGCACTGGCCCAGGCCGGGCCCTCGAACTCTGCTGCAATGCTGTCGGAAATGACGGTTTGCTGTGTTTCGGACAGGCTGTTCCACTTGTCGAGGTTGATTGCCGTGACGACCGAGTCCCAGCCCCCCAGCGGGATGGGCAGCAAATGCGTCGAGACTTCCCACCAGCCCGCACTGTAACCGGACCCGGCGCCAGTGACCGCGCAATCCACAACGCCCTTCTGCAAGGCGCCCGGCACCTCTGAGAAAGACACGTTCACCCCTTCGGCACCCAGCGCCTCGAGAAACTTGGCCGTCATCCGGCCCGAAGCGCGCACCTTCTTGCCCTGCAAATTATCAAGGCCGGAAATTTCGGCATTGCAGAACACGACCTGTGGCGGATACGGCGCAATCGCCAGCACGTGGCTGTTGAAGCGTGTATTGTAGATATCCTCGACCATCGGACGGGCCGCATCGACCATCGCACGTGCGCTTTCGGCATCCAGCGCCAGAAGCGGCACATCGAGTCCTTCGAGCTCGGGTGCGTCAGCAACCGCATAGTCCGCGACGGTCATCGCCACATCGTAAACGCCCTGCCCCAGAAGCCGATAGATGTCTCCCAGGCCCAGACCCATCTGATCGTGGGTGGTCAGCGCAACCTCCAGATCGCCCCCGGAAGCTTCGGGCAGTGTTTTCGTCCAGAACGGCGCTTCGTATTGCTTGTGGAGCGGCAGGCCGGACCAGCTGCCCACAACGTTCAGGTTTTCCGCCAGCGCCGGCGTGGCGATCAGAGCCGTTGCGGCCATCAGCGCGAGTTTGGTTGTCATGTCTAAATCCTCACTACGAGTTGGAAATCAGGCCGCCGTCAGAACGGTGACCTTGGCGTCTTCGGGCACATCGGTGATCAGCATGTGACCGGGTTTGTGAGTGATGCAGATCGGCAGGTTGGCCTGCTCGATCGCAACTTGCGGGGTCACGCCGCACGCCCAGAACACCGGGACGTGGCCGTCCGGTACTGGCGCGGGGTCGCCCCACTCCGGGCGGGCGACATCGGCAATCCCGATCTCGGCCGGGTCGCCCCAGTGAACCGGCGCGCCATGCGCGGTGGGGAAAGCATCCGAAATTTCAACCGCCAGCGCGACCTGGTCCTCGGGGATAGCGCGCATGCTGACAACCATCTTGCCACGGAACGGACCCGCAGGCACCGTTTCGAGCCCAGAGCGATACATCGGCACGGTCGTGTCGTTCTCGATATGCCAGAGCGAAATCCCGGCATTCATCAACGCGCGCTCGAAGGTGAACGAACATCCCAGAGCGAATGCGACGAAATCCTCCTGCCAGATATCGGTAATGTCCGCACAGGACTGCGCGAGCCTGCCGTGTCGGTAAACATTGTACGCGGGGACGTCGGTCCGGATATCAATCTCTGCCCCCAGCGTGAACATCATCGGGTTGCCAGTATCCGACACCCCCGACACCGGGCATGGCTTCGGATTACGCTGGCAATAGCGCATGAAATCAAGCGCGAAGCGTTCGGGCAGTATGGCGAGATTGGCTTGCAGAAACCCTGGCCCCAGCCCTGCGGTGTGGGAGGCATAGGCGCCCGACCTGATGGCCGCGCGTACCGCTTCCGGCGATTGTTGGCGAAGTTCGTTGTAAAGCACAGACACCCGGCACCCCCATCGTGTGGTCAAGGGTTGCAGCGAATTCGCATCAAATCAAATGCAATCTTTCTCTCAAATGATATCCAAGTTATTTATCGCCTGCGAAGGTTCTGGCGACGTCCAGAGCGAGCGACGTCGCGACTTCGATCAAGTGGCTCTGGGGTTCTGCAACGGAACTGGCGGTGAAAAACAATGGCGATGGGGTCCATCCCGGATCGAAATCCTGCAAGACGCCGCGCGCGACCAGCGGGCGTCCCATGGCTTCGGGCAGCGCGGCGACACCAAGTCCCGCTTCAACCAGCCGAAATGCCGCTGACAAGGAAGACGATGGAAAAATAGAGGCCGTCGGACCGACCCGCTCCAGAAGTTCGGCTTTCAACTCGCGATAGGGACGCGTGTTGCGCGCATAGGAAATCACCGGGTGTTTCAGATACCCGGCGGGGCCTTCGGGTGGCAGTGGCAGATCGGTCGCTGCGTACCATGCAAGCCGAAAATCAGGCAGCGCAACATTGTCCACGGCAAAGTCCGAAACAGGTCCCAACAGCAGCGCAAGATCAATCTCGCGTGCCAACAATGCATCGCGCAGGTTGCTGGAGATATCGACATGCAACTCGACCTGAACCTTGGGGAATTCCTGCCGCAACCGGGCGACGAAATCAGGCAACCAGCATTGCGTCACAGTCTCTGACGCGCCGATCCGCAGCCAGCCGTCGACCGCCTTTGGGTCCACGACCTTGCGCTCAACCATGTCTGCCAGATGCTCGAACTTCTCGGCATAGCCGAGAAAACGCTCCCCCTCGCGGGTCAGGGTCATGCGCGCCCCAGAACGATCAAACAGCACCTGAGATAACGTTTCTTCCAAGCGACGGATTCGCGTGGTGACGGCGGGTTGCGACAGGTTGAGTGCCTGCGCGGCGCGCCGCACGCCGCCCAGGCGGACGACCGCGAGAAATGCGCGGATCTGTTCAAGGTTGAGACCGGACATCGCTTCCCAGACCGTTTCATCCCCTGAAATCGGGGGCACTGTCACCGGTATACGTTCACTGACGCAGGCACGAAAGCCACTGTTCCCGCGCATGACCCGTTGCAATGACAGGACGTGACAGGCAGGTTCAGCGCATCGGAGGCGTAGCGCGCGGCGAGCCATGACCGCGCCGACGCTCGTCCAAGTCTGGGAGGACCCTATGAAATTCACGACTATTCTGGCGGCCACTGCCTTTGCGATCACTGCGCACGCGGCCCAAGCGCAAGAGCGTGTAACTTACAAATCTGCCAAATCGACCTCGTCCTACTATCAGATGGGCGTCCAGATCGCGGAAGCGATGAAGGAAGGCACAGGTGGCGACATCCTCGTCACGCTGGAAGAAAGCCAGGGTTCGGTGCAGAACGTGATGGAGGTAAAGGCACGCGGCGCTGATTACGTCTTTACCACACCGCCTGCATTGGTCGGCCTTGCCCAGGGCGGCAAGGCCATGTTCGAAGGCAAGTCGGACCCTGCGTTCGACACGATCCGAGCGTTGTTTCCAATTCCGTCGCTGACCATGCATTTCGTCATGTCCGAGGCGAGCGGTGTGACCGATTTTGCCGGGATGGAGGGCAAAACACTGCTTCTTGGCAAGGGGTCCTTTGGCGCGCGCGAGGGGGAAAAGTACCTCGGCCTCTTTGGCCTGGAGGGCAAAGTTGATCTTGCCGAAGTCGAACTGTCGAACGCCGTCTCCGCCCTCAAGAACGGGCAGATAGACGGTTTTGTGACCGCCGGATCCTACCCTGCACCCAACGTTATCGAGGCCGCGGCGACCACCGGCGTGACCATTTTGTCACTGAACGAGGAGCAGATCGCCCAGACCAAGCGCACGCGACTGGTGATCCCGGCAGGCACCTACACCGGACAGGACAGCGATGTCGTGACGACCTCTTTGCCGGTTGTGGCCTACACCACGACGCAGATGAGCGATGATACCGCTTACGCGCTGACCAAGACTTTCTGGGAACAACGCGAGAAAATGGGGGAGGCCGCGCCATGGTGGTTGGGCGTGAACGAAGGCTTGATGGCCGCAATCAACGGCAAGATCCACCCCGGCGCCTTGCGCTACTATCAAGAGGCCGGTTTTGCCCTGACGGACGCCCAGATGTGATGCGCAGGGCCGGCGGCCCCGCCGTTGGCCCGAATTGAAAGTCCACTTATGCGATTGATCCGTGTCACGGCGGCGCTCGTGCTCGTGGTGTTTCATCTCGGCCTGATTTTCTCGGGACTGGTGCCGAACCTCGTGAGCCGTCCGCTGCATCTGGCGCTGGCCTTGCCGTGGATATTGCTTGTCTGGGACGGGTCTTTTGTGAAGCGCATCAGCGGGGTCGTGTTGACGATCCTCGGCGTCGGCGCTTCTCTTTGGGTAGCCTGGAGCCACGACGCCCTGTCGGATCAGTACGGGTTCCTCGAAGGGCCCTTTCAGGTCGCCGTCGCAGTTACCCTGTTGGGCGTCGTGCTCGAAGCCGCTCGGCGCGCCATTGGCTGGCCCCTGCCCTGCGTGGCAGCCCTCGCCCTGGCCTATGGCCTGTTCGGGCAGCATATTCCGGGGGAGTTTGGACATTCCGGCACGCCGCTGCCCAGTTTTCTGGGCACGCTGACCATTGCCGAGGGCGGCATTTGGGGCAGCCTGACCGGGGTATCGGTCAACGTTGTGGCCATCTTCGTGATTTTCGGTGCCGTGCTGAACGCCGGAGAGGCGGGGCAAGGGTTCATGAACCTCGCGTCCGCCGCGGCCGGTCGGCTCAAGGGCGGCGCGGCGAAAGTGTCTGTCCTGTCCTCGGCTTTCTTCGGGTCTATTTCGGGGTCAGCCTCGGCCAACGTGGCCTCCACTGGTGCGATCACGCTTCCGGCGATGACCCGGCTCGGCTACCCCAAGAGGCTGGCAGCCGCGGTGGAAGCGGTTGCCTCCTCCGGCGGGCAGATCATGCCGCCCCTGATGGGGGCCGGGGCCTTCGTCATGGTGGAATTGACCGGGGTGCCCTACACTTCCGTCATGGCAGCGGCGCTCTTGCCCGCGATCCTGTATTTTCTGGCCGTATGGGTGGGTGTGAACGCCTACGCCGACAGGTTCGATCTGGCCGGGCTGGCCGCAGAAGACCGCCCGACCCTGATGACGGTCCTGATCACGAGCGCATTTTTTGCAGTCCCTTTCGGCATCCTGCTCTGGGGGATGTTCGGCCTGCGGGTCACACCACAATACGCCGCGTGCATCGCCATTCTTGCCGCGTTCGTTCTGCTGTTCTTCAACGCTCGCGGCGTCGGTTCGTGGAAAGAAACGACCGCGCGGGTCGAGACCGCGCTTCTGACCGCCGCACAACAGGTCTCGTTGATTGCATCGATCATCGTCTGTGCGGCAATCATCATCGGCGTGCTGTCAATCACCGGACTTGGGGTCAAGATCACATCCCTGATCCTATCTGGCTCCGGTGGGCTGTTGTGGCCCGCCTTGTTGCTGACCGCTCTGGCCTGCCTGATCCTCGGGATGGAGGTCCCGACGACCGCGGCCTACGTCATCTGCATTTCCGTGGCCGGTCCGGCGCTGATCCAACTTGGACTGGAGCCGCTGCAAGCGCATCTTTTCGTGTTCTGGTTCGCCTTGCTGTCCACGATAACGCCACCGGTCTGCGGTGCCGTGTTCATTGCCGCCGGAATGATTGGCGAGAACTGGCTGAAGGTCGCCGTGACGGCGATGAGCCTTGGCTTCGGACTCTACATCATCCCGCTTGCCATGATCGCCAATCCGCACCTGATCGGTCTTGAACAGTCCCCTGGCCTCGCTATCGTCTCGGCGCTGCAAATCGGCCTTGGACTGGCACTGATGTCGATGTCCATCGTCGGGCGGCGTGGCGCGCCACTGCGTATCGGGCTGTTCCTGCTGGGAATGGCAATTGTTTTCCTGCAAGTGATGATCTGATCCGCACCGACGCGGTCAGGCGAAAAAACCCGCCACGCGATCAAGGGTCCAGTAGGCCGCGATCCCACCGATTGCGTAGGCCAAGACCGGCAAGGCAACAGGGCGGCTGCGCTCCACCAAGGTGGGCACGATTGTCTTGGCGGAGTGATACGCTGCTAGCACGACACAGACGAACAGGATCTGCCCGGCCTCGACACCGACGTTGAACGACACCATGGCCAGAGGAATGTCGCCTTCCGGCAAACCGATCTCGCGTAGCGCGCTGGCAAAACCCAACCCGTGCAAAAGACCGAAGGCAAACGCCACCACCCACGGCGCGGTCTGCATGAGCGTCGGGGGCGCTTCCGCGGGGCGCAGAATCTCAGCGGCCAGAAACACAATGGACAGGGCGATTGCCGCCTCCACCGGTGGCATCGGCAGGGAAACAGCGCCGAGCGTGGCTGCCGTCAGCGTAATGCTGTGGGCGACCGTGAACGCGGTGATCGCCAGAAGCAAGGCGCGGGTGCCGGACACGAGAAACAGAAGCCCAAGGACAAACAGCAAATGATCGATCCCGGCCAGAATGTGATCCATGCCAAGACGGAAATAGCTAACCAGCACAGTCAAGAAACCCGGCGCATCTGCAAGAACGACGCTTGTTGCTGCAGGCGTCAGGCGAAACGTCTGGGCAGAAGCCCCGATTTCAGGGGTGTAGCGGATCAGCACGTCAGTGGCCGTTTGGTCCAGTCCTTCGATCAACAAGGGCGCCGATGAAAGGGCCGGGTCACACTTTGCGACCCAACCGGTCACGTAGGCGCGCCCGTCAAACCGCGGCGGCGGCCCTCGCCTCGGCACACAGCCCTCGGGCAACACTGCATCAATACCCATAGGTCGGCCGGAGACTTGCGGCTTGCGCAAGGTGATGCGCCAAACCCCCTCTTCCAATGGATCCACTTCGAGGTATCCAGGCTCCAGCGCGTGCGCGACGACTTGCTGCGCCGGACAAAGTAGCATCAAAGCCAACAGGAAAGCCCGGAAAAACCGCGTCATTGCCCCAGCACCATCGCCGGATCCGGGCGGGTGATGTCGTATTGCGAAACCAGTCCTTCATACCGCGCCGCCCTCAGGTCCTGCGCCATACTGGCGCGCCACGCCAACTCAACCCTGTCCCGAACCTCTTCGAAGGGCACAAGCGTCTCCGGGTCGCTTTCGTTGACACGCACCAGATGCGTTCCAAACCCGGACGTGACCGGCCCCGCCCAGATCCCGGTTTCCAAAGTTGCGACCTGATCAAAGAAACCGGCGCCGAAGGTGGCATCAACGGCCTGTGCAGAACTCGGCGGCATGGCAGGCTGCAAGAGCGTACGCGCCCCGAGCGCTCGCGGGTCTTCACCCGCCTGCAATCGGGCGAGGGTCGCCCGAAGGGTTTCTTCGGACGCGTCGGACAACAATACCTGAGAGAACCCCACCTGTCCCGGTCGTGTGAACTGTGCCTGGTTCTGGTCGTAGAATGTTCGCAGGACAGCGTCGTCCGCAATCGCGGCCTCCGCCCCGGCCTCGGTCAGGAACTCCATCTTCTGCCGCAAGCGGCGGCGGACAATCGCATCGCCCTGGTCGAGTCCAAGCGCGAGCGCTTCGCGGACATAAACCTCCTCCGCGATGAAGGTATCGATCAACGCGTCGAGCTCTTCGGCGGTTGGGGCACGCCGCCACGTGGCTGCAAATTGATCAGCCAGCCAGCGCGCATCCTGAACCGAAACATCCAATTGCGCGCGATCAGGTTGCGGTGGCGCATCATCCACCCACCAGAACAGCGCGAACAGCCCGGCGCCCAAGGCAAAAAACTGGATCATGGGTTGGCGAAGAACAGCAAACATGGGGCAACTCTGGGGCAACGATCGCCGGGTGTCCGCCAACGCCCGGCCCCTGCCCTGCGGGGCCGTGCCGGGCCCGGGGGCTCCGAGCCGGTTTCTGTATAATCCCCAAAACAGTGCGCAGCAACGCCTGACCCGGTGAGTGCCGCACCCGAAGAACCTGACGCCGGGTCAGGCCCAAGAGCACACAAGGATCGCCCGAAGCCCGCTTGAGCCATGCGAGACCTGTAATGTCACGGATGATCGAACGTTCAGGCGGGTTTGCCGACCTCGTGAGCCAGAATTCGCAAATCGTTTGCTGAGAATCTCCGGCTGTGACAGCCTCAAAATTAGGCGCTTTATAAAAACACATTCGCGCGCCCGCATTTAAGGGAGGACCTCACCATGAACTTACGTCCCGATCCAACATTTTACGCGACACCAAGGCTGGCCATGGAAGCCCCCGCGGAAACGCTGGCCTTTACCCTGATGCTCAGTCCCGACGGATCGCAGCCAGATGGCCTTGCTGTTGTGGATGTTGATCCGGGCTCAGACACCTACGGCCAGATCGTGCACCAGGTGATCATGCCCTACAAAGGCGACGAGTTTCATCATTTTGGCTGGAATGCCTGTTCCTCGGCGTTGTCGCCCCTGACGGGCCATGCGTTCCTGGAACGCAGATACCTGATCATCCCGGGCATTCGGTCCTCACGCATCTACATCATCGACGTAAAGGAGCCGCTGCAGGCGAAGATTCACAAGATCATCGAACCCGAAGAGTTGTTTGCCAAGACCGGCTACTCACGCCCGCATACGATCCATTGTGGTCCCGAAGGCATTTATGTCAGCACCCTTGGCGGTGGGGGCGCGGGCGGGACAGATGGCCCACCCGGAATCTTTATCATGGACTGCGAGACCTTCGAGATCCGCGGTCGCTACGAGATGGATCGCGGCATTCAGGACAAGCATTACGACTTCTGGTGGAACTTGCCGCGCGACTACATGGTCAGCTCCGAATGGGGACTGCCGCCGCAATTCGAGAACGGGATCGTCGCCGAGGACCTGCTGTCGAACAAATACGGACACACGATCCACTTCTGGGACCTGCGCGGGCGCAAGAACATCCAGAGCATCGATCTTGGCGAAAACCACCAGATGGCGCTGGAAATCCGCCCGGCCCATGATCCGGCCAAAGAGTACGGGTTTTGCGGCGTGGTCGTGGATACGACAAACCTTCAGGGGGCGATCTTCACGTGGTGGCGCAATCCGGACGGAAAGTTTGAGGCAAAGAAGGTCATCACCATCGACCCGCAACCGGCAGCAGCAGACGATTTGCCGGACCTGTTGAAAGGGTTCGAAGCGGTGCCGCCGCTGGTCACGGACATCGACCTCAGTCTCGACGACCGCTTCCTCTACGTTGCTTGCTGGGGCACCGGCGAGATGCACCAATACGACGTTTCGGATCCGATGAACCCGACACTCGCAGGCAAGGTGGAGATTGGCGGGATCGTCAGAAAAACCCCGCATCCGAACGGCAAGGCCTTCGGCTACGGCCCGCAAATGGTCGAGATAAGCCGGGATGGCAAGCGCGTCTACTGGACCAACTCCCTCTATTCGACATGGGATGACCAGTTCTATCCGGGCGAAGGTGGCGCGGCGATGGTGATGGCAAATGTAGGCGAGAACGGGGGCCTGACGCTTGCAGAGGATTTCTGGGTCGAGTTCCCCGACGGCTACCGCAGCCATCAAATCCGACTTGAGGGCGGAGATTGCTCAACTGACAGCTTCTGCTACCCGTCAGTCTGACGGGTGGAGGCACTTACCTCGACGACGGCTCTCTGGGGGGCCGTCGTTGCCTCGGGCATCTATCACGGTGTGAACCCCGGCATGGGGTGGCCACTGGCGGTTTCGGCAGCGCTGATGGACCGACAGCCAGGCAGCCTGCTCAAGGCGATGGCGGCCCTGGCGATCGGACACCTGGTCGCGATGGCCACCATCCTCGTTCCGTTCTCGCTGCTGTTTGTACTGGCGGCATGGCAGCGCGAGATCCAGATCGGGGCCGCGTGCCTGGTGATCGCGCTGGGGCTGTACCTTCTGGTCAACCGGCGGCATCCGCGGTTCCTGTCGCGTGTTCCCCCTTCAAGGCTCGCACTCTGGTCTTTTCTCGCGGCCATGGCGCACGGAGCCGGGTTGATGCTGGTGCCGATCTACCTTGGCATCTGCAAAACGGTCGAGACCAATTCCGGACACGCCGCTGCCGACATGTTGATCAGCGGAAACCTCGGTGTCGCCGCCCTCGTGGCGGTGCTTCATACACTGGCAATGATGGCATCGGGCGGCGCGCTTGCAGTCGGGGTGTATCGGTGGCTCGGCCTCAAGTTTCTATCGCGCAGTTGGTTCAACCTCGATCTTGTCTGGGCGCTCAGCCTGATCCTGGTTGGCCTCTTGTCGCTGGTTTTCACACACTGAGGGTCTAGCGGCAGCCCAAGACGCCATTGGTGCGAATTCTCCCCCCCTTCCGACTCGCTTTGTCCCCGGCTTTCCGGTCCTGCGGTGTGCGTATCGTGCGGGTGTCGTGCGTATGTGGCAGGTGGTTTTGCCTGATGTCCCGCTCACGAAACTTGTGATCGGTGCGAGGTTTCGCCCGCGCGCGCGGTTTCTTTCGTAACGTCACGGGGGTGTGAGCGGTGTGACAGGGCCAAGCCTCTGATTTCACGTGGCTTTTCCGAGTGCTGGCGGAAAATCGCACAGCAACACCCCTCACGCGGGCGTGATGCGCATTTTTGCACATATGGGTCGGCCCAAATGCCCGTTTCTTTCCAGGACGATCTGCCCCAATTCTCCCTCATCGGCAGGCACAAACGACCTGCCGCTCACCAAAACCCAATCGCGGCGCAACGCACATATCGCCCGCAACGCACATATAAAGGAAAGACCCAATGAACCGCACACTGATCCTCTCCGCTCTCGTCGCAGCCATCGCAGCCCCGGCG
>NZ_JBNAFU010000008.1:0-211036 GCF_049800835.1 Tropicimonas sp. S265A
TGACCTTCCCCCCGATATCCGGGCCATTGCGAACTGGAATTTTCCACCTTTGAATGGATGAAGGAGGAAGACCCATGAAGCGGAAGCGCTTTTCTGAAGAACAGATCATCGGCGTGCTGAAAGAGAGCGAGGCTGGTGCGAAGACGGATGACATCTGTCGGCGTCACGGCATCAGCTCGGCGACATTCTACAGCTGGCGTAAGAAGTATGGCGGGATGGATGCATCTGAGGCCAAACGGCTGCGTGAGTTGGAAGTGGAGAACGCCAAGCTTAAGCGGATCGTGGCGGACCAGATGCTGGACATGACCTCGATGAAGGAACTTCTGGCAAAAAATTGGTAACGCCCATGGCTAAGCGCAAAGCCGTGGGGTTTCTGATCAGCGAGCTGGGTCTGAGCGAACGTAGGGCCTGTCGGATCGTCGGGCTGTCCCGGTCGGTGCAGCAATATCGACCACTGCCGAAGAACGATGAGGCTGCGATCAAGCGCATGAAAGAACTGGCGTCTGAGAACCGGCGCTATGGCTATCTGCGCCTGCACGCGATGATGCGACGCGAAGGCTTGGTGGTGAACCACAAGCGCACGTACAGGCTTTACACCGAGCTTGGCTTGCAGGTTCGGACGAAGAAGCGGCGCAAGCTGCCTAGGCGGGATCGTGTCGCACCCACGGTGCCAGAAAGACCGATGCAACGATGGTCCTTGGACTTCGTCGGCGACCAGTTGGCTGACTGCCGCCGGTTTCGGGTGCTTAACATTGTCGACGACCACAACCGGTTCTGTCCCGGCCAAATCGTCGATGTGTCGATCCCTGGGGCGCGCATGGCGCGCTTTCTGGACGACTTGGCACTGCGTGTCGGGCTGCCGGCAGAAATCGTCCTCGACAACGGCCCAGAAGGGACCAGCAAGGCCATGTTTGACTGGTCAGAGCGGACCGGCGTGCGTCTGCGGTTCATCGAGCCAGGAAAACCAGTGCAGAACGCCTTCGTCGAAAGTTTCAATGGCAAGTTCAGAGACGAATGTCTGAACCTCCACTGGTTCCGATCCCTCCGTCATGCGCGCGAAGAAATTGGAAGATGGCGAAATCACTACAACACCAAGCGCCCTCATTCGGCGCTCGGATATCTATCACCAACGGAGTTCCTGATGAAAACCACCGCGCCAGCGCTTGAGACTCTTGCGGTCTCCACGCTGCCGCTCAACACTGAAACCCAACCGGAAGATTCCAGATCAAACCGGCCCTAACGACGGGGGAAGGTCACTGGCGTGGAATAGAGATCCAAAATTAGTCTTCTCGGGCGATGTAGCCGATCACTTTAGCAACTGGGGAAGCCGAACAATTTTCAGTTTTGCGATGGAAGTTAAAGACTGACTATTGGCGTGTCTTCGATCAAAAACCCCCTTCATCTGCGCGCATGGCTTGAAGCTCCTCTTTCGACATTGATGCGCGCATGAACTCATCGAAGCTCTCAAGATCCTCGTCAGTTGGAACGCTGCTTTGATCGTTCAGTGCACGTAACTCGTCAGCGATATCTCGGCGGCTGATGGTGTCGAGAATTACCGGACCGTTCTCTAGTTGGTACTGAAGCGAGCCATTCATCATGCTGATCCGGCCGTAGCCAGGAGCATATGCAATCGAGTTGTTTCGCCCTCGAACCTCATGCTTGGCGAAGGATACTCTGAGGTGCTCGAGCCGCGAAAAAGGAATGTGCGCGCGTCGAAGGTCCGTGTTGATTGTCTCGACGATCGATGGGTCGGCAGCTATCTCCCGCAACTGCCTTGCGCGCATCGCACGACCTGCGTGTAGGTAGCCCTGATCCTCTTCCAGACTTGCGGCCTTGAGCTCAAGACCACCATTGCTCGCCAGCTTGACGGCGTCCTTTGCTCGTGCCCGCCAGGTCCTTAGGAGCTCATAGGCTGCGAAAATCCACATTTGCGACTGAGCGTTTAGGAACATCGTCGTGGATGGGGTTTTATCCGTCCGGATGAATTCTTGAAGCGTGTTATGCTCGAGGTTCATGATGAACTGATCGACCGCTGTGAGGTTTGTCACCTGCAGGCCGAGATACATGTCACTGCGAAGAAGAACCAACGAATGGAGCGCTGACGTCAATTCGTCCGGTGTGATGTCGGTGTGCGATCGGAAAGAGGGCTCCTGATCCGATGGATAGCCATCACAGTATTCTTCGTCGCTTGCCATGCCTCATCCTGCTGCTTCGCGCGCCGTCGCGACGGGCATGAAGAGTCGAAGTGGCTGATCGGGCAAGGGTCCGAAGCCAAAGCTCTCGTAGTAGCTTTTGCGACGGGTGACAGCGTCGACATCTCCATCGTCAAAAACGTCTAACATAATCACGCAGGTCCCGATCTCCTCGGAGGCCCGAGCAATTCTATCTAGTGCGTCAGCTACCAGTGCACTTCCCAGACCGTTGCCCTGATGCTTTTCATCTACACCTATCATGGCGATGAATGACGCCGGTAGTAGGCCATGTTTCATGGCTTTCTTTTTGTAAGAGGCAGGCATCTCCTTAGCGTCGATTGCATGCATATTGATGCCGTAGAAGCCGACAATGTTGTTCTCTTTGTCAATAACAACCCAGATTCGAACGACGTCTGCCTTGGAGCCTTTTTTCGCCGTCAACTTGAGGTAATTGTCGATTTGCTGAACGCCACAAGAAAAAGCCGCCCGATCATGTGCCTTGGGATCGAACGGCTGAATTGTGAAAGGTGCTTGCTCTTCCGCGTCAGTCGGCATTCGCAATTAGCTTCTTGCGATGTGCAAACGCCTCCTGCAGTCGCTTGGTAGGCTTCGGAGGATTATCGAGTGCATTAAAGAACGCCTCTCTGTCCGCCTCGCTTTCGAGTACCGTCACCTTATGTGCTTCAATCGTCGATTGCGCAGCGTTATAGGCAGCGCTCACGACAAAAGAACTAACATCCACTCCGTTCAATGTTGCGGCACGGTTAATCGTGTCTTTGACGGAAGGCTGGGTGCGTGCCTCAAGGCGAGCACTTTTCGGCTCGTCGACTGAAGCAGTCGCATCTTCAAATGCCAACATGATCGTCTCCTTTCGGCGTTAGGGCCAACCTGACCTCTCAGGAACATGAGCTTTACAGCTATGTACGGTAAATAGGCGTACATGTCAAGCGTACGGGAATTTGCCGTACAGGCACATGATGGCAGACTAGGTAATAGTTGGGCTTGTACGCAAGAATATCGAACGTCGCTTGACGAAATCAGCTAAGTAGGAATAATTGGGACAAAATAGGAAAGTAAAGGAGCCGATTCGTGGCATACTCCCAATCCAATATCGTGTCTGCTGACCATGCACCGCATCCTCACATCGAAGGCGAAGTTTGCCCTTGGTGCGAGCAAGACATCCCCCATGAAAAATTTGAGGAAATCAAACAGAATATTGAGCGAAAACAACGCGAAAGGTTCGCGGAGTTCGAACAGACCCTCAAAGCACGCTCAGAGGCCGAAAAGGCTCAGCTTATTGCAAAAGCTGAGGCTGATCTCAAAGAGGCCAATCGGGCGGCAACCGAGAAACTCGAACAAGCCAAGGTACAATCTACTGAGCAGCAGAAAACGGCAGTAGAGACAGCACGACAGGAAGTCGCGGCAAGTTTTGCTGAAAAGCTTGAGGCTGCGGCGTCATCCAATGACGAGCTCAAGCAGTCAATTGCAAAGTTGAACGCAGAAACCGATGCCAAAATCGCGGACGCTCAGGAAACAGGCCGCAAGGCTGCGACTGAAGCACTGCAGGAGAAGATCGAGCAGGCTGAAAAGGCAAAAACAGAGGTAGAGCTAAAGCTCACAACAATGGCTGAGCGCCACGAGGAGAATGTCCGCGAACGCCTCACGCAACAGCGCGAGATACTCGACAAAGACAAGCAGAACGCTGTCAACGCAGAGCGAAACCGTAACTTCGAAGATAAGACAAAGCTGCAGAACACCGTCGACTCGCTCAAACGCCAGTTAGAGCAAAAGACAGCAGAGGAACTTGGAGAAGGTGCCGAAGTTGATCTGTTCGAAGAACTTAAGGCCGCATTTCCTGGCGATCTCATTACGCGAGTCCAGAAAGGTGCGGCTGGTGTGGACATAATCCACGAAGTCCGTAACGACGGAAGCGTATGTGGCAAGATCGTTTACGACTCCAAAAATCGAAACGCATGGCGCAACGACTATGTGACGAAACTCCGGTCGGACCAACTAGCTGCCAAAGCGGACCACGCCGTTCTTTCAAGTGCTGCATTCCCATCAGGCACAAAACAACTTCATGTCCAAGATGCCGTAGTGATCGTCAATCCGTTGCGGGCCGTTGTCGTCGCTGAGATGCTGCGCAAGCATATGGTCACTGTCCACGGTCTCCGACTATCCGGCCAGGCCCGGAGCGAGAAAACTGCGCAACTCTACGATCTCATAACTTCTGAGCGGGGAACACAACACTTCGAACGGGTGCAATCACTGACCGAATCTCTGGAGGAGGTCGATGTCCAGGAGCAAAAAGCTCACACGGCAACGTGGAAAAAGCGCGGCGAACTGATCAAATCGGTTCAGCGGGTCAACAGCGAATTCAGTTCGGAGATCGACCGTATCGTCTGCGCAACCATCGATGGTAATGAGTGATGGCTGACGCCAAGAGACAGAGCGCGGAGCGTGCAAAGGTTATTGGCCTTCAAGAAAGACGCCTGGGGCGAACGGTGATCAGGACCTATCGGTCACAAACTGACATAGACAACGTTGTACCGAACGACAGGCAGCCGCGGCTTGGACCAAAAATTGACGACGAACTTCAGCTTCAGATCGAAGCCAATGAAGGATTGTTCGAGCCATTGCTTGTCGAACCGCACCCTGACATCGCCGAAAAATTTCGGATCATAGACGGCGACAGACGATGGACCAACAGTCAAGCCCTAGTCGAAGCCGGGCGAGAGCAGTTCCGGACGATCCCGATTGAGGTGACCGATCGAACACTCACAGATGATGAGCGGTTGCGGGTGTGGATATACATCCACCGCCAGCGCAAAGAATGGGACACGCGTGAAAAGGAAATGGTTGCCTATCGGCTTATCGAACTCATGGGTAGGGCCAGTGCCGCCAACATCCTTGGCATCACTGTGCGCGAACTTGATAAGCTCGCTGATGTGTTTGAGTTGTCCGAACGATTTGAAAACCTTCGAGATCCAAGTGCAGCGATCACATGGTCACGCGAGGTGATGGGTTTAAGCAAGAAGCTCGTTACGCCATCCGTAGTTGATGCCATTGTTGCAAAAGTTAATCGCAAACAGATCACCAATTCCAAGGAGCTGAGAAAGCTTCGAACGATTCTGCGGGACCCGGTCGCCTCAGCCCATTTTCTTCAGGAAGAGGGAAGCATTGATTCAGCCATGCTTGAGCTTGCTGAACCAAATCCCGTCAAAAAGTCCGGTTTCTCGAGCGATCTCGATGTTGCGATCAAGTCCATGCAATCCTTGCCGTGGACTGAGCTTGAGAAGCTCAAGGGCGACCCGGACATGCTGGCGAAGATCGAAGAAGCTGAAAAGCTCCTCACCAGTCTGAGAAACAACCTGTCGAAGTGAGAGGCCAACGATGGATCGAAACATCTACTACTACACGTTCAACACACGGTGCGGTACAATAAAGATCGTGCCCCAGCCGGAAGGAAGATGCGCCGTCATCTATGATGGTGAGAACCTCGGCAGTTATGCCTCGCGGATAGCCGCCGCCGACGATGTCAGCGGCGGGCATACGTTCTCCCCATCCAATGGTGTCGAGTTTGATGAACTCGATGTGCCAGCGGATATCGGGGAATGGGAGCGGAAACTCTTTGCACGTGTAGGTCGGCTGCGACCGGCATGAGTGGATACACGCAGCGGGTTCGCGACAGTATACTTCCAAATTCTATAGGGGACACGCTGCCTAGTGCGTTCTCCGAATGGGCTTTCACTGATCAGACTATTGACCATGAGAAACCAATCGAAACTTGTGAACTCTGCGGGCAACAAGATCTACGATACCACTTTGAGATTGCGAACCAATACACCAATGCACGGCTTTGGGTCGGGTCCCATTGCATATTGCAGTTTGATGTAGCGGTTGTTGAAGATGGCCGCCGATTGACTTCAGACCAAGCCAAACGACATTTGGCAAAACTGACCCAGCAAATGCAATTGGATTCGTGTCTTCGCGCCTTAGAGAGGCTCGCTGCATCCGAAAACAACCCGATACTGTCCGGTGCTTTAGAATACTACCGCAGAAAAAAGAAACTCACGCCGAAATACGCAGCGGTTGTCTTTTGGAAACTGCAAGACTTCGAGATCGATCACCATCCCTCGTTCTTCAAAGTAGAGCTGCGGCGCGAAAAGCATATTGCAGACCTGAGGGCGTTACCAACACCGCGCGTTCATCGTTTCTGGCGGGCTTTGTCGCCGGCGCAGCGCAGAAAAGCTCAAGCCCTTGGTCACTGTCCGCCTCGCGCGCCGTAGTCTGCCACTCAATGCAATACGCTTTGTTTATGGAAGGTCTTTTAAGTCGATATGTCAAAGAGGATTACAGACAGCCAGCTAATAGGAGAAATCGGGGAGTCTGCAGCCAAAACCCGGTTCCTAAACATCGGATTTCAATTCGATGGACGATCGCGCTTGGAGGCAGGCATAGATGGCATTGCCGAGGTGATGGACGACGGGACACCATTGGCAAAGATGATCGCCGTCCAAGTCAAAGCCACAGACAAGGCAAAATATTCCAACGAGACGGATGAAGGTTTCACATACCTGCTTCGAACGGAAGACCTTCAATACTGGCGCAATTCGAACTTGCCAGTCATCATCGTGTTGTATCGCCGATCAGATGAAACCTTCTATTGGAAGGAGATTCCAAACGCCTTCAGTGTCGATGAGCGAAAGCTGGTCTTTGACAAGGCGGCCGATTTTCTGAATCACCAGGCTGCTGACAGCATTGCACAACTCACGGTTCCCAAAGCAGGCCACGGCTACTACGTGCCCCCCTTGGGTGGGGGAGAAGAGGCACTGGTAAACATGCTTCCGATCAAGCTTCCTGCTGAAATCTTTGTGGCCTCCACGCCCTACACCGCAAAACAAGCCATGGCGATCTTGTTTGATGCAGATGAGCCTTCCCGTTTTGAATGGGCAATAAAGGGTAGAACGTTTTGGTCCTTCCACGACCCACGAAATGAGTGCACGGCACAGATTGTAGATGAAGACCAGGTCGACGTGATCGACACATCAATGATCGCACACCATGAGGACATCGACGAACAACACAATTTCTCATTTCTCCTGCGGCAACTCTTACGTCACCAGTTCGGGCGGGATCTTGGGTGGGATAAAGAACGCAAAGTCTTCTATTTCCTGGCCGAAGCGGAAAACCAGACGCGTGTCTTCAAGTATCAGTCTGCAGTGAACCGGGCGGAAGCAGACGTCGTCAACGCGGTGAAAGACAAGAAGGACAAGGACCGGATCGCGTTTGTGCGCCATCATGCTTTTGCGGCACGCTTTGAGTTGATGCTCGACCAATGGTTCCTAATACTGAGCCCGACATATCATTTTACCACCAACGGGTTCATACCGCACTCGTATCCAGCGGCGCTGTTGGCAGGTAAGAAACGCCTCGACAACAATGCCTCTCTCCGCGGTCAAGTAATCATGTGGCATCGGTTCCTTTCTGGTAGCGAGGTCCCTGACGACGATCTCTTTGGGCCACATCAAACAGACGAAAGGTACCTCGAATTCGATCCGCCGCCGGTCGTAAGTTTGCCGACAACCGTCCCTGAAAAAGCCTGGGGCTCGGTCAAAGCTAAGAAGACTGGCGAGGACAGCAACGATCTATTGGAGGGTCTTGAGCTTGACTAAGTTTGTGGGAAAGATCTTCAATGAACCGCTACTCGAATTCGGTGACAAACACAGTCACCCGGATCCGAAACTGGGTCTCAGTGATGCTGGCCCACACCAGACCTATGTCGGCGAGGTCATCAAGATTGGGGTCGTCGGAAGTTCGAAAACCATCGAAGACGCCAGAGCATTCATGGAAGCTGCGTCTGACGGGTTTGAAGGCAACACTGAGAAGCATCCAAATCTACATCCCGACTTTCCAGGACTGAAGAACCAAAACCCTTTCAGATGTGGGTTTGAGATCGGTGAGCACTCCACAGAGGCGCTATCCAAGTCTCAATTGGACCAGGTCTTCAAGGAGCCTGATCACAAGAAGGCCGTTGAATTGGCCGTGGACATGATTTGTGAGCGGCTGCAGGTCTTGGAAGACAGTAGCGAGCGACCTGACGTTGCCATGGTGGCGCTTCCAGTCCGGCTGATCGAAGGGTGTGGGGCGCTAAGGTTGAAGCAAAATCCACCACCGAGAAAGAAGACAGCGGCGGATCAGACGCCCCCAACTTTCGCGGCCTCCTGAAGGCTAAGGCCATGAGCCTGAGCTTCCCAATTCAGATTGTCTGGGAGGACGTTCTAGATGACAGCGCCAAGATACCAAGAACAATAAAAGAATCTTCTGAACGAAAAATTCAGGATGAAGCCGGTCGCAGTTGGAACTTGCTGACAACGCTTTACTACAAGGGCAGCGGCCGCGTTCCATGGCGCCGACAGCCGCATGAAGGTGAATATAAAGCCTGTTACATTGGCATCAGCTTCTATCGCGACATTGACGGCCAGCAGCTTTGGACAAGTGCTGCGCAAATGTTCGATGAGCGCGGCAAAGGGTTCATTTTGAAGGGCAGCCGAGCCCAAACCGAGAGCCGTGGCAGACACCCCTACATGGACCGGGATGATGCCTATGATCTCGTCAAGAACGTGCTTAGCGCGTATCGCGCTCACCATAAGCACTATCCGGCTAGGGTGATAATCATGAAGACATCCCGCTTTCGTGACGAGGAGGCAGATGGGTTCTTGGAAGCACTAGACGAGTGCGGCGCCGAATTACGCGACCTTGTTTGGGTTCAAGAGCACTATTCCGCAAAGGTACTTCGAGACGGTGACTATCCCGTGCTGCGAGGGACGTTTATTGACCTCGACGGAAAAGGGCTGCTCTACACCAACGGAAGCATTCCATATTATGGGACATACCCAGGGCAGTACGTCCCAAACCCGCTATTGCTGTGTCCGCACGAGGCCAGCGAAAGCACCGTAACCCAAATCGCAGATGAGGTATTTTCGCTTACGAAGATCAATTGGAACTCGACCCAAATGAACCAGAAGCTCCCCATCCCGATCAGGGCTGCGAGGAAGGTTGGCGAGGTCTTGAAGTATCTGGAAGAGGGACAAACAGTGAGTTCGGACTACCGGAAATACATATGATGCTCTGTTTCAAGGCTTCAATTCAAAGCCCACCGGCAACCGATCGTTGTGGGGCAAGACGCCTCCCAGACGGGAGTAAAAAGTGAGTTTTTCGTTTTGGTTTATCGTTGGCGTTGTTGTCCTTGTCATTCTTGGAGTCTGGGCACGGAAACCGAGTAAGGCGGCTCGGCAACTCCAGCATCCTGATGAGACCCGGCCCTCAATCAAAGCCGCAACACCCATGGGGCCTTCCCGCGCCAAGCAACGCGGATTGCGGGCTCCGGCCTCGAAGGGTTGGGAAGTCCACAAGTTTGGCGACAATGCGCCCCCGGGCGACTGGATACAGTGGAAGATTGGAAGCGGATGGTTCGACGTCCAAGGTCTCTTCAATCGCAAGGAGGCAGCAAGAGAATTTCTTCGGCTGGCAGCCCAGGCAGACGTGCGGGGCGAGCCTTTCGGGGCATTGCTTAGCCCCGAGCCGGACAACAAGCATGACACGAACGCAATGCAGGTGGTCGGCATCCTTGGTCCGCACGAAGCGCCGACGTCACGGGTCTTCTTGGGCTATGTGCCTGCCGATGTGGCGGCCGAGGTCGCGAGCTTTCCGGAGGGGATGCCAATTGCCGTGGAAATGAAGAAGTCCCGGATCGGGGAGGTCGACGTAATATTGAACTGCGCAGGTCTATGGCCACCGGCCAAGCAGCGACGGGAGCAGGGATTTGAGAAAGCGCCATCGAAGCCTGTCACCAGAGTGAACGAGGACGCGCTCGAGAAGCTCGACGCACTAGTCGACCGGATGAACGCGATGCCTGCCCTCACAATAAAGCAGGCGGCCGCGAGGCAGAAAACGAACCGGATCGATTTCATTGAGGACGACGAGGCTACGATTCAGCGCAAGTTGGCCGAACTGGAAGCCGACAGTTCACCTTCAGTTCTAGAGGACCCTGGCGGTATCAAACAATACGACAACGATCTCGCCAAGCAGGTGGCGATCGTAAGCGAAGGCCTCGATGGATGGGAACGCTCTGGCATGACACCTGCGCCATACTACTCCTACCGAATTGCAGTGATCCTTTCGAAGCAGAAAGAAGTTGAACGCGAAAAGGCTTTCCTAGCCGCTTGGTGCAGGCATTTTACCGAAGTAGGAATTGGCCAACGCTATGCAGATCTCGTAGAGCGAGCTCGCAAGAAGGGAGCATATCCGTCGATCTAAGAATTTGCATTTGCGGACTGCTTGAAAACGCCCACCGCGAACAAATCCTTGAAGGTCCGCTATCGGGAACCTGCAATGCAGCGTTTGCTTCTCTGTCAAACGTCCGGATTGGGCCGCGATTGCCTTTGACACCGGGAACCCGAAATCAAGACAGGTTCGCTGTCTTCTAGGTCCGCAAGAAACCCGGTTTGATGAAGAATCCGTAACTACTCGTTGGTTCGAAGCCGTTGGATCGACCCCAAGCAAACATGCAAGCGCAAGACGGTGCGATAGCTGCTATATTGCAAGGGAGGAGGACACGATGCTCAAGATTGATACAACCACCGCATGCCAGACTGTCATCACCACGTTCGAATGCTCGCCAGGCACCTGCGCTGATTTATTGGACAAGTTGCAGGGAGCCTATCGCGATTTCATCTCAAAACAGCCCGGCTTCATCTCCGCGGGTTTGCACGTAAACGACGCGCAGACGCGGATAGCAAACTATTCGCAATGGGCGAAACGTGAGGACTTTCAGGCGATGCTACGTAGTGAAGAAATGCGAGCACGGAACCGCGAGATTGCAGGGCTTGCCACACGCTTCGAGCCGGTGATGTATGAGGTGGCGGGGGTATTCTGAGAGCAGTTCGGTGCTAGAAGAACGAGTGACCGATGGACACACAGGCTTTGAGTTCGACCTTTCCAGTTTTCGCACCTGTGCGAATGTCAGCAATGCCAGCTGCAGATGCAGCATCCTAAGCCCATGATGCATGGCCGCTAAGGGCCGAGGGGACCCTAGCTTACGACTTTACCGCTTCAGATGCTGCGCCGCATCCGAGGTCGGCTGTGAGCCCAAACTGCCGAATGCTGCAGTGTCCATCGACGGCTGCGAAGCTGAGCAAAGCTGCCATTCAAAGCGACAGGTGAGTTTGTCCCGTGATGGATGGTGGCGATTTATTTGCGAATTCAGTATTTTGTGCAGGTTCGTGTGCAGCAGATGTTCATTTTACCTTCGTAGAAGTTCGCGTTGTATCGTGGGCAACTGGGTCACCATGAAAGGTTGTTTCATTCAGTCATCTGACTTTTCCCGACCCTGACGTGGTGCGGGAACATTCACCGGGGTGCCTGGCTAGTTGAACGCCAGATTATTGCCGGGTTTCAGCAGGCAATAATCCGACCGGGGGTTTTGCTCGCTGATTTGAAGGCAACTAAAAAAAGCTGCCTACCCCAACCCCGGCGTCGATAAACAACGCAGGCCCAAGACATAGCGAACTATCAGATCCAGCGTCGCTCCAGTGAAATCTTCACATGGATTTAGGCGGAATAGATCGACGCGATCGCTTGGTCCGCATTGACCTCGTCGAAGGTGAGCGAGGAAGTATCAACCAGATAGCGCACGACCGTTCGGCTGGACACCCGGAGACTGGCTGTGAGGTCCGCCGCATTTAACAAGATCACTGAAGGTTTGCTATCACGGTCGAGAACCTTCGAAAGGTTTCCGCCGAAATGCGCGGGCAGAAGACTGGGAAGCCACACTCGGGTGAGTGTCGATGAAGCGTTCGAATATACTGAAAAGGTAAACCGCGCCTTGTTGGATCTTGCTCGATCGGCGGCCAAATCGAGAAGTGTTCGGTGGCAGAGCGGCTCCGAGCGGTGCCATTTCGATGATTGGTTCGGGAGAATGACAGATCGCACGATTGAGCGATGTTTCCTAGGTATCAGGCGCAAGTGCCACCCCACCCGGCACTAAATGCGCAGCCTATCGCTCTGTCGACGCGTCTCACAACCGAGCATCCGTCCCAACGGGGCATCCCTTCTTTTATGCGTGTTCGGGAACCGCGTGGCTGGTCATGCGTTCGTCAGCTATGGTGCAAACACCCTTTTCCTCGCGCGGCGCGCAACTGGCAGTGATGTT
The DNA here is from genome assembly GCF_049800835.1 of Tropicimonas sp. S265A. Lineage (NCBI taxonomy): Bacteria > Pseudomonadati > Pseudomonadota > Alphaproteobacteria > Rhodobacterales > Roseobacteraceae > Tropicimonas > Tropicimonas sp. S265A. Next base: position 12,406 of record NZ_JBNAFU010000008.1, read on the forward strand.
GCTGGCACTTATCGCTGTTTTCGCAACACTGGAGTTTGCGCAGGGGCTGTTCGCACCGGTGATCGCGGCGCTGGTTGTTGGTGTTGTCGCCGGACCGGCCGTCGACGCATTGGTTCGCTTCGGTATTCCCGAAATGGCCGCCGCCATTGCTACGATGATTGCCTTACTCTGCGGTTTTGGCCTGCTTTTTTTGGCCATTGAACCATCGTTGTCGCTCGCGGTCGCTCGGGCCCCGCTCATCTGGATCGAGCTCGAGAGCCTGCTGCGCCTTGCCCGAGATGCTGTTGCGGGCGTGCAGGAGCTTCAGGAGACCGTGGCAGATGCCCTCTCCGACGACACCCCATCCGAGGACAACGGCTCGGAAACGCCCGTTGAGATCCCAAGTCTGATGGATGCTCTGTCTTACGGACCGATGCTGCTGGCAAGCACTCTTGTCTTCGTCGGCACTCTGTTCTTTTTCCTCGGCGGTCGCGGTCATCTTTACGCCCAGATCGAACGTACAACGGGCTGGCTAAGCCAACGGCGTCTGTGCCGTGCTGAGCGGGCGGTATCCAAATATTTTGTGACCATAACGATGATTAACGCTGGATTGGGCGTCCTTGTCGCGACCGTCATGATGGTCATAGGGCTACCACAACCGGTCCTATGGGGTCTCGGAGCATTTCTTCTCAACTACATTCTTTATCTCGGTCCGGCTCTTTTTGCAGCGGCGCTCCTACTCGCTGGTCTCGTGACATTCAACGGCGCCATGGTGTTCGTCCCAATGGGTGCGTTCTTGCTCATCAATATGATTGAGGCGAACTTTGCCACGCCGTCGCTGGTGGGGCGGAACATGTCACTCAATCCGCTTACGGTATTTTTGTCGCTGGTGTTCTGGCTTTGGTTGTGGGGACCGATTGGCGGCCTGGTCGCTATCCCACTGCTGGTATGGGGCATGCAAATTGCGGGAACGCGTAAAGCCATTACAAGAGCCCGGGCCCGCAACGGCCCGGGCAGTTCGATCGCGGCGTAAGGTCATCGGAGACCTTTCGCCTGATCCGCTTTGACCGCACCGCGTTGTCCGATCGGCTGATCGCCGCCAACAGTGTTGTCACGCCCAGTCTGCGCTTCCAGCTCGGCGTCGATCAGCGCCCCGATCAAGACGGCGAAGCTCGTGAGGAAGAGCCACATCATCAGGATGACCACGCCGGCAAGCGCACCAAACGTCTCGCTATAGCTGCCGAATGTCTGCGCATACCAAGAGAACCCGATGGTGGCCGCGATCCAGATCGCAACCGCACTCAAGGCACCAGGTGTAATCCAGCGCCATCTTGCGGCGCGACGCGATGGGGCGAAGCGGTAGAGCGCCGCGAATGCGGCAATCGCGACGAGCAGCAGGAAAGGCCAGCGCAGCAGCACCATGATATCGGCAAGCAGGCTGGTGCGAAAAAACATGTCGGCCACGATTGGCAGTGCCGCCGCGACGGTCAACGCCAATGTCATTCCGACGACCGTGCAGAGTGTGATCAGGATGCCCAAGAGCTGCAACTTGAAGAACCCGCGATCCTCGTCCTCTTCATAAGCAACGTTTAGACCGTTGATCAGATGCAGCGTGCCGCGGCTGGCAGAAAACAGGGCAAGCCCCACACCAATCACGAGCGTCCAGTTCAGGCCGCTGTTATTGGCGGCGGCAACTTCGGTGATCTGACCGCTAACGATCTCTGCTGCGGCAGGAGGCAAGGCGTCGATCATTGGTCCAAGCTGGGTCGCGACCGCATCCGGCGTGAGGATCAGACCGGCAACGGCCACAAGTGCGGTGAGGGCCGGGAAGATCGCGAGAAGGCCGAAAAACGCGATACCGGCAGCGATCAGCGACAGCCTCGTTTCGCCAAGGCGTTGGACGATCCGTCCAGCAACCTGACCTAATCCGCGTGGAGGGATCTCTGAGGGGCGGCTCGCACGAAGGCCAACAGAGTTGCTCGACGAGAGGCTATTTGTGTCAGTCATGTCGAAATCCTTGTTGCTCGAATGAAAACGGCCCCACCCCCGGGTGGGGGCGGGGCCGCTGAAGAAAGTGACGCGCAAAGCGTCAGCTGGCCTTGGCGGCGTTCGACTTGGCGGGAACGGAACCATCGGGCTTCATAGCTTCGACAGCTTCCATGGCTTTGTCAGCTGCATCCGCCACGGCGTCCTTCGCCTTCTCCTGGCCCTTAGCCACGGCCGTTTCGGCCTGCGCTTTCAGCTTTGTGGTTTCCTCGCGAAGCACTCGGTCAGCTTCATCGAAAAGGCGATCACGATGGCCGCCGATCGTACGGTTCTCGATCTGAGTCCGCGGCAGGGCGGCAGCAATCGCGGCACCGGCGGCAAAGGCAAGTGCGCCAATCAGCAGCGGGTTCTCGTGCGCCGTCTGACGCGCAGAGGCCGCAGCTGCTTTCGCGCGGTATTGGACCTCTTCCTGCGCCTTGATGGCTGCTTCACGGGCGGCGCGGACGCGTGCCTTCGCGTCTTCGGGCAGATTGTCGAGACCCTGTTCGACTCGCGCACGCTGGTCCTCTGCGGTTGCGTAGGCGCGATCCTTCAGGGTGGCGCCGTTTGATGCGTTATAACTGGAGTCGTAAGACATGTCAGATCCTCCTTCATAGGTTTCGGTGCCGAACCGACCCGGTGCCGCGCTATCTGCAGCGGCGAGACGGGTGTCGAATTCGGCTGTCAGGTGCGGCTCATTGTTAAAGCCGGTTGCGGTGGGGGCCTGTCGCCGGTCATAGCCAGCAGGCGTTGCGTGAGGCTGGTGTGCCGATCCGCTCAGAAGCGACTTCAGCACCATCCAGCCAAGGCCGGCCCCGGCGAGCGCCAGAGGGCCTTTGTTGTGGCGCGCAACACGACCGGCGCGCGCAGCGAGCTCCGGGCCATTTTCGGCGGCGACGGACGTGGCTGCGTCGACCAGGTGACTTGCCGTAAGCTTCTGGCCGACACCGGTCAGGCTAGCGCGAAGGGCGGCGCGATCAGCCTCCAACGCGTGTTCGATACGGGATAGATCACCCATCGAAAACCTCCTTCAGGACCTGCAGGTCCTTTTGCACGTTGTTGAGACTGCACTTCGGCGCGATCGCTTTGGCCTTTAGGTTGCGCATGGCCCAAGCAATCAGACCGATGGCGAGGACGCCAAGGGCAGCAGCCAGGATGAGCGCGGTCAGCCAGGGCGGCATTCCAGCGGCAGCAAGGGCGGCGACACCGGCCCAGAGAAGGGTGGCCATCGCCAGGATGGACAGGGCAACGCCGGCAAGCAGAAACGCGATGGCAACGCCCGCGCGACGGAGATTTTCGGACATCTCCTCCTTCGCGAGGGCCCATTCGTTTGAAATAAGCCGCAGGACGTTCCGGGCAATGCCCAGAACATCATTGCTGCCCGGCAGGGTTTGGTTCGGCTGTGACATTACACCCGGCCCCACTGGTTGCTGCCATAGTCGCCATGCATCGGATTGCCGTGGGTGGCGCGTGGCGTGGCGGGCGCGCTGGGGGTCTCCCAGTCGGGCGTCTCAGCGCGCTCGGATGCCTTCATGGCGCGTGCAGCGATGAAGCCCAGCACGGCAGCGCCGCCGAAGAAGAGCGCCGGGTTGCGCCGGGCAAAATCGGTCACGTCATGCTGCAGAGTGCCGAGATCCGCGGTGCGTACGGCATAGGCAAACTGCGTCAGGGTTTCCGACACGTGCTCCGCCGCCTGGCGGGCATAGGGATTGTCGGAGAATGCCTGGCTTGCCTCGGCAAAGCTGTCAGCCTGCGCCTCGGCGTGATCGGCGACATGATGTTTTGCCTTTTTCGAGCTTTCGTTCAGCTCCGCCATGGCGGTGTCCACGACATCCGCGGTGGCTTCCTTGGCTTTGGGCGTGTTCGATGCTTGTGTATTCGACATGGTGCTTTCCTCCTGTGTCAGGTGGGTCGTGAGAGTTGGGGGACGCAAAAGACGCTGTCAGCCCTTGAGCGCCTCGACGTGCGATTTCAGGGTCTTGCGCTGATCCTCGAGCATGGCGCGGCAATCGTTCTGCCCGTCCATGCATGCGATGGCGTCATTGTAGGTTTGCACGATGCGCTCCTCGCCCTCGATGATTGCGCCGAGGACGGACGAATCCAGCCCATCAAACCAGTCGCGCGCGGTGGCGACGGCCTCATGGACGAGGCCCATGAACGATCCGGCATTCTCGGGCTTACCGCCCATCCGGTTGATCATTTCATAGACGGACGCCGCGTGCGTTTCGTGCAGCGCAAGAAGGCGTTCGACAAATGGATGAAGATCCTCGTCGGCGCGCTCCACCATGACCTGATAGCCTTTGATGACATCGGCCAGGTCTGTTGCGACCTTGTTGATGGCCGCCATAGGCGCATCAGCGGTGTTTACTCTATACGTGTCCGGCATGGTATTTCTCCATTCAGTGACATCGGAAGAACGCAGGATCGTCGGTGATGTTCCCGGATCTTTTTTTGGAACCCCAGGACGCGTTGCGCGTTGCCCCAGGCGACACTTGCTTCAGGGAGGAGCGGCCGTGGCCGGCAGACCAAGCATCAAAGACGAAGACACATATGACGCGCTTCGCGACGAGGGCATGTCCAAGGGCAAGGCCGCACGTATCGCGAATGCACAGGCCGACCCGGACAGCGATCCGTCCTCGAAAGGGGGGAAACAGCCGCCTTATGAGGACTGGACCAAAGACGACCTTATGGACCGTGCGAAACAGCTCGACATCGATGGCCGGTCAAAGATGTCGAAAGACGAGCTGATTTCGGCACTGCGGGAAGACAACGGATGAAAATCATTCTTCCCTGACAATGCGCTCGTCTGGGACGCCGCGAGACTTGAGACGGCTGACGATGTCTTCTTCGAACTCCGGCGGGCCGCAGACATAGAACCGTTGATCCCAATCCTCGATATAGGTGTCTAGGAAATCCCCGTCGATCCGCTCGGCCTTCTCTTCGGCGCCTCTCGGGTCGGAGAGCACGAAATTGGTCTCGAGGCTCTGCAACCCGCACCAGAAGTGCTTCAGAATGATGTCGTCTCGGGTCTTCGCGCCGAAAATCAGGCGACAGCCGTTGAGGTCACGGCGGCGCGCACGTGCTTTCAGAATTCCGATGAAGGGCGTGATGCCCGCACCTGCGGCGATGAAAACACCGGGCCCACTGTCCCGGATGGCACCCCACGGATCGTCGAGAAGGACATGGTCGCCGGGGTTAAGCGACGGAAGGTGCGCTGTCACGCCGTCCCGCTCGGGATAGCTTTTGATGACGAAAGCCAAGATGTTAGCGTCCGGGTCGCTGACGAAAGTAAAGGGCCGTTTCTCGTCGCGCCAGTCCGGATGGTCGATCGCGAGTTCTGTGGCCTCACCAGGCACAAAGCTGTACCCCTCCGGCCGGTCAAACGTGTAGTAGGTCGTGTCGGGTGTGATTTTCAACGTCGATTGAAGTGCCACGCGATGTGTCATGTCCTGCCTCTGCAATTGGATTGGGGGAACAACCAACCTCGGAGGCTGCTGGTTCCATGGAACTGCCAGCACGCCTTGTCGTTCTCATTCCATGAGCACAGACATCTGCAAATCGATTGGGCTGAAATTTTATCCCGATAGCCGCCCGGGCTTTCGTCGTGAGCGGAGGGGCAGGGGCTTCAGCTACACCGCGCCGGATGGAACACGCGTGGCCTGTCCTGAGATGCGAAAACGGTTACACGCGATGGCTGTACCACCCGCCTACACCGACGTTTGGCTATCGCCGCACCGCACGGGGCATCTGCAAGCTACAGGTCGCGACGGGGCGGATCGCAAGCAGTATCGGTACCATCCTGATTGGGTAGAGTTTCACGCAGCTCAAAAATTCGAACGCTTGCCCGACCTTTTCAAAGGCCTCGCGCGCATGCGACGTTGGACTGCTCGCCAGTTGAGCCGCGAGGCACAGGACCGAGACACGGCCATCGCAACGGCACTCGCGTTGATGGATCGTTTGTCACTTCGGATCGGCAATCCGAAGTACACGGCAGAGAACGGGAGTTTCGGTGCCATTACGCTGCGACGCCGCCACGTCGTTGAAGAGGACGATGGTCTTTTTCTGCGGTATATTGCCAAAGGCGGAGATGCTGTTGAAAAGCGCCTGACCCCGGGCCACCTCGCGGCGCGGCTGCAACAGGCGTCGGACGGCCCTGGTGCCACGCTCATCGGTTTCTCGGATGACTATGGACGGTGGCGCCGGCTGTCAGGTGACGTTGTGACCGAGCGGTTGCAGGAGTTGATCGACGCCGCGGTTTCACCCAAGGACATCAGGACATGGAATGGCACGCACGCGGCCTTTGTGACCGCGACCCGCCTCCCTGCGCTGTCGCTAAAGGCGGTTTCCGAAGCGGCCGCAGAACGGCTTCACAACACGCCGGCGATTGCGCGAAGCAGTTACATCCACCCTGCCGTCATTGAGGCTGTGAAGACGGGTCGCGCGTTGTCAATTTCTTCCGACCGGGCGTTGAGCCACCTCCGTACCGGCGAACGAGAACTCGCGGAACTGATTTCCTGAGCTCGACGCCCGTGCGGGAACCTGAAGCACGCAACAACGTTGATGCGGCATGGAACAGAAAATTGCAGACCATGATCGAAAGCCTGGTCCCACGCGCGAGGGGCGCGTTGGACTAGAGCTTGAGTTTGCGGGCCTAAGCGAGCGGGCTGCAGCGGAAGCCGTTGCGCTGAGCACAGCCGGAGTAGCAAGAGAAACTGCGCCACATCGCTGGGCGGTCGAGACCGAGGCATTTGGCACCTGCGAGGTGTATCTCGACACGCAGTTTGCCGATACGATCTCCCAGGTGGCAGGCGAAAACGGTCTCGCGCTCGCGCGCCAAATCGTGCCGGTTGAAGTGGTCACTGAACCGTTTCCGATACGGCATCTGCCTGAGTTCGACCTGGTGACCGACGCGCTGCGGTTGGAGGGGGCTTCGGGGTCCCGAGACGGATTGTTTTTTGGCTTCGGCACACATGTAAACATCGAAGTTGATACAGACGATGTAGATCTGGTTGTGTCGCGGTTATGCGCGTATGCGCTCATCGAGGAGTTTTTGCGCCAGGAACACCCGATCGACATCTCTCGTCGTGTGTTGCCCTTCGTGTCGCCCTATCCAGACAGCCTGGTAAACGCGTTGGCGGAACATCAGCCACGCACGAAAGAGCAGCTGCTGGACCTGTATCTTCACCATGCGCCATCGCGCGATCACGGTCTCGACCTGCTACCGATCCTGGCGCTGTATGACGCCGAACGGGTGCGTTCCGATGCCGAGGGGATGACCAAGGTCAAAGCGCGACCCGCGTTTCATTTCCGCTTGCCCGATTGCCGCGTGGACGAAGAGGGATGGTCGGTGCTGGATGCATGGGACGATTGGAGCCTCGTCGAGGCAGTTGCCGATGACCCCGATCTTCTCGCTGATCTTTGCCAAGCACGCCGTGACTGGATCGCTGCAAACGCATGGCAGCGGGCGCCCTGGTTCAAGACCGTTTTCGACGTTCTTTCCTAGTGTACCCAGGAGCGACTAAATGAGTAGGCGACCAAAAATTGGTGTGACAGTCTCGCGCCGCAGCGGCTGGCGCATCTTCCCGCTGATGGCCCTGAACGTTTGGCTGGCGGGCGGCCGTGCCGTGAAATGGCAGACCGCAACAGACGTGAATATCGATGCGGTGGACGGGATCATCATCGGCGGCGGCGACGATATTGGACCGCGGCTGTATGGTGGCGATATCTCCCTATCAGTGCGTCTTGACCATGTGCGGGACGCGATGGAGAAATGGATTTTGGAGAAAGCGTTCGAGAGCGACCTGCCGATCCTCGGCATCTGTCGCGGTGCGCAGATGCTCAACGTGGTTTTGGGCGGGACACTGCACCAGGATGCGTACACGCGCTATGGCTCCCGCCGGTTTCATACGATCCTCCCCAAGCGAGAGGTCGACGTGACACCCGGCACGCGACTTTCCCAAATTATCGGCGAAGAACCGATGTGCGTAAACGCGCTCCACAAGCAATCGGTCGCTAAGCTGGGTCGAAACCTTCGCGTTTCGGCAACCGACGAAAAGGGCATGGTTCAGGCAATCGAACGTACCAGCGACCCATTTGCGGTTGGGGTGCAGTGGCATCCCGAGCATATTTTCTATGAGCCGCGCCACCGCGCACTCTTTGCCGCGCTTGTCGTCGCTGCGCGTGCTGCGCGAGACAGCCGTGAGCAGATCGGTGCGGTCGATCTCGAAATCGAAAAAAGGGGCCCGATTTTGGGAACCTAAAGGCGCGGTCAGCGTTTACGTTCTGAGACGCAGGTGTCCCCCTTGCGTCTCTGCCCCCGGCCCGGATGCCATTCTGTCCCATTGTTCTCCGGGCCATTTCATCACTCTCGCCCGCCAGTCTGACTGGCGGGCTTTTTCTTATTCGTTTCAGTAAATTGCGCGGAACCACGACACGTCGCGCGCGTTGATTGATCGAAGACCAGATGTCTTCTGACTCAACTAACATGGAGGCTATTATGAAGTCCCTTTTGATGACCACCGCACTGACCGCAGGCGTCGCCATCGCCGGTGCTGCGGCCGCGCAATCCAACATGGACGAGCCGATGTTCCCCAACATGGCGTCCGAGTCTGATCTGCACGCATCCGATTTCATCGGCATGACCGTCTATGCCACCGGCACCGTTCAGGAGACCGAGTGGGATATCGACGAAGTCGCCGGCATGCAGGCCGATTGGGATAACGTCGGTGAGATCAATGACCTGATCATTACCCGTGACGGCGAAATCAGCGCCGTTCTCGTCGATATCGGCGGTTTCCTCGGCATGGGCGAGCGTCAGGTCGCGATGAACATGGACGAGATCCGCTTCGTCTCCGACAGCGAAACCGAAGACGAAGGTGATTTCTTCCTCGTCATCCCCGCATCGCAAGCCGAACTGGAAGAGGCACCGGAGTACGAAGGTTTCGCCATGCGCGGCGATGTCGACAGCGAGATCAACCCCGCAGACGACGACGCCGAGATGGTCGCCGAAAACGACGACATGATGGGCGAGATGCTGGCCGCCGAAGAGCTTGCCATGCTGACCACCGAAGACCTCACCGGCGCGCGCGTCTATGACGCAAGCGGCGAGTGGATCGGTGAGATCGACCAGCTGAACGTGAACACGGATGGAACGATCACCCATGCAATCGTCGATGTCGGCGGTTTCCTCGGCCTCGGCGAAAAGCCGGTGCAGCTGCCGATGGACCAGCTGAACATCACTCGACACGACGGTGACGAACTCCGCGTGTCGGTGCCGATGACGGAAGAAGAGCTCGAAGGTCTGCCGACCTGGGAGAGCTGATCTTCGTTTGCGCTGACTAGCGCGACAAAACCGATTGTACTTCGGTGGGAGGGGTTCGCGTAGAGCGGCCCCTCCTTTTCTATTGGTCAAACCATTTCGTCGGGCACACCCGGAAGTGGGGAGGCAAGTGCCGCATCCCGCCCGAACGGGTAAGGTAAGAGGAAGTGTTTCCGTTCCGCTGGGGCCGTGACCATGTTCTCCGCTGCTGCGCCCGCGACCCACTCGACGATCTGCGGCGCGGGACCCGACAAGTCGGGCGCAAACGTGCCAAACCAGTGCTTGAAGGCTCTTTGGCGGAGATCCGACACGATCTCGCGGTCGGTAAGGAGAAGGCCGGCCTCCGTGTCCCAGCGCATGCTGCGCCCGTTCAGATTGGCTGATGACAGGATTGCTTCGTCGGAGCCAAAGAGGCTGAGTTTCGAATGAACGTAAATAATGGGGGCGTCGAACAGTGCGCCTGGTCCTGGGACGGTTGTCTCGACGGGACGTGCAGGCGCCACAATGGCTAAACGCGGGCCAAGACCCTCCCGAAGGATCTCAAGCGCTTCCAGTTGCTTTTGAGCACCAAGCTGCGCATCTTCCCGATCATTGCCTTCGAACGCTACATCCTCCGGCGCTGCGGGTAGCACGAGGACGCCGCCAAGTGAATCGCACTGGACAGCGCGTTTCGCGAGCGCTTCGGCCAAAGGTGCGTGACGAAAAAACTGTGTCTCTAGATAGATCAGCCCATCGCACCGTGCGATGGCATCGAGATGTGCGGCTTCAATCTCGGTGATCACGGGTTTTGGCGAAATGCGCGCAACAGGAAGCAATCGCGCTTTGGACACTGTGCGCAGGAACCCTGGCTCGCGCGGGCTCGGCTCCTCATCGCCGGCGCAGATCCCTTTGAAGCTGCGCAAGTGACGACTGGCGGACTGGACGACCGGCCCACTCACGATGCAATTGATGTCCTGCCAGGTTTCCTCGGCGGGCTGCTCGTGGTTGGATGTGTCATAACGTCGGTCATTAAGATCTAGACCGCCGATATAGAGCCATTCATCATCGACCATGGCGAGTTTTTGGTGATGGGTGGCGGGTACGAGCGGGACGGGAATAGAGGCCTTGGCCTCTTCGAGGCCAGGTGTGAGTTCATCGGATTCTTTTTCCTGGAGTTCGGCCTGAATCTTCGGCTGCAGCGCCAGTTGGGGCAGAAGACCCACGCGCGCAGGATGCATCGCGATGTCAAACGACATTAGCCCGCGTTCCGATAGGACATCTAGCGCGGCCAGGACTCGCGCGCTCCGCCAGCTCGCGCGATGATGGTCCGTTGCGACAACAGGGTCGAAATCCGTGATCGTGATATCGAACGACACGCCGTCATTCAACTTCGTAAGGATAAGGTCAAACCAGGTGTCGCCGTGTTCCTTCGCTTCCGGACTTCGCAGCGTTGTAAGCGGATCGAAGACACGGAAGCAGCCAACCACGCTTTGCCTGGCGTTGAGCACCAGTCGTTCGAACGCCGGATACGCTTCCCCTGCAGTAAACAACGGCTTGAAAGACGTTACAGTACTCGCGATCTCTGAGCGTTCTTCCGGGTCCATGGCATGTCAGCCTTCTTCCGAAGTTTGTTCTTAGGCGGGTTCCATTTCGACGGCGGCGTCTTCGTCAGTGTCCTCGTCGGCCAGGTCATCATGTTGCGTGAACGACACCGTCACGGCGTAGTGTCGACCATTGGCGGTTTCGCCAGCTTTCATGCTACCGTCGAGTTGCGACACAAACGCGTCAATGAGGCGAGCGCCGAGCCCTGTTCCTTCTTCGGCAACAGGGTCTGTCAGCGGCGCGCCGATCGTGTTTCGGACCTCGAAGAGAATGTGGGCACCCTCCACCGCTAGTGAGACGTCGATGAACGGAACACCGTCGTTTGGTCGACCGACATACTTCACCGCATTTGTGACCAGTTCGTTGGCTAGAAGTGCCAGCGGCACCGCGCGATCAGGATCCATATTTAGCGGATCGAGAAGCGTTTCTGAGCGAATGGCCTTGCCGCCAGCCACAGCGACCGACAAAGTGGCCTGCACAACTTCGTGCAGGAGTTTATCGACCCGCACCGTTGCGACAGTTGTGCCCGAGTAGAGCGCTTTGTGGATTGATGAAAGGCTGAGCACCCGATCCTGCACGCGTCGCAGGACGTGCTTCGCGCCCGGGTCTGAGACCGTCCGAAGCTGTATGTTCAGGATGGACGCGATGAGTTGTAGGTTGTTCTTGACCCGGTGGTGCACTTCACGCAGCAGCAGGTCCTTTTCCTGTACCGTGTCTTGGAGCTCAAGCCGATCCGCAAGGATCTTGTCGATGAGAGCGTTGTATGTCTCAGCAATGCTCTCGAACTCGATCGGCGCATCGGCAAGATCGACAAAGACTGCACTACCGTGTTGCGGTTCAAAACTCGCCATTCCGCTCCGGAGCCGATCAAGGTGCCGCAGAGCGAGGCGATCGACAGCAAACACGGCCACGGCAAGCGATGCAATCCACATCAGGATGGGAAAGGCGGCGGCGGCATTGGCCCAGCTTGCCGGTGTCATGAGGACCTCAGTTTCGTCCCACAGCCCGAGCACATAGACGCCGTAGTCCCGGAGTGGAACGAGCGCTGCCAGCTTCGTCTCTCCGTCCTCGCGCGTATAGCGCAATGTCGCGCCTTCACGCGGAATCGACATCTCGGCCGGAACGACTCCCGCTGCGCTGAAGCGTTCCGCGTCGTCGATGCCGGTACTGGCAGTGAGGACGTTGCCCTGCTCATCCAACAAAGCAACAATCGTTCCGGGCAAGTCGCGCGCCATCAGCCTGTCCGTGACGACGTGCGGCATGGACAGGGAGAGTGCGCCGAAAAACGTACCGTCCGCGTTGAAGATCGGCTCTGTCGCAATGACCACCGATTGACCGGTCACGGCACCCTGTTCATTTATCACGAGCGTTGAGCGCGGGTTGGCCACCAGGTCCACCCAGTCGTCGCGCCCGCTGAAATCCGTTCCCACGCCGCTTGATGCGCAGGTCAAAAGGCCATCGGCTGAGATGAAACCTGCAAATGAGAATGGATTATCACTGTCGACAAACTCGCGGAGCATCTCCGAGCATTCATCCGATGTGGGACCAACTCGACGCACCGCCTTCCCTAACGCGTCTGCGGCGCCGTAAGACCGCCTCAGCAAGGCGCGCTGTGCATCCACGGCGCGCACCGTTTCAGCCAGTAGGTCTCGCTCCTCCAAGGCCCGCGCGTCAGAGATCACAGTGGTCGTTTGGAACACGGCGATGAAACCGAGCGGCAGCACGGCAAGGCTCAGCATCACGGCCAGTCTGGTCCGGAGTGAGCGCGAGACTGTCTGGAGGCGTCGCCAGAGCGTCATGCGGCTGGACGTCCGGTTACGACCCCCATTGTGACGCGGTCCGTGATTTCGAGCGGCTCGCCTTCGTCGAGCTGCATCAACTCGGCAAGACGCTTGCGACCGCGGTTCGCACGGCTTTTGATGGTTCCCACAGCGCAGCCGCACATCTCAGCTGCGTCCTCGTAGGAGAAGCCCGACGCGCCGACCAAGAGGAGGGCTTCACGCTGTTCGTCCGGCAACATGGCGAAGGCCTCTGCGAACTCTTTCATGACCAGTCGGCCGTCATGCAGCGGCTTTTCCGACATGCGGCCTGCATGGACGCCGTCGCCGTCTTCCACCTCGCGTGCGCGTTTGCGACGAAGGGAATAGAACGTGTTGCGCAGGATCGTGAAGAGCCAGGCGCGCATGTTGGTGCCGGCCTCGAACTTGTCGATCTTGGACCACGCCTTTTCGACGGTGTCCTGCACCAGGTCATCGGCAGTAGCTGCGTTCCGCGTGAGAGACCGCGCAAAAGCGCGCAACGCAGGCAGGTGTTCGATGATTTCGTCCCTGGGATCAGGAGTCATCTTTTGGTGCCTCGTCCTTTGCCTTGAGCTTGGCGATGAGATCCTTGAACCGATCAGGCAGCTCTTCACTGACCGTCGCGTCGTAAGCGCGCTTCAGGTTTTCGTCGATCTGCTTGTTCATGTTGCGTCTGGTCGCTCTGGATTTTTCGGTGTCTGAAGCCATGTTTCCGCGTATCTCGAATATTTCTGCCCTAACAGGGAACCAACTAGCTCGAATTTGGTTCCATAAAAAGAAATGACAGGAGAACAGTGGATGACAACCACCTCAGACAGCAGGGACCTTAGCGCAGAACTTTTGCAGGAACTGCCATTCCTTCGCCGCTACGCACGCGCCTTGACCGGGGCCCAAGACAGTGGGGATCGCTACGCTGTCGCAACGCTGGAAGCGATCGTGGCAGAGCCGACGCTGATCCCCGATGATATGGACGTCAAGGCCGCGCTTTTCCGGACGTTCCATGGGATATGGGCAAGCTCTGGTGCGCAGACCGAAGACTTCGGCGAGATATCAGACCTTTTGGAGGCGCGCGCTCAGTGGCGTCTAAAACATCTCTCTCCCAACTCGCGTGAAGCTCTCCTGCTCCGGAGCATCGAAGGATTTGGCTTCTCCGAGATCGCCACGATTATGGATGTGTCCGAAACTGAGGCGCAAGAGTTGTATCAACGCGCTGTCAGCGACATGGGCGAGATGGTAACCGGCGATGTCCTGATCATTGAGGACGAAGCAATTATCTCGATGGACCTGTCGTCGATCGTGAGCGACATGGGCCATAACGTGATCGAGATCGCGCGGACACGGGACGACGCCATCGCCAAAGGGAAAGCTGGCAATCCCGACCTGATCTTGGCGGATATCCAACTGGCGGACAAATCGTCGGGCATCGACGCAGTGAATGCTCTGCTGGAAGCGCTCGGCGAACGACCGGTGATCTTTATCACAGCGTTTCCCGAGCGGCTGCTGACCGGCGAGCGGCCGGAGCCTGCGTTCATGATCACCAAGCCCTATGCAGAAGAGCAGGTTCGCGCCGCCGTCAGCCAGGCCATGTTCTTCGCAACGACCGAGCGCATGACCGAAAACGCGTAAAAGGTCTCCCATAAATCAAAGGCCCGGCATCGCTGCCGGGCCTTTTTTGTGGGCATCAGGTCGCCGCGATCGCGCGCAACATCCACACGGCTTCCTCGTGGAAAGCAGACCGTTCCGTCGCGAGGTCCTCGGTCACAGGGTCTTTGCTGTCGCCCGCACTCTCAATCAAAGCGTGCAATCGCTTGGCGAGCCTCTCGTGATCCGCTGCAAGGTCTTCCAGCATTTCCAAGGCGGACGGTGTCTGGTCGAGATCTTCAACCTGCGAGCGGCCCATGATATCGGCCATCCTCATCGGCGCCAGTTGACCGAGGGCACGGATCCGTTCGGCAAGTTCGTCGGCGGCCGTAAACATGTTCTCGTACTGATCCTCGGTCAGCTTATGGATCGAGTAAAAGGCGGGACCCGTGACGTTCCAGTGATAGGCGTGGGTCTTGAAAATGAGGCGGTAGGTATCGGCCAGAACGTCGGCAAGCGCGTCGGCAACGTCCTCGACATCTGCAACGCCCGTATGGACTTCGTCGGTGGTGGGTATGACTTTCAGTGCTTCTGACATGTGCCAAAATCTCCTTGAATGATTGGATAAACGATTTGGTCGGGTCTGTGTTTGCGTCGGCCAGACCCGATTACAGTTCGTCCTGAACCTCGTTCGCCGCGTTCGAAATCGCCTGTCCGCCGGCTTCCACGTCTTGACCCAGACCGTCCACCGTCTCGCAGGCAGCGAGCGCGAGTACCGAAATGAAAAGACCTATGCGAAGCGTCATTGTTCTTCTCCTCTAGCGTTCCGCCGGTGATGGTGAAGGTGATCACCGACCAATACTTTTGTGTGCATCAGCCCGCCTGCATATCTCACGCGCGGCGGGACGAGACGTCGATTGCTCCGCCGTCGTGTCCGATGCACCGAAAGAACAACGATCTGCCCGGTCCGAAGTTCCACATTCCCTGACCGCCAGTTTGCCGGAACTCATGCTGATCGCGCGCGTTGTGGAGGGGTTAATCAGGAGAAATCGATGCCCGACGCGAATATCGCTCAAGCTGAGCGGCTGAATTCGAAATCCATCTACGAGATCATTCGGCGCGATGGCGACGAAGAGCTCGAACGCCCGACCAACTCGCTGATCTGGTCCGGGGTGGCGGCGGGCATCCTCATTTCGTTTTCGGTACTTGGGGAGGCCGTGCTTCGGCTAAACCTGCCCGATACCGGCCCCCGCTATCTGATCGAAAATCTTGGCTACAGCTTCGGGTTTCTGTTGGTGATCCTCGGACGGATGCAGCTCTTCACCGAAAACACCATCACGACGATCCTGCCTCTCGCTGCCGAAAGGTCGATGACCTGTCTGAGATCTGTTGCGCGCCTGTGGTCTATCGTCTTGCTGGCAAATATCGTCGGAGCCGCCGTCGCCGCGGCCTTTGTGGCGTTCAGCGGTGCATTTTCCGCCGATCTCTTGGAGGTGATTGGTGACTTGTCGCGACACGCGACCGGGTTTCCCGCCGGCGAAGCGTTCTTCCGGGCAATCCCTGCTGGTATCCTTGTGGCGTCCATAGTCTGGATGCTTCCAGGCCAGAACGGCAACGATGTTCTTCTGATCGTGCTGTTCACCTGGCTGATCGCAGCGGGCGACTTCACCCACATCATCGCGGGGTCCGTGGAAATGTGGTTCTTGATGCTTCAGGGAGACTTGCGTGCGGGCCCAGCCCTCTTCCGTTTCTTTGTGCCCGTCCTCGCCGGAAACATCGTTGGTGGGACGTTGGTCTTTGCACTTCTGGCCTGGGGTCAAGTGAAGGCGGAGGTCGAGGCAGAAGCAGCTCCCGGGCGCCAGTAATACGGAACTTCGCGACCCGTGCAGCGTCGTGAGGGAAAGGAGGGCACCATGTCTGCACCAAACACGAACATCGAAAAGCAAGCAAAGCGCCACGCGCCGTCGATCTGGGGCATCACCATTGCGTTGATGATAGCGCTCCTCGCGGCCCTGGGCACCGCTGTGTGGTACGGCTATCCGTCCGACCGGCAGGCCGCGCCCACCATGGTGGAGGATTCGCAATGAGCATCTCGGTCGGAGACCGGGTGAAATGGTCATGGGGTAACGGGGAAGCCGAAGGCGAAGTGACCGAACGGTTCACCCAGAACGTCAGCCGCACGATCAAGGGGTCCGAGGTCACGCGGAATGCATCTTCGGATGAACCCGCGTTCCTCATTGAACAGGACGATGGTGACCAAGTGTTGAAATCCTGCACAGAGGTCGAAGCCGCGTAGCATGGGGGCGCCTCCATGATCGAAATTGCTGGAATAGGTGGATTGATCCTCCTCGTGCTGAACGTCTGGGCGTTCATTTCGATCGTCACATCGGGAGCTTCCACCGGCGCAACGGTTTTGTGGATCGTGCTGGTCCTCATTCTCCCTTTGTTCGGATTCATTATCTGGCTGCTGTTTGGACTGCGCGCACGGGCGTGAAACAGCTTTCCGCAGACAAGACGCCCGGTGAACCACCGGGCGTCTTTTGTCACCTGACAAATACTAGATGAGTGGGCGCGCTGCTGGCGTTTTCGGTTCCATGCCCGAGAGTTCTTCGGCTGCCTCATGATCGCTAACGTGCAGCATACCGTTTTCGAGTGACAGAATCCGACGCTCGCGCAGCTTCTTGAGTGTTTTGTTTGTATGAACCAAAGACAGCCCCAAAGCGTCTGCAAGATCTTGCTGCCGAAACGGAAACGGGCATCTTTGGTGATGGATCAGATCCAGGTTCTCGCAACGGTCAAAGAAGCGAAGCAGACCCCAGGTCAGTCGTTCCATCGCACTCATCTGTCCGATTGACGCCAGCGCCTCACCAAGAAAGTGCTCCTCGATGGCCGCAGCCCAAGTCAGATCGAATGCACGCTCAGGTTGATTTTTATACAGACTCCAGAACTCTGTCCGGTCAAAGACGCACAACACCATCGGCGTGGTTGCTTCGACCGAGTGCTGCATCTCTCCCATGACACCGGCCTGCAGACCGATAAAATCACCCGGCAGGACAAAATTCACCACCTGGCGATTTCCGTTCGGCAGCAGTTTGTAGCGCACGCCCATCCCTTTCAAAGCGGTAAAGAGCTGTGGGCTGTTCGAGCCCTCCATGAGCACAGGCGTTTTGGCGTCAATCTTCAGCTCACCGGATTTGAACCGCTGCATATATTTCAGTTCGTCCCCGCTAAGGTCCTCAAAGACTTCGAGCTTTCGGAGCGGGCAGTCTTTGCAGTTCGTCGTCATGTTACCCTTCGTAAGCTATGTCGCAGTTTAATGCACACGCGTGTGTCGCGTGACATATTGCACAACGCGAGCGACCAGCATTTGTTCCTGAAACAATCTGAGGGTCCGTTATGGATACCGAGCGGCACAGCCCGGTGGGGCCGTGCATCATTGTGCATTCCAACCCTATCGTGGCAGCCGATCTGGAGGAGCTGCTGCGCGCACGGGGCGCATCCGACGTCCGTACGGCCCGGAAGCTTGACGTGGTGTGCGGCCATACCGCTGAGTTGGCGATTGTTGCGGGGGAGGTCGAACAGGTGTTGGACGACCCAGCCGTTCGGCACTGGATCGCCATGGGGACGCCTGTGATCGTCCTAAATGGCATAAGGGGTGCATCTGAAATCGGTATGGGCGTTCATGTGATTGAACAGCCGTTCAAAGAAGAACACGTTCAGGCCATTCTCGATCAGTTGGCTTTGGCCTGGAGCTGATGGAACCAGATCACAACTCGGTTGTTATCTCTTCGTAACCGTAAAGGAGAAACGCCATGCTTGGATGGGCAATTACATTTCTCGTTATCGCACTCGTGGCCGCGCTGTTCGGCTTCGGCGGTATCGCCAGCGCTTCTGCTGGGATCGCGCAAATCCTGTTCTTCGTGTTCATCGCACTCTTCGTGATCGCACTCGTTGCACGGGCTGTACGCGGACGAACACCCTAAAGCGTTCGCTTAGGAACGCCAGGTGGCGGGCTTCGCTCGGGCTCGCCACCTTTTTT
The DNA here is from genome assembly GCF_049800835.1 of Tropicimonas sp. S265A. Taxonomy (NCBI): domain Bacteria; kingdom Pseudomonadati; phylum Pseudomonadota; class Alphaproteobacteria; order Rhodobacterales; family Roseobacteraceae; genus Tropicimonas; species Tropicimonas sp. S265A. The sequence goes on from NZ_JBNAFU010000008.1 coordinate 30,728, forward strand.
TGTCCATCATTCAGGAAAACTAATGTCGAGAGAAAGCTTGCTATCCGACTACATGGATCGTGTGGTGGAACGGTCAGTCGGAGAGGACGCCTTCCATCAAGCGGTGCGCCACGTCGCACATGACACGATCACGATCGAGAAGGCGAATTCCGATTACGCTGCCGCGAAGGTGATGGAACGGTTGTCCATCCCCGACCGCGTCATTGCCTTCCGAGTTGTATGGCAGGACGACCGGGGCGAAACGCAGGTCAACCAAGGCTGGCGGGTTCAGTATTCGAACGCGATCGGACCTTACAAAGGGGGTTTGCGGTTTCACCCTGCAGTGTCTTTGTCGGTGCTGAAGTTCCTGGGGTTCGAGCAAACGTTCAAGAATGCGTTGACCAGTCTTCCGCTTGGTGGCGGAAAGGGCGGCTCGGACTTCGATCCTACGGGTCGGTCCGACGCAGAGATCATGCGCTTTTGCCAGGCCTTCATGCGCGAGCTTGCTCCATTCATTGGGCCAAACCGAGATGTGCCTGCGGGCGACATCAATGTAGGTTCGCGGGAGATCGGCTGGATGTTCGCAGTCTACAAGGCTCATGCGCTTGAGTTTACCGGAGCGCTTACCGGTAAAGGACTGTCGTTCGGTGGGTCCCAGATCCGCACGGAGGCCACTGGATACGGTCTCATCTATTTCGTCGAGGCGATGCTGGGGGAACAGGGCGATGACCTCTCCGACAAGCGCGTCGGCATTTCCGGCAAGGGCAATGTAGCGACTTATGCCGCGGACAAAGCCATCGCGCGCGGTGCAAAGGTTGTCACCTTATCCGACACAAGCGGCGTGCTTGTCGCCGAGGACGGTCTCGACGCAGACACCGTCGCCTGGGTCCGCGCCCAGAAAGCGGCTGGCAAGGAAATTGCCGACCCACCTTCCGGATGCGGTGCGACCTTCAAGGAAGGCGACATGCCGTGGAATGAAGATCTCGATGTTGCGTTGCCCTGCGCGACGCAGAACGAGCTCGACGGAGATATGGCCAGAGCTTTGATAGACGGCGGTGTTCGCCTGATCGCGGAAGGGGCCAACATGCCCCTAACCGACGATGCGCATGACGTCGTGTCAGAGGCCGGCATGCTTCACGCGCCCGGCAAGGCCTCGAACGCAGGGGGCGTTGCCGTGTCGGGCCTTGAGATGAGCCAAAACAGCCACCGGCGGTTCGCGACGGCAGATGAAGTCGATGCGGCGCTTAAGGACATCATGCGCGATATCCACGCGCGAGTGATCGACGATGGCCGTCAGGGCAATCACGTTGACTACGTGCGCGGCGCTAACATCGCGGGCTTCCGCAAGGTGGCAGACGCGATCTCCTCCATGGGAGCAATATGACCCTCATGGAAACGGTAGCCCAGCTTTTCGCGCGAAGCCTCGCAGCGGGTGGTATCGACACGGTCTACGCCATGCCGGGCGAGGAAACGATCGCGTTAATGAACGCGTTGGAAAAGTCGCCGATCGACGTGATTTTGTGCCGACATGAGCAAGGCGCAGCCTTTATGGCGTCGGTCCATGGTCGCCTGACCGGACGACCTGCGGCGTGTCTCGCCACGCTAGGACCGGGCGCAACGAACCTTATCACCGGAGTGGCCGACGCCCAGCTTGACGGTGTTCCGCTGATTGCGATCACAGGGCAGGGCGCGCGCGAACGGGTCGCCCGGGGCCGTGACAGCCATCAGATCATCGATCTCACGGCACTCTTCGAGCCAGTCACAAAACGCTCCGAGACTCTATATACCTGCCACGTTATTCCGGGCGTCGTCGCTGAGGCGCTGCGGATCGCGCAGGCGCCAACACCCGGCGCGGTTCATCTATCGTTGCCAGAGGATCTGGCGGAACTCGAGGCTACGGGCGAACCGATCATTCACGATAGATCCTTTACGCCTTCTTGCAATCCTGGCGCAGTGTCTGCTGCCGTTGACTGCATTCAACGCGCAGATCGCGCGCTGGCTCTGGTTGGTGCTGGTGTCATCCGAGCCGGGGCGACCGGGGATTTGACGCAATTCCTTACCTGCGCTCAGATCCCTGTCGCCACCAGCTTCATGGGCAAGGGCACTGTGCCAATCGAACATGAGCTGCATCTCGGCGCATTTGGGTTGCCGGGAAAAGACCATGTTGATCAGGCAATCGCATCTGCTGACGTGTTGGTGGCCATTGGCGTTGATCCCGTAGAGTATCCATTCACAAAACTGTCCGGCGGAAACACTCCGGTCGTAAACGTCAGTGACGTCGCGATGCCACGCAATCTCGGCGCACCTGTTGCGGTCGACGTTGTGGGGCACATCGGAGCAAGCCTGAGTGAGCTGGGGAAAAACTTGGCGCCTGAGGGTCAAGCGTTATGGGATGAGGCGCAGACAGCCCAATTGCGCATGCTGGATGAGCAAAATGCTGCGTTAAACGCTATCGAAGTTCAGCCGCCATCGGCAAGCGCGCTCGTCGCCGCGTTGAACCTCTCGGTCGGTGAAGATGACCTGATCCTTTCCGGCGTTGGGACCCACAAACTGGCTTTGGCGCGCGAGTTCATGTGCCGGTTCCCCAGGCAGCTGATTGTCCCGAACGGGCTCGCCGGGATGGGCCTCGCGCTGCCCGGTGCGATTGCTGCTGCGCGGTTGCGGCAATCCGGACGTGTCATCGCCGTATGCGGGGATGGTGACGTGTTGATGAATGTGCAGGAAATGGAGACAGCTAAGCGTCTGGGCGTTGATCTGACGGTGGTTGTTTGGGTGGACGGTGGTCTTGGCCTCATTGAGGACAAGCAGGAGGCCGATACGGGCGACCGGCCTAATCTTTCTTTTCATGATCTCGATTGGGCGAGCCTGGCACGCACATTCGGTTGGGCGCATCGGGCATGCACCACGGCGGCTGAGCTGCGAGACACGTTGAAGGACACCGCCATGTCTCGCGGACTGCATCTCGTCACAGTGCCGGTGCGATATGAGGGCCTGTACGCCTAGCGCTGAGAAATCTCGGAACTCCACCAAGGCCGGCGCGTTGATTGGTCAGACGAAAGGAGTTCTGACATGAAAACCGGAACAATCATCGCAGCCATCGCAGGTGTTCTCGTCCTCGCGGCGGGCATCTACATGATCGACATCGATCAGACCCAAGAAACGCGCCTGCCCGACGTCACTGTCGAAGGCGGCCAGCTTCCTGAGTTCGACGCCGATGTGGGCGACATCGAGGTTGTCGAGGAAACGGTCACGGTACCGAGCCTCGAAGTGACCCCGCCCGCTGACGACAGCTAACCCGAATTCCAACCGCAATCTCTCGAAAGGAGACTGTCATGAACCGCGACCAAATCGAAGGCAAGTGGACGGAGATCAAAGGCAAGCTTCGCGAAACCTATGGCGAGCTGTCCGACGATGAAATCGAGGAAGCGAAAGGCGACCGCGAACAGCTTGAGGGCAAGCTTCAGCAAAAGCTGGGCAAGTCCAAGGAAGAGGTCCGCGACACCGTCGATCGCATCCTGGCCGAAGTCTAATTCGGCACACAATCCGACGCCGCGCCTGCAGAAATGTGGGCGCGGCTTTCTTTTTGACTGACACACCAGAGGGGTTCGCGCGGCAGAATGGCAAAGAAAAACCTAACGGAAGGACCCGTTTGGCGGGCACTCGCACAGATGTCTGCCCCCATGTCTTTGGGTATTTTGGCTGTCCTCTCCGTCGGGATCGCCGACGCCTATTTCCTTGGACAGCTTGGTGAGACACCCTTGGCGGCGGTAGGGTTCATCTATCCCGTCACCACGGCATTGAGTTCACTGGCGATCGGACTATCCGCCGGAGCGAACGCGGCGATCTCGCAGGCGCTCGGTCGTGAGGATGAGGCGCGCGACATCTACCGGATGGGGTTTCATGCGCTCCGCCTTGGTCTGGGGCTGAGCGCAGTGATCGCAGTTGTCGTTTGGATAATGAATCAGCCTCTTTTTGGCGTGATGGGCGCAGGAAATGGCGTAATGACAGAGATTTCTGCGTATGTTCCGCTTTGGGCGGTCTCTTTTCCTTTTCTCGTGCTCCTGATGATCACGAATGCGATTTTCCGGGCAAACGGAGATGCGGCGAATGCGTCTGTCTTTATGATCCTCGCCGCGCTGATCAACATCGCACTGAATCCTTTGCTCATTTTTGGTGCCTTTGGCTTTGAGGGGTTGGGCACGGCTGGCGCGGCGGCGGCGACGCTGGTGGGACGCGTGCTGGCGGTAGCTGCCGCGCTCTATTTTGCAATCCGCTTTGGCTATTTGCGCAAATGCGGACGTATGCTGGATGGTGTCCAGAAAAGCCTAAGTGCCATCATCCCGATTGGTGCCCCTGCTGCCTTCTCGAACGCGATCAACCCGGCGGGCATGGCCTTTGTCACAGCCGCAGTCGCCACTTTGGGCGACGCAGCCGTCGCCGGGTTCGGTGCTGCAACGCGGGTTCAGTCGGTTGCGATTGTCGTGCTTCTTGCCCTATCGGCCGGGATCGGGCCGGTGGTCGGACAGAACTGGGGGGCGGAACGACACGAGCGGGCGCAGGCCGCAGTGGTGCAAGCATGGGCATTCTGCCTTGCGTATGGCGCGCTCTTGGCGCTCGGTCTGATGATGTTTGCCGACCCCATCGCATTCTTCATCGCATCGAACGAGGCGGCCGCGGGATACACAGCGGACTATCTTCGCATCGTGGGCGTGAGCCTGTTCGGCTACGGCATCCTCGTCACCGCGAACGCAGCCATGAACGCGCGGTCCAAGGCCGTCTATTCCATGTCACTCAGCATCGCCCGGATCTTCGCGATCTACCTGCCGTTGGCGTGGATCGGCGTTCTGACAGTGGGGTATTGGGGCATCTTGGGCGCCGCGGTGATCGCAAATATCTTCGGTGTCGTCGGTGCGATCTATCTGTGCCGCAGGGCGGAGTTGCTGCCCCCGGCGCAGCAGGTGCGCCAGATGGTCATGGCATAGTCACCCGTCGAACTTTTTGCCAAGGCGCGCGCTCCCATCCCGTTTTACTGCAAAGATCAGGCAGTCACCTGCTTGGAGGATCGTATCGGAATCGGCGAAGCTTTCGTTCTCGTCTCGGACGAGGGCCACAGGCTTTGCCTCGCCGGGTAGATCCAGATCGCCGATACGCTGATTGTCCATCGATTGCGGGACCGACACCCGCTGAAGGGCAAGCTGGTTGTGTAGCGCAACATCCTGGTTGATCACCGTTTGATCCTCAAGCCCTGCGCAGATGCTTTCCGCGACGGTGGCGTGGGGGTTGATCACGTCGTCCAATTCAAGCTCATGGCAGACGTCCATCAGTTCTGCCGCCGTGATTTGTGGGATCACGCGCGAGAAGCCGACGGACCGGGCCACAAGAGAGGCAAGGATGTTGTCGTCCGACGCGTTGGTCACGGCGATAAAGACATCCTCTTCGTCCCGAAACGCGTCCCGAAGGGTTGTCGGCATCGTGCCGTCGCCTTCGATCATACCGCAGTCGAGCCGGGCGGAAAGCTTGTCCAGCCGCTCCCGGTCCTTGTCTATCAGCACCACCTCATGACCGTCCTCGATCAAACGTTCTGCGATGGCCGCCCCAAAGCGCGAGGCGCCAAGAATGGTGACACGCATGTCAGGATCCTTTCATCCAGGTGCGAGGCAGGAAGAGAACGAGCACGGCGATGAACTCCAACCGTCCCAGCCACATCGCAAAGGTCAGCGAGATCTTCAGGTCTGTTGGCAGGTCGGCCCCGATAAGGCCGGTCGAAAGGCCGACGGTTGAGAGTGCCGAGATGCTTTCGAACAGCGATTGGGGAAGGGAGAAGCCATGAAGGCTAAACTGCATGACCAAGAGCAATGCCGAAATGGCATAAATGAAGGCGAGGGCCAGAACGCCGATGATCACCGCATCTTCAACCTGCTCTCCGTCATGGCGGAGTGGCGCGACGGCGCTGTCCGGCATGGCGGGTGCCCGGATGGCGTGACGGGCGGCGCGGGCGAGAAGGCCAAGCCGCGCCAATTTCAGCCCACCAGCGGTGGATCCGGTGTCGCCGCCAAGAACCATGACCAAGATGAACAGGGCGAAGATGGCGCCCGTGATGGGCATGGCGCCGGTGGAGAATCCGGCTGTTGTCAGGGCTGAAATCAGGTCCAACGCGAGGCCGAGACTGAGGTCGCGGTTCTCCAATCCCCCAAGCGCCCAAAGCACCACCATCGCAGCGAGCACCGCGGCAACCGCGACGGCCAAACGTCGGAGCGAGCCGAGCGTTCGTACTGCACCCCAGTCGCCGCGAAGAACGAACACGAATGTCACAAGCGACAGCGCTCCGATAACACAGGTCGCCATGACGACGGTTTGACCAAGGTCGCTATAGGACGCCAAGGAATCCGAGCGCGGTGCAAAACCACCGGTTGAAATCGCGGACAGCGTCAGCGCGAGCGCCTCGCGCCAATCGGGGATTACAAGCGCGGTTATCGCGACAGCAACGGCCGTCAGCCCGAGGTAGACCCCAAGAAGCTGGCGCGCCTTTAGCCGGGTCGAGGCGATGCGATCCCCATCGGTGATGCCCACCTGTCCCAACCGCCGCGTTGGCACGCCGGAGGGAAGGATCAAGGCTAAGACCGCCGTGGCCATTACAAGACCGCCAACCCATTGCAGCCATGCGCGCAAGATATGCACGGCAAATGGCCAGCTGTCGGGGTCGGATGCGACGGAGAGGCCGGTCGTCGTCAGGCCACTCATGGCTTCGAACACCGCGTCAAAGAACGGCATGCCCACGGTCATAAAGGCTGGTACGGCACCGAGCGCGCCAAGAAAGAATACGAGTGCGACCGCAACCATCGCCTCAAGCCCACGAAGATCGGCTGGCAGCGACCGTGCACGCACCACCATGTAGGCGAACAAGGCGGCGATCGCAGGAACGGCAAGCGCTATCGTCAGCTCAAACGCCCCAGTTACTCCGGCCCAGATTGCTGGAGGCGCGTAGAGGATGGTGAACACGGGCGCATGCTTGGCAAGTGTCACCGCCACGACCTGGGGGCGGGCCCGAACACGCAGCGTGTCAGCGCCATCGCGCAAGGCCGAGCGACGATTCACGCGGCGTCACTTTCGGCTTTCACGGATTTCACCTCGATCGGGTCGTTGACCGTCAACGTGCGATAGGGAAACGGGATTTCAATGCCCGCATCATCAAGCGCACGCTTAATGGCCGCGACCACCTGATCGCGGCTCGAGCGTATGTCGACGGGCGCGGAACCAGTCCACCACGTGATCTCGAAATCGATGGAAGATGCGCCGAAGGCCTTTGCAAAAACCTGAATGTCGCGCACGTCGTCGCGCACAGAGTCTACATGGCGCACTGCTTCGGCAATCACGCCGCGTGCTTCGTCCACGTCTTCGCCATAGGCAACGCCACAAATAATGCTCGTGCGGCGGAATTCACGGTTCGTGCGAACCTGAACCGGGTTGTGAAAGAGATGGGCGTTTGGCACGACCACAAGCTGGCCGTCCGTCTGGCGGATATGGGTGTCGCGGATCGTGATCTGCTCGACTTGGCCCTCGACCTCTTCGCAATGGATGTGATCGCCAATCTCGAACGGCTCCCGCATGAGGATCAGGATGCCGGCGAGGAAGTTCTCGAATGTGTCCTTGAAGGCAAAGCCAATCGCAACAGACCCGAGCCCCAGCGTCGTCAAAGCATTAGACGGCGTCACGGTCGGGAAGACGATGGTAACGGCCATCAAAAGCGCAAGAAACCACCCGATGACGCTAACGAGGAGAAGGATTACGTCCGTCAGGTTGCGGCGGAGGTTCATCCGCCGCGCAACGCGCCGCGTAGTGGCTTTTACACCCCAAATCAGCAGCGCTGCGACGGCAAGGACAACAATTGCAAATCCAAACCGTGGGAGTGCCGCGAGCGCTGCCTCACCCCAGGTCAAGACCACGTCCTGCCAGATACTTGTCGCATCGTTCAGAAGGTCGGCGTTTTCGTCCATGTCATGCCAACGCGCTGATAGCGCACTGGTTCCCGGACCAAAATCGAATGTAGGAACCTCCGCGGCCGCCAAGCGTTTCCCGATCAAAGCGTGACCACACACGGGAGTCATAAATCATGCACTTCACCGATGAACCCAGCCATACGTGGCGCCCCAGCTGGCCCTTTCTGCTCTTGGGTGCCGTTGCATTTGCCGCGGCAGGATTGACGCTTGCGACACCCTTGCTGGCAGCAATTCCGCCGGAGCGCGTTGTTGGCGTCACTCTTCTCGCATACGGCGCGATGAGCCTGTCTATTGCCCTGTTTCATTGGCAATCGCATCGCGTCGGAACCGAGACGTTGGCTTACGCGGCTGCTTTAGCCGCTGGTACGACGCTTCTACTGCTTCCGGTCATCTCTATGATCCAATCGTTTGGCTTCGTCATCGCCGCGTATCTGATCACGTCCGGCGGGCTCAGGATTATATGTGGCATAACGCACAGGGCAGATGACGGATGTTTCGCCCTGGTTATCGCCGGTACCGTGTCGCTCCTTTCGGCAGTCCTTTTGCTCACCGCGTTTGCCGCGATAGACTGGGCGCCGTTGGTCGCGCTTGCCACCGGAATGACAGCATCGGGAACCGCGCATCTGGCTATGTGGGGCAGGGATCGACTGGTCTGGCTGGAGGACCGAAACGCCGCCTGAGGGGGTCACTACTCGGCTGTCTCGCGACACTGCGCGAGCATTCTCCGGATAGCGTCTCGGTTGGCGTCCGATACCGACATTCGGTCGAGCAAAGCAAACCAATGCTCCCTAGCTAAGGCATCGGCCTGCACGTAGGCCCAGCTTTCATGAAACGAAGCATCGAGAAGGCGCTGCCATGTCAACGGCGGAACGGAGGTCGTTTCGCGACCCTCTAGGCCGAAATACTGTCCCGAGCGGTCAGCTGCGGCCAGCCCCGCAGCAAGCCAGTTGAGGCAATTTATCGCCGTGTACGGATCGTTGACACCAGGGGACAACGCGCGCGCCAGCATCTCAACCTGTTGGGCGATCAGGAACAGTACGTCCTGATCCTCGGTCCGTTCCTTTCCCAAAGCAAAACACCGGCGTAGGGCCGTGCCGCACGCGTCGGACGGTTCAGCTGACATGAGCGCGATTGGTGTACCGGCGATAACGAAAACACCGGGTGCAGCGACGATGTGTACGCTTAACCCATCCTCTTTCGCGATTTCTGCGAGGTCCTCGACGTTGAGTTGTTGGACATAGCCGTCGTAGTTAAGGGTCAATTCGGATGTGGCAGTCTCCTCGGTGACCGTTTGATCCAACTCTTCATCATGCGCGGTTCGCTCCAGCCGATGTATCAGTTTGCGACCAAGTGCTTCGGCGATATTCGACACGTTGATCGTCTCAGGGACATGGTGGACGTAGTAGATGACCGTCGCGACGCAGAGCAGGGCAAGACCCATCGCCACTACAATGGAAAGCTGCGGAACGAACTGGGACACTTCGCCGTCAATCGGCGCCTGGACGCTGCGCAACACGAGCAAAGCATAGACAAAGGTGGAGATCAGGATCCCAAGGCTCCACTGCGTGCCGCGATCCCGCATGAAATTGCCAATCAGGCGAGGTCCGAAATTCGCCGAAGCGTGCGCCACTGCGACCATCGTGATCGAAAACGTCACCCCTGCGACCCCGATCATGGATTGCGCGATTACTGACAGGATCGTGCGCGCCCCATCGATGTTGGTGTTGGTCATGTCTGGGGGCAGAACGCTAGATGGGTCCTGCGTCGCGTCGATCCAGATCATCAGGCGCGCCAAACCGACAGCCAGCAGCATCAAACAACCTGGAATGAACCAGTAACCTGCCCTGAGATCGGAGAGCAGCTTTAAAAGCCGAGCTTTATAGTGGGACAGGTTCGATCCCCCCGAAGTTGAAATAACGCCGCTTCATCATTGCGCGCGCGGGGCATGCTCGCAACCATCGGGACTCGCTATGCTGGCGAAGGCTTGGAGGTGGACGCGACGTGCACCGACCGAGATGGTCGGTACACGTCGATTGCGGTCGCGCTGATTTAGGAGGCGCGCGACGTCGGGTTGGCATCTGTCGGTCGAGCGCCGACAAATTCCCACGCGGCAATTTCTTGCGCGGTCTCGAACGCCTTTGCCTCGACCGGCAGGATCTTGTCCATGAAGCCAATCATCTTCGATGCACCTTCGGGCGCTCCGACGACGGCGTATTTGCCCACCTTGAAAAGCGAGCGCCACCGCGACTCGATCACGTCGCCGTCGAACAGCGCGTCTTTGTCGCTGCCGGTGTATCCATCGAGCCGCAGAAGCATGTTGACCTTCTCGTGGCGATCAAAAACGTCGTTCATGAACTCCGCCATGGCCTCGGCGTCATCGTCAGAGACGTGGCCCGTGATGTCGAACGCATAGACGGTGTCGCTGGTGGTGGGGATCTGTTTGATTGTCTGGGAAGACAGGGTGGACATGGGTCGAACTCCGGATGCTGGATTTGCAAAAGCGCCGCGCGCGGGATGGTGCGTTTTGCGCGTGACGTCATTTCGTTAACGATGGTCCGGAACTTTGGTTCCGTAGCTGCGTTGTTGGGCATGCGCACAGGTTTGGCGCAGCACCCCCGTCCATCTCGACTGCATGCCATGCGCGCACATGAGATGGTCCTCAGCAAAGGATGAAGCATGCGCAAAGCTATCGTATTCGGGTCCATTGGGACGATTGTTGAAACCTCCGATCTCCAAAGGCGCGCTTTCAACGCCGCGTAGAGGCGCGGTTGAACTGGTTTTGGGGGCGCGACGAATATGCGGAGCTTCTGAAGAAATCCGGCGGACAGCAGCGGATCGCAGACTACGCCACCGCCCGTGGCGAGGCCGTGAATGCTGAGAAGCTGCATCGACGCAAGACACAGTTCTACGCGGACGCGATCCAGGATGAAGGACTCACGCTGCGCCCTGGTGTTTCCGACGTTGTGAAGCATGCGCGCTCCAACGGGGCAAAACTGGTGTTTGCGACCACCACGTCCCGCGACAATATCGACGCCATCTTCGCGGCCCTGAACGGTACGCTCGATGCGTCGTCGTTCGACCTGATCACCGACCGCAGCCAAGTTGGCGAAGCGAAACCGTCGCCCGATGTGTTTAAGCTTGTCCTGGCACGCTTGGCGCTTTCGGCACAGGACTGCGTTGCGATCGAGGATACCCCGACGAGCCTTTCTGCGGCGACCGCTGCCGGCCTGCCCGCGATCGCCTTTCCGGGTGCCTATGCGGATGCGACAGCGTTTGAAGGCGCTGAAGCGGCGGTGGAACACCTCACCATTGACGCGGTCATGGGTGGCTCGGTCGATAAGGCCGCGTAAACAAAAGCGGGCCCGCGTATGACGCGCGGGCCCGGCTTTTTGGAATACATCGAGTGTCTCACAGCTTAGCTGCGCACTTCACCACCGGTGCGGGCGATGATCCAGACGGCGTGAACGATGCCTGGGATGTAACCGAGGATCGTCAGCAGGATGTTCAACCAGAAATGCTTGCCCAGTCCGACCTGCAGAAACACGCCAAGCGGCGGCAGGAGGATCGAAAAAATGATGCGTACGAGGTCCATTTCAGGGGCTCCTTTCTTTCGAAGTCGCAGTGTCGCTCTGCCCAAGTAACGTATGCCGACGTTCTGAGTTCCCCGGATAAAGCGGGAACCTGTGATCTCGCTTCGGTGTTGCGTCTCGAAGGAGACCAAAGATGCACAATCACTATGACTTGGCCGTGATCGGCGGCGGATCAGGCGGCCTCGCGGCAGCCAAGCGCGCGGCGGCTCACGGCGCCCTCGTCGTCCTGTTCGAACCAGGTGAACTTGGTGGGACCTGCGTAAATCGCGGCTGCGTGCCTAAGAAACTGCTTTGGCAAGTCGCGCGCCATTGGACGGAGCGCGCGGGTCTGAAACCGGTGGCTGACGCAGCCGAGACCTCACTCGATCCAGAGGCGCTGATGGCACGCATCCACGATCATATCGGCGGCATCCGCGACAGTTTTGCGGAGGACCTCGAAGAAAATGGGGTGGCTGTGGTCCGACACGCCGCGACCATTGACGCCGACCGCACGATTTCTGCGGATGGCGAGACCTACCGCGCGACAAAAACGCTGATCGCCACGGGCGCGAAACCCAAGCTGCCCGATATTCCGGGCGCTGACCTGATGTGCACCTCAGACGATGTGTTTAGGTGGACCACCTGTCCGGACACGCTCGTGATCGTCGGCGGCGGCTATATCGGGGCGGAGTTCGCGTCGATCTTTTCCGCGCTCGGCACGCGCGTGACGATCGTGCAATCCGGGTCCAGGTTGCTACCGGGTTTCGACGAGGCGGCCGTCGCTTGCGTGACCGAAACACTGACGAAACGCGGTGTGCGGATCATTCTCGATGCAAAACCCCATCGCGTGGACGCACAGGGTGACCGCATCCTTCTTGGCTTCGATGACCGCGAGGACGAAGGCGCCGATCGCGTAGTCTGCGCAATCGGGCGCGCGCCGAACATCGGTACGCTGGGGCCCGGCGCAGAGGATCTGGACGTCGCAGATAGTGGCGCGCTGCGGATCGACGGGGAGTTCGAAACCTCCCGTCCCGGAATTTTCGCGATCGGGGACGTCGCCGACCGCCTCCCCTTGACCCCGGTTGCCACCCGCGATGGGGAGACCTTCGCCGACCAACACTTCGGGGAAGGGGCAGAACAAATCCCCCTCGATCTGGTTGCAACCGCAGCCTTCACCTTGCCGCCGGTTGCGCAGATCGGCGATCTGTCGCGTAAGGCGCGTGGAGAGCAAACCAGTGCACTGAAAAACCCCGTTCTTGCCCCGGATGTCGAACCCGAAAGCTATCATCGCCTGTCCTTCTCGGAGGGAAAACTGGTCGGTGCCGTGATCGCCGACAATTCTGCGCCAGAAATGATCGCGCCGTTCGCAGCGCTGATTGGGGCAGGCGCCGGGTCGTGTGACGTCGAACGCCCGACCGGCATTCATCCCAGTTTCGGGGAGGAACTGATCGGCCGATAACGCGGAACCTGAGCCACCTCTCGCGCGTAGGTACCGCACACCGTGCAGCAAAAAGGTTTCATCATGACCGATCTGTCATCCGATCCCCGAAGCGGCGCGCCTGAACCGGTCGCGCTTGAAGACCAATCGACAGACTATGTGGAAGATGTTGAAAAAGACGCGCCGCGGCTGAACTGGAAGTGGATGCTCGCTGCCGGCATCATCTACGTTCTCGGAGCGATGGCTGCGCTTATCAATCCGTTCCTCGCGTCGTTGATTGCACAGAGCCTGATCGCGGCCGCGTTTCTGATCTCGGGCGGGATCGTCATGTGGATGGCGTTCCGCAACGAAGACGGCACGACCGGCGGGCGCCTGTTGGGCGGGTTCGCTGGATTGCTGACGATCGCGCTCGCCGTCGCGCTCTGGGCCAATCCACTTGCAGGGCTGATTTCCCTCACTCTGACAGTGGCATCTTTGCTGATCGTCATCGGGGTCGCGCGTATCTGGATTGGGTTCAGGATGCAAAACCGTAAGGGGACCGGGTGGATGATCCTCGCAGGCGTCCTGTCGGTCGGTCTCGGCGTCTACATCTTCGCGACCTTGCCTGAAGCAGCCTTTGCCGTTCTGGGCCTCTACCTCGCCGCTGAGTTGCTGTTCTCCGGCGCTGCCTACATTGCGACCGCGCTTGCGGCCCGAACATCCGAAAAAGCAGGAGGACAACGTGGCTGACCGAAAGCGTTCGAAAGACGGCGTGCGCGAGACCGAGCAGGTGCTCGGTGCCGAAGGCACGATATCGCAACAGGGCCGGAGCGACGGCCGCCTGCCGCGCGACATTGGCTCCCGCGATGAACTCAAACGGGCGACCGAACGGCCCGCCGGGGCGACGCGCGTCGAAAAATCAGACGAAAAGGAGGACGGCGCGTGACCGAGCTGTCACAAGGAACGTGGATCGTCGTCGCGGATGGCGAAAAGGCGCTGTTCCTGCGCAACAAGACGGATGACGAAGACCCGTATTTCGACGTTCGCGACAAGGATGAACAGGACAACCCAAAAGACATCGATCAGTCCGCCAACAGGCCCGGGCGCATGCCAGATCCGGGCCCGGGTCAGTTTTCGGCGATGGATGACACCGACTGGCACGAGCTGGCGAAAGAACGTTTTGCCGCTGATCTGGCCGACAAGCTTTACGAGCGTGTCCATGCAGGCAAGATGGAACGGATCGTGCTGGTTGCTGCACCGAAAATCTTGGGTGAACTGCGCAAAAACCTGCACCAGGAGGTTGAGGCCTGCGTCGTCGGAGAGATCGACAAAACGCTGACGAACCATCCCGTGACCGAGATAGAGGATATCGTCGCCGCTGAACTGGCGAGTTGATTAGAACGTTAAATGCTAAGTGCTTTCGCGATCGCCAACTTGAGTTGCTCCGCGGTATAGGGCTTAGCGCATACCGGGGCTGCCGGGAACTGATCGAGGACCTCAGGACTTGCGCCGTAGCCAGTCGCGAGGAGTACGGGGACTCCGTTCTCTGCACACCGTAGGGCGACCGGCAGCGAAAGCTCTTCTCCAAGATTGACGTCGAGAACGGCAAGCTTGTAGTCGGCACGCTCGATGGCGGCTAAGGCATCCCTCACCTGACTGCACACCGTGACGTGATCCGCACCCATCTCCATCAGCATGTCTTGCGCGTCCATGGCGATGATCATGTTGTCTTCGACCAGCAAAACTGATCCGGCCAGTCGAACATCATCGATTTGGTCGGGGGCGCGCGCAGTGCTTTCTGCGTCTTGCTCCGTCGCGCGTGCGACATGAGACGATGGCAGGACAAAAGTAGCCTCAACCCCGCCCACCTTGTAGGTCACGTTCGCGTCACCCTTCAGCTCATAGGGTACCGACCGTTCGATGATCGTCGTGCCGAACCCTTTCCGCGTCGGCGCCTGGACCGGCGGACCACCGCTTTCGCGCCACGTCACGCTGGCAGACCCGTCAGCCCCAAGGTCGATCCCAATATCGACCCGACCCGTGCTATCGCTTAGTGCACCGTATTTGGCCGAATTGGTAACCAGCTCATGCACGACAAGTGCCATGGTGGTGAAGGCGGTCGGAGATAGATCAACTGTATCGCCTGAGATCGCGACTCGTTTTGCGTTCTGACCTAGGAATGCATCAATTTCCGTCCTGATGAGGCCAGTTAGAGGGACCCACGACCAGTCCTTTCGCGTCAGCTGGTCATGGGCGCGGGCCAACGAATGCACACGCCGATCAAGGACCTCGCTGTATTCTTCCAGTGTCTGCGCGGACCCACGACCCTGAGACAGAAGGCCTTGGATCAGGTTCAGGATGTTGCGAACGCGGTGGTTCAACTCGGCAATAAGAAGCTCTTGCTGTTCCTGCGCCCGTTTGCGGGTGCTGTTCGCCTCATCAGTGAGTTTGACGACCACCTCAAGCAGAGTGACACGGAGCGCATCCGCCGCACGCCGCTCCGCGCTCGTCCATGGTGCGGATTTTCCTCGGACGATTTGCTTCCAAGCGTCGAAACTCTTGCGCGGTGTCAACCGGATGCCGTTCGGGCCCAGTTCGACCGGTTTCTCGGGATTGCCGGCCCAGGTCACGGCCTGCGCGATCTCGCGCCGGAACAACACCAGATAGTCCCGTGGCGTGCGCGATATCGGGATTGCCATCAACCCCGCCGCCCGATCGGCGAAACTGTCAGCGCCCGGATACCGTTCCTCAAGCCGGTCAATCGTGAGTATTTCCGACGTTTGCGCGGTATTCAGGAACCGAACCAAACCGAGGAACTCCTCCTCGGTCGGCGTTGATCCACGCGCCTCGAAAACGCCGTTGGAATAGATGACCATTCCGTCGAACGGGATCACCTCCTTCAACTCGTCCTCGCAACTGCTGAAGACCGCGTTGAGCGTTTGTCCGCCCGACATCTGCGTCATCAGGCGGTCGTGAAGGCCCCGCGCGCGCTCGGCCTCGGCGAACTCCCGGTCGGTCTCCATCTGCGCGAGCTCATAGCTGAAGAGTTGCCCGAACAACTCCACCGCCGCTCGGGTTGAGTGGTTCAACTCAAGTGGTTGCGTATGGTGACAGGCAAAGAGGCCCCAGAGCTTTCCACGCCGGAGGATGGACACCGACATAGATGATGTCACGCCCATGTTCCGCAGATACTCAAGATGGATCGGGGAGACCGCACGGGTGGCGGCCATGGACAGATCCGGTGGGTCGCCCTCGGGGCCCTTCGCGGGCACGATTGGATGTGTTTTACCATCCACATTCTGAATGATCCGAATGCGATTGCGCTCATAAAGGGCGCGCGCCTGTTTCGGAATGTCACTCGCAGGATAGCGTAACCCGAGATAGGGCTCTTGCCCGGGTGCGCAGACCTCTCCAATGACGGTGCCGGAATCGTCGTCTTCGAACCTGTAAACCATGACCCGGTCCATGCCGCACAGAGCTGCCATGCTCCGCGCGCCATCTTGGGCGAAACCCATGAGATCGCCCTGGCGTCGCTTCAATCGCGCGATCAGTGCTTGAACGGTGGCTGCATCGGCGCTGGATGGTTTGGCGTCTGTGGGGCGGGGTTCAAACTCGAGCGTAAGCAAACGGCCCGCCTGATGCACGGCCACGTCGAACCGCCGCCCGTCGTTGAAAAGATCGATCTCGTAAATCCGTGCGACACTATCGCCCTGCATGAGGATCTGCATGCGGGCGCGAAGTTTATGCACGACCTCGTCAGGAAAATAGTCGACGAATTTTTGCCCGATGAGTTCTTCGGCGTCCAAGCCAAGTACCACGTCGCAGTTGGTCGAGGCGTGCGCTATCATCCAGTCGGAGGAGACACAAATCAGGCATCCGAAATCCTGAACCTGTCCCAGAAACTGGATCGGTTCACGGTCGCAGTTTGTGAGGTCGACGTTGAGGTCTTGAGCCGCATCCGGGTTACTCGGCATGGGACAGGCTCCTTTGCGTTAGCTCTGCTTTGGCGAGGTCGGCGTAGATCTGGAAAATCCGCGAGGCGTCCCGCGTAATACCTTCCGCGCGTGTTGACGTGCCTGGCATTGTGTCCGCAACGGACAGATATCTCGGCCAAAGATCACGGGCGGACGTGGCCGAGAAAAAGGCGCTTGCAGATCGCACCGTGGGATCGGTAGCTGCTTCCCACCGTTTCTTCAGCACGGAATTTCCCATCTGGGAGCCCCCTAGAATGTAGTCGAGTGCGACCGGATCTAAGGCGTCGAGGATTTCATCTTCGCCCACGATGTCGTTTGTCGGGCAGCAACCAAGTGTAATCAGATCTTTCTTCGCCCGCGCTTCGAGGTCATTGACCACTCTGCAAAGATCTTCCGATGGTGCAGATCTCGCGATCGTCGAGAGCCCACCTTGATGCACGCGCAAAAAGCAAGCCAAACCGTCCTGAGACGTCAAATCGAACTTTGACAACAGGTCGTCTAGAACATCATGCGGCGCGCGCAACGCGCGTCGCAGATGCATACGCAAGGTCCCTCGTGCTGCCGTTGATTCTATCATGATGCAATCATCTTACGGCGAACCGGTCGCGCGACAATTGTCGTAAGACATATGGCCTAGCCGATCCCCCGAGCAAAACCACCAAGGTGACCTTGCGTCATTTAAAGTCGCGACCCGTCGTTGTGCCTGGAACTTGGTGCATTCGCTTTATGCAAAGTGCGTCAAGTGGGGAACCTGCGGCCGACCGAATGCGTTCGATTCGGAAACCAAAGAACGTGAGAGTTGCAAATGGCCCAAACAAACCACTCAAACTCAAACTACCCCAACTCGGAAGCCGCCAGTGTGCTTTCAACTGGAACGGTCGCCGTTGTCGCCGGCGCGGTTGGCGTTCTTGCGGTTTTGGCCTTCATTTTTTCAGTTTCCCTTTCAGGGAATGAAGATGGAAACGTCGGGGTAACTGACCCAGCCAACGACCTGCGCCCCGTTGGCGCCGGAACGCTTCCCGATGGCACGGCCGACGAACTCCAGGAAGGTCTCGCAAACGAGACCAAAGCAGGCGACGTCATCGAGGGGCGTCCCGCCTCTGACCCATCGCCCAATCCGCTTCTCGATGTCGAGACCCACACTGTGCCCCAGGCGTCTTCGATTGAAGAACTGGAGCCAGGTCCAGGCGTCAATGACGAAGTGTTGGAGCGTATGGCCCCCGCAGAGTGACGACAGAGCGTGGTCCTTTCTTCATGCTAAGACGGGCATCGAAAGTCGCGTCAAAAATGCGCATAAGCCAATTGGCCGTGCGGCAGCTGGGGGGTGATCTCCGGCTGCCGATTTTGTTGACAGTAGTCCTTGCACTTTCGGCCGCCGCGTGGGGGCAAGAACCTGCCGCGGACACTTCGGATACCGCACCGATCGCCGTAGGCGACAGCGCACCGAGCGACGATGAGATCCGCCAGCGCCTGGAAAACCTGCTGTCGGAAATCGACGGCTTTGACGGCGTATCACTTCGCGTAAGCCAAGGCGTTGTCACCCTGACCGGCGACGTGATCGACAACGCCGCGCGCGACGAATTGGCAGATCTCGTCGGTCGCATCGAGGGCGTCATACGCATCGACAACGAAGTGCAGGTCAGCGGATCGCTCGAAGAACGACTTGCACCGGCGGCCGATCGGATCGTCGAGCGGGCGGGCAATATCCTGGCAAACGCACCAATTTTCCTGGTCGCGCTTGCCGCATTTCTGATCGTGGCGCTGGGCGGCTGGCTCTTGACGACCCGACTTCCCATCTGGACCTGGCTGGCCCCGAATGCGTTCATCGCTGATGTCTATCGCGCGATCGCCCGCATCATTTTCATCGTCCTTGGCGCTGTTCTGGCGTTGGACATTCTCAATGCCATTGCCTTGATCGGCGCAGTGCTGGGTGCCGCCGGCGTTGCGGGTTTGGCCGTGGGTTTTGCCGTCAGAGATACCGTTGAGAACTTTATCGCATCCATCTTGTTGAGCTTGCGGCAGCCCTTCCGTCCCAATGACTTCGTCGACATTCAGGGTGACATGGGCACTGTGGCGCGATTAACCTCCCGCGCGACGATCCTGATTTCACCGCAGGGCAACCACATCCGCATTCCCAACGCGACCGTCTACAAGGGGCGCATCGTCAACTATTCGCGCGACCCGCAGCGGCGGTTCGAGTTCGACCTGGGCGTAGATGCGGAGTCCGACCTGAACCGCGCCCTTGCAACTGCGGTGGAGGCGATGAACGGCCTCAACTTCATCTTGCGCGATCCCGAAGTCGGCGCATGGATCAAGGAGGTGGGAGACAGCAACGTTGTTTTGACCTTTGTGGCATGGGTTGATCAGCGGAGCGTGGATTATCTGAAGGCAAGAGGGGAGGCGATTCGGACTGCTAAAACCGCCCTTGAGGGGGCAGGCTTCGGATTGCCGGAACCCATCTACCGGCTTAGGATCGATGACGGGGGGACAAAGCGTTTGAACGATCTTCCACGTGAAGACACGACCGGCTCGCTCACCGTTTCCCAGCCGAGTGGGCTACCTGACGCGGCCGACCCGTCCCGGCAAGATCATGCCACAGAGGACGCAGCATTGCGTGAGCGTGCGACAGAAGGTGACGAGAACAATTTGCTTGATGCGTCGCGCGCGAGCGAGTGACCTTGCCTACCTGTCGCCGGACCAGAGTTCCCTTGACAGCGCATCCACCCGTTGCAAGCCACGTTCTATCAGGATCCAACTCAAAGGGACGGTCCATAGCATTGTCGCAAGAACGGCGATTTTTTCGAGGATGCCGTCATAGGCGGTCGGGGCGAGTTTGAACGCTGTCGCAAAGACGAGCCATAGGACGGCCGAGGCGTAGAAGACCGGCACCATTCTTTTGCTAACGGTCGCGATCCCTTTTGCCATCACGATGGGCCCGAGCAGATACAGTGGCCCGAGCGCGAAGGTCAGCCTCGTATGCACTGACAGGTCGTCGCCATTTCCGAACTTGTCCCACACCCCCAGCAGAACCGTGAACAACGCCGTCAGAGCCAGGACGAAGATGCCCAATGACCACCCCGCACGTCCCAAATGCGCATGAGCCGCGCCGATGGATAACCCAAGAAGTCCCGCAGCGCTGATGTAGAAGCCGGTGTCCATGATCCATTTGTGCGGACCGCGGCCAAGATCGCTGATTGTATCGGCAATGAAATCATGCTGCGCGACGGTGCTTGCGATCACGTTCATGATTGTCGGTGCGATGGACCCGACCAGCCCTGCGATGCCGCACACGACGAGCAATTCGGGGCGCTCTACCAACGTCGCCTCCCGGCGCGGTGCGCCGTCATACGCCATCGTGGATCTCATCGGCAAATTGGTGACGTGCAGTCAAACGCGCCGCTTCCGCTTTCAGAAGCGCAATGTTTCTTCTGTGCGATTTGAAAAACAGATCGAAGATATCACCGACCACGGGCACAGTGCCCAGACCCATGTCGAGCAGGGTGTTTCCGGCCATCCGCGCCAAGACACCCTTTCGTGCACCCAATCGACGACCCTCTGCGATCATCGCAACGCCAGGTCCCAGTGTCACCAACGCGCCGACGCCAGGAATGAGGCCGAGAATGGCGTCCCATCCAACGCGAAGACCAAGACCGGGTATCCGGAATTGGCTGTCCAAGGCTTGGGACATGGCATCCAGCCTTTGCAACCGCGATTTCTCGCCACTCGGGGGGCTGGCGTCCCTGGCGCGACGATACGCCGGTGGTGAGAGAGGGTCAGTTGCGTCCGACATGGCGACACCTTCCTGTCGTTTCTTTCACGTTTCGAAATCGTCACAGGTTCAACGACTGGAACGTGTGTGGGTTCCGAGCCGCCTGCTGCAAGTCACGCGTTGCGGCCCCGGACGGAGCACGGAACTGGGCAGGCACCTTGGCTATTGGTGTGGTGGGGGTCGTTACGAGAGAGCGAGGGTCAAAGGGCGATGATCGACTATTCCGAGTTTCTGGTTCGCGTCGGGGCGGCAGCGTTCTGCGGCTTGCTGGTTGGGATCGACCGGGAAGCCAAAAGCAAGCCGCTGGGTGCACGCGCCTACATTCTGACCTCCGCCGCGTCTGCGATGTGGATCATCATCACTCTGAATTTCTCACTTCAGGTGAATGGCTTGGAAGATGACCTTAATGTCGACCCCACCCGCTTGATCCAGGGTCTTGTCGGCGCAATCGGATTTTTAGGAGCCGGGGCCATCATCAGCACCACAGAGACAGGCCGTTTGCGTGGTGTTGCCAGCGGTGCGGCGATTTGGGGTGTCGGCGCGATTGGTGTCGCCTGCGGTATGGGCTTTGTGCTGGAGGCGCTTACGCTGTCAGTGGGGTATGTCGTCGTCCTAAATCTCTATGACTGGATTGTCGGAGACGAGGACGATGCCTCGCCCCCGTCCTGACATCTGGCGACATTAGTCTTTTTCGACGGCATCCTTCATGGCCGCCGCGATCTCGGTGTCGGCTTCGCCATCGCGAATGGCCGCTGCAATGTCTTCGGGCAACTCGCCGTCTGTGTCGGCATGGGTCGGATCGCCGTTTTCGCCTGGTTGGTCTTTCAGATCGTGGTGCTGTTCAGATCCCTTAAGCCCTTCGATTGGGCTGGTGCGGTGTGCGTTGGACATCTCGTGTCTCCCTTCGATTGGTGCAGCCGGATTGGCTGATCTGGGACATCAACGACGGGTTTGCATACCGGTTCCGTTCGCGATGAAGGGTTGGCGCCGCAATGCGCGGAACCTCCACTGTGGCTGAGGCTTTTTCACTGGAGTGGCACCGGCTCCGGTTTCCGCGTGCCCTTACCGTCAAGCCAATGCTCAAGGGGATACAGCAAAATGAAGAGCACGCTGGAACGCACAATCATCAAGGTCGCCATGGCCGGCGAACGCGCGTTTTCCAATCTCTCGGGCGGGAAACGGCAGCCTCGGGTTATTGAGCCCTATGTAGGCCTCGCCACGCCATCCGAACTGGTTTTGAAGGGCAGGGTGCATAGCGATCTGACGGATATTCAGGTGAACCCACGTCAGGGTCGGCTGCAGAACACCCGGCAAATGATCAGACGGTTCATGACCTCGGAAGTCGGCGGCGCAGAGGTCACTTGTGGAGATCACAGCGCCGTGACCGATGAGGAGGGATATTTCGAGCTGCGCCTCCCTCGCGACAGTGAGACCGGATGGGTTGAACGCGAGGTGGTTCTTTCCGCAAACGGAACGACCGCCATCTGTCCGGTGCTTTCTGCCCGATCCGGGCCGGGCACGATGGTGATTTCGGATATCGACGATACCGTCATGCGAACCGGCGCTTACACGTTGGTCAAAAACCTTTGGACGTCCTTCACCGGCAACGTGCTGACGCGCCAGATTTTTTCGGACGCCGCCGTCTTGATGCATCGCCTGCATGACGGTGGGAACCGGCCCGTCGTCTTTCTCAGTTCCTCCCCCTGGAACATTCACGGGTTTTTGCAAGACGTGTTCGCGCATGCCAGCGTGGTGCGAGGGCCGATGTTCCTGCGCGACCTCGGCCTGAGTGAAACCAAGCTGATTACAGAGGGCCATGGCAATCACAAGGGAGACGCGATTGACACGATCCTCGCGTCCATCCCCGACCGGCAGGCCATCCTGATGGGGGATACGGGGAAAAAGGACGCCGTGATCTACCGCGAAGCCATCCTGCGTCATGGCGGTCGCATCGCAGCGGTGGTCTTGCGCACGCCCGGACCCGGGATCGAAGCGGACGATGAGCGCGCCATTCGGCTCCTGCGTGAGATCGGCGTGTCCGTCTTCTGTGGCCGCAGCTTTGCCGAGTTTTCGGATGACGTCGTGTCGATCGCGGATGAACCGATCAGGCAACAGGCGGCCGAGAAGCCCCCGGAAAAATCGCGAACTTTGGCGGTGAGCATAGGAACCGCTCCCGCTCCGAAAAGTTGATCTGTCAGACATAACCAAGAGGAGGATTGTCATGACCATCAACACCCTCAAAGACGTCTATATCGACCAGCTTCAAGACCTCTATTCGGCCTGCGAGCAATCGAAAATCGTCACCGCAGAGCTGAAAGACGCCGCATCGAACGCGCGCTTGAAAGAGGCGCTGGACGCAGGCGTGAAGGGCATCGAAGACGGCATGGAGACGTTGGAAAAGCTGATCAAGGGCCACGATGCCGATCCCGAAGGCGAGCACTGCAAAGGCATGGAAGGCCTGGTCAACGAAGCGCGCGCGCACGGTCTTGAAGAGGACTTCGGCGACAGCGATGCACAGGACGCCATGATCATCACCCAGTATCATCGCATGGCGCATTACGCGATTGCCGGCTACGGCTGCTGCGCGGCGTTTGCGACGCAACTGGGTCTGCCGGGCGACACCGAGGCGCTCAAGAAGTGTCTTGATGCGTCCTATGACGGCGACCGGACGATGACGCAGATTGCCGAGAACCAGGTCAACGACGCAGCGGCCTGACGTCTCTCGCGCTTCTCAACAGAAAACCCGCGACCGTTCATCGGTCGCGGGTTTTTCTGATCCCGCAGGAACGAAAAAAGCACCGGTCGCCAAGACGACCGGTGCTTCGAAGAGTTAACTCGTTACAGACTGAGATGCGTCAGGTGGTTACCGAGCCGCCCTTGGGGCCAGCAATCAACCAGACGATGAAGCCGAGGACGGGAAGGATCAGGATAACGAGCGTCCAGAGAACCTTCATGCCGGTCGTCGCACCGCTGGTGATGATTTGGTAGATCGCATAAACATTGGCGATCAGGACGATCAGGCCGAGAATACCATATTCCATTGTGTTCACTCCTTTTCGGATACCACCCCAACGTGCTGACCCGCCAAAGGTTCCCACCGTGACTGTGGTCACTCAAGAATAGTAGCGGCGCGCGCGTCGCTGCGGTGGAACGCGATGATGTGTTGAGCGTTGTTCATGAGTACTCTCAAACATACGTGGAGCCCGCTCATGTCACTCAAGAGAATGATCACGAAAGTCGCCCTCGCCTTCGCGGCCAAAAAAGGCGCCGAGATGTTTCGAGACGTCGGTGGCGTCAAGGGAATGCGCGACCTTCTGGCCGGGTCTCAACAGAATGTTGGTACGCAGCGCGGCGGCATGCAAGGTCGGATTGGCGGCACGCGGGCTAGCGCGACCGGTGGCTTGGGCAATCTCCTCGAGTCGCTCGGTGTTGCTGGTGCCACCAACGGTCGTGAAGCCGGGGTGACCGGGCAAATGGCTGGCATGGGCGGGTCGCTGGGCGCGATCCTCGGGCAGCTTGCCTCCGCGCTCGGCAATACGGATCGGCCGACCGAGGTCGAGAGCCTTACGCGCGTCGACCAAGGTGCCGATGCGCCACTCGACAAAAAAACCGCACGGGCAATCATTCGCGCGATGGTTCAGACGGCGCGCGCTGACGGTCAGATCGACGATGACGAACGCGAAGCGCTCCTCGACTTGCTGGAAGACGCTGAAGACGCCGAGCGGGACATTCTGCGCGACGCCTTGTCGGAGCCCGTTGACGCGCAATCGGTGGCAGACGATGCGCCGGAGCACGCGGTGATGCACATCTACGCGGCCGCCCTACTTGTGGCCACGCCGGCCAATGCCGAAGAACGGGCCTATCTCGACCGTTTGGCGGATGCCATGGGTCTTGCACCCGAAGCACGGCAGCGGATTGAAAACACCATGATTCAGGAAGATCGCGCCGCGCAACAGATCGAGGCACCGAAAATGGGCTCAGAATGAAATGCCATCCGGTTTGTGTCAACTGCTCCGGGTGGCGTTTCATGCATCGCGACTAGGCTCTGCCGCACTGTCTTCCCGTGAGTGCTTTGGGGCGGTCGCGGTAGCCTCGCTTGGTGGGCCAACGTCCTCCATGTCCAAATCACGAGCTTCGCTCTCACCCTTCGCCAGAGCAACCGTTTCCGGCGTCGCAACCCTTGCTGGCAGCGTGACCTGGAACGCACCTTTCTCCGCTTGTGGCACGGCGTTCCGAACGGATAGTCGCCAAAGAGCAAAACCGATCATCAGAACATGCGCGACGACAGTGGTCAGAAACAGCCCGCGCGGCCCGATCTCTGTCATGGCGATCCCAGCCGCGAGGGGGCCGATGATCGATCCTAAACCGTAGATCATCAACAATCCGCCCGATACCTGAATGGACGTTCTCTCCGGTGCATGGTCATTCGCGTGAGCGACGATGATCGGGTACATCGCGAAGATCGCGGCGCCAAACACCCCGGCGAGGACGAGGTTCAACAAGCGTCCTTCGGGCATAAGCAGCACGAAGGCCAGATCGGCAAGCAACGCGACCACAGCCACGGCGATCAACACCTTCCGGCGGTCCATACGGTCGCTGGCGATCCCGATCGGAATTTGCGTGAAGGCCCCAGCAAGCACCGGAATGCTGGTAAAAAGCGCAATGGCCGTAAGAGCGAGTCCGATATCGCCGGCGTAAACCGCTGCAAGTGTGCCAAACGACGCATTGGAAATGCCGACGAGGAACACAGCCGCGACCGCCACCGGAGAGTTACGCCACAGTGCACGAACGTCCAGTCGGACGGAAGTCAGCGGCGCGGGGGAGGGCGACGTCGACAGAGCCGTCGGGACAAGGGCGAGGCAATACACCATTGCCGCGATTGCGAAGAACACAAAGCCCCCGACATCGCCCAACGAGATCGCCAGTTGCCCCGCCGTGACGGCGGCCAGGTTCACCATCGTGTAAATTCCGAAAATCCTGCCCCGCGTGCTTGGCTGCGCTCGGTCGTTCAGCCAGGACTCAACGATCATGGCGGCACCGGCAAAGCAGAAGCCCGATACAGCACGCACCGGGATCCATGCCCAGGTCTCGACGATGAGCGCCTGGGCCAGAACCGCAACCGCCGCCATCGCGCACATGACGCCAAAGGTTCGGATGTGGCCGACGCTTCCAACCAGCCTCGGTGCAAGAAGGCATCCCGCGACATAGCCGATGGCCCAACCAGTGCCGAGAAGCCCGAGCGCGCTTGCGGAAAACCCCTCAAGCGAGCCGCGCACAGGCAGAATAAGCCCGTGCATACCGCCCGCGAAAAGAAGGAGGCCAGACCCGAAAAGAAGCGCGGAGACCGGTAAAACGTGTCGAAGCATTTCCCAAGCGTAATGCCATGATTGGCAGATGGGAATAATGGCCAGTGGCGATGCACCAATACTCTTAGACTGCCGTGTCGCTAAATGCCTCGCGGAAGCGCTCGAAACGCCAATCCCGCCGCGATTACTCGGTGCCTAGCTTACGAACCCGCACAACACTGCAAAGCCAGGGGAAACCAAAAGCCCCCTCGCTCGTTGTGTCGACAGCCTCATTAACCAACGAAAGGTTTCCACTATGGACGTATCGTTTCTCGTTGTGACCCTCAGCATGGGCACTATTCTGGCGGTTCTTGTTTTTGCCATGTGGTCAAAGCACCGCACGGAAAAGCGTATGGAGAATGATGACGCGCCAAAATCGACCCTTGCCGCCGACGCTCCAAACAAGTGAAGGACCATCAATCCTCTGTTGCCGTCGCTCACGCTTGATGTGCGAAGCGACGGCAGATTCGACGATTACAGGACCCAATTGCTGCGGCAATCTGGCTGCTCGATCCCGCACCCAACGCTTGATTCTTTTGCAGGGCCCTTTGAGGCTAGCGTTTCTTTTGTGCAAAAGGGTTGAGTGTGCCGACACCGGGCGCGACGTAACACCTGGATATTTGTTGCGTATCAGTCTGCCAACTAAGCGACGACACGAGATGTGGCGCGCGGTTTCTCTGGTGCGTCTGCAGGTTCCGTGTGTGTTGGAGGAGTGGACAGACATTCTCGCTGGATCAGGGTCGTACCCACCAGTGGCGTGCTACTTATGTGCAACTCAAAGCGAAGGTCCGGAAAGCGGGCGAAAGTAGCCTCCTACGCAAACGCAGCGAATTCACCCTATGTCCGCAAATTGCCCGTTCACAGATCTCGAGAGTTCGCTATCGCCGGGAATGTCTGGAAAGCGGGCTGCGACCGCAGCATAAGACAACTCTGCTCAAGGTCCGGTATGGGCCGTGATTGACTTAAGTGTCTTTATCGCGAGCTGCGAATGCTATGCCCCATCCGCTCAGACGGATTTATTTTGCACGACCCATCCATTCTGCTTTGGCAGGAAAGCTTCGACAGCGGCGCTCGCAATCACGATCAGGCCGCCTGTTTCAGGGTTTGGGACATTCAGACCGCCTTTGACAGCTTTCACCGCGACCCTGCCTCTCGGCAGGTTAGGCACCAAGGCCTCACAATCAACGGCATCAGGCTCCTGCACTCCGATCGTAACCTCCACGCGCATTTGCTCATGCGTCAGGCCCGTGGCCTCGAAGATGGGCAGGGCAGAATGGCGGATGGCATCTTCAATCGCTCGGGCTGCGGCTTTGGTATAGTTCTGACCATACTGGTCGTTGCCCATGCCCATTTCCACAATCATACGCTGTTCGCTCATTCGGCGCGCTCCATGTCAAAGCTGACAGATAGCGCCACATTGGCGATGATCGTCGGGTTGCCTGTGCCCTCGGGCCGAGGAATATCCAGCCCGCCCTTGTAAACGTGAAACTCAGTCTGGCCGTAGGGAAAGACCTTCTCAATCTCGGCTACATCCACGGCGTTTGGATTCTGCACGCCGACGTCAACCCGGATTTTCATATCCGTTTTTTCGAAGCCGAAGAGCTCCGCCAAATTGATGGAGTTGTGCCAAAGCGCGTCCTTGGTGGCGCGCAAGGCGGCTTCTGTGTAGTCGCCGCGCCGCAACGAGGTGCCCATTCCAAACTCAGTTAACAGTCGTGGCATCGATATGCCTATCCCCCCAGCTTTCGAGAAATCGCAGTTCCGATAACTGCCGAACTTGGTTTGCATTAGCTCTTTCTACGCGATGGCATCAAGGCCACTCCACTTCACGTGGCCAAGCAGCCTACGTCCGCAGTGTCCACTGAGCCGTCATCTACCTTCTTGGATGCTGCACTTACTTTCAACGTCGGCTTTATGGAAGCTGCACCGCAGCGAGTCTGAACGATTTGGACGGCGGCTTTGGGCCGAAGTGAACCTACTACACACCGAGTTCGACGTTCCGCTCTGCGGACATAACGGACAATCGTCTAGCACCTTTGAAAGTCTGCTTTTGGTTCGGTGCCTTGCTCCAAAGTGGCGCAAAACGTCAATAATGCGCCGAAAGCCGCTAGAGCGCCCATAACCGGAAGGCTGGAAGAGGTCGAGAAGGCTAAGGCTAAGCCACCTATGGCGCTGCCGAGCATGGTACCGACATAAATTGCCGATGCATTCAACGCGAGTAGCATTGTGGCCTGTGGTGGACGCATCCTTGTCAGACGCGCCTGTTGGGGTGCATTGAAGCTAAATCCGATTGCGCCCCATATCGCCATGATCACGAGTGCAGTCCAGAAGCCGAGCGACAGAAACCAGACGCCGAAAAGCGCCGCTGGCAGCAGGATCAGCACAGTCGACAATACGCGATTTGGTGTTAAGCGGTCGGACAACACGCCGCCAAAATAGTTACCCACCGCGCTCGCCGCGCCAAATGCGAACAGAAGCCAGAATACCTGCGCAGAAGTGGCCGAGAGTGCATTTGCAAAGAGCACCGCGGCATAGCTGAAGGGGATGAACTGTGCCGTCATCACGAGGGCCGTAACCGAGACAGCGGCCATGGCTGGACGATCCTTGAGGACGGACACCAGCGACGAGAAATCACGACGGGCACTGAGGATGCGCGATGGCACAAACACGAGCACTGACATGAGTGAAGCGACACTCAAGACAGACACAAGACCAAAGGTGGCCCGCCAGTCGAAAACCCCGCCAATGAAGGCACCGGCAGGTACACCCAGTACAGTGGATATCGCAATCCCACCAAAAACAAGGCCAAGCGCCGACCCGGTCCGTTCAGGCGGAACGATCATCGTCGCAATGGCCGCCGCAACCGGTGTAATCGCGGCCGCGCTCAAGGCTGAGGCGATGCGCGCCGCGATGACCACCTCGTAACTCGGTGCCCACATTGCGGCCAGATTGGACAGCACAAGGCCAACGATTCCAAAGAGAAGCACACACTTCTTATCCAGCCCCGAGGTCCAGACGCTGATGAGCGGTGCCGAGAGCGCGTAGACAAGCGCGTAAACTGTGATCAGTTGCCCCGCAGCAGGGGCAGACACATCAAGGCCTATGGCCAAATCCGGAACGATGCCTGCGATCACAAGGCCGCCTGTACCAACCGCGAAATTGGCAGCGGCGAGGCTGTAGAGCGCCGTTTTTGGAGATTCAGCACTAGGTTCATACGTCGTTGTCATGTTGCTCTCCGCAATCGTTTGTTGGGGTGGCAGGTCAGTTCGTTAAAAGGTCTGTTCCGATCCCATCCCGCGTTGGGCACTCAAGGCCGCCGCGCTTTGCAGCGGCCTTCGATAGATAGGTGAAGCGTGGTGCACGCAGGCGTTTTAGGCTGCAGTCTTCAGGATAACAGCGCCGGTGGTGCTGCCAGCGGTCATGTAGTCATGCGCTGCCGCGATCTGCTCAAACTCGAACACCTTGTCCACGTTCGGAGTGTAGGTTCCGTCGGCGACTCCCGATGTCACAAAATCAATGAGCGCCGGAAGGTTCTCTTCATGGTAGGTCAGTTCATAAAGCGTGTAGCCCTGAATCGAGATCCCACGTCCAATCAGGCTTGGATAAGGCAAGATAGTTTCCTGCCCGCCGATACCGCCATACATGATGATCGTTCCACCTGGTGCAACAATACTACCCGCCAACGTCGTGGTCAGATCGCCGGTCATCGCATTGAACGCCACGCGGACGCCCGCGCCTTTGGTGATCTCCTGCACCCGTTGATCCAGGTCTTCCTCGTCTGTGACGATCATATGGTCGGCTCCGAGCTCTTTGAGAAGTGCGGCTTTTGCCCGTGAGCGCGTCGTCGTGATCGAGATCGCCCCTGATTTCTTGACTGTTTGAACGGCCGCTTGGCCGACTCCGCCCGTGGCAGGTGTTATCAGGACAAACTCGCCCGGTTGGATATTGGCGTTGTGCACGAGAGCGCCATAGGCCGTGATGACCTGCATCCAGATGGCCGCGTTCTCTTCTGGTGTCCACTGCTCGAAGTAAGGCGCTGCGGCGGAGGCCGGGACAATCGCGTGCTGCCCATAGACAGAATGCGTGTTCATCTCAAAGGACGGCAAAATCGTCACTTTGTCTCCGGCCTTCCAGCCAGAAGCATTCGACCCCGCCGTCTCAACAACGCCGACGGCATAGTTGCCAAGGCTGCTGGGAAGGACGGTCTTCTGGACATAGATGCCCATCCGGTAGAGCACTTCGCCAAAGCTCAAACCCACAGCATCGACCTTTATTCGTAGCTCGTCGGCCTTTGGCTCCGGCAAGTCCACCTGTTCATATTTCAGAACATCCGTGCCGCCGGTCTCATGCATCATAATCGCCGTGGTTTTCATATCTTGTCTCCATCGTTGAGTTTTCAGTTGCGTAACCGCCAAAACCTGCGGCGTTGCTAAAAAGATGGAGGAGCTTTAGGTATTGCGCCAATCGTATATCTCTCTATCTGATATTTGAATGGCCGATATCTCAAGTTTTGACCTGAACCTTCTGCGTGTCTTCGACACCTTGATGCGCGAAAAGAACGTCTCGCGCGCGGCGGAAAAGCTGCACCTCACACAGCCCACTGTGAGCGGGATGCTTGGCCGACTGCGTGAGTCTTTGGATGACCCTTTGTTCATAAGACAGCAGCGCGGCATGATCCCAACGCCCCGTGCCGAGACGCTGGCCCCTCAGATCAGTCGCGCTCTTGCAGAGATTGAGGCCGCCATCGCGCCGGTAGTCTTCGATCCCAAGAGGTCGGAGCGCACCTTCAGGATCGCCGCGACCGACTATGCAGAACACACACTTTTCGCCCCACTGCTGAAAGAACTTGCCGCAAAAGCACCTAAAATGCGGATTGCAATCATACCCACGGATCCAGATCGTATTCGAAGTGACCTGGAGAGCGGGGATCTGGACCTCTGGATATCGCTGCCAGAGTCTGCGGGACCCGCACTCAAGATGCGAAAACTCTACTCTGAAAGTTATGTCTGCGCAGTGCGCCATGGCCATCCGGAAGCTGGCAATGCTCTATCCTTACAGTCATTTCTAGACGCGCGTCACATCGTCGTCTCGCCATCGGGTGGGGGATTCCAGGGGGCCGTCGACACAGCGTTGCAAGCAATAGGACAGACGCGGTTTGTCGCCTACTCAGCGAACAGTTTTGCAATTGTGCCAGATTTGCTGGAACAGAGCGATTGCATATCCGTTTTACCTGAGAGGATGGTGCGCGATCGCAAAAGAATCTGTGCGCTGCAACCGCCTATCGAGCTAGAGGGTTTCACGCTTGCAGCATTTTGGCACGAGCGGTTTCACCATGACCCGGCGCATAGATGGTTCCGAGAGAAGCTACGCGATTTGTAGGTCTCTTTTCACAAAAACACCGTTATCGAAAATGCACTATCGGGTCAGCCTTTGCTTCAAAGATGAAATTGCCTTCGCAAGAATAATGAGGTCACAACCACAGGCCTGACATTCGCTGCACTGCAATACCGTGGTGGGTATGGGCTCCGAACTGATCTTCGCCGCCGTCAGCATGGAAGTCTGCTATGTTGGTTTGGAGCTCGATACCTCCATCACCGTCGAGCGCCATAAAGTGAGACATCATGTGGTATTTTATGTGGTATGTTTTTTACTGATTTATTTAATTAAACATAGAAACAAAACTTTATAAAATTAAACAGGCGGACTTCGTCTCCGCCATCAAACATCAAGCTTCCTCACGGCGATTTTCTTGTGGGCGACATCCAACGGCTTGTTGTCCAGACTGGACCACCGAAAAGCCGTTAAAGACGACATGCGCAACGTCTTTCAGCCTCGCGGCCCCGGCAGGAGCTGGATATCCCGCATGGTGGCTCTCCCTCGAGCCAGCCACTGTCGCCAACTCTGACACAGCGATGACACGTCTACGCACCTTTCTTCGCGATGATCCCAAGACTGCATGTCTAGAAGATGTGACGCCGGAGTTGGCGCAGAGCTTCCGAGAAGTATACCTCCGCACCGTCCATAATCATCTGTACGCGCCGGGTTTTTCAGCTCAGACGGTCGCCAAGAACGTCAACTTTTTCAAACAGGTCTCGGTGCCAGTCATTTGTCACGACTGACCGCTCCGCATTTGACTTCGGCTCCGTCGCTACTTTTTGAGTGGCCGTAAGCCGACTAAGCTGACCCCAAGAGATATCGCCTCAACGGCGGCTCTGCGGACTTTACGGTCGTTGCATCGCGGCAGCCCGGTATCTACGTTAGCTCGACCTGCGCACTTTGAGAGCTGATGCACACGCAGCGCTCTGCCGGACGCCCAGCATGCTCAGGGCGCTGAAGCAGCCATCCTATCCTCCAGAAATACTGTGCGATGTAGGAACAGTTCTTTCTACTGTGCAGCCGTCGGAACGGGTGAGTTCGCCAGTTTCCTCCACGCGTCGAATTGAGACAGGAACACCTCGCCATTCAGGTCCTCGATGAAGTGCGACCGCTGCAACCGATCCATGACCGGGCCTTTTACTTCCGACAGGTGCAAACCCACGCCCATGTCCTTCAGGCGGACGTTGATCGTCTCCAAGCTTTCAAGAGCCGAGTAATCGACCTCGTTTACCGCGGAGAACATCAAGATTACGTGGTGGATTTCGCACCCGTTTGTGACGCGTTTCTGGACGAGATCTTCTAGAAACCGCGCGTTCACGAAGTAGAGGCTTTCGTCAACGCGAAGGGACACCACGGTCGGATCGGTTTCGACCTTGTGACGATAAATGTTGCGGAAGTGCTGCGTTCCGGGAACGAGGCCAACCTCAGCCACGTGCGGGCGCGAGGTCTTGAAGAGATGCAATAGCACCGAGATCGCGATCCCGGAGGCGACACCTATCTCTACACCAAGACCCAGGGTCAACAGCATTGTGGTGGCGACCGCCACGAAGTCGGCGCGGCTGTAGCCCCAGGTCTTTTTCAGGATCGACAGGTCAACGAGGCTCAGGACCGCCACGATGATCGTGGCAGCGAGCGTCGCCTTCGAAAGGAAATAGACCAGCGGTGTCAGTGCAACAGCCGCGAAGGCCAGCCCGAGCGCGGCAAAGGCTCCGGCCGCAGGTGTTTGTGCCCCCGCGTCGAAGTTCACGACCGAACGAGAGAATCCGCCCGTCACAGGGTAGCCACCTGTAAAGGCCGCCCCGAGATTGGCCGCGCCGAGACCGATCAATTCCTGGTCCGGGTCGATCCTCTGGCGCTTCTTGGCCGCAAGGGTCTGGGCGACGGAGACCGACTCCACGAAGCCGATAACCGAGATGAGGATGGCTGGCACAAGCAGGGCATTTAGAAGGTCAGGCGCGAAACCCGGCAACGTCAGGGGTGGCAGGCTTTGCGGCACCTCGCCGACGATTTTCACGCCGCGCGCTGCAAGGTCGAAGGCCCAGACCGCGACCGTGGTCGCGACGACAGCTGCGACCGGTCCGGCCTTGGTCAGCATGTCGGAAAACAGAGGAGGGACGCCCAGCTTGCGCAGCGTCGGGTTCAGGCTCTTGCGAACCCAGATGAGGAACCCGGTGGCAGAAGCCCCCAGTGCGACGGTGATCCAGTGGATGTCGCCCAGATGGGAGAAGATCGAGATGAGCAATTCGGGAAGCGTGTGCCCATGCGCGCTGACACCGAGAATATGCTTCAGCTGGCTGGCGGCGATCAGGAACCCGCTCGCAGTAATGAATCCAGCGATAACGGGATGGCTGAGGAAGTTGGCCAAGAAACCCAGCCTGAAGACACCCATGAGCAGCAGGAAGCCGCCGGAGAGAAAGGCGAGCGTCAGGGCCGCGACCGCGTATCCGGCTGTGCCCTGTTCAGCGACTTGGCCCAAGGCGGACGCCGTGAGCAGGGACACGACCGCAACCGGGCCGACGGCGAGCGCCCGGCTCGACCCGAAGATCGCATACAGGATTATCGGCGCGATCGAGGCATAGATCCCTGCCTCCGGCGGCAATCCGGCCAAGAGCGCATACGCAAGAGACTGCGGGATGAGCATAATGGTCACGATCATCGCCGCGATCATGTCGTTGGAGAACGCCCTGCGATCATAGCTGCGGCCCCAATCGAAGACGGGCATGAAACGTCGAAGGTGATGGATCATGAGTGTTGTCCAGAAAGGGGCGGACGAAGCGCGCACGCCGCGTCCGCCAGTCATCGCGCATGAAGGGAAGAAATGCGCGATCTCGTCATGTGGCTACTGGGCCGCAACGCCCGTTTTTTCTGTGTTTGCCATCCATTGCTTCCCTTTGAACATGCCCTTCCACTGGGCAGGCGCGTCTCGTTTAGGGACCACGCCGCTCCCGTAGGTGTTGTGCTGTCCAGAAGGCGCCGGGCGAAGGACGGTTCCAGCGCGTCGCCATCGTGTCCTATCTTGAGCTGCGGTCACTGGTGCGACTTGAACCCGTTAGAAACTCAGAACGCGTGCGTCGGATGCCATGAGTCTTGCGGCCATTTCGCCGGGGTTGGCGACGCCGATCCCCTCGAGCAGGACGGACGCATCCTCCCCCAGTCCCGGAAGGTAGATCGCACAGACCTCGACAGTGGCGCCGGTGTTTTCACGGATCATCTGCATCAGACCTTGCGGGCTCATGTCACGGGGCGGCTGACCAGCCGTAGCGCTTTCGGGGGCGTCACGAAGCGCCAGATCCCCGGCCGGGCCGCAGAGCAGGATGTGCGCCTCGGCGCCCTGCTGCGCCGCTTGCATGGTCAGGACCATCGACATCAGCTGCGTTTGTGGATCCGGCGATGTCACTACGGTGACAAGTTTGGTTGGCTCCTGTGCTTGCCCTGCGGTTGCAGCAGCCAAGGTGAGAATCGCGGAAAAAAGAAGGTTCTTCATAGGGTATCCTTTGGGTTTGGTTTCGGTTGGCAGATATTTCCGGCCCGCACCGCGCAAATCGTGCGGGCTCCGAGCGCGAGAAGGATGAGCGCGAGCAGTCCAAATCGTCCGAGGCATGCAACGCGATGAAGATCGGCCCCGGTCAGGGCACCGTGTTGAAAGACGGCGGAGGTTAGTGCAGCGCGGGGACACGAGGGGGGCCGAAGCACCTAGCGATTTGCAGCCACATAAAATCTGATACAGCCGCCTGTGGCGTTCGCCCGAACCCGAAGATACCCATCCTCTTGCCGACGAACGCAGTGGACTGTCGGCCGGTCGAGATACGGCTACAGGCGTTGTAGCGTCATAGATCGCGAATATCATCGTTTCTGCCCCACGTAGTTCGACGCCCCCTCAGAGGTCCTCTTGGCCCGTCGTCCGCTTCGTGCCGAGCAGCGCTTCGAGCGTGTAGACGAGGATCGCCATGCCAATGGCGCCCGCGGCAGCGATGCCGAGAAAGACGATGAGATCGACCGGGCCGCCGAGATCGGAAACGTGGGACTCGGTCGTTACCATCACGAACCAGACGGCGAGGACTGCGCCTACGGGCATGGAGAGCTGGGCAAAAAGGAACTTTCTCCAACTCACGGTGCGATCACGGACGAGGACGTAAAGATAGCCGGTCGTCACGATGGCTGCGACGCCGACCATGATCCAGAACAGACCGCGTCCGAAGATCTCCTTGAAAACGGCGATCAATGTTTCAAAGGTTAACTCTTCCATTGTCTTTCCCCTCAGGCGCGGCCGCGCAACATGGCGTTGTAGGTGGCCTTGAGCGCCACTTCCTTCATCAGCCAGCTGATCCAAAGTTCCTCCAGCGGTGCGATCATGCCCGGGAAGGACGGCACGAGGTTGTTGTGGTAGTCGAACTCCACCAACATGGCGCGGCCGATGCGTGTGATGAGCGGGCAGGACGTGTAGCCGTCGTAGGTTTCCGTTCCCTCCCGGCCCTCGAGCGCGGCTACCAGATGGTCCTCAACCACCGGGACCTGCCATTTGACGGAAGCCGCAGTCTTGCCCTTGGGCACACCGGCGACGTCGCCGAGTGCAAAGATGTCGGGATACCGCAGGTGCCGAAGAGTCTGCATGTCGCATTCCACCCAGCCCTGATCTCTCCAGCGGTCTGCCCAGGCCAAGCCCGACTGGACCACGAAGTTCGGAGCGCGCTGTGGCGGAACGATATGGATGTAGTCGTATTCGACCTGTTCCGTGCCGGTTTCGGTCTGAAAGGTCGCCCGCTTCGCGCCCGCGTCGATGGCGGTCAGCGTCCGGTTCATCATGGTGTCGATGCCTCGCTGCCCGAACAGCATCCTGACCTTTTCGGCCACGATGGGCACTCCGAAGAGCGAGCTTTGCGGTGCCGCATAGATCATGTTCATGGCGCCGGCCTTTCCGGCCCGGCGCGCGATGTCGTCGATCAGAAACGTGTGCTTAAGCGGCGCGCCGGCGCATTTCATCTCGGTCGTCGGCCGCGTGAACAGGCCCATGCCGCCCTCTTCGGTGAACCGGCTTGCGGCTGCCCACGTGCGGGCGGCGTAGTCCGGACCAGCATAGAGCGCGCCAATCCCGTTTTCGCCGACCATGTCGAGGTTGAACCCCTCAATCGCGTCGTGATCAAGCATCAGACCCGGTGCAACAACCAACCAGTCATAGCCAAGTGTCTCGCCGGTTTCGGTCGATACGGTCTTGGCCTCAGGGTCGACCGCGGCCACTCTGTCGGCCACAAAAGCCACGCCAGTGGGCAACCAGTCGGAGTTTTCGGACACGACGTAGTCAGCCGGTTTGAGCCCCGCTGCGACCAGCGTCAGTCCCGGCTGATAGAGGTGGTTGGGGCGCGGGTCGATCAAGGTGATCTGGGCACCATCGAGACGGCGCACCAGTCGGTTGGCCAAAGCCATCCCTGCAGCACCTGCGCCAACAATGATGATCCGCGCGTTTGTCCCGATGACTTGCGCCTGCGCCGAGCTCCCGGCAGCCAGCATCCTTGCCGCCGCACCACCGGCTATGGTCGTCGCAAGGAATTGTCTTCTGTCCATTGTATCCTCCTCATTCAGGCCGCCTTCCACCAGAGTACGGTCCCCGAGATGTCGTTCCCGAACGACGACCGGCGCATGTCTGTATCTCCGTCCGTGCGCCCGCGATCGCGTTCCAACTCGGGCCACGTGGAGGGCCTACCACTGGGCTCAACCACCCGACGGTGACTTGGTCACACGGCGGAGAAAAATCTGAAGTTTTGGTTCTGAACTGGACGGGAACGAGTGACATGCACGCGGAGGATGTAGCCATCAGAGCGGTGCGATCCTGCTAACAAATCAAGATTTGATTGCAATCCAGAGTAATTCAGTCAACTTATTGAGCGTGTCTGTTGGAGTGGTTCACTGCTTCCTCAAAACTTGGTGTCGTGCCGGTGCGCGCGAGCACTGAAGTTTGCTCTGCAGGATGGGTGAGCCTCAAGCTTGAGGGCCAGTTGTGACCGCAGCTATTGAAGGGTACATATTTTACGAAATCGCTGCGCTGCTTGTTCTCGCGGCCGGTGTTGGCTTTCTCGGCCTCATTCTACGTCAACCATTGATCGTCAGTTTCATCGCAGTCGGGATACTCGCGGGCCC
This sequence comes from Tropicimonas sp. S265A, assembly GCF_049800835.1. Classification (NCBI taxonomy): domain Bacteria; kingdom Pseudomonadati; phylum Pseudomonadota; class Alphaproteobacteria; order Rhodobacterales; family Roseobacteraceae; genus Tropicimonas; species Tropicimonas sp. S265A. Next base: position 68,286 of record NZ_JBNAFU010000008.1, read on the forward strand.
GTCGTTGCTCGATGTCGCGCGGTCTGACGAAGAAATAGACCTGCTTGCCGAACTGGGCATCGCGGTTCTTCTTTTTCTCGTGGGTCTCAAGTTGGACTTCAACCTGGTCAGGACGCTGGGTCCGGTCGCACTTGTCACAGGGCTCGGTCAGGTAATCTTCACCACCGTATTCGGATTCATGATAGCGCTGGCCCTTGGCCTTGATGCCCTGACAGCGATCTACGTTGCGATTGCGCTGACCTTTTCCTCGACGATCATCATTGTGAAGCTTTTGTCGGACAAGCGTGAGATCGATGCGCTTCACGGACGGATCGCGCTTGGCTTTCTGATCGTGCAGGACGTCGTTGTCGTGGTCGCCATGATCGCATTGTCGGCGATAGGTGTGGGCGGCGCGGCTGGCGGGGATGGGGCGCTTGTGGATGTCTTGCGAGTGCTGGGCTACGGGCTCGCGATGCTGGCCTTCGTGGTGGTATTTATCCGGTATGTCGCCAACCCGCTCGTCGAACGGCTGTCGCGCGCGCCCGAGTTGTTGGTTTCCTTTGCCATCGGATGGGCCGCCCTTCTGGCTGCGGTGGGTCACTATCTCGGGTTTGGCAAGGAACTCGGCGGTCTTCTGGCCGGTGTCTCGCTTGCCTCGACCCCGTTTCGTGAGGCCATCGCCGCCCGGCTGTCGAGCCTTCGTGACTTCTTGCTGCTGTTTTTCTTCATTGCTTTGGGGGCCTCACTGGATCTGTCGGTGCTCGGCGCCAGTGTCGGACCAGCCCTTGTGCTCTCGCTTTTCGTGCTGGTCGGCAATCCGTTGATCGTCCTCGCGATCATGGGGGCCATGGGATACCGCAAGCGCACTGGCTTCCTTGCGGGGCTGACGGTTGCGCAAATCAGTGAATTTTCACTGATATTCATGGCAATGGGTGTCACCATCGGGCATGTCGCAGACGAGGCACTTGGCCTGGTTACGCTGGTCGGTCTCGTCACGATCGCGGCCTCGACTTACATGATCACGTACTCGCACCAGCTATACCGCGTATTTGAACCATTGCTTGGCGTCTTCGAACGTCGGCATCCGCACGCGGAAGATGAGGACGGATCAGATGCCGTGCGCCACCATGACGTGGTGCTTTTCGGACTTGGCCGATACGGGCTTGGTATTGCATCGGCGCTTCAGGACAGCGGTAAGCGCATCCTTGGCGTAGATTTCAGCCCGCAGGCGGTACGACATGCGCGCGCTCAAGGCTTCGACGTCGTCTTCGGAGATGCAACCGATCCCGAGTTCCTGGCTCACCTCCCGCTTCAGAAAGCCGAGTGGCTGGTCATGGCGGTACCGGAACACGACACCGGTCTGACCCATGACGACCCCCGCCATGCCTTGCTAAGGGCGGTACGTGACTCTGGTTTTGACGGAAAGATCGCTGTGGCGGCCCATCGTGATGCGACAGCCGAAGCGCTGCGGGCCGATCGCGCGGACCTGGTGCTAATGCCATATCGCGACGCGGCCTTTGCAGCGGCCCGGATGATTACGAGTGGCGTACGTGCCCCTGACAAGGCAGTCGAGGACCCAGAAGGTCAAAAGGAGCTTCCAGCATGAGTATAGGTCTCTTGAAGCCCGCAAGGATCCTCGCCGTCGCCGATCACAACGACGACCGGATTGCGCTCGAAAGTGCGATCACCCTTGCCAAGGCACATCGTGCGGCACTCGATGTAATTGCCTGTGTCGAGCCACCGCATGAATTGTCGATACTCTCGCGTCTAGCGGGTGCGCCGCCCGATCGGCTGATCGAAAATGCGGTGGAGCAGACCCGTGAAGCGCTTCGCGCCAGGTTGGATGAACTTGCAAGTGGTCAGGAAATCACGCTGCAAGTAACTGTCGGGAAAGGCTATCTGGAAGTCATCCGGCACGTGGCGCTCAAGGACTGCGATCTTGTGCTCAAGGCCGCTGAACCCTTGCAGGGGATAAACCGTTTTCTGTTTGCCAGTACCGATCAGCACCTACTGCGCAAGTGTCCCTGTCCCGTATGGTTGCAGAGAAAAGCTGCACCAAAGCATCCAAAACGTATTCTCGCTACCGTTGATCTCGACGTTCAGGACGCGCCCGAACCAGAGACGCTGACAGCCCTGAACCGGCGCGTGCTTGACGCAGCAGTGACAATTGCCGGTGAACATGATGCCGAGATCATCGTCCTTCACGCTTGGGACGCAATCGGGGAGGGAATGATCTGGGCTTTCTCGAACGACAAAGCGGCGCGTTTGCCAGCGGAGAACTACGTGAATGAAATCCTGTTTGCCAGAAAGAAGGCCATGAATGGGTTTCTCGCCGATGTTCGCAACGACATCGGTCCTGAACCCGCCTTGGTGCCGCTTCTGGTCCGCGGCACCCCGGAAGCGGTCATAAGCGAGAACGCCCGAAAGCTTGGCGTAGATACAATCGTCATGGGCACGGTCGCGCGGACCGGCCTCAGCGGTGTTTTCATCGGCAACACTGCTGAAAACATAATCAACAGCATCGAGTGTTCTGTTCTTGCCGTGAAGCCTGAAGGCTTCGTCAGCCCCATTCTGCGTTGAACGACAATGTGATTTCGGCACCGTGCCCGGTATCAACAACGAAGACCATGAGCACTTCGACGGCTTTCCGTTCTGAGCGATCATCTCACAGCAATGGTTATGACTTTGAGCCGCGAACGGAGTTTTCCGCAGATCAGGTTTGTGTGGCTTGTCTCCGATCATGAAGCCTCCGTACTCCGAAGCATGCCGGCGGCCTAGCCAAGCGGGAGGAGGATCAAGGCGTCACGCAGAAAGAGCGGACCGCCATGCTGCGTCGCAGTGGACGAAATGCTGCGAGTGCAATATAGTTGAGCGAAGCTTGTTTCATACGGTTTGCACCATGTTTGATATGGCAAGACAGCGCGCCCTTGTTGTTGGTGTTGAAAACGACCGGTTCGGCGCGTTGGGGGTGAAAAGGCCTTGCGCGCCATGATTTGTAGGCTTTCCGTTGCCTGTCCAGACGATGAGGCTGAGCCGGACATGAAGCCTCTGGCTGCACGTCTTTGTGCATCGAGCGTTGCCATGCTCGACTTTTTGCACCGAAGCCAAAGCGCCCACTCGCACGTCAGAGACAAATGAGGGTGCTGGCGCACGTGTCGCGTCTCTTGCGAACCGCGCTACAAAAAACGTTACTGTTGCCGTGCATGCTGATGGTGGCGGATATCAAACCATAGGCTAGGGATAGCAACTGATGCGTCGCACAGCAGACTACTCGCTCGAAGACCTGACACGAGACTTCGAATTGCAATCCGAGTTGATGACAAAATCAGCCCTGAAACGGGCCGAGGATGCCATGCATTCCGCGACAGACAGATGGGCCTCCATCGCCGACAAGACGGCAGCGATCGCGCGGGCGAACGAAACGCTCACCTCTCCCGTGGCACTGTTTGAGGCGTGGAACGCGTATCTGCGCGATGCAGCCGAACGGGCCGTGTTGACAACGGATACCCTGCGCCAGTGGAGCGATATGCAGATCGCGCATCAGGACGCAGGCGCGCCGCCGGTATTGATCTACGATTATGAGGTCGTGATGGAAGGCGCGGCTTTGCCGCGGCCCAGCAATTACATCTTGCTACGTATTCTGCCCCTTGAAGGTCAGAACATCATCGACACCAAACGTCCCTATGTCATCATCGACCCCAGAGCTGGACACGGCCCCGGCATCGGCGGGTTCAAAACCGAAAGTCAGGTCGGTATCGCACTCGAGGATGGTCACCCTGTTTACTTCGTTGCGTTTCTGCAAGAGCCGCAGCCCATGCAGACCATCGCGGACGTCATCCATTCTGAAGCGGCCTTCGTGCGAGAGGTCAAGCGGCGGCACCCTGCCTCCCCGCCGCCCGTCATTGTCGGTAATTGTCAGGGCGGATGGGCCACGGCAATCCTCGCGGCGACCCATCCCGAGCTTACCGGACCGATCATCCTGAACGGTGCGCCCATGTCGTACTGGGCTGGCAAGCTTGGGCAATACCCGATGCGCTATGCAGGTGGGCTGATGGGCGGGGTAACACCAGCCGTGCTCGCGTCCGATCTTGGCGGAGGTATCTTTGACGGTGCAAACCTCGTTGTGAACTTTGAGGCTCAGAACCTGGGGCGAACATGGTTCCGCAAGTACTATGATCTCTTCCGCGATGTAGACGCCGTGCCGGAGCGCTTCCTTGAGTTTGAGCGTTGGTGGACGTCGTTTTACCTGATGTCGGGTGAGGAGATCCGCTGGATTGTCGAGAATCTTTTCGTCGGCAACAGACTGGCCAAGAACGAAGCCCAGCTTGAGCCGGGCGTGCCGATTGACCTCAAGGCTATTCGAGCACCGATTATCTGTTTTGCCTCGCACGGCGACAACATCACGCCACCCGCGCAGGCACTTAATTGGATCCTCGACACCTATGCGAACCCCGAAGAGATCGAGATCTCGGGGCAGCGGATCATTTATACCGTGCATGAGAATATCGGTCATCTGGGGATTTTCGTCTCGTCCTCGGTCGCGAAACGGGAACATCACGAGTTCGTCTCGACGTTGAAGACCATCGAGGCCTTCCCGCCGGGCCTTTACGAAATGCTGATCGACGAGAGCGGCGACGGGATTGAGGTTAGTTTTGCCAAGCGCACTTTCGAGGATGTGATTGCCGTGACGGGCCTGCGTCGCGATGAGGCCGCCTTTGCCGGGGCCGCACGGGCGTCAGAAGCGATGGCGGAGGTCTATGATGCAACCGTCGCGCCCATGGTGTCTCGCATGATAACGCCCGAGCAAGCGCGCGTGATGCGCGATCTTCACCCGGCTCGGGTGGGGCGGCGGGCCTTTGCAAGCCGCACTCCGCTCATGCAAACGGTATCTGCTGCCGCTGCACATGTAACTGGGGACCTCCATGCCGCCGCGCTGGACAATCCCTTCCTGCTTGCAGAGCGGATGTGGGCCGATTTGGTCGAGACCGGCTTCAATGTGATGCGGGACTGGAAAGAGGCCGCCACCGAGTTGTCGTTCTTTTCGATCTGGGCCGCGCCCTGGGCGATTGCCTATGGCAAACCGCTCGATCACACGCGCCGCCCGACGCCGCAGCAGGAGCTTGCGCCGGTGATCGACGCGGCGCTCGCGCAGATGGAAGAGGGCGGGGCGGCGGCCGGGATCGTACGGCTGCTCATTCTGCTTGCCGGAACGCGAAAATCCGTCCGGCTCGACCGTCTCGCGCGGTCCTCCGCAGCGCTTTCTACGCGCGCGCCGTTCGATGCGATGCAGCCCATCGAGCGCGCTGAGCTCATCCACGAACAGCAGATGATCGTGCGTTTTGCCCGTGATGAGGCGCTGGAAAGCCTGCCCAAGCTGCTCAAGTCCAAAGCCGACAAGGACACGGCGCTCGACATTCTGACCTTCGTTCTGGGCGATACCGAGGAAATGGCCCCGGACACGCGCGAGGCGTGGGTCAAGATCACCGCATTCCTGAACGACATGCCACAAGCGGCAGCGGAGTAAGCTCGGAAAAGACCTTCGGGACAGTCTTGAGATTGGTATGAAAGCCGAGGTCATGCGCCCGTGCCGCGATGAGAGCCAGTTGGTCATTGTCCGTTGAACGGGCTAACTCGACACGGTGCATAAGGGACCGTGCGCGTCCAGATCATCGGCGGATTGGCGCTTGAGGTCTTCGAATTACACGCAGTTTGCAACATCAATCATGAACCTGCCGCAGCACTGGCCAAGGACCCAAGCGTGGATCCAAAACAGCGACGGATCATCTCGTTGATGAATCGACCCTTGCAGCCTGGGCGGCACGCCGCGCAGTCATGAAGAGCACGCGCAAGGTCTGGCCCAGGTTCAACTCGTGCCGCAGCCGTTCTTGGTCTTCTGGCGAGTTGCTGGTTGCATGGGCCTGCGCCATCTGAAAACTGACCCGTTCTGCCAGGGGTTTGGCACTGATCACCCGCGCCGCCGCCTCTGCATCTTTGTCGCGGATCGCCAGGATTGCGTCCTGCACTGACGCGCGCAGCAGATCGTAAATCTGGTGCAGCCCGTCGCTGTAGGTTTTCTGCGGTTTCGGCAGGGCATCGCCTTCAAGCTTGGACAACAACCTGTCTGACAGGATCTCGGACAGCATGTTGATTTCATTGGAAGCAAGGATGAGCGCCTGAAGCTCGCTGGCTTCGGATTCCGAGATCTCGGCTGTCGACAATCGACTGAGATAGTCCAGAACCTGCGGGTAAAGCGCGTGCGTGCGTTGATACAAACCTCGTGCAGCCCGGATTTTGACGGGATCAGACTGCATCACCCCGTCTTGCATGAGATCCAGAATCTCGAGCGCGTGTTCGCCCATTCGGGCGATTTCCTGACGCGCCGCGTTGAGAGCAAGAGCTGGTGTCGCGAAAAGTGCCTCGTCGATGAACTTTGGTGTAACCGGCGCTCGGGGGTCCGGCGCGCGTTCGGGAACCAGCCGAGTTGCCAGCCGGGCAATCAGGCCAGGGATAAACAGGAAAAGCGCCATGTTGATAAGGTTGAATGCGGTGTTGGCGTTCGCGATCTGCCGCGGCGCTTCGGCAGCCAGACGCGCGGTGCCGGTCAATTCGGGAAAACTGGGCGAGACCGCACGCGCGATGTCGGCCAGCTGGTCGATGATCGGCAGCCAGATCAGGGCGCCCGCAACGTTGAAGATGACATGTACGGCGGCCGCGCGCCGTGCCTCAACCGGTTTCCCCGCAGCTGCAAGAACCGCAGTCGCAAAGGTACCGATGTTGGCCCCAAGCGCCATGGCGATACCTGCTTCGAGCGAGACAAGGCCCTGGCTCGCCATCACCACGATGATCCCCGTGGTGGCTGACGATGACTGAACAAGTGCAGTGAATAGCGCCGATATCGCGATTGCCAGCAGCGTCTTGTCTGCCAGAAGCCGCATCAGATCGACAAAGGGTTGATAGCTCCGCAGAGGCGCCATCGCGTCGCTCATCACACCCATGCCCAGGAATACCAGCCCCAGTCCAAGCAGAGCGCTTCCGCCGTGCTTCACTCGTTCGACGCGCACGAGCGTTTTTGTGAAAAATCCCAGCGCAAGCATCACCGGCGCCCACGCCTGGACGTTGAAGGCGACGATCTGGGCAGTCATCGTCGTTCCCACATTGGCGCCCATAATTACGCCGACGGCTTGGCTCAGCGTCATAACGCCGGCCGCTCCAAACCCGACTGCGAGCACTGTCGTGACCGAAGAGGACTGTACCACGGCTGTCACTGCCGTGCCGGTCACCGCGGCCGTGAGCCGGTTGCTGGTAAAACGCTCCAAAACCTGCCGCATCTGATCGCCAGCGATCTTCTTCAGACTATCGGCAAGCAAGTCCATACCCATCAGGAAGAAAGCCAGTCCGGCGAAAAGGCCAACTGCCATCTCCCAGCCGTTGAGCGAAATACCGGTTGCCGCGGAAGCTGCTGTGACGAAGGCGACCGAGGACGTCGTCGCAAATGCAGTCAAAGTTATTGTAGCCATGCAGTCGTCTTAATGGCCAAAGCAATGAAGTAAAGCCTGGCACCACCTGTCGACTCCCGTCAGGTGAGGACTCTCCAAGCAGGGACTGTTTCGATCGGGTTGTGTCGAGTGAAGACCCATCGACCGCAAAGATCCTTTCAGTAACCTTCAAGCCCGGCGCGCGGACCGCATGGCATGCGCACTCGGTCGGCCAGACGCTGCATGGTGTGTCTGGGTACGGCTTGGTTGCTTCCGAGGGGCAGCCGGTACAGGACAGTTCATTGATCCCACAAGGTTTCGACACGGCGTTTGAGGTCAATCAGAACTCGTGCCTTGCCACGGCGCGCAGTGCACCGAATTGCCGTGGCATGCGCGAAACCCGGCTCGCGGAAACAATAGGATTACGCGAAGATTTTTCTTCAAGCCGAGACTGCCAACCCTGAAAGGGCAGAAAGACCGGGCCCCTATCAATTGGTCGTACGAATTTCGTCTTTTGCGGTAATTCTCAAATACTTAACGCGTTCAGGTTGTAGTTTCTAGTGCAAGCACGGCAGTTTTTCTTCTAATGCGATATCTTGAATTGCAAAATACTCGTTTAACGAGAAATCAGCACAGGTCGCCTTTTTGGCCTTTTCCAATCAAAATTGACGCTTTCAGCCGTGCTTATTAACTTCCGTTAACAGTGAGGGTAAAAGGTTTTGGCATGCAATTTTTCTGGATTATTGGGCTATTGGCCCTTGGCGCAATGGCTGCGCCCAAAGCGACCCATGCGTCGCATGTCACGTGGACGTTCACGTCGACGGTCAATCAGGCGACGTGGGATTTTCACTCCGCGTGGAGTTGCGACCCCGCTGATTACGCGTTTGGAGGTTCGGTACCTCACTGGTGCGGACAGGACCCGACAATCCTTGCCGCAGGGACGACAGGGTCGGGCTTTCTCACATATGACACGTTGAACCAGAGCATTTTCGCCTGCGACCTGGGTCTCGATCCGAGCGGCTCTGCGCTTGGGGATGGCGGGTCGCTGGACTGCGAAGGTATCGCATCCGGGTTTCCGTCCTGGGCGAAAAAGAGCATTGCGTACGACTCGCTTGCGCCTTCCCTTGAGGCCAAAAGCCAGATCGCGGATGGCTCGATCCTGGGACATGAAATCAAGATTGGACCCGATGGGGGGCAGTACTCCTGGGTGTCGGATTTCAGTCCTGAGTACATCTACGTCGATGTCGTGCTCTCCAATGTGAGTGTGTCGCTGGTGCCAATTGGTCCGTCGGGCTTGCTTTCTGTAAGCGGCTTGCTGGCTCTAGTCGCAGTTGGCCGCAGAACTGCACGGTCCCGCAGAGCTCGGGCGTGAGACCATCATACGGTAGAGCGCGGGTTTTCCGGCGGGCAGGGGCGTTCGATTGGCGCGCTGGACACACCGCCGGCTAGGCCGCAGGGTCGGAGCGGTCCCCGCGACGTGTCATGCCAAGTTGCGACACGATCCTTGCTGCTTCCAGCGCACCATTCAGGTGTTCGAAACGGCAAGCTGCTTCTGACATGGCTTGCCTTCGATCAGGATCCAAGATGTTTTCGATCGCTGCGATCAGCTTTTCGGGCTGGTCTCTGCGGGCGACCAGCGCAGCCCCGTTCCGGGCTGCGAAACTTGCGCGGGCGAGTTGGTCGTCCTGTGCAGGGTTCTCGTTTGGGACATAGATGGCAGGCAGGGCTGCCGCGAAGTTTTCGTGAAAACTATTGTAGCCCACCGCGGAAATGGTGGCGTCGAAGGCCTTGAGGTATCGCGCAACCGGATAGGTGGAAAGTCGGTGAAAGTGCGCGGGCATCTGCGATTGAGGCGCCCCGGACGAGATCATCCATTCGACATGCGCAACTTGAATGTCATCGCGCCGCGCCAGATGCCGGACCGTGAGTTCACGCACGACGGTCATGTCATAGTTGTTGCCGCCCCCCAGTTGTATCAGAAAAGCGGGTCGGTCCGGATCCAGTCCCAGTTCGGTTCGCGCCAGGTCCCTCGGCAACTGTTCTGAAGCGTCCAAAAGCCTGATCGGATCCACTTCGCGCATGATGTTTCGGCTCTTGGTGGTTGGGCCGCGGTCGAAAGCGTCCGCCAGATCGCGGGGCGCGATCACGGCGTCGAAATGGCTTTCGCGCGCCATGAACTGGGCTCCAGCGTTGCGCTGCCACATGCCGCGACGACACCAGATCGACCAGACCGAAGGCCGCATCGCACAGGCATCGATCAGCCCCTGAAATGGGCTGTTGCCATCAAACAGAAGGACACGCGCGTCGAAGGCGTCGATCAATGCGGCAAGTTCCTCACGCAGATAGGCGTTCCAGTCGCGCTGCTCGACGCCGAGATAGTTGTGGAACGGGATGAATTCGACGTGAAAACCAAAATCCTGGGCAACGGAGGCGGCATGCGACATTGTCACGATCACGGGTTTCAGCGGTTCCTGGATACGTCGTGCGATTGCGAGCGTCCGCGTCAGATGTCCCATCCCCACCCCGTTGGTTGACAGGAGCAGGACTGCGGGCTCGCTCTTTCGCACGATCGCACCGGCGTACTGCGTCTTTGCCGGAGGGCCGATCAGTTTGGAAAGTCGTCGCGTTGCCGCATCGAAACTGTGGTGCGACCTGACCAGATCGTAGCCGGCTTGTCGGGCCTGCTCCGGCGCTTCGGCCAAAGTGCGGGCCGCGGCCAAGGCGTCTGTCGGCGCCGTGATGCGGGCTGCCGAGGAAAAGCTCGGGCCAAGCGTTTCTGGCAGGACACAAGGTACGCCGCGGGCCATCGCCTCGATCACCGTATATCCGAATGCTTCGACCCAGTCGCTGCGGTGGTAGTAGACGAAGACATCCAGAGCGTCCAAATAATCCCTGACGTTCATCGACCCGAATGGCCGCAACTGCCAGGAGGAGGGAACGGGACTGAGCATGTTGGTCAGCTGCGCCGGACATCCGAGCAAGTCGACGAGAACGTCCGGGTCATCACCATAGATCTCAAGAAAGGCCGCACGGTCGGCAGGGAACTTGCGCAGGTCCGCGCGAGAATGGCGGCCCAGTCTGAGCGGTCCGGACGCGCGCTGTTCGGGTTTGTTGTACCAGGCGTCGAAGTCGATCGTGTTGTGCCAGTCTTCCGGCATCAGGTCAGGCGCGCCGCTCAGCCCCCGAAAGGCCGCACGCGCATTCGGCCCGACCGGCACCCAATCCGCTGGCCCGGACAAGATCTCTTCCGCGTTGCGGCGGGTCGCGGACAAATCGAACGCGGGCACCCCATCGGCGTCAACGGGTGGATGATGAGCGACGACCAGCCGACGTTCTGCCGTGATACCGACAGGGTCCAGTGGGACAAGTCCCGCCGTATACGGGTTGTGCAGGATGGCGAGACGACACGTGGCGCGATCGCCGGGTGACAGGATTGTAACCTCGTTGCGGTTGACCAGTTTCTCAAGCCTTGGGTTGAAAGGCATCGGTTGGCGCAGGTTGACCGCCTCGTAGCAGACCAGTGCCACGGAGTACCCTTCGCGCACAGCGGCAGTGATTTCGGCAGAAACTGCGGAACTCGTTCCGCCCTGGAACCGCGGGTCCACAACCGTGACGATATCGAAAGAACATTCTGCCATGGACCCAAACCTTTTTTCCTGCGAGCCTTCGGGTCGAAAACTCTGTAACGGACGCCCGAATGCCCTCTTCTGTCTTTGGCGATATGTTCGATCATGTCGTCGTCATTAACCTCGACCGAAGAACAGATCGGATGTCAACCGTGCGGAGCCAGCTTGCAAAGCTCGGAATTCGCTACGAAAGACATCCCGCATCGGATGGTCAGTCCGCCGAGGTTGCTGCGCAATGGCGCGCTTATGCACGGCAGAAGCGCCCGGTTTCAGCCGACCCCAGACAGGTCGAAGACTGGCGCGATTTCTATCTGGGCGACAAACCACATGATGCGCGTGTGGCATTCTTCGAACGGGAACGCGGTCAACCGGCGCTGGCAACCAGTGGCGCCTGGGGGCTTTTTCAATCCATGCGTCGGGTCATCGAGCGTGCGGTCGCCGAGAAAGCACAAAGCCTCCTTATTCTCGAAGATGACATCCTTTTTCACCGGGACACCATTGATCTCTGGCCCCGCGTGAAGGCCGAGTTGCCTGCTGATTGGCAAGTCCTGCAGCTTGGGGCGATGCAGCTGCATTGGGAAGACAGCTGGATCAAGTGGCATTCGCAACACCTGTACAAATGCCAGGGGACATCACTGGCCGCCCATGCCGTCGCTTTGCGCCTCGACGCCATGCGCGCAATTCTCGCGCGCTCCAAACAGCCGGATTTGCCCTTCGATATCGGGCCGCTGACCGAGGTCAAACGCATCTACAAGGAGCGGTGTTTCACCATCTATCCCAACCTTGTCATTCAGGATGCGCGCGACTCAGAGATCGGGATGTCGAAGATCTTTGCCCGGGAGGCCAAGAAAGAGGTAAATGTCTATCGCTGGGACTGGAGCCTGTACGGGCCAGCCGTGCTGCGACCCGTGGATCAGCGCAAAAGCGAACCTCAGACCAAACCGATGCCCAACAAGAGGGCGACAAGGGATGAGGTTTGGGGGCTACAGCCATATTCCAAGCCGCGCGGGGCCGCTGAGCGCCTGCTTTTTCTTTTTTGCCCCGAGACCGAGCAGCGCGCGGAGGATTTCGCGGCCTTGCTCGCGACGCAGAAAGCCAAGGGTGATATCGCGCCTGTCGCGGTGATCGACGACCTCGTCCACGTCCCTTTGCTGCGCCATCACGGGATTGCCTTTGAGTATGTTCCAACCGAACAGACCTATTGCGCGCATCTGCCTTCTGACAGAAACGCGGAGTTTGTGATTGCCAGGCGGCTGCATTTGTTGCGGCTCAAGTGGAAGCCCCGGCGTATCGTGCCCCTGGGCGCTGCTGCGAAATCCCGGCTTGCCGCGTGGCGGGCCTCCCCGTTCGAGCAAGCCGCGCTGGGGCCAGACCTTGTGGCTGAACCGGATCAGCCCGAGGTCAGCGAATAGAACCCTGAATACTGGACATCGGCGCCCCACAGGCGCGGATCCTTCATGATCCGGCGAAACTCGGCATGCTCGGGGTGATCGGGGTGGCCGACATGCTGGCGGCGAAACTCTGCGCTGCTCCAGGTGTTCCATGACCGCAGCATCTGAAACTTGATCCCGTCAAACCCGTACTGCCGCATCAAGTCGGCGGCCTCGGGCATTTCGCGGAAGTTCAACGCTTGCGTGACGAAATCGATGCGAACGTCCTCGACTGCGCCGCGCTTGCGCAGCTTGCTGAGGTATTCGAGGTTTTCCAAGAGATCCTCGAAGATCCCGCCTCGCCGGACGACCTCATAGGTTTCCTTGCGGGACGCGTCTATCGACAGCAAGACCTTTCCGACGTGACCCTCGAGGCCCAATGGCTCCCAGGAACGCGCAAGCAACAGCCCGTTGGTTTGCAAATCGATAATCGGCGCATCTTCATGCCGTGTGAGTTCTCGGATGACGCTGCGGTAATGTTTGCTTGAGAACGGGTCGCCGGACCCGGTGATCGTCACCCGGCGCGAGGACAGAAGCAGCGGCAGGAGCGCTTTTTTCGTCAGCGCATCGAGGCGCGCGGTCTCTTCCCGGTCTGCGATGATAAGCTTGGTGCGGCAGGACGGGCAGGACAGGTTGCACGACCTGTCATGCGCCAGCCCGACGCGTTTGATCTTGCGCGGGATCACCGTGGACTTTTCAAGCATGGCGGTGCGCGTCTGTGGATTGCGTATCTCCGACACTTTCGGCAGTTTTTTCTCGCTCAGCCACGGGCAGTGCATACGTGAGCAGTATCTGTAGCTGCCATCATGGATTGATGCGCGGATGTCCTGCGCCGCTTGAGAGTTCCACACCTCCTCGGCCGTATCGTCGCCAAGCGATCCGACCGGAACGGGTAACCACGCAGGGCAACAGAACATCACCCGGTTGCGGGAGGCGCTTTCGATACGTTCGAACGGGTTGGTGCAGAAGTGTTTGGTCGCGTCAATGGGCTTGATCGGCTCCCCGCGTGCTTCAAACCATAACTCCTGCGCATACAGATCGTCCTGATCGAGTGCCATCGCGGTGCTCAGGTGGTCAAGCGCCCGCGCCCTGTCACCGCGGCTGAGCAGATCATGCCCGGCAACAAGAGGCATCAGCGCTACGCGTGTGCCATGGGTCGCGGCCCAGTCGAAGAACTCCGCACGATGCGCCGCGTTCAGGAACCGGCGATCTGCCAGTGCCCGTGCCAGCAAGTCGTCGCAAAACGGGCGGGGGTCGATGTAGTCCGGCGATGAAACAGTGACCCTTCGACCTGACTTCCACCTGCCGGAGGCAGTTTTGATGGTCTTCCATGCGGCCACCCAATGCGACGGGGCGGCGTCCACCTCAGTTGCATCGTGCGGTGGCTGGCCTTCGAGGCTCATTGCTGCCCGGTGATCGTCTCTTCGAACGCTCCCGTGGAGCTACAGCGCACGCCGTCATCAAATGTCCCGGCGGAGCCTTCCCGGAACGCGATGGACCGGGTCTCGCCATCGCTGCTTGTCGCCGTGACGACGTATTGCGTGTTCAACCGGACTGCGTCTTCCACGCCCGCGACTGTCGTTCGAATGTCCAGAACGGCCGATCGATCGGCGATGTTGACGGGATCGCCGCGCAACGCACACGAGATGTAGTCGCGTGGTGCGCCGCTGTATAGAACGGTTCCGACCGAGGAATTGATCCGCGTCGCAGTCGCGCCAGCGCTGCGCGACAAGCTTGCAATTGCATCCCAATTGGAGCTCGAAATGTCATCCGGCCCTGCCGTTTGATCCGCGCAACCGGCCAACAGGATCGCCGTTGATGCGACCGCGAGGCCAAAAAATCTAATCCGCTCAGCCACTCCGCCCCCCAAACTGATTTCTCTTTGAAAAAATGTAACGTTTCGCTTACCATACAAATTGTTTCGTTAATTTGAAAGATATTATGCCCCAAGTCAGCCGCTTCCTAAGCTTGATCAGCGCGACGCTGGCGTCGGCCCTTGCCATAACGGCTGCAACTGGAAATCGCTCCGAAGCGCAGGCGAGTGCCGCAGAAGCCTATCGCGCCGCACAGGAGGCCGGTACTATCGAGGCCCTTGAAGAGTTCATCGAAAGCTACCCGCTGTCAGATGAGGCCAGCGATGCCTTTTCCCAGATCGTTGTCCAGTCACGTGGGTCCGAACTTGATGATGGCCAGAGCCTTGGTCGCGGCATCCCGGCGGCAGGCGTTGCGCTGGGGAGCGATGGTGGCTCGGACGAATCCGACCCCTATTGAGGAGCATTCGCGCATGCCGATTTTGCGGATGTTGCTGTTGTACTCCATTCTGGTTCTTGTTTCCGCGATAACGCCGCATTCCGCGTCGGCCTCGGGGGATGAAGCGCCAAGATATGCTATTCTGATCGGGAATGGCGATTACCCTGAACCTCTGGATTTGCCCAATCCCATCAATGACGTGCGCGCTATGGCGGATGTGTTGCTTGAGCTTGGGTTTCAGGTCAACGCCATGGAGAATGGCACCCTGAGCGAGATCCGACAGCACGTCGATCGGTCGCTGCAGGACATACCCGACGGGGCGTTGGTCGTATTTTTCTACGCCGGGCACGCGGTGCAGAAAAACGGCGTGAACTGGCTTCTTCCGACAGACTTCAGCATCCCGACGGATGGTCAGATTGACTCCGTTGCCGTCGGCATCGATGAAATCATCGGAGCGCTCGATGAAAAGAAGGACATCAAGAAGGTCATCATCCTCGACGCATGCCGCAATTACCCATTGGGCGAAGCGGATGAGGCCCTTGGGAATGGATTGTCAGGCATCTTCAGTAGCGGCGAAACACTGATCGCCTACGCGACCTTGGCAGGCGAGCTTGCCAGTGATGGGAATGGACCAAACAGCCCTTACACGGGCGCGCTCGTTTCCGCACTCGATATCAAGGGATTGGCGCTTTACGATGTGTTCCGAACCGTGCGCTACAAGGTCCGATCGGCCACCAATGGTCTGCAATTGCCATGGGTATCCGGGGCATTGGAATCCAACATCGTACTCAATGCCGATGTTGCCCTCGAAGAAACGCCAGAGGTCACCATACTGGCGAGCCTTGCGCCGATTGAAGCCGTGCATTGGCGGTCTATTTATCGAAGCCGCAACCCACTCGACTTCCGCGAATTCGTCGTCACGCACGAAAATTCGCCGGCCCGGTCATTGGCCCAGGAGCGAGAGGAAGCGCTGCGGCGACTTCAGACCACGCAGGCTGAGCCGATCTTCCTGCCCGAAGAGACGCCGCCCGGGGCGCCGTTCGTTGTTACCGCCTGCGATAAATGGGTGTCCGACCCGCTTGACCCCAAGCGTATCGCGCCGGGCGTTCCGTGGGGGCTGGTCAACACTCGCAATGCAATTCGCGACTGCTCCATCGCGCTGGCCCGCGATCCGGAAAACCCCCGGCTGATGTTCCTGCTGGCGCGCGCGCTTGATATCGCCGAACAGTTCGATGATGCGCGCCTGTTCTACACACAGGCAGCCGAGTTGGGGTATGGTCCCGCCAGCCGGAACCTCGGGTTTACCTACCGGAACGCGCGCGGCGTGGCGCCCAATGACGCTCTGGCGGCCCAGTACTATTTTGCGGCAAGTGTTGACGGTGTCGTGGATGCGCGCAAGGCGCTGGCGAAGCTCTACGAACAGGGGTGGGGGGTCGAGCAATCCTATCCGGAGATGATGCGCTGGCTGGAATTGTCGGCTGAAGAGAACTACCCGAATTCGCTTGATCATCTGGGCAACCTGTACCGCACCGGGCTTCATGTCGAACAGGATTATTCCGTCGCGCTGGACTACTACGAACGTGCTGCGGCCGTCGATTACGGCAATGGTCTGGCCAACGTGGCGCGAATGTATCGCGATGGGCTGGGCGTTGCGAAGGATCGCGAACGCGCGGCGGGCCTTTACCAACGGGCGATAGATGTCGGAAACGCGTTTGCACCATACCACCTCGCACGGATGCTCCTGCGCCCGGAAGGCAACGAGGTTGCGGACCCGGAGCGGGCGCGTGCGTTGCTGGAACTGGCGGCCGAACGCGGGCACGGCTGGTCGCTATGGCAACTGGCGCGCAGTTATCTCAGCAACGATTTTGGCGAACCTGACATCGAGAACGGCGTGTTCTACCTCTGGGTTGCTGCAGAGGCGGGCCGCGCCATGCGCCGCCCCGGAGGCGTGAAGCTGATGGAGGAGGCAACCGAACTTCTCAAGACGATGGAGCCGAGACTATCTCAGGACGTGCGTGACAGCGTCGAGCTGCGCGCACAGCAATGGCTCAAGCAGAACAGCCTTCTGGATTTCAGCCTGATCGCGCCGTATTGATCCGGGCCGGCCCGCGCTCGCTTTCGTCATCTGCGGCCCGGGAACCTGTCGCGCAACGTCTGGATCCATTGCGAGGCAGTGCGGTGTTGCAGCCGATCCAGAGTTTCGAGGGCTTCGTTGCGTTGTCGGGTTATATCCTGGCGGGTTCTGAATTCCTTGTTCAGTCGATCCGAAAGCGCATCAATCCTGTCGTTGAGGTCGTCAATCCGCGCCTGATACTCCGACTGCGGGCGACGACCGGGCCAGAACCTGCCCTTGGCATCGGTTCGACCGGTCAGCTGGGATGAGACGCGGGGGGACAGGCCATCCTCCGGGTATCCGAGCACCGCGAGACTGTCGGGGAAAAGGTCTTCGAACCGGCGCGTGGTCGAATAGTCAAAAACCCCAGTGAACTCGGCCACTGCCCCGGCACGTGCGTGCTTGCTACGGGTCAGGGCGCTGGGGTCGGCAAAGAAGGAGCATTCGACCGCGATCGCAAGCAGATCCACGATCCGTCCGGGGTCGAACCCGAGAAAGGCGAACGCATCTCCGAATGCGCGCAGACCGGTGTCTTCGAGCAGGTGCTCCAGCTTGACGAAATGCGCGATGTCATCCGGCAGCTCCTTGCGCATACGGGTCATGTTCCGAATGGCGCGCCCTGCCGAATTGTCCATTTCAAACAGTAGTTTGTCGGATAATGTGCCGAACGAGTTGAGCTTCTCCTGGTAGGTCAGCCCTGCAAATTCCTTGTGGGGGACATGACACCAACGCTCTTTCGTAACAGCGTGATAATGCGCGGCACTGATCACAAGATCCCGCGGGTCACGGATGCACACCACCCAACGGTCCTGCGGGGACAATGGGCTTGCATGTTCGGCAAGTAACGAGGTTGTGGTATGTGCGTGCAACGACAGAATAACTTCTGCGGTTGGAGCCTCCGGCCCCTTGGTCAGGTTCCAGCAGTCGAAGACACCCTCTGCCACCGCCTTCTCGCAGATCAATTGCCACAGTACGCTGCCTGTTTTGTGAAAGGTCCCGATGACTTTTCGTGGCTCGGGTGGCTCGGCCATGAAATTGATGTTTCCTTGCGAGATGCGTCAGCGCGGGTCGGGGGCGACCGCCGCCCAAGGGCACTCTACAAGGTTCACCGGCGCGACGCCACGCGCCTGTGACGCGCAAAGTGACCGGACAGATAGCCAAGGCGGCGAAGAAAGCCCCGTGTCAGTGTTCTGGACCTCGTCAAAGAAAGCGTTTGGCCGCACGCAACAACTGATCTTCTTCATCCGCAGGCTGCACCTTACATTCAATTCCGGTTCCTTCGCGCCCCGGCAGAAAGGACAGCCCTTTCATGACGGCGTGCCGGATATCGGCGGCGTTCTCACCGATCCCGCCGCTGAACACCACACAATCCAGCCCGCCCATGACACCGGCCATCCGGCTGATCTCTTCAACAGCGCGGGCAATGAAGAACGCGATTGCATCCCGCGCATCGTCTGAGTCAGACGCCGCCAGATCGCGCATGTCGTTCGAGAGTCCGGACAGGCCGAGCAAGCCCGCTTCGCGATAGAGAAGTCGTTCCAGGCTGTCTGCATCATGCCCGTTCCTGAGCAGGTGCAGCAAGACACCGGGGTCGATATGCCCGCACCGGGTGCCCATTGTCAGCCCGTCCAGCGCAGAGAACCCCATGCTGGTCGCTAAGGCCCGTCCGTTTTTGACCGCCGTAACAGAGCATCCATTGCCGAGATGTGCGATGGCGATTGCGCGCTCCTCAAGCGGAAATCCGTCAGCGATCAGGGCCGACGTGATCGACTCGCAGGCGATCCCGTGGAACCCGTAGCGACGCACGCCCTCGGTGTAGTAGCGTTTTGGCAAGGCGATGGCCTGATGAATCCATGGCTTGCCTGCGTGGAACGCAGTGTCGAAACATGCAACCTGAATGGCCTCCGGATACCGCGCGCGCGCAGCGTCGATTGCAGCGAGGCCATGTGGCTGGTGCAGGGGGGCAAGCGGGACCAGACGTGTCAGATCGCCCACCACGTCCGGTGTGATGCGCACCGGATCGGTGAAGATGGCGCCCCCATGCACAATCCGATGACCTATGCCGCGCACAGTCAGGCCGGGGCAATGTTCTGCCAGCGCATCGAAGAGGACCGTCAATGCCTGCTGGTGCGTCGCGTCAGGCAGTGCCTGGCGAGAGGAGGGTCCTTGAGCAGGCTTGAGGCTCAGCACACCCTGCTCGGACCCGAGGCGTTCCGCGCTGCCGCCCAATACAGGCTGATCGAGGGCATCCGCCCGCGCAATCACGAACTTGAACGAAGAGCTTCCGGCATTCAGGGCAAGCAGCGCGTCGGTCACGGCGAAAGATCCAGAAAATAGATGCCAAGCAAAACCAGACCTGCCAGGAACAGCGTCTCGGCCACGATGAGCGCAATGGCCCCACCGCCAACCTGCAGGACGTTGCGCAGATCGGTCTTCATACCCACCGCTGCGATGGCCGCCAGCAAGGCCCAGGACGACATCTGCGCCAAGACACCTGCGACAGCCGCCGGGATCAGGTTCAGAGAATTGAGAATGGCAAGGCACAGAAATCCGACTACGAAGGTCGGCACAATCGGCGGGCGTTTGCCGTCGACCGGCTCTGCCGAACCATGCCACCAGAGTGCAATCAGCACCACGACCGGCGCGAGAAAAGACACCCGGATCAGCTTGACCAGCGTTGAGGTTTCGCCCGCAGTTTCCGAAATGGAAAAGCCCGCTCCGACAACCTGTGCCACATCGTGCACGGTCGCACCGATGAACGCGCCGGCTGTGACGTCATCGAACCCCAGTGCGGTGGTGAGGATAGGATAGACGATCATTGCTGCGGTCGACAGGACAGTGACGCCCAGCACTGTGAACAGCAGGTTGCGCTCCGACCGCTCATCCTTGGGCAGCACCGCCGCGATTGCCATCGCGGCTGAAGCTCCGCAAATGGCCACTGCCCCTGCCGTCAGAATCGCGAAGCGCGGTCCCTGTCCGATCACGCGCGCCAAAAGCACCCCGAACAGGATCGTTGCCACGACCCCGGTCACCAGCAACGCGATCATTCCCCATCCGAGGGACATCAGCATCTCGGCGCTCACCCGCGCGCCAAGGATCGCGACGCCGACCCTGAGCACGGTTTGCGCCGTGAACCCGATGCCCGCTGCTGTCGGGCCCGGCTCGCTCAGGAAATTCAACGCAATCCCGAACAGCAGCGCCATGAGCATTGCGGGGGCACCGTAGTGTTCGGCGACGAACTGCGCTGCCAGCGCCACGATCAGGGCCACCAGAACGCCGGGAAACAAGGCTTTGGCGCGCTCGGCCAGTCTTTGGCCGGGCGCTCGAGGAAGATCGGATGTCATTTCGGCCTAGACGGCCTCGTCCATCATATCAGCCGGGTCTATCCCAGCCACAGCCACGGGTTTTTTCATCGCGTCGCGGCGGAAGGGTTCGCCAAGCTCCTGATTGATCATGGCCTCGATCAGGGTTGTCACGCCGTTCTCCATCTGGTCCGTGATGGCCTGGCGGAGGGCTTCGGTCAGTTCCTCCTGCGTGCGGGCAACCACGCCCTTGAGCGAGCAGGCCTTGGCGATCCCGGCATAGGAAACCTCTTCGTCCAGTTCGGTGCCGACGAAATTGTCATCGAACCAGAGGGTCGAATTCCGTTTCTCTGCGCCCCACTGGTAGTTGCGGAACACGATCTGGGTGATGGCGGGCCATTCGCCGCGTCCAATCGCTGTGAGTTCGTTGACCGCAATTCCAAAGGCACCGTCCCCGGCAAACCCGACCACCGGGACGTCGGGGCAGCCGATCTTGGCACCCACAATGGCAGGCAGGCCGTAGCCGCAGGGGCCGAACAGACCGGGGGCAAGGTACTTGCGGCCCTCTTCGAAGCTCGGGTAGGCGTTGCCGATCGCACAGTTGTTCCCGATGTCGGAGGAAATGATCGCCTCCTGTGGCAAGGCTGCCTGGATGGCGCGCCACGCCATCCGCGGGCTCATCCAGTCCGGTTTGGCGGCGCGGGCACGCTCGTTCCAGGTTGTGCCCGGGTCGTCATCCTCGTGATCCATGGAGGACAACTGCTGCGCCCAACGCGACTTTGTCTCGGCGATCTTTGCAAGCCGTGCGTCGCGCCCTTCGTCCCCGGCGGTATCCGAGAGCTTGCCGAGTATGGCGTCAGCCACTTTCGCCGCGTCCCCGACAATGCCTACGGTGACCTTCTTGGTCAGGCCGATCCGGTCCGGGTTGATATCGACCTGAATGATCTTGGCATCCGCAGGCCAGTATTCGAGCCCATAGCCGGGCAGGGTTGAGAACGGGTTCAGCCGCGTGCCAAGGCACAAAACAACGTCAGCCTCGCTGATCAACTGCATCCCGGCCTTCGAGCCATTGTAACCGAGCGGCCCGGCGAACAACCGGTGCGAGCCCGGGAACGCATCATTGTGCTGGTAACCGACACAGACCGGCGCATCGAGGCGTTCTGCAAGCGCCTTGCTTGCAGCGATACCGCCTTTCGACAAGACCACGCCTGCGCCGTTCAGGATCACCGGATTGCGTGCCTCCGACAGAAGTTTTGCTGCCTCGGAGACAGAGTTCTCGCCGCCACCCGGGCGCTCGAATTCAAGGGCTGTCGGAATGTCGATGTCGATGACTTGGGTCCAGTAATCCCGGGGTATGTTGATCTGCGCCGGCGCGGACAGGTGCTTTGCTTTCGCGATCACACGGGCCAGAACCTCAGCCACGCGCGACGGGTCGCGTACCTCTTCCTGATAACCCACCATATCCTCGAACAGGGCCATCTGTTCGACTTCCTGAAATCCACCCTGACCGATTGTCTTGTTCGCGGCCTGCGGTGTGACCAGCAGCAGCGGCGTGTGGTTCCAGTAAGCGGTTTTGACCGCAGTGACGAAGTTGGTGATGCCGGGCCCATTCTGCGCGATCATCATCGACATCTTGCCGGTCGCGCGCGTATAGCCATCCGCCATCATTCCGGCGCTGCCTTCGTGGGCGCAATCCCAGAATGTGATGCCCGCGGTCGGAAACAGGTCCGAGATCGGCATCATGGCCGATCCGATAATCCCGAACGCATGCTTGATGCCGTGGCGTTGCAGCGTTTTGACGAATGCCTCTTCGGTCGTCATTTTCATGATGGTACTTCCCCTAATGCAATATCAGCTGTGTCAGGCGACGCTGTTCACAGCGCCCGTCTTGCGGTCCTCGAGAATCATGTCGGAAGCTTTTTCTCCGATCATGATTGCCGGGGCGTTGGTATTTCCCGAGACGATCTCGGGCATGATGGAGCAATCTGCGATCCGTAAGCCGCCGATCCCGTGGACGCGCAAACGCGCATCGACAACGGCATCTTTGCCGGAGCCCATTTTGCAGGTTCCGGTCGGATGATAGATCGTGGTGGAGTTGTTTCGAGCCCAGTCCAGCGTGCCTTCATAGTCCTCCAGATCGAGTGCGCCATCTGGCCGAAATTCCTCTGATATCTTGTGCTTCAGTGGTGCGTGGCGTGCAATCCGCCGGGCTATCTTGATGCCTTCCACGATGGTTCGGCAATCGGTTTCTGTCGACAGGTATCTGGGGTGGATTTTCGGGTAAACCGCCGCGTCAGCGGATGCGAGGCGGATCTCTCCGCGGCTTTCGGGCCGCAGTTGGCAGACCGACATCGTGAAGGCCGAGAACGGGTGTACCCCGTCGCCGGGACTGTCGGCGGACCACGGTTGTACGTGGAATTGGACATCCGGAGTCTCGACATGATTGCCCGTGCGCATGAACCCCGTGGCAAGGCTCGCTGCCATCGTCATCGGTCCTGCGCGAAACAGCGCGTATTTCAGGGCGATGCGGGCCTGGTTGAAAAGGCTGCGCACCTCGTCATTCAGGGTGGGTTCGTTGCACTTGAAGACCAACCGCGCCTGCAGATGGTCCTGCATGTTCTTGCCCACGCCGTGGAGGTCGGTCACCACTTCGATGCCCTGATCTTGAAGCTGCGCCGCCTCTCCGATGCCGGACACCATCAGCAGTTGCGGAGACCCGATTGCCCCCGAAGACAGGATCACTTCGCCCCTTGCCCTTACGGTTTTCTCCGCGCCGGAGCCGTCCCTGTAAGCAACGCCTGTGGCCCGTTTGCCGTCGAACAGAATCCTCGACGCAGCGGCCCGCGTCACGACCGTGAGGTTCGGGCGGGACCGCACCGGCTTTAGGAAGGCCACGGCGCTGGAACAGCGCCGACCGTTCTGCGCAGTCAGCTGAAAGTAGCCGACCCCCTCTTGTTTCGCGCCGTTGTAGTCGGGATTGAACGGATAACCCGCCTCCTGTGCGGCTGCGACCCACGCGTCACAGATGGGCCGCTGCAGGCGCATGTTCGACACTGCCAGCGAACCTTGGTCGCCGTGGAAATCATCTGCTCCGCGTTCCTGCTTCTCGGACCTTTTGAACAGGGGCAGCACATCATCCCAGCCCCAGCCGGGATTGCCCATTTGTGCCCATCGATCATAATCCTGCGGCTGTCCACGCACGTAGAGAAGGCCGTTCAGCGAGGAAGAGCCACCCAGAACCTTGCCGCGCGGCCAATCCAGCTGCCGCCCGTTCAGGCCTGGGTCAGGTTCCGTGCGGTAGCACCAGTCGACCGACGGATTGTGCATGGTTTTGAAGTAGCCGACGGGGATGTGAATCCACGGGTTGATGTCGCGCCCACCGGCCTCAAGCAGGACGACCGTAACATCGGGCTGAGCGCTCAGACGGTTCGCAAGAACACATCCCGCCGAACCTGCGCCAACGATGACATAGTCTGCTTCCACGCCACTTTTCCCCTCAACTCTGAAAAAACGTCTATGCAAAACGGCCATACCAGTCTAGCCTTTTTTGAAAAGAAACGTCTCAAAAATTGCTAATATGGGAGGAAGCAATGGGAGTCTATGATCGTATCAAGGGGGTCTCGAGAAGAGATTTCTTCAGGATTGCTGGCACTTACGGGATGAGTTCCACGCTCATGGCGGCGGGTGCTTTTGGCGGCGCCATGACTGCGGCGAACCTCGCGAAGGCCGCCGAATCGACTTACAACAAGCGCTTTGCCAAGGAAGCGAAGCACACGCTCAAGTTCGGCGCGGCGGGCTTCAACCCGCAGAACCTTCTGATCGAGAGGGCAGGGTGCCTTGAGTTCGCGCGCGACCTCGAAGAGCGGACGGATGGCGAGATCCGGGTGGAGTTCATCGGCAACAACCAGATCTGTGGCCAGCTCTCCTGCGTGGAAAAAGCCCAGCAAGGCATCATCGACATCTACGCTGCCTCCACGCAGAACTCCGCAGGCGGTGCGCCGTACCTGAACGTGCTTGATTACGCGTACATGTTCCGCAGCCGCGCGGATCAATACTACTTCATGTACAGCCCGGAATCGCAGCGCATCCTGCGCGATCCGTTCGAGAAGCGGCATGGGTTGAAGTTCCTGTTCACCCATGCGGAGCTGCGGGGCATCCAGCTTGGCCTGAGCTGGCAGGACAAGCCGACAGTCACCTCGATCGAGCAGCTTGCCGGGACCAAGAACCGTGTCACAGGCACCCAACTTGGCCGCATTGCCATGAACGCCCTGAACCTCAACCCCGTCCCGGTCGCATGGGAGGAAACACTGGATGGACTCAAGCAAGGTCTGATCGACGGCGCGGAAACCTGGGCGTCTGCTGTGGCCTACGCCAACATGTCGCCCGTGGTCAGCCAGTGCGTGGATCTGCGTTTCTTCTGCGGGACCGAGCACACCGCCATGCGCACCGAAACCTTCGACGGGCTTGGCGGCGAGCTGCAGGATGCGGTCATGGAAGCCTCCTACCTGACGCAGGTGCACGTCCAGGCGGCGAACGAGGCTGCGTTGGTCAACACGGTCGGCTTCACTGACCCGCCCATGCCGGGCACGATCTTCGCCGAAAACAACGTGCGGGTCGCAAAACTGTCGGATGCAGAGATCAAGAAAGCCGAGGAAATGTGCTCGCCCGAGTATCAGCCGGCCCTGTGGGAGCAGTGGCGCGAGCGGATTAACGGCTGGGCCGGTGGCATCGATACGTATCAGGACATCTACAACGAAGTCCGCAACAACCCGCACACACTCGCGGAAAACGTCGAGCCGCGCCGCTGGTGGAAAGGCTGAGGCGGCACAGTCGTAAACCCTGACCAGCCCCGCCTGCGCGGGGCTGGTCCATCACACGAAAAACAGACCGGACAAATCCGGCGTTTTCAATTCAAGGGAGGAGGGGCAGATGGCGATCTGGTCCGATCTGAGCGCTTTGCTGAGCGCCTTGGCCAGTCAGGATTCCTGGACGATCCGGCAGGCCCTTGCACCTGACACGGTCTACATCTTCGGCGCAGTCTTTCTGATGATTTCGGGACTCGCGCTGGCGTGGATCTACCATCATGTGCCGATCGTCGAACGGTATTTCGAACGCACTGTGATGGTGGCCTGTTACCTTCTGACGGCCGGGATCATTTTCTGGGGAGTCATTGACCGGTTCGTCTTTGCCAACCAGCAGCCTTGGTCAACCACGATCCCGCCGTTTCTGTTCATGATCATGGCGCTGTTCGGAGGCGCCTACAACATCCGGATGCGCACGCATCTGAGCTTTTCCGAGTTCCGAACGATCATGCCGCGCAAGGCGCAGTTTGCCTGCCTCTGGCTCGATTTCGCATTGTGGTTCGGCTTTGCACTGATCCTGCTCGTTACGACCCTCCGCGTGGTTGCGTTGTCCGCATCGAACTTTCAAATCGTGCTGGGCACTGACAACACCATGCAGTGGTGGTTCCTGCTATCTGCGCCCGTGGCAGCCACGCTTATGGCCGCGCGCGCGGTCGAGAACATCGAAGACGACATCAGGAATTTCCGCACCGGACAACCGCTGATCAAGCAGGCCGTGATCGGGGGGGACACGTGATGACCGATGGAACACTTGTCACGCTGATTTCCGTCGGGGTCACGTTCCTGTTCATGCTGGGTGTGCCGGTGTTCCTGGTCATTGCCTATTGGGTGGTCGGGTGTTCGTTCGTGCTGGGCCTTACGCTTGACAACATGGGCGCCGAGATCCTGAACGTGTTCAACAAGGGTTTTGCGCTGCTTGCGATGCCGCTGTTCATCCTGACCGGTGACCTGATCAACAAGTCCGGGATCGCGCGGCGTCTTTCGGATTTTGCCTATGCCTGTCTCGGATGGTTGAGGGGCGGTCTGGCCATGGCTTCGCTTGGCGCGTGCGGGCTCTTTGCCGCCATCTCGGGGTCAAATTCCGCCACGACGGCGACGATCGGATCAATGTTGCATCCCGAAATGGTCAAAGGCGGCTATGACGAGCGTTTCTCTGCGGCCACGGCGGCCGCCGGTGGTACCGTGGGCATCATCATCCCGCCCTCGATCATCTTCATTGTCTACGGGTTCCTGATGAATCTGCCGATCTCCGACCTGTTTGTGGCGGGAATTCTGCCCGGTGCTTTGATGGTGATCGGCATGCAGCTTGCCTGCTGGATCATCTGCCGGATCAACGGTTGGGGATACCTGATCCCGTTGCAGATCAATCGCGTCCTCAAAACCGCGTTCGGCGCGTGGCTTGGGTTCTTCGCCATCGGTCTGGTGCTGTGGGGTATCTACACCGGGAAATTCTCGCCAACCGAGGCGGCTGGCGTCACGGTCGGTTTCTGCATCATCGCAGGGCTTCTGTCCTGGGTGGTCAGCCGGTTCATGAACCGCGATCCAAACCGCACCTGGGAAGACAAGAGCTATGGCGAAATGCTTGTGGTCGAGGGTTTCACGCTCTGGCAGGTGCCGGGCATTACAATGCGGTCAGCAGAGATCACGGGCATCCTTGCGCCGCTGATCGCGATTTCCGTGGTCATGCAACAGATCCTGTCGCTACTGGGCGCGCAGCAGGTGATCGGGGATTTCGTCACGTCCATGGGGGGGTACTATGCGGTGCTGTTCACGGCGATGGTGATCGTGTTCTTTTCGGGCATGGTGCTCGAGTCCCTGCCGGTGACAATCATTCTTGCGCCGATCCTTGCCCCCATCGCGGCAAGCGTCGGGATTGATCCCATCCATTTCTCGGTCATCTTCCTTGTCGGCGCCTCCATCGGGTTCATCACGCCGCCATATGGGTTGAACCTCTATGTGGCCTCAGGGGTGACGGGGGTGCCGTATTTCCGGCTGCTGAGGTACACGGTGCCCTATCTGGTTGCACTGATCAGCGTTTGGGTATTGGTTTCTCTGACCCCCGAACTGGCGCTGTTCCTGCTGCCAAACAGGTGAGACCGATGCATGCCCGATGATTCCGCCTCTGACACCAAAGGGCAGATACCGACAAATCTGCGCCTGCTGTTGATCCTCGAAGAGGTGTCCAGAGCGGGTGTGCCGGTCTCTCCTGCTGCGTTGTCAGAGGCGTTGGGTCTGCCCAAACCAACGATCCACCGGCTGCTGACGACCGCAGAAGAGCAAGAGTTTCTGCAGCGTGACATTGATGGCCGCTCCTATGGGCCGGGCCGCAGGCTCCGGCGTCTGGCGGGCAACACGCTCTCGTCGCAGCGGCTGAGAACAGAACGGCTTCTGATCATGCAGGCACTGGCGCGAGAGGTCGGGGAAACCTGCAATCTCGCAGCACCCGGGCGCTTCGGAATGGTCTATCTGGACCGGGTGGAGACGCTCTGGCCACTGCGTATTCAGTTGCCGGTGGGCACGCAGGTGCCATTTCATTGCACCGCAAGCGGCAAGATGTATCTGTCATCGCTGCGCACGGACAAGCTGAACCGGTTCCTGTCTTGGATGGACCTGAAGCCCGTCACGAAGCGGACGATTTCCGACAAGGATGTGTTGGTCGAAGAACTGGGGAGCACACGCGCACGGGGATATGCCACAGACGATGAAGAATTCATGGACGACATGGTCGCCGTCGCCGTGCCGCTGCGCGACAGCGAGGGGCGGTTGCTGACCACCTTGTCGATGCACGCCCCGCGGCAGCGCCATGACCTTGCCAGTCTCAGCAAGATGATCCCGCAACTGCGCGAAGCCGCCGACCGGCTGGAGACCTTGGGTCTCAATTGACCAAGGTGGTCTGGTCAGGCGCGCATGCGCGCGTGCTTGGGATCATAGAGTGGTGATTTCGAAGGCTCGGCAGGAATGCGCTCCCCGCCGATATCGATCTCGTAGGTCGACCCCATCACATCGGCCATGCTCTCACCCTCGGAGGGCACATAGGCCATTGCGATCCCGCCACCCAACGCGTGGCCGTAATTGCCTGAGGTCACGATGGAAACGATCTTGCCGTCGCGCACCAGCGCTTCGTTATGGAACACCATTGCGTCCGGCTCGGTCAGACGGAACTGCAGCATGCGGCGGGTCAGACCGCTTTCCTTGCGGCGCAGCACTGCGTCACGCCCGATGAACTCTCCCTTGTCGGGTTTGACGGCAAACCCGAGGCCTGCTTCCAGCACATGATCCTCGTCGGTGATGTCGTGGCCGAAATGCCGAAAGGCTTTCTCGATCCGGCAACTGTCCATCGCGTGCAGCCCGCAGAGCTTCAGACCCACATCCTGCCCGGCCTCATGCAGGGTTTCGAAGACATGGGCGGCCTGATCGGCGGAGACATACACTTCCCAGCCAAGCTCGCCCACGTAGCTGACCCGGTGCGCGCGGGCGAGGCTCATGCCGATCTCGATCTCCCGCGCGGTACCAAAGGGATGCGCGTCGTTCGAAAAGTCGTTCGGGCTCACCTTGTTCAGCAAGGCGCGCGAGGAAGGGCCCATGACGCAGAACACGGCCTCTTGTGCGGTAGCGTCGTAAATCACCACCTGCTCGTCGCGCAGGTGGCGACGTAACCAACTCAGGTCACGCACCACTGTCGCAGCAGGCACCACCATGACGAAGGCGGTCTCCGACAGGCGCGTCACGGTCAGATCGCTTTCGATCCCGCCGCGCGCGTTGAGCATCTGCGTGTAGATCAGGCTGCCTGCGGCCACATCGACGTTGTTCCCGCACATGCGTTGCAGAAACGCGCAGGCGTCAGGTCCTTCGACACGGATTTTCCCGAAGGAGGACATGTCGAACAGTCCGACGTTTTCGCGCACGGCCATATGTTCGGCGCGCTGGTTTTCGAACCAGTTCTGGCCTTTCCAGTCATAGCGGTAATCGCGTTCCTGATCCGGGGCAGCGAACCAGTTCGCGCGCTCCCACCCGGCGAACTCGCCAAAAACCGCGCCGTTTGCCTTGAGGTGCTCGTGGATCGGGCTGCGCCGGATGCCGCGCGCGGTTTCCGGCTGGCGGTAAGGGTAGTGATCGGCAAAGAGCAACCCGAGGGACTCGGTGACCCGTTCCTTGAGGTAGCGCCTGTTGCGCTGGAACGGTTGTGCACGCCGGATGTCCACATCCCACAGATCGAACGGCGGCTCGCCATCGTTCATCCACTGCGCAAGCGCCATACCCGCCCCGCCGGAGGACACGATCCCGATGGAATTATACCCCGCCGCGACCCAATACCCCGCCACTTCCGGGGCCTGCCCGAGGTAATAGCGATCATCGGGTGTGAAGCTTTCGGGGCCGTTGAAAAACGTGTGGATTCCGGCCGTTTCAAACATCGGCATGCGGTGCATCGCCTTTTCGAGGATCGGCTCGAAATGCTCGAAATCCTCGGGCAGGCTGTCGAACTCGAAATCCTCCGGAATGCCCGACATGCCCCAGGGCTTTGCGCGCGGCTCGAACGCGCCGAGCAGCATTTTGCCAGCGTCTTCCTTGTAATAGGCGCACTCGTCCGGCACCCGCAGGACCGGGACAGACCGCAACCCGGCTACAGGCTCAGTCAGCAGATAGAAGTGTTCGCAGGCGTGCAAGGGGAGTGTCACGCCGGAGGCCGCGGCAAGGTCTCGACCCCACATCCCGCCACAGTTTACGATGATGTCGGTTGCGATGTGACCTTCCGCTTCGTCGGACGACCAGTGCACCCCGGTGACGCGTTTGCCGTCGTCCTCCACCGCCGTGACCTTGATGCCCTCGCAGATGCTGGCGCCGTTCATGCGCGCGCCCTTGGCCAGCGCCATGGCGATGTTGGCCGGGTCGCATTGCCCGTCCTTGGGCAGGAACACCCCGCCCAGCAAATCATCCGTTGTGAGGTGCGGGTAGAGTGCCTTGACCTCATCGGGTGTGACCACTTCGGCCTCGACCCCAAAGGTCTTGGCGAGCGTCGCCTGACGTCGAATTTCCTCCCACCGGTGGTCGGTCAGGGCGACGGTGATCGAGCCGTTCTGTCGCATGCCGGTGGCGACGCCGGTCTCCGCCTCCAGCGTGGTGTAAAGTTCGGTCGAGTATTTCGCGAGGCGTGTCATGTTCTGCGACGGGCGCAGTTGCCCGATCAGACCGGCCGCGTGCCACGTGGTGCCGCAGGTCAGCTGCTTGCGTTCCAGCAGGACCACATCCGTCCAACCCAGTTTCGCCAGATGGTAGGCGACGGAACAGCCTGAGACACCGCCTCCGATGATGACCGCGCGGGCCCGCGACGGAGGAACCTTCATGCACGGAGCCTTTCGTTTTTCGGATCCCAGAAGGGCATTTCCCGCACGGTGGCCTGATGCAGATCGCCAAAGATATCGATGTCGACAACCGTGCCGGGCGTCGTCAGATCCGCGCGCAGCATCCCGATCGCGAGCGAGGCGCCGACCCGGTGCCCCCAGCCGCCACTCGTTGTTTCGCCAACGAGTTCGCCATCTTTCCAGAGAGACGCCATATAAGGCGCGTCCAGCCCGTTCGCATCGATGACGAGCCCAACCGCGTGCTTGGTGGAACCGGTCGCACGTTCCTCCAGCAGCGCGTCACGCCCCGGAAAGTCCGTGTTCTTGTCCAGATCGACGAACTGTTCCAACCCGGCCTCGAACAGGGTGTAGTCGGTGGAGAGGTCCTGTTTCCACCCGCGATAGCCCTTCTCAATGCGCATGCTGTCCAGCGCGAACATGCCAAAGGGGCGGACGCCCGCTTCGCTTAGCGCGTCCCAGATAGCCGGGGCCGAAGCGCTTGGGCAGTGCACCTCCCATCCCAGTTCCCCGGCAAAGCTGACCCGCAACAAGCTGCATGGTTGCCCCGCGACGGTTCCGTCGAAGCTGGCGCTCAACCACGACCTGCACAGGTCATGTCCCTCGGTCAGGGGCGCAAGGACTTCGCGCGCCTTGGGGCCCGTGACCAGCAAACAGTCCATCTGGTCGGACAGGTCGGTCATGGTGATCCCGTCGGGCAGGTTGTTTGCCAGAAGCGCACCGTCATGCCATTGCGCCGCGGCGGCTGTGATCAGGTCCACCTCTTCTTCAGAGCGCACGACGACGGTCATCTCTGTCACGATGCGTCCGCGCGTGTCGGCGAAATAGGCTAGCCCGACGCGTCCGGGTTTGGGAAGCCGCGACACGGTCAGCCCGTCGACAAACGCGCGTGCGCCGCTGCCGGTCAGTTTGAACCGTGTGAAGCCGGTGATTGGCAGCATCCCGCAGGCGTCGCGGACGGCGGCGACCTCTTCAGCCACGCGGGCATGCCACGGGCCGTTGCGCTCCCATGTCAGGGTGGCGGCTTCGGACGTGTCGTCACCGGCTTTGGCAAACCAGTTTGCGCGTTCCCAGCCGTTGAACACGCCGAACACGGCGCCGGCCTCTTGCAGGCGCGTATGGAGGCTCGATTGCCGCTTGTCGCGCGCCGCAGGCCAGACGTGGTGGGGGAAGTCCATGGCGTATTCGTGGCCGTACACTTCCATGCCCTTGGCATCGCAATAGGCCTGATCTGCATACCCGGTGAACCGACGCGGATCGCAGGACCACATATCCCACTCGGTTTCACCTTGGGTGATCCATTCGGCCAGCACTTTCCCAGCCCCGCCCGCTTGCGCGATGCCGAAGGTGAAAACGCATGCCTCGAATGCGTTGGGCACGCCCGGCATGGGACCGATCAGGGGCAGGCCATCAGGCGTGTAGGGGATCGGGCCGTTGATCACCTTGAAAAGCCCCGCCTCCCCGAGAAGTGGAACGCGCGCCATCGCATCCTCAATGTACCATTCCAGCCGCTCCAGATCGTCTGGATAAAGCTGGAAGCTGAAATCGTCCGGCATCGGGTCGGACGGGTCCATCCAATGGCCTTTGCAGTTCAGCTCATAGGGCCCGAGGTTGAAGCCGTTGATTTCCTGTCGCAGGTAATACGAGCTGTCGACGTCACGCACGATGGGCAGCTTGCCGCCATGTTCCTCTGTCCAGGCTTTGACCTCTGGGACCTCTTCGAACAGCATGTACTGATGGCTCATCACCATCATTGGAACAGTGCGCCCGCCGAAAGGTTTGAACATCTCACCCAGACGTTGCGCATAGTATCCGGCGGCATTCACGACAAACTCGGCGCGCACCGTACCCTTGGGCGTCTCGATCACCCACTCGCCTTTGTCACGGGTGATCCCGGTGGCGGGACAGAACCGCGCGACTTTCGCACCAAGGTTCCGCGCCCCTTTGGCCAGCGCCTGTGTAAGTTGCGCCGGATCGATATCGCCGTCGAACTGATCGTAAAGCCCGCCTGCCAGATCATGGGTTTCCAGAAACGGGTAGTGGTCTTTCAACTCCTCCGGGGAAAGCAGGTCGTAGGCCATGCCCTGCGCCTTCGCCATCCCGCAGGCGCGTTTGAATTCCTGCATCCGTTCCTTGGTGTGAGCCAATCGAAGGGAGCCCGAGACATGATAGTTCAGCGGATAGTCCACCTCCTGCGCGAGACCGCGGTATAGCTCGGTCGAGTAGCGCTGGATGTTCATGACGCCCCAGGAGGGCGAAAAGGTGGGCACATTGCCGGCCGCGTGCCATGTGGACCCGGCGGTCAGTTCGTTCTTCTCCAGAAGCAGGCAGTCGGTCCAGCCAGCCTTTGCCAGATGATAGAGGCAAGAGGCACCAACTGCACCTCCGCCGATGATGACGACACGCGCGGTGGACGGCAGCGCGCTCATGCGGTGAACACACGGGCCAAGGCGTCATCTACTGCGTCCGTGATCGCGTCGATATCGGCTTCCCGAGCGATCAGCGCGGGACTGAAACACAAGGTATTGTTGAAGCCGGGGATCGAGCGGTTGGTGGCGCCGATGATCACGCCTTGCGCCATGCAATCTGCAACGACCGCCTGAACGAGCGCCTCGGGGGCAGGCTCACGCGTGTTGCGATCTGCAACCAGTTCAGCGCCGCAGAACAGCCCCACGCCGCGCACGTCGCCAATAGCAGCGTGCTTTTCGGACAGGGCCTCCAAGTTGGCGCGCAGGCGTGCCCCCATCTCGGCGGTGTTTGCCAACAGATCCTCCTCCTCAACGATCTTCATATTCTCGATCGCGGCTGCGGGACCGGCGGTACACCCCCCGAAAGTCGAGATATCGCGGAAGTAATCCATCGGGTCTTCGGGCGCTTCCTTGAAGGCCTCGAACACCTCTTCGGTCGTCACCAAACAGGCGATGGCCGCATAGCCGGAGGCGACCCCTTTGGCCATTGTCACGAAATCCGGTTTGATCCCGTAGTTCTGATACCCGAACCATGTGCCCGTTCTTCCTACGCCGCAGACAACCTCGTCGATATGGAGCAGCACATCGTATTTTTCGCAGATCTGCTGGACACGCTCCCAGTAGCCTCGCGGGGGCGGGATCACGCCGCCGCCTGCGGTCACCGGCTCCAGGCAGAGCCCGCCCACGGTGTCCGGCCCTTCGCGCAGGATCACCTGCTCGATCTGGTCTGCGGCCCATTCGCCGTAATTCTCCGTTTCGACCTGCGCACGGTACTCGAGGCAGTGCGGGACCGAGACGAAACCGGGTGTATAAGGGCCGTATTGCGCGTTGCGCTCTTGCTGACCGCCGGCTGACATCGCCGCGATGCTGGAGCCGTGGTAATCCCGCTCGCGGTAGAGGATCTTGTGCTTCTTGCCGCCAAAACGCTTGTGCGCGATCTGACGGATCATCTTGAAGGCCTTTTCGTTGGCTTCGGTGCCCGAGTTCACGAAATACACGCGGCTCATTCCGGGCATCTTGTCGATCAGCATCTCCGCAAACCGCGCGCCGGGGACGGACCCGGCGGTCTGGGCAAAGTAGTTCATCTTGACCAGTTGATCGCGAACCGCATCGGCGATCCGCTCGCGTCCATAGCCGACATTGACCGTCCAGACCCCGCCGGAGACCGCATCGAGGTGCTCCTTGCCTTTCTGGTCCCAGACACGCATGCCCTTGCCCTCGACAATAATGCGCGGGTCGCTTTTCTCGAACGGTTTGTGCTGAAGCAGATGATGCCACAGATGCGCGCGATCCGCTTCGATTACGCGCGAAAGATCATTCGAAGTAAGCTGCGTGTTCATCGGTGCGCTCCTGTGTGTGTCCGGTCCGTCAAGAACCAAGTATCCCCGAACAAGCTGTGCCTTAGCCGGGCAGGGCGCAATAGGGCCAGACAGGCGCGTCGGATAAGGCCAGATTGGGCGAGGCCCGCCGCCGCGGACGACTCCGAAGGCCAGACACCCGACACAGCGCCGGCCATTTCGCACGTCTCGATCGTTCTGGACCTAGATGCGCCATGATTTCTGGGGCACGGTAGGTCCAGATATGACCATACACGCCCAAAGCATTCATCTCGATACCACGCCCGGCGGAACGCTTCAGCACCGGATCAAACGCCGCGTGGTCGATGGCATTCTGTCTGGTGAGTTCCAACGCGGGGAGAGGATGCCATCGAGCCGCGCGTTGGCCCGGCACCTCGGTGTCAGCCGGATAACCGTCACCTTCGCCTACACTGATCTGGTGGCGGACGACTACCTCGTGGCGCGGGGCCGATCAGGGTATTTCATCTCGCAAACCGCACCCGTCGCCCCGAGTTTCGACCTGAAGCCACCTACGGATGCCAACCGCGTAGACTGGACGCGCCATCTTGCGCGCCGCGTGCAGGATCACGCCGGAATTGACAGGCCGAGACACTGGCAGAACTACAAGTACCCCTTTGTGTACGGACAGGCCGACCCAACGCTTTTCGATCACCGGAATTGGCGGCAATGCGCGCTTCAGGCGCTTGGGCAAAGGGACTTCGACTCCCTGACGATGGATCACTACGAGCGCGATGATCCTCAACTGATCGAGTATATCCGCCGCAACATCCTGCCGCGCCGGGGCATTTCCGCAGCCCCCGAGAACATCCTTATCACGATGGGTGCACAGAATGCGATCTGGCTTTGTGCGCAGCTTCTTCTGACCCAGCGCAGGCGCGCCGCGATAGAAACGCCGGGGTATCCGGGGCTGCGCCAGATTCTTGACCAGACGCGCTGCAAGACGGTCAGGATTGACGTCGATGATCAGGGGTTGCCGCCGGATCGCCTGCCGGAGGACATTGATGTGCTGTTCACCACGGTCAGCCACCAATGTCCGACCAACGCGACGATGCCGATGTCCCGTCGCAAAGAGCTTCTGCGTCTGGCACAAGAACGAGAGTTCATCATTGTCGAGGACGACTACGAGTTCGAACTGGCCTTTCAAACCGCGCCGTCGCCCGCCCTGAAATCGATGGATGACGCAGGCAACGTCATCTATGTGGGATCCTTCTCAAAATCTCTCTTCCCCGGGTTGCGGCTCGGGTTCCTCGTCGCGCCGACCGTCTTCGCGCAAGAAGCCCGCAAACTGCGCACGACCGTCTTGCGCCATCCGCCGGGCCACATCCAGCGCACCGCGGCGTATTTCTTGTCGCTTGGTCACTATGATGCGCAGATCAACAGAATGCAGAAGGCCTATCAGCGCCGCCGCAAGGCAATGATCGCAGCCATAGAGGAGCACGAGCTGACCCCGGCAGGGCCTGCGGAGACCGGCGGTTCA
This sequence comes from Tropicimonas sp. S265A, assembly GCF_049800835.1. Lineage (NCBI taxonomy): Bacteria > Pseudomonadati > Pseudomonadota > Alphaproteobacteria > Rhodobacterales > Roseobacteraceae > Tropicimonas > Tropicimonas sp. S265A. The sequence continues at coordinate 103,983 of NZ_JBNAFU010000008.1, forward strand.
TGTTTCTGGATGCGGGCGCCCGAAGGGATAGACACACGCGATCTGGCGCAACGGCTTTATGCGCGTAGCGTGGTAATTGAGCCGGGTGAGGCGTTCTATGATCCGGCGACCGCTCCTCGGCATTTCTATCGGCTGGCCTATTCCTCCATCGATGCAGACCGGATTGCCCCCGGCATCAGCATACTTGCAGATGAGATCGCGCGCTCAGTCTTCAGGAAATGACCGGGAGCCATGCGTCCAAAAGCCTTGAGAAAACCCGACACTCGAAGCTCTGACGCCTCATCCATGCCGTTTGCTTGTTGGGGTCTGACAGGCGCATGGGGCCGGGAGAACGGATTTAACCGGCGTGCGCCCGAAACCGCTGCGCAGGTTTTGACGTTTGATGACGATCGTCTGAGACCTCATGTGCGCGTCGCGCTTCAGGAGCATAACGTTCTGCAAATCATTGAAGTCTATTCAGTATCCGAGCGGTTGCGCGGTATCTTCTATTGCCGGAGAGGGGACGGGGTGAAATAGTCGCTGCAATCAGGGCGTGCGGTCTTGCAAGACACATCGAACGTCAGGGGCTGAGGGCCACGTCTGGCCTGCACGATTGGAGAACCTGAAATGACCTCGTTGAAAGAACCGCGCCCCGACGATGTTTTCCAAGTGGGAACGATCCTCAACAACACCTATGAAATCAAAGGGCTTCTGGGGCGCGGAGGCACAGGCGAAGTCTATCTGGCGCATCACCAGATCGTGGACCGTGAAATGGCGGTCAAGGTGCTCAACTCGGTGTTCTCGGGCAACGAGGATTACCTCGCTCTGATGAAGCGCGAGGAGCAGATGCGCATGATTGTGCACGACGCGGTTGTGCGGTACAATGAATGCTCTCGGACCGATGACGGGCACGTGTATCTGGTGATGGACTATATCGAAGGCCCGTCGCTGCATGACGTCATGCTGGAGCGCGCGCTGTCTTCAGACGAACTGCTTGTGGTTGCACGTCATGTGCTCGAAGGGCTGGTGGCAACCCACGGTCAGGGAATCGTCCACCGTGATCTGTCGCCGGACAACATCATCCTTCGGCAGGCGCGTCCTGAGAAGGCCACGATCATTGACTTTGGTATCGCGAAGGACACGGCCGCCGATGCCAGGACAATCGTTGGCAACGAGTTTGCCGGAAAATACGAGTATGCCGCACCCGAGCAACTTGAGGGTGACGCAACGGTCCGATCCGACCTTTATGCGCTGGGCACGTCTTTGTTGGCGGCGTTGCGGCGTAGCATCCCGAATGTCGGCTCATCGCTGGGCGAGATTTACCGCACCAAGCAGGAGCCGCTGGACCTGTCGGATGTTCCGCCCGAACTGTACGGGCTGCTCAGTCACCTGACGGCACCGGATCCGGCGGACCGACCGCAAACGGCGCAGGAGGCGCTTTCCCTGCTGAGCGGTGCGACGTCAACGGATAGTGTTTCGGCGTCTGACGCAGCGACGGTGATCGTAAACCCGTCAAAGGTTAATTCGGGCAAGGGTGCGCAGGTCGGCTCTGGCACGACCGAGGCCGGGAAAGGTGGCGGCGGCAGGCTCCTCCCGGTGCTCGGTGGGGCGGCGCTGATCGCGGCAATTGGGGGCGGTCTCTGGGTGTCGGGCGTGCTTGTGCCCGGGCCGCCGCTTGCCTCGCCCTATGTGTTTGCAGCCAGTCTGGATGACGCCGGTGCGTCGGTTTCCGGAAATGTCCCCAGCGAAGAGGCTTCCGTGACGCTGGCTTCGGCCTTTGCGCGGGCCACAGGCGAAGCCGTGCCGCCGGACAACCTGACGATCGCCCGTGGGGCCCCTTCGGACGCATGGCCCGACCGGCTCGCGATGCTCGCGCAGATGATCGCAAGGCTGGAGACATGGTCGCTGGAGTTTCAGGACACTAGCGGTCGTCTGACCGGTCTTGCGCCCGACGCACTGCTGCGGGACGAGGTGATCGCCCGGGTCGAAGACTGGGCCAGCGCGTCGGGTGCGCGCATGTCCTATGACGTGCTGGCCGGGCCGAGGGAGTTGCCGTCGGAAACCCTGCAAGCGGACTTGGACCAGCTTGGAACCTGCGGAGCTCTGCGTCAGGACGCCGGTCCGGGTGCGGTGTATCAACTGGGCGACCGCGTGACCGTTCGTGGCTATCTGGCTCAGGCACGAGATGCCGAAGTCTTGCGACTGACCCTCGCAGACATTGTCGGAGATCGGGATCTGACCCTCGACACCACGGTTCTCAACGAAGATGTCTGCGCCATCCGCGCCGTATTGCCGCCGATGTCCACGGACTTCGAGATCAGCCTGATCAATGGGGAAACCGGGGTCGTTTCAGAGGATGGCGTCTTTCGGACCGGCGAAAATCCCGTTGTCGATGTCGAATTGCCGGTCGCGCTCGAAGAGGGATACCTGTGGGTCATGGTGGTCGACAACACCGGAAAGGTGTTTCACGTCCTGCCCAATGCCTACGACAACCAGCAAGAGCTGTCTCTGCTGGGGGCGGTCGAAGGCGACATGCGGCGCATCCGGGTTTTGTGGTCTCTCGAGGAGGTTGGGGAAAATGCAAACCGGCTCGCGGTCGAGGTGATCGAAGGCGAGTATGGCAAGAGCGAAGTGATTGCCATTCTCTCCCGCGAACCGCTGTTCCAACTCAGGCGTCCGCGGGACGAAAACATCGTGTCGGTTGCCGAAGCCCTGTCGAGCCGCCTGGCGCTGCGCGAGGATCTCATCCTCGGGATGTCGGCCAGAACCATTGAATCCAGACCCTGACCGGGGTGGAGCGGTTTAAAACTTGATCGCGCCGACCCGCGCGGGCAGCATACCGCGGGATGGGCCTTGATGTTTCTTCAAGGCAGGTCTGATTGGGCCGGGGTCAACAGTGTGGCTGGGCCGGGGGGAGATATGTTTCGAATTGGAATGGTTTTTGCGGTGTCCGCATGCCTGGCGGCCCCGGCACTGGGTCAGGAGAGCGCGATCGACGGGCCTCTGGTTGTCGAGTTGAACAAGCTCGAGCAGGGGGAGGGGGACGTGTGCCGCGCCTTCTTTCTGTTCCGAAATGGAACCGGGCGCGCATTCGAAGGGTTCGAGGTTTCCTTTGCATTGCTGGACCAGGGCGGCGTGATCGACCAATTGCTGACAGTGGATGCGGCGCCCTTGCCGGTCGCACGGACGACGCTCAAGCTGTTTGAGTTCCCCGATGTCGCCTGCGGTGATATCGCAGAGCTCCTGCTGCATGAGATCGGTGCCTGTCGTCCCCAGAACGGGGAGGAGTTGGACTGCTTCGAGTTCATGGAACTTCAAAGCAAGGCCTCTGCGGCCCTGGTGCAATAACGTGGGCGGGCTGAACATCTCGGATATGGGCACTGTCGCACCGATCCTTCTGGTGTTGCTGGGTCTGTCCGTCGCCAGCGTCGCAATCATCTTCGCCAGAGCGATCGCTTTGCGCGGGGTGGCCGCTGAAAACGCGGCGCGCGAGGCGCTCTTGGCGTCGCTGGAGCGCGGAGACATTGCACAGCCCGGGTTTCAGGCTGCCACCCCGGCCGACCGCGTCGCCCTTCGCGCTGCCGAGCTGTTTGACCTGAGGGCGTCGTCCGACCTTGTGACCTCAGACCTGACGGGGCTGGGCAATGCAGAGGTTGCCAGAATGGCCCGTGGCCTTCGCCCGCTTGACCTGATCGGGATGATCGCACCGCTCTTGGGGCTTTTGGGAACAGTTCTGGGCATGATCCAGTCGTTCAGGTCGCTGGAGCTCGCCGCAGGGTCAGCCAATGCATCGATCCTGGCGGGCGGGATCTGGCAGGCCTTGCTGACCACGGCCGCCGGACTGGTCGTGGCCATTCCGGCGCTGGTTGGTGCGAGCTACCTGTCCGGTCGTGTCGAGGCGGGTACCCTGCGCATCGAACGGGTCATCCAGCGGGCAAGCGTTGCCACCGCGCGCCGCACTGATAGCCGTCGTGCCGCCGAATGATCGTGCTCAGTCAGCGGTGGCGCAAGGCGCGGTCGGTGTCGCTGGTCCCGCTGATCGACATTCTGTTCATTCTGCTGATCTATTTCATGGTGACGTCTGTCTACCTTGATCTGGACATGATCCCCGTCAGCGAAACTGGCGCCCAGTCAGAGCAGTCTGCCGTGCCCTCTGCGCAGGGGACAACCGGCGCGACCGTGTTGGTGCGCATTGATCGCGGTGGCGATCTCCGTCTGCGCGGTCGGATCATCGGGCCCGACCAGTTGGCCACCCTGCTTGCAACGCAGCGTGCTGCAAATCCGGACTTGTCCGTATCCATTCTGCCCAGCCCCTATGCGCCCGTGCAGGCGCTGGCCTCAGCGCTCGATGCGGTGGCAAGCGCAGGCGTGACGGAGTCGCGGATCCTGCAACTAGAAGCAAGGTCGGAATGAAACTCGCGCGCCGCCACCACGCCCGCATGACCGAACCGGTGATCGTTCTGGTCGATGTCGTGTTTTTCCTTTTGTGCTTTTTCATGTTGGTCAGTCGGCTGGATGCAACGGCCCCGTTCGAGGTGTCGCCGCCCGTCGCGGCCTCGGGGCGTGACATGCCAGGTGGCGGCATCACCATATCGGTTTCGGAAACAGGCGCTTTGGCGGTGGACGGACGCACCGTCTCGACAGAGGAATGGTTTGCAGACGTGGCCGAAATCGCCCGGTCTGAAGGAACCGGACTGATACGGATCAATGCCCATGCGGGCGCACAGGTGCGCTTTGTGATGCCCATCATGACCGCACTGGAACGCGCGCAACTGGGAGATACCGTCATCGTTGTCACCCCGGCGGCGCAGTAACGGCATGGGAACCGCGCCGCGCCTTGCAACTGGTCTAGTGCTGTCTTTGATCGCGCACGGGATAGCGGGTATCGCACTTTATTGGGCCGTTTTGCCACGAGCCATTCCACAGCAGGAAATGCCCGCTCTGGAAATGATATTGCAGACGGCGCAGGTTCCGCAGACGCAGGCAGTCGTGCGAGACGCCGAAAGTGATGCTGCACCGGAAACGACGCCGGCGGCCGGGGTGGCCGTGGGCGATCTCATTCCGAAGCGCGAGGCCCGATCCGCAACGCCAGATGGCGCGTCCCTGAGTGCGGCGCGCCCGCCCTCCGGCAATGTGGCGGCAGAGGTTGCAACGCAGTCGGCTCCTGCGGTCGCGCGTGTATCAGCACCAGAAAAGTCAGTGCTGGCGATCCGACAATCAGCGCCCGCGTCCAAGGGCATCGAAGTGGCGGCTGCCGTGCTGCCGCAACTCGCACCGGACGTCGGTTCGGCCAGCGCAACCGGCGTGTCGGCCCCGGGGGCGCGCCAAGGTGCTCTGCCCGATGCCCGGGTCGCCTCTGCGATGGCCTGGAGCGGGGCGGGGCAGCTTGCTCTGGACTCCGCCGGATTGCTGGCACTAACCGCTTTCGTCGCGCCACAGCAGGCGGGGCAGAAAGGCGAAGACCTGCGGGACAGTGTTTTCGAGGTGTTGTCGTCGGTTCCCTGTGCACGGTTGCAAACGGCGTTCAACGCAGAAACCGGGGCGTTGGAATTGCGGGGGCACTTGCCCGATGCGGGGTTGCGGTCGGAGTTGACGGCGGCTTTGCGCGCCCAGATTGGTGACACGCTTGCCGTGGAGGACAGCCTGCAACTCCTGCCGGAGCCACAATGCGGAACGCTTGGCAAGCTGGACGCGCTCGGACTGCCGCAATCGGAAGAGCAGTTCACGGATCCCTATCTTGTCGGCGCAAACCTTTTCGCACGGGAGTATGTCTTTCGCGATGGCGACCGAATGGTGATCGACCTCGAAGGCGCAGACTATCCCGCGTATATCTACCTCGACTACTACGATGCAGACGGCAACGTCCTGCACCTGATACCCAACGATGTGATCGGGTTGCGCCGTTTCGCGCCGGAGGAGTCGTTCAGCATTGGCGCGGCCGGAAGTGGCTTGGAACTGATCGTCCAGCCGCCATTGGGGCAGGACATTGCGGTTGCGATTGCCAGTGACACTCCGCTCTATGATGGGTTGCGACCTTTTGAGGAACCCGCTGCCGAGTATCTGGAGTTTCTGAAGAGTCAGGTTGCGGCGGTGGCGCCGGACCGCGCAGAGTGGGTGTATTTCTTTGTCGAATCCGTTGCGGGGAACTGACTTTCGGATCGACGCAAATCTTCAAGACCAAGGACACATGTATGCTGGCAACGATAGAAGAGGTGGACCGGGATTTCCAAGCGGTCCGCCAGCAGGTTCAGTCCTTTGCCGATGACATGGCCACGGAACTGGAGAAGCCGTTTTCCGAACGCGCCCCCGATGTGGCCGAGAGCTTCACACGCCGCGCGCTGGCATTGAAACAGACAGTGACGATGTTGGTGCACGGGGCCACGCATGCGAGAGCAGTCGCTATGCGGAACGCACCGGATGATGGCCCCGAACGGCTTCGCATCAACCAGATTGGTCATGCCACGCAGGACATCAGCAGCCGCGCCATGAGTTGGCGGGCGCGGATTGATCCGGTGACGAGGTGTTTCGTAAACCAGATAGAAGGACATTCGGTCCCTCTTTACGGACCGGAGCCCGAGCCGGATGACCCGATCGAAACGGTTCTTTTCCTGATGGATCGTGCGCAGGTGGCCCTCGACTATGCGGCCAACCCTCTGGACCAGCACGAGGACGCGCAAACGTTGGGCTGCTTTCCGGATATTCGGCTTAAACCCAGCGAATTCTCCGCGCATGCGCTTGCGGCCTATCGGGTAACGCTGGCGCAAGGCCTGTTCCGCCGCGCGCGGTTCCTTGATGTCGGATGTGGGGGCGGAGGCAAGGTTCTGATCGCCAGTCAGGTGTTCCAACACGCCGATGGCCTGGAATTCGACCCCGGTTACGCGCAATCGGCCCGACGGCTGTTGGAAGCGACCGAGGTGGAGAACGGGGATATTCTCGAAGGCAACGCGTTGGAGTTCGAAGGCTATGCGAACTACGACGTTGTGTATTTCTTTCAGCCGATGCGCGACACCGAGTTGTTGATCAAGCTGGAGCAGCGCATCGCAAGCTCGGTGCGCCCGGGCACGGTTCTGATCGCGCCATATCTGCAATTCCGCTCACGGGCGGAAGACCTCGGATGCCGCCGGATGGATGGCCACATCTACATCGCCGGGGCCACCCAGACCGAGGTGGATGACTTGCAACAGGAGGCCGAGCGCAAGGGGGCGAAACTCGGCGACAAGCCCAAGCTGGGGGCGTGGGATGATGTCTGGGCGAATGTATTGAATGCATTTCTGGCAAATGGTTTCACGCTTCAATCCGGTACGAAATAGGTTGCCTTGATGCCGCGAGGCAGTATCGTCCTGCCCAAGTGCTGATCGGGCGTGAGGGTCGATGAAGCGCACGTTGAAAGGAATTTCATGCGTTGGCTGCCCGCGATCATTCTTGCCGTAGCGATCCTGCTCGCACCGGTTGTGTGGCATCTCTCCCGCTCTTTTCTGGTTGATACGAGCGTCGCGCCGGGCACGAGCGCGGTGGACAGCGGGGCGCGTATCGATATCGAGTTGATGCGCGGCGAGCTGGCTGCGCTGCGGGCGGAAAACGAACAGATGCGAGCGGATATCGCAGCCTTGTCCGACCAGATAGCGGCGGTTGTTGCGCAAGGGCGCGGCGCCGGAACCGGCGATGCTGTGTTCGATGACAACAACGCGCTTTATGATGATGGCGACAACAGTATCATTGACGCTTACGCTCAGGTCGTGCTGATCGCGGACAGGCGCAACGTCAACCGCGGTCTGAACGTGCCCAGCCGCAGCTACCTCATAGAAACCCTCGGACGGCCCCGGGACGAGTTGTCGGATGAGTGCCAGAGCGTGACCAATCCCGCCTTTGCCGCCCGCGTGTTTCAGGGCGATGTCGGACCGATCAAGGTGCGCATGTTGCAGCCTGCGGTGGAGTCGTTGACCCGTGTATTCGAACGCGTGCGAGAAACCGATCAGGACCTGTATGATCGCATCAATACCTCAGGGTCTTTGTGTGTGCGGCGTATCCGGGGAACGCAAAGCACGTATTCCTCGCATGCGTTTGGACTGGCGCTCGATCTCAACATTGATGGACGTCTCGACAATTTTGCCGATGGCCGCACGCAGCTGGGCCTGACCATTTTGGCCGATTTTTTCCGCGAGGAAGGCTGGATCTGGGGCGCGGGGTTCTCGCGCGAGGACAGCATGCATTTTGAAGTAAGTCGTGAGTTGCTGGAGGAGTGGCGCGCGCAGGGATTGATCTGATCGCAGCCGTGCCGGCAGCGACGCGACAAAGCAAGAGGGAGTAGGCTGATGTTCAAGAGCCGCAGTTTTTTGGTCGGCGGTGCAGTAATTGCGCTGGCCGGGTGTGCGGGGGAAACCTCGGACACGTCCCCTCCGACCCTTGCGTTCTTCGAGGGAAAGTTCAACTCCCCGTTTTATGCCTCCAACGGTTCGGGATCGAACGACCCGTGCCCGAACGGGCTGGCGGATGCCTACAGTTCCTTCCGCGGTGGCCCCGAGCTTGTTCAAGCCAGGTCCGGGGGTGCGTCAGTCTCGCTGCGGGTCACCTTTTCCGACCCTGCGGGCATCAAGCGGGCCTATCTGCAAATTCCGGGCGGAACGCTATCTTCGCCTAACGTGACCCGAACGGTGCCTGTCCCCACCGCAACCGGAGACGTCAGTCAGGCATTTGAGTACAACTTCACGGGCGACGCAGCTTCGCCGACCAAGCAGCACACGGTGAACGTGGAGTTAACTCATGGAGACGCCAATCGGGTCTTCAATGCGTTCGCGATCGATATGAACGACAATCGGAGCGAGACAGCGACCCTTTTGATTGGAGAGTTAACGAGAATATGCAAGTAAGTCCGGGCCGATACGCTTTTTTCTCGTGATTTCAGCAGGTAGCAGGACAGAATTTACTAGGCTCAGGGCCTGCTGGGCAGTAGGCTCATGCCGACTCGGGTGGTGGTGCGCCGTAGTGGAGGAAATGGCACGTCACATTGTGTCCGGGTTCGGGAGGAGCATTCGTGTTTTTCAGGCTCCTATTTTGTAGCGAGATCACTCCTCGTTGCAGAGCGTATAGTCGTCCGATTTTCAGGGGGCATCTTGTCCTCGCACAGACATAAAACGAGGGCTGTATCGCTGTTGCGAAAGCGCCCCGCCACGGAGGGTTTTTCCTAGAATGAATTTGGACGAGCTTCTCGCGACACTCGACGATGGCAGCGGTGCTGGCGAGAATTTGGAATACGACCCGGCGTTCACCGAATTGGAACTGGCTGCCCAGCCTGGCGAAGAACGGCAGATGGGTGACGAGATCAAAGAGGCGGAAGAACCGGATTATAAACTGGTTCGTGAGAAAGCCATGGACGTCCTCTCGCGTAGCAAGGACCTCAGGGCGGCAATGCATCTCGCGACCGCGGAGTTGCGCCTCGACGGGTTTGTGGCGTTTGCAAAGGTGACGACCTACGTGCGCCGGTGCCTCGAAGAGATGTGGGACACCTGCCACCCCGAGCTTGATCTGGACGACGAAGACATCGCGACGATGCGTGTGAACGCGGTGCTGGGCTTTGCCGACCCCAAATCTACCTTGCGCGCGATCCGTTTGGCGCCGCTGACCCAAAGCCGGGTGTTCGGCAGCATGTCGATTCTCGATTTCGAGATTGCCAGTGGCGACATGCCTGCGCCCGAGACAATGGAGGCCCCCCCAACCAACGCATCCGTCGATGCGGCCCTGCAAGATACGGACGCCGAGCAATTGGCGGCGATCCTTGCGGGGATCACGACGGCACATGACGACCTGCTGGCGATCGACCGGACGTTTTCCGAAAAGGTTCCCGGCGAAGGCCCGACACTCGACAATGCGCTGTCGACCCTGCTGAAAGCCAAGACGCGCCTGACCGAGGCAACAGGCGGCGACGCGAGTGAAGCCGACGCGGCATCGCAAGTCACGGAGGCCGCTGGCACCGGTGGGCCGGCACCAGGCGCGCCACGTCCCGTTGGGGAAATTTCAAGCTCGAAGGATGTCACGGCAGCCCTCGACAAGATCATCGCATATTACAGCAAGAACGAGCCCTCCAGCCCCGTGCCGGTGCTGTTGAACAGGGCCAAGTCGCTGGTGAACGCTCAGTTCATCGACATCATCAAGGACATGGCTCCGCTTGGTCTGGACAACGTCCAGCTGATCGCGGGGCGCGACGGTGAAGAGGAAGACGCTTACTAGAACACATCATGTCATTCGGTCGCAACGCGATCTGGATGAACGCTTTGCTGATACGCCCCAAGACACTGATAGGGAGTGGAAAAATGGCTAAAAGTTCGCAGAAGTTTATTGCCCGAAACCGGGCGCCCCGCGTGCAGATCGAATACGATGTCGAACTCTACGGCGCGGAAAAGAAAGTCCAGCTGCCGTTCGTGATGGGGGTCATGTCCGACCTGTCCGGCAAGTCCGACGTGAAACAGCCGCCGATTTCGGACCGCAAGTTTCTGGAGATCGATGTCGACAATTTCGACGAGCGTATGAAGGCGATCGCGCCCAAGGTGCAGCTGTCGGTGGAAAACACCCTGACCGGCGAAGGCAACCTGCCGGTGGGCATCACCTTCGAGAAGATGGAGGACTTTTCGCCCGAAGCCATCGCCCGCAAGGTCGAACCGCTGCGCAAGTTGCTCGAAGCGCGGGAGGAGTTGTCGAACCTCGTGACGTATATGGACGGCAAGACAGGCGCGGAAGAGTTGTTGGCCAAGGTCATGAACGATCCGGATCTGATGAAAGCGCTGAAAGATCAGATCCCCGCCGATGACGAAACCGAAGACGCGAAGAGCGAGGATTAACAGATGGCAGAAGCTCAGTCAGGCGCAGCGGAAGGTGCGGTCGAGGAAAAGATCGAAGTCTCGGAGTTCGCATCCCTGCTTCAGAAAGAATTCAAGCCACAAAGCGAAACGGCAAAGTCTGCCGTAGAAAACGCAGTGAACACGCTGGCCATGCATGCGCTCGACAACGTGGCGCTCGTCGGCAGCGACGTTGTCGAGTCAATTAAGGCGATCATCGCCGAAATCGACGGCAAGTTGTCGAAACAGATCAACGCTATCATGCACCATGAAGAGTTCCAGAAACTCGAAAGCGCATGGCGCGGCCTGCACTATCTGGTGAACAACACCGAAACCGACGAGATGCTGAAAATCCGCGTCTTCAATGCCTCCAAGAACGAGTTGGGCAAGACGCTCAAGAAGTTCAAGGGAACAGCTTGGGATCAATCGCCGATCTTCAAGAAGCTGTACGAGGAAGAGTTCGGTCAGTTCGGTGGCGAACCCTATGGTTGTCTGGTTGGGGACTATCACTTCGACCATTCTCCGCAGGACGTCGAATTCCTGGGCGAGATGGCAAAGGTTGCCGCCGCGGGGCACGCGCCCTTCATCACAGGGTCCAAGCCATCGCTCTTTCAAATGGAAAGTTGGTCTGAACTGGCAAATCCGCGGGATCTGACGAAGATCTTCCAGACGCCGGAATACGCGTCCTGGCGGAGCCTGCGCGACAGTGAGGATAGCAAGTATATCGGGATGGCAATGCCGCGGTTCCTGGGCCGTTTGCCGTATGGGTCGAAAACTGATCCGGTCGAAGCATTTGATTTCGAGGAGGACACCTCAGCCGAGGTGGATGCCGATGGCAAGCCGGTGGAAAAATACAACTGGGTGAACGCGGCCTATGCCATGGCTGTCAATATCAACCAGTCCTTCAAGGAATATGGCTGGTGCTCGCGTATCCGCGGGGTCGAATCCGGCGGTGCGGTAGAGGGGCTTCCCACCCACACGTTCCCGACCGATGACGGCGGCGTGGACATGAAATGCCCAACAGAGATTGCCATTGCCGACCGTCGCGAGGCGGAACTGGCGAAGGCGGGCATGATGCCACTGATCCATCGCAAGAACTCGGACATGGCGGCCTTTATCGGCGCACAGTCGCTGAACAAGCCGACCGAGTATGACGATCCTGATGCGACCGCCAACGCGAACCTCGCGGCCCGTCTGCCGTATATGTTCGCGACCTGCCGGTTCGCGCATTACCTCAAATGCATGGTTCGTGACAAAGTCGGCTCCAGCAAGGACCGCAACGACATGCAGAAATGGCTGCAGGACTGGATCAACCAGTACGTTGATTTCAGTGCAGACTCCTCGTCAGAAGACGAGAAGGCCAGACGCCCGCTCGCCGCAGCCGAAGTGGTCGTCGACGAAGATCCGGAAAACCCCGGCTACTACAGTTCGAAGTTTTTCCTCCGGCCTCACTACCAGTTGGAAGGGCTCTCCGTGTCCCTTCGGCTTGTATCCAAACTGCCTAGCGAAAAAGCAGGCTAACGCAGGTTCCCCCCGGTGCTCGGGGGGCGCTTTCATTTCAGAGCGGCTTGTGATCCGCACACATAACAGAATTGGAGAAACGCCATGGCGGTTGATGCATATTTTTACCTGAAGGGCGGCACGAACGGTGTGAAAGTCGAAGGGGAAACCAAGGACGACTTGATGAGCAAGGAAAAGGCGATGGAGGTTCTGTCGTATTCCTTCTCCGCGGCCAACCCGATCAACGTCGGCTCTGCAACGGGCGGATTGACAGCCGGCAAGGCTGATTTCTCCGGCTTGTCGATCATGCACCAGCTCGATACCGCGTCTGCGGACCTGTTCAAGTCGTTGGCGCAGGGGGAGCATTTCTCGGACGGTACGTTGCTTGTGCGTCGCTCGGGCGGAAAAACGCCCAACCGCTACATGCAGGTGAACTTCAAGAAGCTGTTCGTCTCGTCGATCAACTTCAGCGGCTCGCAGGGCGAGGAAGTGCTCGTTCAAAGCACCAGCTTTGAATGGGGGGCCATCCAGTTCCACTACTATGCGCTGGATGCCGCCGGCAAAGAGGTTTCCGCCCCCAAGGAGATGCTCTGGAGCCGTGTCACCAACAAATCCGCATTCGCGGTTTAACAACGCGAGGCCGGGCGCAAGCCCGGCCTTTCATTTTTTGCAAAGGATTACGACCGGGTGTCTGCGGAAGAGAAGCTAAAATCAGGAGACCTCGACGGCGCCTTGCACGCGCTTCAGGATCGTGTTCGCAAGAACCCCGCGGACGCAAAGTTGCGCGTCTTTCTCTTTCAACTTCTCAGCGTGCTGGGCGACTGGAAACGTGCGATCACGCAGTTGAAGGTCTCGGCCGAGTTGGATGCATCTGCAACACCCATGGCACAGACCTACCGCGAAGCCATCATCTGCGAAGCGTTTCGCGAAAAGGTCTTCGCAGGTGAAAAAGACCCGGTGATTTTCGGTGAGCCGCCTGAATGGATTGCGCCACTGCTGGAGGCGGTCAAAGCCCAGGCCAGAGGCAACCTGGAAGCCGCGTCTGAGTTGCGTTCAAGAGCTTTCGAAGCTGCGCCGGCGATAGCAGGGGAATTGAACGGCGCCCCGTTCGAATGGATTGCGGATGCGGATATGCGTCTCGGACCGGTTCTGGAGATCATCGTGGATGGTCGATATTTCTGGATGCCGTTTTCGTCTTTAAAGTCGCTGACTGTCGAAGAACCCGAAGACTTGCGCGATGCGGTTTGGATGCCCGCCACCATCACAGTCACGTCTGGCGGCGAAAAGGTGGCGCTGATCCCCACGCGTTATGTCGGCACTGCTGAAAACGGGACGCCCGCGCAACGCCTTGCCCGAGAAACCGTGTGGCGCGACGAAGGGGCGGAAACCTTTGTCGGTCACGGCCAACGCGTTCTCGCGACCGATCAGGGCGATACGGCGTTGATGGATGTCAGAACCCTGACATTCGCGGTCCCCCCTGACACGGCAGGTGACAATGGCTGACCGGACGATCGCTGACAGGCTACAGCCGTCATTGCTGGATCGTTTGACGGATGACGAACCACGGAACCTCAAGGAAGGGCGCGAGGCGCGGGTAATTGATGTGCGCAGGCTGCGCGATATCATTTCGCGCGATCTGTCTTGGCTTCTGAACACGTCGAACCAGGAATCGTCACTGGATGCAAAGGTTTATCCAAACGTTCTCAACTCGACCCTGAACTACGGTATCCGCGAGGTGGCAGGGGACTTCTCGACCACGCGGCGCGCGCAGGAAATACAGAAATCGATCCGGCAGGCGGTCGAACGATTTGAACCGCGTATCGCGTCTGACAGTATTAGGGTGGACCTGCGGTCGGACACCGAGGTGTCCAATACGATCATTCACTTCGACATCCGGGCGATCATGTGGGCCCAGCCAATGCCGCAGGAACTCTTCATGCGCACCCAGGTCAATCTGGTGACTGGCGAGCTGTCGCTCGACCGGTCGGGGTAGGGGTGCGATATGGACAGTCGTTTGTTGCGTCACTACGAAACCGAACTGCGGTTCATTCGCGAAATGGGCGGCGAGTTTGCGCAAGCCTATCCGAAGATCGCCGCTCGTCTGGGGATGGAGGGCACAGAAGTTCTGGACCCCTACGTGGAGCGTTTGTTCGAGGGATTCGCGTTCATGTCAGCGCGTGTGCAGCTCGAGCTGGACATGCAGTATCCCACGTTTACGAGCAATCTGCTCGAAATCGTGTATCCGCATTTTCTGGCGCCCACGCCATCCGTTGCGGTGGTCGATCTTCTTCCCGACGCGTCGTTGGCTGAAGTGACCGATGGGTTTGCCGTTCCGCGTGGCACGGTGTTGCGCAGTGATACGGTGGAGGGGACCAAAACCGCTTGTACCTTTTGCACTGCGCACGACCTGACCCTTTGGCCGATTGAGATTGCGGAGGCGGAGTACGTCGACAGCCGGGCCGCGCTTGTTGCCGCCGGGCTGGGGCGGGACGCAACGGCCCGCGCGGGCATTCGCTTGCGATTGAAACGGATGGGTGGCGGCTCGCTTGAGGAGCTTTCGGCCGATAAGTTGACCGTTTTTCTGAAAGGACAGGATGGCGGAAACTGGCTGTTGCACGAGTTGTTGTCATGCCGCGTCGAAGGGGTGCTTGCCCGGTCCGCAGACCGCCGCGATGACTGGAAGATGCAGCTGGACAGCGCGTCACTGGAGCCGCGCGGCTATGACCCCGAGGACGCGCTTCTGCCCTGTCCGTCGCGGTCTTTCGACGGCTACAGGCTGTTGCAGGAATACTTCGCGATGCCAGAGCGGTTCCACTTCCTTGATCTGGTCGGACTGCAACCGGCTTTCCAGCGTGCCCAGGGCGCAGAGGTCGACATCTACCTCTTGCTTGACGATGGTCATCCGGACGCGCCGCAGCATGTCTCTGTCGATGCGTTCTCGTTCCACGCGACGCCGGTCGTCAACCTGTTCGAGAAACGGTGCGACCGGGTGCTGGTGACGGACAGCGATTTCGAGCATCACGTTGTGGTCGATAAGACGGCCTCGCTCGACTACGAGGTTGTCCAGGTTACCAAGGTGGCCGGGATCAGCAGCCAGGGAGCGGTGGAGAACGAGTTCCTGCCATTTTATTCGCGCAATCGGTTCTCGCATCTGGCCGAGGTGAACGATTGTTTCTATGCAGTGCGCCGTCGCGCACGCCAACGGTCGGAAAAAGATCGGCTAAAGGGTCAGAGGACCTCTTACCTCGGCTCCGAGGTCTACCTGAACCTCGTCGATCGGGACGAAGCCCCCTACAGCGCGGACCTGACGCAATTGTCGGTACAAGCGCTCTGCACGAACCGGGATTTGCCATTGCTGCTGGCCACTGGCGCTCCCGACGTATTGCACCTGCAGGACGGTGGACCGGTGCGGTCAGTGGCGACGCCGATTGTCCCGACCCGACCGCGCCCTTCGCTCACCAGTGACAGTGCAGCGTGGCGACTGATCAGTCACCTGAGTCTCAACTACCTCTCGATTGCCGACACCGGCATGGGTGGCGGCGCGGACGCCCTGCGGGAGATCATTGGTCTCTATGCGCCCAAGGACAGCCGGACATTCCGTCGACAGCTTGAGGGGTTGGTGACGGTCAAGAGCCGCCCCATCGTGCGGCAGATGCCCGACGAGGTGCTCTCGACGGCTGTAAAGGGCCTTGAAGTGGTGCTTGAGTTCGACGAGAGCGCATTTGAAGGCACCGGGGTTTATACGCTTGCCTCGGTGCTTGAGAAGTTCCTTCTAAAGTATTCCGCAATCAACAGTTTTACCGAATGTGTGCTCAGCACGCAGCAACGAGGAGAGGTGACCAGATGGGATCCGATCAAAGGCCTGAGACAGGTGGTGTAGGCCACCTGGACCGGCTGGCGTCAAATCCCGGTCGGTTTCACCTGTTCCATGCACTCCGCGTGCTGGAGGCGCATCATGCGGACACCTCGCGTATGGGCAAAAGCCGCAGGCCAAGCGAAGATCCGGTGCGGCTTGGCCAACTGCCCGAGATGGCGTTTCCGAAATCGACAATCGCGTCGTTCGAGCCCCAAGAACAGGGTAAGCCCGCGCGCTTGATGAACCTGTTCTTCGGCCTGTTCGGACCTCATGGTCCCCTGCCGTTGCACATCACATCCTATGCGCGTGACAGGTTCCGCAATCACCGCGACCGGACCATGCTCGACTTCTCCAACATCTTCACCCACAGGATGCTTGGTCTCTTCTATCGGGCTTGGGCATCGGCGGAACCTGCGCCGTCATTCGACCGCGCCGAGAGTGACGAGTTTTCCGACCGCGTTGCCGCGCTGGCTGGGTATATGGGAGAGGCGCTTACCGAACGCGACGCCATGCCCGACCTCGCCAAACGGTTTTATGCGGCGCATCTGTCCAATGGCACCCGTCACGGTGACGGCCTCTCCGGCCTCTTGTCGGGGTATTTTCAAAGCGATGTGTCGGTGAAGCAGTTCGTCGGCGAGTGGATGACGTTGGAGCCGTCCGACTGCTGGAGGCTACAGCCCGCTTCGCGGCGCAGGCATCGCGGCCTTGGCCGGTCCTACCATCTGGGCACTCGGGTTTGGTCCCGGGCCTCAAAGTTTGGATTGCGTATCGGTCCCATGAACCTTGACGAGTATACAAGCTTGCTGCCGGGCGGACCCCGGTTTGCGCAACTGGTTGCCATCGTACGGAATTACGCGGGCAACGCGATGAGCTTCGACGT
Organism: Tropicimonas sp. S265A; assembly: GCF_049800835.1. Taxonomy (NCBI): domain Bacteria; kingdom Pseudomonadati; phylum Pseudomonadota; class Alphaproteobacteria; order Rhodobacterales; family Roseobacteraceae; genus Tropicimonas; species Tropicimonas sp. S265A. Next base: position 121,027 of record NZ_JBNAFU010000008.1, read on the forward strand.
GGTGCTGGTGCTGGCCAAGGACGAGGTGCCCGAGCCCACGTTGGGCGGGGAAGTGCGCCTTGGATACAACATGTGGATAGGGCAACGGCCCAAGATGGAAGATGCCGACGATCTTGTCGTCGCGGGCTTGTAACGCACTTCGACGACTTGCAAAAACAGGGATATTGAGATGGCTGAAATTACCCGGGTTGCCCTTTTCGGAAAGCTGAACAAGCTCTGTTACAAGGCTATCGAGGGCGCGACGGTGTTCTGCAAGATGCGCGGCAACCCTTATGTCGAACTGGCGCACTGGATTCATCAGATCCTGCAGGAACAAGACAGCGACTTCCTGCGGATCGTCCGGCATTACGACTTGGATGACAGCCGTCTGGCTGCGGACCTGACCCGGTCGCTGGACGCACTGCCGCGCGGGGCAAGCGCCATTTCGGACCTGTCCAGCCACCTTGAAACCGCTGTAGAGCGCGCGTGGACCTATGCCTCTTTGCTCTATAATGCCGGGCAGGTCAGGTCCGGGCACCTGATGCTGGGGATGTTGCGCACGCCGGACTTGCGCAACGTGTTGCTTGGTATCTCCGGCGAGTTCCGCAAGATCAAGGCTGAGGATCTGTCTGACAGTTTCGCAGCTATCGTCGGCGGATCACCCGAGGATGCCATGGAAACGACAGTGGGTGGCGGGGCCACTCCGGGCGAGGCATCGGGCGCGATGGCGCCGGCCCAGATGGGCAAGGAAGAAGCGCTTCAGCAGTTCTGCACCGACATGACGCAACAGGCGCGCGACGGGAAAATCGATCCAATTGTCGGGCGCGATGAGGAAATTCGGCAAATCGTCGATGTGCTGATGCGGCGGCGCCAGAACAACCCTATCCTCACCGGGGAAGCGGGCGTCGGCAAGACCGCGGTGGTTGAGGGGTTTGCCCTGCGGATTGCGCGCGGCGATGTCCCGCCCAGCCTTCAGGATGCGCGGCTGCTTGCGCTGGATGTCGGCTTGCTGCAAGCCGGTGCTTCGATGAAGGGCGAGTTTGAAAACCGCCTGCGCTCTGTGATCGACGAGGTGCAGGCGAGTGCTGTCCCCATCATCATGTTCGTGGATGAGACCCACACGCTGGTTGGAGCAGGCGGGGCGGCGGGCACGGGTGACGCTGCGAACCTGCTTAAGCCTGCTCTGGCGCGGGGCACCCTGCGCACAATCGGGGCAACAACATGGGCAGAATACAAAAAGCATATCGAAAAAGACCCGGCCCTGACCCGCCGTTTTCAGGTCGTGCAGGTGGACGAGCCGGATGTGCCCAAGGCGGTTCTGATGATGCGCGGCATCGCCTCCATGCTGGAGTCGCACCACAAGGTGCAGGTTCTGGACGAGGCGATCGAGGCCGCTGTCAGCCTGTCGGCGCGCTATATCCCGGCCCGGCAGTTGCCGGACAAATCGGTGTCTGTTCTGGATACCAGCTGCGCGCGCGTGGCGATTTCACAGCATGCGGTGCCCCCAGAAGTCGATGACTGCCGCAAGCGCATCGATGCGTTGACGACGGAACTTGAGATTATCGACCGTGACGAAAGCGCAGGCCTTGATGTGACGGATCGGCGGGCGGCCATTTCAACGCTGAAGGACGAAGAGGAGGCGCGTCTCGCCTCTCTTAACGAACGGTGGGAGGCGGAGCGCGAGATCGTCAAGGATGTTCTCGACCTGCGCGCCAAACTGCGCGAAGGCGGCGTCGCCGTCGATGCGCCGGATGCCGACAGCGACGAGGCGGCGGAACAGAGCCCTCTGTCCGCCGAAGAACGGGCCGAGACGCTGGAGGCGCTGCGCAAACGGCAATCGGACCTGGCCGAATTGCAGGGCGAAAGCCCGTTGATCCTGCCCATTGTCGACGCTCAGGCGGTCGCCAGCGTTGTTGGCGACTGGACGGGAATTCCCGTTGGGCGGATGGTGTCGGATGAGATCCAGACGGTGCTGGATCTTGAAAAGCACCTCGCCAAACGCGTGATCGGGCAGGACCACGCCATGTCGATGATCGCCAAGCGTGTTCAAACCTCGCGCGCGGGCCTCGACAACCCCTCCAAGCCCATCGGGGTGTTTCTGCTGGCGGGCACCTCCGGGGTCGGCAAGACCGAAACCGCGCTGGCCTTGGCGGAGGTTCTCTACGGCGGAGAGCAGAACGTTATCACGATCAACATGAGCGAGTTTCAGGAGGCGCACACCGTCTCGACCCTCAAAGGGGCACCTCCGGGCTATGTCGGCTATGGGGAGGGGGGCATCTTGACCGAGGCGGTGCGGCGCAAGCCCTATTCGGTTGTCCTGCTTGACGAGGTCGAGAAGGCGCATCCGGATGTGCACGAGATCTTCTTTCAGGTGTTTGACAAGGGCGTGATGGAAGACGGCGAAGGCCGGATGATCGATTTCAAGAACACGCTGATCCTGCTGACATCAAACGCAGGGTCCGATTTGATCATGGACCTGTGCGTGGACCCGGACCTGATGCCGGAGCCAGAAGGCATCGCGAAGGCGTTGCGTGATCCGCTGCTCAAAATCTTCCCCGCGGCGCTGCTGGGGCGGCTTGTCACGATCCCCTACTATCCGCTCAGCCCGTCGATGATTGCCGATATCACGCGTTTGCAGTTGGGCCGCATCCAGAAACGGGTGCAACAGACCCACAGCGTTCCGTTCGAGTATTCGGACAAGGTCGTCGAAACGATTGTCGACCGGTGTCAGGAACTGGAAAGCGGGGGCCGGATGATCGACGCGATTGTCACGAACTCCATGCTGCCCGACATCTCGGCGGAGTTTCTGAAACGCATGCTGGAGGGCAAAGAGGTTCGCAAAGTGGCGATCGATGTGGCCGACGGAGACTTCGTGTATGCCTTCGAATGAGGCCTTTCAACTCGCGATCTTAGGCGATTTCAGCGGGCGCGCGGCACGCGGCGTGATCGAGACCGGGTTGTCCCTTGCGGAGCGTCGGCCAGTCAGGCTGGACATAGACACGCTGGACGATGTGCTGAGTGGTTTCGGCATGGAGATCGATATTGCGCTGGTCGGGCAGGGACCGATTGTGTCGCTGTCCATCGCTGGCCTTGAGGATCTGCATCCCGATACTCTGTTCGAACGGCTGCCGGTTTTCGCGGACCTTGCGGCGCTGCGAAATTCGCTTGCCGCGGGCACCGTCGCGCCCGGAGTTCTGGAAAAACTGCGTGCTCTGGGGGCAGAACTGCCGGTACTGACACCGGAGCATCGCGCGGCCAAATCCGTCGCAGTTCCAGCCGACCGTCCGCTCAGTGCGTTCGAAGAGCTGACTGGTGGGGCGATTGCACCCAAGGGCCCTAGTGCGGTGGATGACTTGCTTGCCGCCCTGGTCGGCCCACACCTCGTTTCGGCCCCGGACCCAGATGCGCGGGCGCTTGTTGCAGTGGTGGATCGGGTGATCTCTGACACGATGAACCTGATCCTGCACCACCCGGAGGTCCAGGCGATCGAAGCGGTCTGGCGCGCGTTGGACCTGCTGGCGCGCCGGATCGACACCGAAGAAGGCCTGTCGATCATTCTCTTCGATGTCTCCGCTGAAGAGCTTGCGGTAGATCTGGCCGCAAATGACGATCCCGCTGCCAGCGGTCTGGCGCAGCTCTTGTCCCGGCATTCGGGGGCGATTTCCGCTTGCGCGGGACTTTACACCTTCGAGACAACACCGCCGCATGCGGACCTGCTTGCGCGTCTTGCGCAGATTGCCAGCGCCATTCAAGCGCCATTCGTTACCGGTATGGACCCTGACAGTGTCGCAAACCCTCTCGAAAATGCCGATGACCGCGTTTCAGACAGTTTTCGCGCTCTCGCTCAGGCGGATGTAACGGATTTCCTTGGGCTCGTGACACCGCCCGTCCTGATGCGGCGCGTTTACGGCGCAAAAAGTGATCCGATCACGGCGTTCGATTACGAGGAATTCAGTGCGTCCGAGGGCCTGTCCGGGATGGTCTGGGGCAGCCCGGCAGTGCTCGTCGCCCTGCTGCTGGCCGAGAACCGGGGCGTGGGCCAAACGCTCGACGTTGACGACATGCCCTATCACGTGACGCAGGATCGCCACGGCGATCAGGTGATGCTGCCGCCGGTGTTCCGGATGATCCCCGAAAGCCGGATGGTCATCACGAGAAGCTGGGGGGTCATGTCTGTTCTTGCCTCCGGCGGCGGCGATCGCGTGCGCCTTGCCGGGTTTCATGCGGTTTCAGGCAATCCGCTCGCCGGCCCCTGGACGGGGGCTGCTCCGGCGCGGCCCAAATCCCCCCGCGGCGGCGTTGGCCTGACCCTGTCCGTCCCGTTATCGACGTCTGACTTGGCCGAAATTCGCGGTCAACGCCCAAAACCCCAAGAGACAGGTCCTGACGATATCGACCCTGACCTCGCCGCGCTTCTGGAGAACTTGAGATGAACGAGACCACCGTCGTTACACTGACCGGGCCGCTCAACGCGGAGATACTTCTCAAGCGCGCCCGCATCGATGACCGCCTCAGCACGCTGACCCAAACCGTGGTGGAATTCACCTCGCTCGACCCGGATATCGACCTCAAGGAGATGATTGGGCAGTCCCATACGCTTGAGATTCGACTGGATGACGGCAGCACGCGCAAGCACTTCGGGTCCTGCACGGAGGCGCAGTTTCTTTACGTGGAAAACGGCACGGCGCATTACTCCGCGACGCTGCATCCTTTCCTGTGGTTTCTGACGCGCACCCGCGAAAGCCGGATCTTTCAGGACATGACGGTTATGGAGATCGTCAAGGAAGTGCTCGCCGACAGGGGGTTCTCGTCCCGGATCACGGACTCGACGACCCAGACCTTCGACAAACGCGAATACTGCGTTCAGTACAGGGAGAGCGATTTTCAGTTCATCTCGCGCCTGCTTGAAGAAGAGGGCGTCTACTACTTCCTTGATCACTCGGGGAATGGAGAGAAGCTTGTCTTTGCCGACAACGTGTCAGCCCACAGCCAGGTGCCGGGGCAGAGCTCCATCATGTTTCGTGAACCCAACGACACGGCACCTTTCGTGGCTGACTATCTCAGCGTGTTTGGGGGGACCAAAACGATGGTCTCGGCCAAGGTCACGCTGGATGACTATGACTTCGCCTTCCCCTCGCGTGCTCAGAAATCCGAGGCGACGAACAACTCCGACGAGCTGAGGAAACCCGACTACGAGATTTTCGACTATCCGGGCGGGTTCCGGACGAAAGAGCTCGGGACACGCTTCGCCAAGCTGCGCCTCGAAGAAGCGGATCAGCAGGCCGAGACATGGCAGGCGTTCGGGTACGTCCGCAACATGCATGCGGGCGGATTGTTCGAACTGACCGATCACCCCCGGTCTGCCGTGAACCAGGAATACCTTATCGTATCGTCTGGCGTGATCATTGAGGAAGATCCCGGCGAAGCGGGCGCGCTTGGCGGCCAGCTGTTCAACGTGCAGTCGGACATCGAGGTCATCCCGAGCGAAACGCCGTTTCGGCCGCCGCGTGTGACCAGCCTGCCGGACATCTCGGGGGTGCACGTCGCCAAGGTCGTCGGCAAGTCCGGGGAGGAGATTTACACGGACGAGTATGGCCGGGTGAAGCTCAAGTTCTTCTGGGACCGGTATGGCAAGGAAGACGAGACCGCGACATGCTGGGTTCGGGTCGCAACTCCGTTCGCGGGCAAGAACTGGGGTATGATCCACATACCTCGCGTCGGTCAGGAGGTGGTCGTCCAGTTCGAAGAAGGCAATCCGGACCGTCCCATCGTGACGGGTATGCTATATAACGGCACCAATACCCCGCCCTATGCGCTCCCTGACAACAAGACCATGCAGGGTCTCAAGACCAACAAGTCCAAAGGTGGCGGCGGGTTCAACGAGTTGGTTTTCGAGGACAAGGCCGAAAACGAATACGTCCGGCTGCAATCCGAGCGGGACTACCACGAGATTATCAAGAACGACGCGACGATCTCGATCGGCGAAGGTCACAAGGACAAGGGCGATCTGACTGAAACTGTGCATCGCCACAAGGTCCAGACCCTGAAAACCGGCGACCATACCTTCAAGATCGAGAAGGGCAGTCAGACAGTGGAGATCAAGAAGGACCGCACCGAGACCGTACAGGGTAAACACACCGAGACCATCACCGGCAATGTCAAGACAACCATCAAGCAAGGCAATGAAACGAAGACGCTGAACAAGGGGAATCAGACCACGACCCTTAAGATGGGCAACCACACCGAAAAACTGTCTCTGGGGAATTTCTCGCTCAAGGCGGATGCTGGAAAGGTGACAATTCAGGCCATGCAATCGATCGAGCTGAAAGTCGGGGCCAACTCGATCAAGATCGATATGATGGGTGTGACCGTCAAAGGAATGATGCTGAAATTCGAAGGATCGGCCATGGCCAATCTCAAGGCGCCGATGGTTACTGTGCAGGGCGACGGAATGGCCACGGTAAAAGGCGCGATGACCACGGTGGATGGCAGTGCCATGACAATGGTCAAGGGCGGGATCACAATGGTGAATTAACTCATGGCTGATCGATTTTCTGATCTCAGAAAAATAGAGGCGCAACCGGCTGCGCGGCTGATGGCGATGTCAAACGCCAAGTTCGATGCGCCTGTCGGTGTACCAGCGGCCGCCGATGTGGCGACGGTCCTGCGCGCGTTGGATGCACAGTTCCGTCCCGTAGAAATGCTGCGATTGCTGTCGGTTTCTCTACCGGTGCGAGAATGTGTTTGGTGGGCATGCCTTGCCGGGCGGGATTTGGTGCAGGAGGGCGCGCGCGCGCCGAAAACGCTGACCTGCGCAGAGGCATGGACTTTCGATCCCTCTGACGAGACGCGGGCCGCTGCGCGCGAGGCACTGGACCATGCCGACCCGGACGATCCGACCATGTTGTGTGCCATGGCCGCGTCCATGAGTGATGGAAAGCTCGGCCCGGGGCCACTGGCGGAGCATGATGCACCGCCGGGTGCCACACAAACGGCGGCTTTCGGAATGAACATGCTGGCACTCGGACAGAGGGAAGAAGAGTTCTTTCACGTTATTCAGGTTCTGATTGCACGCGGGCTCGATATTGCCGGGGGCGGGAACGGGTCGATTGACCCGGCCTCGGTCGAGACGAAAATGCCCCCAATCGAGCCGGAAGAAGACGACGACGATTTTGATGATGAAGATGACGAAGAAGACGATGACACAGACGATGACGAAGAGGATTTGGCCTGATGTTGCCCGCCGCACGTATGACTGACACGCATGTCTGCCCGATGGTGACGGGTGTCGTGCCCCATGTCGGAGGACCGATCAGCATGGGCGCCCCCACCGCGCTTGTCGGCAAGATGCCCGCCGCGCGGGTCGGGGACATGGCCGTCTGCGTTGGTCCGCCATCGATGGTGGTCATGGGCTCGACCAAAGTGATGATGGCCAAAATGCCGGCCGCGCGCATGCTGTCCATGACGGCCCATGGCGGGACAGTCGTGTCGGGCTTTCCCCTCGTGCTCGTCGGAGGTTAAGATCAAGCGATGCAGTTGACGCTTCGGTTTCAATCGACGGGCACGGTCCCCGGGAACAGCGGTCCTGTCACCATGCAGGGCCAAAGCCTGACGATTGGACGGGCGCCCGAAAACGATCTGGCCTTGCCGGACCCGGAGCGGTCGATTTCAAAGCGTCATTGCGTGCTCGAAGAGCGTGGTGACGGCTTCATCGTGATCGATATCTCGGCCAATGGAACGTTTCTGAACTACGATAAGGAACCGCTCGGGCCGGAGCCGCAGATCATCGCCGATGGCGATATCCTGTCGATTGGTGCCTATGAACTGGTAGTGGAGGTCGCATCCGAGACGTCCGGCGCGGCGGAGCCGTTTGCCTCTGCCGCAGGCGGAAGTCCGTTTGCGGCCCCCGATCCGGGACCGGCTTCGACGACAGGGGATCAAGGACTTCTGGACGATCTGCTTGGCCCGTCGGTTGGGCCCGTCAGCGGGGGGGCGCCGGGCGCGCTTATCCCGGAGGATGCGGATGACGATCTGCTCAGTGGCTTGCCAGGGCTCCCCGAGCCGCGCAGATCGCCGGACGTTGCAGCCCGCCCCTCCGAGGCGGGGTTCGAAGGGCAGAGTTTCAAGCCGACGCCCGTAGAAAGCCCGGTCATTCCGGACGATTGGGATCTGGACGCCGATCCGGGCAGCAACCCGTTCGAGAAACCGGATCCAACGCCTGTGTCCGATCCAGTGCCGGACACCCCCGCGCCGCAGCCCGCGGCGGTCGCGGCGCAGCCCTATCCGCAAACCTTCTTCGAGGCCCTTGGCGTTTCGACGGACGCGCTCGATCCGAAAGATGCCGACAAGGGAATGGCCCGCCTTGGGGCGACCATGCGTGCCTTGATCGTCGGCATCCGCGAAATCCTCATGACGCGCAGCGCCATCAAGGGCGAGTTTCGCATGGGTCAGACCGTAATACGGCAGACCGGGAACAACCCGCTGAAGTTCTCGATCTCGGATGACGAGGCGGTAGAACGGATCGCCAAACCACCGGGCAAGGGCTACATGCCCCCCGAACAGGCCGTGGCGGAGGCTCTGCTGGACATCAAGGCCCACGAGATCGCCATGGTCGCCGGGATGCAGGCCGCGCTCAAAGGGTTGTTGGCAGAGTTCGACCCCGAAACCCTGGGCGAGAAACTTGCAAGAAACCCGCGGTCCGGTGGACTGCTGAAATCAAAGAAATCGCAGTATTGGGAGGTGTTTGAAGAAACCTACGCTGCCATTTCTGCACAGGCCGAGAATGACTTCCACGAGCTGTTCACCCGTGAGTTCGCGCGCGCCTATCAAGCTCAGCTGGAGAAACTGAAATGATCCCGACCCCAAGCGCCTCTTCTGACGAGATCCGATCGCGGGGGGACGTCTGATGTCGTGGGATAGCAAAGTCGTCTGGAGCGAGGGCTTGTTCATCCAGCCCCACCACTTTCAGCAGTCGGACCGGTATCACGAAGCGCTTGTTGGCGGGCTGGCGCGGCGTGCATCGCCTTATCTGTGGGGCGTGTCGCAGCTTGAGATTGACAACGAGATGCTCAAACTGGGCAAGTTCGCGTTACGCTCCGCTGCGGGTCTGACGCCCGACGGGGCGCTGTTTCGTGTCCCGCTGGCAGAGCCGCATCCCCCAGCACTGGAAGTCCCTGATACTGTTCGCGACGCCATTGTCTATTTGACCGTACCTGCGCGACGGGCCGGTGGAGAAGAGGTCGATCTGTCGCCGCAGGACTCGCCGGTCGCGCGCTACCGCGCGGCGGAAAGCGAGGTGATCGACAGCATGGGCAAAACCCGGCGCACGGTAAACCTTGCGGTCGGACAACTTCGGCTGGGCTTCGCGCTCGACGTGGATGATCTGTCGGATCTTCTTGTTATTCCCATCGCACGGATCATCGAGGTGCGGGCCGACAAGGAGATTGTTCTCGATACCGGGTTCATGCCGTCCTGCACGGATATACGTGCGGCAACGCCCTTGTCCGGTTTCGTCCGCGAGGTCGAAGGCATGCTGGGTATCCGCGCGACCGCTATCGCGGGCCGCTTCGTGGAGGCAGGCACCGCGCAAGGCGTTGCGGAAATCTCTGACTTCCTGTTGCTGATGCTGATCAATCGGACGCTTCCGGCCTTCCGCCACATGATGAACATCGAAAACGTGCATCCGATCACGGTGTATCAATCCTGCGTCTCGCTGGCCGGAGAGCTTGCCACGTTCATGTCCGCTGAAAAGCTGCCGCCGGAGTTTCCACCCTACAAACACGACAACCTGACGGAGACGTTTCGTCCGGTGATGCGGGTGCTGCGCGAGTACCTCAGCGCGGTGCTGGAACAGACAGCCGTCGCCATTCCGCTGGATCCGCGAAAGTACGGGGTCAGCGTCGGCGTTATTGCGGACAGAAAACTCCTGCGCGGGTCGCAGTTCGTTCTGGCCGTTTCTGCGGATGCGCCCGCCGAAACGTTGCGGCGGCATTTCCCGACCCAGGCCAAGATCGGCCCGGTGGAGGAGATACGCCAACTGGTGAATTCCGCCCTGCCGGGAATAGATCTGTCGATCCTGCCGGTCGCCCCGCGTCAGATTCCATACCACGCGGGCAAGAGCTATTTCGAACTGGATTCGAACAGCAAGTACTGGTCTCAGATCACGACCTCGGGGGGTATTGCCGTTCATGTCTCGGGTGATTTCCCGGGCTTGACCATGGAACTCTGGGCGATCCGGCAGGGGTAGAGCGAGGGCACGATGGTTGGTAATCCCCCAGATGATGACGACCCGGCCCGTACGGTCATCGTTCCCAACCCGGGTGGCCGACGGCCGCGGCCTGTGCCGAAGCCTGCCGAGCCGCAGGCGCCTGCCGGACCGTTCGAGCAGGCGGCAACGCCCGCTGCCCCGCCCGCCAGCGGTGCGGCAGTCGGGGTTCCCGACACGGGTCCGGCGGGCACGCCACCCACGGGCGCGGAGCAGGGAACCGATCAGTTCCTGACCGGAATGAACCCACTGAACGCGAATGCGGCGACGCTTTTTGCGTTGGTCAGCCGGGTGCGCAGCCGGGCGCAAGCCATGGACATCAACCGCCTGCGCAACAGCGCCGTGACCGAGATCCGCGATTTCGAGGCGCGCTGCGTGCGGTCCGGGATCGACCCGCAGAAAGTGCGCGTGGCGCGCTATGCTATTTGCGCGACGCTCGATGATGTGGTGCTGAACACCCCTTGGGGTGGAAATTCCGACTGGGCGCAGCGATCGCTTGTCGGCACGTTTGAAAAGGAAACCGTGTCGGGGGACAAGTTCTTTCAGATGTTGCAGCGGTTGCAGCAGGAGCCTGCGCAAAACCTTGATCTGCTTGAGTTTGTCCAGATGTGCCTGTCGGTCGGGTTCGAAGGACGTTTGCGGGTCGAAGCCGGCGGGGCCGACAAGCACCTCGACATCCGCAGGAGCCTTGCCCGGACGATCCGGACGCATCGCGGTCCGGTGGACCGTGATCTGTCGCCGCATTGGACAGGGCGCGCGGTCCCGTTCAAGTCCCGGTCCCTCTGGTTGCCGGTCTGGATCACGCTTGGAAGTCTTGCGGCTGTGCTGGGGATCGTGTTTCTCAGCTTCGTTTTCTTGCTGAACGGCAGGACGGAGCAGGTGATCGGCATGATGATCCCGATCGATCAGGGCCCGAACCCGGTGCTCGAACGTCGCGCGCCGCCGCCACCGGCGCCGCCGCCGCCGCCGGACCCTCAGGTCGACCGGGTCAAGTCCTTCCTCGAGGCAGAGATCGCCGCAAGAATCGTTTCCGTGTTCGAAGACGCCAATACCGTGACCGTCCGGATCAACGGAGCCGGAATGTTCGCACCCGCCTCCGACGCCTTGCAGGACGCGTTCCTCGAACCGTTGCAGCGGGTCGGGCGTGGCCTGAACGGGGAGACCGGAAACGTCATCATTGCAGGGCATTCCGACAATATCCCGATCAATACAGCGCGTTTTCCGTCCAACTATCACCTCTCGCTCGACAGGGCGAAGTCGGTGCAACGCGAAATGGCCAACTGGTTGGACGATCCGGGTCGCCTGTCGGCGGAGGGGCGCTCTGATGCCGAGCCGATTGCTTCCAATGACACGCGCGAAGGCCGCGCCTTGAACCGGCGCATCGAGATCATCCTTATCAAGGAGGGCGGCTAGGCAATGCGCAAAGTGCTAGGGGTCTTGCTGTCGACCGCGTTCCAGACGTGTTTTTTCACGGCGATTATTTCCCTGTTTCTGTGGTTCCTCGGGCCTTTGCTGGCAGTCGGCGCGGCGCGGCCGTTGGACAGCTTGATCGAGCGCGGCCTCGTCATCGGGCTGTTGTGGCTGCTTGTCATCGTGTTTCTGACGATCCGGTATCTTCGGATCAGGCGTCGCGACAAGGACCTGACCGAAGAGATCGCGGCAGTTGACCCACGGGACGAGGCACTTGCCGACGAATTGAAGGAACTCTCTGTCAAACTGAAGGCCGCACTTGCAACGTTGCGCAGTTCCAAAAGCGGGCGTCGACAGCTTTACGAGCTTCCGTGGTATGTCATCATCGGACCGCCTGGGGCGGGCAAGACAACGGCCATTGTCAACTCGGGCCTGAATTTTCCGATCGATGGGCCGAAGGACAGCAATGCCATCGGCGGTGTGGGCGGAACCCGCAATTGTGACTGGTGGTTCACCGAAGACGCCATCCTGATCGACACTGCGGGTCGCTACACCACGCAGGACAGCGACACCGAAGCCGACAACGCGGCGTGGCTCGGGTTTCTCAACATCCTCAAGAAGTACCGCAAACGCCAGCCGATCAACGGGGCGCTGGTTGCGATCTCGCTGTCGGACCTTTCGATGCAGGATCATGAAACCCAGATGAGCCATGCGCGGGCGGTTCGCCGCCGCATTCTGGAGTTGCGCGAGCAACTGGGCATTCGGTTTCCCGTCTACGTTCTGTTCACCAAGTCGGACCTGATCGCCGGGTTCGCGGAGTATTTCGAGCCCTTGGGCAAAGAGGATCGAGAGCAGGTCTGGGGATTTACCTTCGACGCGGACCAGGCGAAGGCCCGTGAGCCCGCACTGGCGCGGTTTGACGACGAGTTTGGTCTCCTTCTGTCGCAGATCAATGGCCACATGCTTGAGCGTCTGACCAGCGAGCTTGACCCAGACCGGCGCGGTCAGATCGCGGCGTTTCCAAGCCAGCTGGCGTCAATCCGACAGGTGGCGAAGGATTTCCTGAACGAGACGTTTCAGGAGACGAAGTACGAAGACAGAATTCTGCTGCGCGGGGTTTACTTCACGTCCGGCACACAGGAAGGCACGCCGATTGACCGTCTGATGACGGGCATGGCGCGCGTGTTCGGCGTGGGACGAGCAGCTCTCGGGACCGGGCGCGGGACCGGAAAATCGTTCTTCATAACCCGTCTCTTCCGTGATGTCGTTTTCCCCGAGGCGGGCCTCGTTTCTGTCGATGACAGCGTGGAACGCAGCTATCGCTGGATCACGCGCGGCGCGATTGCGGCCGCTGTTCTGACCGCAATTGGCGTCTCCGGCCTGTGGCTTCGCAGCTATCTGGGGAACCAGGCCTTGATCGCCGAGGCGTCCGAAACGGTTTCTGCATACCGCACGGCCGAACGGGCGATCCCGAAGTCACCGATTGGCGATACCGATTTACCGTCTGTCGTACCTGCAATGAACCTCTTGCGCGATTTGCCGGACAATCCGCTCGACCAGACGCCGGAGGACATCGATCTGGCGCTTCAGTTCGGCCTTTATCAAGGCGATGTGATCGGCACCAAGGCCGCGCAAAGCTACCGCTCGGCGCTGAACCAGCATTTCCTGCCTCGGCTGCTTCTGCGGCTGGAAGAGCAGCTTCAGGGCAATATGAACAATTCTGACTTCCTGTACGAGGGGTTGAAGGTCTATCTGATGCTCGGGCTTGATGCGCCCGCCACCGACCCTGAGCTTGTGTCAGATTGGATGGAAGCCGATTGGGCGCTGTCCTATCCCGGCGAAAGCCGCGCAACGTTCAGGGCGGACTTGTCGAGCCATCTTCATGCGCTTTTGAGCGGACCGATGCAGAAAGTCGATCTCAACGGTCCGTTGATCGATCAGATCCGCGTTCTGTTGGCCGAGATGTCTTTGTCGGAAAGGATTTACAACGGCATCATTTCGAGTGCCGTTGCCAAGGAACTGCCGGAATGGCGGGTCGTCGACATCGCGGGCCCGGCCGCAGGGCGTGTCATGACGCGGTCCTCCGGAGCCCCGCTCAGCGCCGGTGTGCCGGGTATTTTTACCTATCGTGGCTTTAACGAGGTGTTCCTCGAAGAGGCACTGGATGTCGCGTCCCGCTTTCAGAACGAACGCTGGGTTCTGGGAGAGGGCGGCGGCGCAGCTCAATCCGATCTGGCCCTCGCGCAAATGAGCCGGGATGTTCTCGGCCTCTACTACACGGATTATGTGGAGCATTATGACAGGCTGCTGGGAGACCTCGACATTGTTCCGCTCAACAATCTGTCTCACGCGGTCGAAGTGACGAACGTCCTGTCCGGTCCGACCTCGCCAATCGTGAACATACTGGAGGCCGTGGCGCAGGAAACCCGCCTGACAGAAGAACGCAGCGTGGTATCGCCCGATACCGAACAGGCGGTTGGCGATCTTGCGGCTCAGAATGCGCTGCGCTCGATCCGCAACCGCCGCTTGCGCGATATGCTGAACGTTCTGGCGCGCGCAGAGGGCAATACCAGCGCGCCAGCCGTTCCCGGTGCTTATGTCGAGGATCGGTTCGCGTGGCTGCACACTCTGGTTCAGGCCGAAGAAGGGACGCCATCCGAACTGGACGGTATCATCGCAAAATTCGAGGAGGTGTACCGCGAGTTGAACCGGATGTCGTTGAATTCGGCACAGGCGACCGGCAGCGGGGCAACCGAACAATTGATGGAAGCCGTGACGCGGTTGCCCGGCCCGCTGAAACGATGGGCCAGTCAGGTGACGAGCGGGTCGTCCGGCATCACCGCCGAAGGCACGCGGTCGCAGATCAATGCGCGCTGGCAGAGCGAGGTTGCGCCATTCTGCGCGCAAGCCCTGTCCGGGCGCTACCCGCTCAGCGCGCAAGCCACGCAGGAAGTAACGATCCAGGACTTTTCCCGCGCCTTCGCACCGGGCGGCTTGATTGACAAGTTCTTCACGGATCACCTTCTGCAACACGTGGACACGCGCGCGCGCCCCTGGGCCTGGAAAACAATCAATCAGGCGGAACTTGGTATTTCGGATGCGGTGCTCAAACAGTTCCAGTATGCCTCCGAAATCCGGGACACGTTCTTCGCAGGGGGCGGTGCGCCATCGATCCCATTCGAATTGACACCGCAAGCGCTTGATCCGTCCGCGCAAAGTGTGACGTTGGATATCGATGGACAGTCCGTGTCGTATCAGCATGGCGACCAGATATCGCCTGCGGCATTGAAATGGCCGGGGCAGGTCGGTCTGGGGCGGATAAGTTTCTTTCCGCCCTCGAACACCATCGAGAACGAACTGACGCGGGACGGGCCCTGGGGCTGGTTCCGGCTGCTGAGTTCGGCGGAAGTGCGCGATACCGAAGCGTCGGAGAAAAAGCGCGTGATCTTCAAGGTCGGCGGTCTGATCGCGATTTACGAGATGCGGATGGGCTCGGCGTTCAACCCGTTCACTCTGGACGCATTATCCAGTTTTCAATGCCCGGACAGCCTCTGATGGGCAGTGTCTACGGAGCCTTCGGAAAGATGCCAGGTGCTGGAGATTTCATCCGGTTCGGGTTGCCCGGCGACTTTGTCAGCGCCTGGGATGCCTGGCTGCAAGCGGGCATGATCGAGGCGGCCCGGCACCTCGGGAGCATGTGGGATGACGCGTATTTTTCGGCCCCGATCTGGCGCTTTGGCCTGCCGAGAGGGGCTGCGGGTCGCGCGGCGATGCTTGGCGTGGTCATGCCGTCGGTAGATCGCGTCGGGCGCCGGTTCCCTCTGACGCTTGCCCTAAGCCTGCCGAATGGCGCCTCCCTCGTCGGCTCCTTTCTGCAAGCCCGCGCGGTTTTCGTTGGCCTCGAGGATGCCGCTCTCGCTGCGTTGGATGCGGCCACCGCACCAGCCGATCTTGAGCGTGATCTGAGCGCGATGACAGCGCCTTTGACAGCCTCAGCTGCCGAAAGCAGGCTTGGTGAGCTCGTTGTGCTGCACCGCGACGCCGATGCGGACAGCGCTGCCGATCTCGCCACGGCACTTATCGGTGCGGCAGCAGACGGGAAAAGCCTTTGGTGCACGCAAACCGATGCCGGGTCCGTTGCATTTGCCGCCGAGGCCCTGCCGTCTCCGCAGGTGTTTGCGCGGCTCATGCATCCCTTTGCAGACCGCGAGCCCGTCTGATGCCGATAGCCAGACGCGCCCGCTTTTCCGCCAAAACCCATACAGGCCTCGTGCGCGCGGTCAACGAGGACGCGGTGCTGGCTCTGCCGGAACAGGGCATCTGGATCGTTTCGGACGGTATGGGGGGATACAAGGGGGGCGCTTTTGCCAGCCAGACCGTGGTGGACGCCGTCGCAATGCAACCGCCTGACGCCTCCGGCGTTGTAGACGCCGCGGCCGTGGCCGATGCTGTCATGTCAGCCCACACGATCATCCAGGCAGAGGCGGACCGTGCACAGGCAACAATGGGCGCGACGGTCGTTGCCTTGATCCTGTCGGAGGACCGCTATCAATGCCTGTGGTCCGGCGACAGTCGGCTTTACCTGTTGCGTCAGGGGGATCTGCAGATGATCAGCACGGATCACTCCGTGGTAGCAGATCTGGTAAAGGCCGGAGAAATGGACTGGGACGAGGCGGATCAATCGGCCATGTCCAACCAGATTACCCAAGCCGTGGGCGTGGGTGAGCATCCCGGACTTGAACATGTCGCCGGCCCGCTCGAACCCGGAGACCGCTTCTTGTTGTGTTCGGATGGGCTGACGAAATACGCCAATCGCAAGACGCTGCTGCACGTAATGGCACATGCGTCCATCGAACATGTTGTCGAGCGCCTGCTCGAGATTGCGATGGAGGGCGGGGCGGACGACAACATCACTCTGGTCGTTGTGGAAATCCCCCGGGCATAAGTTGTTAACCTCGGTTGGATAGATACGTTTTGAGGATGGTGTGCGGTGGGTAGAGTAATTCGCATCTCACAGGTGCAAGGCGGCAAGGAGGTTTTGGGAGATGCGCGATGACCACGATGCACTTATCTGGACGGACGTGGACGTTCGAAGCTGCCGTTTGGCGGCGTGATTGTGCCGGAAGCGTCCCCTGTGATCGCTTGCGCATATTTCGCCGCGTTCCTCGTCCCGCTAAAGGGACAGCAGATTGTCGACGGGGCACCAGCGTGGATGTTGATCGCGCCGTCAATGAATGCGGCTCGGGTACGGCTCTCAATTGCGCGCCGACCCCCGCTGCCGTATAAGTTAGTGTAATTTCCAAGAATTGAGGCTTACGCCATGAAACTTACGACGCTTCTTTTGGGTATCGGTTTTGGGCTTCTGGCCAGCACCGCATCCGGTCAGGACTACAGCTCTGAGGAGCTCAAACAATTGTTCGAGCGGCAAAAGGGCGCCGTATCCGAAGGTCTTGGAACAACGCGCGGGCTGCGCATCCGCACGCAGGAGGAAGCCGAAAGCGCCGGGGCAGCCACCGTGCAGACAGAAAGCGCGGTTGTTGCCAATTCTGTGGGCGGCGCCACGGCCGCAAACGTGCCGGTGCAGCCTGTGAGCCTGCCGGCCGATATACAGATCAATCTGCGCATCAGCTTCGACTATGACTCTGCCGCCCTGAAGCCGAGCGAACAAGCAAAGCTCGCGCCGATGTGTGATGCGATCCAGACAAGCGATGTCGAGGTTCTGCGCGTGGTGGGGCATACGGACTCCAGTGGATCGGACGCCTATAACCAGCAGCTTTCTCAACTCAGGGCGGAAGAGGTGGCACGGTACCTCGTGGACCAGTGCAATGTGGACCCGTCAAGGCTTCAGACGATGGGGCTTGGTGAAACGGCGCCACTGAATGCCGCAAACCCGCGGGCGGATGAAAACCGCAGGGTCGAGTTTCAGGCGTTGAGCTGACAGGTCAGGTCTGCCGACCTTACGAACACCCACCATGCGCCCAGTCGCGCAGTGCCTGCTTGAACGCCCCGCCGTAGGGGTGTTCTTTCTGCAAAGACCTTTGTGCTGTTGCCGTCACGTTCAGATAGACATTGGCTTGCGTGCACAGCCGCTCGCGTGTCCATTCGTGGCAGTTTGAACAGCTCTGGCCTTTCCACAACTCCTCCGGGATGCCTTCTATGGGGGCATAAAGCGGCTCGCCGTTCGCAAGCTGCGCGATGGTGCGACCATTCACGGCTGTGCTGCCGGACAGGATCGGGGTGTCGAAGAGAACGTCCTTTGAAGCGTTCTGGTCGGTTTCCGAAGACGGCGCGGCGGGTGTCGGCGTCGCAGGTGCGGCAGCCGCGAAATCGGTTCCATCCGCGATCGGGTCCTTTGCTTGTTTCGTAGCCAGTTCGCTTCGGGCAAACTCGGCGAAAACGCCGTTCGGAAATTCCGACAGGTAGGCCTCATAAGCCGCGGCAGAACCGCTTGATTGCGCAGCATCGATCAGGTTTTGCTCTCGCGAGGCGACTTCAGTTTGCGGCACTTCGGGAGCGGCACTGGGACTGTCGAGCTCATTTGCCAGAAGGCTTGTCAAAAGCCCGCGCGCTTCGTGCGCAAAAGGCGAGTCCGGATACCCGCGCAGATAGAGCATCACCTGCAAAGGATCATTGGTGGCTTTGACGCCCGCCCAGAGCTGTTCTGCTGCGACCGCGGCCGGATCCGTGGGTTCGCCTTCCACGAACATGAACTCAACCGTCAGAGAGGACGTATCCCACGGGGTCTGTGCCCCCCGCGTTGTCTCAAGCACGTCGATCCGGACTTCGCGAAACACGTCTTCGATCGTACGCCCAGGGACCGACAATTCCCGCGCGAGGGCAGCCGAAAACGGGCTGTTGGTTCCCGTGCCGTCAAACGCAACGTCGTTCGGCGCAGTCGCATAGGCAAGGAATGTCCCCGTCGGGGCCTTCATTTCGGCCAGACCGCTGTCACCGAACTCCGGAATTGCATCGAAAGGATTGTTCCGGCACGCATCGAGGATCACGATGTTGGTGCGGTTGCGCGCGGAAAACATCTGCCGCAACACCGTCTGAGCCTCCAGCGCGACGAAATCGAGATCGGCCGGGTCCGACAGGTCGGTGTCGACCGGCAAAAGGTAGTTGCGTCCAAAAGACTGCACCCCATGACCTGCGAAGTAGAAAAGACCTGTGGCGTCCGGCCCGGCGCTGCGTAATGCCCGCCCGAATTCAGCGACCCCGCGCGTCAGCGTAACCTGATCCGCATCCGTCAGCAGCGTGACTTCAAACCCGACATCCGCCAGTGTTCGCGCCATCAATTCTGCGTCCGATGTCGGGTTTTTCAGCGAGGAAACACTTTGATAACCCCCATTGCCGATAACAAGGGCAAGACGTTGCACGGCGTGGGCGGATGTCGCGGAGAAAACGCCCACGAGCAGTGCCGCCACCAAGGGGATAGCAAAGAGTTTCAACCTGCTCATGTCGACCCATCCTAAGTTGTGCCAGAGGTGACTGTTTGATACTTCCAGACTTAAGTCAAAGTGGTAGACCATTTTTCTCGCAAAATAGTGTCTTTTGTGTTGAAATCCGAAGGCAGGGAAAAAGAATTGGCCACGGAGGTTTGTGATGAGCGTTTTTCGGTTATTCAAGATCAGCGTACTACCTGTTTTTCTTGCTGTTTTCGGCGCCGCACCACTGGCAGCGGCCAATCCGTTCGAACCCGGTTGGATCCTTGAATCCGAAGGGTCCGCACTCCGGTTCACATCCGTCAAGAAAGGGTCCGTGGTCGAGACCAGTACGTTTGCAACCTATACCGGTCTGATCGACCCCAACGGCGCCGCTGAAATCAAGGTTCTTCTCGACTCCGTCGACACGGGGATCGACCTTCGCAACGTACGTATGCGGTTCCTGTTTTTCGAGACATTCAAGTTCCCCGAAGCGACCATTCGCCTCCAACTTGATCCGGCTTTGATCGAAGACTTGCAAACCGTGCGGCGCAAGATCGTGACCCTGCCTTACCAGATGACGATCAAGGGCGTGACCGTCGACAAGGAAGCCGACGTCGCGGTGACCCTGCTTAGCGATGATCTTGTCTCGGTGACGTCAAGCGCGCCGATCACGATCACGCTAGAAGATTTCAAGCTCAACGAGGGACGCGAGAAACTCGAGGAAGCCGCCGGCGTGACCATCGTGCCTTCCGCTTCCGTCACGTTCGATTTCCTGTTCAGCCGACTTCCGACGGTGCCGGATGCGACCACCACCGTGTCGTCACGCGCAGCTGTGCCTGAGCCAATCCAGGTCGCGCTGGAAACCAGTGGCAATTTCTCACGCGAGGAATGCGCGGGACGGTTCGAAATCCTGAGCCGTACCGGAAACATCTATTTTGCTTCCGGATCCGCGCGTCTGCGGAGCGAGAGCGTCGCCGTTCTGGATAGCATCGCCGATATTATTTCGCGCTGCCCGGGTCTTGTTGTCGAAATCTCCGGACATACGGACAGTGACGGGTCCGAGGCGGCCAACCGCGCCTTGTCGGAACGCCGTGCGCAATCGGTCCTGAGCTATTTCACGAACAAAGATGTTCCGGCGGAGCGCATGGTTTCGGTGGGCTACGGCGAAGCCGAACCGATCTTCCCCAACACCACCGCCGAGAACAAACAGCGCAATCGCCGGATCGAATTTCAGCTGATCAAGTAGTGCCGCTTGAGGCAACTTCGGCGCTCAACAAAGCGCCCATGCGCGACGGCGATGTGAACGCATATGTCGACTACAAGCATGTCTCCGAGAAACATCTTTCGGAGCGCGACAGTGTCATCTTCGTCAACGGGATGCTCAATTCGCCCCAGGGGCACGTCGATAACGCCGTGGCCCTGTCGGCCTTGCAGATGTGCAAGGTGATCGGCGTTTACAATGCCAGTCGCGTCGGGAAATGGGAGCGGACGCTGAGGGCTGCGTCCCACAACGTCTCGGTAATTTTCGAGGACCTCGCGCAATGCCTGGGTGACAAGATCACATGGGACAGTCACAACCTTGATCGTGCAGCGGTCAGCCTCAACACTTGGTATCAGTCGCATTTCGGCTCTCCTCAGGAAGCCGAGAAATACGTGGAACTCTGGCTTGAACGAAACCGCGCATCGCTGGCGCTGTTCAGGTTGCTGCGTGCCGGGTCCGGACCGCAGACGATTTTTGCGCATAGCCAGGGCAATCTGATCACCTCAAACGCGCTCACCGGTCTCTCTTTGTTGGACCCGTCGTGTCTGGGACGGATCACGGTAAACTCGTATGCCTCGCCAAGCGTGTTCTGGCCTTCGGGATTCAAGCACAATCGCTATGCCTACACGCTGGACCCCGTGCCGTTGCTTGCCGGAATTGGGAATTCCTTGAAATGGAGCACGTCGACAATCGGCGGCCCGTCCGGGATCGTGAGCCATGGGTTTGCCAACTACATCCGCGATGATGCGACCTTTATCGTGAACCAGTTTCGGGTGGGTATGCTGGGCATGACGGCGCACATGGACGAGCGGGGTTTGGCCCGGGCCTTGTTCGACATGGGCTCGAACCTGCAACGCGTTCGAAAGGTGTTTGCGCGCCTGTCGCAAACGCATCAGTCCGATGTCGACGATGTTGCCCTGTTGTATGTTGAAAGTATCCGCAACCGTCAGGATCTATTGGTGGCCGTCAAGAACTATCGCCCCTTGAAAGATATCCTCATCCGCAGCCTCGCAACCGGTTGGACGAGCAACAGGGAAAAGGCCGCGATCAAATTGATCTCGTAGGCGACAAGACCGCGTAGGTAGGGACCCAGACTTCGGTACCGAGCCGTTCCACAAGAGCTGCGCAGCATGGACTGAGAACGCTTCGATGCTGTCGGTATCCAGCGTGTCCGGGTGGTCACGCGTCGGGCTCAGAATGGTGGTCGCGCAGGGCGCGCCTCTCCTTCCTTGCAGTTGGGACCTCCGACCGCGCGATTTCCGGCCAAGCGCTGACAAGGACACCGCAAGTCGATACCCGACCGATCAATCCTTGCGCCTTCAGCGTCCGGGCGGCCGTGCGAAATGCGTCAGCTGCCGCGCGCAAGGGCGCCGTCGGCTGTCAATCTTGCGCCAGTTCGCGCCAGAGACCTGCATGTGCGTGTCTGGTATGGACAGCTGTCAGTGGCGCCAGTATCGCCCAGAACCCGTGGAAACGCGGTGTCGCGCATCAGGATGCCGTGAAACGATGTCCTGCGGTTCCAAGCTGGCAACGCTCATGGATCCGTCGGTTATGGACAGTTTGGACAATCTACGGGCCATGGACCTGTTGCAGGTGTGCCTGCAGTGCGCGTGACATGGGCCATAGGCTGCTCTTTCAAGCCCGTCTGAGCAGCCACGCTCTGCACCGGTTCGGCTTGCAATCGTCTATTCGCCGCGCGACAGAATAGGCCCGAGAGAGAGTGGTGGAGAACCGATGTTTCGCGAGTGCAGTGCAGAAGGCATAAATCGCAGCAGGCACATGCAGACTGCTGGCTCTGTGCGTGAACGACCCTTTTCTGCGTCTAGGGGCTGACAAAGTGGATCGCGCAACGTTTGTTCATGAGAATTTCATCCGCCGCACGTCAGCAGGCGACTTTCCCGATGGTGCGCCTCCCGCTGGGGTGTCGGCGGAAACCTTGTTGGCGATGTTCCGCGCGCAATGCCTGTCGCGGCAACTCGATCTGACCAGCAGGCGTCTGCAAAAGGCAGGTCAGGGGTACTATACAATCGGATCCAGCGGGCATGAGGGAATGGCCGCCGTCGCCAAGGCGTTGCAGGTCACTGACATGGCGTTCCTGCACTACAGGGATGCTGCCTTTCAAATCATGCGTGCCATGCAGGTTCCGAACCAGACGCCTGCAAAAGATATTCTGCTGAGCTTTGCGGCTGCGGCTGACGACCCGATTTCCGGTGGGCGGCACAAGGTTCTGGGATCCGCCAGCCTGAACATTCCGCCGCAGACGTCAACGATCGCGAGCCATCTGCCAAAGGCCGTTGGCGCGGCATATTCGATTGGGCTGGCTGCGCGCTTGGAACCCGACCATATGCGCCTGCCGTCGGACGCGATTGCGGTATGCACGTTCGGGGACGCCTCGGCCAACCATTCGACGGCGCAGGGTGCTTTCAACACTGCCGCTTGGACGAGTTATCAGTCCGTGCCACTACCGCTTTTGTTTGTGTGCGAAGACAACGGCATCGGCATCTCTGTTCCCACACCAAAGGGATGGATTTCCGCCAGTTTTTCCCAGCGTCCGGGGCTGGAGTATTTTGCGTGCAACGGCCTCGATATGGCAGAGACCCTGCGCGTTGCCGAACAGGCCGCACATTACGTGCGGACAACGCGCAAGCCCGCCTTCTTGCATCTGCGCGTGGTTCGGCTTTACGGCCATGCGGGCTCGGATGTCGAGACGGCGTATCGGGACAAGGCGGCGATTGAGGCGGACGAGGCGAATGATCCGTTGCTCGTGTCGGTGCGACTGTTGCAGCAGGCGGGCGCGTGCAGCCCGCATGATGCCTTGGAGATCTACACAGAAACCGGCGCCGATTGCGCCCGCTTGGCCGCGGAGGTTGTAACGCGACCGCGCCTGAAGTCCGCGTCGGATGTCGCGGCCAGCCTGATCCCTCCGCGACGTGTGTGCGCCAGCCAAGCTGTCCCGTCCGCGCGCGCGCGTCACGCAGCGTTTGGAAACGACCTCAGGGCCATGTCAGACCCGCAACCCATGGCGCGGCTGATAAACTGGGCATTGACCGATTTGATGCTGACCTATGGCGAAATTGTCGTGGCAGGCGAGGATGTGGGCCGCAAGGGGGGCGTCTATGGTGTCACCCAAAAGCTGCTGGCGCGGTTCGGGCGGAACCGTGTCGTAGACACGCTGCTGGATGAACAATCGATCTTCGGACTTGCCATCGGTCTGGCGCATAACGGATTTGTTCCGATGCCGGAGATCCAGTTCCTTGCGTACCTGCACAATGCAGAAGACCAGGTGCGCGGCGAGGCGGCCACCTTGAGCTTTTTCTCGAATGGGCAGTACACGAACCCGATGGTCATCCGGATCGCGGGGCTGGGGTATCAGAAAGGATTTGGCGGGCACTTTCACAATGATAACTCGCTTGCTGTCCTGCGTGATATCCCGGGGCTTGTGATCGCGTGTCCTTCGCGGGGGGATGAGGCCGCGATGATGCTGCGCGAGGCGGTGCGACTGGCGCGCGAAGAACAGCGCGTCGTGGTCTTCATTGAACCGATCGCGCTCTATCCGATGCGTGATCTTCATGCCGAGGGGGATGGGGCATGGATGTCGCGCTATCCCGATCCTGATCGCTGCATCCGCCTCGGAGAAATAGGTGTTCATGGCGATGGGCGGGATGTCGCCCTGGTCACATACGGCAACGGACGGTTCCTGTCCGAACAGGCCCGACAAGCGCTGTTGGAGGTTGGCATTCGGGCGCGGGTGATTGACTTGCGCTGGCTGGCACCGCTGCCCGGGGATGCGGTGCTGGCGGCCACGAAAGACTGCGCGCGGGTTCTCATCGTGGATGAATGCCGCCGGACCGGCAGCCAGTCCGAAGCCCTGATCACTCTGTTTCACGAAGCCGAGCGCGTGGGCGCGGCCAGGGTTGCAGCGGAAGACTGTTTCATCGCTACCGGCCCCGCCTATGCCGCAACACTGCCGTCTGTAGCCGGTATCGTCGCTGCCGCCAGAACGCTCTGTGCCGCAGACACTTGAGCCGAAAAACCATGGTTCGCGGCGACATGGTCGGGTTGCGCTGCGCATGGTCAGTGCGGCGCGTGGAGATCAGGTTACACAACCTGCACGCAGCATCCCGGGAAATGAAACCCTCCGTTGGAATGCGGGCGTGGCCGCTGCAGCCCTGTCACCGCCGGAGCTTGCGCGCCTCAGTGCCGCTCTTTTTGGATGCGCGAGATCGTGTTCAGAACAAAGCTGTCCGAGCCGCTGTTCCGGGGCCTTCCCGGCAGTGGGGTGTATGCCAATTGCAGGGTCTTTGCCATGTTCGCGGCGATTTCAGAGTTGTCATCGGCACAGGTCGCAACGGTTGGCAAGATGTCGATCCCTGAGTTGCGCGGCGTTCCAGATAGCGCTCGGCATGGCGGGTACATCTTTGCACTGGTCCTGTGCCCGAGCCTTGCGGCGTGACTGCGCGGGGGGCCGTGCAGATAGAACGGCGTTTCGCTGGTCGATCGCACTTTACGCAAGCCCGGTCGCGCCGTTAAGGAGCGCTGACGCACTTTGAGTGATTCCTCCGCAGGACGCCCGACCATGGCAGACATTTCCGTTCCAGAGACCCCGAACGCCGACGCTGTCGCGGATATGCGCCTGTTCGATTATCCCGACTGGCTGTACCTGTTGCGTGAGTTTGACAGCCTGTACCGGCACGGGTCGGCCGGGGGCAGCCGCTTGATCAGGGCGCATCGCAAGCGGGTCCGCGACATGCTGTCCAAGACCATTGACGCCAACCCTCAGATCACATGCCGCGCGCCCGAAGCGAAGCCGGTCACGGCGCATCTGGCCCGGGCTCTGGACCTGGGCGAGCGTGGCGCAGTCGGCGGAATGGCGCGCGCGCTGGAGAGGGTCACCGCGTCGCTCACATGGGAGTATGGCTATGCGCGTGTACCAAAGCCGCTGGCCAAGAAATACGCCTATTGCGAGATCCTGGGGCCGCGTGGTCCGGTACGTTCGGAGCGTCTGGTTCTGGGATTTGTCCTGTTCGCCCCGCGGACAACCTACCCGCAGCATAGCCATCAGGAGATCGAGGAAAGCTATATCTCCGTCGCCGGAGCGTGGTCTGAAAACGATGTTGCTGTGCATGCCCCCGGGTCGCTGATCCTCAACCGCCCCGGGGAGGAACACCGGATCACCACCGCTGATCTTGACCCGTGCCTGCTTGCCTATGCGTGGATCGGGCCTGAAACCCGCCTGAACGCGCCGGAAATGAAATTAAGTTCGAACCGTAAGGCCCGGATGACACAGGGCATTTGATGCTTGTGCGAAGGTGCCACAGGCGGAAACCCATATTCCGGGTCGATGGTTTTCACAGTCGTCTTGCATAGACGTCGCCCGAATTTGCCTCTTGCGGCAATTCGGCGATCCGGGTGCGGATTGCTTCGGGGCAGAGCCATTGCCGATGTTGCAACGCGTGGTCTTCCCCGAGACTGAGATTGAACTCGTATGCCCCTAGTCGCAGCACTTCGTCGATACAGGCCAAGCCGACGTCGCGCTGGATCGTCGTGAATTCGAACGACAGGGCGGGCACGGCGGTGTTCAGACCGGACAAGGCGTCGGCCTCATGCCCTTCCACGTCGATCTTGATGAAATCCGGTGCACCGTATTCGGCGATCAGCGCGTCGAGCGTTGTGACCGGCACACTGATCGTTTCGTCCCAGGTCTGATCCTCCCACCCGAGTGCGCCGGACGCGGCGGCAACCAGCGCGGGTGACAGGGTCGCAACGGTCGGGTTGCGGGTATTGAGGTGCAGTGCCAGCGTCCCAGAGCGAGCCCCGACCGCCTCGCGCCGCAGAACGGCGCCGGGGTTGCGCCCGTGCAGCAGCCGTAGTGCCCGAAACACCCGCGGTTGCGGCTCAAGCGCGACCACGGATGCCCCGAGGCGCAGGAAACTGGCGGTTCGGTCGCCAATGTGCGCGCCGATGTCGAAGGCCAGTTGGCCCGTCTTGATGAAATCGGCGTTCAGCCGGTCCATGCGCGCCGTTCGCGCGCGGTCGCGGTAGTAGACATCGAACGACCGCCCGAGCGCTGTGGCAGGTCTAGCGGGGCTGCGCATTCAACACCTTGCTGACAAGTCTTGCGGTTTCGTGCCATGTCGGCAGGCGCGCGCCCGCGTCCCGCGCCGCCGCACTCATCTTCGCGCGCGTTGCCCCGTCGGACAGAACGTCCGCCAGAGCCTCGGCAAAGGCGTCGGGCGTATCAGGTGGCACAAGAACTCCCGCGCCGGAGGGTACCGTTTCCGGCACTGCGCCTGCGGCACAGGACACTATTGGAAGCCCCCACCGCAACGCTTCGTCGAAAACGATCCCGTACCCTTCATATCGTGTTGCGAGCGCGAAAACCGACGCTGTGTCGTACAAGGCTTCCAAGTCTTCCCTTGGCACCCGCCCGGCCAGGTGAATGCGGTCCGCAAGGCCCAATTCTGTCACCAGCGCTGACAGCGCGTGGGCATGCATGGCATCATGCGGCGACCCTGCGATGACGGCGGACCAGTCGAGGTCCGTTAACAGGCTCAATGCGCGGATCAGGGTATCGTGCCCTTTGCGCGGGTGCAGAATCCCGACAGACAAAACCAGCGGGGGCTGTGTTGGCGTGCGGTCGCGCAACGGCCAGTCGACCCCGGGCTGTGCTATCGTAAGCTTCGCTGCGGGCACACCGTACTGGTCTGTCAGGATCTCGGCCGTGTGGCGGCTCGGCACCAGGACCTCTGACGCCAGCGCAAGATTGTCCCGTTCCGTCTCGAAGAAATGCGCCTTCTGCGCATCTGACAGGCCTGTTTCCAGCGCAAGCGGATGATGGATCATCGCAATGATGGGCGCACGCACCTGTGCAAGACCGTGTGTATCGATCGCGCCATAGACAAGACCATCCAGGATCAGCGGCATCTCGGCAGGGAGCGCAGTCAGGCATTGGACTGCGTGGGCCATATCATCGGGTGTCGGGTCAGGAAACGACTTGCCAAGTATGATGTGCTGAACGGGATGGCCCAGGTCGCGCAGCGTTTCCAGCAGACGGCGCTCGTAAATGTACCCGCCCGTCAGCGTGTTGATATCCCCCGGGATTGCGAAGGCAGCGGGGCAGGGGGTCATGCCAGTTGCTCCGGCGCATAGCTGCGCAGAACGGCTTTCTCCACCACCCCGACCGCGCCATAGCCAAGCGCTGACAAAACCGCGACGAGGGCCACCGAACTCCAGAGCATGTCGTAGTCCGATAACGAGGCAGACAGAGCCATCACCTGTCCGATCCCCTGTCCCGTGGCCAGCCATTCCACCACCGTGACCGCCAGAACGGAGGCTGGAACACTGATCCGGGCCGCTGCGAAGAAGGCCGGCAACATCGCCGGGATGCGAACGCGGATCAGTTTTGTGACGGGGCCGGCGGCATAGCTGTCAAATACATCCATGA
Organism: Tropicimonas sp. S265A; assembly: GCF_049800835.1. Classification (NCBI taxonomy): domain Bacteria; kingdom Pseudomonadati; phylum Pseudomonadota; class Alphaproteobacteria; order Rhodobacterales; family Roseobacteraceae; genus Tropicimonas; species Tropicimonas sp. S265A. The sequence goes on from NZ_JBNAFU010000008.1 coordinate 148,809, forward strand.
TGCGTCCAGGGGCTTGTTTCAGCCCCTGCAAGCAGGCCACGAAGGTCGGGAAGAAGACCATGATCGCCACAAGCGTTACGGTTCCGGCGGCGCCGCGCCCCATCAAAAGGACGACAAGCGGCGCGGTCGTGATAATCGGGACAGACCGCAAGGCGATTGCGAGCGGCATCGCCGCGCCTGCAACAGCAGGGACCAGCACCACCACCATGGCCAGTCCTGCGCCTGCGACCAATCCCGCCAAATAACCTGGCAAGAGAAAAACGGCGGTTTCCATCAGCGCTTCACCCAGAACTGTGCGATTTTCGGCAGCATCAGGCGTCAGCGCCAAGGCCGCAAACACATCCCAGGGCCCTTTGGCGAAAAACGGATTGAGGTTCATCGCCTTGATCCCTCCCCACCAGACCAGAATGACACCTGCGCAGATCAGTATAGAATTCAACACTGCCCTGCGGCGGCGGTTCGCCTTGTCTGGCATGACCGGTGCGGCAAGGATCACAGGCGGGTCTTCGTTGAGGTAGCGGCGTGCGAGGCGGCCGATGGCCACGTACCAGATCACCGATACAGCCGTCGCCACTGCGCCAAGCGCCCAGGTCATCTCGATATTCATGCCACGCATCGCACGGATGGTCAGCACGCCCATCCCACGCTCTGCGCCGGTGAACTCGCCCACCATGGCTCCCAGAAACGCGGCTGGTGCCGAGATTTGCAGCCCCGCCACAAGATAGGGCACGGCCGCCATGGCCCGCACATGAATGAGCGCACTGAGCCGCCCGCGCCCATAGCTACGGACCAGATCGAGCCAGCCCTCCGGCAAGGCGCGCAGGCCAACCAGCAGGGGGATCAGCGTGGTGTAGTAGACCGCAAGGGCAGCAAGCACGATCTGTGGCCAGGGGCCAGGGCCGAACACCACACGCAGGATCGGACCAGTGGCCACCAGAGGCAGGCAGAATACCAGAAGCGCCAGTCCGCGCACCAGCGTGTCGCTTCTCGGCCAGATGATGGCGATTGTCGCAAGGGCAATCGCGGCGACATTGCCGATGACGAACCCTCCGGCTGCATTGGCCAACGTCACGCCGAGCGCGCGCGCCATCAACCCGGCATTTTCCGCCAGGTACAAAGCGATTGCCGAGGGGGGCGCGAGGACGAAGGCTTGCGACAGCGCACGCGCGGCGACCTCCCAGATTACAAGCGCAAGCAGAGGTGCCAGTATGGGCAGACGAAGGGCTCCAGGCATTATTGCGCCGCTTTGGGCCGCATATCGGCCATCCCGCGAGAAAGCGCCTCGAAAATCTTGTCGACCAGATCGGTGAACTCGGGTCTGCGCGACAAGTCAGGCGATCGCGGGCGCGGCAGGTCGATGGCCAGATCGGCGATCACGCTGGCCGGTCGCGGCGACAGGACGATCACCCTGTCGGACAGCATCACCGCCTCGCTCACCGAATGGGTCACGAGGATCGTCGTGGTACCGCGTGCCTCCCAGATGCTGGGCAGATCGTTTGCCAGTTGCTGGCGTGTCAATTCATCTACCGCGCCGAACGGTTCGTCCAACAGCAAAAGGTCCGGTTGTGTCGAGAGCGCGCGGGCGATGGCAGCGCGCTGGCGCATGCCCCCGGACAATTCCGCCGGTCGCGCGTCGCCAAATCCGCTTAGCCCGACAAGGTCGATCAGTTGGTCGATTGCGCGAGTGTCTTTCGGTCGGCGCGCGAGGTCGAGCGCCAGGTCGATGTTCTTGCGCACGCTACGCCACGGCAAGAGAGAAGGATCCTGAAATGCAATCGCAAGCTCGGCCCGGCGCAGTGTCTCTGCCGGGGGCTGGCCGCCGATTGATATGTCGCCGGATGTAGGCTCCTCGAGCCCGGCGATCATCCGCAGCAGCGTGGACTTCCCGCAGCCGGACGGACCGACCAGCGCAGTCGTATGCCCGGCGGTGAAGGCAAGATCCGTGGGGCGGACCGCTTCCACCGTTGCGCCGAACGTCTTGGCGACCCCGATACAGACAACAGGCACGGACATGCGCGGCGGCTCAGGCGCCGTGGACTTCTTCGAGGATGGACCGGTCCCACAAATCCGGTGTTACCGTCCGTCCCAGAAGCGCGAGCGTTTCGATGTTTGCCGCAACAGTCTCGTCGGTCCACCAGCCGAAGCCGTTCGCGTCGGTCAGATCCGAGAACATCAGCGGCACCTGTCGCGCGGCTTGCAGGCGTTGCGTTTCAAGGTCAAGCCCGGCATCAGGGAACATCGCGAGCGTCAGGTCCGTTGCCGCATCGGTGTCCTCGCGGTACGTGTCCCACCCCCGTACCTCGCCCTTCATCAGCGCGACGATCTCCTCCCGGCGATTTGCAAGGCTGTCTTCAGTCGCGATGTAGGTCTGCGAATGCACCGCGTATCCGTAATCGGCCATCAGCATGGTGACGTTGTCGACCCCTTGGATGGTCATCGCAACTGGCAAATCAGTCTCCCAGCTCAGCAGACAATCGACCTCGCCAGCCACGAGTGGTTGCGGCGAGTACTGCGTCGGCACGATCTCGATCGCGTCGATGTCCACACCGTTCAGCGTGCACAGTGCTTGTAAGACCGGACGGTTTGCCAGTGCCATCCCGATGCGCTTGCCCTCCAGGTCCCCGGGCACGTTCACCGGGTTGGCTGCCAGCGAGGTGATGGCAAAGGGATTGTTCTGCATTGCAACGCCGAGGATCTTGAAGGGCGCGCCTTCCTCAACCGCCGCCGCCGTGTAGTCGGCCGCCGAGATCCCGATCAACGCCGTTCCGGAGACCACCGGTGGTTCGACGGGCGCGTTCGGTCCGCCTTGCTGAAGCGCCACGTCCAGACCGGCCTCCCGCCACCAGCCGCGCTCAAGCGCGATGTAGCTTCCTGCAAACTGTGTCGAATGCAACCACGACAGCTGAAAGTTCACTTGTGTTTGTGCGTGTGCCGTTCGCGGGCCAAAGCCGATTGCGCCAACAGCTGCCGCCGCCCCTCCGGTTGCAAGTAAATGACGACGGGTCAGGACTGGTGCGGAGTTCATGTTCATATCCATTGCGATTACGGGACTATCTGTCTGAAATAAGAATAGGTTAACATGTCTGGAGGACAGGTGCATTTGGTCGCATCAACCAAACGTGTTCGCCGAAAGCCTTCCTCGATGCGGTTATTCGGCCCGAACCTGCCACGAATTGTCATATGCCTGCAAAAAGCCACGCGCCCGCGCACCGGTGCCTTGGCGAAAACCCGCTGCACACAGCCCAAAAAAGGCGCTTTGATGCTCAAGTGGTCAACAGTTTGAGCGAGTTTCGCCCGCCCAAGACATCACGTGTTCCGCACCAGGACAGTTTTTTGTGGCTTTGGAGAATAAACCGGCGAACTTATGCGTAGAGGATATGACACCCAACGGATTTCGTCTGTGCTTGCTGCCGAAGAAGACTGCAAGTACCTGAACTTTAAGAGGATGCGCACATGACCGTCTCAACTTCGACCTACCGAACACCGGCGCGCTGGCTTCACTGGTCCATGGCGGCCCTGATCCTCGCGATGATCCCGGCAGGCGTCATCATGATCCAGGAGGGGCTTAACCGGCCTCTGCAAAACACCCTGTTCATCTTTCACAAGAATGTTGGGGTCCTGCTCTTGTTGATGGTTGCGCTGCGGTTGCTTTACCGCTGGCGCAATCCGCCACCGCCAGAGCCTGCGGGTCTGCCGGGTTGGCAAACCAAAATTGCCGGAATGACGCACATGCTGCTTTATGGGCTCCTGGTTTTGATGCCCGTGGCCGGATACACGCGGGTCAAAGCCGGGGGCTTCCCGGTAGAAACACTCGATGCACTTGGCGTCCCGTCGCTTGTGCCGCGCTCCGATGCACTCGCGGCGTTCGCAAAGGCGGTGCATTATTACGGCAGCTGGGCAATCGCGATCCTTGTGGCCATGCACATCGGTGCGGCGCTGTTTCACCGGTTTGTGAAGAAAGATGCGGTTTTTGCCCGCATGTGGCCGGGCGCCTCGACTTAGGCCCAAGGACCAACCTTCCTGTGATGGTTCACGCGCGGCTGGTGTTGCAGAACAGTTCCTGAGAGCGGGCCGTGCCGACGCGCCACGAGAGCCCGCTTGAAAACGAAACGGGGTGTCGATAGGCTTTTCCGAAGCCATTTAAGCGACTGATACTGTGAAGCATTCCCCCAAGCGTATTTTGCGCAACCAGTTCATTGTGCCCTTCGGACGGTTCCGTATCAATCGGCCGAGGCAATCCGAAAACAGCCCTGTTCTGGTTGGGCGCGAGGGCCAGCGCGCCTTCTTTGTCGATGCGTTGACCGGCATAGGCGAGCGTGGCGCATTTCTGATCACCGGACGGCGCGGTGTCGGCAAGACGACCTTCGTTGAAAACTGCCTATACGACTATCGGCAGAACTCGTTCCGTCGCTTTCTGGGGAGCGGTGTAGGTCGGACGGTCTATGACTTTCTGTTGCTGCTTGTCTTTTCGCTTGCGGTCATCGGGGTGCTCCTTGCAAGCGGGGAATTGCTGACCTTCCTCGTCCCGGGCGTCAAGGACAGCCCGTTGCTCGCATTGCCATTGCTGATCTGTGTTGCCATCGCTGGCGCACCCTTACTGGCGGGGCTGCGCATCCTGCGCACCTGTCTGAGTGTGCTTGTCGGCAGCTTTGCGCCAATTCTCACCTTGCTACTTGCAGTGCTGATTGTCGCGGTGATCCTTGTGGTGCCGCCCTTTGGGGCTCCGACCCAGTCGGTTTCCCTGCTGGTCCTCGGGGTGGGTATTCTCTACGCCTCTGGCTCGCTTTTCGTGTTCAAAGCGCCGCTGCCTTTGGGCAGGTACAGCGAGGGAACATTTCAACGCTCGGCACGCTGGGGCACGTTTCTTGTCCTGAGCATGAACCTCATATTTCCCGTTTGCCTTGTGTCGCTGGGTATTGCAGCCGCGTATTTCGGTTTTGCTTTCGCAACCGATTTTGCCGACAAAACCCTCGAACAGATTGCGTCCGCGAAGCTCGAAGAGGTCCATTCCTATGGCGTCGTAGGGATTGGTTTCGCCATGATCCTCGGGTCGATACTTGGACACAACTTTGCCGTGGCAACCATTACGAAGAAAAAGACCAACGAGGTATCCGAGGAGTTGGCGATCTCGCGGTTGCTGGTCTTTCAAACCACGATATTGGTTGGGCTTGGCTTTGCCACGTACGTTGCTGTTGGTGCAGCCATGGGGATTGGCGATTGGCACTATGTGGGAAAGGCTTTTCTCGCAGGGCTGTTCTTTTTCCTTGCCGTTTATGCAAGGCGGGTGTGGGCCTATCTTGGTTGGGACTTCCTCGGTTTCCTGTTTCGCCAGTCTGATCAAAAAACGGATAGCGACGCCGATCAGGCAAACAAACATCAGCCCCGGTTCTTCGCACCACCTGTCGAAGCCGTGATGGCGTTGAAGGCCTTTGCGTTCATCCTGATATCGGTTCAGCTGCTGTACCCGGTTCTCGCCCCCGTGCTTTCGATAGCCGACGACGTCGAGAAGGTTATGGTTCATCAAGACATTTCAGATGTCGATAAACTACCGGAAACCATCCGGGAAACCTGTCGACTGCCGGATCAGACTGCATGCCGCCCGCCTTTGAAATGGGCAAGCAGCATTGTCTTTCGCGGAGCCGAAGCTGACAAGGCCGCTCCGCAGGAACTGCCGACCCTGTTTACCTTCGAGTCCCGCGAGGCCGTTGGATGGTTCATCGCGGTGTTCGTGCTTCTGTTCTGCCTGTTTCTGGTTGAATACGAGTGGATAAACCGGCCTTTCGTGAACCAGCGCCAGCCACGATCCCTTGACCGTGGGCCGCGCAAGCCTCAGCAGGTTCACCATCACCTTGATCCCATATGGTTCGAAGTGTCGGCAGCACGGCAGTTCGCCCGGATCAAGCGGGAAAATGAGAAAAAGAAACTCAGACCCGTAGAAAAGCGCGAACTCATCGATCTGTACGAACCGAAAGAGACCCGCGACAAGGCGTTCACGGACGACTCGCTCTTTGGCCGTCGGTATATGCTGCAACGCCGGATGTTGCGCCGCTTTCGGATGATGGAGCAGACCACGTTCGCCTTCGGCGTCACCCGCCTCTGGCTTCCGGTGATCGAAGTGAACGTGAACCTTGGATTTGACTCGCTGGACCACCGCGGCGTTACCCATGCGATGCTGGATGGTTTGCGGCGCGCCTATCGCAGGACCTTCGTCCGGTTCGGAACGTCTTACCAGCTCATTCGCGCATTCGGCCTGACGTTCAGCCTGACGATTTTCGTGGGCGTACTTGGAAATGCCTGGTTCGACTTTCAGGACATGAGCCTCCAGCGCAACGCCGATACATTCATCGTTGCAAGTGACGGTGGTCGACCCACGGCGGCACTGGGCCCGTGCGATTTCGTTGCGCAAATGACCACCAGCAGCGGGATCATGGTGCCACGCATTGTCTGCATGTTGCCGGGCGCGGTGTCCGAGCCGCTTCTCAAGTTCCTCTATACCGAACTGGTCCCGTTTCCGCTGCCCGAGCGCTTCATCAACGCCCAGCCCTCGAGCTTCGTGGGCGAGCCGGTGTTCTGGTTCGTGCACAGAAATTCCGGTTTGCCCACTTTTGGGCGGGACGGCTGGATCGAGAACGTGCCCTCGCTGTCCGTTCGGGTCTATCACATTGTGCTGGCTTTGCTTCTGTTTGCTCTGCTGCAAAGGATCGGGCGTCACTTCCCCCTGCTGCCGTATCGTAGAAACCTCTCGCGGATCGAAGGGTTGCTGGACGAATTGACCCTGCGGCGCGCAGACAGCCGCAGTGCGCGTTCCGGGTTGTCGCTTCCATCGCTGTTCGGTGCGTCCACCGAGCGAGAGACGACAATGGGCGTCGAGACATCGCGCGAAGCGATGGACCCGCGCACGGTGGAGTTGAAGTTTCTGGCCTTGTTGAACGACCTGCGCAACAAATCCCCCAGCGGCAATCATCGAAAGCCGCCAAGGCTTACGATACCGATGCCGGACATTCATTTTGTCTTCGACGAACTGGACAAGTTGAGCGGCGTGGCGGCTCCGCAATTCTCGCTCCACGGTGTGGCGGAACAGGATCACAAAGCGATCGACAGTGAACGACAGCGGGCCTACAAGCTCCACCGCCTGCTTTCGGATATGAAACGGGTGATTTCAGCCGCGCCCGCGCGGTTCATCTTTGTCGGCGGCAGATCCCTGCACGACGAATGGGTGCGCGACCAGAACCGTCTGGGCAGTACGCAACCCCTTTTGACATCGATTTTCGATCACGAGATCTATCTGCCGTCTCTGCTGGTGGACCTGCCGCGGGCGCGCCACGACAATGCGCTAGTCCCGCAAAGCGCCCAGTCTCGCAAAGCGCTTGACCTGAGGGTCCGCGAGTTTCTTGTCGCCCAGTATCAGAGCGCGGATCAGCTGGAAAAGGAACTGCGCGCAAGTCGGTACCTGCCGTGGCTCGGACTGCGCAAGATGGATGGGTCCACCAACCTGTTTACCGACCACGTCGCACGTCAGAGGGAGCGTTTCGCCAATTTCATTCTCATAGATGCGCGTTTCGGAACCAACGGCACCGACAAGCAGCGTAATGACGGGGTCGAGGCGCTGCGCATCATCTGGAAGCAGGAGTTCTTTTCCAGTCTCTTGGGCTTCCTGTCCTATCGGTCGGCAGGATCGCCAAAGAAACTGAACGAGTTGATAAGTGATCTCGTCCGGCCCAGTGGATCTTTCCTGAGCCCAGAAATTGGCGGCCACGCCGAGGTCCCGACATCTCGCGATGCCCTGGTACTGGACGAAAAGCAGATCTACCGGGTTCAGTTCATTAACTCCGTCTTCCGCCATATCGAGGCGAGCTTTGGCGAAGATCTCTTGCAACGCGATGACAAGATCACGATCAACACGATCTTCATGTTCGATTTCCTCATGAAAATGCATAATCGCGCGTTTTCATGGTCGTCGATCGAACGACTGGACGAGTTGGCGCATATCCATCGCGCGCCTGATTTGCGCAGGTTGTTCGATGCCGTGATCCTCAATTCGGCGGAGCGCTATTTCCACCGCGTCTTGAATGGCCTGTTCGCGTTTCGGTTCCGTTCGGAACTGGCCACGGAGATCAGGTATCTGTCGCGCATTTCACAAGCCGAAATGGCCGCGCTGAATTTCACGCTTGATGAGAGCCAGGAACTCAAGGCCACGTTTACGGAGATGCTGGAGGATGCGGGAGAAACGAACAGTGACCTGTTGATCGCCTTGGGGGAGCTGTACGAATTCGATCAGGCTTACGATGTGGCGCGTGGCTATTACGAGCGGGCCCTGAGGTCGGTTGATCAGGAGTTCGTGCGCCTGAACGGCGAGACCCTTACGACCGATGATCCCGTTGATCGCGAGATTGATGCAGTTTTGTCCCGTTCGGCGGGAGCGATGGCAAGGGCGCGCGTCGGCGCAAACGAACGGCACGAAATACTGCGATCGGACCGGGCGCGTCGCGAGCCGTCGCCGTATCTGCACGGCCTCGCAAGTCAATCGGAGGCTGCGAAAGTCGCCGTTCGGATGAATTTCCCATGGGCTTTGCGGCGTTTGCGTCTGATGCTTCAGATCGGCCTTACGTTCGAACAGCAGGCTGACGAAGAACGGGCGCAGGCCCAGTATTATTCCGCGCAACTGTTCGGCAGCACGATCCTGCGTGCTGCACTGTCGCAAGAGGGGGAGGATGAGGCGCCTTTGCGGCACGTTCTCAAGCACTTGCCGCTTATTTTCCAACCGGTCTTTGCCAGTGCCTGGATTGCCGAGAAGTTCGAAGGGGGCGTTGATACCAGTCTGAGCATTCTTGAGCGTGAGCTGTTCTATCTGCGGGCCGAACTGCCTTTCGTGCACAGCCTTGACGCTACGCAGACTGGCGCACTCCCAACAGCTGTGGACGAGGGCGGGCGCGTCAAGAAACGGGACGCGGAGTCGAACCACGCATTGGTGATTGCGGAGCTGCACAACAAAGCCGGCGATCTTTACTTTTTCAAGGGGCGCTCTGGTTATCACGTAACGAACGGGGGGTTCCTGGACACGTTGAACGTGGATGATCCCAAGAACCGGACCTCTGGCACCGAAGGCTACCTGCTCAGGGCGCATTACCACTACGCGGTCGCACTGCACGAAGTGCGGCGCTTCGCCTTTTATAGAATGAACATCTCGCGGCACCGGATGAACGTGGTCCGGAGCAGAGACGACAGCACCGACGCCAGAACAGACCTTTGGCCGACATTGGACAGCCGCAATCTTCCGACATTCGTGATGCAGACAGCGTACAGTTCGCTGGTTGATCTTGCCGAAGTGACGTTGGGCCGGTCTTCGTTGATCGAGGCCTGGATCGAGCTGGGTAAAGAGACCCCACCTGACTTGAACGCGGTGTTTGACACGCCCTTTGACTGGACTGAGCGCGAGCAGACCACGCCGTTCGCCAAGCGGGCTTTCAGGAAGCTGCGTGAAGAGATCGATGGCTGGTTCCTGTGGAGCGATACCGAGACGCAAACCAGAAAAGACAAAGGGCCACAAAGCATCCTGCACGAGTATCTCGGCGCGTGGCATGCACAGGCAGATATGCCCGAAGACCGGCCCTTGGTCGGATTTGGTGAGGTTGGGCAGAACTACGAACGTATTCTAATCGCCCTGATGCTAAGCATGGCAGGCGGTCGTGCGGTCAATCGGTCCAACTATCCAGATGCCGCCAGTTTCGAGAGCCAGATCACGGCGGAGCATGTCATCCGCCTGTTGCGGGGCGTTCGGACCATTCTCGTGGCCGAGCGGCGCGCGGGGCAGGACGTGTCCGACCCGCAGATGCAGCACAGCCTGCATGCCTGCCGCGCGGGCCTCAAAGTGCAACCTGCGCATCTGTCCTTTATCGCCAGACTGGTGGAGATTGGTGTCCTCGCGACAGAGCGGATCGTGGAACTGCGCAAATTCTCTTATCCGAAGGCTGAACGGAAAGCGGAGGACGACGTCGAAGATGCATACGCGACAACCGATACCTCGATGATCGTTGCAGCCGCTCTCGCGGCTGAGATGCAGTTGCTGGTATCGGCAGTCGGGAGCCTTGTTGACTCACAAGCTTTGGTGCACAGCTACTTCAGAGCGCAGTTGGTGGATCACTGCGCAAGGCATGGTCAAGCGTTGCATGCGCTCAGCAAGAAGATGCTAAGCGAAGACCTGATCGACAACGTCGAATCCTACCAGTTGAACTTCTCGGAGGATGAATGTGAAAGCGGATTGACCAAGATCCGCCGCAGTGGCCGTGCCCTGCTGATCTATCTGGTTACGCACCACAAGTACCCTGCACTTACCAACATGACCGCCCTGAAAGCCCTGATCGACGATGCTCTGGCCGTTGATGGTTGCCTCGCAAAGCCCTTGCGTGGAACCGCCATGGCGGAGCGCTCGGATGCGGCCTCGCGGCGCTGCGCGGAAGCCGAGCTTTGGATAGACGAACTGCTGGAGCGCGAGAAGCTGATCGATGCGCCGATGCATTTTCCACCTTCCAATCTGGCAGAAACCCTGAGTCTCTGGACCATGGTCGAGGAGGGCACGACGGACTGGTCCGACATGGCGCGCAAGTTCCGCTGGCGTGCAGAGCAGTCCTTCACGATGGGCCGGCAGTATTACCAGAACCTGTCGCGGCTGATCTACCTGTTCGATGATTTCAACGACCGGCGGCGCCACTCGGTACATGCTGGACAGATGGGTATGGCGGACATCCTTGCGCTCTACCGTGCTGTGCTGGATCGCCGGAAATACTGAAGCCTGTGGGGCTGCCTCAGAACGGCAGCCCGACGTAGTTTTCGGCCAATGATACCTGCGCCGCACGCGACGAGATCAGGTAATCGATCTCCGTCTGCTGCATGCGTTGACCGAACGCGCCGCTTTCGGGAAAATCATGCAGCAGGTTGGTCATCCACCAACTGAACCGTTGCGCCTTCCATACCCGCGCCAACGCCTTCTCCGAATAACTTTCCAGACCGCTCTCGTCGTTCTCGTGGTAATGGGCCAGCAAGGCCTCATACAGATAGTGCACGTCCGACGCAGCAGAATTCAGTCCCTTGGCGCCTGTGGGCGGCACGATATGGGCCGCGTCACCGGCCAGGAACAGATTTCCGTAACGCATTGGTTCGGCCACGAATGATCGCAACGGCGCGATGGATTTCTCGATCGACGGGCCGGTTTCAAGTCGTTCCGAAACCGGACCGGGCAAGCGGGCCTTGAGTTCGGCCCAAAACCTGTCGTCCGACCAATCCTCCACCCGGTCCTGCAAGGGCACCTGTACGTAGTACCGGCTCAGTACGCGCGAACGCAGCGAGCACAGCGCAAAGCCCCGCGCGCTACGGGCGTAGATCAAACCTTCCGAAACAGGTCTTGTACGTGACAGAACCCCAAGCCAACCGAACGGATAGATGCGTTCGAACACGTTCAGTTTTTCGCGTGGGATCGTTTGCCGCGATACGCCGTGAAACCCATCACAGCCGATGATGTAATCACAATCCACCCGGTGCAACTCGTCACCCGTGCGGTAGGTCAGATATGGGGTCGCGGTCAGGACATCGTGAGGGGTTACGTCCTGTGCTTCGTGAATAACTTGGCCGCCCACACTGTCCCGGGCGGCGTATAAGTCCCGGGTCACTTCCGTCTGGCCATAAACCACAACCGTGTCGCCGCCGGTTAGGCCCGCCATGTCGATGTCGAACATCTGGCCGTCGGAGGCAATGGAAAAACTGGCGTGAACTTCGCCGTCCGCCTTCAGCCGATCCGCGACGCCCGCTTTTTCCATCAAGCCGACGAAGCCTTTTTCAAGCACCCCGGCACGGATACGGCCCAGCACGTAGTCGCGGCTGCGTTGTTCCAACACCACCGTTTCGATGCCCTGAAGATGCAGCAGATGCGACAGCAGCAGCCCCGATGGGCCGCCTCCGATAATTCCGACTTGTGTCTTCATGCACTCCCCCGCCGTACCATGTTCTGGCAGGTTCCGCGATCGGGCAGGGAAATCAAGCGCAAAGGCAGTGCGTGTCGCTCGGTGCCGAGGTCTTGGATGCGGTGAACGCCGACAAGTTCGCCAATAGCGAGGAGCACGAGGCAGTCACGGACGAGCCCGTTCAGGCCCCGGCCCAAGACCACAAAACCGAGCAGAAAGCCTGCTACCTTGCGCGTTCGACCTTTCACCGCCGCGATAACCCAGGGGGTCCCATCCACTCGGCTCTGACTGGGTCACGGTTGGATCACGATCCGTCTCGGGATCGGCGCTGGGCCAACGGCAGCAGAGCTTCTGTCAACCTGTCAGGAGGCCGGCAAAGATGCCGGCAGAGGGCAGTCTGCCGAGATCGTGTGTGTGCAGTGCTGTATCGGCTTCGTCGAAGACCCGATGATCGCCGAGAACGACGGGGAGGGGACCGTGTTTGCCTGCCCGATCAGAACATACCCGACGAGGTGCCACGGTCCTTCCTGCACTGTATCCACGGCAGCGACAGCCAGCGGATCAAGATGCCTGCACCGGATGCCGTCTTGGCATCACTTGAGGAGAGTTTTTCCTGCGACTGATCTGTCTTCTGCAAATGACGAAATCCGGAGCGCTTCGGCATCCTCTTTCCTTCTAGAGTTTTCGGTAGATCAGCGCATCGTCCGAAGATGTGGCCACTTGTTGCGCGCGTGCCTGCACCTCTGCATGCAGCGGAGATTTGTAGCACACCGGGTCCGTTGCCGCCGGGTCGCCCGCCAGCGCCATAGCCTGACAGCGGCAGCCGCCGAAGTCGCGGGTCTTGAGGTCACAGGACTTGCAGGGTTCCTGCATCCAGTCATCACCGCGATAGGCGTTGAACGCTGCGCCCTCGTACCAGATCTCGCGCAGCGGCGTTTCGGTCACGGTGTCGAATGTCAGATGCGGTATGGTCTCGGCGGCATGACACGGCAGGACCTTGCCCTCGGGCGTGATGTTCAATCCCACCATGCCCCACCCGCCCATGCAGCGTTTGGGTGTCTCGGTGTGATAGTCCGCAGGCACGTAATCGAGCACCAGCTTGCCCTTCAGCCGAGCCCGCGCGTCGGCGACGATCCGGGTCGCTTCTGCGGCCTGTTCGCGCGTCGGCATCAGCGGGCCACGATTTTGCAAGGCCCAGCCGTGGAACTGTACCACGGCCACTTCGATCCGGCGCGCGTTCATCTCCTGCGCCATCTCGATCGCGCGGGGCAACTGGTGCAGGTTCTGGCGGTGGAGCACGGTGTTCAGGGTCAGGGGGATCTGGCGCGCCTTGATCCAGTCGGCCACCTGCATCTTGCGCGCGAACCCGCCCTTGTAGCCGCCGATATGGTCGGCCATCTCGGCATCCGTGCCTTGCAGCGACAATTGGATGTGGTCAAGCCCCGCCTCGTCCAGTTCGGCCAGCCGCTTTTCGGTCAGACCAATTCCGGAGGTGATCAAATTGGTGTAGAGCCCGGCGGCCCGCGCGCCCGCGACCAGTTCGGTCAGGTCACGCCGGGAGGCAGGCTCGCCACCGGACAAGTGCAATTGCAACACACCCAGTTCCCCTGCCTGCCGGAAGGCATCGAGCCATGCCTCGGTGGACAGTTCCGCCTGCTTGCGGGTCAGCTCCAGCGGGTTGGAGCAATAAGGGCAGGACAGCGGACAGCGGTGCGTCAGTTCCGCCAACATGGCCAATGGGGCGGGGATGCTCATGTGCGCAAGTCCAGAATGCGTCGGTCCGCGAGACCCTGAAGGTATTCGCCTGCATCGGCCGCAATCTGCTCTGCGGGGGCGCTATATTTCGCGGCGAGCGCGTTCACGATGGCGCCGAAACTCGCCTTGCCGTCGATCTCGGAAAGGATCGCATGGCCTATAGGGTCGAGCGTGATCGTGCGCTCGGGGGCCAGCAAGACCCAGCGATCGCGCACCTTGTCCTCGTGCAGGCGAACACCGCGCGGAACAACCGGAATGACCTCGGGGCCAAGGCTCATGAAGCTTGTGCCTGTTCGATGCGCAGATGCGTGCCGGGCTCCCAAGCGCCCGGCGGGCGACGTGCAGGTTCGACGTAGGCTGCGTGCAATGCGTCTAGCTGCGCCCAGAGAACATCCGTTTTGAAAATCAGAGCCTTGGCTGCCGCATCTTGCTTCTCGCCTGTGTCCGCATGATCCAGAACCCACGCGAGGCCAAAGGCCACATCCTTGGGGGCTTCGTTCAGACGATTGCGGAAATAGGACAGGCTGCGGTCATCGGCGAAAGCATAGTTCGCCAGCAGCCCCTTGATCCTGTCGGCATGAATCTTCGGAGCAAACAGCTCCGTCAGGGAGGCCGCCACCGCCTCCAGCAATGTCCTGTCACGCACGAACCGCACATAGGCGTCGACCGCGAAGGTGGTCGCGGGCAGGATACCCTCCTTGCTGGCCACGTAATCGCGATCCAGCCCCACCGCGTCAGCCAGCCGCAGCCAGCGTTCGATCCCGCCCTCGTTCTGGTCGGTGCCGTCGTGGTCCTCGATCCGCGAGCGCCATGCGCGCCGCAGCTTGGGGTCGTCCACCCGGCTCATGAACGCGGCATCTTTCATCGGGATCGCGGCCTGGTAGGCATACCGGTTGATCACCCAGGCGCGCACCTGATCCGGCGTGCAGCCGCCAGAATGCAGCAACTGGTGAAACGGGTGCTTGTCGTGATATCGATCTGCGCCGATCTGGCGGAGGCGCGCTTCGAACTCTACGCGTGATGCGGTCATATCTCGGTCTCCCAACCGTCTTGAGCAATTACCCATCCGCGTGCCTGCGCCTCCGCGCGCTCGGGACCGTCGGCGATCCAGACGGGATTCGTATTGTTCATATGGACGAAAATTTTCTGACCTATGTCCAGATCGGCGAATGCGGCCATGGACCCGTCCGGCCCGGACATCGACATATGTCCCATGCGCGCGCCTGTCTTCTGGCTGAGCTTCGCGCGCACCATCTCGTCATCGCGCCACAACGTGCCGTCAAACAGGACTGCATCGGCGCCGTCGAGCCGCGCCTTGAGATCTTCACGCAATGCGGCGCATCCCGGAATGTAATGCGCGGAGGAGGCGTCGGTTTGCAGATGCACGCCAACGGTCTGTTCGCCTTCGAGCTGTGTGTCGACCGTTTCGCCCTCAAGGTAGAGCGGGACCTTGCCCGGGACCGCATAGAGCGTCGCCGTGATGCCGGATACCAATGTGAAGGGTGTGTTCAAGGCAATCGTTTCGCGGGTGACGAAGTCGGGGTTCAGCGCTGCGAAAACCGGGTTCTCCGCAAGAACTGCGTGGATTTCACGCGTGGCGAAGAGGGTGAACGCCTGCTGTTCGCGCAAGGTCAGCAACCCGGCGATATGATCGATGTCGCCGTTGGTAACCAACACGGATTTGATCGGGCTTTCGCGCAGTCCGGTCGGATGCAGATGTGGCGCGCGGCGCACCTGATCGCGCAGGTCGGGGGATGCGTTGATGATCGCCCACGATGCGCTGTCCGCAGACACCGCAAGCGAGGACTGCGATTGAGGGGGGATCGCGCCCCTTCGAGCGAGATTGCAGATGTCACATCCGCAATTCCACTGGGGAAGGCCGCCACCAGCGGCTGCGCCAAGAATATAAGCGCGGAGGCTCATGGATCGTCTCCGCGCTTTGACGTCTTAGAAGAGCGGATCGTTCTCGCGGTCTTCGCCTTCGGGGCCGTACATGTTGATTTCCATCCCGCACTCGACTTCGCGGATGATCGGTTTGGTCCAAGCCATGGGTGTTTCCTCCAAGATAAATACCACGCCACCCTATGCCGCGCGCGCAAGGGCGTCTGTTGGACCAAAGTCGCGCGTTTACCGCAGGCACGCGGCCATGAGGCGATAGACGATACTGGCGGCAGTGAAATCCCACGCGGTCTGGCCGTTCGGCGCAAGTTCCACCACGTCGAAGCCCACGCAGCGGCGGCCTTTCAGAGCGTTTTCAACCAGATGAAGGGCCTGGTAGTATCCGAGCCCGCCCGGTACGGGGGTTCCGGTGGCAGGCATGATCGCGGGGTCGAGGCCGTCGACATCGAAGCTGACATAGACCAGCTCTGGAAAGTCATCCGGTAGATCGGCGTTGTGCGTGCCGTGAACCACAAGGTCCTCGGCGTCACGGTAAAACACGTTGCGGGCCGCGCGCTGCTCGGTTTCCTCGGCTGAAAGGGCGCGCACCCCAAACTGGGCAAGCCGAAATCCCGCATCTGTCAAAAGGTTCATGACAGATGCGTGGCTGTGCGGATCACCTTGATAGGCCACCCGCAGGTCCGCGTGCGCGTCGATCTGAAGAATGCCGACGGCCGCGTCATGGGCGCGCGCCACGCCTGTCACCGCGCCATAGCTGAGCGAATGCTCGCCCCCCAGAACCACTGGGACAGCGCCGCCGCGAACGGCGGCTTCTGTTCGTGCAGCCAGCCGGTCCATGACGGCGGGCAGCGGGCCGTCGCACTCGAGCGCGGATTCCGTGAAAATTCCTTTTTCACAAGGTGTTGTGCCGAGGACTTCGCGTTCCAGCTCATCCGATGCCATCAGGATTGCAGCGGGTCCTCGCGCAGTTCCGCTCCCATAGGACACTGTGCGTTCCAGGGGCACGGGTATCACGCGGAAGCGCGCATGCGGGCCACGCTCGGCATCGGTCAATTCGCTGTCCAGAAACACCGTCTCACTCATGACAGTCGACCCTTGAAGTCCGCGTAGTCGAATGACTTCACGATTTTCAACGCGTCGCTGTCTGAATTCCACAAGGCGATCGACGGCAGCGGCACCCCGTTGAACGTATTGGTCTTGACCATTGAATAATGCGCCTGATCCAGAAACGCGAAACGGTCGCCCGGTGTCAGCGGTTTGGCAAAAGTGTAGTCCCCGATAACATCGCCGGCCAGGCAGGACGGGCCACCAAGACGATAGGTTGTGCCTTGCGCGACCTCGTTCAAAAGGGCTGGTCGATAGGGCGCCTCTATCACGTCCGGCATGTGGCATGTGGCAGAGATATCGACAATGGCGATGTTCACGTCGTTTGAGCCAAGGTCAAGAACCTCTCCCACCAGAATACCCGCATCCAATGCAACGGCTTCGCCGGGCTCCAGATAGAAATGCAGCCCCGTATCCCGTTTCAGCCTGCGCAGAAATGTACAAAGCCCATCACGGTCGTAGTCCGCGCGGGTGATGTGATGGCCGCCGCCGAAGTTGAACCATGTGATCCGTGCCAGCATGGGCTCAAGGCGCGGCGCGATTGCGGACCACGTACGGTCCAGTGGCTCGAACCCCTGTTCGCAAAGCGTATGCATGTGCAGCCCATCCACACCGTCAAGCATCTCGGGGCGCAATTGCGAAACGGGAAACCCCAGCCGCGAGCAGGGCGCAGCGGGATCGTATTTGACCACTTCACCTTCCGAGTGTTCCGGGTTGATCCGCAGGCCAACGCTGATCTTCCGTCCGCTTGAACGGATCTGCGGCAGAAATCGATCTTTCTGGGCGGGGGAGTTGAAGATGATGGTGTCGCTGAGCCCGAGGATCCGATCGAACTCCTGCGGTTTGTAACCGGCACAAAAAGTTGCGACCTCGCCGCCGTATTCCTCGCGCCCCAATTGTGCTTCGTAAAGCCCGCTGGCGCAGACCCCGTCGAGGTAGCGCGAAACCAAAGGGGCGAGCGAGAACATCGAAAACGCCTTCAGGGCGGCCAGCACCTGAGCGCCCGAGGCATCCGCCACGTTGCGCAGGATGCGCAAGTTGCGCTCGATCGCGACCTCGTCGACGACAAAGCAGGGGCTTGGGACACGGGTCAGGTCGAAATGGCGAAACGCGCCAGGATCCCCCGCCTGCGTCTGCATGAGCCCCGTTTCCGGCATCAGAAGTCTACCGGTCCGTCTAACTCGTGGACCTGCCACGGCAGGCCGTGCGCGTTGAGCATATCCATGAAGGGGTCTGGATCGCGCTGTTCCATGTTCCACACACCCGGTTCGCGCCACAGCCCCTTCAGCACCATCGCGGCGCCGATCATGGCAGGCACACCGGTGGTGTAGCTGACGGCCTGACTGCCGACCTCCCGGTAGCATTCCTCGTGATCGCAGATGTTGTAGATGTAGTAGGTTTTCTCGCCCGAGCCGTCCTTGGCCTCACCAGTCGCGATATCCCCAATGCAGGTTTTGCCTTTCGTTAGTGCGCCCAGATCGCCGGGATCGGGCAGCAAGGTTTTCAGGAACTGGATCGGAATGATCTCAACTCCGTTGTGCATCACGGGGTCGATCCGCGTCATGCCCACATTGTTCAGCACGGTTGCGTGCTTGATGTATTCATCGCCAAAGGTCATCCAGAAGCGCGCGCGCTCGATCTCCGGGAAATGCGTGCTGAGGCTCTCCAGCTCCTCGTGATACATCAGGTACATGTTCTTCTCGCCCACTTCGGGGAAGTCGAACGGCACCTTGGTGGTCATCGGGGGCGACACCTTCCACTCCCCGGCCTCCCAATGGCGCACGTCCGCGAGAACTTCGCGCAGGTTGATCTCGGGATTGAAGTTGGTGGCGAAGGTCTGGCCGTTGTCACCGCCATTGCAATCGAGAATGTCGATCTGCCGAATGGTGTCGAGCTTGTGCTTTTTCAGCCATGTCGCGAAGACCGATGTAACGCCGGGATCGAAACCAGAGCCAAGGATCGCCGTCAGACCGGCGGCCTTGAACCGCTCCTGATAAGCCCATTGCCAGTGATATTCGAACTTGGCCTCTTCCTCGGGCTCGTAATTTGCAGTGTCGAGGTAATGAACACCCGCCTCCAGACAGGCGTCCATCAACTTCAGGTCCTGATAGGGCAGGGCGAGATTCACGAGGATTTCCGCCCCGGTCTCCCGGAGGAGCGCGACCGTGGCGCCCACGTCCATCGCATTAAGTGCAGCGGTGGTGATTTCCACCCCCGTACGCTCCTTCACGCTGGCGGCGATTGCATCGCATTTTGATTTCGTACGTGAGGCCAGCGTGATCTTGGAAAAGATATCAGCATTCATTGCCATCTTGTGGACCGACGCCCACGCGACGCCACCTGCGCCCACCACCAGAGTATTGCCCATTGATCCCTCCATCCCGCGCGGGGCGCGGTTCATTCGTAGTAAGTATAGCCCGCAATCGACTCGCGAAACGCCCGCATCAGGTCGCGGCGTTCCGAACTTGCCAGCCGTCCGGCAGAGGTAGCGCTGTCGACGATCCTGCGAAACGCGGCGATGCAGTCGGTCGGATCGTATTCGACGTAAGACAGAACCTCGGCGATTGTGTCGCCTTCCTGCTCATGGGCCAGGTCGAACCCGCCTTCGGGCAAGAGCTCGATCGTGACGACGTTTGTATCACCGAACAGGTTGTGCAAATCACCAAGCGTTTCCTGATACGCACCGACGAAGAACACCCCCATGTAATACGGGTGATCCTCTGGCAAAGAATGCACCGGCAACGCGCCAGCAACGCGGTCCGACAAAATGAACTGGTCGATCTTGCCATCGCTGTCACAGGTGATGTCGGACAGGATCGCGCGACGGTCTGGCGTCTGGTCCAGCATCTGCAACGGTGTGATCGGATGCAGCTGGTCTATTGCCCAGACATCAGGGAGCGACTGAAAGAGCGAGAAGTTGCAGTGGTAGATATCGGACATCTCTTCCAGCTGCTCGTCCACGTCCGACCCATCCTCCACCTCAGCCGCCAACGCGCGGATGCGGGTCATCAGCCACATGTGCATGCGCTCGGCCCGTGCCATCTGGCGCAGATCGATGTAATTGCGCCGAAACAGGGCGCGCATCTCGTCCCGGTAGAATGTCGCATCGTTCAGACACTCCTGAAGCCGGTCTGCGGACAGGTATTTCGCCACAGCCGCGAGGTCGGTCATAAGGTGATGATCCCCCTCCTGCGGGTCGGCGGCGGACGGCGCATCATACAGCGTGGCCTCCAGCACCGAGAATATCAGCATCGAACTGCTCGCCGCCACCGCGCGCCCGCTTTCGGTCACAAGAACCGGATGGGCGATCTGGGCTTCATCCATCGCATAGCCGACAAGTTCGACCACGTTGGTCGCATACTCGGCAACCGTGTAGTTGATCGAGTTTTCGGCCGCGCGCTTCTCACCGGTATAGTCGAACCCGAGGCCCCCGCCGAGGTCGAGGTGGGTCAGCGGTGCGCCCTCGCGCGTCATCTCGGTAAAATAGCGGCACGCCTCGGTCACGGACCGGCGGACATCATTCACATCCGGAACCTGCGACCCGAGATGGCTGTGCTGCAATTGCAGGCAATGCAGCATGTTCGCGTCGCGCAGCTTGTCCATGACGGTCACGAGCTGTTCGGTATTCATGCCGAAGGTTGACCGATCACCAGAGGATTTTGCCCATTTCCCGCCGACCGTGTTGGTCAGTTTCACGCGCACGCCCAGCATGGGTTCCACGTCCAGGTCCTTGCAAACCTCAATCACCGTGTCGGCTTCCTTGGGGCTCTCCAAAACGATGACAGTGTTGAATCCCAGCTTGCGCGACAAGGTGGCCAACTGGATGAACTCGGCGTCCTTGACGCCGTTGCAAACGATCAGCGCCTCGGGGGCCAGCCGATGGGACAGCGCGATCACCAGTTCCGGCTTGGAGCCGGCTTCCAGCCCGAAATTCATTTCTCGTCCGTATTCCACGATGCGGTCGACGACCTGCGCCTGCTGGTTCACCTTGATCGGAAAAACCCCGCGATACGTGTTGCGATATCCGGTCTTTTCGATTGCGTCTGTGAAGGCGCCGTTGACGTCCTGCATTGCGGCGCGCAGGTAGTCGCCCACCCTCAGCAGGAGGGGGGCTTCGATTCCGCGGGTTTGCAGATCAGCGACGATGTCGGGCAGGGACAACGGGGCAGCGTCCGGATTGAGAGGATTTCGAAGGGCCAGATCACCTGAGGGCAACACCTCGAAAAACCCATGTCCCCAACGATCAATCCCATACAGCTCCGCCGTTGCTTGCGCTGTGGTCGGGCTGTCGGTGCGGGTCAGAGCGGGCGAAACGGATACGGTCACAAGTGGTCTCTCTATCGGCGCAAGTGAAGCTGACAGAAGCGGCAAAACACCGATTTCTGCAAGATGAAAGTGATCTGTCCCGGGTCAATTCCGGATCAAATCGAGATGCCGCGCAGCACCATCTCAAGATGGCCCTCCATGAACGTCTGCACATCGAGAGGATCGATCTCAGAAAAGACCATATCGTGAATGCAGTAGAACATTACCGGCGCGATCAGAAGCTGCGGAATTGCCGTTGCCGCACTTTCGCGGACCTCTCCACGTTCAATCCCCCTCGCGATGATCCGTTCCAGCAGAGCGCGTCCGCGGCTGAGGACCTGCGCATGGTACTTGTTGACGAGGGCGGGCATCTCGGGGCCTTCGGCGATGAGGATCCGCATGAGCGCGTTGTTCTTGCTGGTTGTCATCACGGAATAGAACTGACCGAACAAGGCCCGCAGCGTGTCTTCGGTGCTGGCGTCGCTCGATTGCACTTGTTGTGCCGCGTCTTGGGTGAAACTGATCATTGCATGGTCTGCGATGGCCAGAAACAACGCGTCTTTTCCATCGAAATAAAGGTACAGCGTAGCACGGGATACCCCAGCGCGTTTGGCGATGCGCGACAGGCTTGCGCGCGCGTAGCCGTGTGCGTGGAATTCCTCCAGCCCGGCATCGAGGATCTCTTGCGGTCTTTGATCCTTGCGGCGGCGGTAGGCGGGGGCTGTCGTCACGGTGTCCATGACGTCAGAGTGCCAAACAGCAACGCGCGGGTCCAGCCCACCGTGGGCCGTGCCGATGGGCTGAATGGCTGTTCAGCGCGCGATGCTTCGGGCGATGGTATCGGAAAGCCGCGTCAGCGACCGACCAAGCGCATCCGCAACGGCATCCGGGCCGGTACCGGTCAACGGCTCCTGAATGGCGAACCGGCGCAGGAATTCCCGTGCCCCGCCCGAGGTGGACGTAACGGCATATTGGCCGCCGAACTCGAACACCCCATCGGCGCGCGCCAGCACGCGGTCTACCGTTACCTGTACCCGCAGATCCGGCCCGTCAAACAGCGGCCAAGGCTCGACGGCGACGGTTGCCGTGGTGCCCAGATCAAGTCTGCGCGCCAGCGCCTGCGTCATTCCCACACGGGGTTCCTCAGCCCAAAGTGCACCGCTGACGGGGCGCAGGGCCGTGTCCGCGCCTTGCAGGAGGATATCTGGTTCCGCCGCATAGGAGGGCAGAACGATGTCTCGCACCTCGATCGTGCGTGCCCTGACCCCGATTTGCTCTGTCGCGGGCGGATCAGGCAAGAGGTACAGGTCGCTGTTGGCCGCACAGGCCGCGAGAGTGATCAGGGCAAGGACTGGCAAAAGGCGAAGGCGTGTCATTCAGCGTCCTCGGATCAGGGAGTTGGGGTTACGCTCGATCGTGCGGGCCAGTTGCGAGATGGATCGCGCAGCCACGGTAATCTCACGCAGCACGTCCATCGCCTCTGTCATCAAATCCGATCGCGGGCCATAGGACGCCGAAAGCGCCTGTATTTCGGCAAGAACGGCTTCGGTGCGGGCGACAAGTGGTGGCAGACCGTCGGCGGCCGTTTCCACCGAAGCCATGGTACTGCCCAGACCTTCGGCAACATCGGCCTCGCGCAGGCTGGCCAGCAGCAGTTCCAATTCGTCGAGGGAGGCGACAAGTGCCGCTGGCACGTCTTCCAGCCCTTCGTTGGACAGGAACGTGTCCGCCGACGCAAGTACCGCCCTGGCGGAGGTGACAAGCGCTTCGATTTCAAGCGCTGCGGCAGTTTCGGACAGGGTCGTCAGATTGTCCACGATCTCCGGCAGGCGGGCGCTGGCCTGCGCCACAGGATCCATGATCGTGTCGACCCGCGACAAGGCCGCCGTCAGCGCGGCAACGCTTCCGCTTTCACGCAATTCGGCCAGAATGGCGCGCAATTCGTCCACGGCCCCGAATGCCGTGCCGGGCAGGGCTCGTGTGTTTTCGTTGCCCAAGAGCTCACGCGCGTCGGTCAGCAGCGAAATCGCCTCGCTGGAGATTTGGCGCAGGTCTGCATCCGCAGCGAGGCTCTCGATACTGGCGAGTGTATCTGTGGCCTGAAGCAGAAACTCCTCGAATGGCAGTTCGGCAACGCGGTCCATCAGGTTTTCGGCAGTCGAATTGAGGCTGCTCGCCGGGGCTGAAGTCATCGGGACGCGCGCAAATGGATCGGCATCCCGGTCGAATACGGCGGTGTCGGGGTTGCGGACCATAGCCAGATCGATCCGCAACTCGGACGCGATCAAACCTGCGGAACTGACCCTCGCGCGCAAACCGCGGTCCACCTCTTCGGCAAGGTAATCGTACACCTCCTCGGAATCTGCGCCCTCGGTCAGGCCCAGTGCAACCGGGTCCAGCAAAAGAACCGCGACCTGTCTGCGTACGGGCCCGGACGCGGTATCGAATGAGCGTACGTAGCTTTCGGAGACATGCCCGACAGGCCGTCCGGTCGCGCGTACCTGCAATCCGGGCCGCAGGCCGGGGTTGTAGCTGTCCAATTGAATCGTTACGGGCACTTCGCCATCCACGGGGCGGGAGAAGGCGCTGGCGATGGCGGCCTCCTCCGACGCATAGACCTGAAAAACGGAGCCCGCGCCAAGTGCAGCGCCATCCTCATAGATCTGGTCGAACGCAACCCCGCCACTAAGCAGGGCTGCGAGGCTT
Organism: Tropicimonas sp. S265A; assembly: GCF_049800835.1. Lineage (NCBI taxonomy): Bacteria > Pseudomonadati > Pseudomonadota > Alphaproteobacteria > Rhodobacterales > Roseobacteraceae > Tropicimonas > Tropicimonas sp. S265A. Next base: position 172,532 of record NZ_JBNAFU010000008.1, read on the forward strand.
TCGATGTTTACCGAAAGGCCACCGCTGCCAAAACCGAACGAAACGCCCGAGGCATCCCAGAACCGTGTGCCTTCAGCCAGGTTCTGGTCGAATGGGCTTTCGATGAAGCCGCGGGCGATAATCGCCTGGCCACTGTTGCTCAGGCGTGGGGTGTCCAGCCGACCGACTGCGATACCGCGCAGCAGGATCGGCGCGCCGCCCTGAAGCTTGATCCCGGCGGGCACCTGCAACGTGATCTCGGTGCCTTCCTCGCCCGGGCGCAGGAATGGTGGGGATTCGAGCCCGGTGAAATCCCGCACTCCGGTTTCGGGAACGGCGTCCCACGCACCTTCGATGTAGACGCCGGAGACGACCGTGGACAACCCGGTCACGCCGCGCGCGGAAATCTCGGGCCGGACGACCCAGAAGGCTGCGTCATCATCGAGATAGGGCAGCACCTCGTTCCTCACGCGCACGCGGACGATCACGGTGTCCAGGTTCGCCCCGAACCGGATGTCTTCCACCTCGCCGATCACGACGTCGCGGAACTGCAAGGTGGTCTCGCCCGGCGTGATGCCGGCACCATTCTCGAAGCGGATATCGATCAGGGTCCCGCGTTCGCTGTAGGCTTGCCACGCCACCAGCAGCGACACGACAAGACCGATAACGGGCACCAGCCAGACCAGCGAAAGGTTGCGGAACACCGACTGGTTCGGAGCTTCGACCTCGGGGGGCGGAGGGGAGGTGTCTGTCATTGGGTCTGTGGGGCTCCGTTCGCCCAGATGCGTTTCGGGTTGAAGCTTAGCGCTGAAAGCATTGTGAATGCGACAGAAAGAGCAAAGCAAATCGCGGCGATGCCGGGGTTGATGGTGGCTGCAAAATCCAATTGAACCAAGGTGGCGAGGATGGCAACGACAAACACGTCGATCATGGACCACCGCCCGATGAACTCGACAATCTCATACAGGTGGAACCGGGCTCCAACCCGCATCTGGTCGTGGCGTTGCAGGCTGATCGCAAGATAGGCAATCGCAAAGAACTTGCTGATCGGGATCGCGACGCTGGCCAGAAACACGATGCCGGCAACGGCATAGGTACCGCCTTGGATAAGCTCGATCACGCCGCCGATGATCGTGCTTTCGTAAGTGTGGCCCAGGCTGGACGTCAGCAGCATCGGGTAGAGGTTGGCCGGGATATACGCCATCAACCCGACCAGCCACCACGCCCAGACTTTTTGCAGGCTGGGATCGCTGCGATCGGCGCGCAAGGCCCTTTTGCACCGGTCGCATCGCTTTGGCACCGGGGCCGCGTGCACCCGTCCGCAACTCGGGCACCCGAACAGACCGCGGTCGGCGGCGGTCGTTATGCGCTGCGAAGTTCGAGGGTTTTCCATAGCGTCAACCGACACATGAACGTGTCTTTGTAGGTGTTTATCAGAACCAGCACGGCAAAAGCCCAAAAGGCCGGTCCAAGCGAGACATGCGCCAGCCCGGCGATCTTGATCAGTGCAACCGCCACGCCGACGATGAACACCTCGGACATGGCCCAGGGTCTGATCCGTTCGTCGAACCGCAAGACCGCGCGCGCGTGACGCGCCGGGCGCCAGCCAAGGGCCATCGGACCGATGACATACAAAACGGCCGTCAGTCGCAACAGCGGCAGAAAGATAACCAACGCGCCCACAGCCAGAGCGAGGCCCAGAAACGGACCGTCGGCAAAAACCAGTGCGACATCCAGAAGTGAGCTGCGTTGCGTGCGCCCGACCGCCGTCAGTTCGAGGAATGGAAAGAAGACTGCCGCTACCATCAGAATGAACGATGTGGTGGCGAGCATCACGATCCGTGTCATGGCCGTGTCATGCGGTGCGGTCAGCACCGTGTGACAGCGCAAGCACCGCGCGCGTGCACCGTTCTCGATCGCGGGCATGCGGTAGAGCGCGTCGCAATTGGGGCAAGCGATCAGATCGGACAGGTCCACCCCTGCCTTCCCATCCGACACCGAAGTTTCCGCCGGAGAAGGCATTTCAGAGCACGACTTCACAATAGGTTCGAAGGTACAGGGGTATGACCATGCCCTGTTGTCGCGCATCCGTCGCGATCTATCCACACCTTTTGCAGAACCGGCGGGCCGCACTTGCATTTTCGCACCGATCCGCGCCTGATGCAGCCCTGCCAATCCAAGTCCGAAACGGGGCGCATTCATGTCCAACGACACCCGAGAGCTTGACCCAAAGTGGGAATTCGTCGGCGACAGCGTGATGGGCGGTGTGTCTGAAGGGGCGCTCTCGCGGGAGGTGTTTCGCGGTCGCGCGGCCACCGTCCTGCGCGGTGCCGTTTCGCTGGAAAACAACGGTGGCTTCGTTCAGATCGCATCTGACCTGCGGGCAGATGGCAGCGCACTGGATGCCAGCGGGTGGGACGGACTTGAGATCGAGGTTGCCGGCAACTCCGAACGGTACGATCTGCGGGTGCGCACGGACCAACTCACCCGACCGTGGCAGTCATATCGCGCAGAATTCACGGCATTGCCGGCTTGGCGTACCGTGCAGGTACCGTTCGGCGCGTTTGTGTCCCACAAGACCGAAACCTTGTTCGATCCGGCGCGCCTCAGGCGGATTGGTATTCTCGCCATCGGCCGCGTCTTCGATGCAGAGATCGCCATCTCTGCAATCCGGCTGTACCGCTAGGGTGCGCCGTTAGTGAGAGATCATCCAGGGACGCTTGGTCGGGAACGATTTCGACCCATCCGAATGGTGCAAGGTTTTCGACGGCGCCTTGCTGGCCCCCGAACAGCAACTGCATCCGGGACCGTGCGCGGACCGTTTCGGACTGTCTGCGCTGCGCTCGTTCGTGGCGTGCGCATGCCGTGTCGTCTGGCTCATCATGGCTAGGCGCGGCACGTTGAGCATCACGCGAGGACTCTCTGCCGCGCAGAACGGACAGTCGCACGGGTCCTTGTAGTTCGATATCGGAGTTAGCGCGGTGAACGGGCCGCAGTCTTCACACAGGTAGTCGTAAACGGGCATCAGTTTCTCCTGGAACTCGAGGGGTGAGAGGCCCGAAGGCCCCTCACGCGGCGTCGCTCACAAATCGGGTGCCAACGGAATGTCCACCGAACCGTCGAGGTATTTGGTCGGTCCCGCCGCATTTGGCATCATGTCCCAATCGAAGATGTCATTTGGAAGCCATAGGGTTGCGCAGGCATTCGGGATGTCCACGACACCCGAGATATGCCCTTGCACGGGCGCCGTTCCCAGAATTGCGTAGGCCTGCGCCCCCGAATAGCCGAATTTCTTCAGGTATTCGATCGCGTTCAAGCAGGCCTGACGATAGGCGACATGAACATCGAGGTAGTGTTGTTCACCGCTTTCATCGACGCTGATGCCTTCAAAAATAAGGTAGTCGTCATAGACCGGCTTGATCGGGGAGGGTTTGAAGATCGGGTTCTTGATCCCGTATTTCTCGACACCGCCCTTGATCAGCTCGACTTTCAGATGAAGCCACCCTGCCATCTCGATCGCGCCGCAGAAGGTGATCTCACCATCACCCTGGCTGAAGTGCAGATCCCCCATCGATAGACCGGCACCGTCGACGTAGACCGGGAAATAGATCTTGCAGCCGCGGCTGAGATCCTTGATGTCGCAATTGCCGCCGTGCTCGCGCGGGGGAACGGTTCGCGCGGCCTCGGTAGCAGCCTTGTCGCGGTCTTCGCCCTTCATTGCGCCCATATGCGCGCTTTGCGTGTTGGGCAGCGCGGCCAGTGGCGGTACGCGTTCGGGGTCCGTATTGAACAGTTTCGTTTCGCGGCTGTTCCACATGTCCAGCATCTTGCGGTCGGGCAGACAGCCGATGAGCCCCGGATGGATCAGGCCCGCGTATTTCACGCCCGGTACGTGTCGGGACTTGGTGAACATGCCGTCAAAGTCCCAGATCGACTTCTGTGCTTCGGGGAAATGCTCAGTCAGGAAGCCCCCGCCATTCTGCTTGGAAAAGAACCCGTTGAAGCCCCAGAGCATTTCCTCCTTGGCCCCGATATCAAGGATATCGACCACCAACAGGTCGCCTGGTTCGGCGCCTTTGACACCGATCGGCCCGGACAGATAGTGCACCTGCTCAAGCTCCACATCGCGGACGTCCGACGCATCGTCGTCGTTCTTGATCTGTCCGCCGGTCCAATCGTAGGTTTCGATCTTGAAGTCGTCCCCAGGCTCCACCCAGACGTTGATCGGAATATCGGGATGCCAGCGATTGTGCACGTTTTCATTCTTGTGCGGGCTTTCGCTCAGATCAACAGAGATCAATGTGTCAGCCATTGTAGGTTCCTCTCTCTCTTCAAAGTCAGACCGATAGAAATTTTGCGACGCGGTCTTCGTCGATGCCGTCACGCGGGCTGTCGTGTACGAAGGTACCGTTTTCGATCACGATGACGCGGTCGGCGACATCCAGGGCAAAGCTCAGAACTTGTTCCGAAACGATGATGGTCAGGCCGGTCTGATCACGGATCTTGCGCAGGGTGCGGGCCATCTCGCGTATGATGGATGGCTGGATGCCCTCTGTGGGTTCATCCAGAAGCAAGACCTTCGGATCACTCGCCAGCGCGCGCGCGATCGCCAGTTGCTGTTGCTGTCCGCCTGAAAGATTGCCGCCGCGGCGGGACTTCATTTCCAAAAGGACCGGAAACAACTCGTAGATGTCCTCCGGCACGGATTTTGAGCCGGTGGAGGTCAACCCGGTCTCGATATTCTCGCGCACGGTCATCGCCGAGAAAATCATCCGCCCCTGTGGCACATAAGCGATCCCGGCTGAGACGCGCTGGTGCGGTTTCATACCGGCAACGGACGTCCCGCCGACCTTCGCGTCGCCGTCCTTTTCAGGCACGATCCCCATCAGGGTCTTCATCAGGGTGGTCTTGCCCATCCCGTTCCGGCCCATGATCGCGACGATCTCGCCGGGTTTCACATCAAGATCGAGGCTGTGGAGCACTTCGGACTCGCCATACGCCGCACAGAGGTTTTCAACAGACAGCATCGGTACGCTCCTTCAGTGGCCCAGATAGACTTCGACAACTTTGGGGTCGTTCTGCACCCGCTCCATCGATCCTTCGGACAGGGTTTTGCCCTGGTGCAGGACGGTGACGCGTGTCGCGATATCCGCAACAAAGCCCATGTCATGTTCGATCACGATAACGGCGCGGTCCTTGATGATCTTGTTCAGCAACTCCGCGGTCTTCTTGCGCTCTGCGACGGACATGCCTGCGACAGGTTCATCGAGCATCAAGAGTTCTGGATCCTGAATCAGCAGCATTCCGATTTCCAGCCATTGCTTCTGTCCATGGCTCAGGAACGCCGCCTTTTCATCCAGAAGCTCGTCCAGAAAGATCGTCCTCGCGATCTCTGAAATCCGGTCCTTCACCTCAGAATCCCGCCGGAACAGCAAGGCGCCGAACACGCTGTGTCCGCGTGGATAAGACAGCTCAAGGTTTTCAAAGACCGTCAGGTCTTCATAGACCGATGGGGTCTGGAACTTGCGCCCGACACCGGCCAGAACGATCTGATCCTCGCGCTTGTCGAGCAGTTCAAGCCCCTTGAAGTTGACCGAGCCGCTGGTGGCCTTGGTCCGTCCGCAGATCAGGTCCAGAACGGTGGTCTTGCCCGCCCCGTTTGGACCGATGATCACGCGGCATTCGTTTGGCTCCACATAGAAGCTCAAGTCATCCACTGCCTTGAATCCGTCGAACGACACGGTGAGCCCTTCGACAGCGAGCACGAAATTTGGGTTGTGTCCTTGCATCTCGCTCTCCTATTCCGCAGCGGTCTTAAGGGTCGGCTTTGCCGCGGGTTCTTGCGCGTCTGGCTTTTTCTTTAGAAGCGCGGCGATGCGTGGCGCCACATGCTCGGAGTAAACACCCGCCAGCCCGTTCGGGAACAACATGACCACCGCGATGAACAGTCCGCCTAGGCCAAGAAGCCAAAGCTCAGGAAAGCTCTCCGACAGCAGGGTTTTCGCCCAGTTCACCAGCAGGGCACCGTAGACGGCCCCGACGATGGACAGACGCCCGCCAACTGCGCAGAAAATCACCATCTCGATCGAGGGGACGATCCCAACCAGCGTAGGCGACATGAAGCCGACCTGGAGGGTGAACATGGCTCCGCCGACGCCGGCAAAGGCCGCCCCGAGGCAGAAGACGAAAATCTTGAAGTTCGCGACATTGTAGCCGGAGAACCGCACGCGGTCCTCTTGGTCGCGGATCGCGATCAGAAGGCGTCCGAGCTTCGATCTGCGGACGTATTGGGCAATCGCAAGGCAGACAAACAGCAGCACTCCGTTGACGTAGTAGAGGAACTCCTTCGCCTCGTCGGTGCGGATGTCCCAGCCGTTCAGCGTGCGCAGGTCGGTGATGCCGTTGACCCCACCGGTGAAGCCTTGCTGGCCGATGATCAGGATGGTCAGGATTGCTGCGAAGGCCTGCGTGATGATCGCGAAATAGACCCCGCCCACACGGCGGGTGAACATCGCAACCCCGATGATGAAGGCAAACAGTACCGGCACAGCGACCACGGCAAGCAGGGCAAAGGCCAGATTGTTGAACGGCTCCCACCACCAAGGCAGCGCGGTCAGTTGGTTCCAGTCCATGAAATCCGGGATGCCGGGGGTGGACTGAATCGCGGTGTTCTCCGGGGTGGAGGCCTCGAGCTTCAGGAACATCGCCATGCAGTAGCCGCCAAGGCCGAAGAACACCCCCTGACCAAGGCTCAGGATGCCGCCTGCGCCCCAGCACAGGACCAGCCCGACGGCGACGAAGGCATAGGTGAGGTACTTTCCGAAGAGGTTCAGCCGGAAACTGTCCAGCGCCAGTGGCAGGACGACGAAGATCACGGCGGCGAGAATGGCAAACGCAATCAGGTCTTGCCGGGTGAAGATACGGTTGGAAGCAGCATGCATCTCGGTGGCTCCTTACTTGCGCAGTTTGAGGGAAAAGAGACCTTGCGGACGCACCATCAGGATGCCGACCACCACGAGCAGGGTCAGGACCTTGGCCATCGAGCCGGACAGGAAGAATTCCATGATCGACTGTGCCTGGCTGATGGAAAACGCGCTGGCGATGGTGCCCAGCAGGCTACCCGCGCCGCCGAAGACGACCACGAGGAACGTGTCCACGATGTAAAGCTGGCCTGCCGTGGGCCCGGTCGAGCCGATCATCGTGAAGGCCGATCCCGCAACCCCGGCCACACCGCAGCCGATGCCAAAGGTCAGCCGGTCCGTCCAGGACGTGTTGATGCCGACGGCATCGGCCATGACCCGGTTCTGGTTGATCGCGCGCACCTGCAAGCCCCAGGATGACCGAAACATCATCACGTAAACAGCGATGGAAATGCAGGTCGCGAGGATCATCACGAAGATGCCGTTGATCGGCACTTCCACGAGGTCGGTCAACGGCAGCGACCCCATCATCCAGTCCGGGATCGTGACCCCGACCTCGCGCGCGCCAAACACACTGCGGTACACCTGTTGCAGGATCAGGCTCAGGCCCCAGGTTGCCAGAAGCGTGTCAAGTGGGCGCTTGTACAAATGTCGGATGAGCCCCCACTCGACCAGCAGGCCCAAAAGGCCTGAGGCGATGAATGCAAGGATCATCGCCACGAAGAAATAGATGCCGAACAGCTCCGGCAGATAGGCAGCAAAGAAATTGGAGGTCAGATAAGTGACGTAGGCGCCAAGGATCATGAACTCGCCATGGGCCATGTTGATTACGCCCATCTGCCCAAAGATGATCGCCAGCCCCAGGGCCATGAGTACAAAAACGGAAAACAGGATCAGTCCTGCGAAACCCTGCATCGCGAAAATCGCGCCGAGTTCGCCCATTGAGTAGCCGGAAAACATCAAACACCTCTGGGGGGAGTGGGAATTGTCAAAAGGGGAACGGGAACGGGGCAGGCGCGCCTGGCATCACGCCCGCCCCGGGCAGGTTACTGGTAGCCTTCGGGGAAGGGGTCCGGCTCCACCAGGTCTGCCGTCTCGAACACGACCTCGTACTGACCATCCGCCTGCGCGCGACCCACCCGGGTCTTGGACCAGAGGTGATGGTTCTCGTGCACCTTGACGTAGCCTTCAGGGGCGGTGGTCATCTCGATGCCCGGGCTCGCCTCGCGGACCTTGTCGACGTCGAAGGAGCCTGCCTTTTCGACCGCGGCTTTCCACAGCCACGGGCCAAGGTAGGCGGCTTGCGTCACGTCGCCGATGACCATGTCCTCCCCCCACATTTCCTTGAACGCGGCCACGAAATCAAGGTTGTTTTCGTTCTCAAGGCTCTGGAAGTATTTCATGCAGGCATAGGCGCCCTCGACGTTTTCACCGCCGATCCCGCGGATCTCGTCTTCCGTGACGGAGATGGTCAGAACGATCGGGCTTTCCTCGGTCGGGTCGATACCGGCGGCCTTCAGCTGCTTGTAGAACGCCACGTTCGAGCCACCCACGACGATGGCATAGATCACGTCCGGCTTGCGCAGGCGGATCTTGTTGATGACCGAGTTGAACTGTGTGTGACCGAGCGGATAGTACTCCTCGCCGACAACGCTTGTGCCCTCCATGAACTTCTCGATATGGGCCCGCGCGATCTTGTTGGACGTGCGCGGCCAGATGTAGTCCGAGCCAAGCAGGTAGAAGGTCTTTGCACCCTTGGTCTGCGTCACCCAGTCGAGGCCAGCGATGATCTGCTGGGTGGCCTCCTGCCCGGTGTAGATAACGTTCGGCGACTGTTCGAGGCCTTCGTAGAACGTCGGATAATAGAGGAACCCGTTATGCTGTTCGAACACCGGCAGAACGGCCTTGCGGCTTGCGGATGTCCAGCAACCCATGACCGAGGCGACCTTGTCGTTGACCAGCAGTTTGCGGGCTTTTTCCGCGAATGTCGGCCAGTCGGACGCGCCGTCTTCCTGGATGTACTCGATTTTGCGGCCCAGAATGCCGCCCTGTGCGTTGATCTGTTCGATGGCAAGCTTTTCCGCCTGCACCGACCCGGTTTCGGAAATCGCCATCGTGCCGGTGATCGAGTGCAGGATGCCGATCGTTACCGTGTCGTCCGTAACGGCAAGGCCCGTGGTGTTCACCTCGGCGGTTGGAAAATCCTGCGCGCGCAGGTTCTTGGGCAGGAACAGCGAGGCCGCAAGCGCAGTGCCGCCGGCCATGACTGCGCGTCTGCTTGGGCCAGCCGGGTTTTCAGGGGTTTTACGATCAGTCATGACAGCTCCTTGTCGGGATAAGATGAAAAATCGGGCAGCGGACTGCCTTCTGATCCGACCTTGGTCGAAGGAGCGCGGAAAGCCGTATACGTCGATTGACGTATCCTTTTGCGCGTTACTACCCTGTAGGCTGCTTTGAGAACGGAGAGGGCAAAAGGTGTAGGGGAGGCGCTTTTGGCTGTTGGTGACAGCGCGCCCGCTTGTGTGTACAGGGGTGATTGACCCGGGGGCCCGATGGCAACTCTATACCGCGCGACAAAGGAAAAACGGCGCTATAACCGTTGGGTCGCCAACGAGACGATGGAAGACTTCGCCCTGCGGTTCACCGCGCGGCGCGCCCGTCGCTGGTCCTATGCCAGGGTGGCCAACACGGCGATCGGATCGATTTCCTTTCTTGCGCTGGAGGCGATCGGCGGGGCGCTGACCCTGACTTACGGATTTGACATCGCGATCATGGCGATCATGCTGGTCGGCGCGTTTCTGTTTCTGACTGCGTTCCCAATAAGCTATTACGCGGCCCGCTACAGCGTGGATATCGACCTGCTCACGCGCGGGGCCGGCTTCGGCTATATCGGCTCCACGATCACCTCGCTGATTTACGCGACCTTCACCTTCATCTTCTTCGCGCTCGAAGCGGCCATTCTGGCGCTTGCGCTGGATTACTGCTTCGGCATCCCACTGGTTCTGGGCTATCTGATCAGCGCGCTGGTCGTGATCCCGCTCGTGATCAACGGTTTCTCCAAGATCTCGGCCTTTCAGGCCTGGACGCAGCCATTCTGGGTCGTGTTGCACATCACGCCGTTCGTCATTCTGGCCTTCGTGGGTTACGACTTCGAGGGGTGGTCGAGCTTTCAGGGAAACGCGCCGCAAGCCGAGACAAACGCAGCCAAGCTGATCATGCTTGGCGCGGCATCCGGCGTCATCTTCTCGCTGATCGCGCAGGTTGGCGAACAGGTCGACTACCTGCGCTTTCTGCCCGAACCCAAGACGTCCGCCGACAAGCGCCGCTGGTGGGGGGCGCTGATCGTGGCGGGACCCGGCTGGTCGGTGCTCGGAATGCTCAAGATGCTTGCGGGGTCCTACCTGATCACGTTGGCCATCGCGAACGGTGTCCCGGCAGAAGATGCAACCGATCCGACGCGTATGTACGAAACCGTGTTCAACCAGACCATCAACTCGCCTGTGCTGGTGCTGCTGCTGACGAGTTCATTCGTCATTCTCAGCCAGCTCAAGATCAACGTGACCAATGCTTATGCCGGCTCTATCGCGTGGTCGAACTTCTTCTCGCGCCTGACCCACGCGCACCCGGGGCGCGTCGTTTGGCTGGTGTTCAACGTCGGCATCGCCGTGATGCTGATGGAACTGGGCGTATTCGGCGCACTGGAGAGCACGCTTGCGCTCTATTCGCATGTCGCACTCGCTTGGATCGGAGCGCTCGTGGCCGATCTGGTGATCAACAAACCCCTTGGCTTCAGCCCGCCGGGCATCGAGTTTCGCCGCGCGCATCTCTATGACATCAACCCGGTGGGCATCGGGTCCATGGCAACTGCCTGCGTCCTGTCCCTGCTGGCCTATGGCGGCGTGTTCGGCGCGCTGCCCGAAGCCACCTCGTCTTTCATCGCGTTGGGAAGCTCGTTTGTGCTCGCTCCGGTGATCGCCTGGGCCACGCGCGGGCGCTACTACATCGCGCGAGTGGCCCCCGAGAAGGTCGAGAACACCTGCATCATCTGCGAATACAGCTTCGATCCCGAGGATATGACCCATTGCCCGTTCCATGCCGGGCCGATCTGCTCGCTTTGCTGCACACTCGACAGCAACTGCCGCGATGCCTGCAAACCCCACGCACGGGCGGCGGACATGTCACGCGGTCTGCTGATGCAGGTGTTTCCGCAGCCCATTGCCGTCGCGTTGATGTCGCGTATGTCGCGGTTTGTCGCGGTCACATCGCTGCTCGGGGCGGCGTTTGGCGGATTACTCTTGCTTGTCCGCAATTTTCAGAATGCGGAGAATTTCGATGCCGTGCTCTGGGTGATATTCTCCATGGTGTTGATCGTTATCGGTATCGTCGTGTGGATGTACCTGCTGATCTCCGAAAGTCAGCATCAGGCGCGCGACGAAGCGGAAAAGCAAACCGAGCGATTGCTCTTTGAGGTGCGCGCGCATGAACGCACCGACCTTGAACTGCAGCGCGCCAAGGAGAAGGCCGAAGCCGCCAATCTCGCCAAGACCCGCTACATGACCGGACTGAGTCACGAATTGCGCACGCCGTTGAATTCCATCTACGGGTTCGCGCAAATCCTGGAAAAGTCGCCCGATATTCCCGACAAGCGGCGCAATTCGATCACAACGATCCGGCGCAGCAGCGAGCATCTGGCCGGTTTGATCGAAGGCTTGCTGGACATCTCCCGGATCGAGGCCGGGCGGCTGGAGATCAGCCGCGACCGGATCAACCTGCGCCTCTTCCTGCAACAGGTTGCGTCGATCTTCGACGAGGCTGCGCGGGAGAAGGGGCTGACCTTCTCGATGGAGACCAGCGACCACCTTCCGATCTGGATCACCTTCGACGAAAAGCGACTGCGGCAGATCATCATCAACCTGCTGTCCAACGCCATCCGGTACACGGAGGAGGGCGAGGTCTCTCTGCGGATCAATTACCGCAACGAGGTTGCGCTGCTGGAAGTTCGCGACACCGGAACCGGCATTGCGGAGGAGGATTTGCAGCGAATCTGGGAGCCTTTCGAGCGCGGCTCACAGGTGACAACCGCAGGCTCCGGTCTCGGGTTGACCATTACGAAGTTGCTGGTGGAGATACTCGGCGGCGATATCGAGGTGGAAAGCGTGGTCGGGCAGGGATGCGTATTTCGCGTACGCCTGATGCTACCGTCGGTTCCGGTTGATACAAAGCACGCCAGCACCGCCCCCAAGGCGGAGACGCGCAACCTGTCCATTCGGCGCATCGCGGGGTCGCGCAAGACTTTGCTCGTCGTGGATGACGACCCCAATCATCTGGCGCTGGTGGACAGTTTCCTGTCGCCTCTCGGGTTTGCGGTCCTGACCGCCTCGAACGCGGAACAGGCGCTCTTCATGCTCAACGACATCACCCCGGATTTGTTTATTCTCGACATCGATCTGCCCGGTCAGGACGGCTGGGCGCTGGCGGCGGCCTTGCGCAAGGGGGCGCACAGTTCGACCCCGATCGTGATGATTTCGGGCCATGCCATGGATGAGGCGCGCCGCGCGCCGGAGGTGGCACTCAGCGATGCATTTCTTGCCAAGCCCTACAACCTCGACGATCTGCTGGCCCGGATCGCCGAGATTCTGCGCTTGCAACTGATCCTTGACGACGCGGCGCCTCCCAAGATCAGGCCGGTCGCGATCTTGACTGCCGCCGAGCGCGAGGAACTGATCGAGCTGGCCAGAAACGGCATGGCCTCGGCATTGTCCGAACGCATCGCCGAACTGGCGGAGAAAGGCAGTTTGCGCGGCCCGATGCTCGTTCGGCTGAACAAGATGACCTCTGTCTATGATCTGCCCGGAGTGGTCGATATGTTGGAGGAGGCGCAGAATGCCATACTGTGACCCCGACCACCGCAACATTGCGCTTGTCGTCGATGACAGCCCTGAGTCGCTGAGCATGATTTCCACCGCGCTGGAGGAAAACGGGATCAGCGTCGTGGTCGCGCGCAACGGCGCGGCGGCGCTGGAGCTTGCCGCGCGCGTTCTGCCGGATGTGATCCTGATGGATGCGGTTATGCCGGATCTGGACGGGTTCGAAACCTGTCGCCGGCTCAAAGCCGATGAACGGCTGGCCTATGCCCCGGTCATCTTCATGACCGGTCTGACCGAGTCCGAGCATATCATCAAAGGGCTGATGGCCGGCGGTGTCGATTACCTGACCAAGCCCGCAGTTATCGATGAGTTGGTGGCCCGGATCACGACCCATATCCTGAACGCGAAGGCCATTCAAAGCGCGCGCCAAGCCCTTGATACATCTGGGCGATCGGTAGTGGCCGTCAACCTCGACGGGACCGTGCTATGGGGCAGTCCAAAGGCCATGAGCATGATCGAGCCGATGGTGGTTGAGGGTGTTCTGCGTACTGCGAAACATGCCGATTTCGAGGGGTGGCTGTCCGCAAGCCTGCGTTTGCCCGCCTCGCCTGCGCGGACCTTCATGCTGAACGATATCGCCTTGTCCTACATCGGTACCTCGCCGTCCTCGGAAATCCTGCTGAAAGTGTCGGGTCAGGATGGCGAGTCGCCTTACCAGCATCTTGAAAGGACGTTCGGATTGACCCCAAGGGAGGCGGAGGTGCTGTTCTGGTTGTCCTTGGGCAAGACGAACCGCGACATTGCCCAGATCCTCGATCTGAGCAGCCGAACCATCAACAAGCATCTTGAGACGATCTTTCAGAAAATGGGCGTCGATAACCGCACCGCCGCTGCCGTGTCAGCAGATCGGGCGATCAATCAGATGACGGCCTGAGGCCCGCCATCCCCTTCGATCTCGTCTACCATTCCCAAATCCGAGGCCGCTACTTGGGCGGCAAGGGCTGTCCGGACAATTCCGTTGACAGCCGTGGATCGCCCTTCATACCATTTGCATGCAAACGAATTTCCGAAAGAGGGAATCGCCGATGTCCGCCTCGTATTTTGCGCCACAATCGCTTGATGAAGCGATCGACCTGATGGCGGCGCATGCCCCAGCGGTCATCGCGGGCGGCACGGACTATTTTCCATCCCGAGGCCATGCGCCCCTGAGCCAGAGCATACTGGACATCACCCGCATGCCGGAGTTGCGGGCGCTGGCGGTGTCGGATGATGGCTGGCGCATCGGGGCGGCCACAACCTGGTCGGAGATTGTCCGTGCGAACCTGCCCCCCGCGTTCGACGCTTTGCGCGCCGCTGCGAAGGAAGTCGGCAGCGTGCAAATCCAGAACGCGGGCACGGTGGCGGGCAACTTGTGCAACGCGTCCCCCGCAGCGGACGGGGTGCCACCGCTGTTGGTGTTGGACGCCGAGGTGGAACTCGTTGGTCCGAGCGGGCGGCGGCGCCTGCCGCTGGCGGATTTCCTGAAGGGCCCGCGCACAACCGACCTGCGGGCCGGCGAGATAATGGTGGCCCTGCATGGCCCGCCCGTTCCGGAGGGCGCCACGTCGGCTTTCGAGAAACTCGGTGCGCGGCGGTATCTTGTGATCTCCATCGCGATGACTGCGGTCCTTGTGGTTTTGGACAAGTCTGGCCTGATTGCGGAGGCGCGGGTCGCCGTGGGAGCCTGTTCGCCGGTCGCACGCCGTCTACCGGTACTGGAGGCGGCGTTGGTCGGCCAATCGCCCGCTGATGTTCGGATTGATCCGGTCGGTCTTGCGGACCTCTCTCCGATCAGTGACGTACGTGCCGATGCACGCTACAGGTCCGAAGCTGTGCCACATCAGATCGCACGTGCCTTGCAGAAGGCGGCTTCAGGTGGATAAGCGCGTCGGTCTCGACAGTGTCAGCTTCATGCTCAACGGGTCCGCGGTGATGGCGCGCCCGCTGCCGGGGGAGCGGTTGTCCTACAGTCTGCGCGAGCGCTGCGGGGCGCGCGACGTCAAGGTCGGCTGCGACGCAGGAGATTGCGGGGCGTGCACTGTCTTGCTGGACGGCGCTGCGGTTTGCGCCTGCCTGACACCAACCCATCAGGCCGAGGGTCGCAGGGTCGAGACGCTGGCCGGCTTGCGTGGATCGGATGATGCAGCAGATGCCTTGGCCGAAAGTTTTGACGCGCATGGCGCGGCACAGTGCGGCATATGCACGCCGGGCATGATGGTGTCGGCACTGGCCCTGTTACGGAGCGGCGCACCGATCAGCGAGGCATCGGTGCAAGATGCACTGGGTGGCGTTCTGTGCCGCTGTACCGGGTATCGCAAGATCATCGATGCGGTGCTGGAGGCCGGCCAAGCGCATCCGCTGCCGTC
The DNA here is from genome assembly GCF_049800835.1 of Tropicimonas sp. S265A. Lineage (NCBI taxonomy): Bacteria > Pseudomonadati > Pseudomonadota > Alphaproteobacteria > Rhodobacterales > Roseobacteraceae > Tropicimonas > Tropicimonas sp. S265A. The sequence goes on from NZ_JBNAFU010000008.1 coordinate 187,703, forward strand.
CGGCGGTGGGCGCATTGGCCAGCCGATCCGGCGGCTCGATGGTGCGGGCAAGCTGGACGGGACTGAGCGTTTTGGCGACGACGTCGCGCCGGTGGATGCACTGCACCTGCGTGTGATCCGATCGCCTTTCCACCGGGCGCGGTTCGACCTGGGCTACCTGACCGGCTGGGCGGAGGCCACGCCCGGCATCGTGACCATCCTGACCGCTGCCGATATACCGGGTAAGGCCACGTTCGGCGTGATCCCGGCCTTTGCAGACCAGCCGGTCTTCGCCGTGTCCGAAACCCGCTTCCGCGGAGAGGCGGTGGCGGCTGTGATCGGCACTGCGTCGGCGCTCCAGATGCTCGATGAAACGCAGTTGCCCGTCACATGGGAGGAACTGCCCGCCGCTCTGTCCATGGGGGAGGCGCTGGCGCCCGGGGCGGTGGACTTGCACGCCGACCGACCCGGCAACGTGATGTGCAAGGGGTTTGTGTCCTGCGGGGATGCAGATGCGGCGCTGACGGCGGCGGCGGTCACTGTCGAGGGGTCTTTTACGACCTCATTTGTCGAACACGCGTATATCGAGCCCGAGGCGGGCTTCGCGCAGATGGTCGACGACCGGCTGGAAGTGCACGCCTGCACCCAGGCTCCGGTGATGGACCGGGAGGCTCTGGCGGATATCTTGGGTCTGCCCGAAAGCGCCGTGCGTGTCGTGCCCACGGGCGTCGGGGGCGGGTTCGGGTCGAAGCTCGACCTGTCAGTGCAGCCCTATATCGCATTGGCCGCCCTCAAGACCGGACAGGCCGTGCGGATGGCCTACAGCCGGACGGAGTCGATGCAATCGACCACCAAACGCCACCCGGCCCGCATCACGGCTCGTATCGGTGCAACTTCCGATGGGAGGTTGAAGGGCATGACCTTTGACGGCCAGTTCAACACTGGGGCGTATGCCAGTTGGGGGCCAACGGTTGCCAACCGGGTGCCCGTCCATGCTTCCGGGCCCTACAAGATCTCCGACTACCGCGCACAGGCGCAGGGCATCCACACGCATTGCGTGCCGTCAGGGGCGTTTCGCGGCTTCGGTGTACCGCAGTCCGCGGCCGTGCAGGAAAGCTTGTTCGACCTTCTGGCGGACAAGCTGGGGATGGACCGGCTGGAGTTCCGCATCCTCAATGCGCTGGAAAACGGAACGCCCACGGTATGTGGACAGGTGTTCGAGAGCGGCGTTGGCATCCGCGCTTGCTTTGCGGCGTTGCGCCCAGCCTGGCAAGGCGCGTTGGCCGAGGTGGCAGCCTGGAACAAGACCCATCCCGCGCAGCGCCGCGGTGTCGGCGTTGCAGGCGGGTGGTATGGCTGCGGCAACACCTCTCTACCAAATCCGTCGACCATGAAATGCGGCGTGCGCGCGGATGGAACGCTGATCCTGCATCAGGGTGCGGTGGATATCGGGCAGGGATCGAACACGGTGATCGCGCAGATCTTTGCCACGACCCTTGGTGTGCCGGTGGACGCGGTCACGCTGATCGGCGCGGATACGGATGTTACACCCGATGCTGGCAAGACCTCGGCCTCGCGCCAGACTTTTGTATCCGGCAATGCCGCGCGGCTCAGTGCCGAGGCTTTGCGGGCGGACATCCTTGCGCGGGTCAATGCCGACAAGACCGCCAGTCTGCGCTTCGAAGGGGATGTGATCGAGATCCGCGATGCCGCCAAGACTCATCGCCTCGCGCTGTCTGATCTGCCATGCGACGCGCAGGGGTACGTGCTGCACGCAGAGGAAACCTACGATCCACCCACCTTGCCGCTAGACGCGAACGGGCAGGGCCATCCCTATGCGCAATTCGGCTATGCCGCGCATCTGGCGGTGGTCGAGGTTGACAAGGACCTCTGCACGGTCCAGCCGCTGCGGATCGTGGCGGCCCATGACGTCGGGCGCGCGATCAATCCGCAGCTTGTGGAAGGACAGGTGCAGGGCGGCGTTGCACAAGGGCTCGGTATGGCGCTGATGGAAGAGTACCTGCCGGGGCGCACCGACAACCTGCATGACTACCTGATCCCCACAATTGGTGACATTCCGCCCATCGAGACGCTGATCATCGAAGAACCCGACGCGCACGGTCCTTTCGGTGCCAAGGGCCTGGGCGAACATGCGCTGATCCCTACGGCGCCGGCGCTCCTGAACGCGATCCGTGATGCAACCGGTGTGCAAGTCACCGATCTGCCTGCCACGCCTGCGCGATTGCGCGCCAAACTGAGGGAGCAGACAGATGGCTGATGGTCCCTCAAAAACCGGCAAGATCCGGTGCGATGCCTGTCCTGTCATGTGCTACATTGCGGATGGCAAGACCGGTGCGTGTGATCGCTATGCCAACCATGACGGAGAGCTTGTCCGGCTGGACCCCCTGACGATCATCGAGAATACGTCGCACAAGCTTGTGCCGTTTCTGGGCGAAGGCGGAGGCGAGGACTGGGATGGTGACATCGTTCACTCCGACCGTCCGTTCGTGACGGCCGTTGGTGCGGGCACAACCTATCCCGATTACAAGCCCGCCCCGTTTATCGTGGCGCAGGACATCGAAGGCGTGGACATGGTGACGGTCGTGACCGAAGGCATTTTCAGCTACTGCGGTGTAAAGGTGAAAATCGACACCGACCGCCATATCGGACATGAGTGCGACATTGTCCGCGTGGCCGGAGAGTCGATCGGTCATGTCATGACCTCGGAATACGGCTCGAAGATGCTGTCGCTCGGGGGTGTCGAGCATTTGACCGGCGGCACGAAGGCCGAAGGGCGTGTGACCTGCGATGCGCTGCTGCGGTTGTGCAACCGCGAGCCGGTCGAGATGCGTATTGGCGATGGCGATCACGCAACCGACCTGATCGTGCAAGCGGGCGAGGCACCGATTATCAACGGGGTGCGCGAAAAGCTGATGCGGGTTGGCTGTGGGTCGGCGGCGATCGGCATGTTTGCCAAGCAATGGATGGGCCATGTGGACGAGGTGGTGGTGGTCGACGACCACATTACCGGCGTGCTGAGCGAGCATGAGGCGGGCAAGCAGCTTGAGGTCCCCAAGACCGGTATCAAGATCAACGGCCGCCGCTCGACCCCGGGGCGGTATTTTCAGGTGGCGGAGCCCGGCACCGGCTGGGGTGGTACGGATATCGAAGATCCATTGACCATCCTTGGCCCCTGGAACCCCAAAGTGGCCTGGCCCGGCTTGCGGTTGCTGATGGTGTCCACCACGGGCGAGCAATATGCCTATTTTGAGCTGCGCGAGGATCTCGTGCCAGAGCCGCAGGAGATTCCTGCCAGGCTCAAGGCCTCCGCCGATCTGATTGCCGAGAACTGCGAACCCTCGGTATCGTCGGTGCTTTTCATGGGGGGGGCAGGCGGGTCTTTGCGCGCGGGCGTAACCGAAAATCCGGTGCGTCTGACGCGATCGGTGAAGGACTCGCTGACCTATGTGTCCTGCGGCGGAGCGGAAGCCTACGTCTGGCCCGGCGGCGGCATCACCGTCATGGTGGATGTGCTGGATATGCCGCAGGGCTCCTTCGGGTATGTGCCAACGCCCGCGCTGGTCGCCCCTATCGAGTTTACGATGCGGGTCGATGATTACGATACACTGGGCGGGCACATGGACGAGATACGCAGGCTCGACACGATCCCCATGGCGGCGGCGCGCAAGGTGGCGCAACTCTCGGGCCAACCCGATCCGATGGATCACGCGAACTACCCTTGGGCACGGGGGCGCAAATGAGCGCGCAGGCGCGCTTGTTGCCCTGCGGCACACGCCTGCATTTGCAGCACGGGCCAATCGACCTGATCATCGGGGCAGACAGCCCTGCGCGCAATCGCGCTTTCAGCGCGGCAAGGGCTCGGTTCGAAGGGCTTCTTGAAGGCCTGGTCGAAGAACTGCCGCTTTTGCGCAGCGCCATTTTCCCGGACACCCCCTTTCCGTCGGGACCGGTCGCGCAACGCATGATGCGCGCCGTGCGCCCATTTCAAGACCGGTTTGTCACGCCCATGGCCGCGGTTGCGGGCGCGGTCGCCGACGAGGTTCTTGCCGCGATGTCTGTCAGTGCCGAATTGAGACGCGCATACGTGAACAACGGCGGTGATATCGCGCTGCACCTGGCACCCGGCGAATGTTTCGTGACTGCGATGCAGGACATGGCAGGTGCCGACTTGGGCAGGATCGACATAGCCGCAGGACAGGGCGTTGGCGGGGTCGCCACTTCGGGCCGCCATGGACGCAGCCTTAGTCTCGGCATTGCCGACAGCGTGACGGTTCTGGCTGACACCGCAGCCGCGGCGGACGTTGCGGCCACGCTGATCGCCAACGCGGTGGACCTGCCGGGCCACCCGGGTATTTCCCGAACCGCAGCGCGTGTTCTGGAGCCGGACAGCGATCTGGGCGCGCGACCGGTTGTGACAGGTTGTCCCAAGCTGTCCCTTGCGGAGCGGGCGACGGCTTTGCAAAACGGACTGCACATTGCCAAAACCATGGCACAAGCGAGCCTGATCCGCGCGGCATCGCTGCATTTGCAAGGGGAAACCCGCGTTTTTGGCGCGGCCATCACTCTCAATAACAGGACTCACGAACATGCCTGACGTCATCTTGCGGAAAACCGTGCTTTTGCTGGAGGAGATCCTGCACGAGGGTGGCCCGCCGCGCGGTACTCCGGCACGGCGAGGCGCCGTCATGGCTGTTATCCACAACCCATTCGCGGGCGGATATGTCGAAGATTTGCAACCCTTCATGGAAGATTTGAAACCGCTCGGGTTACGGATGGCGCGAAAGCTTGCGGACGCACTCGGTGGTCCGGACCGGATCGAAGGATATGGCAAGGGGGCGATCGTGGGGTCAGAAGGTGAAACGGAACACGGTGCGCTTTGGCATGTACCGGGCGGGTACGCGATGCGTGAACTTCTGGGCGACGCCAAGGCCATCGTGCCCTCCACCAAGAAGGTCGGCGGGCTTGGTGCGCGGCTTGACGTGCCGGTCACGCATATCAATGCATCTTATGTGCGTGGCCATTTCGACGCGATTGAAGTGGGTTGCAACGATGCGCCGCGCGCCGACGAATTGGCATTGATCCTAGTGATGACCACGGGCGCACGCATTCACAATCGGATGGGCGGACTGGAGGTCAAGGATATCAAGGGAGAGGACGGGCTGAGATGAAAGCGAACATCCGCAAGATTGCCGTGCAGGTCGAGGAAACGCATATCGAAATGGGACGCCAGATCGAACCGGCGACGCGCAAGGCCGTGGCCGTGGCGGTCATCGAAAACCCCTTTGCCGGAGTGTATCATGAGGACTTGTCCGAGTTGATGGAGATCGGCGCTGAACTGGGCGGTTTTCTGGGAGAGAAATGCGTGGCCGCCCTTGGCATCGCACCGGAAGCCGCCGAAAGCTTTGGCAAATCGGCCATGGTCGGCGAGGCCGGCGAGTTGGAACATGCCGCAGCGATCCTGCACCCCAAGCTTGGCGCGCCGTTGCGCAAGGCGGTGGAGAAGGGTGCTGCCCTCGTGCCATCCTCCAAGAAAATGGGCAGCCCGGGGCAGGTGCTTGATGTGCCACTGGGTCACAAGGATGCAGCGTACGTGCGCAGTCACTTCGACGGGATAGAAGTCAGCCTGAACGACGCGCCCCGCGCGCGCGAGATCATGGTGGCTGTGGCCGTCACGGATTCCGGTCGCCCCCTGCCGCGGGTGGGCGGGCTCAAGGCCGAAGAAGCCCAGGGCGAGGATGGGCTGAGGTGAGCATCAAGGCGGCATTTGCGGATGATCCCGAAGCGCTGCTGGGGTCCTACCGGTTGGACGAGCAGGTCGGGTATCTGCTGCGCCTCGCCGGTCAGCGGCACGCGGCGATTTTTCAGGCCCATACGCTGGAGGGACTGACGGCAACGCAGTTTGCCACGCTGGTTCGCCTTGCCGAAAACGGGGCCTGTTCACAGAACCAGTTGGGTCGGCTGGCGGCGATGGATATTGCCACGATCAAGGGCGTTGTCGACCGGTTGCGGCAGAAGGGCCTCGTTTGCACCGCGCCCTCCAGCGACGACCGCCGTCGCAGCATCGTCTCGCTGACGGACGAAGGAACGCGCATGCTGGGGGCCATGATCGAAGCGGGGCGGGCCATCACCGAGGAAACACTTGCGCCCTTGAACCCGTCCGAACGGCGCAGCCTGCTCAAGCTGTTGCGGAAGTTGGGCTGACCTGGAACCGCAGTCTTTAGCGGCTCTGCGCGAAGGTGTGTTCAGACAACTTCCGGCAAGCGCTGAGCAGGTGGTGTATTTCGGCTGCGCAGGCTTGTGACCTTGCCGTCGATGATCGTCATCCCGACCCCGGGCAGGTTGCCCAGTTGGACTGACTCCAGCAGGCTCTTGCCGGGCGCATGTTGCGCCTGATCCATCAGCACGAAATCAGCAGACCGCCCGGCCTCGATCAGCCCGACATCCAGATCGCGCCGCCGCGCGGTGTTGCCATTGGCAAAGCAGAACGCGATCTCCGCGGGTACATCGCCCAGGCTCGACAACATCGCGACCATCCTGAGGATACCAAGCGGCTGCACACCGGACCCCGCCGGCCCGTCCGTGCCGAGGATGATCTGATCGAGCTTGTCCAACTCGCGCGCCGTGTTGAGCGTCAGCAAGGCCGCACGCTCGTTGCCGTTATGCACGATTTCGAGCGCGGCAGTGCAATTCTCGCACAGGCAGACAATCTGGTCGTCCGGCAAGGCCGAATGGCCCCCGTTGATGTGGCCGACCACATCCGTTCCTGTCTCCAGCACCATGTCAGCGTCGATCAGGCCGGATCCCGGGATCGAGGGGCCGCCGGTATGGATCGTGCTTTGCATACCGTATTTGCGCGCCCAGCCGATCATCTTGTTGGCGGTCTTTCCGTCCTTTACGGTGCCAAGTCCTACCTCCCCGATCAGCCGCACGCCAGCCGCGGCCATTTCCTTGAAATCCTCTTCCTCAAGGCCCTGTTGCAGCAGCGGCGCACCTGCGTGCACCTTCATGCCAGACGGGCGCAGATTGTCGTACCAGCGCTGTGCGGCGATCGCCATCGCCTTCGTACCAACAGGATCGTTGGGGCGCCCCGGCATATGCACCTCGCCCGCGGAGATCAGCGTCGTCACCCCGCCGTGCAGGGTGGAGTCGATCCAATGTAGCTGTTGCTGGCGGGGCGTGTAGTCGCCCACGACCGGGTGCACGTGGCTGTCGATCAGGCCGGGCGCCAGCGTCACACCCTTGGCGTCCACCGTCACATCCGCGCCTTCGCAGTCCAGATCGGCCTCGCGCCCCCATGCGGTAATGCGTCCGTCGCGCGCGATCAGGCAATCGCCGTCGAGGATCGGCTCCTCCATCTTGCCCGACAGGATCATTCCGATGTTCTTGATGACCAGTTTCTCGCCCATGGGCCAACTTTCTTCGTCTTCAGACCGCGCACCCGCCAGTATGCATAGGTGCAAACACAAGAAAAGCTTAGAAATCCGCGCCACAGGGCCAAATTCCGCCCGGCGCGCGGGCAGCGTTCGCGCCAGGGGCAATATGTTCGTATGCAAATGAAATTATCATTTGACATCGAATGTTCTTTTGCGCCTCAATTCAATGTGGAGGCGCTGCAAATGACCCGCATCACATGAGCTTTGTCCGGAATGCCTGGTATGTCGCGGGCTGGTCGCGCGACTTTGGCGAGCCGCTGCGCGCAGTGGAAATCCTCGGACAGCGACTGGTGATGTTTCGCACCTCAGACGGGCGCGTGAAAGCCCTCGAAGATCGCTGTCCCCACCGGCTCCTGCCCCTGTCCAAGGGCAAGCGGATCGGCGATACGATCCAGTGCGGATACCACGGGATGACCTTTGACGGCTCCGGTCAGTGCGTGCGCGTGCCGGGTCAGGACAACACGCCCAAAAGCGGCTTTGTCGAAACCTTCTCAGTTGAAGAGCGGCATAATATCGTCTGGGTGTGGATGGGTGATCCGGAGCGGGCGGATCCATCGACGATTTTTGACATGCCGGAGTTTTCCAGCCCCGGCTGGCATGCCCATCAGGGCGAGGCGCTGCATATCGAGGCGCATTACCTCAACGTCGCAGAGAACCTCGTGGATCCGGCGCATGTCAGTTTCGTGCACCCGACCACCTTGGGAAGCGCGGCGTCGGAGAACGTGCCCGTGCATGTTTCCACCGGCGGCGACGTGATCACGGCGTGGCGCTGGATCCGCGATGCACCGCCGGTTGGATTCTTCCAGAAGTTCGGGGGGTTCAACGGTCACGTCGATCGATGGCATTACTATCACCTGCACCTGCCATCGACCGCGGTGATCGACTTCGGCTCCATCGCCACGGTGGAAAACTGCGCGGAAGACGACCGGGACCGGGGCGTGCGGATCTTTGCCCTTCACTTCGTGACCCCGGTAAACGAAGATTACACCATCGACCATTGGATGCATCTGCGCAATTCGGCGCTCGGTGACGAGGATGCCTCTGCGCAGATGGACGCGATGTTCAAGGTCGCGTTCGCCGAGGACAAGGCAATCCTGGAGGCCGTCCACGACAACGAGAAACGCCCGCAGCGCCGCCGACCCATTCGCATCGCAATCGACAAAGCGCCAAACGTGTATCGCAAGCGCATCCGTGATCTGGTTGCCGCTGAGTCCACAGAGGATCTGGGCGAGCCGGAAGGCGCGAGTTTCGTTCACCATGATTGATGATAACGGCTGAGAAACAGCTGAAATTCCGAGTTTTCAGGAGAGGACCACATGCAACGCAAGACATTTCTCAAAGGGCTGCTGGCCGCTGGTGCGGTGGCGGCACTCCCCCTCAGCGCCGTGGCACAAAGCGGTGAGCCGATCATCATCGGCGAGATCAACCATTACAAGCGCATGGCCGCGTTTGCCGAACCCTACAAAATGGGCATCGAACTGGCGATAGAGGAGACAAATGCGGCAGGTGGGGTCTTGGGCCGCCCGTTGGAATTCATCTTTCGTGACGACCAGGGCGAACCGGGCGAGGCGGTGAAAATCGCCGAAGAACTGATGACCCGGGACGGCGCCGTGATGCTGACGGGCACGATCCTGTCGAACGTCGGCCTCGCGATTTCAAGCTTCGCCGGCGAGAAGGGCTATGTGTACCTTGCATCCGAGCCGCTGGCTGACAGCCTCGTTTGGGCAGCGGGCAACCCCTACACGTTCCGTTTGCGGTCTTCGACCTTCATGCAGGCGGCAATGCTGGCAGAGGCGGCAGCCAAGACCGATGCGATGCGCTTTGCAACGATTGCGCCGAACTACGCCTACGGCAAGGACGCGGTGGCGGCGTTCAAGGAAAATCTTCTCAGGCTGAAGCCGGATGCGGAGTTCGTGGCCGAGCAATGGCCAGCCTTGTTCAAGATCGACGCGGGCGCCGAGGTACAGGCGTTGGAACGCGCAAAGCCAGATGCAATCTACAACGTGACTTTCGGCCCGGACCTGGCAAAATTCGTGCGCGACGGGACGGATCGGGGCCTGTTCGAGGGGCGTGACGTCTACGGCCTGTTGTCCGGAGAGCCTGAATACCTCGACCCGCTGGGGGATGAGGCACCCGAGGGTTGGACCGTCACCGGGTTTCCCTGGTATGATTTGGAGGACGGTCCGGATGGTGCATTCGTGAAGGCATATCAGGCACGCTTTGACGATTACCCGCGCCTTGGCAGCATCGTCGGATACATGACGGTACAAAGCATCGTCGCCGCATTGGAAAAAGCCGGATCGACTGAAACCGAAGCAATCCGCGAGGCCTTCGAAGGTCTGGAAGTTGCCAGCGCCATGGGCCCGATTATTTTCCGTGAAATCGACAACCAGTCCACCATGGGGGCCTATGTGGGCACCACTGCGCTTCAGGATGGCAAGGGTGTCATGGTCGACTGGGAATACAAGGATGGCGCCAATTACCTGCCATCGGACGAAGAGGTGCGCGCGTTGCGCCCGTCGCAGTAACGCCGCCACCAACAGCGGGGCCGGGCCATCGACCGGCCCCCGCATGCGCACTTACTCATCTGACAGGTCTACATGGAATTCTTCGTCGCGCAGATCCTGACGGGGCTGGCAAACGCAAGCTCCCTGTTCCTTGTGGCCTGCGGTTTGTCGCTGATCTTCGGTGTCACCCGTATCGTCAATTTCGCCCATGGCAGCCTCTATATGCTGGGCGCGTATATCGGCCTGACGCTGATGGAGGCGCTGCCGGGCCATTTTGGCTTCTGGGGCTCGATCCTTCTCGCAGGCATCGCCGTGGGATTGATCGGTGTGGTGATCGAGATGCTGGTACTGCGCCCTGTCTATCGCGCGCCGGAGCTGTTCCAGCTTGTCGCGACCTTCGGCGTCATTCTGGTGATACAGGACCTCGCGCTGCTGATCTGGGGGCCCGAAGACCAGCTTGGCCCGCGCGCCCCGGGCTTGCGCGGCGTGTTCCGCATCATGGGAGAACCCATCCCCAAGTATGATATCGTGCTGTTGGTGATCACGCCGATCATCGCGCTGGCGCTATGGTGGGCAATGACCCGCACCCGACTGGGCGTTCTGGTACGCGCGGCCACGCAAGACCGCGAGATGGTGGGCGCACTCGGGGTCAACCAGGCGTGGCTCTTCACCGGTGTCTTTGCGCTCGGGTCTGCTCTGGCAGGGCTGGGCGGTGCGCTGCAATTGCCCAAGGGCGGGGCAGACCTGTTGATGGATTTCACCATTCTGACACCGGTCTTCGTGGTCGTCGTCATCGGTGGCATGGGATCGCTGCCGGGGGCGTATCTGGCAGCGATTATCATCTCTGTCCTCAACGTGTTCGGCGTCACCTACATCCCGCAATCGACACTCGTCCTGATGTTCATCGTGATGATCGTGGTTCTGATGATCCGTCCCTACGGTCTGTTCGGGCGTGAGGAGGTTGCCGGCGAACACGGTCAGGTTGGCGAACCGGAAGAACCCATAAAACCGGCCTCCGCGCGCGTTCGGGCATTTGTTGCGGCCGGTCTGATCCTTCTGGCACTGCTGCCGCTTTTTGGAAGCAACTTCGCGCTGGTGTTGACCACGGACATCCTGATTTTCTGCCTCTTTGCGGCCTCGCTGCATTTCCTGTTGGGTCTGGGCGGCATGGTCAGTTTCGGGCATGCGGCCTACTATGGCGGCGGCGCCTATGTCGCGGCCCTTCTGGTGACATGGACCGAGACGCCCATGGAACTTGCTTTCCTGCTGGCGCCCCTAGGGGCGGGGCTGATCGCCATCGTCGTGGGCTGGGTCTGCCTGCGATTGACAGGCGTTTATTTCGCCATGCTGACGCTGGCCTTTGCGCAGTTGCTCTGGAGCCTCGTGTGGCAATGGCAGGAGGTGACGGGCGGCGACGATGGCCTTGTCAACATCTGGCCCGCGGACTGGCTGAACGACAACACCATATACTTCTATTTCGCGCTGATCCTGTCTGTCGGGGGCATTCTGACCTTGCGCCACGTGGCCCATTCGCCCTTTGGCTACGCGCTGCGCGCGGCGCGCGACAGCAAGCGCCAGGCAGAGGCGACGGGGATCGACACCCGCCGCGTGCAGTTGCTGGCGTTCACCTTCGCGGGCTTCATGGGTGGCTTGGCCGGTGCGCTCTTTGTCTTCTCGAAAGGCAGCGTTTTTCCCAACGAGCTTGAGATCGTGCGCAGCTTCGATGCGCTGATCGTGGTTTTCCTTGGCGGGGTCAAAACCCTCGCGGGCGGGGTTGTCGGAGCAGGGTTCTTCAAGGGAGTTGAAGACCTGCTGACCCGGTTCGAGTACTGGCGATTGGTCATGGGTCTGCTGATCATCTTCGTCGTCGTGGTTGCCCCCGAAGGCATCGTCGGCAGCCTGCGCCGTGCCTGGCGCCGCTTCGGCCCCGGCGATAGCCACGCTGAAAGCCCGGCGGAGGAACGCCGAACATGAGTGCAATTCTGGAAACCCGGGGCCTGACCAAGACGTTCGGCGGAATCATCGCGGTAGACGACGTGTCTTTTGCACTGCAAAAAGGCGAACTGCTGGCGTTGATTGGCCCCAACGGCGCGGGCAAATCGACATGTTTCAACATGTTGATGGGGCAACTGCCCCCCACCTCCGGAGAGGTGTTTCTGGACGGAGAAAAGATCAACGGCCTTGGCCCCCGCCAGATCTGGCGGCGCGGTGTCGGTCGAACCTTTCAGATTACCGCCACCTATGCCTCGATGACCGTGGTGGAGAATGTGCAAATGGCGCTCCTGTCCCATAACGGCGAGATCTTTCGCATATTGCCCTTTGCGCACCGTATGCACCGTGACCGGGCCTTGGCGCTGCTCGATATGGTCGGGATGGCGGCGCAGGCTGACCGGCACTGTGCTGTGCTGGCATATGGCGATTTGAAAAGGATGGAACTTGCGATTGCGCTGGCGCATGAACCCAAGCTCTTGCTGATGGACGAACCCACTGCGGGAATGGCCCCGCGTGAACGGGTGGCCCTGATGGAACTGACCGCGCGCATCGTGGAGGAGCAGGGCGTGAGCGTCCTGTTTACCGAGCATGATATGGACGTCGTGTTTGCCCATGCCCATCGCATCATGGTCCTGAACCGCGGCGCGCTGATTGCCGAAGGCAATGCGGGCGAAATCCGCGCCAATCCGCTTGTTCAGGAAGTCTATCTGGGTGGCGGTACTGTTTTCGGTGCAGCGGAGATGACCGATGCTTGAGGTTGCGGGCGTCAATTCCTTTTACGGCAAGGCGCATGTGCTGCGCGATCTGAGTTTCGAAGCGCCGCGCGGTCACGTCGTGGCACTGTTGGGGCGCAACGGCGCAGGCAAATCCACGACGATGAAATCGATCATGCAGCTTGTGCGACCTGCCTCCGGTCGGATCGTGTTTCAGGATACCGAGATCATCGGCCTGCCGGCGCATAAAGTCGCGAAAATGGGTCTGGGCTATGTGCCGGAAGATCGCCGTGTCTTTACTGACCTGACGGTCAGCGAGAACCTGCTCGTCGGTCGACAGCCCCCGCGGGACGGCGCGCCGACATGGACCGAGGAGATGCTGTTCGACCTGTTCCCGAACCTTGCCGAACGGCGCAACAACCGTGGCAAAGCCCTATCGGGGGGGGAACAACAGATGCTGACGATCGCGCGCACCTTGATGGGGAACCCGTCCTTCATCCTGCTCGACGAGCCGTCCGAGGGCGTGGCCCCGGTTATTGTTGAACAGATGGTCAAGGTGATCGCGCAACTCAAATCCGAAGGTCTGACCGTGCTGTTGTCCGAACAGAACCTGCATTTCGCCCAGGCGGTCGCCGATCTGGTCGTGATCATCGAAAGCGGTGTTCAAGTCTACCATGGCACATTGGCGGACCTCAAAGCGCACCCCGAGATCCGCGATACCTACCTCGCGGCCTGAGCGCCTTGGCACCCGCGCTGCCAAGAATACAAAAATTGACGTGATCCCAAGAGTTTGAAACACTCGGTCCACTTGAAGAGCATTTCAAAGACTTTTTGGAGGACTGGATTTGGCCACGGTTTATGAACTCGGACGGCTTTCAGAAGCCGTTTACGACGACGCCCCCTTGGTGTCGGGTTGGCAAACGGGCAAGGTCCTGAAGTCCAGTACGATAGGGTCACTTCAGGCGGCCCTGTTCACCAAGGGCACGGAAAAAGTGGTCGCCTTCAAGGGAACCTCCGAGGCCATGGATGTCGTGGCCGACCTGAAAATCGGGACGGGCTGGAACTCCACGTATTTTTCCGAAGCCGAACAGTTCTGCGCCAACTACGCAAACAGCGGCAACGTCCTCGTGACCGGGCACTCCTTGGGCGGTGCAATCGCGCAGATCGTCGGAAACCGGCGCCGCTTGCCGTTTTGTTCGTTCAACGCGCCTGGTGTCGCCGTGATTGCGTCGGCGAACCTGTCGACGGCGACCCCACACATGTCAGCCGTTCGCGTCGCGGGGGGACTCTTGAGCGTTCTCCGTCATCCGCAACAGGCATTGCGGGACATGCGGTCCGCGTTCTACGTGGTGGAGGGCGTGAATTTTCGCTTGTCGGGCGACGTTGTAAGCCAGATCGGGCTCCATTACGGGCCAATCATCACCTTACAGGGGTCCGGACTGAACCAGCACGGCATATCGTTGATGAACGAGGTGCTCCGCGCGCGTGGCTACGACCAGATTCCATTCGCATCCCCGTAGGTTTGTCAGCCCGACTGCGCGCGCCGGGTCTCGATGCGTCGCAAGGTCAGGTGCGGCGATCCGTTCTTTTTCTGGGCAAGGTGCTCCGAGGCCCGACCGAACACGCGGGCTGTCTGCTCAAGATCGGTCTTCGTCAGCGCCCGTGACGGGGAGAGGTTCCCCGGAGACCTGAAAACACCCTGCGACCGGAGGGTCGAAGTCCTAACCGTGGTCTCTTGTGGGTCGCGATGGCGGCCGCGCGGTGCACCCAATTTCCGTCATCTCCCGAATGGCCAGGTTCACGGCAACACGCCGTCGGGAACAACAATCGCCTGAGAAACACAGCCGATGCAAACAGCAGACGCTATCGGCCGCGCGGGCTATCCGAGGGCGACAACATCCACCGACTGCGTGTTGGTCTGGTCGCCCGAGGATCGCAAGTGCCCGATCACGGGGGACGCGTCGGCGTAATCGCGCCCATAGCCCACCACGATGTGATCTGTGCCGGCAATCGTGGCATTCGTCGGGTCGTACTCCAGCCATCCGTGCTCTGCCCCGCACCACGCCTTGACCCAGGCATGCATGGCATCGGCCCCTTCGAGACGGACGCCACCCTCCGGCGGGAGGGTCCGCAGGTAGCCGCTGACATACCCGGCAGGAATACCGAGGGATCGCAGCGCGAGGATCATGATATGGCTGAAATCCTGACACACGCCGCGCCTGAGCCGAAACGCCTCCGGCGCATCTGTATCCACGGTCGTGGCTTCGGGGTCGAAACTCATCGCGTCGTGCAAAGCCTGCCCCAACCGGATTACATGGCCTGCGGAACTGTCCCCCGCCTGCAAGATACCTTGGGCGAAATGCGCAATCTCAGAGTTGGGCGACAAGCGCGGCGAAGGGCCCAGAAAATGCAGGGGCGAGCCGGGCTCCAGGCCTTGATACGCCTCCCATTGCTGGCGCAGTTGCGCAAGATCGGGGGACAGGTCCAGCCAGTCTGTCCGCGTCGACAGCTCAACCCGGCTGGTCATCCGGATCGTCATCTGGTCGTGCGGGTCGCCATGCGAGACGGTGGTCGTCGCATTGCCGAAAAAATCCATCCCGGCGCTGCGTTCGTCCGGGGTTGGGGATACCTCTATCAGGTGGGCAGTGACGCTCTGGCGCCCGGGGATCGACCGGGGCAACACGCGTATCAAGTGGCGACTGCTTCCGGCCGGTTGCGCATAGTGGTGTGAGATGCTGAGACGAATGTCATACTTCATGGGCTAGACCAGATGCCCTTCGCTCAACGCGGTCGAGATGTTCCAGATGTCCTCGCGCAGCTTCATCAGCCCATCGGGTGTGATCTCGGAGGCGGTGCTGGCCGCGAGGCGCGTCTCCACCATGAGGGCGCGGCGGGCGGCGTCGCTGAGAATATGGCGCGGCCCGGTTTTGGGCAGGTCGTCGATATGGTTTTTGGCGCGCGAGACATGATAGCGAACCGAACGCGGGTTCTGGGTATCAAGGCACAGCAGGTCCGTGACGGATGGGCCATGGGCCCAGATTGAAAACCGGGTGCGATACGCACCGACGCTGTCTCCGATCTCCAATGCGAGATCGAGTGCGCCGTCGGGTGCCTTCGGTGCCGTAAGCGCAGACAGGATCGCGCACATGTTCGCGGACCGCTCAAGCGATAGCCCGAGGCTGAGAAAGCGCCAGCCATCGGTACGATACATGTTTTCGTGCACTAGCCCTGCAAATCCGGTGACCTGCCGCAGAAGCGCGCTGATTTCGATCGCGATCTCATCGGGTTGAATAACCCTGCTGTCGAGTTCCTGTGAGTTTGCGACCAGCGCCCGCATGGCCATCATCCCGTCCGGAGAGAACCGGTCGCTGATCCGGGAAGCCGATTGCAGCCCCAGCTTCAACGGCGCGTTGAAGGTTTCGGCCATGGCATTGGCGTCGGGGTCCGCATCATTCATCAGTAGCGCGCGGACATAGGTGAGCGAGGGATCTTCGTGGCTCGCGCCGTCCGATATACGCGCATGGTAGGCCCGAAAGAGCCGCATGAAATGCTCTGCCCGTTCGACGTAGCGGCCAAGCCAGAAAAGGTTGTCCGCAGCCCGGCTGGGCAGCGTCGGATCGGCCAGCCGCGATGCGCTGATTTTGACGCTGTCTGACAGCAGCGTATGCTTGTTCACCGACGTGTCGCTGACGACCCAGACATCGGCAACCTTGCCGCCGCGTTGCATGGTCAGGGCCTTGGCGTCCTCGCCTGCGCTGATGCGGGCGTAGCCGCCGGGCATCACATCCCACCCATTGCCGTTTCGGCACAGGAACACCCGGACACACATCGGGCGTGCCACGAGGGTGCCGTTCTCGAAAGCCGGGGTGGTGGACAGGGTCACGGCTTCTTGCCCAACAAGGTCGCGGCCCGCGTCCCGCAGCAGTTCCTGCATGCGCTGTGCGCCGGGGCCGTCGAAATCGCTGCCAAGCACGGTTGTCCCCAGATCCGCCATCAACGGTGTCGTCGAAAACGCAGACCCCACCATCATGCTGTCGCGGTGGGCGAGCACGTGGTCGCGCTGGCTGTCCTGTCCGCACCACCACGTCGCAATGTTCGGCATGGATAGATCGCGCCCCAGCCGTCCTCTGGCGATCTTGGGGAAGAACGCCATCAGGGCGCGGGTTTCCAGCACACCGGCACCAAGCGCATTCACGGTTTTCAGCGATCGCGCCCGCAACGCCTCCAGCAGGCCCGGGGTGCCCAGCATCGAACTCGCGTCCAGTTCCAGCGGGTCGCACATGGCGCTCGGGACCCGGTTCCACAGCAGGCTCAGCGGTTTCAGTCCGGCCACCGTTCGCACCATTGCCTTGCCGTTTGAAACGATAAGGTCTTCGCCCTCGACCAGCAGCAGGCCGAGATACCGGGCAATGTATGCATGCTCGGCATAGTGTTGGTTCATCGGTCCGGGCGACAGCAGGGCGATCGCCCCATCGGCGCGCCCCTTGAGATTGAAGAGGTTCTGCTGAAAAGACCGAAAGAACCCCGCAAGCCGGTGCACATTCGCACCCTTGAAGAAGTTCGGGAATACGCGGCTCATCGCGATGCGGTTCTCGATCGCGAACCCGGCGGTGGAGGGAGCCTCGATCAGGTCGCTGATCACCCACCACTTGCCATCCGGGCCGCGCCCGATCTCGAAAGACAGGAAATTCAGGTAGTTCGTGCCTGGTGCACCTTGCCCGACGAGGGGCCGCAACCAGGCTGGGTTCTGGCTCAGCAGGGTGGCCGGTAGCTGCCGCGAGGCGACGAGCTCGTTGGCGCCGTAAAAGTCTTGGACAATGTGTTCCAGCAGGTCTGCGCGTTCGATCAGACCGGCGGAAATGCTGGTCCATTCAGCCTCGTCCAAGAACACCGGAACGTGGCTGAGGGGCCATTCCCGTTCGGTGGACAGGCTCTCGTCATACTGGCGGTAGAGCACCCCGGCATCCTGCAGGTAGCGATCCCCGCGTGCGAACCGCTTGGTCAGCTCCTCTGGGCTCAGCCGACCGAGATGATCAATGAACGGTTTCCAGACAGGCTTTACCGTCCCGTCCGGCGCCATCATCTCGTCGTTGACGCGTGCCTCTCCACTGCCCTGATTGGCATAAGCCCAGAGCATGTCACTCTGCGAATCCGAAAGGTCTCCGGGCGTCTGGGTCATGTCAGTCCGGGCCTCCGCCGCAGATCGAGGGTCATGGGAAACTCGCGGTGCGGTTGTTCGCGGACGGGCACGAAGTCACTCGGGGTATGGCCCATCGCCTCGAACCGGCTCAGGCGGCGGGCTTCGGCCTCGTTGCCATTGACAGGGAAGGTTTCGAAACTGCGCCCGCCCGGATGCGCGACGTGATATCGGCACCCGCCGAGCGACCGTTCGGTCCAGGTGTCGTAGATGTCGAAAGTCAGCGGCGCGTCTACCTCCAGAACCGGATGCAGGGACAGAGCCGGTTTCCACGCCTTGTAGCGTACGCCGCCAACATGCACGCCATTCTTCGCCGTTGCGGTCAGCGGCACGGCGCGGGTGTTGGCCGTAACGATATAGCGGTCCGGGCTGGGTGCTGTCAGCGTGACCTGCAACCGCTCGGAAGAGCTGTCGGTGTAGCGCACGGTGCCGCCGATGGCCCCGGTTTCACCCAGCACATGCCAAGGCTCCAGAGCCTGGCGCAGTTCCAGATGGACCCCCTCATACTCGACCTCCCCGCAGAAAGGGAACCGGAATTCGGACTGTGCCTTGAACCAGTCGGGATCAAGGCTGAGGTCATGGGCGCGCAGATCAGCGAGCACATCCTGAAAGTCTTCCCATACGAATGCGGGCAACATGAAGCGATCGTGGAGTGTTGTGCCCCAGCGGATCAACGTGCCACTGATCGGGTTCTCCCAACATCGCAGGATGATCGCACGTAAAAGCACCTGTTGGGCGAGGCTCATGCGGGGGTTTGGGGGCATCTCGAACCCGCGGAATTCCACGAGCCCCAACCGCCCTGTCGGACCATCGGGGGAGAAAAGCTTGTCTATGCAGATCTCTGTCCGGTGGGTGTTGCCGGTCACGTCGATCAGTGCGTTGCGCAGCAGTCGGTCGGTCAGCCACGGCGGCGGCGGCGTGCCCTCGGTCGGCGGCCAGATCTGGTCCAGCGCAATCTCCAGCTCGTAAAGGGTGTCGTGGCGCGCCTCGTCAATTCTCGGGGCCTGACTGGTCGGGCCGACAAACGTGCCCGAAAAAAGGTAGGACAGGCTCGGGTGACGCTGCCAGAACAGAAGCAGGCTTTTCAGCAAGTCGGGACGCCGCAAAAACGGGCTGTCGTTCGGCGTCGCACCACCCACCACCACGTGGTTGCCGCCGCCGGTGCCGGTGTGGCGTCCATCGATCATGAACTTGTCCGCGCCAAGCCGGGTCTGGCGGGCTTCCTCGTAGATGATCTCGGTCGTGGCGACGCAGGCCTCCCAACTCGCAGCGGGGTGTATGTTCACCTCTAGCACGCCGGGGTCCGGGGCAACACGGATCACATCAACCCGTGGGTCGTGCGGCGGCGCGTACCCTTCGATCATCACCTTGTGACCGTTCTTGCGCGCGGCAGTCTCAACGGCCGCTATCAGTTCCAGATAATCCTCCAGCGTCTCCACCGGGGGAAGGAACACGCAAAGCCGTCCGTCGCGCGGCTCCACCGAAATGGCGGTGCGCACGCGGCCATCCAGATCGCCGAGGGTCTGTTCCACGACCTGTTGCCCCGCGCTGCTTTCGGTTCTGCTGGCCACTGGCAGTTCCTGTGCATCCGGGTCAGGTTCAGGGGCTTCTTCCATGTCTGGGAGCGGGTCACGCGCCACCGTAGGGTCCTGCGGGTACACGAACGGATAGTCGGTCTTGGGAATGTGTGGCAGCGCGCCGAGTGGCAGGCGATACCCTACGGGGCTGTCGCCTGAAACCAGAAAAACCTTGCCGCGCCGCAGGTTCCAAACTTCCGACATCCAGCCTTTGGCAGCGCGGGCTTGCCATCGCTGAACCGGCAGAACGTAGCCGGCCGCCGTGGTCAATCCGCGTTCGAACACTTTTGCGATCCGCGCGCGTTCCTCCGGGTCCTCCAGTTTGGAGTTCTCGGGTGTCACGTTTTCCGGCAGTCTGCCTTCCTTGACGATCCACTCTGCAGGGTCCTCATACGCAGGCAGAACGTTCTCTTCTGGCACGGCAAGGAAACGGGCGATGTGCCTGAGCAATGCCTCGGCTTCCGCCGGTCCGACGTCTTCTTGCGTGTCCTCCCGGGCCAGCAGGTCCGGATCGCGCCAGATCGGCTTGCCATCCTTGCGCCAGAACAGCGAAAACGTCCACCGCGGAAGGGTTTCGCCCGGGTACCATTTGCCTTGTCCGTAGTGCAGCAAGCCTCCGGTCGCGAAATTGCCGCGCAACCTGCGGATCAGCGTGTCGGCGAGCTGGCGCTTGGTGGGACCCACAGCATCGGAGTTCCATTCCGCGCTTTCGAAATCGTCGATGGAGACGAACGTCGGTTCGCCCCCCATGGTCAGGCGCACATCGCCCGCCTCTAGCCGTGTATCGATTTTCCTCCCGAGCGCGTTCAGATCGTCCCACGCGGTCTCCGAAAACGGCTTGGTGATGCGCGGATGCTCTGCCGTGCGTGTCACGTGCATGTCGAATGCAAACTCGACATCCGCCGCACTGGCCACACCCGAGATCGGCGCGGCGTGGCGATAATCCGGCGTGGCGGCGAGGGGAATGTGGCTTTCCCCTGCCAGCAGGCCCGAGGTCGGGTCGAGCCCGATCCAGCCAGCGCCGGGCAGGTAGACTTCGACCCAGGCGTGCAGGTCGGTGAAATCATGATCCGTGCCTGTCGGCCCGTCGAGGGCTACCAGATCGGGTTTCAACTGGATCAGGTATCCGGAAACGAAACGCGCCGCGAGACCGAGATTGCGCAGCACCTGCACCAGCAGCCAGCTTGAATCCCGGCAGGATCCCGCCGCGCGACCAAGCGTTTGTTCGGCGGTTTGCACGCCGGGTTCCATGCGGATTTCGTAGGTGATCTGCTCGGCGAGCATGCTGTTGAGCATGACCAGAAAATCGACCGTCACCATCTTTTCGCGTGGTATGCGCGCCATCAGGTCGGTCAGCAGAGGTCCGACCGGGTCCGCCCGCAGGTAAATGCTCAGATCCGGTGCAATGTCGGGGTCATAGGTGAACGGATAGTCTTTCGCCGACTCTTCGACAAAGAAATCGAACGGATTGTAGACCGACATGTCCGCGACAAGGTCCACCTCGATCTTCAGTTCGCGCACGGGCTCTGGAAAGACGAACCGCGCCAGCCAGTTGCCATAGGGGTCCTGCTGGTGATTGACGAAATGCTCCGACGGCGACACCGCAAGCGAGTGCGAGATCACGCGGGTTCGCGAATGCGGTGCAGGGCGCAGGCGGATCGTTTGCGGCCCAAGCGTGACCGGGCGGTCGTACTTGTAGTGCGTCAGGTGGTACAGGCTGGCTCGTATCGACATCGTGCTGGGCTCCTTGATCGCACTATGTCGCCTTTGCCGCGCCGCAGCAATGGCCATGCGCTGTGTCACTTTCAGGGTAAGCCGTGTCCGTGACTACCCGCCTCGGGCCGATCGGACATGCGAAACCGGTACGCCTATCCTGCAGTGCCATTTCGGGCCCTGATTTCGTCGACCGCGTGGGCGGCGAGGCTGCGGCCTGCTTCGCGCATGGTCAGATAGGTCTGATCTGCGCCCGCTTCCGAAATCATGTAGACGTGCTCTTCATAAAGCGCATGGCTGACGATCGGCCCGTCGAAGCCTTTTGCGCGCAGGGTTCGCGCGGCAATCAGCTTGGCCTCGATATCGTCCATTGCAAGGATCGCCGCCTTGATCCGCGACAGGTTCACGCTGTTCCAGAAATTGCTGTCTTCGGCATCTGCAAAGATCACGTTGCGCCCGGCCTCGACATGCGCGGCGGCCTTGTAGGTGTCCGCATCCAGCCCGATCGGGGCGTTGCCTTGTTCGGTCATGGCGTCATACGCCGACGAACCCGTGCGCCCCATTCCGAAGATCAGGACATCCGCATCGCCAAGATCGGTCGGTTGTTCGTCCGGATGGCGAACCGAGCGTTCGAAGGGTTGCAATCTGTCCTCGTATTTTTCGAACAGGGGATGCGCGAGGCGGTTCAGGGGCGCTGCCACCACAAACGACACCGATAGCGCAATTGCCAGCGGCACCAGAAATGCCTCTGCGGCGGGGATGCCGGCCGCAACGATGAGGCCGAATTCGCTATAGGCCGTCAGGGAAAGCGCGGACAGGAAAGAGGTCCGGGCGCGTAAGCCGAACGCGATCAGAAGGAAGAAGAACAAAACGCCCTTGAGCGGCAACAGGACGCCGACCGCAAGTGCAAAGACGATCGCATCCCAATCGGGCAAGCCGGACATCCCGATCGACAGGAAGAACCCGATCAGGAACACCTCCTTCAGGGACCAGAGCGAACTTGACAACTCGCTCGCCCGCGGATGGGTCGACAGCAGCAGACCCATGACCAGAGCCCCGATTTCGCCCTTCAGTCCGATCAATTCGAACCCGACACCGCCAACCACGAGGCTCAGCATCATGCCTGCGATCACCAGAACCTCGTCATGACCGGCAAGGTCAAGCATCCTGAACAGCAAGGGCCGCAGCAAGGGCGTGGCAAATATCAGCAGCGCCCACGGTCCGGGCAATTTGCCCGAGAAAATCGCTAGCACGACCAGCGCGATCACATCCTGCACAATCAGAATACCGATCGCTGTGCGCCCGTGGAAGTTCCCGAGTTCCCGTTTTGCCTCCAACATCTTTGCCGCCAAAACGGTGGAGGAGAACGCCAGTGCGATCGCCACCAGCAGCGCGACCATCCAGTCCGGCGTGAAGAACAGCCGCACGAAGGGAGTGAAGATCACGATCGAAAACAGAAAGTGCAAAAGCCCGGTGCCGACGACCTGAGGCTCGGTGATCTGTTTGACCTTCAGTTTCAAACCAACCGTAAAAAGCAGAAGTAGAACCCCGAGATTGGCGAGGTAATCCAGAATTGGTCCGGTGGCGGTGGGCATCCCGAAGGTTGGACCGAACGCATTGATGAAGAAGCCGGCGGCCAGGAAGCCGACCAGCGGCGGCAAACCTATCGGTCGCATGGCCAACCCGAAAACGAAGGCAGCGCTTATCGCAAAGACTTCGAAGACCATTCGCCCCTCGTTGTGCATGTGGTCTGCGCGTCGGCTGTGATGTACCCCGCGCGGTGTGATTGCCCGTAATTGCAGCACGTGAGGTCAAAATAAACAACAGGAACAGGTGCAAGTGCCTTGGCACGGGCCACAGCTGTTCGGAATGCCCGAAAAAGCATCACCGTCTTTGGATCGAAGGCAAAAAGAAAAACGGCCGGCCCTTTGGTTTTTGACCATTTGGGCCAGCCGTCCGCGACGCACCTTTTGGGTCTCTCTTCTGGTCAGGGGGGTGTCCGGGGGTCTGAGAGCCGTGGTGTCGGGTGGGTCGGTGTGGGGCCCGCGCAGGCAGGGAGGGGACCTGCGCGGGGGGATCAAGGCCTCGCCGGGCGGGGGTTAGCGAAGCCTTAGGGATTTGGCGGTACGCCTTAGTCGTTGGCGTTGTCGCGCTGTGCCTTCAGGGCCAGGATCTCGCCGACCGAGTACTCTGCCGGGTTCA
>NZ_JBNAFU010000009.1:0-105553 GCF_049800835.1 Tropicimonas sp. S265A
TGAACCCGGCAGAGTACTCGGTCGGCGAGATCCTGGCCCTGAAGGCACAGCGCGACAACGCCAACGACTAAGGCGTACCGCCAAATCCCTAAGGCTTCGCTAACCCCCGCCCGGCGAGGCCTTGATCCCCCCGCGCAGGTCCCCTCCCTGCCTGCGCGGGCCCCACACCGACCCACCCGACACCACGGCTCTCAGACCCCCGGACAACCCCCTGACAAAAAGAGAGACCCAAAAGGTGCGTCGCGGACGGCTGGCCCAGATGGTCAAAAACCAAAGGGCCGGCCGTTTTTTTGGCGCACTCCGGGCGCTGCGCCCAAGTTTTGACCTCTCTCGCCGTATGAGGGAGGAAACCGGTACGCGACCCTGTCAACACAATGTGACGCACGGGCAGTATGCGTTCAGGTGCCGCGCTGTCAGACAGATCAGCCAAGCGGGCATGCGGCGCGGATCACTTTGAAGGATATCGCCGATATGATGACGGACCACACCCCCGGTATCACCTGCCGGTTTCCCGCAGGGGGCGCGGCATGAAAGGGCGTGGCCGACAGGACCGTCACGAGAAGACCATCAATCTTGCCTTGCAGGGCGGTGGTTCGCACGGGGCGTTCACATGGGGCGTTCTGGATCGGATGTTCGAAGAGGATCGTCTCTGGGTCGAAGCTGTTTCCGGCACCAGCGCCGGAGCCATGAACGCGGTCGTCGCCGCGCAAGGCATGTATGACGACGGGGCGAATGGTGCCCGTGCAGCGTTGGAGGCGTTCTGGAAGGCGGTCTCAAGGGCTGGACAGTCCAGCCCGCTGAAACGAACGCCGCTCGACATGTTCATGGGCAACTGGTCGCTGGATGCGAACCCGGGCTACATCTGGATGGATATGATCAGCCGCCTGGCGTCGCCTTATGACCTGAACCCGCTCGACCTGAATCCGCTGCGTGACGTGGTCCGTGACTTTATCGATTTCGACAAAGTCGCCGGCGAAGAGGACATGGGCATCTACATTTCCGCCACCAATGTGGAAACCGGACGCGCACGCATTTTCCACCGTCATGAGATCACGCTTGACGTGGTCATGGCCTCGGCGTGTTTGCCGTTCATGTTCAAGGCGGTCGAGATCGACGGCACCCCCTATTGGGACGGCGGCTATATGGGCAACCCGGTTCTGTTCCCGTTCATCGATTACTCCCCGTCCGCAGACATTCTGATCGTGCAGATCAACCCGCTGAAACGCCCGGGCACTCCGAGAAAAGCCAGCGAGATCCTGAACCGGGTCAATGAGATCACCTTCAACGCCTCGCTTCTGCGTGACCTGCGCGCGATCGAGTTGATCGACCGCCTGATCGATGAAGGCGCGTTGTCTGACACCGACTACCGGCGCATGAACATGCATATGATCGACGATGGCTGTCGCGAGATGCTGGCCATGGGCGCGTCGTCGAAGCTGAACTCCGAATGGGCCTTTCTGACCCATCTGCGCGACATCGGACGGGCGGCGGCGGATCGTTGGCTCAACGCGCATTTCGACGATATCGAAAACAGATCCACGCTTGATCTGGGTGTCATGTTCGACGATTTCGGCGCGCGCCGGAGCGAGAACATCCTGAACCTGCGCCCGCAGATCGGGGGCAAGCTGTGACGCGCCCGATCGCGCCGGGGCTCTGACGATGCGTCTTGCGGATGAAATGACCGGGTATGCGCCGGAACTGGCGCAACAACCCGCAGACTCCCGCAGGCAGGTGGTCCAGCGATCGGCCATGATCGCTCTGATCGCCTTTCTGACGCTGATTGACCTGTTTGGATCGCAGGCCCTGTTGCCGACACTGGTCGAGACCTATGGGGTGAGTCCGGCTGCGATGGGTTTCGCGGTCAATGCATCGACGATTGGTATGGCGGCCTCGAGCCTCGTGGTCGCGGCCTTCGCGCGGCACATTGATCGCAGGCGCGGCATCTGGGTTTGTCTTGTCTTGTTGTCGCTTCCCACCATCGGTCTCGCCTTTGCAGAGGATCTGACCACTTTCACGCTGCTGCGGGTGGCGCAGGGCGTCTTCATGGCGGCAGCGTTCACGTTGACGCTGACCTACCTGTCGGAGATTTGCACGATCAACGCGATCGGGGGCGCGATGGCCGCTTACATCACCGGCAACGTGGCATCCAACCTGTTCGGACGGTTGATGGCATCGGGTCTCGCCGACACGCTCGGACTGACAGAGAGCTTCCTGGGCTTTGCTGCGCTCAACCTTCTTGGGGCCCTCGCGGCCTACCTGTATTTCGGGCGGTATTCTGATCGCGGCCCGCCGCCCGAGGGTGGATCGGTGGTTGAGGCATGGCGGGACCATGCGCGAAACTCGCGCCTCTGGGGCATGATCGGCATTGGGTTTGCACTGCTGTTCGTGTTTGTGGCGACCTTCACCTATGCCAACTTCATCTTGGCCTCCGATACGTTCGGCCTGCCGCAAGCTGCAATCGGCTTGGTCTATTTCGTTTTCGCACCGGCGATCTTCACGACCCCGGTGGCGGCCCATGCGATCCGCCGGATCGGCGCGCGCGCAGCCTTCCGACTGGGGGTTCTCGTGACATTTGTCGGGCTGGCCTTGTTGCTCAGTACCGCGTTGCCGTTGTTCTTGTTGGGGCTGGCCCTGGTGGGCGCTGGCCTGTTCTTTGCCCAGTCCGTGGCAACCGCCTCTGTCGGACGGACGGTGACACACGACCATGCGGCCGCGAACGGGCTGTATCTGGCAAGCTACTATCTTGGTGGGATCATGGGGGCGTGGATCATCGGACAGGTTTTTGAGATGGCAGGCTGGAATGTCGCGGTACTGATCCTGCTGGCGCTGACGGCGCTTGCCGGGGCTTTCAGCCAGGTGATGCCCGCCGTTGCGACGGCCTTTGGCACGCCAAAGAGTGAAAATGTTACTGGACACTGAACTGTCACTTGACCCAGACATAAGGCAAGGTTTTTTGATCAGGAGTTTCACGAACGCATGGCCGCAGCTGCGCTTATTCTTTCGCTCGCTCAGGCTTGGCTGTGGGTAGGGGCTGCGGTGGCGGCCGCGTTTCTGACCATCGGTCTGGGGCGCATTGACAACGATGCCTCGGACGCCTTCCTGTTCCGTGTCCTGCTGATCCCGGGGGTCTTGCTGATCTGGCCTTTTGTCCTTTGGCGCTGGTGGAGGCTGGAGCGCGGGGAGCCGTTCATGCCCCGGTATCAACCCTTGATGGCGCATGCACCGGCGGCGGGCATTATGGCCATCCTGATCGTCGGCGCCTTTGCACTGTCATCGGCCGCGCAGCAGGAGTGGCCGGCTGATATCGCGCCTGAGAAGCTGTCGGAGGCGCGGCCATGAGTGTCAAATACGTTCCCGTACAGTGGAACCCGTTCAAATGGGCCTATGACGCCGTTGTGCTGATTGCCGCCGGGCTTTTCATCTGGATGTTCCTGCGCGTCGACGCAGCTGCCCTGGGGTACGAGCGGGAGGTGTCCGGTGCCATCAAGAATGCCCGCGCGTTCGGGGCCTGCGCGTTTGTCCTTCTCACTGTTATCCTGTGTATCGGACCGCTCGCGCGACTCTCACCGCGGTTCTTGCCGTTGCTTTATAACCGCCGTCACCTCGGCGTCATAACTGCGGCGATTGCGACGACACATGCGTATTTCATCCTCGGGTGGTATTTCGCCTTTTCACCTGTCGACAAGTATCAGACCGTGCTTTTTGCCAACACCAGCTACGCGCAGGGCGCCGGCGGGTTCCCGTTCGAGGCCTTTGGCATTTTCGCCCTGCTTTCGCTGCTTGTTCTGGCCGCCACAAGCCATGACTTCTGGATGAAGTTTCTGACCCCACCGGTGTGGAAGGGACTGCATTACCTGATCTATCCCGCCTACGCAGCGGTTGTGGCCCATGTCGCTTGGGGGGCGCTGCTGGATCGTGATCACAGTGCTTTTGCCTGGATCGTCTACATCGGCGCGCTGCTGGTGGTTGGCCTGCATCTGGCAGCAGCTTTTACCAGCAGAACTGACACCTCGGGCTTGATGGATGGCTGGGTCGAAGCCGGAGATCCGGAGACCATCGCCGACGGGCGGGCGCGGATCGTAACGCTTCCCTCCGGTGATCGCGTGGCCATATTCCACAACGCAGGCGTTCTGCATGCGATTGGCAATGCCTGCGCACACCAGAACGGACCTCTCGGCGAAGGGCGTGTGAAAGACTGTATCGTGACGTGCCCGTGGCACGGGTTCGAATACGATCTGCGCACCGGCCGGTCGCCGGCGCCCTTCACCGAGAAAATCCCAACCTACAAGCTGGCGCTCAAAGACGGGCTTCTGCGGGTCGACCCGACGCCCAACCCTCCGGGCACCGCAACCGAGCCCGTCACCATTCCGAAAGGGACCCCGGCATGAGCGATCAGCCCTTCTTTGTCGGCTATCTTGGTCTGCCCAAGGGACTGCGCGGCTTCATCGTCGGCCTGGCAGTTGCGCTGGTTGCCGGGGCTGCGGGTTTGGCGGCAGCGATTGCGCTGACCCAAGATGATCCGGGAGAGGGTGCCTTTCGGTTCGATCTGGGCCGCCAGACTGTCACTGGCGTTCTGGAACTGACACCCAGCCCGGTCCTGCACGTGACCGAGGGCAACGAGAACATCGACGTTGGCCATACACTGATGTTGTCTGGGCAAGGCAAGAACGGTGCAATCCAGCGCGCCCGTGCGCTGGAGGGCCAAACCGTTGTTGCCAGCGGCGTACTGCTGACGCGCGGCGATCTGGACATGCTGCAATTGCGCGGCGGGCAAGACGGGTTGAGTGCCGCCGAGGATGCGGAGCCCGCCACGCCGCCCGCACCCGAAGCACTGGGCAGATGGCGACTGGCCGGCGAGATCTGCGACGGCAAATGCACGGCAGGCGCCATGCGTCCGGGACGCGGTATCGGCCACAAGGCTTGCGCAAACCTGTGTATCCTCAATGGCATTCCCCCGGTTTTCGTCACAACGCAGCCGGTGGAGGGCGCCGAGTTTCTGCTGATCGCAGGGGAGGGGGATGACCCGCTCCCGCAGGACCTGTATGATTGGGTGGCCGAATACGTCACGCTCGAAGGGGATGTTTCCCGCCATGGCGATCTGCTGGTGCTGACGGTGGACACCTCTACGCTGGAGCGCACGCCATGACGCGGCGGATCGTCGGATGGGCCTTGTTTGCGCTGGCTGCGGCGGCGATTTTCTATGTCAGCCGGTTCTGGGATTTCAGGCTCTGGTCAGGGGGCCTCTTCGGGGTCGAGATGCTGCGACCCCAAGGTGGTCTTGTCGCGGTCTGGCTGCGCGGCACGCCGCTTGCGCCCTATGAATTGCTTGTCTGGTTGGTCGGCGGGTTCCTGTCGCTCAGCTTGTTGGAATGGCTCTTCAATCGCCTCTGGCCGCTGCCGCCCTCTGACACATGAGCGACGGCGCGTTCCCCCGGTCGGCGCATCGCCAGTCTGAGGACACACCGTGCTTGGATATCTGACCATCGCCGCCTGTCTGGGCCTGTTTTGCATGGTTGCCAATCGCCTCGAATCCACAGTGATCACCGCGCCGATGGTTTTTCTCGGACTTGGGGCGCTGGTGGCGTCTCTGGGGGTCATGCCGGCCGAGGGCAGCGAAGCGACGCTCCATATCGTCGCCGAAACAGCGCTTGTGGTCTTGCTGTTTCTCGATGCTGCAAAGATTGATCAGGCGGCGCTGCTGAAACGCCGGGTCTGGCCCGCACGGATGCTCGGGATCGGGCTGCCGCTGGCGTTTGCCTTGGGGGCGGTCGCTGCGTGGGTGGTGTTGCCGGGTTGGCCGTTGGCAGCCGTGGCTTTGGCGGCGGCGATCCTGACGCCCACGGATGCCGCGTTGGGCCAGCCCGTGGTCTCCAACCGCGATATTCCCGAACGCCCGCGCCGTGCGCTGACCGTCGAAAGCGGTCTGAATGACGGGCTTGCCCTGCCTTTGGTGCTGCTGATGGCCGCCCTTGCCGCCCCGGCCTTCATGGCCCCCGACGGAGGCTGGCTGCTTTTCGTGCTCAAACAACTCAGCTTCGGGCCGGTTGTAGGGCTGGGCGTGGGCATCCTCGGCGGGATCATCCTGCTATGGGCCAAGCGCACCAACGCCACATCGGATGTCTACGAGGGGATCGGCGCGCTCGCGCTGGCTGCCACGGCCTATCTCGGCGCGGAACTGGTGGGCGGCAACGGGTTTATCTCGGCCTTCGCGGCGGGCCTGGGTTTTGGTGGCATCGTGCGCGGGCAATGCGCGTTCGTGTTCGAGTTCACAGAAGGCGAGGGCCAGCTTCTGTCCTGGTCGGCCTTCTTGCTGATTGGTGCGGTGCTTGTGCCAGAGGCCGTCGCGCATCTGACGGCGAATGTGTTTCTGCTGATCCTCTTGAGCCTGTTTGTCATCCGCCCACTGGCGATCTGGATTTCGCTGATGGGCACGGACGCATCCCCGTCCACGCGCCTCTTTTTCGGGTGGTTCGGCCCGCGCGGTCTGGCAACGGCACTTTTTGCGTTGCTGGTCCTCGACCATCTCGGCCCCGACATCGGCGACGATATTTTGCACCTGGCCATCAACACGGTCTGGATTTCCGCGCTGTTGCACGGACTCACGGCCGCGCCCGGCGCGCGGCTTTACGCAAGACGCTTGGAAAAGATGGAGGACGCGGCGGAACAGGCCCCGATGCGCGGCTCCACCCCGGCATTTCGGGACAGACTGATAAAAACGGGAGGGACATCCGAATGAACAAAGTACCTGTGGCGCAGATCAGCACGTTACCGGACCGCGACCCACAATACGCTCTCGTGGCGGATGTCGATCTGGTGGTGGTTCGTTTTGACGACGAGGTCTCGGTCTTCTACGGGCGTTGCCTGCACCGGGGTGCCCTGATGTCGGACGGGTTCGTGCGCGGGCGGAACCTCATCTGCGGCGTGCATGACTGGGACTACCGGCTCGATACCGGTGTCTCCGAGTATGCCAACGAGGAAAAACTCCCAAAGTTCACCTCGTGGGTCGAAGACGATGCCGTTCTGGTCGACGCGGACGAGGTCGCCGCTTGGGCCGATGCGAACCCGCAACCCTTCGACCGGGCGGCGTATCTGGGGCTTTACACCGATACCTCCCATGGTACGGCGGAGGAGCCGACAAACGGGCTGATCCAGCAATACGCGCGCGACGGGCTGTCCAAGACAGGCCATCATGGCAAGATGGATTCGATGGGTGTGCCGCGCGACCAGCTTCCCAGCTGGGATGATATCCAGATCCTGACCGCACAGTTGCAGAAGGCCCCGTTGCTGGACGAAGAGGCGGTGGGCACGGACATCGTCATTGGGCCGAATGCGCAGAAGCCCCTGCACCTCAAGATACCGCTGTTCGTGTCGGACATGTCCTTCGGGGCCCTGTCCGAACCTGCTAAACTGGCGCTCGCACGGGGGGCGGAGCTGTCCGGCACCGGAATCTGTTCTGGCGAAGGTGGGATGCTGCCCGAAGAACAGGAAGCCAATTCAAGGTATTTCTATGAACTGGCCTCTGCCCGGTTCGGGTTCGATTGGGACAAGCTGGCAAAGGTGCAGGCGTTTCATTTCAAAGGCGGGCAGGGCGCCAAGACCGGCACCGGAGGACACCTGCCGGGCAACAAGAACAAGGGCAAGATCGCTGAAGTGCGCGGGATCGAGGAAGGCAAGGACGCCATCTCACCCCCGCGGTTTCCAGACTGGACTGAGCCTGCGCAGATCAGGGAGTTCGCTGACGAGGTGCGTGACCGCACGGGTGGGATCCCTATTGGCTATAAGCTCTCGGCGCAGCATATTGAAAAGGACATCGATGCAGCACTTGAGGTCGGGGTCGATTATATCATCCTCGATGGCCGCGGTGGCGGCACCGGGGCCGCCCCGATCCTTTTCCGCGATAACATCTCGGTCCCGACGATCCCAGCGCTGGCCCGGGCCCGGCGCCATCTGGACGCTACGCGGCCCGACGTGACGCTGGTCATCACCGGAGGCCTGCGCAAGCCTGCCGATTTCATCAAGGCGCTGGCGCTGGGGGCGGATGCGATTGCCCTGTCCAATTCCGCGATGCAGGCCATCGGGTGCATCGCCATGCGGGCCTGCCATACCAACAATTGCCCTGTTGGGATCGCGACGCAAAAACCGAACCTCGTCAGTCGCATCATCGTCGAGAAATCCGCGCGACAGTTGGCGAATTTCTTCGATGCCTCGGTGGAGCTTATGCAGGTCATGGCACGCGCCTGCGGCCACGATCACCTGTCAAAGTTTCAGCACGACGATCTGACCACATGGAAACGCGACATGGCCGAGATATCCGGCGTGCGCTTTGGAGGTGTCTCATGAGCGATCTCGATTGGATCAGCGTTGGCCCTGCCGACCTGCCCGAGGGTCGGGTCAAGACCGTCTCGGCGCGCAACGTCTATATCTGCCTGTCGCATTTCGACGGCAAATGGGCCGCGATGGACAACCACTGCCCCCATCAGGGTGGCCCGTTGGGGGAGGGGACGATCGAGCGGGGACTCGATGACAAGTGCTGGATCCGATGCCCGTGGCACGGATGGGATTTCGACCCGCTGACCGGCGCGCCTCCGGGCGGGCATGAGGATACAGGGCAGACGACCTATCCGGTTGAGGTGCGCGATGGCGAGGTGTTCATCGGCCTCGAGCCGGAACCGCCCCATGAGCGCACCGTGACCGATGCTATGGCGGAAACCCTGGTCAACTGGGGCGTCAAACGGGTGTTTGGGATGGTCGGGCACTCCAATCTCGGGCTCGCGGATGCCATTCGCCGCCGCACGGTCGCCGGTGACATGGCCTATATCGGCATCCGGCATGAAGGAGCGGCGGCTTTTGCAGCCTCTGCCTATGGCAAGCTGACCGGTCAGCCCGCCGCATGTCTGGCCATTGCGGGGCCGGGGGCGACCAACCTTCTGACGGGCATGTGGGACGCCAAGGTCGACCGCGCCCCTGTCATCGCGCTGACCGGGCAGGTCCAGACCCAAGTCTTTGGCCCCGGTGCGTTTCAGGACATAGACCTCAAATCTGCGTTTCAGGCTGTCAGCAGGTTCTCGCAGCCCGTTCTGTCAACCTCGAACCACACGGAATTGGCCTCGCTTGCGTGCAAGACCGCGCTGGTGGAGCGCGACGTGGCGCACCTGATCTTTCCCGACGACGTGCAGACGCAGCCCAGTGACGCGCCGGCCAAGTCACCCGTCGGTCGGCTGTCCGGACCTGTGGTCCAACCCGCCGATGACGATGTCGCCGCGGCGGTGGAGATGATCAACGGCGCCACACGCCCAATGGTGATCATCGGCCATGGCGCATGGGCGGCGCGCGGGCAAATCATCGCGCTGGCAGAGGCCATCGGCGCGCCGGTTGTCACGACGTTCAAGGGCAAGGGCCTGATCCCTGACAGTCACCCGAATGCAGGCGGTGTGCTGGGACGGTCTGGCACGCCGATTGCCAGCTGGTTCATGAACGAATGCGACGTGCAGATCGTTCTGGGTGCGTCCTTCTCCAACCATACCGGCATCAACCCCACCAAGAAAACCATTCAGGTTGATTTCGAGCGGATGCAGCTGGGCAAGTTTCACCCGGTCGATCTGCCGGTCTGGGGGGAGATTGGCGCGTTCTGCGATGCCGTCGCTTCAAAGGTGGCACGCAATCCGGCAGCGGACGACCAGATATCGGAACTTGCAACCCGCTGGGGCATGTGGCGCGACGAAAAGCGCCGCCGTCTGGCCGAAGAGGGTGCAGGCGGCGTGCATTCCGTTGCGATCTTCGAGGCGTTGTCGCGGATTGCGCCCGAGGACGCGTTGATCGCTGTGGATGTTGGAAACAACACGTACTCTTTCGGGCGATACTTCGAGACGAAGGGTCAGCACGTGATGATGTCAGGCTACCTTGGGTCCATCGGGTTTGCCCTGCCTGCCGCCATGGGCGCCTGGGCGGCCACGCAGGATTTCGAGCACCTGCGCGGGCGCAAGGTCATCTCGATCTCCGGCGATGGTGGTTTTGGGCAATACGCGATGGAACTGACCACCGCTGTCAAATACGGCATGGACATCACACATCTGCTTTTGCACAACGACGAGCTTGGCAAGATCTCCAAGGAACAACGCGCGGGTGAGTGGCCGGTGTGGGAGACGTCTTTGGTCAACCCATCCTTCTCGGCCTTCGCGCGGCTGTGTGGTGCGTACGGGGCCAAGGTGACCAGCGGCGCTGAGGTTGAGGCCGTTCTGGCCGAGGCCCTTGCCGTCAAAGGGCCTGCGCTGGTCGAAGTGATGACAGACGCGGAGCTCGTTTAAGCAAGATATATCGCCCGTTCTTTTCAAGAGCACGCTACGCGCAGCCTGAGCGCCGCAACTCGGGTTTTCCCCCTTTCGACTCGCTTTCCTCCGGTTTCCCGGCCTTGCGGTGTGCGTATGGTGCGGGTGTTTTGGGTTTCTGGCGGGTGGTTTTGTCTGATGTCCCGCTCACGAAACTTGTGATCGGTGCGAGGTTTCGCCCGCGCGCGCGGTTTCTTTCGTAACGTCACGGGGGTGTGAGCGGTGTGACAGGGTCAAGCCTCTGATTTCACATGGCTTTTCCGAGTGCTGGCAGAAATGCGCACAGCAACACCCCTCACGCGGGCGTGATGCGCATTTTTGCACATATGGGTCGGCCCAAATGCCCGTTTCTTTCCAGGACGATCTGCCCCAATTCTCCCTCATCGGCAGGCACAAACGACCTGCCGCTCACCAAAACCCAATCGCGGCGCAACGCACATATCGCCCGCAACGCACATACAAAGGAAAGACCCAATGAACCGCACACTGATCCTCTCCGCTCTCGTCGCAGCCATCGCAGCCCCGGCGCTCGCCAACACCCAGCTCGAGCGCCAGCTCGGCGTCGAGCCCGGCGTCTACACGACCGCAGAACTCGTGGCCATCAAGGGCTCGTTCGACACCGACACAGGCTACAGCTTCCCCGCCCGTGACGGCGCGGTCGTCTCCAGCCAGTCCACCGGCTTTGGCGCAGGCCACATCGCCCTGGCCGCCCAGGTTGGCGTGAACCCGGCCGATTACACCACCGCCGAACTGGTGGGCATCAAGGGCTCGTTCGACACCGACACCGGCTTCAACGTCGCCCCGCGCGGAGACGTCGTGTCCAGCCAGTCGGTCGGCATCTCCGCAGGCCACGCACAACTGGCCGCCCAGGAAGGCGTGAACCCGGCAGAGTACTCGGTCGGCGAGATCCTGGCCCTGAAGGCACAGCGCGACAACGCCAACGACTAAGGCGTACCGCCAAATCCCTAAGGCTTCGCTAACCCCCGCCCGGCGAGGCCTTGATCACCCCCGCGCAGGTCCCCTCCCTGCCTGCGCGGGCCCCACACCGACCCACCCGACACCACGGCTCTCAGACCCCCGGACACCCCCCTGAACAAAAGAGAGACCCAAAAGGTGCGTCGCGGACGGCTGGCCCAAATGGTCAAAAACCAAAGGGCCGGCCGTTTTTAATTGCGGGTTGGCCGACGGACGGTGACTTGCTGAGCGTACCCACGAAAGAGGGCGCGGCTGTCAACTTCATCTCCGGTTCGTGCCGCACGCTCGGAAACCAGAGGGACCAGATCCCTGCGGATCGTGACGTGGAACTTGCCGAGCCATGCGGTGAGCCCACGCTCAAAGGTGGATGGCAGACCTGATTGATCGCCGAAGTCTACAATGTGCAGGGACCCCCCGGGTTTGAGGTGCCGCAGGCCGTTGCGCACAGCGCCCTGCCAGTCCGGGATCATCGAAAGGCAGTAGGACATCACGATGCGGTCGAAGGATCGCGGTCCAAACAGCGCTTGCGCGTCAAAGTGGCAGGCATCTCCGGCCTGAAGGTTGGCATGACCATCCAGCTTGGCACGGGCGGACCGCAACATTTCCTCTGAGATGTCGAGCCCATACAAGGCGCGCCCCGGGTAAACCCGGTTGATGCGCGCGAGGTTGCGGCCTGTGCCACAGGCAATTTCGAGCACGCGGGCATTGGGCGCGGGGTTCAGGTCTGCGATCAGCTGGTCGCGTCCCAGCAGATAAAAACGCCGCGTCGCATCGTAAAAGTAGCGTTGGTAGCGGTAGGTTTCGTTCATCAGCGCGGCATGGCTGGCTGTCTGTCCAGTCATCGTGTCGTTCCATTCTTCAGGTGGTAGACATGCACGCCGCCGTAGATCGCGGAGCGGTCCCGCGCGAGACCGCGCGCGGAGGAGTCGGCATCGTAGCGCCATTGATCGAGAATTTCGGGATCAACCCGTCCCGGCAGGATGTCGTCAATTCCGCCGGTGCGAAACAGGACGCGCGCGCCCGGCGCTGCCGTGCGGGTGATCTGCGCCCACAGGGCGGTCAGTTGCGTGTCTGTCATCCAGTCCTGCGCGTCCAAGAGCACATAGCGGTCCAGGCTTGCCGGTGCCGCCTCGGAAAGAGCGTCTGTCATGGAGCGGTTCAACGGCAGCACCCGGTCAGACATCCTGCGAACGGTTTCGAAATTCTCGCGCTCAAGATAGGGAGGGCGGGGTCCATCCGGGGCATAGCTGCGGTTGAACGCCTGCCAGGCGAAATAGTTGTCCGACAGCGGATAGTCGCACATGAGCCGTTCTGTTCGGGCGCGCAGCACCGCGACAACCCCGCCATCCCCCGCGAGCTTTTCATGCTGGGCGGGAGGGATGCCGAGGCCAAATAGCGTGGCGCGGCGTGACGCGAGGAACCGCACGATCCGTGTGTCAAAAAGCGGCTCGGTATTGCTGCGGTACCATGCGCGTTGCTCATCTTGTGTTCGGCACTCGAGAAAAGGGTGCAGTTTTACCCCGGTGAGGCGCGCAACAAGATGTGCCGCTCCGATGAACCGCCCGAGCACGCCGAAGCGATAGGCGCCGCGTGCGAAGATCGAGACACGCCGACGGCCCAAGGTCCGCCCGTTCCACCACGCCCTGCTGGTCGGGTCGAGCATGGGCGCAATCGTCGTATCGAAAAGCTCCAGATTGTCCGAGCGGTTCGCTTCGGCAAAAAAGCGCGAGAAGGCTTGGTGGTCCGCCACCTGCTGCGCTGCGGTCAACTTGAGGTGCAACAGGGCGATATGGGCCGGGGAAAGATCGACAGCCGTGATCGCGGCGGGTTGGACCGTCAGATATGACATCACGTTGCATCCGCCTGACGCGATGCAGAAAATACGTGCGCCTTCACCGATGTCTGCCGCCTCGATATCGGCGACAGGGTCTTCCCAGATCTGAGCGTACACAAGTCCTTCGAAAAGTCTGGCGAAGGCGCGTTCAAGAAGGCCGGTTGCACTGATCACGCTGTTCTGCGTGACCGCCTCTGCGATCTGATCTGATACAGCAGGGGCGGCCGAAGGCGCGGAGGTCGGGGTCATAGAAGTTCTTTCTCTTTGTCGCGTCTTGCGCGGACACGGCGCTTGCGGTCGCGGGAGCGTGTGTGTTTTGCCCAGTCGATGAGTTCCAATTGCCCGTCCGTTTTTTCGATCAGGGCTGTGCAGCTTTCGACCCAATCGCCACAATTCGCGTAGTGAACATCGCCGATCCGGCGCAAGGATGCGGCATGGATATGCCCGCAGATAATCCCGTCAAAACGGCCGCGCCTTGCCTCGGCGATCAGAACATCCTCGTAGGCGCTGATGTAGTTGACCGCGCCTTTGACCTGGCCTTTGGCCCAGTTCGACAGGGACCAGTACTGTCCACCCCAGAGCTTGCGCGCCCAGTTGACCCAGGTGTTCAACCACAGGGCCACGTGATAGGCACGGTCGCCCAGATGTGCGAGCCACTTGGCGTTGACCACGATGTTGTCGAACTGATCGCCATGGGTGACCAGATACCGTTTGCCGGTCAGGGTGACATGCGTTGCGGTCTGCATGACTTCGATCCCGCCGAAATGGGTACCAAGGTAAGCGCGCATCATCTCGTCATGGTTACCGGGGATATAGTAGATCCGCGTGCCGCCATGGGCTTTGGCAAGGATCGCCTCCACGACATCGTTGTGGGCTTGCGGCCAGTGCCAGCCGCGTCGCAGGCGCCACGCGTCCACGATGTCACCCACGAGGTAGATCGTCTGTGCATCATACCGGTCCAGAAAGTCGAGCAGAAGCCGCGCCTGGCACCCGCGCGTGCCCAGATGGATATCTGACAGAAATAGCGTTCGCGCTTGCAAGGTTTTTGTTCCGGAGTACTGCTCTGTGGGTGGCGCTACAGGATGGCGGCAACGATTTTGTGACGAACGCCTTGAGAGGTACT
Organism: Tropicimonas sp. S265A; assembly: GCF_049800835.1. Lineage (NCBI taxonomy): Bacteria > Pseudomonadati > Pseudomonadota > Alphaproteobacteria > Rhodobacterales > Roseobacteraceae > Tropicimonas > Tropicimonas sp. S265A. The sequence goes on from NZ_JBNAFU010000009.1 coordinate 14,258, forward strand.
CTAGGGGCGAATTTTCAGCGACCCAAGGTACGCTTTCGTCTTGTTTTCAGTCAAAGCGGTCGAACGGTCAGCCCTCCGGCTTCGAGGGATGCGCGAAGCGACCGGGCCATATCGACTGCGGCGGCGCTATCCCCGTGCACGCATACGGTATCGATCTGCGTCGCAATACGTTTGCCGGACCGCGCGATGATGGCGCCTTCCGCAATCATGGCGCGTATGCGGGTCGCGGCCTCTTGCGGGTCATGGATCATCGCGCCCTCCGTGCCGCGCGCAACGAGGGTCGCGTCGTCATTGTAGGCGCGGTCCGCGAAAATCTCTCCGGCATACGCGCATCCAAGGTCGCGGCAGACGTGCTCCATTGCGGTGGCGGCCAGGCCCATGATCACGATCTCCGGATCGACGCTCAGGGCGGCCGAGTAGCAGATGCGTGCAAGCTCTGCGTCTTCGGAGGCCATGTTCGATAGCGCGCCGTGCAGCTTGAGGTGCCGGACACGGCCACCGGCAGCGGTGGCTGTCGCCCGCGCCGCGCCGAGTTGGTACGTGACGAGTGCCGTAAGTTCTTCCGCGCTCATGGACAGGCGGCGGCGGCCGAACCCGGCGCGGTCGTCGAACCCCGGATGTGCCCCGATACCCACGCCGTTCTCGACCGCGAGCCGCATGGTGCGGCCCATGATCACCGGATCGCCCGCATGGAAGCCGCAGGCGATGTTGGCGGAGCTGACCACACCCAGAAGTGCGGCGTCATCCCCCATTTTCCAAGGTCCGAAGCCTTCGCCCATATCGGAATTGATGTCGATGACCTGCGCGCCCATGGTTCCCTCCGGTCTTGCACCCCGCCATAGAGGCCTGACGGAGCAGGCAGCGCAAGGCCGCAGGGCCGGTAAATCCGCGGCATTTCCGACAAAAATACTTTCTTGATGGCCGTATACCTTGTTTGTCCAGCGTTCGCAGGCTTAGATCAGCGCTGTTGTTCCCACGCGCGGTCAGGAAGCTCCATTTGCCGACAGATACCACAGCCGGTTCCGTACCATCGCGCGCCAGAAAGGCACGTGAAGCGCGCGTTCTTGGGATCGGGGCCTATGCGATTGCCGGAGTGTGCCTGCTACCGATGCTGGCAGTGCTGGTCACTGCGCTCTCTGGCGGCAGCGATACGCTTGGGCATCTGGCGGACACGGTCTTGCCTGGCTACACCTTCAACACGCTTCTCCTGGTCATCTATGTGGCGGTCGGGACCTTCCTGATTGGAACGGGGGCGGCGTGGCTGGTAACGATGGCGGAGTTTCCCGGGCGACGACTGCTTGAAATTGCGCTGGTGATCCCGCTGGCCTTTCCCGCATATGTCTTGGCGTATGCCTATACCCATGTGTTGGACCATCCGGGGATCGTACAGACGGGCTTGCGTGCGATGACCGGGTGGGGGCCGCGGGATTACTGGTTCCCTGAAATACGCTCTCTCGGCGGCGCTGCCGCGATGCTGGTACTTGTACTTTACCCTTATGTTTACCTGCTCGCGCGCGCGGCGTTCCTCCAGCAAAGTGCAACCACCTACTATGCTGCGCGCGCCTTGGGCTGTACGCCGGTCAAAGCCTGTCTTCAGGTGTCGATGCCGATGGCGCGTCCTGCGATTGCGGCCGGTGTTCTCCTTGCCACGATGGAGACGATCGCGGATTTCGGTACCGTAAGCTATTTCGGCGTGCAGACTTTTGCCACCGGCATCTACACCAGTTGGTTCACCATGGCGGACCGCGTGGCCGCTGCACAGCTCGCCCTTGGGCTTTTGGGATTTGCGCTGGCGTTGGCCGTGCTGGAGCGCACATCTCGGGGTGGGGCCAGATACCACGGTGGTAAGCGCCAGGAGGCGATGGGGCGCGCAGTGTTGATCGGGTGGCGCAAATGGGTGGCGATGCTGCTCTGTGGTGCCCCGGTGCTGTTTGGCGTGATCCTGCCAGTTGCCGCGCTTTTTGCGATGGGGATCGGATCAGAACAGAACCTGTTTAGCCGCCGCTATATCCAGTTCCTGACCAACTCTTTGACCCTCGCTTCGGTCGCGGCGGTGATGACGGTATCCGCTGCGGTCGTGATCGGCTACTTTCAGCGATTGCGTCCGGGCAAGGGGTCTGCCGCTGCGCTTTACGCCGCGCGTCTGGGGTATGCGGTGCCCGGGGGGGTGATCGCGGTCGGGCTGCTCGTTCCATTCGCGCTTTTTGACAATCAGCTCGATGCCTTCATGCAGCAGACCTTCGGTATCCGGACGGGGCTTTTGATGACCGGGTCCATCTGGGTCTTGGTGATGGCGTACATGATCCGCTTTCTGGCCGCTGCGATTGGATCCTATGAGGGTGGCCAGGCGACGATCCACACCAATCTGGACGCCGCGGCCCGGGTGCTTGGCCAATCGCCTTACGGCTTGTTGCGCCGCGTACATCTGCCAATTCTGACGCCAAGCCTTCTGACCGCCCTGCTGATCGTATTCGTCGACGTGATGAAGGAACTGCCCGCAACTTTGATCATGCGACCGTTCAACTACGATACGCTGGCTGTTCAGGCCTACAGGCTCGCCTCGGATGAGCGGCTGGAAGGGGCGGCGGTGCCGAGCCTCGTGATCGTTGCCGTCGGGTTGTTGCCGGTTATTCTGCTGTGCCGTCAGGTCGGGCGGCAAGCGCGCTGAAGCGCGCGTTCCGGCGCTGCTGGCTCCGGCTAGGACACTTGCAGACTTGAACGTGGTCGGCGCGGCGCGTCCGTCTCCATTGAAAAAGGGCGCAGTCCGTGACTGCGCCCTTGTCCGTGGTGGCGTTTAGGGGGCCTGAATTATTCCCAGCCGACCTCATTGAAGATCTTCTGCGCGACGGGCACGTTCTTTGCCACAGCTGCCAGATCGACATCGTCAGGTTTGAAGAGCCCCATCGCGGCCACCGATGGGCTCAGACCGACGCCTGGAACAGCCGGGTATTCGTCATTCCCCGCGCTGAAATACTGCTGCGCCTGATCGGAGGCGAGATATTCCATGAACCGCACCGCGTTTTCATAGTTTGGCGCATGGGCGGCGATGCCACCGCCGGACAGGTTCATATGCGCACCTTCGCCATCCTGGGCCGGGAACACCCAGCCGATATTGCCCATGTCATCGCCGGACAGACCGCTGACCTCTTTGCGCAGGGCGCGGGCGAAGTAATAGGTGTTGGAAATCGAGATGTCACATTCGCCCGAGACGAGGCCACGCAACTGGTCGGTGTCACCGCCCTGCGGCGCGCGCGCGAAATTATCGACAAAGCCCGCTGCCCAGGCCTTTGCGGCTTCTTCGCCGTGGTTTTCAATCACCGCCGAAAGCAGCGTCTGCGAGTAGACGTTGGTTGAGGACCGGTGGCAAATCTGACCCTTGTATTTCGGGTCTGCCAGCGATACGTAATCCATCGGTGGCTCGCTCACATCGGCCTTGTCATAGAAGATGATCCGCGCACGCTGCGAAAAACCAAACCACTGGTTGTCATCGTCCTGCAGGTAGGCCGGGATACGCGCCTCGAGCGTTGCACTGTCCACCGATTGCAGAACGCCCGCTTGCTTGGCGCGTTCCAGACGCGAAGTGTCAACGGTCAGAAGGATATCTGCCGGGGAGTTTGCTCCCTCGGCTTGCATCCGTGCGATGAGTTCATCGGCCTTGCCCTCAATCCGGTTGATCGTGATCCCGGTCATGTTCTCAAAATCGGAATAGAGCCGTTCGTCCGTGTCGTAGTGGCGTGAGGAATAAAGGTTCAACTCGCCATTCGCATAAGCCGCGACTGTCGTGCCAAACATGGCTGCCGCAGTCAGGGCCAAAACGGAAACCGAAGAGGTGGGTCGCATGAGTAACTCCATGAGTGCTAATTCTGACTGTTTTTATCAATTAACAGAGCGCCCGCATCACGCAAGTCTTTTTTGACTGTTTTAGTCAGAAACTCTTTCCGCGGTACGGAAAGCGCCGGACTGTGACTGACGACAGACTTGTTGTTGTTTTCAGGCGGCGGTTAGGATTTGGTCATGGTACCGTGCCAGTCTAGGCGCGTACGGAGGAGACGCCCCATGATGTCGCGCTATGCAGTTTTTGCGCTGGTTTGCTGTCTGACAGCGGTTTGCGCTGCATTGATCTGGCTGAGCGGCTGGTTTCTGTTTTTCTTCTTTGTGTTTGCTGCGCTGGCCCTTGTGGGGCTGCATGACCTGACGCAGAACTCGCACGCGGTTTTGCGAAACTATCCGGTGATCGGACATGTCCGGTTTCTGCTGGAATCCATCCGCCCGGAAATCCGCCAGTACCTGATCGAAAGCGACCGCGACGAAGAGCCGTTTTCGCGCGATGATCGCTCAATCATCTACCAGCGTGCCAAGGGGGTAGAGGACAAGGTTGCCTTCGGAACACGGGAGCGGATTTACGAAGCAGGCTACCAATGGATCACGCACTCGGTCATGCCGGTCCATATCGAAGACACCGATTTCCGGGTCAAGGTCGGGGGGCCGCAATGCAGCCAACCGTACGATGCATCGATCTACAACATCTCCGCAATGTCCTTCGGCTCGCTGTCCTCCAACGCCATCCTCGCGCTCAGCAAGGGGGCGAAAAAGGGTGGGTTTGCCCATGACACGGGCGAGGGGGGTATCAGCAAGTATCATCGCGAGGGCGGCGGAGACCTGATCTATGAAATCGGATCGGGCTATTTCGGGTGCCGGGACGCGCAGGGGCGCTTCGATCCGGAAAAGTTCCGCACGCTGGCGGCAAGCCCGCAGGTCAAGATGATCGAGGTCAAGCTCAGCCAGGGGGCCAAGCCGGGGCATGGCGGGGTGTTGCCGGCCTCCAAGATCACACCGGAGATCGCGGAGGCGCGCGGAATTCCGATGGATGTCGATTGCGTATCGCCCGCTTCGCATTCCGCATTCTCGACTCCGCTGGAGTTCTGCGCATTCCTAGGGCAACTGCGCGAGTTGTCCGAGGGCAAGCCGATCGGGTTCAAGCTGTGTATCGGCCATCGGAGGGAGTTCATGTGCATGGTGAAAGCCATGCTGGAAACAGAGATCGTTCCCGATTTCATCGTCGTTGACGGCAAGGAGGGTGGCACCGGCGCCGCCCCGCTCGAATTTGCAAATCACATCGGAATGCCACTCGTCGAAGGGCTGAGCTTCGTCAACAATACGCTGCGCGGTGCCGGGCTGCGCGACCGTATCAAGATCGGGGCCTCGGGCAAACTCGTACATGCGTTCGACATCGCCCGTGCGTTGGCCATCGGGGCGGATTGGGCCAACTCTGCCCGGGGTTTCATGTTTTCCATCGGGTGTATCCAGTCCCAATCCTGTCATACGAACAAATGCCCTGTGGGGGTGGCGACACAGGATCCGTTGCGGATGCGGGCCCTGCACGTGCCGGACAAGGCCGAACGCGTGTACTGTTTCCATCGCAACACGATGAAGGCTCTTGGCGAGATGACCGGGGCGGCGGGACTGGAACACCCGATCGAGTTTCTGCCCCACCACTTGATGGTCCGGGAGACCGACCGGGGCATGGTCACCGGCAACGAGGTTTACAAGTACCTGCCCGAAGGGTTTCTCTTGCGAGGGGAGGAAGACGACTTCGGATATCTCAAGCGTTGGAAGCGGGCCAAAACATTCAGTTTCGCGCCGCAGGATATGGTCAAGGGAACCTAGGCGCAGGATCATGAGTGCATACGCCGTAGCAATGCGACCCCGGTTTTGTGTTTCTGCATCAAGCCGCGTGTTCCCCTCTCTTGGACGCGTGCGGATCGTTCATGGGCACGTGGCATGTGCGACTGCTGTGTCGGCGCGGTTCGCCCGCCGACTTGATCTTCGCCATGCCGCAGGAGGGCATCATGCCTGAGGTCCCGGTGCAAATGAACAGGGTTGCGACGATTGAGCCGTTCTTTGACCCCGCCACAAATACGATCAGCTACGTTGTATCCGACCCTCAGACGGCGTCCTGTGCGGTCATAGACAGTGTGATGGACATCGACCATGCGGCAGGGCGGATCACATTTGAAAACGCGGATCGATTGATCGCGTACATTGCCGAGAAAAACCTCACGCTGGAGTGGATCATCGAGACCCATGTCCATGCGGACCACTTGTCTGCGGCGCCGTACCTGCAGGATCGGCTCGGTGGCAAGATCGCGATCAGTTCGAACATCCGCGTCATCCAGGACACGTTCGGCAAGATCTTCAACGAGGGGACAGAGTTCCGACGTGACGGGTCGCAATTCGACCGGCTGCTGGAGGATGGCGACAGCTATGCGATCGGATCGCTCCCAGCGTTTGCCATCGCGACCCCTGGGCATACGCCGGCCTGCATGACGCATGTTATCGGCAACGCCGCGTTTGTGGGCGACACGTTGTTCATGCCGGATGGCGGGTCAGCGCGCGCGGATTTCCCCGGGGGCGATGCAGGTGTGCTGTATGACAGTATCCAGAGAGTGCTCTCTCTGCCGGAAGAGATGCGTCTGTTCATGTGTCACGACTATGGACCGGGGGGGCGCGAGATCCGGTGGGAAACCACCGTCGCCGCCGAAAAGGCCGACAACATTCACGTTGGTGGCGGCAGGTCGCGAGAGGCGTTCATTAGGTTCCGCACCGAACGCGATGCTCGACTTGGCATGCCGAAGTTGATCCTGCCGTCCCTGCAGGTCAACATGCGCGCGGGGGAGGTTCCCCGGGATGAGGATGGCCGCGCAATGCTGAAACTGCCGATCAATGCGCTTTGAGACCAGTTGTGCGGAGACGGTCGCCGGATGCCTTTTGACTGAGCAAGGCTTCTTGATGCGGTCGATGACGTGGTGGCGTGCGCGGTCGGAGTGCCCCTTTTGATGTCGAGCGGTGTTTTTGATCACCCATGGTTGTCGGGGCTTTTCGGGGACCCAGAGCTTGCGCGCCTGCTGTCGGCGGAGGCACAATTGGCGCATATGCTGGCCTTCGAACGCGCCTTGACGCAGGCGCTGGTTGCACATGGTCGCATCGATGCGCAAGCCGCGACAGACGCACAGGCGGCTCTGTCAGCGTACAGGGCGGACATGGCGTCATTGCGTGCGGGCACTGCACGCGATGGCGTTGTCGTACCCGCGCTGGTGCGTCAGTTGCGGTCTGCCACCGGATTTCCGGATGCCATTCACACGGGCAGCACCTCGCAAGACGTGATCGACACCACCTTGTCGCTGACGTTGAAACGCGTCTCCGAGGTGCTCGCGGCGCGCCTTTTGCAGATCGTTGCGGATCTCGACGAGTTGGAGGACAGGCACTCCGGCAGGCAGATGATGGGACGCACCCGCATGCAGGCTGCGCTGCCGATCCCGGTAGGACACCGTGTTTCTGCATGGCGCGCCCCGCTGGTACGGGCGCGCGCGCAGCTCGATCAGATCGCCGAGGATGCAACGCCCCTCAGTCTGGGCGGTCCGGTGGGCACGGGGGCGGGCTTTGGCGATGCGCGCAGCGCCATTGCCGCGGACATGGCCGCCGCGCTGGGGCTTCGGGACCCAGGAACATCCTGGCACACGGACCGATCCGGGGTCGTCGCCTATGGTGATTTTCTGTCAAGGATCAGCGGCGCGCTTGGCAAGATCGGCCAGGACGTTGCCCTGATGTCCCAGCAGGGCATTGCCGAGATCAAACTGTCCGGACGTGGGGCGTCATCGGCGATGGCGCATAAACAAAACCCGGTTCTCGCGGAATTGCTGGTGACGTTGGCGCGGTTCAACGCCGCGCAGGTGGCAGGGTTGCATGGCGTTCTGGTTCACGAGCAGGAACGCTCCGGCAGTGCATGGGCGCTGGAATGGATGATCATTCCTCAGATGATCCTGACCACGGGGCGCGGGCTGACTGCCACGTCCGACTTGCTGGGCCAGATTAAAGATATCGCGGGCTAAGTCACGGACTTGCTTGATCTGACCCCTCTGTCCTTTGGCGTGATCTTCATGGCGCTGGCACTCGGCGGTGTGTTGAAAGGCGCAACCGGCATGGGCGTGCCGATTATCGCGGTGCCTGTTATCGCCGCGTTTTTCGACGTGCGCCTCGCCGTGGCACTGGTCGCCGTGCCGAACCTGTTCACCAATGCCTGGCAGCTCTGGCGCTTCCGGCAAGAGCTTTTGCCGGGGGCCTTCACGTGGGCTCTCTCGGCCGCCAGCGCGGTTGGTGTGGTGGCGGGCACGGTCTTGCTCGCGACCCTTCCGGCCGAGGGGTTGATGCTGCTGGTCGCGGTTGCAGTGACAGGCTATGTTGGCCTGCGCGTGTCCGTGCCGCAGTTCAGGTTGACGCTGGATGCCGCGCGCCGGATGTCCGCGCCGGTCGGGGTGGTTGCGGGCTTGTTGCAGGGGGCCGCTGGCATATCGGCGCCCGTTTCGGTCAGTTTCCTGAACGCCCTGCGCCTTGCCCGGCCTGCGTTCATCGCCACGATCTCGGCGGTCTTTGCCACGATGTCGGTCACGCAATTGCCCGCCCTCGCAACGGCCGGAGTGCTGACGGCACAGGTTTTTATCCTTGGGCTGATGGCTTTGCTACCGATCCTCGCTTTCATGCCAGTGGGTGCGTGGCTCGCACGTCGCCTGTCTGCCCGCGGATTTGATCTGGTCGTGCTGGTGTTTCTCAGCCTGCTGGCGCTCAAGCTTTACTATGACGCGCTTATGGCGTGATCCGCATCACCGCAGCGCGCGCGCTTGTTTTACCTCATCGCGTGCCTTGGCCATGTAGTCCGCACTGGCGCGGATCCCCCCGAGGGGAAAGACGTGGACTTGCGCGATATGGGTTTGTGGTCCGGTGCGCAACTGCTGGGTCAGATCCGACAGGAGCTGTGTCGGCTCAATCGGTTTGAGCAGCTTCGTCACGTCCCTGGCCCGTTTTTGCAGCACGCGCAGGGACTGCCCCACGCCGCATGCAATGGCAAACTTCAGCAAGGTTTGAAGTTTTGCAGGGCCTGCGATGCCCACGTGGATCGGCAGGTCGATACCGGCTTCGGCATAACGCCGGGCCCAGTCGATCACCGGGGCCGCTTCGAAGGCAAACTGGGTCACCAGCGCCATCTGCGCGTCGGAGCGTTCGGAAAATGCCTGTTTCCATGTTGCGGCCTGATCGACCATCTTGGTCGATCCGTCCGGATCGATATCCCGGTTGCCCTCAGGGTGCCCTGCCATGTGGAGGCGTTTGAACCCGTGCTTGTCGAATAACCCGGTTTCGAGCAGCTGGATGGAGCTTTCGAAGTCTCCAAGCGGCTGGCTCACGCCCCCGGCAAGCACAAGCGCCTGATCGACACCCGCCTCGTCACGGTAGGCGCGGAGCCACGCCTCAAGGGTTTGCGCGTCACGCACGATCCGGGCCGGGACATGCGGCATGACTTCGAACCCTTCGCCACGCAGGCGTTTTGCCGTGGTCAGCATGTCGGCAAACGGGGTGCCGTCCAGGTGTGCGATATAAATCCGGGTTTCCTGCGGAAGGATGTCTCGGAAGCTGTCGATCTTGGCTGCGGTGCGGGGCATTACCTCCAACGAGAAGCCATTGAGCGGGTCAGTAAGGTCCACGGGCGTGCCCATAGTTGGAAAGGGAATGAGTGTCACGCCGGCCTCCTGCGGTTGCGCTGCGGATGAACCGAGGGCGACCCGACGGTACCTGCATGCGAAGATATTAGCGTGCCGACGGTCGATACCTGAGGTCCAGAACAGACATTTGAAGGTCTTTTTTCGCCACCGCTTCCACTTTTTCACCAACGAGTATGGGCATCTTCGACGGCGCTGTGACACGAGGAGCGCCTTTGCGTCTTAAGTCGGTGAAGCCAATCTATTCGGCGCTAGGCAACGATCTTGCCGGGATTGAGGATGTTGTCCGGGTCCATCGCGGCCTTGATGGCACGCATCACACTCGTGGCACTGCCCAGTTCCGCCTCAAGAAAAGGAACCTTTCCCTGTCCGATCCCGTGCTCACCCGTGCAGGTGCCGTCATGCGCATGGGCGAGGTCCGCAAGCCATTCGACAAACCCCTTGGCCCTTGCGTGCTCAGCGGTGTCGTCCGGGTCCATCAACAACAGGCAATGGAAGTTTCCGTCACCTGCGTGGCCCACGATTGGGGCGGTAATGCCCAGGTCCGCGAGTTTGGACTGTGTGGCCGTGACGCATGAAGCCAGGTGCGAGATCGGAACGCACACGTCCGTGGAAAGTGCCTTGCACCCCGGTTTGAGGGCAAGCGCAGCCCAGTAGGCGTCGTGCCGGGCCTGCCAAAGGGCTGTGCGCTCTTCCGCCCGACCGGACCACGCGAAGTCGAACCCGCCGGTTTCATCGGCGATGTCGCCAAAACTGCGGGCTTGCTCGGCGACGCTGGCATCGGATCCGTGAAACTCCAACAGAAGCAATGGCCCTTCGGGCAGTGAAAGCCGTGAATACGCGTTGCAAGCCTTGACCTGAAGCCCGTCCAGCAACTCGATCCTGGCCACGGGCAAACCCATCTGTATGGTCAGGATGACCGCGTTGCACGCAGCTTCCACGGTGGGAAACGAACATCGTGCGGAGGCCATTGCCTCGGGCAGGCCGTGCAGTCGCAAAGTCAGTTCGGTGATGATGCCCAGGGTTCCCTCCGACCCGATCAGCAGACGCGTCAGGTCATACCCGGCAGAGGTCTTTCGCGCGCGCCGGGCAGTCCGGACCACGCGGCCATCCGCCAGCACGACCTCCAGCGCGATGACGTTGTCCCGCATTGTCCCATACCGGACAGCGTTGGTGCCCGAGGCACGCGTTGCCGCCATCCCGCCAAGCGAGGCATCAGCGCCCGGGTCAATCGGAAAGAACAGCCCCTGATCCCGCAGATGCGTGTTCAATTGCTTGCGGGTGACGCCGGGTTGCACACGACAGTCCAGATCCTGAGGATGCACGGCGACCACGTTGTTCATCTGGCCAAGATCAAGGCTGATCCCACCCGCGGGCGCGTTGACATGGCCTTCCAGCGACGTGCCGGTGCCGAAGGGAATGATCGGGACATGGTGATCGGCGCAAATGCGGACCACGTCCGCGACTTCGTCCGTCGAGGCCGCGAACATCACGCCATCGGCGGGTTGGTTCGGGATCCAGGTCGTGGTGTGGGCGTGCTGTGCGCGGATATCCGTACCGGTTTGTAAACGGTCACCATAACGTTGCTTCAGAATACCGAGCGCTGCGGCGATCCCGTCCTCGTTCCGGGGCAGGGGGTGTGTCAACGTCATGGGCCTCTCTCAGGTGCGGTGGTCGGCTGATCTGGGGCGAGCGTAGCCAAATCCGGCGGCGGTGTCAGGTCCGTGCGGTGCGCTCCGGGCAATCCCGCTTGGGGAATTGCCGCCTTCCCCGTGGCGTGACACGGTAGGACGAGATCGGGAGGGATACGATGGGCAGCACGATTGTCGTGATGGGAATTTTTGTGGCTGACGCGGCCTTTACCGCGGCGCGCCTGCCAGATCGGGGTGAGACGGTGATGGGCTCCGGTTTTGCGTTGGGCCCCGGCGGCAAGGGATCCAATCAAGCGATCGCTGCCGCCCGCGCCGGAGGAGAGGTACACCTCATCACACGTATCGGAGCGGACGCGTTTGGTGATCTTGCCAAGGTGACTTGGGCTGATGCGGGCGTCGTCGCGCACGCGCCTGTCGGAGCCGCGCCGACCGGTGCTGCGTTCATTTTCCTTGAAGAGGGCACCGGGCAGAATGCGATTATCGTGGCACCGGGCGTCGCGTCGGAGATCTCAGCAGCCGATTTGCGAAGTGCTACAAACATGATCGCGGACGCGGCGGTCTTTCTGACGCAATTGGAAGCACCGATGGAGGCGGTGGTGGAAGGGCTTCGGATTGCACGCGCACAGGGCGTAAGGACGATACTGAACCCCGCGCCTGCAGTTGCTTTGCCGCGCGACGAGCTCACGCTGTGCGATCTGGTAACGCCGAACGAAACCGAAGCTGAAGGGCTGACAGGGCAACGCGTTGTGGACGTGTCTTCGGCGGCGGAGGCGGCGCGCCTGCTGCGCGCGCAGGGGGCTGGCGGTGCAATCCTCACCCTTGGCGGTCAAGGGGCCTGGGTCGATGCAGAGGGGAGAGCGCAGCACTTGCCCGCGAGAGAGTTCGGTGCGGTCCGCGACACAACCGGCGCGGGTGATGCGTTCAACGGCGCGCTGGCGGTTGCCCTTTCAGAAGGTGCTTCGGTGGCAGAGGCTGCAGCATTTGCCAACGCGGCGGCAGCCATCTCGGTTACCCGCGCGGGCGCGGGCGCGTCGATGGCTGCGCGCGCCGAAATCGACGCGCTGCACGTGGTCGGCTAACCGGCTCGACACATGTTTCAAGCTCGCTACCCTTATGCCCGAAGGGGCCTTTTCCATGATCTTTGTTCTCACGCACGAAACCGTCGCGAACCCGTCCGTCCTCGCCGTACGTAGAGCGCCCAAGCGCCTCCTGTCGCTGGGTGTTTCGGTGTGGCCAAAGGCAGTGTTTCGCAGCCGCCTGTTCTGGCGCGTGTTCTTCGAGAAATCGCTGCCGCGCTACGTTGTTGCCCTTTCGCCTTTTCCGTTCCTGATTCTGGCCCGCCCGGAATGGTCGCTGGGTCTGAGCCAGGCGCCGCTGGCGATGTTTGCCTTTGTGCTGATCGTCGAAAGTTACGTCTTGTCCATTCCAAGTCCCGAAAAACGGCGCAAGCTTGCGACTGAGGCGGAGGCTGCTCAAAAGCTCGATCTTCTGAAAGTGCGCGCGCGCGAGGTCTTGAGCGCAACGGCCGCTGCCCATGCAGTAAAGACCGGGACGTTGTATCTGGTGGTTGAGCCATCGGGCATGATCCGCGTTCCACCGCTGACACTGATTTCGGTTCAGATCGATGGAGATGAGTCCGGATTTGTCGATCTCAGCGCAGAGGAGCGCACACACGTGACAGAAACCCTGTTTGCGGAGGGGTTGTCTGAAGAGGACCTGCGCCGGGTCAGCCTTATGCAAAACACCCTGTTTCACTGTTTCGAGTTCGATCCACGCGATGTCTCCGCGCATGCCCGTCTGAAGGCCGCGGCACTGGCCCGGGCGCGGCGCGATTAGGCGTCCAGCACGAGAACCCGCCCGAAAGGGGGGGGCATGGCCGGGCGGTGCGGTACCGCCCAGATCAACTCGGACGTTGGACGTTCCTCTGGCAACGGACCTTCGAGGTCGCTGAGCATGACCACGAGAGAGGGTACCAATGCCTCTGCCTGTGCGAGGACGGGCCTGAAATCGGTGCCGCCGTCGCGACTGAAATCGATCTGGCCTATCGCCCGGGCGATATTCCTGTCCGACAGCGTCGTTACGCTGCGCACGGCTTCATCGAAGACCAACAAATGCAGTTCTGCGCCGCCGCGCCGGGCAATCGCACCAATTTGCGCTGCAAAGAGCGAAAGTTGCGCGGCCGAGACAGAGCCCGAACTGTCCAGCCCGATCACCAGCCTTGGCTGATGGACGGCCCGTTGCTGACTGGGTTCGAACACCGGAACGGTGTGTCCACGCCGCCGGGCTTCGGCTTCGGTTGCCACCCAACGATTTGCAGGGCGACGAAAACTGTAATGGGACTCAGGTCGCAACGCCCGCGCCGCAATCCGGCGCAAAAGGACTTCCCACGGGGTGCTGGTGTCCGGTATGTCGGCAAGCCGATGCCCCAGCATTCCCAAGCCGCGCCCGGCGACGCGTCCTGCTTCCAACGCACGATCGAGGTGTTGTTTCCATTCCATGTCGGACGGGCCCTGCGCGCCGTCTTCATCCGACCCTGTTTCGGCAATTTCGACATCCTCGGAAAACCCATCCCCCGCGGCCTTGTCGGACAAACCGGACTTTCCCATCTTCGCGCGGGCCTCTTCCGCTCGAACAAGGGCAAAATAGAGCCGCTCGACGTCCCAACCGACAATATCTGTCGATGCCAGTTCAAGGGTGCTCAGCCCTACATGTGGGCGGGGTTGGATCAGACCTGTTTCGGCCAACGTGTCGTTGATCAGAGCATCTGCGCCAAGGTTGAAGAGAGCGGCATCAAACGCGTCTCCGAGGCGGGTGCGCAGGCCCGCCCCGCGCGTGGCATGTCGCAACGCAATATGAAGGATGTGATGTGCAGCGAGCCCGATCTGCTCCGCGAGGCGCAGGTGTTCAAACGCCGGGCCGTAAAAGATGGTCGTTGCGTTACTTCTGGCATGGGTGTCGAGATCCGCGTCCCGATGCTTGCACCACAGGGCGAGGGCTGCGAAGGCCGGATCTTCCTCGGCCAGTTTCTGGAGTGCTGGCGACGCGCGTCGGGAATGGCGCGCATCGCTCACGCGACGCCTGCTGCCTCACGCTCGGCGGCGTAGGTGGTGTAGGCGGGGCTGTCCAGAAAGGCATCCTCCAGCCCGAGGCCGAGGCCACGCGCGATCAACAATTCGAAGCCGTGCGTACGGAGCTCTGCGAGCGGCAGCCTTTGGAACTCGGGTTCAGGGCGCAGGTCTGCCAGACGCCCGATCTCCGCCATCAGGTCGATCACGGAACGCGCGCGCTCCGCGTTGAAGGCACCCACGAGGCCATAGACAAGCCCGTAGAGCGCGTTGAGCCCTGCGGGATAGAGCGCAACACGGGATTTCGCATCTGCGCTCAGCAAATCGTCGATGCGGATACTTGCAGCAACCTCATCCGCGACCAGCGCGAACTCCGCCGCGGCCGCAGAGCCGACGGTGCCCGCGACCAACACATCGCGCAGGCGGCGGTCCGGTTTCGTATGCAGTATCTGGCTGACCTTCTCCCATGACCGGGGCGTTGCTGCGATGATATCGCCCTTGGCGAGCGCCGTTTCGCCGGTGTCCAGTAGATCCCCCCGCGATCGGATGAAGGCAATCACGGCGGGGTGCAGGGCGCGCGGCACGGCGTAATTCTCCAACCAGTCGGACGCGGCGGCCACAACGCGCAGATGGATCAGGCGATCCGACAGAGCGGTGCCCATCTCGTAGGCGACCGCGCCGTCATCGGCGGAATTTCCTGCCGCGATCACCATCACGCTGTCAGGCAGGCGGTGCGTGCCCACGCGACGTTCCTGCAACAACCCGTAGACCGTGGGTTGCAGCATTGGGGGGGCCGCCGTCAACTCGTCGAGGAACAGGATGGCAGGCGTTTCAGGGTCGTCGGGCAGATCCTCCGGGCGATACCAGATCGTTTTCTGCGTGGCATGGTCGTAGTAGGGCAGGCCGCGCAGGTCCTGCGGCTCGATCGTCGTCAGACGGAGATCAAAAAGCCGTGCTCCAATCTCCTTGGCCAGCTGGCCGACCACCTGGGTCTTGCCGACCCCGGGCGCACCGTGCAGCATCCAGCTGGTGGTCATCTTCCCTGCGGCTTGCGCGGCCCATCCTGCGCGCAGGGTCTCAAGCGCGGTTCCGGCTGACACCGTCGATGCGTTCAGGGTCATGGGTTGCCTCCGTCCATTCCTGACAGGACGTAGGGCGCGATACACTCAAGGTCGAGACGGCTCAGCCCGCGCGCGTTGCAAGCCTTCGTTTGCGAGACAGGCGTTCGCGCCGCGACTGGTCCATGCCATGTCGGAACGAGGCTTCGACAAAGTCGATATGCGCGCGTGCTGCGGCTTCGGCGGCATCAGCCTCGCGCGCGAGAATCGCGCGGGCGATTTCCTTGTGCTGGGCCAGCAGAGCCTCTCCCGTGCCATCGATCGCGCGCAGGTATTCCCGGTTATAGAAGACACCCCGGCGGGTCAGGTCGTAGATCGATGTCATCATGTGATTGAGCATCGTGTTGTGGCTGGCATCGACGATGGCCGAGTGAAACCGGATGTCAGCCTCCATGCCCGCGGCCTGATCGCCTTTCTCCTGGGATTCTTCCATCGCCCTGATTTCTGCGGTGATCGCGTCCGCGTCGAAGGCAGTGTGACGTTCTGCGGCAAGGCGCGCGGCAAATGCTTCCTGTTCGCGGCGGTATTCGAGGTACTCGAAAAACGCGTCTCCATGACGCGAAAACACATCGAGCAGGGCAGGCGACATGGCTTCATTCGTCAGTTTCGCCACGAAGGACCCTTCGCCCTTGACCACATCGATCAGGCCTTCGTCCTCCAGGCGTTTCAAGGCTTCGCGCAATTTCGGGCGCGACACACCCAACCTGTCTGCAAGATCGCGTTCAGCAGGCAATTTGGCGCCTTGGCGCAAAACCCTGTTCACGATCAGGTCCTCGATCTTCTCCACGACGGCATCCGCAACCGATTCGTGATCAATCGGATCAAAAACGCTCCAGTCATCGGTCATGGGTGAGTCCATTTGTTGCGGAAACTGCACTTCTGCGGTCAACTATATTACCCTGAGGTCGCGAATGGCAAGCTGCGTCATAATTATCCAGCATGGCTGCATTGCGCTGCGCGCAGAGCTTGGAAGGTCTTGTTTCTAGTCAGTTTCGTGTTTTCTCGCAGTATGCGAACGCATGCGAAAACCAGCACTTCAGGTTCTCCTGTTGGTAAATTTTATTTGCCATGCGCTATCGGTAAATTTTATGAACCACGGCATGCCGGATGACTGATCCGAGCGCACAACAATTTCCAAAGGCCCCGACGCCTGAACTGTCCCGTGGAGGAGACACATGAAAACCACCCTGACCAGCCTCGCCCTGGCCGCCAGCCTTCTGGCCGCACCGGCTGCTTTCGCCGCCGACAAGATCTTGCTGAAAACACCCATCGCGTTTTCCACGGCCCTGCCGGGTCTCGGGTCTCCGATCCCGCGTGTGGCGGAGCAGCTCAACGTGCTGTCCGGCAACACGATCAAGATGAAGGTTTACGAACCCGGCAAACTGGTGCCGCCTTTCGAAATCCTTGATGCCGTGTCCTCGGGCAAGATCAACTCCGGTTACACGACTGCAGGTTACTGGGCGGGGAAGATCCCGGCAGCACCACTGTTCTCGGCCGTACCGTTCGGCCCCGAGGCAGGGGAATACATGGCGTGGCTCTACTACGGAAACGGCATGGACCTGTATCAGGAGATGTACGATCAGGCCGGATACAACGTCAAAGTCCTGCCCTGCGCGATCATCGCGCCGGAGACCTCCGGCTGGTTCGCATCCGAGATCAATTCCGCCGATGACCTGCAAGGCCTGAAGATGCGTTTCTTCGGTCTTGGCGGTAAAGTCATGCAGAAGCTGGGAGTCGCAACCTCGCTGCTGCCGGGGGGTGAGATCTTCCCCGCGCTGGAGAAAGGCGCCATTGACGCGACCGAGTTTTCAATGCCCGCAATCGATGCGCGCCTTGGTTTCCATAAGCTGGTCAAGTTCAACTACTTCCCCGGTTGGCACCAGCAGGCCACCGTGTTTGAGTTGATGATCAACAAGGACGTCTGGAACGAAGCGTCCGACCAGCATAAGGCGATCATCGAGACAACCTGCAAAGCCTCTATGGCGGACAGCTTTGCCGAAGGTGAGGCGATCCAGTTTGCAGCGCTTCAGGACAATATCGACAACAACGGTGTGACGATCAAACAGTGGTCGCCAGAGATGCTCGACCTGTTCCGCACCACGTGGGAAGAAGTCGCCGCAGAAGAAGCCGCCAACGACGCATTCTTTGCCAAGGTTCTGGCCGACCTGACCGAGTTCCGGGATGGCTATAAACTCTGGAAGGAAAACGCCTTCCTGCCGCGGATGTAACTCCGCTCAGGACGCACGGGGCGGCGCTCCCCACCCAAAATTCCGCGCCGCCCCGACCCCAATCTGCGATTTTCGGCCCGTCGCGTGATCCGAACCCGACACGGCCTCTGCTGATTTTCAGAATTTTCCTGCCAACTGCTGCACCCCGACGGGCCCCCCATAGCCCGGCGTTCCGGGAGAGAGGACCCCGTCATGGCCCAGACGCCCCAACTCATCGAAGATCCGCTCGAGACGTACGAGCACATTCTGGAACACGAAGACCGTGACCAACAGGCCGTCGCCAAGGCGCTCGACTCCACCGTCAAATCGATCGGTCATGTGGTCATGTGGGCGAATATCGCGCTCGTGGCGGCCATCGTCGCTCAGGTTCTGTTTCGCTATCTGCTGAACCAGAACTTCCCCAAGCTCGACGAGATTCAGTGGCATTTCTATGGGGCGGTCACGATGGTCGGCATCTCTTATGCGATGGTCACCGACAGCCATGTGCGCGTGGACCTTCTGCACATGCAACTCAGCCGTCGCGCCCAACGGATCATCGAGGTTCTGGGCATCCTGACATTGGTTGTGCCGTTCATCTACCTGATGGTCGACCAGGGCTACGACTACTTCTACGAAAGCTTCCGTGTGAACGAGCGGTCCGACAGCCCCACGGGTCTGCCGATGCGCTGGGCCTTCAAAGCGATCATTCCGCTGAGTTTCGTTCTGCTTGGTATCGCCGCACTGGCGCGCCTGATCCATGACGGCCATGCGCTGATCGCCAACTACGAAGAAGAACGTCAGGGCAGGGGGCTGCGCATCGTCCTTCTGGCCATGTTCTGCTTTGCCGTGGTCGCCACTGGCCTGACCTTCGTGGTCGAGACCACGGAAGAAAAGCTGGTCATCGCGATGTTCCTGAGCTTCATCGCGCTGCTCTTCACGGGCTTTCCGGTTGCATGGGTTCTGGCGGGTGTCGGCGTCGGCTACTGTGGGATCGCGTACCTCTTTGACAATGACCTGATGCTCTGGACCGGGCTGGAGAGCACGTTTACCGGCCTTGATTATCTGACGCTCGGCGCGGTGGTGAACCGGGTCTACGCGACCATGTCCAACGCAGTCCTCGTTGCGCTGCCGATGTTCATTTTCATGGGGTTGATGTTGGACGAAAGCGGCGTGGCCGAGCGTTTGATGTCGTCCATGCAGAGGCTCTTCGGCAAGACGCGCGGTGGTCTTGCGATCACGGTCACGATGATCGGCATCATCCTCGCGGCTTCTACGGGCATCATCGGTGCGTCCGTTGTCCTGCTGGGCGTGCTGTCGCTGCCGTCGATGATGGAGCAGAAGTATTCCCCGCGCCTTGCGGCTGGTGTGGTGTCTGCGTCCGGCACGCTTGGTATCCTGATCCCACCGTCGATCATGTTGGTGATCATGGCCGACCAGATGGCGTTGTCGGTGGGCGATCTGTTCATGGCCGCCGTTTTTCCGGGGGTGATCATTGGTGTCCTCTACCTGACCTACATCTTCATCATTGCACAGGCTGACAAGACGGTCGCGCCGGTACCGGAGGGGGCGGTTTCGCCAGACTGGGCCGCGGTGAAGGACGTGTTGATTGCGGTTCTGCCGACGCTGGGTCTGATCCTCGCTGTTCTGGGCTCGATCTTTGCTGGCATCACCACGCCTACCGAAGCCTCCGGCATCGGGGCGCTCGGGGCGACCGTGCTGGCGCTTGGCTACCGTAAGCTCACCTTCCGCAAGCTCTGGAACGTGCTGGTGTCGACCTTCAACACGACGGCCTACATCTTTGCCATCTTCCTGGGGGCCACCGTATTTTCGTATGTTCTACGTGAATTGGGCGGCGATGAACTGATTGAGCATGTCATCGCGTCGACAGGGTTCGGACCCAACGGCACGATCCTGTTCATCCTGTTTCTGGTGTTCCTGCTGGGCTTTGTTCTGGACTGGATCGAGATCACTTTGATCGTGCTGCCGCTGATGGCGCCTGTCGTTGCAGGCCTTGGTCTGGCGATCCCTGGCTTTGGTGTAATCGACGATCCGGCGCTGGTTTGGTTCGTGATCCTCGTGGCCGTTACCCTACAAACGTCGTTCTTGACGCCTCCGGTCGGGTTTGCCCTGTTCTATCTCAAAGGCGTATGCCCGCCTCAGATCAAGCTGATGGACATCTACCGTGGGATCATTCCCTTCGTCCTTCTGCAGCTCACTGGCCTCGCGCTCGTGTTCCTGATCCCGGCACTCGCCACCTGGCTGCCCTCGGTAGCCTACTGAGGAGGAGGACCGATGACCGACGCAGAGCTTCTCAAGACCTTGACCGGCATTGTGGGCGCGTCCCACCTGATGACCGACACGAAGAGGACCGAACGCTTCCGCAAGGGGTTTCGCTCGGGCGAAGGAGAGGCGCTTTGCGTCGTGCGGCCCGGATCCCTTTTGGAACAGTGGAACGTGTTGAAAGCCTGCGTGGCAGCGGACAAGATCGTCATCATGCAGGCGGCCAATACTGGCCTGACCGAAGGCTCCACTCCGAACGGGACATACGATCGCGGCGTGGTTTTGATCAACACCAACCGGATGGATGCCATCCACCTGCTGGGTCAAGGGCGGCAAGTGGTCAGCCTGCCCGGGGCCACGTTGTTCCGGCTGGAAAAACTGCTTAGCCCGCTGAAACGGCAGCCCCACTCCGTGATCGGTTCCTCATGCATCGGTGCGTCCATTGTCGGCGGGGTCTGCAACAACTCTGGCGGGGCGCTGATCGAGCGTGGTCCGTCCTATACCGAGTTGTCGCTGTTCGCACAGATCGATGCGCAAGGCGAGTTGCATCTGGTCAATCATCTTGGGCTTGAGCTTGGTGATACGCCCGAACAGATTTTGACAGCGCTAGAGACTGGCAATTTCGAAAAGACAATTCGCGACACGAACAAGAAAGCCTCCGATACTGATTACGCGGATCGCGTTCGCGATGTGGAGGCGGACACGCCCGCCCGGTTCAACGCCGACAAACGCCGACTTTACGAGGCGGCGGGGTGTGCCGGAAAGCTGGCGGTTTTCGCGGTGCGCCTCGACACCTATCCGATGAACGAAGCGGAGCAGGTATTCTACATCGGCACAAACGACCCGTCCGAACTGACCGACCTGCGCCGCGATATACTGTCTGAGTTCAAGTCGCTGCCTGTCAGCGCCGAATACATGCACCGCGAGATTTTCGATATCTCAGAACGATACGGAAAAGACACGGTGCTGATGATCGACTGGCTGGGTACGGACAAACTGCCGATGTTCTTTGCGCTGAAGGGGGCCGTGGACGCGCGACTGAACAAGATTTCCTTGACGCGTGGGTTCACCGACAGGTTCATGCAGCTCTTCAGTCGCCTGGTACCTGGGATTCTGCCCAAGAGCCTGCTGGACTACCGTGACCGTTTTGAACATCACCTGATCCTGAAAATGCGGGATGGCGGGATTGATGAGGCGCGCGACTACCTGCGCGATCGGTTTGGACACAAGGGCGGCGCGTTCTTCGAATGCACGCCGCGCGAAGCGAAGATCGCTGGATTGAACCGTTTTGCCGCAGCAGGCGCCGCCATTCGATACCAGAACATCCATGCCAACGAGGTCGAGGATATCCTGGCTCTCGATATCGCGCTGAAACGCAATGAGCGCGCCTGGCTGGAGGATTTGCCCGCTCATATCGCCGACAAGTTGGTGCACAAGCTCTACTACGGGCACTTCATGTGCCACGTGCTGCACCAAGATTACATTGTCAAGAAGGGCGTTGATGTGAAGGCGCTCAAGGCGGAAATGCTTGAAATACTTGACAAACGTGGGGCTGAGTACCCTGCCGAGCATAATGTCGGGCATATCTACAAGGCGAAACCGGACCTGGCGGAGTTCTACAAGTCGGTCGATCCGACAAACAGCTTCAATCCCGGGATCGGCAAGATGTCAAAAGCCAAAAACTATGGGGAGGAATATGAAAAGGTTTAATATTGAACCTTTGTTATGCACAGGGCGCGTAGCGCTATGCGTATGGCAGGGGTGCTGACCTAGGGCTTGATGTGTTAGGCATCGGCCGAGAGGAAAAGCTCATCCTAATCAGCGCGTTTTGCGCAGACTGAAGAACGCGGCGCAGTCAGGTCCGCGAACGCTCTTGTTTTGCCGCCTGGCTGGAACAAAGCGCGCTCTGACTGGTTTAGCGTTAAACCAATGCTAAACCGGATCGCCCGGTGATACGACGGAGGGACTAACAGCATGACCGACCTCAAGACGGATATCGATCCCGTCGAAAGCCAGGAATGGCAAGATGCGATCGAGGATGTAATCGCACGCGACGGCGCCAATCGGGCACATTTCCTGCTCGACAAGGCGGTCAGCCAAGCGCGTGCCGCGGGGGCGACGCTGCCATTCTCGGCCACGACGCCGTACCAGAATACGATCTCCCCCGATGACGAGGTTGAGATCCCCGGCGATACCGAGATGGAATGGCGCATTCGGACCATCAACCGCTGGAATGCCATGGCTACCGTGGTCAAGCGCAACAAGGTATCCAGCGAGTATGGCGGGCACATCGCGTCCTTCGCATCCTCGGCTGCACTTTACGATGTCGGCCTGAACCACTTCTGGCGTTCAAAATCAGCGATCCATGGTGGTGATCTCGTGTTCTTCCAAGGCCACGTGATCCCGGGCATTTATGCACGCTCCTTCATGGAAGGGCGCATCAGCACCGAAGAGCTTGAAAATTTCCGCTCCGAAGTGGCCGGTGGGGGTTTGAGCTCTTACCCGCATCCGTGGCTGATGCCGGATTACTGGCAGTTCCCGACAGTCTCGATGGGTCTTGGGCCGCTCATGGCGATCTATCAGGCGCGGTTCATGAAATATATGCACAACCGCGGTCTGATCGACGCCAGCGACCGCAAGGTCTGGGCCTTCCTCGGCGATGGCGAGATGGATGAGCCGGAAAGCCTCGGGGCGATTGCACTGGCAGCGCGCGAAGGCCTCGACAACCTGATCTTCGTTGTGAACTGCAACCTGCAGCGTCTCGACGGACCCGTGCGCGGCAACTCCAAGATCGTGCAGGAGCTTGAAGGTGACTTCCGCGGCGCAGGCTGGGATGTGATCAAGCTGCTCTGGGGCCGCGGCTGGGACGACCTGCTGGAGAAAGACACCTCCGGCAAGTTGCGCCAGTTGATGAACGAAACACTCGACGGCGACTACCAGACCTTCAAGTCGAAGGATGGCGCGTATATCCGCGAGCATTTCTTTGGCAAATACCCCGAAACGGCCGCGCTGGTTGAGGACTGGACGGATGACCAGATCTGGGCGCTGCGCCGTGGCGGCCATGACCCCAAGAAGGTCTACAACGCGTTCCTGCGTGCAACCAAGACAGAAGGCCAGCCAACGGTTCTGCTTGTGAAAACGGTCAAGGGCTACGGCATGGGCTCAGCAGGTGAGGGGCAAAACACCACCCACCAGCAGAAGAAAATGCAGCTCGACCAGCTCAAGGCGATGCGCGATCGGTTCCAGATCCCTGTCACGGACGCGGAACTGGAAAAGGACATCCCCTTCGTCAGCCTGAACAATGCGCAAAAGGCCTATCTGGCCGATAAGCGCAAAGCGCTCGGCGGAGAGTTCCCGAAACGTGAATGGCGCGACACACCCAAACTGGAAATTCCAGCGCTGGACGCCTTCAGCAAGGAGCTGAAATCCACCGGAACGCGTGAGATTTCCACGACGATGGCCTTCGTACGCATCCTGACCACACTTCTGCGCGACAAGCAGATCGGCAAGCAGGTCGTCCCGATCGTGCCCGACGAAAGCCGAACGTTTGGCATGGAGGGGCTGTTCCGGTCCGTAGGGATCTACAACCCCAAGGGCCAACAATACACGCCCGAAGACCGCGATCAGATGTCCTACTACAAGGAAAGCGAAAGCGGTCAGGTTCTGCAGGAGGGCATCAACGAAGCCGGTGCCATGGCGGACTGGATTGCGGCCGCGACGTCGTATTCCAACCACGGCGTGCCGATGATCCCATTTTACATCTACTACTCGATGTTTGGCTTCCAGCGGATCGGCGATCTGGCCTGGGCGGCCGGTGACAGCCGTGCGCGCGGCTTCATGCTGGGCGGCACCGCCGGTCGGACCACGCTGAACGGTGAGGGCCTGCAGCATGAAGATGGGCACAGCCATATCCTGGCGGGTACGATCCCGAACTGCATCAGCTACGACCCGACCTTCCAGTACGAGGTTGCGGTGATTGTGCATCACGGGCTCAAGCGGATGTATGTCGAACAGGAAGACGTCTATTTCTACCTGACGCTGATGAACGAGAACTACAGCCATCCGGACATGCCGATGGGTGTCGAGGACGAGATCATCAAAGGTCTCTACCGGTTCCAGAAAACGGCGAAACCCGGCAAGAAGCACGTCAACCTGATGGGATCGGGGACGATCCTGGTGCAGGCGATGCAGGCAGCCGAGATGCTGAAGGAAGACTTCGGTGTCACGTCTGACCTGTGGTCGGCAACCTCGATGAATGAGTTGGCCCGTGAGGGACAGGATTGTGCGCGTCACAACCGTCTGAACCCGCTTGGCGAGCAGAAGGTGCCGTTTGTCACGCAGCAGCTTGACGGTGCCAAGGGCCCGGTCATCGCAGCCACCGACTACATGAAGAACTACGCGGAACAAATTCGCGCCTTCGTGCCGCAGGACTTTACCGTGCTGGGCACGGACGGGTTCGGTCGGTCCGACAGCCGGGTAAACCTGCGCCGCTTCTTTGAGGTGGACGCCAACCACATCGCAGCCGCCGCCATGGTGGCGCTGCACAAGGATGGGGCGATCACGGACGCAGTCCTGAAAAAAGCCCTGAGCAAGTACGACATCGACGGCGCCAAGCCGAACCCCCGGCTGGTGTGATCGGGACGCGAGGAGACAAAGACAATGGCTATTGAAGTAAAAGTGCCGGATATCGGCGATTTCACCGATGTCCCGGTGGTCAGCATTCTGGTGTCGGTTGGTGACACGGTTAGCGAAGAAGACCCGCTGATCGAGTTGGAGAGTGACAAGGCAACCATGGAGGTCCCGAGTCCTGCTGCGGGCAAGGTGGCCGAGATCAAGGTTGCCGAGGGCGACAACGTGTCTGAAGGCACGCTGATCATGATGCTCGAAGGCGAAGGGGCGGCGGAAGCCTCGGCGCCGGACAAGCCGGCGGCCTCGGCTCCCGCGGCCCCCGCCGCCGCACCAGCGGCAACGGCTGCCCCTGCTGCTCCGGCCGCAGCACCGGTAACGGATGCCGGATTTGGCAAGGCGCATGCCTCCCCCTCCGTCCGGGCATTCGCGCGCCAACTCGACGTTGATCTGGCCAAGGTGAACGGTTCGGGCCGAAAGGGACGGATCCTGCGTGAAGACGTGGCGTCCTACCTGAAATCCACCACCGCGCCTGCGGCATCCGGTGGGGCGGCCCAGGGTGGCATGGGCATTCCGCCCATCCCGGCGGTCGATTTCTCCAAGTTCGGCCCGGTCGAAGACGTGGAGATGTCGCGGATCAAGAAGATCTCGGGCCCTGCGCTGCATCGGTCCTGGCTCAACATCCCGCATGTCACGCATAACGACGAGGCGGACATCACCGATCTTGATAAGTACCGCAAGGAAATGGACACGATGGCCAAGGAAAACGGCTACCGCGTCACGCTTCTGAGCTTCGTAATCAAGGCGTCCGTCAGTGCACTGAAGGAGCATTGGGAGTTCAACAGCTCCATCCACCCGGATGGCGACAAGCTGATCAAGAAATCCTACTACAACATCGGTTTTGCGGCAGACACGCCCAACGGCCTCATGGTGCCGGTGATCAAGGACGCGGATCGCAAGGGTCTTGTCGATATCTCCAAGGAACTGATGGAGTTGTCGGCCAAGGCACGCGCTGGCGAGCTGAAAGGGCCCGACATGCAGGGCGCGACCTTCACGATCTCAAGCCTGGGCGGGATCGGCGGGACCTCTTTCACTCCGATCGTCAACGCACCCGAGGTCGCGATCCTCGGCCTGACGCGGTCGAAGATGGCGCCGGTTTGGAACGGCGAGGAATTCAAGCCCCGCCTGATGCAGCCGCTGTCGCTGTCGTATGACCACCGTGCCGTCGATGGCGCCTTGGCAGCACGCTTCGTCGTGACGCTGAAGACGCTGCTCGGCGATATGCGCAAGTTGATGTGGTAAGGGGACAGACCGATGGATGTTAAAGTACCCGATATCGGCGATTTCACGGATGTGCCCGTGATCTCGATCCTCGTCTCGGTTGGTGACACGGTGTCTGCGGAAGATCCGTTGATCGAACTTGAATCCGACAAGGCCACGATGGAAGTGCCCAGCCCCGCCGATGGTGTGGTCAAGGAGATCAAGGTTGCCGAAGGAGACACGGTCTCCGAAGGCACGGTCATCATGGTGTTTGACGGCGCTGAGGTCGCAGACGCCCCCGCCGCAGCCCCGGCAGAAGCGACCCCCGCCGCGGCACCGAGCGCTGTCGCGGCCACCGGAACGGCCACGGGCCCCGGCGATGTGCATGGCGAAGTGGTCGTTCTGGGCTCCGGCCCGGGCGGTTACACTGCAGCCTTCCGCGCTGCCGACCTTGGCAAAAAGGTCGTGTTGATCGAGCGCTACCCGTCGCTGGGTGGGGTTTGCCTGAACGTGGGCTGTATCCCGTCCAAGGCGCTGTTGCACGTTGCCAAGGTGATCACCGAGGCCGAGGAAATGGGCGCGCATGGCGTCAGCTTTGGCAAGCCGAAGATCGATCTGGACGAATTGCGCAGCTTCAAGGACAGCGTGATTGGTCAGTTGACCGGTGGTTTGGGTGGTCTGGCCAAGGGCCGCAAGGTGGAGGTCGTGACCGGGTATGGAAAGTTCACCGGGCCCAACATGATCGCGGTCGAAGGCGACGATGGCAAGGTGACCAATGTCAGCTTTGACCAATGCATCATTGCGGCAGGCTCCGAGCCGGTGAACCTGCCGTTCCTGCCGGAAGATGACCGGATCATCGACAGCACGGGCGCGCTCGAGCTGAAGGATGTGCCAAAGCGCATGCTGGTTCTGGGCGGTGGCATCATCGGTCTGGAAATGGCCTGCGTGTACGACGCCTTGGGCGCAGATATCACTGTGGTGGAACTGATGGATCAGATCATCCCCGGCGCGGACAAGGACATCGTCAAACCTCTGCACAAGCGGATCGAAGGTCGGTACGAGGGCATCAAGCTCAAGACCAAAGTCACGGCGGTTGAGGCGCTCAAGAAGGGGCTGAAGGTCACCTTTGAAGATGATAAGGGGGAGGTCACAACCGATACGTTCGACAAGGTTCTGGTTGCTGTGGGCCGCAAGCCCAACGGCAAGCTGATCGATGCCGATAAGGCGGGTGTCGCTGTGGACGAGCGGGGCTTCATCGCCGTGGACAGCCAGCAACGCACCGGTGTGCCGCATATTTTCGCAATCGGCGATCTCGTCGGTCAGCCGATGCTCGCGCACAAGGCCGTGCATGAGGGCAAGGTCGCGGCAGAGGTTTGCGCAGGCGAGAAGCGGCATTTCGATGCCAAGCTGATCCCGTCGGTCGCCTATACCGACCCCGAGGTGGCCTGGTGCGGCCTGACAGAGACCGATGCGAAGGCCAAGGGCGTGAAGTACGAAAAGGGTGTGTTTCCCTGGGCGGCGTCCGGACGGTCCTTGTCCAATGGCCGGTCCGAAGGGATCACCAAGCTCTTGTTTGATCCAGAGGATCAGCGCGTGATCGGGGCGTGCATTGTCGGCACCAACGCGGGCGATCTGATCTCAGAAGTGGCTCTGGCCATTGAGATGGGGGCAGACGCCGTGGATCTTGGCCACACGATCCACCCGCACCCGACCCTGTCGGAGACGGTGAACTTTGCGGCTGAGATGTTCGAAGGAACGATCACGGACCTGATGCCGCCAAAAAAGAAAAAGCACTGAGCACCCCTACAGCTCTCCAGAAAAAGCCGCGCCCGAGGGCGCGGCTTTTTTCGTTCAACGCCAAGGAGAGTGGCGGACGCGCGGTGCACAATTCGTAAGCATATGCCCAAGTCGTCACCGAAAAATAGGCGCCGAAACTTGACCTCCAGCACAGGTTTTACAAGTCTGGCGCGGAGCCGGGCGTGCTCTGCCCGATTTCACGCCTATTCAGCGCCCATGTACGGGCCAACAAACAGGGAGACACCGCGTGTTCCAACGCTTTACCCAAATTGTCGCCGCCGCGACGCTTGCCGTTTCTGCGGGTGCGGCTTCCGCCGAAACCGAGGTGCCTTTCGCCCTCGACTGGAAATTCGAAGGCCCGTCCGCGGCCTATTTCGCTGCCATCGACAACGGACATTTCGCGAATGAGGGCCTGTCGGTTACAATCGAGGCCGGATCGGGCTCGGTCAACACGATCCCCAAAATCGCCACCGGCGCGTTCCCGATCGGGTTCGGCGACATCAATTCGGTCGTGAAGTTCCTCGACCAGAACCCGGGCGCACCGGTCAAGGCCGTAATGATGATCTATGACAAGCCGCCGTTCGCCATCATCGGTCGCAAAAGCCAGGGGGTGAGCGAACCCAAAGACTTGGAGGGGCGCGTGTTGGGCGCACCGCCCCCGGACGGCGCCTGGGCGCAGTTCCCGGCGTTTGCCGCTGCCGCCGGGTTTGATCCGACCAAGGTGACAGTGGAGCCCGTTGGTTTCCCGACACGTGAGCCGATGTTGGCCGAAGGGCAGGTGGATGCGATTGCGGGTTTTTCGTTCTCGTCCTTCCTGAACCTCGTGCGCCTTGGCGTGCCGGAGGATGATATTGCCACGATCCTGATGGCCGACCACGGACTTGCGCTTTATGGCAACGCGATCCTTGTGAATACTGACTATGCTGCCGAGAACCGCGAGACGGTCGAGGCGTTCCTGCGGGCGGTGGCAGCGGGCTGGAAGGACGTCATTGCAGATCCTGAGATGGGGGCAAAAGCGGTGATCGCGCGCAACCCCGCCGCCGATGTCGCGCTGGAGCAGCGCCGTTTGCAACTGTCCATCGACGCGAATGTCGCAACCGATTACGTTATGGAAAATGGCATGGGCGGGATCGACGAAGCACGCATGGCCACGGCACTGGAGCAACTTGCGCTGAACTACGAGTTCCAGAACCCCGCCTTGCCGATTGATGCCTATTTCGATGGCAGCTATCTGCCGGAAGGCAACTTCGCCATCAAGTAAGCACCGGTTCCGGGCGCGCCGTCCACACGGGACCGCGCGCCCGAATTGTTCGGATGCCTCCGGCGGAGGTATTTTTCTCACAAAAGAAATGGTGGCCGCGTCAAGGTCGCCAAGGCAGGGGCAGCCCATGACAGCGTTGATCGAGATCAGGGATGTCTCGCACACATTCGACACGGATGGCGGGCCGCTGCACGTGCTGGATCACCTGAACATCGCCATCGAAGAAGGCGGGTTCACTGCCGTCGTGGGCCCCTCGGGGTGCGGAAAATCCACGCTGACGCGGTTGGTGTCGGGATTGATGAAACCAGATAAGGGCGAGGTCTGGCTGCATGGCGAGCAGGTCAGGGGCCCCAGATCCACCGTTGGCATGGCTTTTCAGAACCCGGTTCTGCTGGAATGGCGCACCATCCTCGACAATGTGATCCTGCCGTTGGAGATCGTGCCGAACAAACTGAGCAAGGCGCAGCGCGCGGAGCGGGCGCGGTTTCTACTGGACCTGGTCGGATTGGCCGGGTTCGAAGACAAGAAACCCTCGGAACTGTCCGGCGGCATGCGCCAGCGCGCATCGCTGTGCCGGGCGCTGGTGCACAAGCCAGATGTGCTGATCCTCGATGAGCCTTTCGGTGCGTTGGATGCTTTCACGCGCGAGGACTTGTGGCACACCATGCACAAGGTCAAAGCCGAAGAGCCGTTCACCGGCCTGCTGATCACCCATGATCTGCGCGAGTCGATCTTTCTGGCGGACCAGATCGTCGTAATGTCAGGGCGCCCTGCACACGCGCAATACGTGATGGACGTCCCCTATAACGGGCCGCGCGCGCTCGATGATCTGTACACGCCCGCCTCGGCGGAGCGGTTGAACATTCTGCGCCATCAGATCCAGGTCGCGCAGGGCCGCGCGCCCGCAGAGGCGGAGGCAGCACAGTGAACTTGAAGAAGATCGCCATTCCGACCATCGCCATCATCGTGTTCCTTCTGCTGTGGGAACTGCTGGTCTGGGCGAATGGCTGGCCGAACTTCGTGATGGCTTCCCCCAGTGATCTCGGGCCCGCTTACACCCGGTATTGGGAGCTGTTTCTGATCAACGGATGGCAAACGCTTTGGCGGACAGTCGCGGGGCTTGCGCTCGCCATCGTGTTCGGCACCGCGCTCGGCATGATCATGGGCTTTTCGCGGACCATGCGCGATGCCCTGTATCCTTTGCTCGTCGGTTTCAATGCCGTGCCCAAGGCGACCGTGGTGCCGATCATCGCGCTGATGTTCGTGGGCGCGCATGATTTCAACACGGTGCTCATTGCATTCATGATCTCGTTCTTTCCAATTGCTGTTTCGGTGTCCATCGGTCTGAGCACGCTGGAGCCTGAGTATCGTGACATCCTGCGGTCGCTTGGGGCTTCCAAGATGACCATCTTCTGGAAGATCGCGCTTCCCAAAACCCTGCCGGAGTTTTTCGGGGCGCTGAAGGTCGCCGTGACGTTGGCCTTCATCGGCACCAACCTGATGGAGATTGTCAGCCCGCACGGGCGCGGCCTTGGCGCGTTATTCGACAGTGGCCGGACCAATTCGGACTATCCGCTGATGTTTGCGGTCCTGATCGCGCTCGCCTTCCTCGGCATCGTTCTCTACTACGTCGTCGTCGCGCTGGAGAAGGTGTTCGCGGGGTGGGCCGAACGGCAGGAGACCTAATCCACAGGTTGTATTCGGGACTGTCTCCATATTCGCAACATAGTCCCGAAATTGCCCGATTTTCCCATCGGTTTCGAACGATTTAAAACAAATTAACCATGTTCTCTCGGTCCGTGGCGCAGCAGAACGTGGCGCCTGTTTCTTAACGAGGGCGTCATGGCTGATGGAACCTACGAACTTCTGAACCGCGCTGCGCAGGCAATCGCCTTCCGTGTGATCGAAGAGAAACCCGCGGTCTCGATTGTCGGACTGGGGTATGTCGGAGCGGTCTCTGCAGCGTGTCTGTCCGATCTTGGGCACCGCGTGGTCGGGGTGGATCTGGACCGAACCAAGGTCGATGCCATTGCTTCTGGCCGCAGCCCGATCCACGAACATGAACTGGGCGACTTGCTGAGCCAGGGCGTGAGCGAAGGGCGAATTTCTGCGCAAGAAGACCTGATTGCCGCCGTGCGCGACACCGACGTCACGTTTGTTTCGGTCGGCACACCCACAGCGCCGGATGGCGGTTGCGATGATCGCTACATCCGTTCCGCCGCACGGGCCATCGGCGAAGGCTTGGCGCAAAAGAAAGCGCACACCGCGAACGCATATCATGTCGTGGTGCTGCGGTGTTCCATCCCCCCCGGAACCACGATGGGCGTCATGGTGCCCGAAATCGAGGCGGCCTCCGGGCTGCTCTGCGGCCAGGATTTCGGGGTCTGCTTCAACCCTGAGTTTTTGCGCGAAGGCGTCGCCGTGGATGATTTCCGCAAGCCCCCCAAGACGGTGATCGGGGCCTCTGACCAGCGCGCGGCGCGAATTGTGGCCCGGATTTTCGAGCCGGTGGACGCGGCACCAATCCTTTGTGAAATCGAAACTGCCGAAACCGTGAAATACGTCGACAATGTCTGGCATGCGGTCAAGGTGACGTTTGGCAACGAAGTGGGGCGTCTGTGCAAACCGCTTGGTGTGGACAGCCACAAGGTGATGGATATTTTTTGCAAGGACACCAAGCTGAACCTGAGCCCTTACTACCTCAAGCCCGGCTTTGCCTATGGCGGCTCCTGCCTGCCCAAGGAGGTGCGCGCTGTGCGTCACATCGCCGAAAGCCACGGTGTCGACTTGCCGATGATCAAGGGGGCTATGTCGTCGAACGAGGCGCACGTGGCCGAGGCCATTCGCATGGTCCGTGACACCGGCGCAAAGCGGGTTGCGGTTCTGGGCCTTGCCTTCAAGCCGGGGACGGACGACTTGCGGGAAAGCCCGATCCTGGACGTGATTGCAGCGCTGCGCGCCGAGGGTGTCGAGATTGCTGCCCATGACATGTCGATCACTCCGGACACACCGATAGCCAGCCAACTGTCCTACGTCGCGCACGGTGCGCCCGGACTTTCCGCTTTGGCTGAGGAACTGCCCGGATTGCTGGTAGAGCGGCCCGAACACGCCATCGACGGCGCCGATGCAATCATCGTGACACACAATCACGGGCGCTACAGGGAGATCGTCAAGGCCAGCTTCAAGCCGACCATCGATCTTGTGCGGCTCTTCGGAAACGAGGTGGCGCTGCCGCATGTGGATGGTATCGGCTGGTAATCCGCTGGGGTCTTGACCGACTCAGGAAACACGGGCCAGCCTTGGCGCGTGTTTCGATTTCTGTTCTTTACGTCTGCGCTGTTTCTGTCTCTCGCGCCGCATAGCGCGCGGGCATTCGTTTGCGAAGACCTCTGGTACACCAGAAACGCCATTCTGGACCGGGCCGGTATGTGTTTCGACACGGTTCTGGGCCAAGCGATTTTCGACAATACCGGATGTACCGGACCATCGGTCCAACTCGCACCCGAGTTCGCGCAGTTCGTCGAGTCGCTCGCGCAGCAAGAGCAGCGTGAAGGCTGCCGGATCGATACCACGCAACCGGTACTCAACCTGCCAGATCTTGCGATCCGGCAGCGACTTGTGGAACTGCCAGTGGCAGGCGACAGCCCCGGGTTCAACTGCATCGGTTGGCGGGGCGGAGTGCTGCCGTTGTACAGTTCCAGATCGGCAAATTCCGCTCAGGTAGGGCGAATCGAAGAAGGCGACTTCGTTGGCATGTGGCACGGCCCGGGTCCGACTTGGGTCTATGTGTTGACCTACACGCGGGCGGGTGGTCCGCTCAAATCAGGAGGTTGGATGCAACCCGGAGTTGACGCAAACGTGGTATGTGGGGAGCAAGCTGGATGACGGCAAAGCGTGCGGCTCTGGTTGGCCTTCTGTTTCCTTTACTGGCCGGAGCGCCGTATCAAGCGCTCGCCGGATATTGTGAGGACCTGTGGTTCACGCGAAACGCAATTCTCGACCGTGCAGGTATTTGTTTCGACAGCCCGTTGGGGCAGTCCGTGTTTGACAACACCGGGTGCCTTGGGTCGCAAGTAAGCGTTGCGCCGGCCTTTTCAGCTCTTGTAAACCAGCTTGGTGACAGAGAGCGCGAGGTGGGGTGCAACGTGTCGACCAACACGACCTTTCTGGACCTCAAGGATCTCGCGATCCGGCAGCGCCTTTCTGCATTGCCTTTGCCCGAAGACCGGGGTCAGGGCTTTGGGTGTATCGGTTGGCGCGGCGGGCCAGTGACCCTGATGGATACGCACGGCGTGCAAGGCACCCCGATCGGGCGGATCGATCCCGGTGATACGATCTATTTCTTTCACATCCCTGCACAGGACTGGTCTTACGTGACGACCGAGGGACCGGGCCGGGTTGGTTTGAAGTCCGGCGGCTGGATGCCAAACGCGGGGTTCGACAGCCGAACCATGTGTGGCCAGCAGGCAGGCTGAAGGCGCGCTAGCCTGGCATGGGCAAGTAGCCGGACATGATCCCGACCACCGTCAGGAACGTGGCAACTGCAGTATAGAGCTGGAATTTCGCGATTCCGTTTTGCATTTGTGCGACGCGCCCTGTGCCCGCCTTGGAGGTCTGATTGCCCCGGTTGGCCCATTTCTGCTTCGACAGATGAAAAATCATGAAAATCTTCACTGCCGCATTCAGGAGCTGGTTCACATACAGGATGAAGGGCCATTTCAGGTCCGGTTCGCGTGCATAACGGAACAGGAAGAGGCACAGCATGATGCGTGACGCAATCACCCAGATCAGAACGTTCAGGAAGTAGATCGGGTTCACCGTCAACGCCATCAGCGCCAGCGCCGGTCCGACCATCATGGTCCAGATCGCAAGCCGCTGGTCGATCAGGCACCACCAGATGAAAAAACCGCATGTCTTCGGGCCAAGCGCGATGGCCCGCGCGCCGTTGCGCAGCATGTTGCCTGACCAACGGCGAAAATTCTCTACCATCCGGGTCCATGCAGAGCCTTCGATCACCTCGATGGTGTAGACCATCGCGTCCGGTACATATGTCATCTTCGCGCCGTGGCTCAGCAGGTGGTACCAGCTTGACTTGTCGTCGCCGGACAGAAACCGGAACCGTCCCCAGAGCCAGTGATCCAGATGGTCTGCTTCGATCGTGCGGATGAATTTCTCGGACATGATGTGCCGGGCGCGAAACACGCTCATCCGTCCGGTCAGGGTCAGAACCTTCTCCGAAAAGGCGTGACTCTGCATCGCGAGACGCCGTTGCGCGAACCGCATGGACAGCCAAGACTGAACCCATTCCGGCCCGTAGCAGATCACCTCTTCGTTCGTGGTCAGCGCCTGCAGCTCGGGGTCGGCCGCGAACAGCGGCAGGCATTTGCGCATGACGTCCGGACCATAGGCGGCATCCCCGTCCATGAAGATGACAAGGTCGTTCGGGTCCGTGACGTAGCGGGCCATGCCGCGCAGGATCAACCCAATGGCCATGCGCTTGCCTGGTTGGTTCTGGCGGACAAAAATGATGTCGATATCGGCGTCCTGGGCGTGTGTTTCAGCGTATTCGCGAATGACTTCCTCGTCATAGGCGTGACCGGTGCCGATCCAGAGCGTGGTCGGGATTCCTTCGCGCCGGACCTGATCTATGATCGATCCGATGACCACACGCGTGATCGCCACGTTTTCCTTGTAGGTCGTCATTTGAATGTGCAAGCGGCGCGGGCGCCATCCCGCCTCCCAGAGCGCATCGGCCGATTTGCGCATCTCGGGCCACATACCGCGTTTGTAGAGTTCCGCGCGGATCGCATGGTTGAACCACCAGCCAAAGCGCCAGAACCCCAAAGCGCCCAGCATCAACGTCACGCTGCGCAACTCCGGATCAAAGAAGTGGTTCGGTGTCAGGATCAGCGCTGCTGCCAACAGCATCACCAAGGCCAGCATCGTGACTGCCCGGTCCGCCCGCCAGCGTTGCCAGAAGGTAGGGCGGGGGGCAGCAACCTCGCGCAGTCTGGCGCTCAGGTCCTTCGCAAATGCGTACTCGGAAGAGCGGTTGCGCTGCATGTCAGAACCATCCGAACACGTTGCGTTGCAGGCTGACGGCGGCTGGCGCATTGCGCGAGAACAATACCCGGCTCTCCTCGGTAGAGATGCCGTCAGCCTCAAGGACAACCATGATTCCGTAATTGTTGGGGCGCGCCGGATCTATGGCGGCCTCGACACGCGAGACCCGCGCGTCCAGCGCGCGTTTTTCGCCCGTCAGGTTAAAGGTCACGATTGCGGGCATCCCCTCGAACACAGCGCCGGAATACCGATGGTCCAACCAGCCCTGAACCGTGCGTGGTTTGTCTTCTTCGAAATCCAGTAGGGCCGCGCCTGCACGCAGGTATTGTCCTTCGGACACCATGAACGACACGACACGGCCGTTGCGAGGGGCGATCACGGTCAGGTTGTTCAATGCGGCTCGATACGTCTCGAAATCCCGTTCGATCACCCGCAGCCTTTGGCGCCTGTCGTCCGCTATGGCCACGTACTGGGCCCCTATGGAGTTGAAGTCCCTTGGCGCGCTGCTCAGGCCGGTGTCGAACATCGCCAGCGCGCGTGTCGCATCCTCCACCGCGTCCAGATCATATCCGCTGAAAAAGTCCCGTGGACGGCGTTCCGAAATGGCGTCGGTCAGGGCTCTGGTCAGGACGCGGCGTTCGGCGGCGCGGCCCGCCTCATGGCGGGCCAGATCGGCGGTTGCCTCCGCCAGAGCGACCTCCGCGGAGACCTTGTCGCGGCGCAAATCTTCGAGGCGACGCTCGGCCTGCGGGTCGCTGAGTTGCAGGATCGGAGTGCCCGCGGCCACGAAGGCACCGGGTTCTGCGAGGACATCGCTGACAAATCCCGATACCTGGGCGGATACAGGCTCAATCGGCGCGAGGAACCGCGCATGCTGCACGGTGATCTCGTTGATGCGGGTCAGGACGAGTGAGCCGAGGTAGCCGAAAACCGACAGGCTGAGCACGATATAGACCGCCAACACCATCAATGTCCGAAACCCGCGTGGTGTTTTGGTGGACACCGCGATCTCGCGTTCCTGCTCGGTTTCCTCCATCGGGATCAGATCGACCGGTGTATCGAGGCTGGTGATCATATCGCCCGTCGTGGCCATTTTGCCCGACAGCAACGAGCGGTAGAAGAGGCTCAGCGTTTCCCGTTGACGACCCGTGAGGTTACGGAACCGGTAGATCGGTTGGCCGGGGTCTTTTTCCAGCGTGACGGGAAAGCTCAGCACCACGCCCTGAAACGGGATCGACAGGATTGCCTCGACCAGAGCCTCGTCAGGAAGATCGTAGGAGGTCAGACCCGTCAGCGACCATTCACGCACAGCCGCGCGGCGACCGTCCGGCAGCGACAGGCCCAACGGGGCCTGCATGCGGAATGCCATGTCTGGCATTGGTCTTTCATGGCGAATATTCACCGCCGCGCTGCCTCCGGACGTTTGGGGGTGGGACGGGGGCGGGCCTTGAGATGCCCGTTTTTTTGTGCCCCGCGTCGTGTGCCACCCGGTTCTGGTCCGGGGGGCGTGCCAACCTGCCAACTGTCCTTGGTTGAATCTGTGCTCATGTCCTCAGCGTCCGGTTTCGCGCCGGAAAAGGGCAAGAATGCGGCTTAAAGGAAACAATTTCGGTGTATTGTTTCCAATCGTTGATTTCCTTACGAAAAAGGATCCTGCGGATAACGCACGGCCGACAGGTAAAGGCCGTGTGGGGGGCAAACCGGGCCGCATTCGGCACGATCCTGTGCCTCAAGTGCGGTTTTTACGCGTTCGGGAGGCCATGATCCGGCGCCAACCCGTTCCAGTGTGCCCACGATGGACCGGACCTGATTGTGCAGAAAACTGCGCGCGCGCAGATGAAACCGAAACTCGCTCCCGCGCGGGATCGGATGTTCTTCTATTGAGATCTCGTCCAGCGTCTTGACCGGCGAGGCCGCCTGACATTCAGAGGCGCGAAATGTCGTGAAATCATGCTTTCCTATCAGGTGTTTGGCAGCTTCGCGCATCGGCTCCAAGGCAAGATGCTGCGCCACTTGCCAAACCAGGTTGCGGTCGTGGGTCACCGGCGCGCGGCGCGCGATCAGGCGGAACAGGTACCGACGCTCGACCGCTGAAAATCGCGCGTGAAACTCCGGATTGACCTCTGCACACGCCAGGATTGCCACTGGCAGCGGCCTTAGATGGTGGTTCAGGGCCTCCGACAGGCGAAACGGGTCCCAGCCGCGCTGCAAATCCACATGCGCCACTTGCCCGGTGGCGTGCACGCCCGCATCTGTCCGCCCCGCCGCGGCAAGGCCGGGGTGATCCGCCTCTAGTTTACGCAGGGCGTCCTCGACCGCGCCCTGCACGGAAGGGTGCTCTTTCTGGCGCTGCCATCCGGCGAACGGGGCGCCATTGTATTCGATCAGGAACGCATAGCGAGGCATGCGGGCGGCATAGCGCGCCGGGCGGGCCGAGACAATCGCGCTTGCCCCTTTGATCCCGCGCGCGGGGTCCTTATGTTGATCGGGGAAACAAGGGCTCCGGGTATTTGATCATCTCCAGTATTGCCGACTCGCTTGAGCGGACCGTGTCTGAAACCACGGGCGCCGTCCGTGAAACGCTGTTCGAGCCGGTGATCCGGCTTGGCGTGACCGGTCTGAGCCGCTCGGGCAAGACGGTATTTATCACATCGCTGGTTGCAAACCTGCTAGATCGGGGGCGGATGCCCCAGTTTCAGGCGGCTGCGACGGGCGCGATCCGGTCGGCCTATCTGCAACCCCAGCCGGATGACACGGTGCCGCGGTTCGACTTCGAACCCTATTTGGCGCAGATGACCGGGACGCAGCCCACCTGGCCCGACAGCACGCGCGCCATTTCGCAGTTGCGCGTTTCCCTGCGCGTGCAGTCCGTCGGTCTGCTGGGCAGCCTGTCCGGGCCACGCACGATCCACCTGGATATCGTCGATTACCCGGGCGAGTGGTTGCTGGATCTAGGCCTGATCGAGAAAACGTATTCCGATTGGTCGGCGGAGATGTTGGGCAAGATCGCAGCGCGGCCGGGTGGGCAGGCATTTGCAGAGGCAATGTCCAGTACCGACCCTTCTGCCAGACTGTCGGAACCCGAGGCTCAGCGCCTTGCCGCTGCCTATACGGATGCCTTGCACGCGGCCCGAGATGCCGGGTTTTCGGACTGCACGCCGGGGCGTTTCATCCTTCCGGGTGAACTTGCTGGGTCTCCGGTACTGACGTTTGCACCCCTCCCGCAAGGCAGTTATGGGCGCAACTCGCTGGGGCGGGAGTTTGAACGACGGTTCGAGGCGTACAAAAGGGAAGTCGCCCGCCCGTTCTTCCGCGATCATTTCGCGCGACTTGACCGACAGGTCGTGCTCGTCGACGCGCTGGGCGCTTTGCATGCAGGCCCCGCGGCGCTTGATGATCTGCGCCAGACGATGGAGGATATCCTTGGGGCGTTTCGCCCCGGAAAGAACTCGTGGTTGAGCGCGCTTCTGGGCAAACGCGTAGATCGAATCCTGTTTGCCGCAACGAAGGCCGATCACCTGCACCATACCCAGCATGCCAGATTAACCGCGATCATGGACGCATTGGTGCGCGATGCGCGACGGCGCGCGGATTTCGCCGGGGCAGAGACGGGCGCGATGGCGATCGCATCGTTGCGTGCGACCACCGAAGAAACCCGCACCCATCAGGGTCGGACGCTTGATCTGGTGCGCGGTCGGCTTGCGGATACGGGCAAGGAAGCGGCGTTTTACGCAGGCGATCTGCCCGAGGATCCGATGACGGTTCTGTCCCCGGCCAAGGAAGAAGCCGAAGGCTGGTTGCAGGGGGAATACGCCGCCATGCAGTTTGCCCCGGCGGCCCTGACGCTTCGGCAGGGCGAGGGTCCGCCACATATCAGACTGGATCGCGCGGCAGAGTTTCTGCTGGGCGACCGGTTGCGCTAGGAAGGGGCTTCCTATGGCCGAGAAAAAAGGCGCTGTCCTGATTGATCTGGAGGATGACGCGCCAGGTCCATCCCCCGGCGTGACAGAGCGCCCTCATCCGGCCAGCGCGCCGCCTGTGCCGGACGTGGGTGATGCCCGGATTTCAGGGGCGACGATGCAACAGGTCGCGGCTCTGGCCGCGCGGCGGCCCTCCCGGGTCGCACGGGTGTTCTGGTCAGCGCTTCTTGCATTGGTGCTCTTTGCCGCGTCTGTTGCTGCCACGAATTTCGTCACGGACCTGCTGACCGCGAACCCGGTACTTGGTGCCGTTGCAGCCGGCCTGTTCGGGCTTGTCTTGCTGTGTGCGCTGATCATCGCGTGGCGCGAATGGCGGGCGTTTTCGCGAATTGCCAGGCTTGATGTGCTTCACGAGCAGGCCGAGGCTGCAAGATCTGCGGATGTGCTGTCCGAAGCCAAGGTGGTCGCCGCGAAGATTTCGGCGCTGTACCATGA
This sequence comes from Tropicimonas sp. S265A, assembly GCF_049800835.1. Lineage (NCBI taxonomy): Bacteria > Pseudomonadati > Pseudomonadota > Alphaproteobacteria > Rhodobacterales > Roseobacteraceae > Tropicimonas > Tropicimonas sp. S265A. The sequence continues at coordinate 53,550 of NZ_JBNAFU010000009.1, forward strand.
TCGCCCCGAACTGGCGCAGGCGCGGGCCAGACTGAAGACCCGGACAGATGACGCGTTCGATGTCAGCGGTGTATTCACGGTGGTCGAGGCAGATCTGCTGGCCCCGCTGGACCAGCGTGCCGAGGCAGAGGTTTCTGCCGCCGCGCGTCAGGTCGCAACAGTGACCGCGCTGGTTCCGCTGGCGCTTGCGGACGTCATTGCAGCGCTGACGGCCAACCTCCGCATGATCCGCCGCATTGCGGAGATTTATGGCGGGCGCTCGGGCACGCTGGGCAGTTGGCGCCTGACGCGGGAGGTCTTGTCTCACTTGGTGGCCACTGGCGCGGTTGCCGTGGGCGATGATCTGATCGGGTCGGTCGCGGGCGGCGGGGTTCTGTCCAAGGTGTCGCGCCGCTTCGGGGAGGGCGTCGTGAACGGCGCTCTGACTGCTCGTGTGGGCGTCGCCGCGATGGAAGTATGCCGCCCGTTGCCTTTTGGCGAGGGCCGCCGGCCATCGATCTCCAGCCTCGTGAAACGCGCCCTTACCGGGCTATTTTCCCAGAAAACCTGACCCATTCGCGGAGAAACCCATGGATCAACTCGCCCCCGATCTCAGAACGATGGTACGCACGCCGCTGGCCGAGGCACACGTTGCTGCGATGCGTCGTATCGGTCGCGAACGTCTGCTCGAAGCGGGCGAAACATTGATTGATCTGGGCGATCCGCAGGAAGAGTTTTTCTATCTGCTCGATGGCGAGGTGGAGGCGCTCAGCCCCGTTGACGGTCAACGCTACGGCGATGGCGCGACGCTCGGACCGACCCAGTTCTTCGGCGAGATCAGCTTTCTGAACGGGGGCAAGTCTCTGATGGGCGCGCGCGCGATCGCGCAGACCCGCGTGCTGGCCGTGGCCCGACGGGATATGCTGGACCTGATGTCGCGTATTCCGGAGATGAGTGACATCATCGTGTCGGTCTTCGCCGCGCGGCGGCGCCGTATGCTCGAAAGCAATCAGGCCGCGCTGACGCTGATCGGGGCAGATCAGGATCGAAACATCCGCCGAATTGCGGCCTTCGCCAGCCGGAACAGGATCCCCTTCAACTCCTTCCATCTCGAGGATCACGAGGCCGAGGAATTGGCCGAGGCTTGCGCGCTCCTGCCCAGACACCCGTCGGTGATTTTCGGGAAGAACCGCGTGATCGAGGATCCGACCCCGCGCAAGGTCGCCGAGATTCTGGGGATCGACATGGAACTGGGTCGCGACCAGACCTATGACGTGCTGATCGTGGGCGGTGGCCCGGCGGGGATCGCCGCAGCCGTTTATGCAGGGGCCGAAGGGCTCAATGCGCTGGCGGTTGAAGACCTGACCATCGGTGGCCAGGCGGGCACCTCAAGCCGGATCGAGAACTACATGGGCTTTCCCACCGGCATCTCCGGTGCTGATCTGTGCTGGCGGGGCGAAGTCCAGGCCATGAAGTTCGGAACACGCTTCGCGATGCCTCGCCGGGCGACAGGCCTTGAGCCTCTGGAGGACGGCACGTTTTGCGTCACGCTGGATGATGGCGCGCAGGTTTGCGCGAGATCAGTGGTCATTGCGACGGGCGTTCAATACCGGAAATTGCCCATTCCGAGGCTAGAAGAGTTCGAGGGCGCGGGCGTTTACTACGCGGCCACGGATGTGGAGGCGCGTTATTGCCGCAACACTGAAGTCATCGTGATTGGTGGCGGCAACTCGGCCGGGCAGGCGGCCATGTTCCTGTCACGCACTGCCAAGCACGTGCATGTCCTGATCCGCGGTGACAGCCTGGCAGCGTCGATGTCGTCTTACCTCAGCGACCGGCTGGAACAGGATCCGGCCATCACCCTGCACCGGCGGACAGAGGTCAAGGAATTCCAGGGCGACACTCAGCTGACCGGAACGGTCATTCGCGACAAGGCGGCAGGCGCGGACTGGATACTTCCGACCGGCGCCGTGTTCGTCATGGTGGGGGCAGCGCCGAACACGGGTTGGTTGCAAGGGCATGTGGATCTCGACGAAAACGGGTTCGTGCGTACCGGGCGCGACGCCGGTGGGCGCTCCACCTACGAGACGTCGTTGCCTGGCGTGTTCGCCGTCGGCGACGTGCGCGCGGGCTCGACCAAGCGCGTGGCCTCCGGGGTGGGTGAAGGCTCCGTCGTGATGTCCAGCGTTTGGGCGCATGTGAACGCCTGAGGCAATTGCCCCCGGCGATGAACGTGCCTATAACCCGGCGCATGATGCCTCGTTTCGCGATCATTATTCGAATTATAAGCCCGGCGCTCGCCTGACCTGAGCCGCCGGGACACTGGCGTTGGATTGCCCGCGCCGCCCTTCAGATCTTCCCCTTATGACGAACAGGACGCCTGAGATGAGCGCCGAGACGCCCGACTACAAAGCCACGTTGAACCTGCCCAAAACTGATTTCCCGATGCGTGCGGGTCTGCCGAAGCGCGAGCCTGACTGGCTCGCCCGGTGGGAAAAGATCGGGGTGTATGACCGCCTGCGCGACAAGGCCGAAGGACGTGAGCCCTTCACGCTGCACGACGGCCCGCCCTATGCGAACGGACATCTGCACATCGGTCACGCGCTGAACAAGATCCTCAAGGATATGGTGGTCCGGTCCCAGCAGATGATGGGCAAGGACGCGCGCTACGTGCCCGGTTGGGACTGCCACGGTCTGCCGATCGAATGGAAGATCGAAGAGAAGTACCGCCAGAAGGGGCGCGACAAGGATGCGGTTCCGATCAACGAGTTTCGCCGCGAGTGCCGTGAGTTTGCCGAAGGCTGGATCGATATCCAGCGTGAGGAGTTCAAACGCCTCGGTGTGACCGGAAACTGGGATGATCCCTACCTGACGATGGACTTTCACGCGGAGCGTGTGATCGCCGAGGAATTCATGAAGTTCCTGATGAATGGCGCGCTGTACCAGGGCTCGAAACCCGTCATGTGGTCTCCGGTGGAAAAAACCGCGCTGGCCGAGGCCGAGGTGGAGTATCACGACCGCCAGACCGATGCGATCTGGGTGAAATTTCCGGTCGTGCATGCCAAGCAGACGCCAAGCCCGGTGGATGAGCCCGATGACCTCATGGGGGCGGGCGCGCAATTGCTGGCCGAACAACTCGAAGAGTCGGTGGTGGTGATCTGGACCACGACGCCCTGGACGATCCCGCAGAACCGCGCAATCTGTTTTGGACCAGGCATCTCCTACGGGCTTTACGAGGTCACCGAGACGCCCGAAGAGTGCTGGGCGCAGGTGGGCGACACCTACATCATGGCGGACGCCCTGGCAGAGAGCGTGTTCGCGCAGGCACGTGTGGTGGCCTATGATCGCCGCCGGGACGTATCCGCGTTGGAGCTGGAAGGGCTGACTTGCGCACACCCGATGCGCGGGGCGGACGGGGCCGAAGGTGAGTGGGATTTCGACGTCCCCCTGTTACCGGGGGATCACGTAACCGACGACGCGGGCACCGGGTTCGTGCACACAGCGCCCAGTCACGGCGACGACGATTATGCCATCGGTGTCAAGCATGGCCTGCCGATGACCTATAACATCCTCGACGACAGTTCCTACCGCGCGGACCTGCCGTTCTTCGCGGGGGAAAGCATCATCAAACCCAACGGCAAGCCGGGTGGGGCCAACAAGGCCGTGATCGCCAAGCTGACGGAACTTGAGGCGCTGTTGGCCCGGCAACGGCTGACGATCTCGGACGCGCACTCCTGGCGCTCCAAGGCGCCGGTGATCCGCCTGAATCGCCCGCAGTGGTTTGCGGCCATCGACCGCGAAATCGGTGGCGACGACACCTATGGCAAGACAATCCGTCAACGTGCGTTGCGGTCTATCGACGAACTGGTGACATGGACCCCGCAAACCGGGCGCAACCGGCTGTATTCGATGATCGAAGCAAGGCCGGACTGGGTGCTGAGCCGTCAGAGAGCCTGGGGTGTTCCACTAACGTGTTTTGTCAAGAAGGGCGCCCAACCCACTGATGAAGATTATCTTTTGCGTGATCCGACGGTGAACGCCCGTGTGGCCGAAGCGTTCGAGGCCGAAGGCGCGGATGCCTGGTATGCGGAAGGTGCAAAAGAACGCTTCTTGGGCAACGACTACGCGCCGGACGACTACGAACAGGTGTTTGACATCCTGGACGTCTGGTTCGATTCCGGGTCAACGCACGCATTCGTGCTGCGCGATCGTCCGGACGGGTCCGAGGATGGACGCGCCGACCTGTACCTGGAAGGCACAGACCAGCATCGTGGCTGGTTTCATTCGTCGATGTTGCAGGCTTGCGGAACGCGCGGAATGGCACCGTATCGCGGGGTTCTCACGCACGGCTTCACGCTCGATGAAAAAGGAATGAAGCAATCAAAGTCGCTGGGAAACACCGTGGCGCCCGAAGAGGTGATCAAGCAATACGGTGCGGACATCCTGAGGCTTTGGGTGGCGCAGTCGGATTATACGGTCGATCTGCGGATCGGGCCGGAAATCCTCAAGAACGTGGCCGACAGCTATCGCCGTCTGCGCAACACGATGCGGTTCATGCTGGGCTCTCTGCCGGCGACGGTGCCGTCGATGCCAGCAGAACTGCCTGAACTCGAACGTTTGATCCTGCATCGTCTGTGGGAAATCGATGCAGAGGTGCGCGAGGCGTATGCGGCGTACGACTTTCAGCGCGTCTGGCGCACCGTTTTTGACTTCGCGACGCTGGATCTGTCAGCATTCTACTTCGACGTCCGAAAGGACGCCCTGTATTGCGATGCAGAGGATAGCCCGCGCCGGATCGCATGCGAAGCGGTTCTCGGTGAATTGTTCACACGCCTGACCGGTTGGCTTGCCCCGATCCTGGTTTTCACCATGGAAGAAGTGTGGTTGGAGCGGTTCCCGGGCGATGACAACTCGTTGCATTTGCAGGATATGGTGCCGGTTCCGGACCTCTGGCGCGATGATGATCTGGCGGCGCGCGCCAAAAAGGTGCGCGCTGTGCGGCGGGTCGTGACCGGTGCCCTGGAACAGGAAAGGACGGCCAAGACTATTGGCTCGTCCCTGGAAGCGGCACCCGTCGTGTACCTGTCCGACGCGTTTGCCCAGATCATCACGGAACCTGAAACCTTCGCTGATCTTTGCATCACGTCGCAGATTGAACTGAGCAGTGATCCCGCGCCGGAGTCTGCGTTCCGTTTGGAAGACGTACCGGGCGTCGCCGTGTCTTTCCGGCATGCCACTGGCCAGAAATGCCAACGCTGCTGGAAAATCCTGCCGGATGTGGGCACCCACGCAAATCCGGGCGTTTGCTCGCGGTGCAACAGCGCTGTCGGCTAAACGTCGAACCGGCCCTGTTCGGTGTTCTTGTCAAGCGATCGGGCGGGAAAAACCCGCCCGTTCATCACCCCCCAGATGCCCGGTTCAAGCAATTGCGCCGCGACCACCGCGCCGCCCAGATTGAACTCCCCGTCAGAGGCATAAAGCGAGAAGGGCCGCATCGCCCCCGTCAGAACAATGGTTTTGCCGGAAACGCGGGTTTCCAGAAACCGCGCCGTTTCGCCCATCGTTCCGGTGCCATGGGTGATGACCAGCTTGTCCTCCGCAGCTGCACTGGCCGCTTGGGCGATCGCGTCGCGGTCGGCGTCGTCGAAATACAGGCTGTCTTTCAGCATCACGACTTCAAGACTTGGAAAGTGACACCGCCCGATCCGCAACAATTCGGGAATGTGCGTGGCGCCATCCGGAGAAAACGCCAACCCTTCGGTGCGCGGATCATGTACCTTGTCGATGGTTCCGCCCGTGACCAGAATTCGAACATCCTGCATGGATCAGCTCTCCTCCGCCCGCTTGACGATTGCGGCGGGCCCATGTCACACGAGGACGTGATTTCGCAGAGGCGGTCAAGCCGATGGTGCCTTTCCACGTGTGGTTTTCCAGGGGAGATGCGTCCCGAGACAGGCCACGCCCATGGTTCTGAGCGTGCTGCTGCTTGTGCTCATGTTGCAGATCAAGCACCTGTTTTTCGACTTCTTTTGGCAATCCAACTGGATGGCCACGCATAAAGGCACCTATGGCCATCCCGCGGGACTGGTGCATGCTGGACTGCATGGCTTCGGCACCGGGCTGGTTCTGATGGTTGTTCCGGTTCCCATCGGACTTGGTGCGATCGCGGCCCTAAGTCTGGCGGAGACCGTGTTGCACTATCACATCGACTGGGTGAAATCTCGTGTCACCCGTCGGGCCGGCGTCGATGCCTCGCAAAAGCGGTTCTGGGTGATTACGGGCACAGATCAGGCCTTGCACCAGGCCACGTATCTGGCGATCGCGGGTCTTGTATTTTCCTGAACCAGCCTTCACTGGTCTGATACCGGTGCGCGATTTCGGCGCCGTGGTGCGATTTTCAGCGCAGGTCGTGTACTAACCTGCTGCATTATTGAATGTTTTCTTTGTTTCAAGATAAATTGCCGCCCATAGGGAGGATCAAAATGTCCGGACGGAGGGGGATCGCAGCCATTGCTGTCTGTCTCGGACTGGGGCAGCCCGTTGGTGCGATGACGCTTGAACAGGCCGTCCGCGTCGCCGTCACGTCCAGCCCCACAATCAGCAAGGCCACAGCGGAAGCGCGTGCCAGCGCGCAGGATCTCGGCGCGCTGGAGCGGGAGTACCTCCCCACAGTGTCGCTTACCGCGCAGGGCGGTGCGGAGCGCGTGGACGACCCGGTTGGCCTGACGCCTGAGGACAATGACGAGACGAAGTTCGCCCGGCGTATTGATCTGAATGCGGAGTTGGTGCTGTTTGACGGCTACCGCAGGTCCAACCTCGTCTACCAGGGGGCGGCGGACCTTGATGGTAGCCTGTTCCGGATGCTTGACGCGTCCGAGACGCTCGCGCTGAACGCGACCGAGGCGTATATCGACGTGGTGCGCCATCGCCAGTTGGTCGATGCGGCACGACGCAATGTCGCGCGGCACAAGGAGATCGGTGCGCAGGTTCGCGCGCAGGTCGAAGGTGGTCGGCTGCCCGCCTCCAGCGCGCTCCAGGTCTCCGACAGGATTGATGCGGCGGAGTTGGCGGAGCTAGAGGTGCGACAGGCGCTGCGGGATGCCAACGCCCGGTTCGAGCGGATCGTGGGACAGCCGCCCGGCACGGACATGGCCATTCCGCGCCCGACGCAACTGCCGGGGACCGAGGATGATCTTGTTCAGGCGGCGATGCGCAACAGTTTCCGCCTGCGGGCTGCCCAGACCGCGATTGACCGTGCGCGCTTTGAAAAGACGATCGTGGAGTCGAACCGCTTGCCGCGCGTTTCGTTAAATGCCGGTGCGATGTATGGCGAGGACCTTGAGGGGTCGCGCGGGGAAGAGAGTGATCTTTACATCGGGTTCCGTTTGAACTGGGAGCTGTACGCAGGCGGACGATCACCTGAGAGCCGCGCCTTGGCCGAACGGGTTGTGCAAGCACAGGCAGAACGGGACGAGGCCCTGCGCGAGGTGCGCGCTTTGGCCCAACGCAGCTGGAACACGTTTCAGAGCGCTACCGAACGCGCGATCTTGTTGGAACGCCAGCTACGTGCGAACCGGTCCCTCGTGCGCCAGTACACGGATGAATTCGAAGCCTCGACCCGGTCGCTTCTGGATGTGCTGGAGGCAGAGCGCGCATTGTTCAGGGTGCAATTCCAGAAAATCAGCTCGGACGCGAGCTTTGCATTCAGTCAGTTTCGCCTTCTGGCAACGCAGAGCGTTCTGGCCGGTTACTTCGGTGTGAAGCCCACTGGCATCGCCTTGGAACCGGGTTTCCAGAGTCAGGCCTTGCAATCCCCAACAGCCGTTTTTGATACGGCGATCGAACCACTTCAGTGAGCCGCGCGCTGCCCGCCCAACCGGCCACAGCGCCGGATGTGCTCAAGGCCGATGCCGTCTTGCGCTGGATTGCGCGCGCGCATGGCCGACCTTATGCCGAAGAGGCCTTGCGTACCGGGTTGAGCGCTGGGTTCGACCCGACACGTGCGGACGACGTGATCGGTGCGCTCGCCGTCCTTGGCCTGACGGCGGAGACGTTGGTGAGAGCGCCCGACAAGGTCGATGCGGCGGTCTTGCCCGCGGTAGGTTTCCACAAGAGCGGTGCGCCCGTCATTCTGCGTGCCGGTCCGGGCGGTATCGAAGCCTTTGTCCCGCCCATATCGCAAAGCGGGGCAGAAGTTTCAGCTGCCCTGAGTGATCTCAAGGACGCTGTGATCCTTGTGCGGCCCGCCAAAGCCCTGTCCGAGGCGCGGCTTGAGCAGACTGCGAGCACGGGCGATGCCTTTGAACAACGGGACTGGTTCTGGTCGCCGGTGCGGGCGCAATGGACGGGCTGGGCGCAGCTTGCTCTGGCAGCCTTCCTGATCAATCTGCTGGGCTTGGCGTTGCCGATATTTGTCATGAACGTGTATGACAGGGTCATTCCGAACCTCGCCTTCGTGACGTTGACCACGCTGGCCATCGGAGTCGCGATCGCAATTTTCCTGGACCTGGTGTTGCGTTCGGTCCGGGCTGCCGTGCTGGACCGGATCGGACGGCGTGTGGACCTGCAGGCCGGGTCGGTTGTCTTTGCGCAGGCCATGCGTATCGGGTTGCTGGACCGTCGGGGCGGCGCGGCAGGATTGGTGCAGACGATCCGCGATTTCGAACTTGTACGCGATTTCTTCGGGTCTGCCACGTTTGTCTCTTTGATTGATCTGGCGTTCATCGGTGTCTTCATTGCTGCTCTGTTCGTGCTGGTCGGCCCGCTGGCCTGGGTGCCGTTGATTGCTGTCCCGCTGGTGCTTGTCATCGCGCTTGTCGCGCAAGCGCCGATGGGTCGTGCGGCAGCCGAAGCCCAGAGGCTGGCAACCAAACGCCACGTGGTCCTAGTGGAAACACTTAACGGGGTCGAGACGATCAAGAGCCTGAACGCAGAACCGGTCATGCAGCGCGAATGGGATATCGCCGCCGCAGCTGCCACGCAGGTGTCGGGACGCACCCGATTCTGGTCCAGTTTTGCCACGAACGGAACGCTGGCCGTTCAACAGGCGGTGAGCGTCGTCATCATCGTCTGGGGGGTCTTCCTGATTTTCGAGGGGCGCATCTCAATCGGGGCGCTGATCGCGGCGAACATTCTGGCCGGCCGCGTCCTTGCACCTCTCGGGGCCATCGCTCAGACCGTGTTTCGGTCGCAGTATGCGGTTCGGGCCAAACGCGCGTTGGATGAGTTGATGGCCTTGCCGACGGACGGGCGGCACATCAAGAGCGACCACCGGATTACGACGGGGGCAATTCAGTTTGACGGCGTACGCTTTTCCTATCCCGGCCAAACGGTGGCCGCGCTGGATGCAGTGAGCTTCCAGATCGCGCCGGGTGAGGTTGTCGCGCTTCTGGGGCGTGTGGGGTCCGGCAAGACAACAACCGGCAAGCTGTTGTCAGGGCTGATTGCACCGCAGGAGGGCAGCATCCTGATCGATGGTATCGGTATCGGACAGTATGACCGCGCCGAGTTGCGCGCCGGGATCGGGTATTTGCCGCAGGATGCGGAGTTGTTCTCCGGGACGTTGCGCGAAAACCTGACCATAGGACGCCCCGATGCCAGTGATGCCGACATTCAAGCAGCGCTTTACACCGCAGGGCTGGACCAGTTCGTGGCAGCATCCGCTGACGGGCTCGACATGCTGATCGGCGAGCGGGGGCATCGGCTGTCCGGCGGGCAGCGGCAAGGGGTGTGTCTGGCCCGGCTTCTGCTGCGCAAGACGCGCGTATTGTTCCTGGACGAGCCGACCAACGCGATGGACCAGCAGATGGAGGCGACAGTGACCGCGCGGCTACGCGCGCTTGGCGAGACCGGTATCAGCCTGATCCTGTGCACGCACCGGCAGTCACTGGCGCAGATCGCCGACAGGTTTGTCGTGCTTGATCAGGGACGCAAGGTGTTGGACGGCCCGCGCGCACAGATGATGGCGCGGCTGGCGGGCCAGAAACCGGATGCGGATGGGTCTGCGTGATGTTCGGGGCGCGGATAGAGGACAGGTACCTACAGGATCCAGCCCGCATCTCGGGGCGTGGCGGTGGAGCGGGTTGGTTCCTCTTGCTGACCATAGCAGGCGGGCTCTTGGCGTTCCTGATCTGGGCGGCGACATCGGAGATTGAGGAGGTGGCCCGGGGGGCAGGGCAGGTGGTGCCGTCCCGGCAGGTGCAAGTGGTGCAAAGCCTTGAAGGCGGCATCATCACCGCGCTGGAGGTGGCCGAAGGAGACCTGGTCGAGGCAGGCCAGCCCCTTGTTCAGATCAGTGATGTGGGTGTCGCGGCCGAACGCAGGGAACTGTTGCAGAGCCGCAATGCGTTGCTCGCCGAAGCAGCCCGGCTGGAGGCGGAAGCCTCTCTGGAGACGATGGCGCGCTGGCCCCCAAGTCTGGCGGAGCGTGCGCCGGGCGCGGTCGCAGCGGAGCTGGCCATTCTGGAGACCCGCCATGCGCAACTGGACAGCGAATTGCAGGTGCTGTCCGATCAGCGTGTCGGTCGCGAGGGAGAGTTGGCCGAATTGCGGGCCGAAGCGCTGAAACTGTCCACGGTCCTCGAACCGCTGCGCGCGGAACTTGCCCTGACCGAAAACCTCGTCGCGCGTGGCGCCCTGCCTCAGATCGAGCTTTTGCGCCTGCGCGGACGGCTGGCCGAAATCGAAGGAGATCTGGCCGTCGGTGCGGCACGCGCGCCCACTCTGGAAGCAGCCATCCGCGAGGCCGACGCCCAGATCGACGCAACGCGCGCGGCATTCGTGACGCGAGCGCGTCAGCGCCTTGCCCGGGTTCAGCTTGAACTCGCAGTGGTCGAAACTGGTCTCGAGGCGGCCACAGACCGCGTCGATCGTACTGTTTTACGCGCCCCGGCGCGTGGTATCGTCAACCGTATTCCCGCGACCACGATCGGAGCAGTGGTGCAACCGGGCGCGCCGGTTCTGGAGATTGTGCCAGTTGAGGACCGGCTGCTGGTCGAGGCGGACATTGCCCCGCGCGATGTCGCATTCATCACGGTTGGCGAGCCTGCGTCGGTCAAGATCACGGCCTATGACTATCTTGTCTATGGGGCTCTCGAAGGGACGGTGGACCGCATCGGTGCGGATGCCGTGCAGAACGGTGATGGTCTGCCGGTGTTTCGGGTGGCCATCCGGACGGATGCGGACCATCTGGCCCACAACGGCGCGCTTCTGCCGATCCGGCCCGGGATGCAGGCTCAGGTTGATATCCAAACCGGGTCACGCACGGTGTTGAGCTATCTTCTGCGTCCGCTGATGCGCACCGGGTCCGAGGCCTTGCGGGAGCGGTGATCAAGGATCAAGCGGCGGATAGGCTCCATCCCAATCGGGTCCGGGGGGAGCCGCGGCAAGGTGGATGATCCGGTCGCGGAAAAGCGCCACCAGTCCGTCAAGAGAGAGACCTGCGTCCGCGGCCGTATCTTTGATCTCGGGCAGGGCGGACAGTGCCGCACCCCAATCCTGCGCGCGATAAACACCCAAGAACAGGGTGATCGCCGTCTGCACTGCCCGAAATGCCTGGGTGCGCGCAAACTCGGCATCGCCCAGCAGGGCGTGGATCCTTTCGGGTGCCGATTTTCCCTCGACCCGGATCAGATCGAGTTCCACCGTGGCAAAGCGCCCTGCGACCGCTGCATGGGTCTTGTCGCCAAGAATGATGTCCACTGCGTAAGCCTTTGATTGTGCTTCCAACCGACTGGCGAGGTTCACCGCATCGCCCATGGCGGTGTAGTCAAATCGGGCGGGTGTTCCCATGTTGCCAACGACACAAGGGCCGGTGTTCAACCCGATGCCGACGCGTAATGGCGGCGCGGATCCGATCTCCGCACGAGCCAGGTTCAGTTGTGTCACGCCCTCTCGCATCGCCAAGGCGGCCCGGCACGCCGCAGCGGCGTGGCTTGAGTGATCGAGCGGCGCGTTCCAGAACGCCATGACCGCGTCGCCCAAAAACTTGTCGATAGTTCCGCCCTCTGACAGGATCGGCTCCGAGAGGGTGGTAAGCAGCTTGTTCATAAGGGCGGTCAACCCCTGCGGGTCGTTCCTGAACTCCTCTGAGACGGCCGTGAAGCCGCGCATATCGCTGAAGAGAAGCGTTAACTCCCGCGTCTCCCCGCCGAGGCGCAGGGGCGTGTCCGTGTCCGTCAGGCGGCTGACCAGCTCAGGCGAAACGTATTGCCCGAAGGCGGCGCGTATCCGTTGACGGCGACGTTCTTCTCGCAGGTAGTTGCCGCCCGCCATCAACATCAGCAGGCACAGCGCGGTGAGCATCGGCCATGACGGATCCAACAGCAGGCGTTCCCGCAGGAAGGCCGCATAGCTTGCCCCGCCAACCGTTGCCAGAACGCCCACGGCCCCGATGACCAGCCAGAGGGCGGGGATAAGTGGAGCCGCCAGAATGATCACAAGCCCCAGTGCCGTGCCCAGGGCCAGCTCCGCGCCGATTGCATGGTTCGGGCGCAGGAGCATCGAGTTTGTGAGAATATTCTCAAGGACTTGCGCGTGGATCTCGACACCCGACATCGGGATACCGAGCGCGGTAGGGCGAAAGTCCTCCAATCCTATGGCGGAGGAGCCGATAAGCACCAGTTGGCCCGCGAGGCGCCCGTCGGGCACGCGGTCTTCGAGCACGTCCGCCGCAGACAGTGAGCGTGTCGGTTCCGGTGGCGTCAGCCAGGGCCACAGGGTACCGTCCCTGTCCGTGGGGACCATCTGCTGTGCCAGGACCACGCCTTCGATACCGGCTTCGTTGGTTCGGATCGCAAAGGGCGCGCCTCCGGTGGCGACCCGCAGGAGTTCCGGCGCGAGGCCAAGGCGGAACTGTTCTCCCACCACAAGGGCCACGGGAATACGCCGGTACACGCCATCGCTGTCGGGCCGCACCGAAAAAAAACCCTGGCCGGCAGCCGCGGTCTCAAGGATTTCAAGGTTTCGCACCGCGCGTGGATAGGTTTGCAACCAGGGCCGCGGATCAGGGCCGATCAGGGCATGGGGTACCGGCTCAAGCGCGGTCGGGCCTGCGACACCCTCTTCGAGCCGCAGGCTGGCCTGACCGGCAATGACGCGGCTGCGTTCAAAGGCCTGCGCGAGGGCGCTGTCATTGTCCGGCAAGCTGGCAAGCGCCTCGCGCACAACCGCGGGAAGCGCGCGGTTGTCGGATGCAATCCAGGCTGGCGACAGCCGGTCAGGTTCCGAAAAGACGATATCGAACGCCAGCGCAACACTGCCTGCCGCAGTTGCTGCGTCCACCAGGTCTGCAACCCTCGTGCGAGGCCACGGCCATTGCCCAAGTTCCGCGAGGCTGGCGTCATCGATATCGATGATTGTCACGGGTGCATCAGTGTAGACGCGTGGGTGGGACTGTTGAAACAAGTCAAATGTCCCGAGCCGCAACCGCTCCAGCGGGGCGGGGTCTGCGATCCGCAGCAGGATCATGGCAAGCAACACACCAGCCCCCGCAAGACGCGTCCAGTGCACCCGTCGCATCCAATGTCCCGCGTTTTTCTTCATACTGGTCCAGCCTGCCTCGTACTCGGTATCAAGGCCTGGCCTGCGGTGCAGCGTCAAGTGGGGGCCGGGATGTCGGGCTAATCCGGCCCCGTACGCCGCCTGGGGTCGGGTTCAAAAATGACGCAGCGGAAGCCCTTATTCCCTTTGTCCCGCGCAAGGCGTGGCAGTAGGGTGCCGGGTTAAGGACTTCTTAAGGGTATTTGCCAGATGGCGCTGATCACCGAGCCAGTGGGATTTCAAGCCGAGAGCTTTGTCAGTCTGCATGCAGATCATGCTGGAGTTTTTACTGTCCCGCAGGCCGATCAGCTTTTCGGCGCCGAGTTTCGCCGATCCGGCCCCGATCTTTTACTGATCAACGAGGGCGCTCCGACCCTCGTGTTGCAGGGATACTTTGCGACCGCAACACCCGCGGACATCCTTGCCCCGAATGGCGCGGTTTTGCGGGGGCACCTTGTTGAAATGCTCGCCGGTCCGGAGGCCCCGGGTCAATATGCGCAAGCCGGCGGCGGCACCCCGGCAAGTCCGATCGGGCAGGTCGAGACGCTTGTGGGAACCGGAACGGTGCGTCGCGCCGATGGCACACAAGAGGCATTGGGCGCCGATACACGGATTTTTCTGGGCGATCTCGTCGAAACCGATGCAGGGTCTGGGGTTTCGCTGACCTTTGTTGACGGTACGATGTTCACGCTGTCGGCTGATGCGCGCATGGTAATCGACGCGCTGATCTATGATCCGAACGCCTCTGACAACGGGGCGACCTTCAATCTGATCCAGGGTGGTTTCGTGTTCATCGCGGGACAGATCGCCCCTTCGGGCGGTATCGAGGTTTCCACCCCAACTGCAACGATGGGCATCCGCGGGACAACTGTTCTGACCAACGTCTCGACCCTGAACGGCGTCGTCATTGTCGAAGTCAGCCTGCTGCAAGACCGCGATGGCAGCGTTGGTGAGGTAGGACTGTTCGACCTTATGGGGGTGCCGATTGCCGACGTGACCACCACGGATGTCAAATGGATCGTGACCTCGGATGGGTCCCCCCCGCAGCAGGTGGTCAAGACCGCGCAGGAACAGGCCGAAGATGCTCCGCTCATCGCGCAGGCGTTCTTGGCCTTTGACGGTGCAGCCGCACGGGTGGCGGGGGGCGGGACATTCGTGACAACGGGGCCATCCCTGCCTGCCCCATCGCAGGACGCACCCGGTTTTTCTCCACCGCCACAGCTCGGCATCGACCCGCAGGATGACACCCCCGCCGCACCGGATGCAGGCGGGACCGCGCCCCCGCCACCTCCGCCGCCGCGCGGGGGAAGCGATGTGCTTGAGGAGGGCAGCCTGCGGCGCGGATCGGTGCCCGAAGGACCGTTGCCCGCATCCGCGCCAGCGACCGAGCCAGGCTCGGGCCTTCTTCCGACATTCCAGGTGACGGGCCCGGAGGATGCGCCGGGCCCGGGCATCAGCGGACAGGTGGCCTTGCCCGCGGGCGCGCTGCCAAGTTTTGTCGTGGTCACACAACCGCTGAACGGGACTGTCACATTCGATCCCACCGGCGCGTTCAGTTACGCGCCGACCCCGAACTTCAGCGGCCCGGACAGTTTCACGTTCCAATTCATCGGTACCGGAGGCGGCGTTCAGACCGGTACAGTGACAGTGCTTGTCCAGCCAGTGAATGATGCGCCGACGGCTCTGGATGCAAACGTTCAACTCGACGAAGACACCGTGTTTTCCGGCGTGTTGCCTGGGACAGACCCTGATGGCGATCCGCTGGCGTTCGCCGTCGCGCAAGGGCCCCAGAACGGGACAGTCACGCTTGGTACGGGCGGGGCGTTTGCGTATACTCCCGCAACGGATTTCGCGGGTCAGGACAGTTTCTCCTATGTCGTCACTGACACGTCCGGTCTGACAAGTACCGGCACGGTCACCGTGCTCGTCGCAGCCGTGAACGATCCGCCCGTCCTGATCACACCCCCCGATGCCCTTGACGTGACGCTTTCAGAGGATGCTGGAGTTCCGGCGAGTGGAACGCTGGTCGCGCAGGATACCGATCCGGGCACGACCCTTGTCTGGAGCGGGTCGGCGCGCGGTACCTTCGGAGAGTTCACCGTCGATGCGGCAAGCGGCGCATGGACGTACCAGATCAACGCCCCTGCCGCTCAGGTACTCGATGCCGGAGACAGTTTCGTAGAGACGTTTACGGTCACGGTCTCGGATGCGGCTGGCGCCAGTGCGGAACAGATCGTCTCTATCACTTTGACGGGGTCGAACGATGTGCCTGTTGTCCGCGATGTCGTTGTGCAAACCGGCAACGGCAGCACGATTTCAGGGCAACTGACCGCGTTTGACCCCGATGCCAGCGCGGTCGTCAGTTTTGCCGCTGGTCCGGCCGGCGCACAAAACGGTCAGGTCAGCATCGCACCCGACGGCACGTTCGCTTACACGCCAGACGCCGGGTTTGCCGGACAGGACAGTTTTGAGTACACAGCTTCGGATGGTCAGGGTGGCGTCGCAGTCGCAACGGTTACGGTGCTTGTGGAAAACAGTGCGCGGACAGGGCCGGGCGGTCAGGTCATCACGCTCGGGATTGATCCGCCCGTATCAGAGCAGGCCATACCCGGACCGGTTCAGATTTCCCAGACAGCCGTTACCGCGCCTGCCGTGAATATCGCGGTCCTGCTTGACTGGTCGAGCAGCGTCGATAGCACGGATATCGCATCCATGACCGCGAACGTATCGCAAGCTTTGGAGGCTATCGCCACGCGGTTCGATGGGGCGCAGACGCAGGTTGACATCCATCTCCTCGCGCGTGGGCCGACGGGGACCTTGCAACAAACCTTCGACGTACAGGACCCTGCCCTGGGTCGGGCGCTGGACAGCTTCAGGTTCTTAGGGGAGGCGTTTCCCCTGAGCCAGTCGCTCATGGCTGCGGAAACCTTCTTCGCAAGCGAACCGCTGGGGGAAGAAAACTTCCTGTACATCGTCACGCCGGCGGATGCGGCCGATGTGTCCGCTCAGGACACACTTGCCGCGATCCAGAATGCCTCTGCCAGCGGATTCGACGTGACAGTCGAAGCGTTCATTTACGGCAATGTTGCCGATGCCGACACGCTCGCGGTTCTCAGCCCGTCACCGATTGGGCTGACTGGACCCGAAGCGATCAGCGATCTTGCCACGCCGACGCCGATCTTCGAAGCGGAGCTTGTGGACCTGTCGGTCTCTGTGATTGCCGACGGCGAGGATCGGGGCGAGGTCGCGGACGAGACCAGCGCCGCACTTGTCGATACGGGCGATGGTGTCTCGCTTGATTTGGTCGGGCTTGCCACGCTGGACCGTTTGCTCGGGTCAGAGAATGTCGTGACTGTGGCCGCAGGGTTCGACCTTGATCGAGATGCTGAAAGCATCGAATTGACCCTTTTCACGTCGCAAAGTCTGGATTTATCGGGAACGGCGACGGGGACTGGTAGTCGTTCTGTGGTGGAGCTTACGCAGGCGGGCGATTTGACGGAAGCTTTGGGCGCGCTGTCCGCATCCAGCAATATCGAAGTTGTCGATATGGACAATGAACAGGACAACACCCTGACTTTGTTCGGTTTTGATGTGCTGGGGCTGTCGGAGCGACCCGATGCGTTGCTGGAGGCTCTGCTGGGCGATCTTCCGGGCAAGGCGGTGACGGTGTACGGTGATCCGGGGGATACAGTGACGCTGGTGTCGTCAAACTCCGGAACCTTTGATGCAGCCCCGGACGCTGCCTTGGATGATGGCGCAGGCAATACCCTCGCGCTGTATAACCTCAGCGATGCCAACAGCGTTCTGGCAACAGTTGCCGTCGATGCAGAGGTCGCAGTGGCGCTTGCGTCCGCGCAAACGGCCTAGATCCCGGCGATATCCCGTCCTCTGTGCGCAAAGGCGGCTGCCATCGGGGCAAGGAGCGCAGCGTTTTCGCCCGCAGCACTCCCTGACCGGGCCCTGTCGGCGATACCGACAAAGATCACCGCAAACCGGAACATCGCGAAGGCGATGTGGAAAGGACGCAAGGGCGCTGTGGGTGGGGCGGCTTCGGTATAGGCTGCGACGAAGTCGTGGTGGGATGGCAAACCCTCAGCCTCCAGATCAAGGCCCAGCAGGCCGCCATACTCGTCCGGGGCCGAAAACCACGCCATGGACGCAAACCCCAGATCGGCCAAAGGGTGCCCCAGCGTCGACAACTCCCAATCCAGCACGGCAATCACGCGTGGCTCTGTCGGATGCAGCATCATGTTGCCCATGCGAAAGTCGCCATGGGCGATCGCCCCCTTGCCATCGTCGGCAGGCAAATTGACCTCCAGCCATGCCTGCAAGGCGTCGAGGTCGGGCAGACGCGGTCCGGCAGACGCTTCGTACTGGCGCGACCAGCGTGAGAACTGCCGTGCAAAGTAGTCCCCGGTCCTGCCAAAATCCGACAGGCCGACCGAATGGGGATTCACGCTGTGCAAGCGGGCAAGCGTGCGCGCCATGGATAGCAGTGCCGGGGTGCGATCCGCGCGGCGCAGGTCGGGCAGGCCGTAGGGTTGAAAAACGCGCCCCTCCAGCCGCGTCATCAGGTAGAATGGCGTGCCAATGACACGCGCATCGTCCTCGTAGGCCAACAGAGACGGGACCGGAACGTCGGTTTCGGCAAGGGCCGACATCACGCGGTATTCCCGGTCGATGGCGTGGGCGCCGCGCAGAAGCTCTCCGGGCGGTTGCTTGCGCAGCACCATGCGCCGACTTCCCCAGTCGCAGTAGAACGTCGGGTTGGATTGCCCGCCAGAAATGCGCGCGAGGGTGAGCGGACCGGCCTCGCCCGGGAACGCGCCGCGCAGGTATTCCGACAGCCGCGCCGGGTCGAATTCGACTGCCGTCACGACTGGGCCTCCCACCTCCAGAAATCGCGACCTTCCTCCGACAGAATACGGTTGAGGACCATGCGGTGCACTTCGTCCGCGCCGTCCACCAAACGTGCCTGCCGGGCATAGCGATAAATCCATTCCAGCACGGTATCTTTCGAATACCCGCGCGCGCCATTGATCTGGATGCAGGTGTCCGCTGCCTTGTGCAAAAGGTTGGCGACATGGATCTTGGCCATTGACACTTCCTTTCGGGCAAAACCGCCGCGGTCAATCTCCCACGCGGCTTTCATGGTCAGCAAGCGTCCGACTTCGATATCCATTGCAAGACCGCCTAGCATCAGCTTGATCGACTCGCGGTCCGCAAGGCGCACGCCAAATCCTTCGCGTTTGGCGGCGTAGTCTTGCGCAATCTCCACGCACCGCTTGGCAAGACCCAGCCAGCGCATGCAATGGGTCAGACGCGCCGGACCAAGCCGGGTCTGCGTTACCTTCATGCCGCGCCCCTCAGCCATCAATACGTTGTCCTCGTGCACTTCCAACCCGTCGAAGGTCAGTTCGCAATGGCCACCGTGTTCCTCCGGTCCCATGATCGGGATGCGCCGGTCGATCCGCCACCCAGGCTGATCCGCATCGAACAGGAACGCCGTGTGGCCGCGTTTCGGGTCATCGGAAGTGCGCGCGATCAGGATAAAGTGCTGCGCCTCGGCGGCGCCGGTGATGTACCACTTGTGGCCATGGATCACCCAGGTTCGGCCGCGTTTCTCGGCCCGGGTGCGCATCATGCCGGGGTCAGATCCGCCACCGGGATGCGGTTCCGTCATTGCAAAGGCGGATCGTGCCGTGCCGTCGATGATCGGTTGCAACCAGCGGTCTTGCTGATCCGGAGTGCCGAGCCGCGCCAGAATGCTCATGTTGCCGTCATCCGGGGCAGCGCAGTTGAAACAGACCGGGCCGAAGATGGACCTGTTCGCCTCTTCATAGAAAACCGCGCGCGCGACCATCGACAGGCCCATGCCCCCGCGTTCCACGGGCGATTGCGGCGCCCACAAGCCCGCAGATCGCGCCTTGTCGCGGATTTTCGACAAGACCGGCAGCGCGATGTTGTCATGCGCATCGAAATTCTCGCGCTCAGTTTCGAGCGGCAGAATGTGTTCGGCCACGAACCCGGCCACGCGACGGCGCAGCGCGTCCTGCTCCGACGTCAGTTCGAAATCCATTGAAATCCTCCCTTGGGCACACCCTACGTCATGAAATCGCCGTGAAAACAGGAGAAAAGCGCGCCAAGGGATCGAATTCCCGCAGGACGGCGTTAGACTTTCACCAAACGCTATTGCAACGGAGGCCCCCTGATGCCGCTGCTGTTCAAACACCCACCTCGAACCTGGGTGAAGGCGGGAAAGGCCGTTTTCGCCAACATCGACGACTGGAACCTCGGTTTGATTTCGGCCGGCGTCGCATTTTATGGGTTGTTCGCGCTGTTTCCGGCTCTGGCGGCTGTCATTGCCATTTGGGGGCTTGTGGCCGACCCTGTGGTCGTGGACCAGCAGATCGAGTTGATGGAAGAGTTGATGCCAACCGAAGCCTACGGGCTGATCGATGCGCAGATCGACACGTTGACGTCTACGACATCGAGTACGCTCGGATGGGCCACGGCTTTGTCCATTCTTGCGGCGTTGTGGTCAACGCGCGCCGGGGTCAGCGCGCTGATGCGTGGGCTGAATGCGATTTACGGAACACCGAACCGAAAGAGCTGGCGGCACTATGTTGCGGCGCTGAGCCTGACCGCGGTTCTGGTCGGCGTGGCCCTGGTGGCACTTGCAATGGTGGTGATCACGCCGATCATTCTGGCGTTTCTGCCACTTGGGCCATTTGCGACCCTTGCGTTGAGTTTTGCACGCTGGGTCATTGCGATCGGCGTCCTGATGGTCGGTCTGGCGATCGTGTACCGCTATGGCCCCAATCGGACCTGTGTCCGGATGCGCTGGTTGACGCCTGGCTCGATTGTCGTGCTGCTGCTTTGGGCCGGCGCATCGATCGGGTTCAGTTTCTACCTCGCGAATTTTGGCAATTATAACGAGGTCTATGGCTCCATCGGTGCGGTGATCGCGCTATTGATGTGGCTTTACATCAGCGCGTTCCTGCTGCTTCTGGGCGCGGGTCTGAACGTGGAACTTGAAGCGCGGGCGGGGATTGGTCCGAATGCGGTGCCGCCGGAGGAGCTGACCCGGTCGAATGCGGCTTGACCCTTACGCCAGCACGCGCGGTCGTCGCGCAGGCAGATAGATCGCAAGGCACAACGCCATAAGCCCCATCGACAGAAAGAAAGGCGCACCCGGCGCGTTGAGGCCATAGGCTGGATCGGTGGACAGAAAGAAAATCTGCGTCATCACCAGCGGTGACAGTATGGCCGACACTGCGCGTATGGACGAAACCAGTCCTTGCAGCTCCCCTTGCTGGTCCTCACCTGCGGCGCGAGACATCAGCCCCTGTAGTGCAGGCGTCACCACCGCCCCCAGTGCGGTCAGAGGGGTCAGGATCAGGGCCATGCCGCCCGACGTTACCGTGGCAAGGGCCAAAAAGGCACAAAAGTTAAAGGCAAAGCCGTAAACGATGGTTCTGGCCTCTCCGAATGTTGGAAGTATCCAACGGATCAGCCCGCCCTGCACGACTGCAATGGCCACTCCGAACAGTCCCAGAGACAATCCGACCATGCCGGGCTCCCACCCGAATTGGGCTCGGGTGAAGTACGCCCATATGGCCGGATAGACGAAAAACGCAAACTCATAGAGGAAAAAGAGGGTCAGGTAGCGACGCACGCCGGGCAGGGCGGAGATATGGCGAAACGCCCCCAAAGGGTTGGCCCGGCGCCACGAGAACGGACGGCGGATGCGGTCGGTGACGGTTTCGGGTAGGACGTAGTAACCGAGGATCAGGTTGAACGTTGCAAGCGCAGCGGCAGCGTAGAACGGCGCGCGCAGGCCCAGTTCACCCAACACCCCGCCAATCAGCGGGCCAACAACGAACCCGATCCCAAAGGCAGCGCCCACAAGGCCGAAGTTTTTCGATTTTTCTTCGGGTTTGGAGATATCGGCGATGAAGGCCGTGGCGGTCGCCTGCGTGGCGGCGGCGACCCCGCCGACGATGCGGCCTGCAAGCAGCAACCAGATCGATCCGGCAAGCGCCATGACCACGTAATCCAGAGCCATGACGGTGAGCGAGATCAGCAAGACCGGACGCCGTCCAAAGCGATCCGACAATGACCCGATGGTGGGGCCGCACAGGAATTGCATGATTGCGTAAGAGGTAGAAAGGACACCCCCCCAGATCGCCGCTTGACCCAAAGTGCCCCCGTTGAGCTCGGAAATCAGGTCCGGCAGCACGGGCAGGATCAGACCGATCCCCATCGCGTCGATGGCCAGTGTGATCAGGATGAACACGAAGGCCAGCCGGGGCGGCTTGCTGCCCGTGTCTTGGGCGGGTGTCTGGCGCGGGGTGGACTGGGTCATCGCGGTCGGATCGGTTGATGCTGGTCTGGTCAGCGCCAATCCTATGCGACTCTGGATGTGTAATCAACAATTGACACTATTGTGTAAATTAAAAATGACACATCCTAGACCGCTCTGGCGATGCGCGCGATTTCGGATGCGAGGCCTTTGGGGTCCGTGAAGAACGAGGCGTGCGATGTCGCCAAGCGTCTTATGTTCGATTGGGGGATCCCCTCCGCCATCTCCGCCTGATACTCGGGAGAGATCATGTGGTCATTCTCTGTGATAATCGCGTAGCGCGGAACCCGTATGGCCCGTTCCAAGGCGTTCAGCGGCACGCGCAACGGGGCGACAGGCTCTCTGTTGATGCGCGCGCCCGCGTAGGTCAGAATCCCGGGTGGGCAGTCGTGGTACAGCAGATCGTGCACGGCGTCGGGACAGATTGCGAACGTCTGCCCATCATCTGCCGCCCGGGTTATGCCGTCAAACGGGTCTCTGGCCGCGCGCGCCCGCATATCGGCGACCGATCTGTGGGCGGAGGGAATATAGGCGCTGACATAAATGATGCCGGCGGTGCGGTCGGTTGCAGCTTCTGCCGCTGCCGAAACAGCATACCCGCCCATGCCCTGTCCGACCAGAAGGGTCCGCGGACCCATTTCGGCGAGCACCGCGCGGGCGTAGCTTTCGAAGGTGATGTCTTGCACCGGGGTCGGATCAGCGCCGTGCCCCGGCAGATCAATCGCCCGCACCGACAGGCCATGTTCGCGCAACTCCGGTGCGACGTCGCGCCAGCACCAGGCGCCGTGCAATTCCCCGTGTACCAGAAGAACTGAGATGTCAGACATGACCGGTTTCCTCCAAAAAATCTGTAAGCAGGGCAGCATAGGCCTTCGGCTGCTCCACGTGCGGCAAATGTCCGGCCTGCCGTATCAGTTCAAATCGTGCTCCGGGTATCAGCGAGATGGTCTCCCGCACCAGATCGGGTGGGGTCGACCCGTCCTCATTGCCTGCGATCCCCAGCGTCGGCAGACGTAATCCGCTGGTTGGTGTATAAAAATCGGTTCCTGCAATGGCTGCGCAACACCCTGTATAGCCCGAAACCGGCGTATCCAGAAACATTTGCCGCCACGGGGCGATGTCCGGGCTGTCGCGAAAGCGGCGGGTAAACCATTTTTCCATCACGCCATCAACAATTGCGTCAAGCCCGCCCGAAGTGACAGCCGCGATCCGGTCGGTCCACATTTTCGGTTGCCCGATCTTGGCGGCGGTGTTCGACAGGACCAGCGTACGCACCTGGTCAAGCCGCTTGACGGCCAGACCCTGTGCCACCATGCCGCCGATCGATAGGCCGACGAATGCGCAGTCCCGGACGCCGAGGTGATCGAGAAGGGTTTCGGCATCGCCTACCAGTTTGCCCATCGGGTAGGCCCCCTGCGGCACGGACGAGTTGCCATGCCCGCGCATGTCATAGCGAATGACCCGGAGCGTATCCGGCAGCAAGGGCAGGATCGGCGCCCATAGGTCAACGGTTGTCCCCAATGAATTGGCGAAGACAAGCGTTGGACCATGCCGCGGCCCTGCGTCACGATACGCAATCGTGACGTCGTCGTGAGTGAACGTGGTCACGCCGAATAATCCCCTAGAAGGAAGACCTGGAAAAGCCCGTGAGTGTTTGGGCTGCATGGACCGTGACACATGCCCAAGACAGTGCCAACCTACCCTTTAGATAGGGTGAAGCGCACAAATCACGCCGAATTTCGGGCGTTTCAGATGTTTTCGACCTGCGGCATACCCAGAACATGGTACCCGCCGTCGATATGCACGACCTCGCCGGTGGTGCAGGCCCCGGCCTCCGAGGCGAGCCACACAGCCGTGCCGCCCACGGCTTCCAGTGTCGCGTTGGCACGCAGCGGTGCGTTCTGCTCCGTATGGCGATAGGTCTTGCGTGCACCACCGATGGCGGCCCCGGCAAGGGTCTTCATCGGGCCGGGCGACAACGCGTTCACGCGGATGCCTTCGGGGCCAAGGTCGTTGGCCAGATAGCGCACGGTGCTTTCCAGGGCGGCCTTCGCAACGCCCATCACATTGTAAAACGGCGTGACGCTATTGGAACCCTGATAGGTCAGGGTCAGCATCGTGCCGCCATCGGGCATGAGAGGGCGCGCCCGGCGCGCCACTTCGATGAAGGAATAGCAACTGATTTCAAGCGAGGTCTTGAAATTGGCCCGGCTGGTGTCAACGAACCGGCCGGTCAATTCTGCCTTGTCCGAAAACGCGATGGCATGAACAAAGAAGTCGATTTTGCCCCACCGCTCTGAGAGCGTCTCAAACGCGAGATCAAGCGATGTATCTTCCGTTACATCCACATCGACCAGAATCTCGGACCCGACCGAAGCGGCGAGCGGTTCCACACGCTTGCCGAAAGCCTCTCCCTGATAGGTGAACGCCAGTTCCGCGCCTGCTTCGTGCATGGCCTTCGCAATGCCCCAAGCAATGGATCGCTCGTTCGCGACACCCATGATGAGCCCACGTTTTCCCTGCATCACTCCGGTCATCTGGAGATACCTTCTCTCGTCATGTCTCAGTCGAGGTATTTCGACATCAGCAGTGTTGCGTTCGTACCGCCAAAACCGAAGCTGTTGGACAGAACACTGTCAAGCGACACGCCTTCGCGCAGTTCGGTGACGATTTCTTCGGGTTTGATCTGAGGATCAAGTTCGGTGACGTTGGCCGAGGCTGCAATGAAATCACCGCCCATCATGATCAACGAGTAGATCGCCTCGTGCACGCCGGTCGCGCCAAGCGAGTGGCCTGTCAGCGACTTGGTGGAAGCGACCGGTGGGGTGGACCCATCGCCAAACACGCGACGTACTGCTTCGATCTCCGTCACGTCGCCGACCGGGGTCGAGGTGCCGTGGGCGTTGATGTAGTCCACGCTGCGGCCTTCGGGAAGGGTGCCGAGCGCCTGACGCATCGACCGCTCGCCGCCTTCGCCAGAGGGGGCGACCATGTCATATCCGTCAGAGGTGGCGCCGTAGCCGGTCACTTCGGCATAGATCTTCGCGCCGCGCGCTTTGGCATGCTCCAGTTCTTCGAGCACCAGAACACCGCCGCCACCTGCAATCACGAACCCGTCCCGCGTCGCGTCAAAGGTGCGGGACGCGGTTTCAGGCGTGTCGTTGTATTTCGAGCTCATCGCGCCCATCGCGTCGAACAGGCACGAAAGGGTCCAGTCAATCTCCTCGCCGCCGCCGGCAAACACGATGTCCTGTTTGCCCATCTGGATCAGCTCGGTGCCGTTGCCGATACAGTGTGCCGAGGTTGAGCAGGCGGACGTGATCGAGTAGTTCACGCCCTTGATCTTGAAGGGCGTTGCAAGGCAGGCGGAGTTTGTCGACGACATGCAGCGCGTGACCATGAACGGTCCCATGCGCTTGGGCGCGCCTTTTTCCTTCACCGTGGTAAAGGCCGTGAAGAAGTTGGACGTGGACGGCCCGCCAGAGCCCATGACAAGGCCGGTCCGCTCGTTCGAGACGTCGCTTTCCTCCAACCCGCTGTCAGCGATGGCCTGCTCCATGGCGATGTAGTTGAACGCAGCACCCGGTCCCATGAACCGCAGTTGGCGCTTGTCGATGTTTTCGGCAAGATCGATGTTCGGCACACCGTGGACCTGGCTGCGAAAGCCATTCTCGGCATAGGTTTCCGAGAAGGTGATCCCGGATTTGCCGGCCCGCAGGCTGGCTTCGACTTCGGTGACGTTATTGCCGATGGGCGAGACGATGCCCATCCCGGTGATCACAACGCGGCGCATGGTGCTCTCCTCCCTCTCGCTCAGGTCTCTGACAGAGCGACTTTCATATCCTTGACCTGATAGATCAGCTCGCCGTCGGCCTCAACTTTACCATCGGCGACCCCCATCGTCAGGCGTCTTGTCTGCAGGGCTTTGGTGAAATCAACCGTATAGCGCAACATCTTGCGGTCCGGACGCACCATGCCTGTCAGCTTCACTTCGCCGACGCCCAAGGCGTAGCCGCGCCCCTGCCAGCCGCGCCAACCCAGATTGAACCCAGTCAGTTGCCAAAGGCCATCGAGGCCAAGACAGCCGGGCATGATGGGGTTGCCGGGGAAATGGCACTCGAAAAACCACAGATCGGGCGTGATATCGAACTCCGCAACGACGTGACCTTTGCCATGCGGTCCGCCATCGCCTGAAATTTCGGTAATCCGGTCCATCATCAACATCGGAGGGGCAGGCAGCTGTGCATTCCCGGGACCAAAAAGCTCTCCTCGCGCGCATTTCAGGAGGTCGTCTTTGTCGAAGCTGGTCGGGAAGGCCGTCATGGAGCGAAATCCTCGCGTCGTCGCTGTTTTTGGGTCGTTTTTGTCTGTGGTGGACCCTTAGCACCGGAGTTTTGCCAGTGACAAGGGCTGTGACTGACCGGGCGTGTACCGCAACATGTTGGGTGCGACCGGTTATGGCGTGCGTTGCGTCGCTTTTGCGAACGGTTTGCAATTGATATTTCGGCGTCTGCAGACATATAAAAGGACACAGGCAGGTAAGAGATGACGCACACGATGATCGACCGAGGAACGACATGGCTGGCCGAAGGCGGCGTTCGCCCGACCCGTCAGCGCGTCGCGTTGGCTGAATTGCTGGTCGGTGATGGCCATCATCGTCATGTCACGGCAGAGAGCTTGTACGTCGCGGCGCAATCGCGCGGCGAAAAAGTTTCTCTTGCGACGGTCTACAACACGCTACGGACCTTTTGTGAGGCTGGTCTGGTACAGGAAATCACTGTCGATGGCTCCAAGAGCTACTTTGACACCCGCATCGACGACCACCCCCATTTTTATTGGGAAGACGAGAACAAGCTGACGGATGCACCTGCGAGCGAGCTGGAGATTGCCCGCCTGCCCGAGACGCCCGAAGGCATGGAAGTGGCGAAGGTCGATGTCGTGATCCGGTTGCGCAAGACACGCTGAGCCTGCAAAGAAACCGGATATGAAAAAGGCGCCCGACGGCGCCCTTTTTTGATGTGTGTGCCGTAATCAGACTGCGGCTTTGAGCGCGTCGACCAGATCCGTCCGTTCCCAGCTGAACCCGCCATCGGCTTCGTGTGCCCGACCGAAATGCCCATAAGCCGCGGTGCGCTGGAAGATCGGCTTGTTCATGCCCAGAT
Source organism: Tropicimonas sp. S265A (assembly GCF_049800835.1). Taxonomy (NCBI): domain Bacteria; kingdom Pseudomonadati; phylum Pseudomonadota; class Alphaproteobacteria; order Rhodobacterales; family Roseobacteraceae; genus Tropicimonas; species Tropicimonas sp. S265A. The sequence continues at coordinate 80,595 of NZ_JBNAFU010000009.1, forward strand.
GCAGGCGGATGCCCCGAGGGGTCAGATCCATCAGGTCGCCCACGGCTTTTTCGATCGCGGCCTCGTCCACCTGACCGGTGCCGTGCGTGTCGGCGTAAATCGACAGGGGCTTGGCAACTCCGATCGCGTAGCTCAGCTGGATCGTGCACCGGTGTGCGAGACCGGCGGCCACGACGTTCTTTGCCAGATAGCGCGCGGCATAGGCAGCCGAACGGTCCACCTTGGTCGGGTCCTTGCCGGAAAACGCGCCGCCGCCATGGGGTGCTGCACCCCCATAGGTATCGACGATGATCTTGCGCCCCGTCAGGCCCGCGTCCCCATCGGGACCACCGATGACGAATTTGCCCGTTGGATTAACCCACCATTCGGTCTCGGCGGTAATCCAACCGTCTGGCAATTCGTTGCGGATGTAGGGTTCCACCACCGCGCGCACGTCGTCGGAGGTCATCGTCTCGTCGAGGTGCTGCGTCGACAACACTATCGAGGTCACACCGACCGGTTTGCCGTCTTCATAGCGTACCGAAAGCTGGGATTTCGCATCCGGGCCAAGAGTCGGTTCCGCACCGGACTTACGCACCTCTGCAAGGCGGCGCAGAATGTTGTGGGCATAGCAGATAGGCGCAGGCATCAGTTCGGGCGTTTCGTTGACCGCATAGCCAAACATGATGCCCTGATCGCCAGCGCCTTCATCCTTGTTGTCCTTGGCGTCCACGCCCTGCGCGATATGGGCAGATTGCTGGTGCAGGAAGTTCTGCACCTTGAGCGTTTTCCAGTGAAACTTGTCCTGCTCGTAGCCGATGTCGCGCACACAATCGCGCGCAATCTGGTCGATCCGGCCCATGAATTCGGTAAGACGGTCTGCATTGCTCAGGCCGACTTCACCACCGATGACAACCATGTCCGTGGTTGCAAAGGTCTCGCAAGCGACGCGAGCTTCGGGTTCTTCGGCGAGGAATGCGTCGAGAACGGCGTCCGAGATACGGTCACAGACCTTGTCGGGATGCCCCTCCGAAACGGATTCGGAGGTGAATACATAGTTCTTACGGGCGGTCATGGGGGTGCTCCATTCGAGAAATGCGGTCACGCCAGGAAGCCGTTGTGACAGCAACTCAGGCGGGCATATACCCGGCTTCGGGAAAGTTCAATCGCTACTGCCGCGGCGCAGAATCAGAAGCGATGAAAAAAGCACAATGAGGATCAGGACCGTTGGGGTATCTCCCCAGCGTGCATGTGGCGGCACAGAAAGTCGCGAGGGCAGCGCCGCGTCGAGCGCGCCCGTCGTGTTTAGCGGCAACGCCTCTAGAACCCGTCCGCGCGCGTCGATCATCGCGGAGACGCCGGTGTTTGCGACCCGTATCAGCGGTAGCCCCCGTTCAATGCTGCGGAAACGCGCGATGGCGAGGTGTTGTTGCGGCCCGGCAAATCTCCCGAACCACGCGTCATTTGTGATCTGGACCATCCAGTCGGCGCGCTGCGACAGGGTGCGCCCGAACTGTGGAAATATCGCTTCGTAGCATATCAGCGGCAAGGCGATGCCAAGCCTCCCCATATCGAGCAGTTGCGGCCCCGGTCCTGGCGCGAACCCGCCTCCTTCTCTGGCTGCGAGGCCGCGGATACCAAGCCGCGCGGCAACATTTCCGAGGGGCACGTATTCCCCGAAGGGTACAAGATGTGCCTTGTCGTAAAGTGCCTCGATCTCCCCGCGAGGCCCAATGACGGCAAGCGCGTTGGCCGGCCCGTCAAGACGCCACCGGTTTGCGCCGAGTATCACGGGGCGGCCTTGGGTAAATCGGCTGATCTGCTCCAGCAGGCTCGACGCCGACCCAAGCGGTTGAGAGATCGCAGTCTCAGGCCAGACAATCAGATCTGCCTGTATTTCACCGGTGCTCAGCGTGAGCTGACGTTCATAGAAAACCTGAACGAATTCGGGATCCCACTTCAGGTCCTGCGCGGCGTTGGGTTGGACGAGCCTGACGAGCGGTGCATCGGAGGGCGCAGGCACCGGGGCAGTGTGGGGCAAGCCATAGACAAAAAGCGCCCCGAAGACGCCAACGAGCGGCACGGCTGCCAGGCTGCGCCTCGGCCCCTCAAGGGCAGACCACAAAGCGAGTGTGCAGGCGATGGTCATCACGGTCAGCGCGCTCAATCCGTGCAGGCCGAGAAATCGCGCGCTTTGCGCGACAGCCGTGTCGAGCCAGATGCTGCCCAACAGTGCCCAGGGGAACCCGGTCAGGACGTAGCCGCGTGCGACTTCGGCCAGTGCCAACGCCGCGGCAAAGCCCAACCTGCGGGCCGCGCCTGGGCGCAAGCGTGTGGCGAGTGCTCCGGCCGTGCCCCAGAACAGGGCCAGCCCGCCGGGCAGAAGGACAAGTGCGAATGGGGCCATCCAGCCATGCCGCACCGGATCGACCAGAAACGGTTCCACGATCCAGTGCAGGCACACGAGGAAATACCCGAACCCGAAGGCCCATCCGAATGCCGCAGCAGACCGCCAGGCTCGCGCCTCGGAGACGGTCCAAATCCCGACGCCAAGACCGAACAGTGAAACCAGTGTCAGCCCGAACGGAGCTTGACCCAGCGCAGTCAAGCCGCCGGCAAACATCGCCAGAGCGACGCTTCTGGTCGTTGCCGACCTTGGCATGCGCACGGACCGCGTCAGTTCGCTGAGGGGGCCGGTTGTGCAGAACGTTCCGGCTGGCGCGGTCCGTTCATGCGAACCCTGATCCGTTTGATGCGACGCGCATCCGCATCGACAATCTCGAACTCGTGCCCGCCGCCATGGGAGACGACTTCTCCTCGGGCTGGCACCTTGCCCGTCAATTTGAAGACGAGACCGCCAAGTGTGTCGATTTCCTCTTCATCCTCGCCGGTGCGGAGGCGCATGTTCAGTTCGTTCTCCAGCTCTTCAAGAGGCGCGCGCGCCTGTACCAGATAGCAGCCGGTCTTCTCCCGCGTCCAAAGGACGTCTTCGGGCTCGTCATGCTCGTCCTCGATTTCGCCGATGACCTGCTCGATCAGGTCCTCGATCGTCAGGAGGCCGTCCGTGCCGCCATATTCATCGATCACGAGGGCCATGTGCATTCGGTCGCTCTGCATTTTCTGCAACAGAACGCCAATGGGCATGGAGGGCGGAGCGAACAGCAGGGGCCGCAGCATCCCGCGCAAAGAGAATTTGCCCGGGTTGCCGTTGAACCCATACCGCAGTGCAAGGTCCTTGAGGTGAATGATCCCGAGCGGCGTGTCCATCGTATTGCGATACACCGGCAGGCGGCTCATCCCGCTTTCGCGGAATGTCTCTACCAGATCATCAAGCGAAATGTCCGACGGAACGGCCACGATCTCGGCTTTCGGCACGGCGACGTCTTCGACGCGGAGGTCGCGCAGGTTGCCCATGCCCACGGGGCCGGACTGCCCGTTGGCCTGCGGAACGCTGGCTTGGTGGTTGTCCTCCTCGGTCGTGACCGGCGGGGCGGAGGAAAAAACGGAAAAAATGCGGTTAAGTACCCCGCTGCGGGGACTCGCGTCGCTGTCGAGGGTGTCCTGCGCGCCACGCGCTGCGGGAGACGACCCATCAGAAGTATCGGACATGGCTCCTTTCCAAGGTAACGCCCGGAGAAAACGGGCAAGATCAGTCTAGCACGGAAACCGAATATGGGTCAGCAATTCCTAAAGTTGCAAGAATTACGCGCTCCAGGGCTTCCATACGGGTCGCATCCGCGTCCGTGATGTGGTCAAAACCCAACAGATGCAGCGTTCCATGCACAATCAGGTGGGTGACGTGGTTCTGCGCGGAAATCCCGGCTGTCTGCGCCTCGGCCATGCAGGTCTCATATGCCAACGCGAGGTCGCCCAGTTCGCGCTCCATCGGATTGTCCGGCTCCGGCAGACGCGGAAGCGCGCCGGGCACGTCTGGCGCGCGATCCTCGGCAGGCCAACTCAGGACATTGGTTGGCACGGGCTTGTCGCGGAACTCTGCGTTCAGATTTGCGATCCGGGCATCGTCACAGGCCAGCATCGACACTTCGAACGCCTCTGGCGGCAGGTTCAGCGCGGACAGCGTCGCGCCGATTGCGCGCGGGGCGAGGGACGGCAGGTTCATGGAGGCCCAACGCGGGTCCTCTACCGCAATCTCGGTCGTTGCGTCAGGCGGGGTCATCGGCGGCATAGGCCTCGATAATGCGGGCCACGAGGGCGTGACGAACAACGTCCTTTGCCGTGAAATAGTTGAAGGATACGCCCTTGACGCCCTTCAGAATGCGCTCTGCATCCCGCAGACCGGAGGTAACACCACGTGGAAGGTCAACTTGTGACCGGTCCCCGGTGATCGCCATGCGCGAGCCTTCGCCAAGACGGGTCAGGAACATTTTCATTTGCATCGTCGTCGCGTTCTGCGCCTCGTCCAGCAGTACGAAGGCATTGGCCAAGGTCCGCCCGCGCATGAAGGCGAGCGGTGCGATTTCGATCTTCTTTTCTTCGATCAGCTTTGTGACCTGCTTGCCGGGAAGGAAGTCGTTCAGCGCGTCATACAGCGGCTGCATGTACGGATCGACCTTGTCCTTCATGTCGCCGGGCAGGAACCCAAGGCGCTCGCCCGCCTCGACCGCAGGTCTTGACAGGATGATCTTGTCCACGTGCCCGCCCAAGAACAACGACACGCCCACGGCTACGGCCAGATATGTCTTGCCGGTACCGGCGGGGCCTATGCCGAACGCCAGTTCATTCTGAAACAGCGAGGCCACATAGGCTTTTTGTGCCTCGGTCCGCGGTTCGATCGTTTTCTTCCGGGTCTTGATCTCGAACTGGCCCGGCTTGAACATTTCCATCTGGTCGCCATCCAGACCGCCGATATCCTCTTCCGCGGTGCCCAGCCGGATCAGACCATCGATATCGCCGGGTTCGGTGCCTCGTCCGGCTTCCACACGTTGATAGAGCGCGTGCAGAACGCTTTCGGCTTTGATCTGGGCCTCGGGCTCGCCATACACGGCCAGCATGTTTCCACGGCGCAGGATCTGCACGCCGAGCTGGTGCTCTATCTGGGCGAGGTTGCGGTCATACTCGCCGCACAAATCAATCAGGACGCGGTTATCAGGAAATTCTATCAGCCGTTCTGCTGGGGCCGATTGGGCGGAGGGCGGTGTGGTAGCGCTCAGGGCCAAGAGGATCTCCGAAAAGGAATCTGCGCCAAGCGTGCCAACTTGCCCGGACGCTGGCAAGCACGGAGTGCAGGAATTGTGGGTCGCTGCGAAAAAACCACAGGGTCTTGCGGTTTGCCGCTCAGGAAGTGATCAGGCGACCGGCTAGCGAATTCGCGGCGCTTTCAACGATTTCGACACTCACCAGGTCCCCGCGTTCCGCCTCAGGCGCATGCACGTGGACGGCATGCAGATGCTCGGACTTTCCGACCATCTGACCTTCGAGTCGTCCGGGTTTTTCGAACAGAACCTTGGCACGCCGACCGACCATGCGGTTCTGGACGTCGTGTTGTTGCCGGGACAGCAGGGCCTGCAACGTCTGTAGCCGCTCATCGGCAACCTCAGTCGGCACAGCTTGCTTCTCCGCTGCGGGCGTACCGGGGCGAGCCGAGTACTTGAAGGAATAGGCCTGTCCGTATTCCACAGTCTCGACCAGCGCCATCGTGTCGGCGAAATCCTGTTCCGTTTCGCCGGGAAAGCCCACGATGAAATCGCCCGACAAAAGCAGATCGGGACGCGCGGCGCGAATACGCTCGATCAATCGGATGTAGCTTTCGGCGGTGTGCTTACGGTTCATAGCCTTCAGGATCCGGTCGGACCCGGATTGTACCGGCAGATGCAGGTACGGCATCAGCTTTTCGCAAGTGCCGTGTGCGTCGATCAGCGCGTCGTCCATGTCGTTGGGATGCGAGGTGGTGAACCGGATCCGCTCAAGCCCGTCGATTTCGGCCAGCGCCCAGATCAACCCGGCCAGACCCTTATCGTGGCCGTGATACGCATTGACGTTCTGGCCCAGCAGGGTGATTTCGCGTACGCCGCGCCCCACCAGATCGCGCGCCTCGCTCAGAACGCGCGCGGCGGGGCGGCTGACCTCGGCCCCACGCGTGTAAGGGACCACGCAGAACGCGCAGAACTTGTCGCATCCCTCTTGCACCGTAAGGAACGCTGTCGGGCCGCGCTTGGCCTTCGGGCGTGCGTTCAGGTGTTCGAACTTGTCTTCCTCGGGGAAATCGGTGTCGAGGGCTTTCGCGCCCGTTGCAGCCTTGGCCGCAAGGTCGGGCAGGCGGTGATAGGCTTGCGGGCCTACGACCAGATCGACCAGTGGCTGGCGGCGCATGATCTCTTCGCCTTCGGCCTGTGCGACGCAGCCCGCCACGCCGATCTTCAGATCCGGATTTTCGGCCTTCAGCGGCTTGAAACGTCCGAGTTCCGAATAGACCTTCTCGGCGGCCTTTTCACGGATGTGACAAGTGTTCAGCAGGATCATGTCCGCATCTTCGACACGCGCTGTCTGGACATAGCCTTCGCCGCCCATCGCCTCTGCCATGCGCTCGCTGTCGTAGACATTCATCTGACAGCCATAGGTCTTGATGAAGAGCTTTTTCGGTTCCGCCATCGCGCGCCCCTGCGGAGATAGGAAAAGATGTATCGCCGCGGTGTCTACACGGGGGGCGGCGGCGTTGCAATCGGGCGACGGATCGGAAATGCTTCGGGCATGGCGCGCGATCAGACCCAGACATTATCACACGTCGCACCCGATCTGGACACCTTCTTGCGGGCCAGCGCAGGAGGGCTGGGGGATGGGCCCGTGGCGCTGATCTTCGCCGAAGACGGGATCGAGCTGGCTTCGACGCTCCAGCATCATCTCGACAAGGGATTTCGTACCGTGGTGATGCTGGGACCAGCGGGCTTGCAACTCCCCGAAGCGCTGGCCGCGCGGATACACCGCGTCAGATTTCAACCGGGCGGGCGCGAAGCGGTCGCGGACGCTGTCACACGGATCGCGGCGCGCCTGCCGGGGACATGGATCTACTGGGGGTACAACGCCGAGTATCTGATCTACCCCCATGCCGAGACCCGTACAGTTGGCGAGATGCTGGCGTTTCATGCCGAAGAACGGCGCGAGGGCATGATGACTTATGTGGTCGACCTTTATGCCGCCGATCTCGGAGCCGCGCCGAATGGTGTCTCGCTTGATGCCTGCTGTCTCGACAAGGCGGGTTACTACATGCTCGACAGGTATGACGGGGATGGCGCGCGCCTCGACAGGCAATACGATATCTTCGGCGGTTTGCGGTGGCGGTTCGAGGAACACGTCGCGGAAGACGCGCGCCGCATCGACCGGATCGGTCTGTTTCGGGCCAAGCCGGGGCTTACATTGCGCCCGGATTTCACCTTTTCGGATTCCGAATACAACACCGTTTCCTGTGCTTGGCACCACAACCTGACCGCAGCCATCTGTTCGTTCCGCGCCGCGAAGGCGTTGAAAGCCAATCCGGGGTCTACCCACCTGATCCCCAGTTTCCGGTGGCAGCATTCCGTGCCGTTCGAATGGTCAAGCCAACAGCTTCTGGAGCTTGGCTTCATCGAACCCGGCCAGTGGTTCTAGCGCACTGAAGCAGCGATTTCGATTGCCCGATGCGGCCAAGATACGTTATGCGCGATCTACCGGGCGCGCGCCCGGCAATGGAGAATTTATGAAAGAGACTGTCGTCTCCCGCTAAGCTCCCGACCAATCGGAGCTTCACATCCCCCGACCTGCTGCGCGGTGCCAGCGGGGCGGTTGTTTGCGGATAAACTCCAGAGAAGACTCATGAATATTTCCAAGCAGGAACAGCGTGTCCTGCATGTCCTCGCGCAAGGCGGGGCCATTCACTTTGAACGTGGCTCAAACGGCAAGGTGCGAGCCGTGTCGTGCTTGACCCGAGACGGTTACAGGCTGACCGACTGCACCTTGACCGTATTCGAACGGCTCCGCCGACGACGGCTGATCCGGTCCAGCGGCGGCCACCCATACCGCATCACGCGCGACGGGCTGCATGCCGTGCGTGCGCAACTCGACAACCGATAGGGGCTGAGAATGACAAACCCTGACATCCGACCCGCCCGGGTCGAAGACATCGCGGCACTGGAGGAGGTCGTTGCGGCTGCCGATCTTTTCCCGCCGGAACTGGTCGCGGACATGCTCCGCGCAGCGCTCGCCGCTGGGCATGTTTGGCTCGTTGCCCATGCCGAGGATGTTCTGACCGGCTTTTGCCATGCCCGCCCCGAAGAGATGACGGAGGGGACGTGGAACATGCGCGCCCTGGCCGTGCTTCCCGATCAACAGGGGCGCGGCACGGGCCGCGCGCTTGTGGCCAAGTTGGAACGTCTGTTGGTGCGGCGGTGTCAGCGCCTGCTGATCGTGGACACTTCCGATGCCTCGGCCTTTGCGGATGCGCGGGCGTTCTATCGCGCGACCGGCTATGCGCAGGTGGCCACTGTCCCGGATTACTGGGCAGACGGCGATGCGAAGGTTACGTTTGCCAAGTCCCTGGGATGACGGACATACAAGGGCGGAGGTCACTCCGCCCTTGACCCGGGGCGGCGGCTTTGGCATCTCCCCGCGCCATGACAGACCCAGCCAATCCCAAACCCGACGGTGCGCCGTGGCGCAACTTCTATGGTCGGCGCAAGGGCAAAACCCTGCGCCCCTCGCAGGAAGTCTACCTTGCAGAAGACCTTGCAGCCCTGTCGCCCGGTCCAGTGGATTGGGAGGCGAACCCGGACCGTACCCCCCTTGATCTTGCGCAGCTTTTCCAGGGCCGTCCGGTCTGGCTGGAGATCGGTTTCGGTGGTGGCGAGCACATGGTGCACCAGGCCGAAACCCATCGCGGTGTCGGGATTATTGGCTGCGAACCGTACATCAACGGTGTTGCGATGTTGCTTGGCAAGATCCGCAAGGCGGAACTGGACAACGTGGCCGTCCACCCCGGCGACGCGCGCGACATCTTCGATGTGTTGCCGGTCGCATCGGTGGACAAGGCGTTTCTGCTCTACCCCGATCCATGGCCGAAAAAGCGGCATCACCGGCGCCGCTTCGTCACCCCCGAGCATCTGGAACCGCTGGCGCGGGTATTGAAACCCGGCGCGGAGTTTCGCGTGGCGACGGACATCGCGGATTACGTGCGCCAGACCCTTGAAGAAGTGCCGCGCGCCGGCTTTGAATGGCTGGCAGAAGGACCTGAGGACTGGCGCGCGCCGTGGGATGACTGGATCTCGACCCGGTACGAACAGAAGGCCATCCGCGAAGGGCGCCCGCAGCATTATCTGACTTTCCGACGCCTCTGAAGCACGGTCATCGCGGCGACCATCAAGCCGCTCAGGACCAAAGTGCGCAGTGGCAAGGGCAGGGTCCCGAGCACCGGGTCGAGCGCGAAGCTCAACCCGGTGACCAGTCCCCAGACGATCATCCAGAGTTTGATCATGCCGGCATCGCCTGAACGGCAGCCACGTTTGCCCGCAGGTGGGCCGGGTCGGTCGTGCCGGGGATCAGGATGATGTTCGAAGACCTTTTCAGAAGCCATCGCATCGCCGCGCCGGGGTCCAGCCGGGCCCCATACTGCATCGGTGCCGCGCCGAGAGGGCCATAGGGCAGATAGGCAATACCAAGCGAGGCCGTATAGTCCACGAGGTCCGCGTCTGACTGTTCCGCCTTGTTGAAACGGTTCTGGACGCTCGCAATCGGGGCGACCGCGCGGGCTCGATCCAGATCGGCGCGCGTTACATTGGACAGCCCGATATGCGCAATCCACCCGCGTGCCTGCGCCAGCGCCAGCGCCTCCACCGAGCGTTCGATTGGCGTGTTCGGGTCAACCCGGTGCAATTGGAACAGATCTATCCTGTCGCGGCGCAGCCAGCGTCGCGCTTCCTGTATCTGGCGCAGCAGGGTGGCGGGGCGCCCATCCACGGTAATGCGGCCCGGTTCGGGTTTGTCGACGCCACCCTTGGTGGCGAGGAAAACCTCGGGCCGGTCGCCGAGCGCCTGTCCCAACAGGCGGTCCGCATGCCCGGGGCCATAGGCGCGCGCGCTGTCAAAGACCTGCACGCCCAGATCGGCGGCCTCCTGCAGGAGGGCAACGCCCTGATCCCAGTCGGGGTAAGGGCCGAAATTCCCGGGTTGACCGGTCAGACGCATAACCCCCATGCCAAGCCGGTTCAGGGTGTTTGCCGTGTCAAAGGAAAAGGGTGTTGGGGTCATCGGTATCTCCATCGGTTGTGATGAAGCAAAGGTGGTCCGGTAACTAATAATTTGGTATAGGTATGATACTAATAGCTGCTATACGTTTTATGGATGCCAAAACCTTCGGATCGCTTGACACTGCTGACCTGCTTTGCGCGCGTCGCTGAACTTGGGTCTCTGTCTGCTGCCGGTCGCGACCTGGGGGTGTCGCAACCCACGGTCACACGGCAGATCGACACGCTGGAGGCTATGCTTGGCACCAAACTGCTGCACCGGAGCCCGCATGCGGTCACCTTGACCCCCGCTGGGGAGGTCGCCCTTGCCGACGCGCGTAAACTTCTTGCCGAATGGGACGCCTTTGCCGATCGCAATGGTGAGGCTGGCGAGATATCCGGAGGGCTGCGCGTGATCGTTCCCGTCGCCTTGGGCCAGACCGTTTTGGCAAAGGCTGCCGCAGCTTTTCAAAGCCTGCATCCGCTCGTCACCCTCGATTGGCGGTTGAGCGATGCCGATATCAATCTGGTTGCAGAAGGGGCGGATTGCTGGATCAAGGTCGGTCCTGTTCGGGATGATCGGTTGATAGTCCGGTCTCTTGCGAAAATTGCACGTCGCGCGGTGCTTGCCCCGGCGGCGGACGCGACAAGAATGATTGCTTTGGGTGGATTTGAAGCCGTCTCTCCGGTCCTGAAAAACAGTGCGGGTCAGACGTACTCGCCAGAGGCCAGAGTGGTCTTTCGCACCAACAATTTCATGGCTGCGTACCAACAGGTGCGCGCCGGGGCAGGGTTTGCGGTTTTGCCGGACTGGTTCGTGCGCTCCGATCTGGCGTCGGGTCATCTGGCTGACCTTGCCCCCGGGTTTGCAGCGCAACCGATGCCCTTGTCGGTCGCGTTTCTACCGGGTGCGCGGCCCAAGCGCCTCGACGCGTTTTTATACCATATGGAAGAGGCAGCACAGCACGTGACCTAGGCGTGATGCCAGAGGCGTGTCGGTATTTGCGGTGGACGCTTTTGGGCAGGCGCGCTAACAGTCGCTCCACTTCAGACGATGAGGAGGCCCCATGTCCGGCCACGGCGATCCCATTCCCATGACTGCGCACAAGGCATCGGCCCTGACCGGTACCGCGGAAGTTCCGGGGGACAAATCTGTCTCGCACCGCGCGCTGATCCTCGGGGCCATGGCGGTGGGGGAGACCAAGATCACCGGCTTGCTTGAAGGTCAGGACGTGCTCGACACCGCCAAGGCGATGCGCGCGTTCGGGGCTGAAGTGACCCAGCACGCGCCGGGAAACTGGTCGGTGCACGGCGTCGGTGTCGGAGGGTTCGCAGAGCCGGAAGACGTGATCGATTGCGGTAATTCGGGTACCGGCGTGCGGCTGATCATGGGGGCCATGGCGACAAGCCCGATCACGGCGACATTCACGGGCGATGCGTCACTTCGCAAACGACCGATGAGCCGGGTGACGGACCCGCTTTCGATGTTCGGCACGCAAACGGTGGGTCGTTCGGGTGGCCGGTTGCCGATGACCCTGATCGGCGCGGAGGATCCTATCCCTGTTCTGTACGAAGTGCCGGTCCCCTCGGCGCAGGTAAAGTCCGCGATCCTCTTGGCGGGGCTGAACGCACCGGGCCAGACGGTCGTTTTCGAGGCAGAAGCCACCCGCGACCATACCGAGCGCATGCTGCGCGGTTTCGGGGCCGAGGTGCGGGTCGAAGTCGGCGAGCGCGGGCAGACGATAACAGTGACCGGTGAGCCCGAGCTCGAAGCGCAGTCAATTGCAGTGCCGCGCGATCCGAGCTCTGCCGCCTTTCCTGTCTGCGCGGCTCTGATCGTGGAGGGTTCGGACGTTCTGGTGCCTGGTATCGGGTTGAACCCAACGCGCGCAGGGCTGTACCAGACGCTGCGCGAGATGGGAGCCAATCTGACCTTTGAGAACGAGCGCGAGGAGGGCGGCGAACCGGTTGCCGACCTGCGGGCGAAATTCTCCGACAAGCTGGTGGGGATCGACGTGCCGCCAGAGCGCGCGCCGTCGATGATTGACGAATACCCGATCCTGAGCGTGGTCGCTGCCTACGCCAAGGGAAAAACCGTGATGCGCGGTGTGAAGGAGTTGCGCGTCAAGGAAAGTGATCGCATCGATGCGATGGCGCGTGGGCTTGAAGCCTGTGGCGTGAAAGTGGAGGAAGACGAGGATACTTTCACGGTACACGGTCTCGGGGCAGGAAACGTGCCCGGCGGAGCAACTTGCGAAAGCCGCCTCGACCACCGGATCGCCATGAGTTTTCTGATTTGCGGCATGGCCTCGAAGAAGCCTGTGTCCGTGGACGACGGCGGCCCGATTGCGACCAGTTTCCCGATTTTCGAGCCGCTCATGGAAGAGCTCGGCGCCAAGCTGGAGCGCACCTGACCATGTCGGTGCGCGGCGGTTGCCTGTGTGGTGCGGTCCGTTATGCCATCACGGGACCGTTGCGCCCGATCGTGGCCTGTCACTGCACCCAATGCCGCAAGACAAGCGGTCACCATGTTGCGGCGACCTCCGCTCCGCGCGAGACGGTCGAGATTGACGGCGCTGTAACATGGTACGCGTCTTCGCAGGCCGCGCGGCGCGGTTTTTGCGGGATCTGCGGCTCAAACCTGTTCTGGGATGGTCCGGGAACGCACATATCGATCTTTGCAGGCACCCTCGATGGTGACCCGGGTGTTCAGCTTGCCGGCCACATCTTTTGCCAGGACAAAGGCGCCTATTACGACATCTCGGATGGCTTGCCGCAAAGGTCCCAGGACGATCCGACCCTGACGACGCAGGTCACATGAGTTTCACGATCGCAATCGATGGTCCGGCTGCTGCCGGAAAGGGCACGATCGGCCGGGCTCTGGCCGAACGGTTCGGGCTCGCGCATCTTGATACCGGGCTCTTGTATAGGGCGACAGCGCGTCTGGTGCTGGACACCGGGGTTACACCGGTAGAGGCCGCGCGCGCACTGACTTCCGACGCATTGGACCGTGATGATCTGCGCACCGCCGAAGTGGGGCAGGAGGCCAGCAAGGTGGCCGCGATTCCGGAGGTGCGCGAAGCGCTGTTGAATTTCCAGCGGGCTTTTGCTCAACGCGCAGGCGGGGCGGTGCTTGACGGTCGAGATATCGGGACGGTCATCTGTCCGGATGCGGAGGTGAAACTGTTTGTGACAGCTTCGGATGTTGTGCGCGCGCAACGACGCCATGCGGAACTTGCCGCAACCGGCAGCACCCTTGGATTGGACGAAGTTCTGCAGGAGATAAAGGCCCGCGATGCGCGCGACAGTGCGCGCGCAAACGCGCCATTGGTGCCCGCCGAGGACTCAATCCAATTGGATACATCCGAATTGACGATTTTGCAGGCCATTGAAAACGCAGCCGAAATAACCTACGCGCGAATGTCTGAAAGCGGGTTTCAAGCCGATCTTGATTCAAATTAATCTAGCGTTTGCCTTTTCCCAATAATCGTGTTTGAAGGACATGTTTTTGAGCAGGGAGGGAACACCATGGCCAAAAAACCAAAAACAATTTCCGCAAATGACCTCGATGCGATGTCGATGGATGAATTGCAGGCGCTCGCCGCCAATGTGAAAAAAGCAATGGCGAATGTCGAGAAAAGACGCCGCAAGGAAGCGCGCGATGCAATTGAGAAAGTTGCACGTGAATATGGCATGAGCATATCAGATGTCCTTGGCAGCGCCCCGGCTGCAAAGAAGTCGAGCAAGGCCGCCGCCCCGGCGAAGTTCGCAAATCCCGAAGATCCGTCCCAGACCTGGTCCGGGCGTGGTCGCCAACCCGGCTGGTACAAGAAGGCTGTTGAAGGCGGCGCAGACCCGTCGAGCCTCGCGATCTAAGGCGAAAACGAGGGAATCACGGGTTGCTTTACGGCGGCCCGCCCTCTATACCCGCGCGCATCGAGCGGGCGGAAATCCATATCCGCATATGACACCACTAGGGTCGGGCTTATTGCTGCGGCCCTCGTTGTTTAAGACATGTGCTTTTGGATCGGCCGCATCAAACCCAACGAAAGACCGGTGGAGACAACCACCCGGCCCGAATAGATGATGAAAAAGGAAATACGAGACCACATGGCTCAATCAGCATCCATGGAGGAATTCGAAGCCCTCCTGCAAGAAAGCTTCGAGATTGACACACCCCAGGAAGGGTCCGTTGTCAAAGGCAAGGTCATCGCAATCGAAGCGGGACAAGCCATCATCGACGTAGGCTACAAAATGGAAGGCCGCGTCGAACTTAAAGAATTCGCAAACCCCGGTGAAGCGCCTGAAATCGCAGTTGGCGACGAGGTTGAGGTGTTCCTCGACCGCGTGGAAAACGCGCGTGGCGAAGCGGTCATCAGCCGCGACAAGGCCCGCCGCGAAGAGGCCTGGGACCGTCTGGAAAAAGCCTACGAGGACGACGCCCGCGTCGAAGGCGCGATCTTCGGTCGTGTCAAAGGCGGCTTCACGGTCGATCTCGGCGGCGCTGTGGCGTTCCTGCCCGGCTCGCAGGTCGATGTGCGCCCCGTGCGCGACGCGGGCCCTCTGATGGGTCTCAAGCAGCCGTTCCAGATCCTCAAGATGGACCGCCGCCGTGGCAACATCGTTGTCTCTCGCCGCGCGATCCTCGAAGAATCCCGCGCCGAGCAGCGCGCCGAGGTTATTGGCAAGCTGAACGAAGGGGACGCCGTGGACGGTGTCGTCAAGAACATCACAGAGTACGGCGCATTCGTCGATCTTGGCGGTGTGGACGGCCTTCTGCACGTCACCGACATGGCATGGCGCCGTGTGAACCACCCCTCCGAGATCCTGTCGATCGGCGAGACGGTGAAGGTTCAGGTCATCAAGATCAACAAGGACACGCATCGCATCAGCCTTGGCATGAAGCAACTGCAGGCCGATCCGTGGGACGATGTTCAAGGCAAGTTCCCGCTGGATTCTGTCCATCAAGGCCGCGTCACCAACATCACCGACTACGGCGCTTTCGTGGAGCTGGAGCCGGGTGTTGAGGGTCTTGTGCACGTCTCCGAAATGTCTTGGACGAAGAAGAACGTCCATCCGGGCAAGATCGTCTCCACCTCTCAGGAGGTGGACGTGATGGTTCTGGAAATCGACCCGATCAAACGTCGCGTCTCGCTCGGTCTCAAGCAGACCATGCGCAACCCGTGGGAAGTGTTCGCCGAAAGCCACCCCGAAGGCACAGAGGTCGAGGGCGAGGTCAAGAACATCACCGAATTCGGTCTGTTCATCGGTCTGGACAACGACATCGACGGCATGGTGCACCTCAGCGATCTGAGCTGGGACCAGCGTGGCGAAGAAGCGATCCAGAACTACCGCAAGGGCGATGTCGTCCAGGCGGTCGTCTCGGAAGTGGATGTCGAGAAAGAGCGCATCTCTCTGTCGGTCAAGGCCCTGGGCGGTGACAAGTTCGCCGAGGCCGTTGGCGGCGTGAAGCGCGGCTCGATCATCACGGTTGAAGTGACCGCGATCGAGGAAGGTGGGATTGAGGTGGAGTACGAAGGCATGAAGTCCTTCATCCGCCGCTCCGACTTGAGCCGCGACCGTGCCGAGCAGCGTCCCGAGCGCTTTGGCGTGGGTGACAAGGTCGATGTGCGCGTGACCAACGTGGACAGCAAGACCCGTCGTCTTGGCCTGTCGATCAAGGCGCGCGAAATCGCTGAAGAGAAAGAAGCCGTCGAACAGTACGGCTCCTCCGACAGCGGCGCGTCGCTGGGCGATATTCTGGGTGCAGCGCTCAAGCAAGACGACTGAGCAACGGCCCGTTGAGCAGACAGAAACCCGTCCGGGAAACCGGACGGGTTTTTTCGTGTCGATTCGGTATTGTTGAGCCGGAAAACCATGTTTTGCGCGGCGATTCAGCGCTAATGCACGGAAATTTAGGCCAAATTTCGCGCTCTGCGGCGGCTTTAGCGTTTTCCAGATTTCGGAAATCTCGCTATAGTGAACAAGGCTGGCGTGGCTACGACATGAGTCTCGGTAAGGTGGGAGGACCTATAGATGATCCGTTCGGAGTTGATTCAATTGGTTGCGGAAGAAAACCCGCATCTCTATCAGCGCGATGTCGAGCGGATCGTGAACGCTCTGTTCGAAGAGATCATCGAGGCAATGGCAAGTGGCGACCGGGTCGAGTTGCGCGGTTTCGGTGCCTTTTCGGTCAAGCAACGGGACGCCCGAACCGGTCGTAACCCAAGGACTGGCGAAGCGGTTGCGGTCGAAGCGAAGTCGGTGCCGTTTTTCAAGACCGGCAAGCTGCTGCGTGACCGTCTGAACGGCAACGAAGGGTAGTGTGATGCGCTATGTGAAGTACCTGTTTCTCGCGCTGCTTGCGATCTGCCTGCTGACAATTGCCTTTGCGAACCGGAATATCGTGACGCTGACGCTTCTGCCCGCAGATATGGGGGCGTTCTCCGGATTTAACGCATCGATTTCCCTGCCGCTCTATGTCGTGATTTTCGGTGGGATCGGTGCTGGCTTGCTGATCGGGTTCTTTTGGGAATGGCTGCGCGAAACCAAGCATCGCAATGAAGCTGCCCGCCAGCGCACGGAAGCCCGCCGTCTCAAGCGCGAGGTAGAGGTCATGAAATCGCAAAAGGCGATGGATGATGGCAAGGACGAAATCCTCGCTCTGCTTGAGGATGGCAGCGGGGCGCGGTAAGCTCGACGCATGACACCCGACGTTTCAGTAAAGATTTGCGGTCTTACGCGAGCCGAAGACGTGCGCGCGGCCGTGGATGCGGGCGCGCGGTATGTCGGGTTTGTTTTCTTTGCCGCGTCGCCGCGGAATGTCAGCGCTACGCGGGCGGCGCAGCTTGCGGCTCTGGTCCCGCCGGGCGTGGCCAAGGTGGGGCTGGTTGTCAATGCGGACGACAAGACGCTTGACGATATCCTGTCAGCGGTCCCACTCGATATCCTGCAACTTCACGGCTCTGAAACGCCCGAACGCGTTGCGGCAGTGAAGGCCCGTTTCGGCCTGCCAGTGATGAAGGCAGTGGGCGTTGGGGACGCAGGTGATCTGCCCAATCTGGACAGGTACTTTGGAGTTGCGGATCAGGTTCTTGTGGATGCCAAACCTCCCAAGGGCGCAACGTTGCCCGGTGGGAACGGGCTGGCCTTCGACTGGAACCTCATTGCGGGGCGGCGCTGGCCCGTGCCCTGGATGCTGGCCGGGGGGCTGACACCCGACAATGTGGCCGCGGCCGTTCGACTGACTGGCACACGGCAGGTGGATGTGAGCTCGGGTGTCGAATCCTCGCCGGGCGTGAAGGATGCGGACAAGATCCGTGCACTGGTTTCGGCTGCACACGACCGGACGCTGGCATGATGCGTAGCGGCATGGTGCGGTAAAACCCGTATTTACCCGGCCCTTCAATCGCACTACACCTCCGGTGTTCTGCAACGGGAGCGCGCGATGCCTGACGATCTGATCAATTCCTTCATGACCGGCCCGGATGAAAACGGGCGCTTTGGCCAGTTCGGGGGGCGGTTTGTCTCCGAAACTTTGATGCCGTTGATCCTTGAGTTGGAAAAGCAGTACGAGTTCGCGAAAACCGACCAGGCGTTCTGGGATGAGATGCACGATCTGTGGACGCATTATGTGGGCCGGCCCAGCCCGCTCTACTTTGCCGAGCGGCTGACCGAGAAATTCGGTGGGGCGAAAATCTACCTGAAGCGCGACGAGTTGAACCACACGGGCGCGCACAAGATCAACAACGTGCTGGGCCAGATCATTCTCGCGCGCCGCATGGGAAAAACGCGGATCATCGCGGAAACCGGGGCAGGGCAGCACGGTGTGGCGACCGCCACCGTCTGCGCGAAGTTCGGGCTGAAATGCGTGGTCTACATGGGGGCGCATGATGTCGAGCGTCAGGCTCCTAACGTGTTCCGGATGCGCCTGCTGGGCGCCGAGGTCGTTCCGGTGACCTCCGGTCGCGGGACGCTGAAAGATGCCATGAACGACGCCTTGCGCGACTGGGTGACAAATGTGCGCGATACGTTCTACTGCATCGGCACGGTGGCCGGGCCCCACCCGTATCCGGCGATGGTAAGAGACTTTCAGGCCATTATCGGCAAGGAAGCCCGCGATCAGATGCTCAAGGCTGAGGGGCGTCTGCCCGACACGATCATCGCCGCGATCGGCGGCGGGTCTAACGCGATGGGGCTTTTCTATCCGTTCCTTGACGACAAGGAGGTCAGTATCATCGGGGTAGAGGCCGGCGGCAAAGGCGTGAACGACAAGATGGAGCATTGCGCCTCGTTGACTGGTGGCCGGCCCGGGGTTCTGCACGGAAATCGCACGTACCTCTTGCAGGATGCGGATGGACAGATCCTCGAAGGGTTCTCGATCTCGGCGGGTCTCGACTACCCCGGTATCGGCCCGGAGCATTCGTGGCTGCACGATATCGGGCGCGCGAGCTATGTCTCGATTACAGACAAGGAAGCTCTGGAGGCGTTTCAGGTGTGTTGCGAGGCAGAAGGCATCATTCCGGCGCTGGAGCCGTCACACGCGCTCGCCCACGTTGCCAAAATTGCACCGGATCTGCCCAAGGATCACATCATCTGCATGAACATGTGCGGACGCGGCGACAAGGACATCTTTACGGTCGCCCGTGCCCTCGGGTTTGACATGACCGGCGCATAAGCCCGTTTCCTGATTGTTTTTCAATGCCCTGCGGTGAATGCCGCAGGGTTTTGCGCATCTATACCTGCGGTTTATGGCTCTAAACCCGGTGCTGAGGTACCACCGTTTAAACCGATGGCGGATTCAGGCCAACGGAGAGGAACGACAGTCTGGCGGTATGCGGCGCAAGTTCGCGCCACATGCACTTTTGCAAAACACGCTTACCGAAAGGAAAGATCATGACCGCCAAGACAACCCTTCCGATCATCGCCATTGCTTGCGCCTTTGGGCTGCCAACCTCCGGCACCGCCATGTCCATCCATGACATCGCAAAAACCGAGACGGCGATCATCCTCGTGTCGGACCGCGAAACGCCGCAAAGCTTCCGCGAGGCGTGGGAGATGTTCCGCAGCGATGTACGGCAGGCCCGCGATGAGATCACTTCGATCAGCTTGCGCGGTGACACTGACGACGCCCGGGATGATGACTACGACGACTACGACGATTATGACGATGACTACGATGATCACGACGACGCCGACGACGACTACGATGATGACTACGATGACGATTATGATGACGACGGTGACGACGACCGTGATGATGGCGATGACAGCGATGATGACGGAGACGACGACTGAGCATCGCAGCTGTGCGGGCACCCGGCTTTCTGAGCGGGTGTATTCTCGGGCGGTGCTTGGCGCGCCGCCCGTTTGGGCTCGTGGACCCAAAAGCTGTCATGCGAAGCACCTGGTGGGGCTAAAAATGGCTGAAACAGAATGAACCAAATACGAATGTTCTTGATTGTGGTGCTGCTCACCCTCCTCGGCGTCGGCCCGGCGCTGGCGGATGCCACGCAGTCGGTTGTCCGGCAGCTGCGACAACAGGGCTATGAGGTTCAGTCGGTTGAGCGAACGCTGCTGGGGCGGGTTCGGGTTTTGTCCACCAAGGATGATATCCGCCGTGAAACCGTTATGGATCCTCGAAATGGGTCCATCCTGCGGGACCTCGCCCGCCGATCCTCCGCAGGAGGCGCGCCTACCTTGTTCGGAGGCAACGATGACAGCGATGACGATCGCCGCAGCTTTGGTGCGGCAGAGCGTGATGATCGCGATGATCGCGGCTCTGAAGACGACTCTGACGACGGAGATGACGACCGCGACGACAGCCGTGATGACGGCGACGACGACTCCGATGATGACGGCGATGACGACGGCGATGACGATGGTGGGGATGACGATGGTGGCGATGATGACGGGGACGATTGAGCAGCCTGTCTCAGATCTGGCATACGGGACATCGGCACGATGAAGTCGCTCACGCTGCCGTTGCTGGCGATTATCGTGCTCCAGGGGATTTGTGCCGTGTTTTTTGTGGGTGATATACTGTTGTCGGTGCTTGGCGTCCCGCTCGCACCGCTCGATTGGGCGTTGATCGAACTTATCGAGATTGGGGCTGCGCTTGGGTTGATGATGGGCGTCGCGCTTGGGGCGTGGGTTCTGGTGCAGGCCCGACGGCGCACCTACGTTGCTGAGCAGGCTTTGCGCGCAGCGTCCGGCGCGTTCATGGACCTCGTGGCGGAACGATTTGAGGAATGGCGGCTCACGCCAGCGGAACGGGATGTTGCACTCTTTGCGCTGAAAGGACTGTCGGTTCAGGAAATTGCTGACCTGCGCAACACGTCCCAGGGCACGGTCAAGGCCCAGACCAACGCCATCTACCGCAAGGCGGGTGTTGCCAACCGATCGCAGTTGCTCAGTCTGTTCGTCGAGGATTTGATGGGCGAACGGCTGGTGCCCGCTGCCGCGGGCTCCTGAGCCTCAGTCGGTCTTGCCTGGCGTGGTATCTGCCGCGTTCTCGGTAAGGACTTCGAGAGAGACGGCTTCCAAGGCCCGCATATGCGTGCTGGCCAGCCGCACCTTGGGAGCGCAGCCTTCTTCGTGTGCTTGCAGGAACCTTCCGGCGCACAGGCACCATTGATCGCCGGGTTGCAGTCCCGGAAACATGAACTCGGGTCGCGGGGTCGACAGGTCGTTTCCGACATACTTCGAAAAAGCGAGGAATTCAGCGGTCATGATCGCGCAAACGGTATGATTGCCCTGATCCATTGCAGAGGTGTCGCAACAGCCGTTCCGGAAAAAGCCCGTGATCGGATCCAGAGAGCAAGGTTCGAGGGTTTCACCCAGTACGTTCAGCGACGCCGCACGCTCGTTGCTCATCATCCCACTCCTTGTCCCTGACTATCAACCTAGAGAGGACCGTGGGGGATACAAGCTCATCGGAACTTATCCACAAGCTTTTGTAGGGGGCTGCGTGAGTCATCTGCCGGTGACGGCGGCGCGCTTGCGGGGTTCGATTGGCTTTTCTCGGGCGGAGTTTCCGATTTTGCCTTCTTTGGGCTGCCGGATGATCTTGGGGGGGCTGTGCGCAAGGAAACGGCATTCAGGAACCGCCCTGTATCACCGTCTGCGAGAAAAACCGCGCCATCTCCGATGCCCCGGATCAGTGCGTCCAGCCAGTCCGCATCCGCCTTGGCGAAATCGCCCAAGACGTAGGGCGACACGCGGTCCTTGTGCCCCGGATGACCTATTCCCATCCGAACGCGGTCATAGTCGGCTCCGATATGCGCGTGAAGAGACCGCAACCCGTTATGCCCGGCATGCCCTCCGCCGGATTTGATGCGGCATTTGCCGGGTGCGAGATCAAGCTCGTCGTGAAAGACCACCACGTCTTCGGGTTCGAGTTTGAAAAAGCGCATTGCCTCGCCAACCGATTGGCCCGAATTGTTCATGTAGGTTTCCGGTTTCAACAGGGCGACGCGTTCCCTCCCGAGGCGGCCTTCGCTCAACTGCCCCTGGAATTTGCTCCGCCATGGGGGAAATGCATGATCGTCTGCAATCTGGTCAACGGCCATGAATCCGATGTTGTGCCGGTTCCGGGCATATTTTGTGCCAGGATTCCCAAGGCCGACAAATAGCTTCATCTTGTGATCCTCAATGTCTCCGCTGCCGTACGTAGCGCAGAGCCGACCTGAAAAACAGTCGTGACCAAAACGCCGCATTGCAGAAGTTGTGCTGTATTGGTAATGAAATTTTACCAATACAGCGGAGGGGACCCGTACATGCCTGTCATTACCGAGATTGCCGATCTCAAGCGCATCTACAAACGGCGCGTGCCGAAGATGTTCTATGATTACGCGGAATCCGGCAGCTGGACCGAGACG
This sequence comes from Tropicimonas sp. S265A, assembly GCF_049800835.1. NCBI lineage: Bacteria > Pseudomonadati > Pseudomonadota > Alphaproteobacteria > Rhodobacterales > Roseobacteraceae > Tropicimonas > Tropicimonas sp. S265A. The sequence continues at coordinate 102,661 of NZ_JBNAFU010000009.1, forward strand.
ACCTTTCGCGAAAACACCACGGATTTCGATCTGCTGAAACTCCGCCAGCGCATTGCCGTCGATATGACCGGACGCTCGACCGCATCGCGAATGGTGGGGCAGGAGGTGTCCATGCCCGTCGCGCTTGCGCCCGTGGGGCTGACCGGGATGCAACACGCTGACGGGGAGATCAAGGCTGCCCGCGCGGCAGAGAAGTTCGGCGTGCCCTTCACCCTGTCGACAATGTCGATCTGCTCGATCGAGGATGTGGCGGAGAATACGGAAAAGCCGTTCTGGTTTCAGGTATACACGCTCAAGGATGATGATTTCATGAAGCGGCTCTTTGCGCGTGCGAAAGATGCAAAGTGCTCCGCGCTCGTGATCACCGTTGACCTGCAGGTCATGGGCCAGCGGCACAAGGACATCAAGAACGGTCTCAGCGCCCCGCCAAAGCTTACCCCGGCGTCGGTCGCCAACATGATGACCAAAGTACCGTGGGGGTTGGAGATGCTCCAAACCAAAAGGCGTTTTTTCGGCAATATCGTGGGTCATGCCAAAGGGGTCTCTGACGGTTCTTCACTGAGTTCGTGGGTCGCCGAGGCCTTTGACCAGGCGCTGGATTGGGAGCGGATCAAGCAGTTTCGCGACTGGTGGGACGGGCCGGTCATCCTGAAAGGCATCCTCGATCCTGAGGACGCCAAGAAGGCGCTGAGTGTCGGGGCCGATGCAATCGTCGTTTCGAACCACGGCGGACGGCAACTGGACGGGGCGCTGAGCTCCATTCGGATGTTGCCCCAGATCATGGATGCCGTGGGCGACAAGATCGAAGTGCATCTGGACAGCGGAATCAGGTCGGGCCAGGATATCCTGAAGGCGCTCGCGCTTGGGGCGCAGGGTACGATGGTCGGCCGCGCATTTGTCTACGGGCTCGGGGCGATGGGCGAAAAGGGTGTGACAGAGGCTCTGACCGTCATGCAAACGGAGCTCGACCGGTCGATGGCGTTGTGTGGCCGCCGCCGGATCGAAGATCTCGATCCTTCGATTCTGCTGATGCCGGATGATTTCGCAACGCGTTGGAAAACAGCGGTTTAACCAGTCTCAAGCACCTGAATTGACATGGATTTCGGGGAATTGCATCCTGCACGCATCCACGGAGGCGCAGGATGCTTGTTTTCCACAATCAGTCCATTGTGCTGCTTGGTGTCCCCAAGACCGGGACATCCGCGCTTGAGGCTGCCGTGGCAAGACAGGCTTCGGTTGCGATTCAAGGGCCCCCAACTTTGCGCCACATGACCTTCAACATGTTTCAACGTGACTGGGCACCCGTCTTGCAACGGACTTACAACACCCGGTTTGAGACAATGGCGATCATACGTGAGCCGCTTGAACGTTTGCGCAGTTGGTACCGCTACCGAGCGCTGCCGCAGTTCGAAGACACGCCGTTGAGCAGCCGCGGCATGGATTTTGACACCTTCATCGAACAAACCCTTCAGGCCGATCCGCCTCGGATCGGGCGGATAGGGGCGCAGGATCAGTTCGTCAATGCACCCGATGGTCGGGTCGGGGTGACGCATCTTTTCGATTATGCGCAGTTGGATCGGGCTTGCGCTTGGCTTGCCGACCGGCTGAAACGCGACATCACACTGCCGCCGCGCAACGTCTCGCCGGATGTGCCGGCAGAGCTTTCTTCATCGCTGGAAACGCAGGTACGCGCTGTGCGGGCGGCCGAGTTTGCGCTTTATCAGAGGGTTGCGCAGGCGGGGCATCTCGAGGCGGCCTGATCCCCAGCGGGTGCGTTACGGCTTTTGGGGTTGTCAAACGGGCTCCTACCGTTTAGGCCGCGCGAGTTCGCACGCATACACCCTGGAGGATGCGGCGAGCGGAACTGTAATTTTAGGAGAATTCCAATGGCTGGAGAGATTCCAGATCTTGTAGCCGTGGCACGCGAGGGGACAGGCAAGGGAGCCGCCCGCCAAGCGCGTCGCGACGGATACGTTCCGGGTGTTGTCTATGGCGGCGGTGCCGATCCGGTGACGATCAACATCAAGTTCAACGAACTGCTGCGCCGTCTGAAGGCAGGCCGCTTCATGTCCACGCTGTTCAACCTGAAGGTTGAAGGGCAGGAGGACGTGCGCGTCATCTGTCGCGGTGTGCAGCGCGATGTGGTCAAGGACCTGCCAACCCATGTCGACCTGATGCGTCTGCGTCGGACCTCTAAGGTCAATCTGTTCATTCCGGTCGAGTTCGAGAATGAGGACAACGCACCCGGCATCAAGAAGGGCGGCGTTCTGACGGTTGTGCGTCCCGAGGTCGAGCTGGTTGTGACCGCTGGCGAAATCCCGGATCACCTGACCGTCGATCTGTCCGGCCTCGAAGTGGGCGATACGGTAACGATCAGCAGCATCACGCTGCCGGCCGGGTCGAAGCCCACGATCGACCGTGACTTCGTTATTGCGAATATCTCTGCGCCCTCCGGTCTCCGCTCGTCCGAAAACGAAGACGACGATACGCCCGCAGCAGACGAAGTGCCTGCAACCGAGGTTGCAGACGACTGATCCTGACGGGAACGGCGAAAAGACGAAAGGCAGGGCTTTGGCCCTGCTTTTTCATTTTTTTACAAAAAGAAAAACGGCCGGCCCTTTGGTTTTTGACCATCTGGGCCAGCCGTCCGCGACGCACCTTTTGGGTCTCTCTTTTTGTCAGGGGGTTGTCCGGGGGTCTGAGAGCCGTGGTGTCGGGTGGGTCGGTGTGGGGCCCGCGCAGGCAGGGAGGGGACCTGCGCGGGGGGATCAAGGCCTCGCCGGGCGGGGGTTAGCGAAGCCTTAGGGATTTGGCGGTACGCCTTAGTCGTTGGCGTTGTCGCGCTGTGCCTTCAGGGCCAGGATCTCGCCGACCGAGTACTCTGCCGGGTTCA
>NZ_JBNAFU010000010.1:0-83022 GCF_049800835.1 Tropicimonas sp. S265A
GGCGGCCCCAGCCGCGAGCGCGATCGGCGCCGAGGGCAGGGGGCTGGCCACGATTGCCAACGTCATAAGCGCCACGACCAGAACCGGGCCAAGAAAACCAGCAGCATCGATCCAGCGCCGCAGGTCATCGCGCTCCGGCAGATCGATGTCGAGGCCCACCAGGTTCGGACGCGCCAAAACGAGGAGCACCAGCCCCAGAAGGACGAGAACAACGACACGCACCATGGCCTACCTTGTATAAAGCAGCACAAGAAAGGCTGCCGCCATTAGATCAAAGACGACGCAAAACGGGATGTACCAGCGTGGGACCCGGGCAAGGCGGACCGCATTGTGATGGGCAAGATCCCACAGCGCATGGAGCGCGAGACCCAGAGGCAAGGCTGCCCAATGCCAAAGGAGACCCGCTACGGCCGCCGCCCCAAAGACGAGAGCAACCGCCAGCTCAGACCAGAACACGGAGCGACGGCCATCGGCGGCACCGAACCCGATATAGGCCCCGCCGATCAGGGCCAGTGTGACCGCTGCCAAGGCAAGCGAGTCTGCCTGTTCCAGGAGGAGGTGGGCGGGCATTGTGACCACAAAAAGCGCAAATCCGATCCAAGCGGGTGCCGCCATGGTCCGATGCGCTGAGTGGGAGGGATGTTGCCCCGATATGTCTGGTCTTACGCCGGTCATGACGCGTCAGATGGGGCTTCCAGCAGCTGGAGGGTCAAGACATGTCAGGTCTATTGATACATATTGCGACAAACGAAGTGCGGGTCTTTCCCGAAAGAACAATCTATTCTGCGTGTTATGGAGATTGATCTATGGAACAGACGGCCGAACGGCCAGACGGGCCGATTTGCGGAGACTGATCGCTGATGGCGTCATCGGCGCATATCCTGGTCGTCGATGATCATGCAGAGATCCGGCACTCGGTGACGCGCTACCTGGAGAAAAATGGGCTGCGCGCGACGGGAGCCAAAAGCGCGGGTGAGATGGATGAACGATTGGGCGAGGGCAAATTCGATCTGATCGTACTCGATATCATGATGCCGGGAGAAGACGGGCTCGCGGCCTGCGCACGGTTGCGCCGAGAGCAGCAGCATACCCCGATCCTCATGCTGACGGCGCTCGGCGACGATGACGCTCGGATCAAAGGGCTCGACACCGGCGCAGATGACTATCTGGCCAAGCCCTTCAATCCGCGCGAGCTTCTGGCCCGGATCAATGCGATCCTGCGTCGCGCGGGAGACGGATACGCGCCCCATGGCGGAACATTTGCAGGCAAGCGAGCCGTGTTTGCCGGGATCACTTTTGATCACGACGCCAGTCATGTCATTTGCCCCGATGGCACGGTCAATGCACTGACCACAGCGGAAGCCAAGCTGCTGACGGTCTTGCTGGAGCGTCCTCGGGCGGTGATCGGTCGGGATGAACTTCTGGAGTTGAGCGCCGGCCGTGTCGCCGGACCATTTGATCGTACCATCGACAATCAGGTTTCGCGCCTGCGCCGGAAAATCGAACCCGATGTGCTTCGCCCTCGGATCATATCGACGGTCCGCAATGGCGGGTATTGTCTGAGCTGTGATGTGGAGATCGAGGCCTGATGCAGATGGGGTTCCGCTCACAGATCGCCTTTTTGGTGGTGGTGGTCCTCTTCGTTGCGCAGGTCGTGGGGCTCTGGCTTTTCGTCGATGAACGGTCGCTTGCCGTGCAAGCGGCCATCGGCAGCGAGGCAGCCGGACGCGCGGCAAACGTCGCCCGTCTGATCGAGGAGGCACCGCCGACGTTGCATGAGGATATCGTAGCGGCGGCAAACTCGCCCCTTGTACGCTTCGATCTCGGCGACACCCCTGCTGTGACGCACTCCCATCATGATGAGAACGGAGCGATCGAAGCGCGCATTCGAGCGCTTTTGAACGATGGCTACACCCGCGATATCCGGGTCGAAGTGCACGAGATTGAACAGGGGCTGTTGCCGTTGCCGAACCTTTCGCCGGAAATGGCGGAAATGCATGCCGAGATGATGCAGGGAACTCTGGCGGCGCTCGAGATGGAGGTCTCAATCGCCATAGCCGGGGGCCAATGGTTGAACGTCGCCACCCGGTTCGAGCGGCCGCCGATACAATGGTCCTGGGCTTCCACGCTGTCTTTTGTGCTGACGGCTGCCGTGTTGCTGCTGGCGATCTTCTGGTTTCTGCTCACGCGCCTGACGCGGCCCCTGAATGATCTCGCCGCTGCCGCCGAGGAATTCGGGCGTGGTGGCGGGCAGGGCCCCCTCACGCCGGTTGGCCCAAATGAAGTGCGGAACCTGACAACGGCTTTCAATGACATGCAAACGCGCTTGGCCCGCTTTGTAACGGACAGGACGCAGATGCTGGCCGCCCTGGCCCACGACTTGAGATCGCCACTCACCGCGCTCAGGGTTCATGCCGAGATGGTGGAGGATGCGGAGACCAAGACCGGCATCACGGCCTCTCTCGACGAGATGCAGGATATGGTTGAGGCCACACTGGCCTATGCACGCGGTGTGGGTCAGGACGAAGCCCTGCAGCCAATTGAGATTGGCACGTTTCTGATCGACATTCGGGACGCGACCCACACTGCGTTGGACGTACGCCGAGGACCCGAGGCAATGGTGCAGATCAAGCCCAAGGCGCTGCGCCGTGCCTTGCGCAATCTCATCGACAATGCGGGGCGATACGGGTGCAACCCGACGCTATCCTGGCGCATTTCTGACGGCAGCGTCGAGATTTTGGTCGAAGACGATGGACCCGGGATCCCTGACGACCGCTTAGGCGATGTGTTTCAGCCCTTCCTGCGCCTTGAGGGATCGCGCTCCCTAGAAACCGGTGGCCATGGGCTGGGCCTTTCAATCGCTCGCAGCATCGTTCTGCAACACGGCGGCACGATCACTCTGTCGAACCGCGCGGAGGGTGGGCTCTGTGCAAAGATTGTATTGCCCGTGACTGCGGATCAAGCCGCGTTGACATCCTCGTACGAGCATCCCGAGACGCGGGCCGAAACCGGATTTTCGGCCCCGATCAAAAAGGCCTAGGCTCGCCGTCCAACCGGTGGGTTGATACATAACCTTACAAAATTCTGGCTCTCCCTGCGTTTCGCCGCTTGCTGATCTTCGATAGAAAACAAGGCGTTCGACATGGAGACGAGGCAGAGCCATGCAGGCAAGAAATCGACCCTTTCGGTCACGTCGTCAGCTGATCGGCGGCATCGGTGCGACGCTCCTGTTCGCGCCTTCGGTGCTGCGCGCCGAAACACGCGCACCGGTACGGCGTAACGCTTCAAGCTTCAGAACCCACGATTGGCAAGACCACTTCGATCGTCTGGGCAAAGGCATCATTATTGCGGATACCAATTCCCGGGCGCTTCAGCAGTGGACCGCTGATGGTGAAATGTTTCTCTATCCGACATCTGTTCCAATGACGGATGAGCTGACGCGGCGAGGCTATACTGAGATCGTCTTCAAAGATCCCGAGCCGGATTGGACGCCCACGCCATCTATGCGCGAACGCGATCCATCCTTGCCAGCCTACATGCCGCCGGGTCCGGACAATCCGCTCGGGGTGCGGTCGCTGCACCTGACATGGCAATACTATCGCATTCACGGAACACACGATACGCGCAAAATTGGTCGTCGTTCCTCCAGCGGCTGCATCGGCCTCTACAACGAACATATCATTGAGGTTTACAATCGGACACCGGTCGGAACGCAGGTCAAGTTGATCTGATGGGGCGTTACGTGATCATTTCCATCGCCCTTGCGGTGGTTCTTGCCATTGGCTTCTGGTGGACAGGACCAACCGATAATGACGTGGCAACGAGCGAGGATGACGCGTCTCGCACCTACAGTCCCATGGTCGACGTCATTCTACCGCAAACGCTGTCCGCGAATGCGGAGATCGGCAAATTGGCCTACGAGGCGAAATGTGCGGCCTGCCACGGCACAAATGCCGCCGGGCAGGACGGTGTGGCGCCTCCTCTGGTGCACAAGATCTACGAACCCAGCCACCATGGGGATGCCGCCTTCCTTCTGGCGGCCAAGAATGGTGTTCGTGCGCATCATTGGCGCTTTGGAAACATGCCGCCGGTCGAAGGTGTCACGGATGGTGATGTGAAGATGATCGTGGCCTATGTGCGTGAGTTGCAACGTGCAAATGGTATAAACTAACCCGAATAACCGACGAAGGACGATCCGTGATGTACAGAGTCGTACTGACAATTTTTTTGGCGCTGACCAGCGCGCAAGCACTCGCCCACTCGGAAAAGGAAAGCATGACGCCTGCAAACGGGGCCATTCTTGACGCCGTACCCGAGACGATTGGATTGCGCTTCAACGATGGGATGCGACTGACGAAAGTCGAAATGACCCATGCAGAGGCGCACACCGAGGCTCTCGACCTCGGCAATCAATCCGGCTTTGTCAAAGAGTTCACACTTCCTCTGACGCCAATGGGGTCGGGCATGTATCAAATCGAATGGCGCGGACTTGGTGTTGATGGACACCCCATGAACGGTGTCTTCTCATTTGAAGTGAAGTGAGTGGTGCCGGATATCTGGGGTCAGGCTGCGATTGCCACAAAGTTTTTGCTCTATCTCGGCATCCTCACGAGTGCCGGGCTGATACTGAGTCGCCAAGTCTTTCACGAGCAGTTGGCTGGGCTCGACCGTTTCTTGCGTGCCTGGGCCGTCTTCTTTGCTCTTCTGGCGGCTGCGATGTCATTGCTCGGTTTTGCCGTGCGGGGCGCAGTGCTCATGGATGAGGCTTCGGGCATGACGGATCTGACGATCCTTGCGTTGCTCTGGGAAACCCCGCCCGGAGACGCTTTGCTGTTGCGGCTTCTGGGCTTGGGGGCTCTCCTGACCGGCGTGGTAATCGGGGGGCGGTGGCTCTGGGTGGCGCTCTTGGGCAGTTTCTTGGCAATCTGGAGTTTTTGCGAGATCGGTCATGTCGCCAGCGAAGATCGTCTGTGGTTTCAGACCGTCTTGTTCGGTCATCTGATCGTTGCCGCCTTCTGGATCGGCGTCCTTCTTCCGCTCCAAAAGCTTTCGGGGTCTGCGGACACATTGCGAGTTGCTGCCGTGCTTGGACATCGCTTTGGCCAGGTCGCATCTGTTGCGGTCCCGCTGCTGCTGCTTGCTGGCGTGGTGATGACGTGGCGACTGGTGGGATCGTTTTCCGCGCTCCTCGGCACTGGCTATGGTTTGACACTTCTGGCAAAGATTGCCGTCGTGACGCTGCTTCTGGCCCTTGCCGCCATCAACAAAACACGGCTTGTGCCCGCTTTGCAGAGCGGTGATCCCAAAGCTGGGCCGCACCTTGCAAGATCGATTTCTCTCGAATGGGTTTGTATCGGTGTCATCTTGCTTGCCACGGCTGTTTTCACCTCAATCCTAACGGTGCCATCATGAAACTTTCAAAACGCGACTTCCTTCGCATGAGTGCTGCCGGTTTGGTGTGCATGCCGAATTCACTGCTCGCGCAGACAGACATGCGCGCGGTGACAGCCCGGATCGCAGATATACAGCTTTTGCCTGATGACTACGGAAAAACACAGATCTGGGGGTTCGATGGTATCGCGCCGGGCCCTGAAATCCGGGTTACGCAAGGCGCGCGGGTACAGAGACGTATTGTCAATGAGTTACCCGATCCGACATCGACCCATTGGCACGGGATCCGCATCGACAATGCGATGGATGGGGTGGCGGGTCTGACGCAGGACGCCATTCGCCCCGGGGACAGCTTTGACTATGATTTCGTTGTCCCCGACGCGGGCACTTATTGGTATCACGCGCACAACCGCTCGTTCGAGCAGGTCGCACGTGGTCTTCAGGGTGCGCTGATCGTCGAAGAGCCGGAGCCGATCGATATCGACCATGAAGAGGTCCTGATCCTCGACGATTGGCGCATCGATCCAGAGACTGCCCAGATCGCGGATACTTTTGGTGCGATGCATGACCTTAGCCATGCCGGGCGCCTTGGAAACTACATAACAACGAACGGCGTCTACAATCTCGCGAAGCATGTGAAACGGCATGAGCGACTGCGCCTGCGGCTGATCAATGCATCGAACGCCCGGATTTTCCAACTCGCGCTGGAGGGGCTCGAAGGCTGGATTGTGGCCATGGACGGGATGCCGCTGGCCACACCGCAACCTGTGGAAGGCCCATTCCTGCTCTCGTCGGCACAACGGGTGGACCTGATCGTCGACGTGACCGCAGAGGTAGGTAGCGCGGGCCATATCGTGCAATTGAGCCGTGATGAAAGCTTTTCTCAAGTGGCCTTCGAGGTGACAGGCGACGGTACAAGCGCGCGGCGCGGAACGCCTCAACCCCTGCCGCCGAATGCCCATGCCATGCCCGATTTGGGATCGGCAAGGGACATCGCATTGCTGATGGAAGGGGGGGCCATGGGCGGCATGCGCGGTGCCATGATGGGTGGTCGGATGTCTTCGATGCGCGACATGATGGAGACAGGAAACTTCTGGGCCTTCAATGGCGCGGTGGGTGGCATGGATGTTCCAGCACTGGCGGAGTTGTCGCGTGGCGAAACCGTTCGGCTGAAGATCACCAATGACACATCGTTTCCGCATGCCATGCATCTTCATGGCATGCATTTTCACGAGATCGCACCCGATGGCAGCCTCGGCGCGCTGCGCGACACAACGCTGCTCGACCGGGGCGAAATGCGCGACATCGCCTTTGTGGCAGATAACCCCGGCAAATGGCTGCTGCATTGCCATATGCTGTCGCACGCGGCATCCGGTATGATGACATGGGTCAATGTGGCATGAAGGGTCTGGCGGCCATCCTCGGCATTGGTGTCCTGGCAGCACTTGGAGCGGCGGCCTATGTCTGGACCGGGTCTGCCGATGATGTCCAAAGCGGCGTGATGCCGGAGAGCGTCGATCTTGTCGCCGGCAAGGCGCTCTATGCTGAGACATGTGCCGCGTGCCATGGGGTCAATCTGGAAGGTCAGGAGAACTGGCGGAGTCCGGGCGAGGACGGCCGGCTACCCGCACCACCGCATGATGAAACGGGTCACACCTGGCATCACAGCGACCAGGTTCTGTTCGACTACACAAAGCTTGGCGGTCGAGAGGTGATGGCCGCTCAGGGCATGGAGTTCGACAGCGGCATGCCCGGTTTCGGCGACCAACTTTCCGACCAGGAAATCTGGAATGTCCTCGGGTACATCAAGTCGACCTGGCCCGAGGAAATACAGGATATGCAGTACGCGCGCACCCATGGTGTGCCGGTGAACTAGGAGAACTCTCATGAAGATCGCAATGGCAATGCCACTGGTCGCCCTTCTGCTTGCACCACTGACGTCTCATGCCGACGCGCTCAGCGAAGACCGGGTTAAGGAATTGGTTCTGGAGGCCATCCGGGAAAACCCAGAGATTGTCCTCGAGGCGGTTCAGATCATTGAACGGCGTGAACAGGAGCGGCAGGCGGCCGCAGCAGCGAGCGTCCTCTCCGAAAATCGCGATCTTCTCGAGAGCGACCCAAACGCACCGGTTCTCGGAAATCCCGAGGGCGACGTCACAGTTGTGGAGTTCTTCGACTACAACTGTCCCTATTGTCGCCGGGTGAAGCCGCATATCGAAGCGCTGTTGGACGAAGACCCCAACGTCAAGCTGGTCTATCGTGAGTGGCCGATCCTCGGAGACGGCTCCGTTTTTGCCGCGCGCGCCGCATTGGCCGCGCGAGAGCAGGGCAAATACGAAGAGTTTCACTGGGCACTGATGGGCATGCAGGGCCGAGCCGAGGAAGCGTCCGTCATCCAGGTTGCGCAGGAAATTGGTTTGGATGTCGCGCAGCTGCGACGGGACATGCAGGCGCCTGAGATCGATGCCCATATCGCGGCGTCAATGGAGATGAGCCGCGCGCTCGGCTTCAATGGCACACCATCCTTTGTGATCGGAGACGCACTGGTTCCGGGGGTCATCGAGGCCGATCAGATGATCCGTCTTGCGCAGGAAGCGCGCGCCGCAGGTCAATAGTTTCCCGAAATTTGGCGAACGGACACAGTCAAAACGAGTGGACGAGGTACTTATATGGTCAAACTGACGCGTCGGCATTTTGTGGCAGGGTCTGCAATGCTCTTTTCGGCACCGCTCGCCACGCCGATATCGGCAGCGCCCACGTCGCCGCGCGCAATGTGGGATGTCTGGGATGCGCAAGTCACGCCTCCGAGTTATGACCCCTCGACTTCCAATCCGTGGGGGATTCATCCGCGGTTCCTTCCTGTTCGGGTGGAGGCAAACGCGGGCCTCGTGCCGGGTGACATTCATGTCGATGCCGTTGCGCGCTACTTGTACCATATCGAGCCGAACGGAAGCACGGCGATGCGTTATGGCGTGGCCATCGCAAGCGGGACATTGTACGAGCCGGGTGTCTACACGATCCGGCGAAAAGCCAAGTGGCCCACTTGGCGTCCAACGGACGACATGATCGAACGCGACCCGGATCTTTATGCACAGCATGCGGAGGGGATGGACGCGGGGCCAACCAACCCATTGGGATCCCGTGCGCTTTATCTCTATGTGGGCAACCGGGACACTTATCTGCGTATTCATGGATCGCCTGAGCCGCGTTCGATCGGAGGTCGGGCGAGTTCGGGTTGCGTGCGCATGATCATGGCACATATCAACGATCTCTATCCCAACGTGGAAACGGGCAAAACCGCTCACCTGTATCCGCCTGAAGATGCGATCGGGGGCTAATGGAGCATCTTGATGTTGCTCAAAGCGTCTTGACCTAGTTCACCGCTTGGCAGATTGGATTGCCTTGTGGCGTTCTGAGCGGCAACCAGGTCGCTTCAACTGGGCCGTTGTGAAGATACCAAAAACAATTGTCATTCGGATCAAGCCGAACCTTGTTGAGGTTTTGATATGGCGCAGCGAGACCCACGAGTGGTTCAGGTAATTCGATGAAGGCACCGTCCGCATCGACCACGGGTGTTGTGGAACATCCGGTCAACAGAAACGCCCAGAAGATCAGGCCCGATGCCTTCAAGATCGTGTTCATCCGGCTCTTCAATCCTCCGGACCTTCTCCCAGAGAGGTCGCAGGATAGCCGGCTTCCGCAAGAACATTAAGCAGGGCAGCCGAGGAGACTGTCGAGTCGATCTCTGTCGTGTGTGCAGCCAAATCCGTCTGGATGGTTGCTGACGGGTCTGCGGCTTTGACCGCTTTTTCGATAGCAGCAACGCAATGGCCACAGCTCATTTCTGGGACGTGAAATTTCATGGTGTATCCTCTTCTCACTCGTAGGAACTAAGGGTTCCAGTGGGTGGAAGGTCAAGCATCCGTCGATGTTGGAACAGGGGCTTTTGAGGGCACGGGTGCGTTGCTATCCGATGACTTGCTGCCTCCATGACAGGACTTCCCCATGAAGAAGAACATCACGCCATGTGCGCCGAGGCAAAGGGCGATTGGGGCCAAAACGCCCAAACTATCCTGCAAGCCAGAAAACGAGCCGCCTCGGGCAAAGAAAACAAGCAGCGGAAGCAGCATCACCGCGCAGCACACCAACATGCCGACGTGCATCATCTTTGAATTCTGCGGCTGCTTTTCTTGATCTGACATATTCATCGAACGTACTCCTACCTCGGGGGTAGCGCACCAATCGCTCGTGCGACAAGCTTACAAATCGATACATTTCAATCGGAAACAGGGGGTTAGCGAGACTGTAGGTTGATGCTGTGCCGGTTGAAAAAGAAATCTCCGATAAACCCCTTGAGCTTCCAGTGACTGGAAGCCCTATATCTGCCTCGAGTACGCAATCGAGGTAACAAGCCATGACCGACATCAGTCAAACAACGCTCAGCATCGAAGGCATGACTTGTGCATCCTGCGTGGGGCGTGTTGAAAAGGCTCTGGCGGGGCTCGACGGGGTTTCTGATGTTGCCGTAAACCTCGCATCCGAAACGGCGCGCCTTTCGCTGGATGATCCGTCTCGGCTTACCGACGCCACGCAGACGCTTGCCTCCTTGGGGTATCCCGCGCGGACATCCAAGGTCACCTTGAACATTGCGTCCATGTCCTGCGCATCCTGCGTCGGACGGGTGGACAAGGCACTGGCGGACGTGCCCGGAGTGCTTTCCGTCAGCGTGAACCTAGCGGCAGAAACGGCGACGGTCGAGTATCTCGAGGGCGCGGTGTCCTTGGGCGACTTGAAGGCCGCATCGGCGGCGATTGGTTATCCCGCCGACATTGCAGAGGCGCAGGCGAGCCAGTCTCGCGTCGCACGCAAGGCAGAAGAAGCCGACGGACTGCGTCGCAGCGTTCTTTTGGCGGCAATTCTAACGCTCCCGGTCTTCATCCTAGAAATGGGCTCCCACCTTATTCCGGCATTTCATCACTTGGTGATGACGACGATTGGTTTTCAAACGTCTTGGATCATCCAGTTTGTCCTCGCAACACTCGTCCTCTTTGGACCGGGACGCCATTTCTACGCAAAGGGGTATCCCGCGCTTTTCAAAGGCGCGCCTGACATGAACAGCCTCGTCGCCGTCGGTACCGGCGCGGCCTGGGGATATTCGGTGGTCGCAACCTTTCTTCCCGGACTTTTGCCTGAGGGTGTGCGCGCGGTCTATTTCGAGGCCGCTGCGGTCATCGTCGTCCTTATTCTGATTGGCCGATGGCTCGAAGCACGCGCCAAGGGCCGCACCGGCGCAGCGATTCAGGCTTTGCTGGGCCTGCAGGTCCGCACCGCGCGCGTCATTCGGGGCGGTGAAACGGCGGAGGTCGATGTCGACGCACTCGCCGTCGGCGATGTGATCCTTGTCCGACCGGGTGAGCGGATCCCCGTGGATGGCGAGGTGACCGAGGGGTCGAGTAATGTCGATGAGAGCATGATTACCGGAGAGCCCGTGCCGGTGCAGAAAACCGCTGGTGCCGCTGTCACAGGCGGGACCGTCAACGGCACCGGGAGCCTGACATTCAAGGCCGCTCGGGTCGGTTCGGATACCACACTCGCGCAGATCATCCGCATGGTCGAAGAGGCTCAAGGTGCCAAGCTGCCTATCCAGGGACTAGTGGACCGCGTGACCCTGTGGTTCGTGCCTGCCGTCATGGTGCTCGCGGCACTCACGGTCGTGATCTGGTTGCTTGTCGGGCCGGACCCGGCTTTGACCTTCGCGTTGGTCGCCGGCGTCTCGGTTCTGATCATCGCCTGTCCCTGCGCCATGGGCTTGGCCACACCCACGTCGATCATGGTGGGCACCGGGCGCGCCGCAGAGATGGGAGTCTTGTTTCGCAAGGGGGATGCGCTCCAGGCCTTGTCCGAAGTCGATGTCATCGCACTCGACAAGACGGGGACTGTCACCGAAGGCCAGCCGTCGCTGACCGATCTGGTCACCGCCGACGGTTTTGACCGAGACAAAGTGCTGAGCCTGATCGCCGCTGTTGAGGCCCAGTCTGAGCATCCCATCGCCGAAGCCATTGTCCGCGGCGCGCGGGCCGAAGGGATCGCCGCTCCGAATGCCACGGGCTTCCGCTCGATCACCGGTTACGGTGTCGCCGCGACCGTCGAAGGTCAGGAGGTGATGGTAGGCGCGGACCGTTATATGTCCCGCGAAGGGATTGAAATCGCCGCCTTGGTCGAAACGGAAGCCGAGCTGGCAGGGCGGGGCCGGACAGCGCTTTATGCGGCTATCGACGGCAAACTGGCCGCAGTGATCGCCGTGGCGGATCCCGTAAAACCCGCCAGCCAGGAGGCCATCGCAGCTCTGCACACGCGCGGTTTCAAGGTTGCGATGATCACCGGAGACAAACGCGAGACCGCGGAGGCCATCGCTCGCGAGACCGGAATCGACCATGTCATCGCGGGAGTCCTGCCAGATGGCAAGGTCGCAGCCCTCGACGATCTGCGTGCAGGAGACCGAAAGATCGCTTTCGTGGGCGACGGCATCAATGATGCGCCGGCTCTGGCCCATGCGGATGTCGGCATCGCCATCGGCACCGGAACCGATGTCGCTATCGAATCCGCCGATGTGGTCTTGATGTCAGGCGATCTGCGCGGCGTGGTGAATGCGGTCGAGGTTTCCAGGCGCACCATGTCAAACATTCGCCAGAACCTCGTCTGGGCCTTTGGCTACAATGTCGCGCTCATCCCGGTCGCCGCCGGCGTTCTCTATCCGGCCTTTGGTTTGCTTCTTTCCCCGGTCTTTGCGGCGGGTGCGATGGCCCTGTCATCAGTATCGGTTCTGACAAACGCGCTGCGTCTACGCCGCATCGCACCGGCCTTGCGTGAAGACAGAGACACCGCCGCACCACGGATCACTGCACTGACCCAACCGGCAGAATAGGAGGATCGCACTATGAACATTGGAGAAGTTGCAGAGCGGTCCGGCATCCCGCCCAAAACCATCCGCTATTATGAGGATATCGGCCTGGTCAGGCCGCAGCGCAGCGGCAACGGATACCGCGCGTTCCGCGAGACCGATCTGCACAAGCTTGCATTCCTGGGTCGCGCGCGCGCGCTCGGTTTCTCGATTGAGGATTGCCGCAATCTCTTGAGCCTCTACGAGGATGAAACGCGGGAAAGCGCCCAGGTGAAGACCATCGCTGAAGAGCACCTGGGCGCAATCGACGACAAGATCGCGCAGCTTCAGGAAATGCGCGAGACCCTGTCCCATCTCGTCGAGGCCTGTCACGGAGACCACCGACCGGATTGCCCGATCTTGAAGGATCTCTCTGGTGAGTTGAAGAACCTCCCCTGAAAACGCATCTGATTTAGAAAACCTTCAGCGTTGGACTTGTGATTTTGAGATAACCAAAGGAATTCCAGCGTAAGAAATGGTGTTATTCAGACGCGAGACTGCGCACAGAAGCAGTGTCGAGTGCATTGAGCACCAGCTGTGGCGTCAGTATCTCCGGGAGAGCAATGCCGGAAGGCGCCCCTGGCCCGAAGACGATATTGAACGGAATGCCGTAGCGGTCATACCGCTCGAGAAACCGCGCGATGCTGTCATCCGGGCGGGTCCAATCCGCTTGCATTGCAATCACGGAACCGCCGCGCAACCGCGCACGCACTGGATCCCTGTTGAGCACGAGAGACTTGTTGGCTTTACAGGTCAGGCACCAATCTGCAGTCACATCGACGAAGACGGTCTGCCCTTCGGAGACGTGCCGAGCGATGCCGAGGGGATCGAAATCCTGCCAATGGGACATTGCATCGACCGACACAGTCATGCGGACAGGCGACGAGATGAGACCCGACCCGAAAACTGCCAGAAGAACACAACCACTAAGAACCGCACGCCGTACCCACTGGTTTGCGCGTGGGATTGATGCAGCGACGATGAACACCGCTGTGAGTACCGAGACAAAGGCAGCTGCCCGTCCACCTGCCACGCCGACAAGAACGAACAAGAGCCATGCGGCTGTTGCCAGCAACAGACCGCCAAGAAGGATCCTGACCAGAAGCATCCATCGCCCGGGCCGGGGCAGTCGTGTGACCAACTCGGGACGTGCGGCAATGACGAGGTAGGGGAGGGCCAGTCCAAGACCGAGCGCCGTGAAAACCACTATCACGTCCATTGGTGTGCCCGCGAGCGCAAAGGTGATCGCGGTGCCGAGGAACGGGGCGGAACACGGTGTAGCGAGGATGGCCGCAAGCAGTCCGGTGCCAAAGTCTGAGACATACCCGGATCGGGCACCGCTGGCACCCAGGCGGTCTTGAAGGGCCGCGGGCAGGGTTATCTCGAATGCACCGAAGAGATTGGCGGCAAAGACGGCGATGACCATGAACATCAGCGTCACGAAGACCGGATTCTGGAACTGTATACCCCAGCCGACGGACACTCCGATCCATTGAAGAAATAGTAAGGTAACCGCAAGCGCCCAGACAAATGTCAGTACCCCCAAAGCTGAAAACAGGAACCCGTTGCGCGTCATCTGCCGGGTTTGACCGGTTGCCTTCAAAACAGATGTGAGCTTGATCGATAGAACGGGTAACACGCAGGGCATGACATTCAGGATCAGACCCCCGAGAAAGGCGATGGCGGCGACCGCCACGACCTTCAGCAGACTCGTTCGAGGGTTCGCGCTTGAAAACGGTGGGGCAGGGGGATTTGAGGTAAGCGTGATCGGCGCCGTGATTGCACGTGCGGTGTCTGTGATCGTCACCGAAGGCTCTGTGTGCTTTTCGGTCCAGGCGTTGATCGGTATTTGTGCCCAGAGTTCCGTCCTATCGCGATCCAATCGGATATCTGGTTTGCCAAAGGTCACAAGGGGCCCGAATTCCGGGAACACGTCGACTTTACCGAACGGCGTATCGCTCGTTGCCACAACGACAAGAGCAGAGGCGCGGGCATCGAGCGCCGTGGCCGATATCCTGATGTCGCTGTTCTCGAGTGCCGCGGGAACACGTTCGGCATAGGTGGCAATCTGGCCTGCCGAGTTTGTGTCGATTCCGGTACCTTGAGGCAGGGCGAGTGAAAGATCGAAGTCATGGGGCACACAGACAGTCGAACATGTCAGCAAGGACACACGGGCACGCAGTTTCAGAGGGTGCCCGGCGTCTTCAAGTCTCGCGCGGATCGGCAAGACAACCTGACCCGAATAGCCAAAGTTCTCGATTCCGAAGGCCTCGAAACGTTCCGGCGCGGGCCAGAGCAGCTCCGCAGATTTCAGATTGGTCGAACCAGTCCAGTCGATCTCCGGCGCTAGGCCAACCTCACCGGGCGTGCGCCAGTATCCTTTCCAACCCTCGCCGTACTCCAAAGCCAATCCAAGTGAAACCGAGGCGGCATCTGGCGCAATCCCGTCTTCGGCCGAGATCAGACGCGCGGTTACGGCGGGGTTTGAAAAGCCCTCGGATTCGGCAGCCTTGGCGGCATCGGATAGGAAAAGGCCGACGCAACCAAGAAGGAGGAGCAGAGGCCAAACTCCGAAGCGAAAGACGCGGACCGTCATTTTGATGAGCATGCGATCAACGCAAAGTGTCAGGCAGGCTTGCCAACGCCGCCTCCATATCCATCACGGGCAATCCGCGTGCGATCCAGCCTGGCCCCTTCGGTGATCCCAGCATCCCTTCTGAGACATCGATGAAGCCCGTGTATCCAGCTTGCTTCAAGGCGCTCAAAAGGTGGCCACTGCGCCCTCCGGTGGCGCAGATCAGAGCAATGGGTTTCTCGCCTGAGAAATCGCGTGCGGCGAACAAGCGGTGCTCGAATCCCGGTTCATGCATGCTGATCGGCCATGCATCTTTTGCGACGCCCGTTTCTATCCACTCAGGCCGCGATCGCACATCGATCAGGGAAACCCTGTTCTGCGCCAATGCGTCGGCAGTCTCGGCAGCCGACCAGATCGTGCGGGTCGCGGCCGCGACGAACTGCGGGGCCACGACCCACGACGAGCCAAGCAGGAAGAAACACCGCCTATCCATATTGTCTCCACAGTCGATGGACGACAAACGCCAAGACATCTTGGGGCGAGCCTTCCAGCCTATGCAGCCGTGCAGACATCTCGCCAACCCTCTTCGCGCTCCAGCGCGATGATTTCCCGAACCATATTGTCGCTGATCTGACCTTGGACGACGGTCCGGCCGATCACGAGGGCCGGCGTGCCGACAAAGGCGAACACGCGTGCAAGAGCCGCGCTGTCCTCCAATTCGCGCGCGATCGCAGCACTCTGCATGTCGGCAACCAATTTCTCGCTATCGACGCCAAGATCAGTGGCGAGGCGCGAGAGATATTCTGGCGTTGCCTGGAAAGGGGATTTCATCAGCCGTTCATGAAAGGCGACATAGGCATTTTGCCGTTTCGCTGCCAAAGCCGCTTTAGCCGCGAGATTCGACGTATCGCCGAGGAGCGGCAACTCGTGCCAGGCCACTGTAATTCTGTCCGGCATCTCGCTCGTCATGTCGGCCAACCGTTTGGTCTGCACCCGGCAAAAGGGGCAATAGTAATCCGAGAACGACGCCATCGGGACCTGGGTAGGCGTAGGACTCAGACCACCGTACAGGGCCGAACAAATATTCTCGGAAACACGCTGCAAAGCTGCTGCTTTCTGCGCTGCCACCTCGGTGCTGTCCGCCGTGCCAAGGCCTACAAACGGATCGAAGCCGCCTGACGTCTCACCCGCAACATACTTTCGAAATCCAGCTGGACTATCGAGCGCCTGCAGCTCCAGTTTTTCCGGAAGCAGCGACGGAACTGTGCGCAGGGCCGCGTACCCTGCGATGACCGCCCCGATCGTCAAAAGTGTTGACCGTTTTTTTGAATCCATCGGAAGTCTGATCTCACCGTGTCCCCCCTAAACGTCGTAGTGTGAAGTCTTGGAAAAGGTCAACTTTACAAACTGATACAATCTTTCTGTCCCGCTCCGATTGCCGCAACTTCTGGAGAGCGCTATCTCAAGCTCATGGTTTCGAACGCGTTCTTTTTCCTGCGATCGGCATGTCTTGCCCTTGTGTGTCTGACGATCACCGTCGTCGGAACCCAAGCCATGCCGTTCGGAGAAGAGTTCAGCGGCGCGGAGCATAGTTTTCATATCGTCGACGGATCGCTCGGGAACATCCATGCGCATCATTCACATGACATGTCGGACGACAAAAAAGATGCTCACGCTGGGCACAGCGACGGATGCCTCACCTGTCTGTGCTGCGTCATGGATTACCAAGATACCATTGCCGATCTGAGTGACGAAAGCGCCGCAGCTCCACCGGCTGAGATGAGGCTTTTTGAGGCACACTCAACCCGAGAGCCGCTCGTCCCCGACCGACCACCCCAACACTCCTGACATTTCGCTGTCCGCCTACGCGGACTTTTTGATCATGCGATCGCTGCATCCGGTGCAGCCGTCAGGAGACGATTTCTATGCGTGGAAGATACGCGGCACTTTCAGTCCTTGCTCTCGCTGCCGGCGTTGGCGGCGGAATATTCCTTGAACGGCTTTACTTGAACCCGGTGGCACAGGCCGGATCCACCGGGCCTGAAATCCTTTATTGGGTTGCCCCGATGGACCCGAACTTCCGGCAACCCGGTCCGGGTAAATCACCCATGGGGATGGACCTGGTTCCTGTGTACGAGGGCGAAGAGCCTTCGGGGGATCCTTCGGAAGTCACGCTGGATGCCGCTGAAATCAACGCAATTGGGGTGCGCACAGCGCTGTCGCGGATGACGGAGGTCGAGCCTCGAATCGAGACTGTTGGGTTCGTCGGATATGATGAGCACTTGACCAGCCACGTGCATACCCGCGTCGAAGGGTGGATCGAGAAGCTCAAAGTGCGGGCCGTGGGCGACCGCGTCGAAGGGCAGCAGGTCCTGTTTGAGCTGTTCTCACCGGTTGTTGCGGCCGCAACGGGCGATTTGGTTCGCGCTGTTGAGGCAGGTGACCCGCGAATTCTCGACGGGGCGCGCAGCAAGTTGCTTAGCCATGGGATGTCTGCCCGTCAGATCGAAGAAATTGAAGCTGGTGGAGAGCTTGTCCGCAACATCCAGATTGAAGCTCCTCAGAACGGCGTCGTGATCGCCTTGAACGCTGCCGATGGGATGTACTTGCAACCCGGTACGCTTGCGTTTTCAGTCGCGGATCTGTCTCAAGTCTGGCTCATCGTCGACGTCTTCGAACGTGACATCGCCAGACTCTCGGACGATATGCGAGCGGTCGCTCAGTTCGAACATCTTCCGGGACGCAGTTTCGAAGGTGAGATCGACTATATTTATCCCGAGCTGGACCCTCAGACCCGGACCCTGCCTGTAAGGCTAAGGTTCGACAACTCCGATGGTGTCCTTCGTCCCGGCATGTTCGGGAGCGTCAGCTTGATACCGACAGAAACACGGACTGTATTGACCGTACCGTCAGAGGCCGTGATCCGCACCGGATCAGCGGAACGGGTCATTCTGAAAACGGGTGAGGGGACCTTCAAGCCCAGACTGGTGACCACAGGATTGCGCGACAGTTTCGGCGAAGGTGGACGGACCGAGATTTTGCAAGGGATTGGGCCCGGCGAGGAGGTGGTTGCCTCCGCACAATTCCTGATCGACAGCGAAAGCGCTCTGAGTGCCGGCTTCATGCGTATGGCACCGACGGAAGCGGAGCCTGCCCGCGGCAAAGGTACTCTCGTCGATCTCGACCACGAAACCCGGGTCGCGCGCGTTCGCCATGACGCGCTCGAGAGCCTGGACTGGCCGGCGATGACGTCCGAGTTTCCCGTAAGGGCTGATGTTTCGCTTGACCGGCTGAATGCGGGTGACGAGGTTGCCTTTCTTGCTGCAAGAGGTGCCGACGGGCTTCTCAGTTTGATGGAGCTTGCGCCTGATGATGGCATCGCTGGCACGGGAACCGGGATGGCTCTGGCCGTCACGCCAGACGGCAAATTGACCCTTGAGCACGGTCCAATCCCTGAGCTTGGCTGGCCCGCCATGACCATGGATCTACCGGTGGTTGGTGTCGATCTCGACGCAGTGCCGCTTGATGCACCTATTGAGTTTGATTTGGCAGCGGACGACGGCGGAATGTTCTCTGTCATAGCAGTCCGTGCGGAAGGCGCAGAGTCCGTCGCCGCGATGGAGCCAGAAGAGGAGCCCGCGGAAGGGGCTGCACCAATCGTCGTCTCTGGGACCATTGATGCGTTGAACGCCGAGAATGGGACAGCGACGATCACGCATGGTCCGATGGCTGAAATCGGCATGCCCGGGATGACGATGGAGTTTCCCATCGATCCAGCCCTGGATGCGACTGCATTGACGACCGGCGCGGAAATGACGCTGACCTTCGCGCGCCCGGACGGGATGAACATGGTTTTGGCTGCGGCCGAACCGGTGACCCCTGCCGCCGCCCCGATTGTCACGACCGGCACCATCAACGCTGTGGACGCCGCGGCGCTCAAAGCGACGATCAGCCATGGGCCGATGAAAGAAATCGGGATGCCCGGGATGACCATGGACTTCCCGATTGATCCCTCAATTGATCCAGCATCCTTGCCGACAGACGCCGAAATGACGCTGACCTTTGCGCGTCCGGATGGAATGAATATGGTTCTGGCCGCGGCTGAAGTGGTCCCTCCACCCATGCAGGTCACAGGTCAGATCAACTCCATCGACGGTGCCGCACGGACGGCAAACATCACCCATGGCCCCATGGTCGAAATTGGGATGCCGGGCATGACGATGGATTTTCCATTGTCAGAGGAGGTTGAGGCATCTCGACTACCCATCGGGACCGACGTGACACTCATCCTCAGGCGAAACCCTGACTTCTCGATGACGCTCTTGGATGTGACCGTTGACGGGAGCGTGACGCAATGATCCCGGCGATAATACGCATCTCGCTCGCCAACAGGTTCGTCATTGTTGCTCTGGCGTTCATGATGGGTGCGGCAGGCATTTGGGCCATCCGCGAAACACCGGTAGATGCCATTCCGGACTTGTCCGATGTACAGGTCATTGTCCGCACACCCTATCCGGGACAGGCACCCCAGGTCGTAGAAAACCAGATAACATACCCGCTCGCGACGGCCCTGCTTGCAGTGCCCGGTGCCGAGGACGTCCGTGGATTTTCTTTCTTCGGCGACAGCTTTGTCTATGTCGTTTTTGAAGACGGCACGGATCTTTACTGGGCCAGATCGCGCGTGCTGGAATATCTTGGACAGATTTCAGGCAGCTTGCCGGAGGGGGTCTCACCGCAGCTAGGACCGGATGCCACGGGCGTGGGATGGATCTACCAATACGCGCTGATTGACCGAACCGGAAATCATGATCTGGCCCAACTTAGAACGCTCCAAGACTGGTTCCTGAAATACGAATTGCAGGCCGTGGATGGTGTGTCCGAGGTCGCCACCATCGGCGGCATGGTCAAACAATACCAGGTTGTGGTCGATCCCAACAAACTCCGAGCCTATGACATCACGCTGGCCCAGCTCAGGAACGCGATCCAAGCAGCCAATCGTGAAACCGGCGGGAGCGTCATCGAGATGGGCGAAGCGGAGTTCATGATCCGCTCGTCCGGTTACATCGATGAGCTGTCGGATCTGGCAAGCGCGCCTCTTATGGTCAACGACCGCGGCGCGGCACTCACCCTTGGGGACGTTGCGGACATTCGGTTGGGACCGGAGATGCGGCGCGGCGTCGGAGAACTTGATGGGGAAGGGGACGCCGTCGGAGGCGTCGTGGTCCTGCGTTGGGGTGGCAACGCTCTTGCGACAATCAAAGCGGTCGAAGAGCGCATTGAGGAGTTGAGGCCCAACCTGCCGGACGGCGTTGAGATCATAACGACCTACGACCGGTCAGGCGTCATCGAGCGGGCCATCGAAAACCTGCAGAAGAAGCTAACGCAGGAATTCATTGTGGTGGTTCTGGTCTGTGCCGCCTTCCTGCTGCACCTGCGATCCTCGCTGGTGATCCTGCTGTCGCTGCCATTGGGAATTTTCGCCGCGTTCATCCTGATGAAAGCACAGGGCGTGAACGCCAATATCATGTCCCTTGGCGGCATAGCCATCGCGATCGGGGCAATGGTGGATGCGTCTATTGTCATGATCGAGGCTATGCACCGAAGACTGGAAAAGGAAAAACTGACCGCAGAGAACAGATGGCGGATCGTGCAGGAATGTGCGGCCGAGGTCGGCCCGGCACTCTTCTATTCCCTCGCGATCATCACGGTAAGCTTCCTCCCTGTCTTCGTGCTGGAAAACCAGGAGGGGCGGCTATTCTCTCCACTCGCCTATACCAAAACCTACGCGATGGCCGCCGCGGCGATCTTGTCGATCACGCTCGTGCCAGTCTTGATGGGGTACTTCGTTCGAGGGCGGATTCTGCCTGAACGGAAGAACCCGCTGAACAGGCTGGTTGTCTTCATCTATCGCCCGTTCCTTGATGCGGCGATCGCATGGCCTTGGGCCACCACTTTGCTGGCCGGTGCGCTGGTCGCCTCGATGTGGTATCCCTATCAGCGCCTTGGTTCAGAGTTCATGCCGGAGCTGAATGAGGGCGACTTCCTTTACATGCCCAGCTTCTACCCGGGCATATCGACAGGAAAAGCGCGCGAAGTTCTCCAACAGACCAATCGACTGATCGCAACCATTCCGGAGGTCGAAACTGTTCACGGCAAGGTGGGACGGGCTGAGACGGCAACCGATCCCGCGCCCCTGACGATGGTCGAGACAACGATCCAGCTGAAGCCGGAAGAAGAATGGCGTCCCGGCATGACGATGGAGAAAATCCGCGACGAGCTTGATCGGACGGTCCAGGTGCCGGGTGTCACAAATGTTTGGATCCAGCCCATCAAAAACCGCATCGATATGCTGGCAACCGGGATCCGCACACCAGTTGGTGTGAAGGTCTCGGGGGCCGATCTCGATGTGATTACGCAGATCGGGATAGAGGTTGAACGCGCTGTCGCGGAGATCGAAGGCACGGCGTCCGCCTATGCAGAACGACCAGTCGGCGGTCGATTCATCGAAATTGACGTGAAGCGGGACGCTGCCGCGCGGTACATGATGAGTGTCCGGGATGTGCAGGATGTTGTGCAGACTGCGATCGGCGGGATGCAGGTCTCAGAGTCGGTTGAAGGTCTCGAGCGTTTCCCTATCAACCTGCGCTATCCGCAGGCGTGGCGCGACAGCCCCGAGCGGCTCGAAAACCTGCCGGTCGTCACACCTTCCGGCGCACATGTACCTCTAACGGCCCTCGCGGATATCCGCATCGTTGATGGGCCTGGCATGATCCGTTCAGAGAATGCAAGGCGGACAGGTTTCGTCTTCATCGACATCGCCGGGCGAGACTTGGGCGGATACGTGGCTGAAGCCCAGAAGGTCGTTGCTGAGACTGTAGACTTGCCACCCGGCTACTCTCTGACTTGGTCCGGTCAGTACGAGTATATCGAGCGGATGCAGGACAGGCTTGCCATCGTGGCACCCGCGACCTTGTTGATCATCACGCTGATGCTGTTTCTCGCCTTCAATCGGGTAATCGAGGTCGGCATCATCCTTGCTGCCCTTCCGGTGGCACTCGCGGGGGGCGTCTGGTTCCTGTGGTATCTCAGTTTCGATATCTCGATTGCCGTGCTGGTTGGCTTCATTGCCCTTGCGGGTGTAGCTGTCGAGACGGCTATCGTCATGCTGCTTTACCTCAACCTTGCTTGGGAAAAGCGGCGAAAACTGGCCCAGTCCGAAACACGCAAGCTGACCCGTGACGATATCGAAGACGCGGTGTTCGAAGGTGCCGTTTTGCGGGTCAGACCGAAAGTCATGACGGTGGCCACGATCTTCGCGGCCCTCATCCCGATCATGTATGGCACCGGGACCGGCTCTGAAATCATGCAGCGGATTGCGGCCCCCATGATCGGCGGAATGGTCACCGCAACGCTACTGACTCTGTTCGTCATTCCTTCGATCTTCGTGATCTGGAAGCGGCTCGCACTGCGCCGCGTGAACCGCGAGATCGGTCCCCTTGTTCTGCGACCGACCGATGCGCTGCCCGCTGAATAATTCAACTATCAACCCAAACAAATGGAGACACCAATGAAAACACTGACAGCAACACTTGCTCTGCTCAGCATCACCGTGACGGCAGGTTTCGCCCAGATGAACCACAACATGGATCACTCCAACATGCCGATGTCGGATGAACAAATGGAGGGAGCTGTCCATGCCAAAGCCGTGATCAATTCGATGGGTGACGGAGTCGCAAATGTAAGCCATGACCCCATCCCTGAAATCGGTTGGCCGGCAATGACGATGGATCTGACGGTGCTCGACAACGCACAGATGATGGGCGAGGTGGCCGCCGGTGACGAGGTGACGCTCATGCTCGTGCAAGGCGAGGATGGCATGTACGCAATCGGCGCAATGATGCCGAACTAAACAGTTGTTTGCGGTCGTCAAAGCATTGTCGACCGCAAACTCTGAGCATATCGACACTGGTATCAGGTTAAGAGGGTTAAGCATGAGATCATTATCCCCTATGCAGATTGGCGGTATCGCCGCCCTTGGATCGGCGGGTCTCCTACTCGGTGCATTCAGCTTTCAGGCACTTGGTTATGCACCGTGCGCGATGTGCATCTGGCAGAGGTATCCACACGCCGTGGCGATTGGGGCAGGCGTGTTCGTGGCCATTGGACTTGCTCCATTGCTTTTCCTAGCTGTTGGTGCCGCGTCCGCAGCGACGACCGCTGCTATCGGGGTGTACCACACGGGTGTCGAACGCGACTGGTGGCAAGGGCCCACATCTTGCACCGGGTCCGGACTGGATTTCTCGAATATGACCGGCGCAGATCTTCTCCCATCAGCATCGTCGGGTCCTTCCAACCTGGTCATGTGCGACGAGGTCGCCTGGGAGTTCCTTACTCTGTCAATGGCAAGTTGGAATGCTTTTTGGAGTGCCGTGCTTGTCGGGATTTGGGTTCTGGCGATTGTGCGAGTATTGGCCCACGGGCAGTCTGCAATGTCGACCTAGAGCTGCAGACGAACGAAAACGGTTGCCAGAGCTGTCAGGCAGCCTGCTCCGGCGAAAAATATCAGAAGCGCGAAGGCAGTCGGTCCGATAGGTGCGGGAAAGAAGCGGAGCACCGGCGCGAGGCGTGTCGAGCGCCGGACCGCTGATGCGTACAAAGGTATGGCGCTTACCAAAGTTGCATAGAGATAGACCCCGGAGATGTTGTCGAAGAGTGCAGAGCGCGCAAGTGTCGGTGCGACGACCCGCAAAGCCGTCGCACGGCTTCCACCAAACGATCCGTACCAGTCGGCTGAAGCAACGTAAATTAACGCGTGAAGGCCAACGAAAAGACCAAGTCTGAAGAAGATGTCGACGACGATGTAGGTCCCTGGATCGTGACCGCTTCTGGAACTTTCGTGAGACAGCGCGAAGAGAAAGAAACCAACGTAGTTGACGATGACAACTACTGGCAAACCGTTCGTCAAAACCTGCCGCAAAAATCGCCCTAGAGCGGGACCTCCGCCTGCCAAAGCGGCTGTAAAACCAGGCGAAAGCGCGATGTAGAGTATCAAGCCCGGCAGCAATCCTGCGAGACTGAATAGCAGGACGTTTCTGAGAAATACCATTCCTGGCATCCGGGTGGTGAAGTGCCGTTCCAATTGAGTAGACCAAGCTTAAGCGTTGTCTTCAGTCTAGCTTTAAAAGAAGATGCTTTTCTACAGACAGTCATCCAAATCGCTCAGTGTTTCCGTCTTCCTGTTGATTGCAATATCCCGGGTCAGGAAATTGCATATTACTTAACATAAGAATGCTTATGCGTTATGTCAGTGTACGCGCAAAGTTAAAGTGTCCCACATCTGCAAAGTAGAAGTGTCACACTCTGCCCCACCCTCACTCAGGTTCGGCCCATTCCGGACGTTGCCGGTACCCCAGTATGCTGCGCAGCAGCTTTTCCGAAAGCAGACGTCCGCTAGAGCTGGGCAGTTTTGCATCTCCAACTACCCAGCCCGTGCAACATCAAGACGATTACCTTTTGATGACACCGTGTTCCTCATAGGCCTTCAGCAGTGTTGCGGTGAACTCTTCGGTTTTTGAAGTCACGCTGCCCAAGTCCGGCCAAGCAAATGGCTCTGTGAACAAGGAAAGCTCTTGCTCAACTTCCAGTCCAAGCTTTGCCGCGACTGCCAGCGCTGACGTCGGTTCTTTGTCTTCCGGCCACAGCAACTCATCAAATGTGATCCAGACTTCTTCTCCATCTATGAGACTGATTTCCGCGCGCATTGCGCCTAAGCGTTCGTTGACTGACGTTGCATCCTCAAGGAGCGCACACCGTATGAGCGCTGAGACAGTCTCCTCATTCAAGTGAAGTGTGAGCCTAGGCTCCACAATGCGCACTTCTGGGGTTTCTCTTTGCGCAGCATTTGGCGTCTCCGCCGGCTTCCCAGGAGACTTACTGTCAAATGGCTCCATGTGAATATTGAGAGGATGTGTGCCACAGTTTGGACAGTGCCAATAGTTCTTCGCCAATTGTGTTCCTGTAATCTGCACATCGCAGCTATGGCAGTACCAGACAGACGCTTCCCCGCCTCCAATTGGGTGGCGTGCTACGCCATCAAGATCGGCTTTTGTTGATCGTCGAGGCCAATCCACTGCCATTTGCGCCCGAATTCGTGTACTGCGCTCTTTGGCGATATCGAGTAGTTTGCTCAGAAATTCGGGTTCCCTGACCGGGCTAGTATCTGCATAGCGTTCATCAAATTCGACAATAGGTGCTTTAAACGGGGCTTCCGGAATGCGTAATTCCCAACCCACCCCTGAGACGATAACGTCCCCAAGATAGTCCCCAATCTGGAATTGATGGCCGCAAAGCTCACCTTCTTCTGATGTTGGCTCGTCGTTGTGCTGGAAGTCCCTGGTGGATGCGGTTGCCTCGGTTTTGGCTCCTACTTGGCGCACAAATTCGCTCGCCGTTGTCAAATCCTCGTCACCCGGAAGCCAGCCCTCCTTAGTTGCATCGGTGAGTGCCTTCCAGTGTGCGAACCCCATCTCGGCGGCCAAAACGTTCAATGCTTCAGTGTGTGCCATGGCCGTCGCACGCGCATACCGTTTGCCAAGCGTCTTTAGTCTTTTCATCTGATGGTTATTCATGTGTCATCTCCATTTGGATATGACTAGGTGCCCGCTGCTAGCCGCCCTACGCGAAGTGCGCAGAGTGAATATTCATGGCTAAAAACGCTGCGTTGCTTTGCGTGGCGGGCACACCGGCCTGCGAGAGGGCCAAGTGATAACTATGATTTTCATCCGATTTCGTCAAGCGGCCCAATGCCGCCGTATGTGTCATATGAAGTGCCTAGCTACTTCGAGCAAGCTGGCTGGAACGTACCAGTCTAACATCGACATCTACCACCTTATTCTATTGTATTCGGTATACAGCTTTTCGCCGTATTTCTTATCCACATGATAAGCGAACGAAATTAGCCCTCTGACATGATGGCGCATGCCCGTCACTGAGCTAAAACCACGTTTGGATTGATGCGCCAATACCCCAATTTTGTCGTGGTTGAGTGCATAAAGGTGCGTTTCGATGTTGTCTTTGTACCGCCTTGTTAGGCGTGGGCGGTCCCTGTCGATTAGCACTCCAAGCAAGACCTTTCGCGCGCCGGGTGGTGAGATCCGCGTCTTGCTGTAGTTTTCAGATAGACCGATGTTTTTAAGTACACCTTCTACCATCCCCCTGAGTCTAAGCGCGTCAGTTCGTGATACACTCTGATCAGTTGAGAAAGCCATGTCGTCAGCGTAGCGGGAGTATTTCCACCCAAAATCGTCTGCAATTCGCTTCAGTTTTTCATCTAGTGAATACACAGCTAGATTAGCAAGCATTGGGCTTGTTGGAGCGCCTTGCGGAAGAAATCCCTCGGTAGCAATCGGGTGCGGGTACTTGGTCTCTTTCAAGTGAAAATAGTGGTTCAGGTCAACAGAGCGAGTGCAGAGGCGAGCGAGCTGGAATGATAGCAGCGCCGTGTATCCACATTTCCTGAATACCCAATAGGCTTGGCGCTCGGAGATAGATTCAAAGAAGTTGCTTACATCCATTTTCAACAGCCAAGCGCAGCCACAGTGCAATGTTGCTGCGTCGAGCATGTCACTTCCGGGCGCAAAGCCAAAACTCGACGGGTGTGGCTGAATTGAATTCAAGATGTTCTGTGCGATCCACCGTTGAGTTCGGAGAACGTGGGGCTGGGGTGCATAGATATCACGAAATCGCCGTTTGGGAGCTTTGCTACCTTTGCCCCCGCTCTTCTTTCGAAGCCGAAAATGGCGATATGGGTCGCTCATCCTATCAACTATCGGGCGCAGGCTTTTCGGCGACACATCGACCAAATGAGCTAGGTGTGAAAGCGAGAAAATGACGGGCAGGTTCGGAGAAACCTGCTTGATTGCTTTGGCGATTGAAGCGGCTGCGGAAAGGGTATCGGAATCTCTGCCCGCTGCCTTAGCGCCACGTAGAAAGTCCTGAGAGTCCCAAGGATGCTTCATCTACTTTCACCCGGAACGGGTGCTGTGGGCAAAGGAAGCAATGAAGGCATACGACTGTGTCCCTCCGGGACTGCTTTCTTTGCCCAGAGACGTGCAATCGTGCGCTCCATCGATGGCGCTGGGAAACCCCAGTGCCCCTGACGATCAGTGTAAGTAACCGTCATGACCGCCCTTTCGAGCGGTGGGTACTAGACGAACCCTTGGAAACTCTCAGAGTCATAGGATAGTATGGATCATCATTCGTTGGAACGACGATCTTTCTTTGGCGGTTGATGTTTTGCGCCTTTAACTCACTGTACCCTTTGTCCGTAAGACGCCCGTTTCCATCAATTAAATCTCGCAGGAAAGCCACGTTAAGTGCCTCCATGATGTCTGCCCTAGGCAGAGCAAGGCGCTCCGACAATTCCTGTACTTTTTTCTTTGAAAAGCGGCCTCGCAATTCTTGAAGAACTAGCAGTATTATCCGTTCTTTGACATCTGCGATTGCGTCAAGTTTATGCCCACGTTCGCTGGCTGCCCTATCAACTTGCTCGCTCTTTGTACCCGACCAAAACAAAGTTCTAAGTTCTGAAGGGGCATTGCCAACATATAGAGGCTTGAGCTGTTTTGTATCCTTCCAAAGAATTGAAGGCGCGTTGTTTGGAATACCATAGCTAAACAAGACCAACGCTGCTGAATTGAGAAACCCCCAAACATAATCATCGCCTGGGTCTTGTTCAGCGAACTTATCTAGCAAGCTGTCCCAACCAAAATGGTGCTCTTCAAACTTCGAAGAACTCATTGTTGGAATTGTATGTGAGGATCTGACGTCTGGACGGGAAACGTGGGAGCTAACTGCAGCCGCGCCATCCTGTGTCGCCGTAGCTGCAATCACCACAAAGTCAATCAACCCGGTACTGTGCCATGACCTCACAGTTCGGACGTTCCAAAACTTGTCTAACATTTTGGTCAGGCGACTTCCTGATCCAATGAAATCGGTTACAATTGCGATAGTTGAAATCGGGCTTCGCTTGCTGCGAAACCTGTCCGGTCCTGGGGTATTGATGAGTATTCCAGAATGCTTCTTGACGGATTGTGCAATCAATGCGCTGACAATACCTTCGCTTCCTACCCGAACAC
This sequence comes from Tropicimonas sp. S265A, assembly GCF_049800835.1. Taxonomy (NCBI): domain Bacteria; kingdom Pseudomonadati; phylum Pseudomonadota; class Alphaproteobacteria; order Rhodobacterales; family Roseobacteraceae; genus Tropicimonas; species Tropicimonas sp. S265A. Next base: position 28,043 of record NZ_JBNAFU010000010.1, read on the forward strand.
CGCCTCTTATCGGTTTCACCGGTGGCAGTCCTTTTTTGCCAAAGGCGCGCTCTATATCGGAATTTTTCGCTCCCCTTAACAGCTGAGTTTGGAAAATTCTCTTCTCTTGGAATTCTCTTTCTGCATACACCGCGACCGCTCTTCTCCTTCCAGAGCGCTCAGCTACGAGTTGTTCAAGAAGCTCATAGATGGCCTCAGAGACCTCGTCGAGGTTGATTAGACGAAGACTATCCAGCAGTGTTCTTGCGGCAGCTCTGTCATTGGCTTCGAAATTTCTCAGCCATGCCTTTCCGGTTTCAGATTTGGAAATTGCGTCCATCACATTCAGTACGCACTATTCATTGCTAAGTGTTCCATCCTGAATGACCACATAGAGCAAGGGAGCATTTTCAGAATAAGAGTTCACATTCGACACCGAGTTGTCGTTCAGTCCTACTCTCAAGACGCATATAGGGTCAAAACACCAGTTCTCAGACCGAAAGTCTATCCACCACCTGCTTTTTTGAACCCAAGCGCATCCAGTTTGGGAGCGAACTCTTCCTTGTTGGCGGCAGGAACACCCAATACAAACAGGTCACGCGCTCGGGTGAGTGCGACATATCCGATCTTGCCGACCTCAGTCGTTGTTCCACCCAGAAGTTCATTGAGATGCGAACGGTTGCAGATATACAAAACGCCCCTGATACTTTCGCCTTTCACTTTGTGAACGGTTGAGACGCGAAATTTTGGCACGTTCTCCCCCACTAGATCTGCGGGTTGGATAAGTGGTCGGTTGAATATTTTACGTCTCGCCAGCTTTGCTTTCCAATTGCCCCGAGCCTTCAAACCATACTCCGCTGAAAGCATGGCGAGCATGGCTTCAACCCGCAACAAAAGAGCGGGCTGCCAAGCGGTGTCTGCTATAAGTGACGCGGATGGCAATCCGGCAGTCGCATCTTTCACGAATGTCCACAGCGTCCTTCGCAACATCTGAGAACTCCGCTCGTCGCGGCTGCGGCTTACTAGATCGGAGAGCAAATCGCCATGATTATCATCCAGCAGGCCAATGACGCCAGCGCAGCAAAGCTTGAAGGCCTCGTCAAAGCGACCAAACTTGTCCCGCTGGATCGCGGAGTCCACGAAGTGTCGCAGAACGCCCTGTCCCTGATCATCCTCACCGCCGGCCCAATCGTCCGCCCATTTCGCCGATCGGCAAAGTACAGCCGCGTCGTCAGCTGGAATACCTGCATCGCCTAACAGCGCTGCAAAGGATTTGAGCGCACTGTTTTTCTCCTCCTTCTTGTATGTAAAATAATACGCACCCGACGAAATTTCTGGGTCCGAGCGCTCGGGTTTGTCGTCGCGCCCAGAGAGTTTGTTCGCGATCTTGACGATGCTCGGTACCGATCGAAAATTTGTCTCGAGCGTTCGGACGTCGACGTCATCACGATCCGCATATTGCTTGAGAAACGCGCCGGTCGCGCCGGAAAATTCGTAGATACCCTGATTCACATCCCCGATAAGGGAGACCTGTGCTCCGGCACCTTGTAGGGACATCAGGATCAATTGATGCAGCTTTCCGATGTCTTGGGCCTCATCAACAAGAATGTGTGGATAGCGGCGTGCCAAAGCGCGTCGGATCAGTGGTTGGTTCATAAGGACTTTCAGCGCCCAGATGTTTCCCAAAGCATGCGAATAGGCACCGACCCCTGCCAACTTCTTGATCGCCTCGGTAGCTGTTTTCCGATCAACGACAGTTTTTGCCCGCCCGACTTCAAATTGAAGACCCTCGCCCTTCACGACAACAGGCTGAAGCGCTGTTGTTGGTTGCGGCCTCTTTCCGTCCCAGACGCTGAAATTCGTTAGGAAGGGCTCAGTGCCATGCACGAGGAAGGGAGTCCTAGAACATCGCATGACGAGATGTCCGTGCGGTCGGATAATGTTTGAGGTGACGAATGCGTCGACCGTGGATATTTCGACGCCGCCTGCGCGGTTGCTTCCGGGTTCTGCCTGTAGCAACGCGTCGAAATCTCTGTTGAACGTGTCAACGGCTACGTTGGAGAACGACAAAAGCGCAACGTGGCCGTGCCTATCGTTGAGCTGCTTTCGCATAGCAGCGAGTCGCCGTACTGCGGTCGAGGTCTTGCCGCTACCCGCGCAGGCAGTGACGGCCATAGGGTTGAGCGGCGCCTCAATGATCTCCCGCTGCTGCTGAGACAGTTCGATCATGGCTTGCAGGCATGCTTTACGGCTTTGCTGATATATCTTGGAACTTCGATTTCCAGATTGTTGTCTTCAATTTGCGCCGCGAGAGCTTGTGCGAATGCGCCCTTTTGAACATTCGATTTACCTTTGGGTCGTTCGAACATGCCCGTGAACAATGTCATCGCTTTGTCTCGATCATCTGCCTTCGATTTGACCTCGGATTCAAGATCGGCACCGATTTGAGGATGCAGATCCTTTAGGGCCGACAGCATGGCCATTCTGTTCTTTTCGTGAAGCGCAAAATCATACTCAAAGGTCTTCTGGCCGTGAAAGACTTTGACGAACTCGTCCTCTCGCCCCTTCATCAATGCCGTATTGTTTGAGACCGTGATGTTCTCGGTTGCGGATGGGTAGTGAGGCTGCTTGTCGCCTTTGGCATCTACGATGACGGGATCTGCGTCTGTGACGACGGCAACAGGTATCTTGATCGCAGTTTCGCCGAACAAGGGCATGAAGGAGTCGAAGTTCAATCCTTCGACGCTGATCAAGCTGACCCCATGGTTGCGCAGATCACAGCCCATCCTTTTCGCCAACAGATTGACCATCAATAGCTCGGCGGCACCTTCGACGAAGATGACGCGGCGTGCGAAGAAGAGCTCAGCACGTGTCACGTCAAGATAGCGCTTCAGCTTCTCTTTTTTGCCCTTCCCAAAACTGACCGACCTGGGATGAAAGACCTCAACATCTGCGCCTGTTTCGACTAAGCATTCGATGGCGTTCAACTCGGCAATGCTGGCGAAGTTTGGAGAGTGACTTGTCACAAAAACTTGCACGGGTCGCTCGCCCGCCTCGACTTTGATGTCTGACAGATACTGCAAGAGAACAGCTTGTAGTTGAGGGTGCAGATGCGCTTCGGGCTCTTCTACGATCAAGCTTCGGTAGGCCGAGTCCGCGTTTTTTGCGAGTTCGCTTAAGACCACCGCCATGAAGATCAAGTTGTTGTAGCCAAGACCGTTACGTTCGATTTCGAAGCTGTCGACCAATAGCGATAGGCGCGAAGCAAATTTCGTGAAGTCAGAACCGCTCAGCTCGACCGCCAGAATCTGGGACAACTGATCGCCCAGCATGCTGTTGTGGCGTCCAGTGATGGCCTCTTGTGTTTCAACGATCGCTTTGAGCGCCTTAATTTCTTTGTCGAGGTCTGCGAGCTTTTTGGAGATTTCCTCTTTTCCAGCGTCATCCGACAGGAGATGCAGCAAGCGCGACAACTGGCTTGAACGGCTCGGACGAAGGCCAAACTCTGCATCACGCAGTGGCTGTAGATAAACGCTGCGTAAGTTTTCCAGCATGGTTGCCGTCATTGCGATGTCATGATGAACACCGCAAACCTTCCGCGACCTTAACCGCCCAGATTTATCCGCATCCCCATAAGTCACTCTTAGAACTGCTTCAGCCTTCCCCTCACTATTGACTTTTAACCCGTGCAGGAAGTCGGCTTCGTCGTCGAGAGACAGTTCCTTAAAGACATAATCGAAGACAATGTCACCTGTTGCCGCGCCTCCTGTCGGGAGGTGAACGTCATCCTCGCTAAAGCGAGGGTAGGGATCATCGGTTCCAGCGAGAAGCGCTCTCAGAGCGTCGACAACAGCTGTCTTACCGATATTATTGGGGCCAACGATAATGTTTAACCCAGGCTCAAACTCAATTGTTGCGGATTTTATGCGGCGAAAATTGTTAATCGAAAGTGATGCCAGATACATTTTGTTCCTTATGCGCCTTTGCGTATATCACTTTTGGCAAACCAGTTTGCGTTTGCTCATCCTTTGCCAAAGAAGCGCTTCACATTAGTGATGGCACATTCAGCTCCTAGTTGTGAACCTTCGCGAACTTTCCGCAGATCTGTTTTCGCCGAGTATGTGCTGTGAGAGCGGTTACCACGGTGGAGCGAAGGCAAGACATGTCTGCTTTGGCCTCCGGCCAGTGCCGCAACCGATGGCGGGATTGGGGAGCCAAAACTACCGATGCTGAGGAACAGACAATCGCCCACTTCCATGGATTAAACATGGAGGGAACCATTGGCGAACCGACAGCCCCGTTTAGTGGCCTTTTAGCCAGATCATCCCGTCAAAAGCACCAAGCTTCGCCTTGTCTTGGGTGTCGTAGAGGCGGCGGGCTTGGGTTGCGACCCCAGTGCTAAGTCGGGTGATCTTTCCGCTCCATCCGCTGTCCTTCGGAAAGACCACGATGTGGAAACCGTCGGTTTTTAGGTAGTCATTCCCGCTCAGCGAAACCTTCCATTTTCGTGTCAGCCAGCGCGCGCGACGCTGGGCCAGGTTCTTGCTTTCAGATTCCCGTTTTGAAGCGGCCGCGTAGTCCTCCTCCATCTTGCCGGCACAAACACAGCCGCACTCTAGAATGTGCGGATAGTCAGGATGCTGCATCTGGTGAACATACCGGATGTCCTGGTTTTCGCACATTTCACATTGGGTAGAAGGTTCACCACGATCCTCAAATCCGATGCATGTCCAGCCTTTCTTAGGAACACCTTGTTGCGACCATTTCCCAAACGATGGCATTTCAGCCCCCCTGGCTCTCTGACGCAGGCAGTTTGATCAGGTAGCCGCGCGCCAGCTTCTGTTTGACTAAGTCAGAAAGGGCAGTCTCAGCCTCGGTTTGTGTCCGGTACCAATCGTGGCAATGCCGCCCCCAAGTACCAAAGCGGCCCCACTGTCGGTGGACGCCGTGTTGGCCAAACAGGTCTTTGGTCAGCCCCACGGAATAGAACCGGTTCATGTTGAGGGAGGGGTCTATGCGGCGCATATCAATTTGCATCAATCTCCTCCTCGGTCATTGGAATATAGTCGATAGAGACCCGTTCTAGACGAGGCTCTTTTTGCTCAAGACCCCATCGGCGTTTCGTGTAGAACTCAAGTGCTTTCCGGGTTCTTGACTCAAGCACGTCTGAAGTGAACCCAAATTCAATGCGGACCACGCGTTGCTGCGCCTCAGTCAATTTTGAATGCGGTTTGAGTTTCAGGATGGCCCAGGTGAACCAATCGTCATCTCGGGGTACCGCACCAGCCGGCTTGGTTTTTGCGAACGACTGATCAGGGTCAATGCGAGCAGGATGGAAGTCACGAAAACCATTACGTTCAAAACACCAGGCTCGTACGTGAAGCCTAACGCCATCAGAAGCGAAGCGAACAGGTGCAATCCAGCGCGTCATCGGTTCTGGATCTCGCATCGATTGATAAACGATCCTTGTTGCCTCTTTCGCCCTGAAGGCACGGTAGAGCGGCCGTAAGACGCGCAGGTCCTGAGTGCGTTGCAAATCTGGCAGTCTATCGAATGCTGGAGATGGAGTGCCGACTAAGAGTTGCTCCAGCTCCATCGAAGACGACTTACCAGTGAGCCGTTCAAAGCTGTGATCGGCAAGGTATTGGCGCGACGAGGCATCATAGTGCAGTGCGTCTTCCGGCGCTTCGGCGAGGTAAGTCCGAAAATCGAGAGCGGCCTGTGCATTAGAAATACCAAAACGCTTGATCAAGGAAGCACGAGTTGCTGCACCGTCCCAGAAAAACAGTCTGTCGAGGTATTCTAGGCGCGCACGCTGGGCATGTTTGAGGTCTTCAAAGGGCATGCGACAAGGATACCTTGACTCTTCACCACTGTCCATATAGTTTTTACATGTGTAATAATTGACGGTGCGACATGAGAATACTTCATACTGCAGATCTGCACCTGGGGCGTCAGTTCATGGGGCTGAGCCTTGAGGAGGATCATGAAGTCGTCCTAGGCCAGATTCTCGAGACGCTCTTGGTCGAACGGGTCGATGTTCTTGTGATCGCTGGGGACGTTTTTGATCGTGGCTCACCGCCCAACTCATCCATCCGGCAGTTCAACCACTTCCTCAAGCGCGTGGCAGACGAGACCGAAGCCGCCGTAGTGATGATTTCGGGAAACCACGATTCCGGTGACCGGATCGAGGCAATGTCTGTCTTCTCCACCGCGTCGAGAGTGCTGGTGCGCGGAATCGCCGACGCGGTGGAGACTCCGCTTGTGCTGAGTGACGAGCATGGCGAGATCGCCTTTTCCGCGCTGCCCTTTTCCTATGAATATGCCGCGCGGGAAGTGTTCGGGGATGAGGGTATCAGCACGCCAGCAGATGTCATCGCAGCCCAAATCTCCGCAGCGAGGGCTCAGGTGCCTGAAGGAGCGCGTTGGGTCGTAGTGGCTCATGCCTTCGTTGCAGGCGGCGCGGTCGGTGAAACCGAGCGCGCCCTGACACGGGTCGGCGGGATCGAAACTGTGCCCTCTGATGTCTTCGACGGGGCGGATTATGTGGCACTGGGGCATTTGCACAAGCCGCAGGAAGTAAGCGCGAGCCATATTCGGTATTCCGGCGCACCGCTCGCCTTCGGTTTCGATGAAGCGGGAAGTGAAAAATCCATGACTGTCGTCGATCTCAAAGCTGAAGGAGTCGAGATCAGTACCGTAGCTTTCCGTCCAATCCGGCAAGTACGTTCGCTGACCGGGGCATTCTCGGATCTTCTGGCAGGAACGCCGTCTGAAGACTTTATCCAGGCGATTCTTACAGACGAGAACCCTCTGATAGATCCGATGAAGCGGTTGCGTGCGACCTACCCCAATGCCTGTCATCTGGCCTACGACCGACAGGGTCGCGCCCCAGAGACCAAAATGCTTAGCGGTGAGCGGTTCGCGGTGACGCCGATCGAGATGGTCGGCGACTTCATGAAGATTGTACGCGGCCGGGAACCAAGTGCTGCCGAAGTCGAGATTGTCGCGAACAAGCTCCACGCCTCAGTCTCCGGGGAGGAACAGACATGAGACCCATTCGCCTATCGCTTCAGGCCTTTGGGCCGTTCGCGACAACCGAGGTGGTAGATTTCCGCTCCGCGCTGGAGACAGGGCTGTTTGGAATCTACGGCCAGACAGGGGCTGGGAAGTCGACGTTGTTCTCGGCGATGTCTTTCGCGCTTTTCGGGGCGCCAACCAAGACCGATCAGGAGCCACGTTCGCTGCGTTCGGATCACTCTGCGCCCGATCTACCCACTGAAGTCGAATTTGTTTTTGAGTTGGGTGCCAAGACCTACCTGATCCGTCGTCGTCCGGCGCAAGAGCGCCCGAAAGCGCGAGGCGAAGGGACAACAGATGACGCAGCGGAAGCCTCCCTATTCGACGTAACGGGGATCCCGGTGGATACGATTGGCCCGAGCCAATCCGGTAGCGTAATTGAAGAAAAGAAGGTCTCGGTAGTTGGGAGAGAGGTCGAGGCTCTGCTTGGCTACGGAGCGGATCAGTTTCGGCAGATCGTACTCCTACCTCAAGGCAAGTTCGAAACGTTCCTTACCGCAAAAACCGATGCGCGGGTCGACATATTACGAGATCTCTTCGACGTGAAGATCTATCGCAATCTCGCGGCTCGGCTGAAGGAAGAAGCCTCGGAGGCAGAGCGAGCGTTACGCGACCAACGTGCACTCTATGTAGCGCGGCTTGAGGAACGCGGCTTCGAGAGCGCTGAGGCACTGGAGCTAGGAATTTCTGCAGCGGAAGCCAAGGTCGAGGAAATACAGCGAGATCAGCAGAACACAGAGGCAGTTAACGAAGCCGCGCGCAAGACGCTGACCGAAGGCGAACAGATCGAGAAGGCTTTTGCTGCCGTCGACACTGCGCAGCAGGCGCTTGACGACCTTGAAGCGAATAATGATGAGGTTGATGCCCTGGCTAGGCGCGTAGAGGCTGTCAGCAATGCCTTGAAAGCCCGTGATCTTGAGACGGCTTGGCACAATGCGGAGCAAGACGCACGACTTGCGGTGGATGCCGTTTCCAACGCTGAAGCGGAGCTCAGTACCGCCAATGGGGCGAAGGAAGATGCCGCGCAAAAAATGGTCGAGGCGCAGTCTGACGGGGAGCGACGGAAGCAGGTTCAGGCCGACCTGACGAAGTTGGAGGCCATTGAGAAACAGGTCGAGCAGGCTTCAGAGTTACAGAATACATTTGATAAGGCTGTGACGGACGAAGCCTCAGCAAAGAAGGCGTTGACTGAGGCCATAGAGGCCCGCGAAAGGCTCCAGTCTCAGCGTGATGCGACCGATATGGTGCTTGAACAGGCGCGAAAGACCGGAGCGTTGCGAGGCAAGCTGAACGGTGAGATCGCCGAGGTCAACCGGGAACGGGTGAAGGCAGCGGCGTATGCAAAGGCGCAGGGAGCAGTTGCCGATGCCGCACGAAAGGTCGAAGCGGCAACGAGCGAACTGAACAAGAGAGCCCATGCGGCAAAGGCCGCCGAGGAAACCTTGAGCGATGCCGAGGTACGGCTTTCGCGCACGCAGGCGATCATTCTAGCCGAAAAGTTGACTGAAGGAGCGCCATGCCCTGTCTGCGGTTCCCACGATCATCCTGCGCCGGCTCATGGCACGCCCGAGCAATCTGGTTTGACCGAAGCGTTTCGCAAAGCACAGTCTGAAGCGAGAACTGCAGCCGAAGCCCGGGTGCGGGCGGAAACCGAACTTGGCAATTGCCGAACGTGGCTGGATGAAAAAAAGCAGACGCTGGACGAACAGGAACGACCCGAGCGCACGATGGCGGAACTCGAAGCTGAAATCGTACGGCTTGAAGGCGATATCGTCGCGCTTGGAGAAGCAGTCGATCTAGACTTGATGGCGGAGCAGTTGGCCGAACTGAAGCGGAAAGTGACCGAGGCAGAAACTGCTGAGGCTACAGCGCGCACCGCTGCGGGCCAGGCCGGGACCGCTCTTGCCGGCGCGCGCGCCAAGCTGGATGCAGTGATCGAGGCCCTGCCGGAAGGTCTGCGCACGCCCGGGGCGGTTGTCGCTCGACGGGAGGCATTGCAGAGAGAGCAAAAGCAACTGTCCGAGGCGCTGGAAATGGCGATGCAGCAGGACCGAGCCGCCAGTGAAGCGCTAACCCGTGCGCAAGAGCAACTTGACGCAGCGAAGCGGGCGCACGGCGCGCAGATGCAGCGCGCAAAAAAGGCGCAGGGTGATTTTGCCGCTCGGCTTTCCGAGGTCGGGCTGGACAAAGCAGGATATGATGCTTGCAAGGCACATTTCCTGACTCTCGACGCCGACCGCAAGAAGGTAACCGATCACCGCGATAGCTTGATCGCTGCTCGCACGACATTGCAGAACGCCACAGCCGCTTGCGCAGATCGTGAACGCCCGGACCTTTCCCCGCTTCAGCTGGCGTTGGCAGAAGCCACTCAGAACTTGAACGCGGCCAACGCTGCACTGGCCACGGCGAGAACGGATGTATCGTCACTGACCGAATTCAAGAAATCGCTTGCCGCGGCCATGGCCGAAACCGAGCGGCTTGAAACCGAGACCGGTCCGCTCCGGGGGCTGGCTGACCTGGCCAACGGCAAGAACGATTTCAACATGACACTCGAGACCTTCGCGATCGGTGCAATGTTCGACCAGGTTCTCGAGGCGGCAAATATGAGGCTCGGCCCTATGACGCGTGGTCGCTACCGGCTGACGCGTGGGCTCGAGGCATCTGGCGGTCGCGGCAAGCGTGGGCTCGAAATCGAAGTCTTCGACATCAACACCGGCAAGGCGCGCGCGACAGCCACGCTGTCAGGTGGCGAGACCTTTATCGCGGCACTGGCCCTTGCGCTTGGACTAGCCGATGTGGTCGAGAGCCTTTCGGGCAAGGTCCGGATGGACACAATCTTTATCGACGAAGGCTTCGGTAGCCTCGACACCGAGAATGGGGCGGGCACGCTGGATCAAGTGATCCAAGTACTTGCTGCGCTGACAGAGGGCAGCCGGGCCGTGGGCCTGATCTCACACGTTGGGCTGGTGCAGGAGGCTATTCCGCAAGGCTTCTACGTGCGCTCGACCCCAAGCGGCAGCCGGGTCGAGGAAAGAAGGGGACTAGGATGACGGAAAGGTGGTACTTTCGAAAGGCTCATATTCGGCGACTATCGACGGGGCGTATGATCTCTGTCCGTGGCGGTTGGGTGCTACGAGGCAGCCAAGGACGTAGCAAGGGCACATCATTCAAGCGAGCTTGTCCAATCTGCGGTGCTCCGATCCTGAGCATCGGTATGCCAAGAGGTGGGTGGGTCCACTTCGAGGGAGGCAAAGGCCTCACCCGGGTTAAACATCCATGTCTACATCTCGGCGAAGGTTTGAGCGGGCGGCGTGATGAAAATACGCCTGATCTTTTCGGCTTGCCATGATCGGGTCGTGAGGATTTTAGAAACCCGACCTGCTTTCCGAATGAATCTGTCCCTGTGATTCAGCTTCACAAACCATGCAAATGAGTAACAGCAGAACATATCAGAACTCGTCTGCTAATTCCCAGGGTCTGCGCGACCCCAATGTTGAATGACTGCTTTTGCGAAAATGACTGACGTTATCTGCACATGCAGCGAATGACCGCTTTCCGCCCGGCCCGCCAAAGACGAGGCCACTATGCGCGTGTGATTTCGGGAGTGGCCTCTCCTCTCCAAGTGAAGGTCCAGGTGTCGCCTTGGCGGACGTTCTGAACCAGATGTGGGCGGAACGCGACGAGGCAGCGTCCTACGTCACGGCGCGTCGAAGGATAGAGTAACCCATTGCCGCCTGAACCCAGCACGTCCTGCGCAAGCGATTGGCCGATCGGATAGGCGATCCGAGGTTCTAGGCTGAGGACCTCCTCCCCTGCCCTGTCCGTCAGATCGTGCAACCGCGTGGTGAAACCAGCCAGCAGCTCGCGATAGGCCGTAGTGTTCTCGAAGACACCCGTTGCTTCCAACTCTCGCGTCAGATGCCAGGACACTTCGGCTTGCGCTGTGAGGGTCGCATCCTCGCCATAGCTTGCATACCAGGCCCCGCGTTCCGGGCCGTTGAACCGGCTGCCTGTCGCCCGTGTGTAGCAAAACGCGGCATTGATGTAGGTCCATCCATACCCGGCCGCCGCGGTCAACAACTCGGCTGGGTCAAGCCCGCCCGGGACGGGAAGCGTGACCGTCCGACGCGCTGACGTCAGCCCTTCGATCTCTTCAAGGATCGCAAGATCCTCCTCATCGTCGGCTAGCGGCGCCATGGCCGGTTCGTCGATATAGGCCGTGGAGATCAGGCGGATTGTCGTCGGGTCGGTGAAGTCGACTCGATCAAGGTCTTCGGCTCGGATCACACGCCGCCCCGGAGCGCATCGATATGCTGCCTGACCTTCACCATCGCCGGAATGCCGCCATCGCACATGACCTGAACTGGCGTCCTCCCATTAAACCCGGGGCCGGTGTTCGCGGTTTTTGGCCAGCCATAAGTCAACGGACCATTGAACAAGAGCCGGAGCCCTTTGAAGAGACCGATCAGAAGGCTCGCCCGTGTGACTTTGTCCTGATCCAGCACACCTTTGTAGGTGCCGGCCTTCATCCTGCTCCACGTCGCACTCGGGACATCAAAGAGTGCCGCCGCTTCGGCATTCGACAAACCCCATGCGTCGGCTGCGCGGACGACAGCCTTGACGATTGCCGCAATCTTTTCAGCCTCGGCAACAGGTTGCACTGTGCCATCTTCGGGAGCGAACTGAACTGGTTCCAACATGGGACTTCTCCATATGATGCGATATAAGTAGTCATATGAGGTACAATAGTCAAGGAATGGTTGGAGGTGAGTTCGTTAGCGTTTCAAACTCTGGCCAGCGATATCCGACAAGAGACAGACGTCTGCACCAACTGAGTATAGCGCACTCTTACTCCCCTCTCGAGGTGACGATCGCTGTCATCACTTGATGCAAGACTACAAGATCGACACCTCGATTGACGCGCATCAACACGTCCCGAATGCCCATATGTATTGGATTCCCAGCAACATGATGCTTAATGCTATCAGCGGAATCGCGCCGATATCATAACATCGTCGCTGCTCGGCTGAGACGTGACTTGGGGCGGCTGACCTTTTCAAGACGAAGGGGTAGAGGCTGGCAAGGGGGAAGGAATGACGTTTGATCTGGGGAAGACCGCACCAAATGTGGTCACCGAAGGTCGTTTGCGAAGCCTGATGGCGGAGGGGTTCAATGCAGAAGTCATCTGCACAGCGTCCGCCACCCGAAAAGCCGCAGTCTGGTACGGGAAGTGGGTCATTCGCGGCGTGAGCCAGGACGGCTCGTCGGAACGCTTGCTCGTTCTCTCAAGAGCCTCGGCTGACAAGGACGAGGTCCAAATCCGCGAATTCAAGACCGCCAACGGTTTGATCTCATTCCTCTCTGATCTTGGATGCAGTCACGCCAACATCCCTCTCAAGGAAGGCGGACGGTCAACACATACCCTGCAGCCTGGCGACGCAGATTGACGCCGCTCAATGGTCCTTGGATACGCTCTCGAGAAAGCGGCCGTATTCCTGGCTGACCTCTTGGGCTTCGGTAAAGGCGCGAGTTCTTTCTTGATCAAGGCACAGGAAGTATCGCTGGATTTCAGCGATGTAGGTTTCGAAATCCTTCTGGATGATATCCGCGAATTCGCGGGCTTGTGCCGGATCGCTCGGAACAAACGGCCGTGGTGGCGCAAGGCAGGTCATCGCATGCGCCTGATATCCGCAGAAAACCGCTGATACTATAACGATGAAAAGAACCGCTGATGGATTGACCGCAGCCATCGATCTCTCTTTCGCGCTTAGAAACAATGGATTAGACCGTCATCCGACGCCAAATCAGCCTAATTTCAATATTATATTGCTGTCAATATTATAATCTCATATCGTAAGCACATCCGTCACCAGGGCCCGGCCTGCAAACCAAGAGGTACGTCCGCAGACATGGGGTCTCAGTCAAGTGAAGGTGCTCCGAATGTGGTTACAGAAACTCTGTTCAAGACCCTCATTGAGAGTGCATGCAGCGCAGAGGTCGTCTGCGTCCAAACAGCCGAGAAAAAGTCGTCGGTCTGGTATGGCGCCTGGATCATTCGTGTCGTTGATCCGGCGCGAAACTTCGAAAAACTCCTTGTCCCTGCGCGACACCAAACGGCCCACGGTCCTGAGATCGTTCCAAGAACCTTCAAGACCGCCAACGGCCTCATCTCCTTTCTTGGGAGCCTTGGCTTCACGCATATTACAATCCCGCTTTACGAAGGCGGGCGCGCATCGCACACGCTTCCATCTGACACCGCGTCTGACCCGTCGTATCGTTAGTGTCTTCGCAATCTGCGTGATACCTGCAGCCGTGCAAGGGGAAGGGATGGTTCTCGTCATGCAGGGCGACGGCTCGCTTCGGGCCTCAACGTCGCAAAGCAACTTCGCACGAAACTACAACGACGGGATCGGCCAAGGATCGGCAAGCCAGGAGCTGGCGATCCTTGGAGACGAAGAGGAGGCATCCGCCGATGGCTTCAGAACCGGCGGTGTCAGCCGGAGGGCTCTTGCCCCGACCCCGGAAATCCTTTCAGCGATCGACGACACCGCGCTCCGCTATGCCGCCCACCCCGGCCTGAGGCGCGCAGGCATCACCGTCACTGAGTGGCGGCTGGTCTTCCGTTCCAATATCGAGATCGAAAGCGCCTACAACCCGGCCGCCCGTAGCCGTGTCGGAGCCGTTGGTCTCGGTCAACTAATGCCGGACACAGCGCGCGCGCTTGGCGTCGATCCCCATGACTGGCGCGAGAACCTCGACGGCTCCGCCCGGTATCTGGCGCAGATGATGGCCGAGTTCGGCGATGTTCGCCTCGCCCTCGCCGCCTACAACGCCGGGCCCGAAGCCGTGGCCCGCCACGAGGGCATCCCACCCTACCGAGAAACGCAAAACCACGTCAGTCGTGTGCTGGCCGTGTTCAACAGGCTTGAAGGAGAGACCTCGTGAAACCAAACCCGAACGCCACCCTGGCCATGGCAACGCTCCTGTTTGCCATGGCCTCCCCTGCCCTGGCGCAGAGCATCGACCTGTCACCTATCCAGACCCTTCTCCAAGGGATTGTCGACGCCATCACTGGCCCACTTGGCATCGTGATTGGCACCCTTGCCCTGATTGGTGTCTTCCTCTCCTGGCTCTTCGGCATTCTCGATTTCCGCCAGGCACTGTGGGTCCTTGTTGCCATCGCGGGCATCGCCGCTGCGCCGACCATCGTCGCTGCAATCTGGACAACCTGAGGATCACCAAGATGGCAGCGGAACAGTCCCCCCTCTTCACAGGGCTCGTGCGTCCCCCCAAATTGATCGGATTGCCGATCATGTACGCCATGGTCTGGCTGTTCGGGTCCGTTTTGCTGTTCCTGTGGATCCAGCATTGGGCCGTTGCCATTGCGGCAGCGGCGGCCTATCCGGCCCTTTGGAAAGCGGCGGATTGGGACCCCAATTTCCTAGACGTGGTGGCCACCACTCTGCAGGAAACCCCACCGACCGCGAACCGTCGAATACACGGGGGCGACAGCTATGCCCCGTGACGACGTCCAAGCGCAGGACACGCTTCTTCCGGCATGGACCGGCAGGGAAAGACAACTGGCCCATATGCTGCCCTATGTGAGCCTGGTCGACGGCCAGACAGTTCGAACGCGCGGCAATGAACTCTTCCAGTGCCTTCGACTGAAGGGCGTCAACAGCAATACGACAGATGATGTGTACCTCGACAAAACACGGGCGCTTTTTGCGCAGATCATCGCCCAGATCGGTCCGGATTTCGGGTTCTATGTGCACAAGGTCTCGAAGGGGATTGAACACCACCTGCGGCCAATTGAAGGCGATGATTTCGCTGCGGCTGTAGATACCGAGTGGCGCAGATTTCTGGATCAACGTGGCCTTCGGGACAAAACGCTGACGTTGACCGTGGTGCATCGCCCTGCCCTCGTGTCACGTCTGCCCTTTTCGACGCGCAAATCCGTCTCGCTCCTGGCGACCCAGACGGAGAAACGCTTGCGCCGCCTGGGCGAAGTTGTCGGCTTCCTGAAATCAACCTTCGCGGATATGTCCCCGCGCCTCCTCAAGGCAAGCACGGGTGAGCTTCTGGGCTTTCTTGGAGGCCTGAACACGGGCCAGGAACTGCCCCTCTTCCTGTCCTCCAAATTTGGCTTTGTGGCGCATGACGTTGCCAACTGCCGGGTCACCTTCAAGGGCGCAAGCTTTGTCGTTTCCGATGGCGCGGTGGGGACGCGTTACGGGACCACATTCGCCATCAAGACCTATCCTCCGAAGACCGCCTGCACGATGTTCGATGACCTGAACCTGCCGGTGGATATGGTCGTCACCCATTCGTTCACGCCCATCAATTCGAACATCATGGGATCGCGGATCAAGCGCCAACGTCGGCTGATGCGCGCCGCCGATGACGGCGCAATCTCATTGGAAGCCCAACTCGCCGACGCACTCGACGATCTGGAATCCAAACGCCTCAGCTTTGGCGATCACCACATGACTGTCACTGTCTTCGGTGACACACCGGAAGAGCTCAGCGCCATTGCCGGGGAAGTGCGCAACATCGGGGCGTCCGAAGGTGTCAATCTGATCACCGAAGCATTCGCGGCAAAGACCCATTTCTTCGCGCAACACCCCGGAAACACTGCTGCCCGGAGCCGCAAGGCGGCAATCACCAACCGGAACTTTGCCGACCTCGCTGCCTTTCATCGCACCCAACTCGGAAAGACCAACGATCAGGTCCCCTGGGGCCAAACAATCACGATGTTCCCCACACCGGAGCAATCCGCCTATCGCTTCAGCTATCATGAACAAGGCGCCCCGACCGCAGAGCCAACTGGCGGGCACACACTGATCCTCGGTCGTCCCGGATCAGGCAAGTCAGTCCTGTCTGCCTTCCTGCTCACGCAGGCGCGCCGCATCGGGGTGCGTGTCTTTGTTTTCGATTATCGCCAGGGCATGGAGATGGCTGTCCGGGCAAACGGTGGCCGCTTTTCGGCTGTGAAGGCGGGCGAGCCGACAGGCCTCAATCCTCTTCGCACCGAGATTGATGAGCGCGGTCAGGCCTGGTTGTCCGATTGGCTGGCGGCCTTGATCCATCGCGAAGACAAGCCTCTGTCACCAGCCCAGGCAAACCGGATTCAGGAAGTGGTCCGCCAGAACGCAACCGCGGCCCATGACGACCTCCGGAACTGGTCTGATCTCGCATCGCTCTTTGGATCGACGGATGACAATGGCGACCTGCATGAGCGGTTTCTGGAATGGACAGAAACCGGGCGATACGGCTGGATCTTCGGACAGACCCAGAAGGATACGTTTTCGCTCGAGGGTGAAATCGTCGGCTTCGATCTCACCGGTATCCTCGACAGCGAAAGCGAGAAGGAGCGCATGGCCGTTCTGTCCTACCTTTTTCGGCGGGTCGAACGGAAAATCGAGGATCGCAAACCCACAATCATCGTCATCGACGAAGCCTGGAAGGCGCTGGACAATCCTTATTTTGCCGAGCGATTGTCCAACTGGCTGGTCACCGCTCGAAAACAGAACGCGGTTGTCGTGATGATGACCCAATATGCCAGCCAGCTGGAACAGACGCGGACCGGCAAAACCATCATCGAAGCCGTTCCGACACAAATCCTGCTGCCCAATATTCGGGCCAATGCGTCCGACTACGCGATGCTCAATCTCAACGACAAACAGCTCGATGTCCTGCTGAACACCGGGAGCAACTCACGTCTTGGGTTGGTGCGGGATGATCAGGGCTCCGTTGTCGTCGACACCGATCTCAGCGCTCTGGGTCCCCTGCTTACAATCCTCGGTGGGATGGAAAAGGGCGAACAACTGGTTGGCACGGACTACCGAACACGTCCCGACTTCTGGAGGCTGCCATGAGATTTCACGTTCCCTTCTTGATCCTGATCTCAGCCCTCGCGGGATGCGAGCAGTACAGACCGTCCGAGGCCAACTGCTTCAGCTTCGTGGCGCGAGGGCCCGCCGAGAAGAACTGCAACTTTGAGCCCTTGGGCGATGCCGATCGCAGCACGGGGTGGCGCGAGTGATCTCCAGATGCGCGGCATATCTTTGCACTATCTGCATCTGCTGGGGAACAGTGCAAGCTCAAGGTGTGCCAACCGTGGATGCCGGCTTGGCGGTGCGCAACCAGGCGGCAAATGCGCATCGCGAACGTGATCTCGCCGTTCAACGCGAAAAGCTCACCGTTAAAGAGCAGATCGCTGAGATCGAACGCGAGCAGCTAAGGGTGCTCCAGCAGATCCTCGACGCGCAAACGAGCTTTGACGGCCAGGGCATTCCGGGCACCATCGACGCGCTCGAGGTCGGCGGAACGCCAGAGCAATCTGCAGATTTTCTATACGGCGCAGATGATCCCAATCCAGGTGCTGATCAGATGTTTGGCGATGCTGCACTCAATATTGAGCAGCTCATAATTCGCGTCGCACAGGAGACCCACGGTCTTGGGGGCGTCGGCCGCGCGGGACTGAGCGTCCGCCAATGGCGTGCCCTGCTGCAGGCTCTGATCTGGCAGGAAAGCCGGTTCACCATCGGCGCACGTTCACCGGTCGGTGCATTCGGTCTGACACAAATCATGCCCGGCACCGCCGGCGATCTCGGCATCTATCCGGAATACTATGACAACCCCTACCTGCAGGTGCATGGCGGCGCGCGGTATCTCGCGGCACAATTGGCGCGTTTTGACGGCAACATCATCTATGCGCTTGCCGCCTACAATGCGGGTCCGGGGCGGGTCATCGAATACAGCGGTGTGCCGCCATTCACGGAAACCCGGCACTACGTCACCGTCATCCCGCAAAAATACAACGCCTATCTTGCCCGCATGGGCGGCGCTGAAGCCCTTGGCACCATCGATCCGGCTTTGCTCGCAAATTCGAACCTATCCCTGACGAGCGCAGGTGCTGCGACCTACGGCAATCACTCGATGGCCTCCATTCAAGCCGCCGCCATGCGGATTGCCAGCATCGTCGAGCGCATCAGTGAAACGTCGGACCTGCAAGAGTCGATGGCGTTGAACGCCTACGCGCGCGCTGAACTTGTTCGGCTCATCGCCGCACGCACACGCCTGCAGGCGACCCGAACACGACCCTTGAGCGCGGCCGAGATCGCCATGGCCTCAGCGCAGCTTGAGGAACAGCAGTTCATGGATTTCACACTGGAGGACTTGGAATGACACATCGCACTTTCAGTTGGGCGCGACGCCGTCTTTGCCTGACCGCCTTGGGTCTGGTGATGGCAACGGCCCCTGCCCCTTTCCTCATTGCACCGGCGGTCGCCCAAGGCGTGCCGACGGTCGATACTCAAAACATCGCGCAGGAGATCCAGCAACTCCGGCAGATGATCGAAGACGAGGTCCTGCAGAACGAACAACTCGTCCAGCTGCGTGAGCAATTCGCCACGCTTCAGGAGCAACTCGCCCAGCTTCAAGACACCTATGCTGCGCTGACGGGGCTGATGGAGCTTCCCACTGTCATCCGCACCGAGATGGAGGACGAACTGAACGGGCTTCTTGATCAGGAGTTCGGCGACATCCTGGCGACAATTGATGCTATTCGCGAAGGCGACTTTTCCCGGCTCGCGGGCAACAGCGCAAGCCGGATCGAAACGCAAATTACCCGTGTCCTGGCCGAGGCCGGGTTTGACGAAGACACGCTGCGCGAGATGGCGACAGGCGGCAATGACGGGGCAAGTCGCACCGCGACGCGCGCCACAACCGGCGCTGTCATGTCCGCCGCGGCCCAGACCTCCTATGAGGAGGCGGGCCAGTCTCTGCAACGGGTGGATCGCCTCGTTGGCATGATCGGCGACATGGAAGAGCTGAAAGACAGTGTTGATCTCAACACGCGCGTCACGGCGGAACTGGCAATCGCGCTGGTCGCGATGTGGCAACTCGAAGCTGTGCAAACGATCGGGACCGGACAAACCGGCGTCATCGACGCAGCCACCATCGCCGAGGAACAACGTTACATGGATTTCACTCTGCCCGAGCTTGAAGCCAGATAGGAGACGCTGGCCGGTGACGCGCGAAGCCGAAATTGTCGAAGAAGAACTGATCTACGGGGCACGCCGCCGCGAGCAGCTATGGCAGCGACTTGCATTCGCTGGTCTGATCTTCGGTGTTTTGGGCTGTCTGTCGACCGCAGCTGTCTCAATCCTCGACGTCGATCCGGCTCCCGTTGTCGTACCCTATGACCCCGAGACCGGTCTGGCGCTTCCCAATGCCTCAGTGGGCGCAGTCTCAGTCACAGAAAACCAGGCCATCATCGAGAGTGCAGTGTTTCGATACGTGACCGACCGCGAAACATACAATCAACTCGACAACGATGTCCGCGTGCGCAGCATTCTCGAGCGTTCCGATGGGGCAGCCGAGACCTCAATGCGCAACATCTGGAACAGTGCAAACACCGACGCCTATCCGCCCAAGGTCTATGGAACCAATGCCCGCCTCGATGTCGAGGTTCTCAGCATCAACCGGATCGGAAGCAATCGCGCGACGGTTCGCTTGCGGAAGCGTCTGACCTCACCTCAGGGGATCCAGGCCGGTCTCTTTACGGCCACCTTGCTCTACGAGTTCCGTCCCGAGGAACGCCGGTCCATCGACGATGTCTGGACCAACCCCTTCGGCTTCACCGTCACGGAGTATGCCATTCGCTCCGACAGGTTGGAGAATTGACCATGCGCTTGATCCTCCCGGCTCTTCTGTCTGTTTCGGTATCGGTTGCGGCAAACACCGCTTTTGCCGAGGCCATTCCAAGATCAGGGCCGAATGACAGCCGCGTCCGTGTGGCAACGTACCAGGATGGGCAGGTCTATCGGCTCAAAGTCAGCCTGACACATGTGACGACGGTTGAGTTCGGACAGGGCGAAACCATCCGCTCAATTATCGCTGGCGACACCGAAGGTTTTCAACTCGATGGAGTACCCGGCGGACGGGCTTTTGCAGTGAAACCCAATGCCCGAGGTGTTCACACCAACATCACCGTCTATACCAATCGACGCAGCTACTACTTCAATGTGACCGAGAGCTCGTCACCCACATTCTACGTGGTCCAGTTTCGGTATCCCGACGAAAACCGGCGACCCACAAACGCAGTTGCGCAGCGCGCTCCGAACTACAACTACGCCGCCAGCGATCGGACGAATTTCACACCGTCTTCGGTGTGGGATGACGGCACTTTCACCTTCTTCCGATTTCCCCGCAATGCGCCCGTTCCCGCGATCTTCCAGCACAACAATGGCCGCGAGCGAACCGTCAACAGCACGCAAGTCGAGGACGGCGTTCTGCGGGTCTCCGGTGTTGGCCACGAATGGGTCCTCAGGCTGGGGGACGAGATCGTCTGCATTCAATCGACCAATGCGGGGGCATCGTCATGAGTGATATCGATGATCTCAGCAAACGCCTCGCCGCACTCGAAGGCGCGCAACCGTCCAAACCGCGGTCGAGGCCCTCTCTTCTGGTGGCACTTCTTGGTACGAGCGCGATCGCGGTTCTGGGCATGCTCGTTTACTCAGCTCTGCAGGAAACACCAGAAAACCCGCTCCCGACCGCGCAACCAGAAGAGTTTCAGATGACTGGGGATGGGTTTGGCGAAATCGAGCCCTTCGTGCCCCCCGCCCCGCCAGAACCCGAAGTCGTGGTTGTCGAGCCGGACCCAGAGCCGAATGCGGAGCTGCTCGACCAACTTGCAGCCCTTCGTGCGGAGATCGAAGCGCTGCAGAACGCACCGGAACCGGTTGTTGAAGAAGACACTGCGGCCGCGGACGCCATCAACGCACTGACCGCACAGATTGCCGCCCTGGAGGAAGCCTCACAACGAGCGCAGGACCAATTTGCAGAAGAACTGGCCGCGCGAGATCGGGAGCTTCAACAACTGCGGATGGACCTCGACCTCGCAAAACTGCAGACCCCCGCCCCCGCGCCCGGACCGTCAGAAGCAGATCTCTTGGAAGCCGAACGCCTGCGGTTACAACGAGAGGAAGAGGCAAGACGCTTGGCCGAGCTGCAACGTCGAAGGGACGAGGAAGCGGCGTTTCAGGAAGCGCGGATCAGGTCACCGACCATCGCGTTTGGCGGAAACAGCACCGGTGAAGGCGAACTCGCAGAACGGACCTTCGAAGACGTGACCGACTTCGTATTGAATGGCGCCCTACCCTCAACCGTCACCCAAGCCGAGGTCATCGCAAACCCCGCCAATACGATTGTGCAAGGCACGATGATCCAGGCCGCAATGGAGACGGCGATCTCGAGCGAACTCCCTGGGCAGGTCCGCGCGGTCATCACCGAGGACGTGCACTCCTATGATGGATCCCGCATCTTGATTGCGAGAGGATCGAAGCTGATCGGCCGATATCGTTCGGGTGCCGACATCGCACAAAGCCGCATCACGATCGCCTGGGATCGGATCATCCTGCCCACCAACCAAACAGTCACCATCAGCTCGTTTGGAGGCGATGAACTCGGGCGCGCTGGCGCTACAGGGTTTGTCGACACACGCTTCAAGGAGCGTTTCGGCTCGGCGGCCCTCATTTCGTTGATCACGGCTTTACCCGGCGCCGCCGCGGCGCAGGTCCAGGATGAAACGTCTGCCGAAATCCTCGAAGATGTGGGTGACGACTTCGCGGACAGCGCCGACAGTGTCATAGACGACTACCTCTCCATAGGTCCGGTAATCTACGTCGAACAGGGTGCAAGGATCACTGTGATGGTGGACCGTGATCTGGAGATCTTCTGATGTCGGGCGCCTACCTCCAGGCCTCGCTCGACAAGCTCCCCGATGCTTCTCGCGAGGACGTCATCGAGATTTGCATCAATCCCGACGGTTCTGTCTGGGGCGAATTCCAGGGCGACAGGTTCATGTCGCCATTGGAAAGCAGCCTGACGCCGACCGAGATCAAGGACATCGGAACCCAGATTGCATCGGCCTCAAACTCGACGATCAGCAAAGACAAGCCCATCGTATCCGTGAGCATCAAGTACCGCGACCGCCCGGTGCGCGCGCAAGTCATCATGCCACCGGCAGTCAGCGAAGGCATGTCGATCTCGCTGCGGTTTTTCACCTCCCTGCCCCTGCACGACGTGGAGCTGAAATTCCTTTTTGGTGCCGAGCGCAGCCTCGAGACAGACAGGTTGAACAGAAACCGGGAACTTAGAGATGTCGTCAAAGGCGGCGATATCTACGCCGCGATCCGCTTCTGCGTGGCACACAAGCTGAACATGATCGTCTCAGGCGGAACATCGACCGGCAAGACGGTAGCGGCGCGTAAGATCCTGTCTTTCGTCGCACCAGAAGAACGCATCATCACAATCGAGGAAGCCGCTGAACTGATCCCTGCGCAACCAAATGTCGTGACCCTGCTGGCCAGCAGGGAAGAGAGAACACGCAGCGCTGACATGTTGCTGACATCGACTTTGCGCATGCGCCCGGATCGCATCGTTCTGGGCGAGGTCAGAGGCTCCGAAGCAATGACCTTCCTTGAAGCGATCAACACCGGCCACGGCGGATCCATGACCACGTTGCACGCCGAAACTCCCCAGTTGGCAATTCAACGCCTAGCGATCGCTGCTCTCAAGACTGAAGTGCCGATGACCCATACCGACATGGTACAATACATCGAAAGCTCAATTGACGTGATCATCCATGCCGCGCGCCATGCAGGCGACCGCGGGATCACGGAATTCTATTTGCCCGGACAGACGGGAGGAAACGCAACATGAAGACCTATGAACACGAAGTCCTGACTTACGATCTTTCGGAGCAAGGTATGACAGCTCAAATGAAGACTGAACTTGCAGAATGGGGGCATGCCGGCTTTGAAGTCGTATCTGTAGTCAACTCGGACAACTACCGAAGTGTCGTTACAGTGTTCCTCAAACGCTCAAAAGACGATGAGAGCGACAAGCCTGGACAAGCGGCATGAGGTGGGTTGTCCCAGTCATTCTTGGTTTAGCTGCCACGGTACTGGACGCGATCTCTCAACAAGCGTTGGCAAACGAAAGCGAAACCTTCCCTTTTTGCCAGGATCGCCCGGAAGAACCACCGATAATCTCCGACATGGGCCCCAAAGACGCGCATCGGGCATACTTGCTCCAGCGAATGTATCGCGCTCATTCCTTCGAATTGATCGCGTCAAGAAATGACTGTTCATGCGACAACAGGTTTCCTGGCTGGGAAGCTGTGCTTGTTGAATACCGGGAGCGGTTTGCCCGGCTTGAAGATCGCCATGATGTATACGAAGCGACCGAGCAATACGAAGCCGCGATCAGGACCAACCGGACGCTCGCCAGAGAACTTTGCGTCGCTCAAGGGCATTGGAACTGAGGTCGCAGTATGTCGGTCGTTACATACTTCGTTGAAACAGCTGAGAGTTTCTTGGAAACTGCTGCCGAAACGCAGTTTGGCGCCGTCGCCGCCACTACCGGCACAATTATCCAGGTAGCTGCGACTATCGTCGTAATTTTTGTTCTGTTGAACGCCGCGTTTCAGTACCGATCAGTAGACGGTCGAAGCGCCTTCTGGTTAGCCATCAAAATCGTCCTTGTAGGCGTGTTTGCGACCAACTGGGCTCAATTCAATTCGCTTTCCTCCGCTGTTCTGAGCGGGATCGACAGCATAGCAGGTTCATTGGTCGCCTCGGTGGGAGGCGGTACACCGGGACCCTCGGGGACCTTTGCCGAAGAATTTGACCGATTGATTGCCAGCTTAGGTGACTATCTCAACTCCGCAGGAGCAGAACTGAATTGGATGGCAGGCGCGTTGATGGACACTATAGGAGTTGTTCTTCTTTCGCTGCTTGGCGGACTTGCTGCCTTCATTATCGTTGCGTCACGGTTAATGATCGCTCTGTTGATCGGAATCGCTCCGATCATGATCTTCCTCACGCTTTTCGACGTTACAAAAGACTACTTCGCTCGATGGCTGTCGGCCTTGGTATCGTTTTCGCTATACCCAATCGTCGTGGCCGGAGTGTTTGCTACGATTACAGGTGTATCGCGCGCGCTGCTTGTTGAGCTGGGAGATCCCGAAGGCGCAACCAACATCGGCGCCCTAATTCCATTCTTCATGATGGTGCTGATGGCAAAGGGATTTATCATTGCGACACCCTTCATTGTCAGAGCGATATCCGGCAACATCGTGATGCCAGCTTTGACATCAGGGCTAGGTGGGACCTACGCGTTTAGCCGTGCCGCAATGGGTAGCCAGCAAGCATACAATCGGTTCTTGGTGGGTACAGCCACTGCTCCAGAATATGCCGCAATGCGCTCTCGGCAGTTCCTAGGCTTCCAGAATTTGCCAGCGCGCGGCTCCATGGTCCCAGCCAACAATTCTGTCCCCACAAACCCCAACCCACCATCGACAGGGACAGCGGCTCGGATGGAAGCTCAGAAAGCCCGTGCTCAGCGTTTGGCGGATGCAAAGAAGTGTTAGAACGGGCTTCACACCTTGTGTGTGAGCGCCCGTTCTCTGAATTCGGTCTCGATATCCTCACCATCCCGTACACGATGCTCCGTGATTTCGTCGATGTCGACGCCATCCTCCATGCCCTCGCTCAGGGGAGAGGAATCTTCATCACCGTCTGAATCGGTCTTTGCATAGGCCTCAGCCACAATTTCTTTGCCCGACGCTGCGCCCCCACCCTGCCCTGCCGGGTCCTCCGCACCAATTTCCGCAAGTGCAGAGATCGTCGATTGTACGGCAGCTTTGGCGTCTGCTTCGTCACCGGCGATCATGTCCGTCAGCTTGAAACTTTGCTGTTCGGTAAGATCAAGCTCAGCCTGATCTGCGATCAAACCAACCTCCCGAAGCGCCTTCGCACTCTTCTTCCGCCTACTGGTGGCAAGCGTCGTGCCTGTGGACGCCGTGGATTGTGCGGCCGCGATGGTTGTCTCAACCAGCTTTGACGGTGCTTTGCGGGCAGACCGCGCTTTTACGACTTCCGGTATGGCCTCAACGTCTTCCGCGAGGGTCGCGTCCATTTCCATCTGCCCAGCCTCGATTGCATCGTCTCGAAGTTCTTCTGCAGGAGTCTCTTCCGGGAACGGCAGCTCGCCCGACTGCGCCTTATGGATGGCCTTGAAGAACGGGTCGTCGAAGTACCGAATGCGCTTCGCCCGTACCGGCATCTGGGCATCCACGACCATCACGATGTCATCGAGCGACATGCGCCGGGCTTCGTCCTTGGGCAAGAGCGATGTCTCTTCCGTGCGCTCGGACATGCTGCGACCCTCGAACGGATTGCGGCCGATGGAGCGTGAGCGGGTAACTACCCGTTTGGTGGTCATGCCGACCGCGCCACTAAGTTCCTCGACGGTCTTTTCATCGGACGGTGTGAGATAGAGCTTGATCCCGGCATTCCCCTGCAACGCGCGGCGGGTGTTCTCCCCGTAGATTTCATCGAGCGCCGGGATGGTCTGGGTCACGATCGCCAGGTGACCGCGATAGGACCGCAATGTCTCGATGCTTTCGACAACGATCGGCATTTTCCCGAGCCGATTAAACTCATCGAGCATGATCATCACCGGCCAAGGCTCGTCTGGACCCGGCTCCCGATCCTGCAAAGACGCAATCAGATCGGAGAAGAACAAACGGATCAGCGCCGCCATCGGGCGCACCATGTTCGGGGCCACGACCAGGTAGACCGAGAACGGCTTCTTGCGAATGGTCCGGAAGTCGAAATCCGACGTGGAGGTCGCGGCATCGATGGCCGGGTTGCTCCACTGATCGAGGCCGGAGGTCATCAGGAGCGAGATATAGGAGGTCAGCGTGTCATTGTTCGTTGAGGCCATCCGCTCAAAGATCAGCTTGGCCGCCGTGTTCTGCACCTCGTCACGCCGCTTCATGAACTCCTTGCGCTTGTCCCCACCGGACGCCGTGATGCGGTAGATTTCGCCGAGTGTGGGGCGCTTACGCTCGAATGCGAGCAGGCCCGCCGCAACAAAGAGATCGATCCCGCCTTTGAGCAGGCCGGACGTTCGGTCGTTGTCCGTCTGCAGAAAGAGCGTTGCGAGGAGCTGCAGCTCCATCTGCTGCTGGTTGGGATCGCGGAGGCCGGCGATCCGCAGGAGCGGGTTGTAGCGATGCGACCGGCGGTCGTTCCAGTCCGTGGGGGCGAAACGATAGACATCATCCCCCTCTGCCGCCCGGTGTCGGGCCGTCGCCTCGAAATTCTCGCCCTTCACGTCGAGAACAACAGCGCTGCCGCGGAATGTCAGCAGGTTCGGGATCACGAAGCCGGTCGTCTTCCCGCGCCCAGTCGGGGCCACGCAAAGCACATGAGGATAAACGCGCGAAGACAGATACCGGCCTCGCCGCCTGGGCGAGGTCATTTTGCCGAGGATGAACCCGCTCCCCGGCGCCGTGAAAAAGCCGTTGCGCTTCAACTCCCCAGCCCGCTGCCAATGGGTCTTGCCGAACTTCGTCAATGCGGTACCGGATAGGACCGCGCTCAGGAGCATGCCCGCAAAGGCCGTACCGCCAATGATCAGATTGGCCAGCTGAAAATCATCAGGACGGACCTGACGGAGGCTCAGGTAATTCCTGGCGAGCCAGAGAAAATCGATCTCCGCGCGCAATCCTAGGTCGCGAAACGTCAGGAACGCACTCGCGAAGACATATCCAAACCCTGCGCTCAGCAAGGTCAGGAGAATAATGCCGAGCGCGATCCGACCCCTATCCATGGGTCTGCCCTTTCTCGGTGTGGCTTTGCAGGCTCTTCAGTCGCTGCGCGTCATATTCCTCTTCGGCAATCTCCGAGACGACCTCGCGCACGGCATCGCTGTTTGCGGTCGCCTCATCCGATTGCAGGTAGGCTTTCGCGGCGTAGAGCCGGTCCAGCCGGTTGTCGATCACCTCGTCGAGCGCATCGGCGTCGCCATCGCGCAATGCGGCGATCCTGTCATCGTCAAGAAGACGTGCCACTTCTGCGCGATAGGCCGCCCTGCCCTCTTCATCGGCAAAGGGCGGATTGATCTTATCTGCGCGTTCGTGCGCCAACACGCCCGCAAGGACGGAATTGTCCGGCAATCTGTGGGTGGCGTCTGCAACCGCGTCTTGATCGTCCGTTGTGACCTCTCCGCGCCTGACGGCAAATGTGGCCGCATAAGTTGCTCCGAGACCGCGCGCCAAATGTTCCGGCATGTCTGGATACCGTTCCCGCATATCGGCCGCCAAGGCCTCGTCGATCTGCAAGGGCCCATCGGACCGCGACAGGACGCGATCAATCTCGGAATCGATCCGGTCCGCCCGCTCCTCGTCAATGATGCGAACGTTGAACGGATTACGCGCATCGATCACATCGCTTGGCCGTGCCGGCAGATCAGGATGTCGCCGCAGAAAGGCTCGCTGCTCCATCTCGAGGCGGACCTCAACACGGATAGTGATTTCATCCGCGCGCTCGGCAATGTCTTTTTCGGAAAGCCCCTGCCCGCGCATGTCTTGCCGCATCGCGCGCGCAGCATCATCCACGCTTTCTGCATCGTAATGCATGTCTGGGGTACGGTCGTCTTCGATGACACCATCACGGCGCAGCACTTCCGCACGCTCCAGGGCTGTCCCGAGGGCGACATGCACCTTGTCGAGCTTGCCGACGGCGACCTTCAGGTCCTCGCTGCGCTCCAGATTGAGGTCCTGCGCCTCCGCGATTTTCTCAAGATCGTCAGCATACCATTCCCGTTCCAGAGCCGCCGTATCGGCCCCCTGCTCGATACGCGCCACAACCGTTTCCGAGGAAATCCCGGTCCCGCGTAAGGCAGTGTCAATCTGCGCCCTAGTGCGCCCTTCCCGCAGCTTCTCCAACAGGCCCGCGTTGATGTTGGCCTCAGAATAGATGCCAGTCTCGGTCGGTCGCTCTGTCAGCGTGCCTGAGCGCAATCCGAGCGGCTGCATATGTGCAACGGGTCTGAGGGCTGCCACCATCTGCTTTTGCAGCGCCGGGCGGTCAGCCTCTGGTGCCTCCCGGATCAGAGCTGCAACACGGTTCATCTCATCGGCGAAGCGACTGTTCAGATCGTCGAAACTCTGGTGCTGGCTCATATAGATGTCTCCGGTTTGCGGGAGTTTGCCCTGCCGCGCGAGAAGCGCACTGGCCTTCAGCAAGGCGTCTTCGATGTCTTCGCGATTTTCAGGCGTCGCCTCGGCAGCGAGAGATCGATACACTTGGGCATTGCCCGCGATCTCGCCGAGGGCGCGGTCAAGATCCTCTCCGACCCGTTCCCGCTGGCGAACGGCACGCCCCTCTTCTTTGGCGGCATAGACCTCGCGGGTGCGGGGCGGATAATGGGTTTCACCGCGGTCGACGCGCCGGGTCGCCTCAAGACGAATCCCGTACTTCTCCGCCTCCTCGACCATCGCAAGACGGAAGGCGTCGTAGTTGAAGTGATGATCTCGTCCGAGATAGAAGAACTCGCCTTCCTGCGACCGGCGATTGAGAACCACATGGGCATGTGGATGGTCACGGTCTTGGTGAACCGCGATCAGGTAGTCGAAATTGCGGTCCGCGTTCTGGAATAAGCGCTCGCAGACATCGCTGGCAATGTCGCGGACATGGGTCGCCTTGGTGCCGCGCGGAAACGACATCAAAAGATGGCTGGTGTGTCCGAGCTTGGGATAAAACCCCTCATCCCACCGGGAGGTGAACCGCTCGACCATGGAGGTGATCTCCTCACCCGTGAGCCGCGTCTTGCCATCATGGACGCCGCGACTGTCGACAATGTGGGAAGACTTCGTTGTCAGATAAGCCAGCTGGTTCTGAAGTTGGGCCTTGGTGTGTGTGCCGCCCGTGCGGATCGGTTTGAAGACCGCGGCGCGGTGCCCGTAGGCCGCACGCACCATCTGCGCCCGCCGTGTCCCCAGACCTTGCATCGACCCCCTGATGCGGCTCCAGCCCTCGCGGAAGATTTCGCCGGTGACGAGCGTGACGGCATCACTCTGGGACATCTGAGAAGTCCTTCAGCGCCCTGTGGGCTTCAAGCGTCACATGGCTCACCCGCCGTCGGGCGAGCGCATCGACCTGGTCCGCGAAATCGAGAACGAAACCGGACAGGAGCCGCAGCTGCGTGAGGCTGCGGTCGCCAAAGACCGGTGCGATGCCTTTGGCGCGCGCTTCGTTCAACCGCTTGGCAATCTGGGTGACGTTGTTGCCCACGCGATTGAGCGCCGCGCGAAACGACTTGAGCTCTTCGGCGAGGTGTGGGTCCGGTTGGAAGACGCCGTTTGCCGACTGGATGAGAAGGCGAACACCTGCCGACCGACTGGACACACCGTGCCGCGCGAGCACCTCGTCGAAGCCTTGCAACTCCTCTGGTGTGAGCGTGACACTGACCTGCTTTGTGCGAACGCGCGTGTCCCGACGTCGGTCTGTTTCAGTCCGAAGCGTGTAGTAGACGGTGCGCTCGCTGACCCCGAACTGCGCGGCCAGAGCCGCATGCGTCACACCCTTCAGGCGTTCCCGAACGATCTCCCGACGCTCTTCGGGGGTCAATCTGCGCCGTGACGTCATACTGCAAATACACTCCCTATTTCCTGCCAGTCTCATACAGGCCATCAGGAATGTCTGATATTATAGTATTGCAGTCAATACACGCTCTTTAGCGAAACATGGCAGGATGGCCTGTATTCCGTTTCAAGCCGAGCGCGCCCGCGTGAGGCTCTTCCATTTCGTCGCAATGGATTCACTTTCCCGGAACACAAGATTTGCAAAATCGTCCGCTGAGCGCCTCAAATGCCATTTGGCACCCCTACCCCACCAGAGAGCCTTCATCAGCCTGTAGCCCCTCTCTGGTGCCCGCTACGCGCCGCTTGAACCGAACTGACAAGATGGACCGGGCCATTTGAGCCACGATTCAGGCAGAAATAATGGCACATGTAACCTGTGGTATCGCATATGCTTTATCATTTATGGCAAATCATATATCGCGAATGGCTGCGGCGATATCTCGCCGAAATGTGCGAAGTGGATCTATGACGGTCTGCCGGAACATCCGCGATGCTCCAGGTGGCGCCAAAACCGGCACTTTTCCGGTTCATGGCAAATCATACATGCAGTATCAGCCCTGCAACATCGGATATGCGCACTCAGAAACGCCAAGACAGCCATTCAAGATCATAAATCCACTATCAAGCATCATGTCTCAAACATCCATTATGCCACATCCTCTATCATTTATGGCAAATGGCACATGCTGCATCAGTTATCCTTGATGCAACATCCTCTCTGGCATATACCGTATCCAAAATCATAAAGAAGACCCTTGAGGATGCAGGATAATGCCCAACGAGCAGTTGAAGGTCATCGCGATCATGACGCGAAAAGGCGGTGCGGGAAAGACAGCGCTCGCACGCGCCTTGATGAGTGCCATCATCGCTGACGGAAAACGGTGCATCGCCATCGATGCCGACCCACAGCAAGCGCTCTTCCGCTGGTGGGAGAGCGTCACCACCGAGAACCCGGATGTCGCATCGACCGCCCCAGGCCTTCGGGTCATGGGCATCGAAAGTCCCTCCGACCTCGAGGCGATCATCGACGATGCCTATGAAAACGACACGGCCGACTTCGTAATCATCGACACGATGGGGGCAGGGGGCCAATGGGCCGACGAGTTGGCCGTCCACAGCGATCACATCGTCTTGCCGATGATGCTGTCGGACACCGATATGCGGATCGCCACCGACACCTACAATTGGTACCAGGGCCTCTTTGAACGCGCCGAAGACCCCTCAGTCCTCCCGAAACTCACGGTCGTGCTCTCCCGCGTCGACAAGAACCCATCAAACGCCATGCGCGCCATGGCGCGTGAAGCCAATGCAAAGTTCCCGGTCATCGAGGAGCTCTTCATGGATCGCAAGCAACATGCCGATGTCGATCGCGAGGGCCTCTTCCACCAGATTTCGAAATGGCGAACCGAAGACCCCAACCCGCTGATGCGCACCCATGCCCGCCTCTACGACGAGGCTCTCGATGAGGCGCGTGAAATCCTCTCACTGGTACTGGAGGCTGAATAATGGCGCGCAAGAAAATCACCTCACTCCTCGGCGACGACCCGGTGTATAGCAAACAGTTCGGAGACAAGCCGAAACCCACCGAACCCACTCCCAAACCAGAACCAGCTCAGGAGGCGAAGCCTGCAGCTGCTCCAACCGCAGACCCAAAACCAGCTGCCGAGAAACAGGCCCCAAGCCCGGAGCCGCCAGCCAAACCAGCAAGCGTTGCAAACAAGACCAAGTCCAAGACGAAGCCTGCACCGAAACCAAAGGCGCCGAAGAAGCCCGAGACCCGCGCCGTACATGTTCGCGCCGCCCCGAAAAAGGACCATGGCCCAGGATTGGACGCTCTGGAAGCCGCCGGCCTGCCGGCCTCGGATGTTGTGCGCCTTGCCGGCAAGCGCGCCATCGACAAGTTCGAACTCAAACCGAAATACGTCGCTCCGGATGACGCCGAGCGTCTTCCGAGCAATATGAGCTTTCGGACCATGAAGACACTCGACGCCCAGGTCCTCGACAAGCTGCGGGATCAGGCCGATCCGCTCCGCCTGCGCTCGGACGCAGCTGTTATCCAGGGCCAGTTGGAACCTGTGTTCTGGTCGGAACTCACAAGCCTCATCAAGGAACTGCGCAAGCAGTATTCTTGAAGGCGCGGCATCGCCGCGCCGCGATTTTTGTCTAGAGGGGGAAGGAGTTTCGGCTTCCTTCCCCCTGAAACAAAATAGACAAGACCGTGTTGTCGGCTGCGCCTCCGCCCGCACCACTCTTGTCGATTTGGTTTCACCCCCATCCTCTCAAGCTCCGCGCATACTCGCGGGTAAGCAGCAGCTTACCCTGTCACGATTTGTGATGCGGGGAAAGAAAACACTACCTGTGCAATGAACCTTGAGAGACAGCGATGCCGGACAGCAGAAGATCTGAAGCGCAGGCCATCAAGAAGATCATCGATCAGGAAACCGGCGCGCATGTCGGCTGGCTCTATGAATGGAACACCGGCGACCTCGAGCCGATGTGGTGCAACGGTCCCAAAACCGATGTGCGATACGAGGACATACCGCCGGAAGAGATGCCACATGGGTAGGATCATCGCCCAAAGGGCTCGGCGCGAAGCGACAGGCGGGCCAGGGGGCGGCAGCGCTGCCTGCTGCCGCGTCACCTCCAATGGGAAACGTATAAACGAGGGGCCGCCTAAGCTGCCTGCCCGTACCTCTCAACTTGCGCATTGATGAAATCCACCGCTTTCTGCGCTTCGGCCGCGGCCTTGAAGATCAGCCCTTTGTCCGATTTCAGCGCTTGCAACCATCCTTCGATGTAAGCGGCGCTTTGATCGAAGGCGGGCGCGACCCCCAGCTGAACAGCCAGAAAACACGCGCCGATCTCTGCGACCAGCTCCTCGAACGCGTATCCGGCGCGGTCCTCGAAACGCTTGATCCGGTCGAGCCGCGATGCACTCCCGGTCCAGTGAACGGTCTCATGTCCCAAAGTGCCGTAATACCCGCTCGCATCGAAGAAGGTGCCAATCGGGGGCATGTGAATATGGTCCGGACCCGGTGCGTAGTAGGCCTTCGGCGTCTCGCTGGTGACAACTGTCGCGCCCGTTGCGGCAAAGAATGCCTCCAGCTCAGGTACTGGTTCGGTGCCAAGATCAAGGGGCGGGGCAGGGCGGACGTAGTAGTCTTCCGGCAAACCCTCGATCTGATCGGCATTGAAGACATTGTTGCACTTGGCGTAGCGGCCGGTTTGCGGCTCATTCTCGCCGTCGATCTCTTTCTCGAAGGTTCCATAGAAAACCGATCGCGTGGCCTTCTCGCCTTTGCGCACACACGCCCCGAGCGCGAGGGCTTGCCGATAGGTCATCCAGCGGGCCGACGCATAGCCTCTGATGTGAGACGTGGCCCAAAGCATCAGGACATTCACCCCCCGATAGGCGGTGCCATCATGTCGCAAAGGCAGGGCGGCTCCAGTTGCGTCGCCCGTCCACGGTTTCCGCCACGGCGGCGTACCCTTCTCCATTTCGGAGATGATCGTGTCTGTCACATGCTGCTTGATGTCGATCTTGGCCATGTCTATCGCTCCTCATCCTGAATGCGGCTTTCAGGCACCGCGCCCGTCGCGGCTGTCCTGCAAATCTGCTCACGGCGAGTGCGGAGGGGGCGAGACCAGATCGAAAATGGGGAGGGGGATCGCCCGGCATCGCAGCGCGGCAGAGCCGGGACCGATGTTGGGGAGACCCTATTTTTGCGTCTGGTCCGAGGGGGAGGCCGCGCCTCCCCCTGAAACTATTTGGATCGGTCAATTTGTAAGAAGGGGCCAAACCTTCGGCAGCCCTGGGAGACCTACAGGTCAAACCTGGCAAACTGAGTCTCTTAGAATCCAAAGGCGGGCCGGAGCCCGCCAATGAACAGACGGTTAGACCATCCGCTTACTGGCGAAAATGCACCTCGAAACCCAAGAAATCTCAATCAGGTGCTGGCTCTCGTCATGTCACCCGGAACACGAAGCGGCAGGCGACTGACTGCGAGAAGACCCTCACAACCCGGACAGTCGACGCGCGTCTTTCTTGATATCTGTTATGGATTTGGTCGAGAGTATTCCATCGCGCGCCTGCTGGATGCGCGGAGCGAGGAACCGGGACAGGCTTTCGAAAGCCGCGGCCTGGTCTTCGCTATCCGCATTCGTTCTCAAGCGGTCTTTATCTGTGTCACCCGGCATGACTCAAACCTAGCTTTGGAACTTTGCAAAATCCAGATCGCAGGTTGCGATAGGGTTGGAGGCTTGAGCTTGGCGACTACGCAGCGGCGCGGTCCATCGACTTCTTCACAGCGAGCGTGAGATTGTCGAAGTCCTCGGCGGCCATGGTCACACCGTATTCAGTCCCGCCATCCTGGTTTTCCCATTGCGACTGGCGAAGTGTCCCACGGGCATTCACCAGATCGCCGGGAGCGACATTCTCGAGCGCCCATTTCATCACGTTCGGATTGAAGATCGTCACTTCGTTCCAGTAGGGATTCGCCTGGAAATCGCCCCGATCATCCTTGCGCCCGTACTCGGCAGCAATCGTGATCCGCACGGTCTTGCCAACTTCCTTGACCTTGCCGACGCGACCGAGAATCTGGAACTCTGCGAATGTGCGCATGACTGTCTCCGCTATTCTATGTCATGGCCAGACCAAGGCCATCGATCTCACAATATTATAATATTGCGAGCCTCGCAATCTTTTGGCTCCGCTAAGGCGGAACTTCGCCAATGAAAGAACAGTATCAGTTATGCAGGACAAACCTGCGACCTGACGCCATATAACAGCGATCCACCCTGGGGTCTCAGTGCTCACGTTCGCAAAGGTCGTGGTCAGCCAGAGACGCAAGTACATAGCAGTCTTCGGACAGTCTGTCGCCATCACAGCCCTTGGAGATTCGCGCCAACTCTTTCTCAAGTGCACGGAGGCGTTTGATCTTCGCTCGGACATCCGAAAGCTGTGCCGACGCGATATCGGTAGCTTCCGCACATGACCGATCCGGGTGCCCCTGTAATTCGATCAGGGCAGCAATCGCCTCAATCGAGAAGCCGAGATCACGGGCATGTTTGATGAAGCTCAGGCGTTCCAGTCCTGCCGCATCATACCGGCGCTGATTGCCTTCCGTCCGTTCCGGGGCGTCCAAAAGCCCGGACTCTTCGTAGTAGCGGATCGTCGGAACCTTGACGTTGGTGCGCCGCGATAATTCGCCAATGGAAAACATGAAAATACCTCTTGAACCTCTAGTCACTAGAGATCGTATATGAGTTAGGACGCAGAAGCTAGAGAACACCATGTCCCAGAGATACTTCGCCGAAACCCCAATCCTCGATTTTCGATCCGGCGCTATCCAAGCAATAATTGCCGAGCGCGGGTGGGTCTCTCTTGAACCCGCCGCGCGCATCGGTGCCGCCTATGATTTTGTCCGAAACGATATCTTGTTTGGGTACAACAGTGACGATGCGATCCCGGCCTCCAGTGTTCTGGCGGATGGGTACGGGCAGTGCAACACCAAGGGGACACTTCTGATGGCCCTGCTCAGGGCGTTGGAAATTCCGTGCCGGTTTCATGGCTTTACCATCGACAAGGGCTTGCAGCGTGGCGTCGTACCGGAGGTGGTCTACCCGCTTGCCCCCCGAAGCATCATTCATTCGTGGGTGGAAGTTCTGATTGACGGCAAGTGGGTAAATCTCGAAGGGTTTATCCTCGATCAAGGCGTTCTTGGAGCGCTTCAGGAGACCTTCCCGGAACGTTCGTCGCTCTGTGCCTATGGCGCGGGGACGGATTGCCTTCAGGACCCGTCAGTCGAGTGGTCTGGCCAAAGCACATACATCCAGAAGACAGGTATCAACCATGACTTCGGTGTCTTTGACACTCCGGATGATTTCTACACGGAGCACCGGCAGCTTTCCGGGTTGCGCGGGCTATTCTATCGCTCTGTCATACGGCACTGGATGAACCGGCGCGTGGCGCGGATCAGGCAAGGCCATGTGC
The DNA here is from genome assembly GCF_049800835.1 of Tropicimonas sp. S265A. Classification (NCBI taxonomy): domain Bacteria; kingdom Pseudomonadati; phylum Pseudomonadota; class Alphaproteobacteria; order Rhodobacterales; family Roseobacteraceae; genus Tropicimonas; species Tropicimonas sp. S265A. The sequence continues at coordinate 63,601 of NZ_JBNAFU010000010.1, forward strand.
CAACCATCCCTGGTGGCGGGGACAACCTCCTTCCAAAACAGGCATCGATCATTCTGAAGGAGGCCGTGTGATGTCAGGATGTTGTGGACACGACGCCAAGTTCGACGGCGTATCAGATGACTACAAAAGGCGGCTTTGGATCGTCATAGCGCTGAACGCGACGATGTTCGTCGTTGAGATGACCGCCGGTCACTACGCGAAGTCGCAAGCGCTTCAGGCCGATGCTTTGGATTTTCTGGGGGACGCGCTGACTTACGGCATTTCGCTTGCGGTGATCGGGGCTTCGATCCGGGCGCGTACCAATGCAGCCCTGGCAAAGGGGGTGAGCCTGCTCCTGATGGGTCTGTGGGTGTTTGGATCGACCGTTTACCGTGTTTTCTATGTCGGCGTGCCCGAAGCGGAGATCATGGGCATCGTCGGCTTCTTCGCTCTGCTGACCAATCTTGCAAGTGTCCTTTTGCTGGTGCGTTACAAGGACGGTGACGCCAATGTCCGCTCGGTCTGGCTCTGCTCCCGCAATGACGCAATCGGAAATGTGGCCGTGATGTTCGCAGCCCTGGGCGTCTGGGGTACGGCGACCGGCTGGCCCGACCTGATCGTCGCATCCGTCATGGCGACTCTGTTCCTATCGTCTTCCTTCCAGATCGTTCGACAAGCATTGGCTGAACGTCGCGAAGCCACGACGCATAACCACGCCGACGCATGATGGAAACGGGAATCACAATCGTGGGACTAGGGATCGCGTTGTCCACGCTCGCTGCGATCCTGTGGTCCATAGCACGACCCTCGCAACGGTTATGGCCGCCCATCAGGTATACGCCTCTTACGCCGCTTCTCGTCTGGATACCTACCTTCGTACTCTTTGGAACCTTGGTCGCGCTCGGTGTTTTGGGATGGGGCGATTTGGCCTTGTCAGGGTGGTTCCGCTTTGGAGCTGGCATTCCCCTGATCTTGATCGGAAACATTGTGGTTTGGAGCGCGGTCGCTGGTTTTGGCGTTCACAAGACAGGTGGTGCCGTAGGCACATTACAGACTGGCGGCCTCTATCGTTTCTCGCGCAACCCTCAGTATGTAGCGGACATCGCCATGGTACTGGGATGGATGGTCCTTACAGCCGCGCCCTTGGCGATGTTAGTTGGTACTTCTGCGATCATCGTTCTAGCGGCTGCGCCATTTTCCGAAGAACCGTGGCTGCGCTCGCAGTATGGTTCCGACTTCGATCAATATGTTGCGCAGGTGAGACGGTTTCTCTGAAAATCCGGACCATCGAAACCTCTTTGCAGCCTAGCCAGCGGCCTTATTCTGGGCAGATCAGCTCCAGGGACGGAAAATAGATCCGGTACCGCCGCGCATACCGCGTGAGCAGCGGCAAAGACAGCACCGTCGCATGCGCACCGATGAAAAAATCAGGCAGGACGTTCTGCTTCGTCCCCTTGGACCGCCGATAGGCGCAGAAGGCTTTTCCAGCCAGGAACAGGGCATCTCTTGGCATCATTTCGTGGCGGAGCCCGGCGGCCTCGATGAACGCATCGAGCCGTTCCTTTTCACGATAGCCAACAGAGAGCTCGGCATAGACACTGTCATTGATGAGAAGATCGCCTCGCAGCGCGGCGGCTTCCAATTGCGCAATGGACCATTCAGCGAAGGTCTCGTCATCCGTCACAACATCAAGAAGGACATTCGTGTCGACGAAGATCACCCGTCGCCCCGCGTCAGCGCCATGATCTCATCGGTGCTGAGCTCTGTTCTCGCATGGCCGCGAAGGGCACCAAAGCGCGAGACCGGCGCAGTCATGTCTTCCGGAACAATCTCGACCCGGCCATCCTTCGTACGATTGAAGGTCACCTTGCTGCCTGCCTTGAGCCCCAGAAAGTCGCGAACGGCTTTCGGGATCGTGACCTGACCTTTGGATGTGAGCGTCGTTGGCACCTGCGCCTCCAGTAATACCTTCATTCCACCAGGTATTACTTTGCAGGCCGTTTTGCAAGCTCTGATGCCGGTGCTGGACAACAGCGTGCCCTTGCTGACTGTACGCAGCGCGCAACCGGGAAGCCTCGCTCTGGTGTCACGAACCAACGTGAGGGCGGCATCTCTGCCGCCCCTCTGCTCGATATGGACTTATTCCGTGACCTGGCCATCATCGCCATCCGCCTTGGGCGGGAAGGCGACCAGCTCGGTGACCGCAACCGGAAAGTCGAGCTTGATGGAGAGCACGGTCTCGCCATTCTCGCGGGTGTTCTCGAAGACCGCGCCGACGCGGCGGAAGCTGGTTTGGTCCTTGCCGTCTTTCTTGAAGGTGACGGGAACGGTGAGGGTGAACATCTTGTTGGACATTGTCGATCTCCTTGTTTCGATGCGGGTGACCCGGCGGATCGACGAGGGCAGATCGCGCAAGTGGAAATTCGGAGGCTCCGCCCAAAGGTGGAAACCGCATTTCTGCTTGCCGGAGCGAAGCGACGGGCACGCGAGCGGCCAAGATCCGCAACCCGTAGATCGGAAAGAAACAAGGCAGATCGACACGCCCCAACGGTGTCAGACCGCCCTCATCCCGGAGACATGAGAGACGGGGAACCAACCCCGCAGCCGATATCAAACGCGGTTTTCGACAGCGGCCCGCGCGATGCGCGACACGCACCACCATTTGCGCCACACCCGAGTCATTGCTCGTGATGGGCGTATCGGCCCTCCAAGGCGAGTGGAGATGCGTGCTCAGACGAAATATGGCTAAATGAGGGGGGCAGAGGGCATGCCCAAACGCGATCGACGACATGCAGCCGAGGCGATGGAAACGGCCTGCCCTAGGGATCGTCACCCGCATGGGCGAAGACAGCCTGGCTGGCTTCGTGCGCAGCATAGAGCCCGGTCGGCTCTGCCGAAGGGCCAATTCTTCACCGAAACTGGAAGAGACCTATCGATCCTTGGACAACAGGCCACGCGGGGTAATGGCTGTCAGATTGTCCGGTGTCCGCCGCGTCATCTCCATGCCATCGGACGACACCGCTGCCTCGACAAATTCAGTCTTCTTCAGAACACCGCCATCCGCCTCGACCCAAGTGGTGCTGTCGCCGTCCTCGCGGGTGATCGAGCCGTCATGATTGATGCGGATCGACACACCGCCGACCTTGACGGCAACGGAATGCGCATCCGCGATAATGCCCTCCCAGGCACCGTCAAAATCCCGGCGCAGCACCACCATGTCAGGGCGCAACTTGATCTGCATATCCTGATCGGCATCGCCATCGGCACTTTTGAGCATCAGGAATGTTTCCTGAATGTCCGGATCGGCGTGGATGCTGGCCCGCGCATCCTTTGGGGGCCAGACCTTTGGCGCGCTGCGCTGACGGCCCTCCCGGTCCCGGTGAAACCCGATGTACAGCTGCGCCGATTTCCAGACGCGGGCGGCTTGCGATGCAATCTTTGACATGGTGGTCTCCTGAGCGGGTCGAATCCGCGGCTCTTGGCTCTAATAAGCCGGGAGCCGCGCAAACCGAGGGACTTGGGGAAGCGAGGGCAGGGAGGCGGCCCTCGCGGATGTCCACCTTCAATCGTAATAGTCCGGCACCCAAGCCTCAATCCGGGCCTTCTGTGCCGGTGTGACTCCGAGCAGTTTCTGCTTGGTCTCGTCCGAGAACAGGTCTTCCAGCGTCTTTGCTTTCTCAGCCTTCTTCAACTTGGCGAAGGCTTTGGCCTCCGCACTCGTTGGCGCAAGGTCGAGGAGGTCGCAATAGATGGTCTTCAGCATCGGTCCTGACACGCGCTTGAAGAGGTTCTCCGCCGTGGGCGTCCAGACCTTGCGGATATCGGCCCCTGCTTTCTCAGAGAGAACTCCGTGGAAGATGTCATCCCCGCCTGTCAGCAGTTTCGCTAAGTGTCGGGTCAGTTCCGCAGCGCGATGCTTCGGCCCTTTCTTCTTGAAGCTGGCGAAGGCTTTCTTGAGATCGACGCCCCAAGCGTCTGACGGACTGACACCCGGCTTGCTCAGCCGCTTATCGATCTCGAACCCGGCCTCGACCGAGGGTGTGTTGCTAGGTGTCCCGAGGCTGATATCGAACACGTCACGAAACCCGGTTGCCCCGCTCAACTGGAAGGTCAGCAGATCAAGCAGGAGATCGGGTTGATCCAGCATGGCGTTTTGCAACGCGGCCAGCTTGATCGCGTCCAGATCATCCCGCAGCTTTTGCGAATAGGGGTATTTCGGTGCCTTGTCGGCACCGCTCCCATGCACAGACGCCTGCAACACGCCCGCCGCAATGGCAGGTTTCTTGTCTTCGGGCCGGATCAGCCCGGCCTCGACTTTCAAGCCCCCGCTCTGATCGACATAGACCACGCATCCCGCATGGGCTTTCTGAGCGTCGGTAAAGGCACCCTCCAAAATGACATGGAGGCCCACCAGTTCTTCTTCTCCTTCCGCATTGAGAACGTCATTGTCGGCCATCTCGCAGAGGTTCTCATAGCGCTCCATCTGATCATCGGAGAGAACACCTTCGACGGGATAGACGCGGGCGAACTTACTGTCTTCGATGAAGCTCCAGCCGAGATAGGCCTCGCTGTGCGTCTCCACCCATGCCCAGCCATCGGTGACGCGCACCTGTTCTGCGGCTTCGGCCAATTGCGCGGCAAAGGCTTCATCCAGAATGTCCTGATCCTCGAAGAAGATATCCTCGGAGAAAAGATCGCGCGTGATCTTGCCGCCACCGGCCTCGTAGGCCTCCACACCGACAAACACCGCGCGGCGGTCCGTGGCTTTGGCCGCTTTCGGGTGCAGGAAGTGGTCCAACTGGCTCACATTCGAGAGACGGCCCTCGGCAATGGCCTGCAGCGCCTCGTGCACCAGTTTCTCGTCTTGAGCGGTCGTCATCTTCTGCGCCGCCGAGAGATTGATGGTCTTGGCTTTCAACGCATCAAGGGCTGCATCGGGCAGATTGGCGAGTTTCAAGCGGCCTTTGACATGGGCAACGGTCACACCGAAGGCGCTGGCAATCGCTTCGGCATCTGCATTGGTTGCAGCCATCCGCCCATAAGCCCGGATTTCGTCTGCCGGATCGAGCGCTTCACGGGCCGTGTTTTCCGCATTGGCCCAGAATTCCGCCTGCTCCAGATCACGTGCCAGAAGGACGGGGATCGAAGTTGCGCCCGCGAAGTCGGGCTCTGTTTCCGCGAGATAGGCCAAGGCCCTGAGACGGCGACCGCCGGACACGATGCCGATCTTGCCGTCATCGTCCTGAATGCCGCCGAGGTTTTGCAGCAGTCCGCAGGTCCTGATGCTGTCTGCCAGCGTCTCCACGTCTTCCTGCGCTACCTCTTGGCGGGGATTGAGATCGTGCAGGTAGAGCTGGTCAAGCGATGCATAGATGATCGCCGCGTCGTACGGGATGGTTAATTGGTTGGTCATATCTTTATCCTTTGATTTCGATTGATGTTGGGTGTGGCGCGGCAGGGGGCATGTGCCCGCCGCCCGCCGTGTCAAACGAGGTGGATCACCTCCTTTCCTGGGGATGTTGGGGCCTGCTCCGAGGACGGGTCAGGCGGCTCAGTATTCGGAGGCGTGAAGGATCGTCAGGACGCGGCGGGTCACAGTGAGGTTGGCCGGATCATCGCTGCCCATGGCGTAGTCGGTGTCGTAGAGATCGATCTTCCAGAAGATGCGATGGCTGTCGCCCGCCATCTCGATATCGAAGGCCCCGAAACTATGGTCGCCGTAAGGATCGTTGTCCTCGGTGAAACTGTCGAAGCCTTGCACCCGCTGCATGATGATCGCCTTGGTTTCGGGCGAGAGGTCGGCCACACCGCGCGTCATCACGATCTGACCGGGCACGGTGAAGTCCGCGCCCCATGTTGTCCGGAAGCGGTCGTTCTGCTCTGCGATCTTGATGGCTTCGGGTGTGGGGGTCTCAGGTGTGGCACACATCGGCTTGCTCCTTGGTATCTGGTTTTGAGAGCAGCCCCTGAGGGGCGTCGTCTCTAAAACCTGACCCACTGGCGAAGTGCCGGAGTGAGCAAAGGCACACCCCAATCGATGGGACGTGGCGCGGCCCGCAGCGCCTGGGGCGCGAGGACACGGGTCCTGTCTATTTGGGTTGCCTGCGCGAGAACCCAGCGGGTTCTAAAGCAACGTCCCCGCAGCGGCGTATCGCGCTCGCGCGAACCCCAAGGGGACCAGGAAAAGTTCACGCATTCTGTGTGTCAGCCTTGGAAACAAGGCGATTCGGTATATCGGGAACATGTTGTGTGGTCTGGAACATGACGGGCTTGGGTCCCGCCAATGGTCTAAAGACGGGCAAACAAGCCAACTTGCATCAAAGTATGGGTGTTTGGGCACCAACGGTCGCGTCAGGCACCTGCTTCTTAGCATTTGCGAGGGGAGTCCTAAGCAGCTGTCGTCAGAGGTCTCTCCCGCTCTGGTTATTTCTGTTAGAAATTTGGTTAGGTTTGTTATGTGGTTAGGGCACTGAAAAGACTCAAGGAAATCAGTCTTCTGGTGTCGTTTGGCGTTCCTGATGTACCGAACATACGTTCCCGATATACCGAGGATGTGTTCCTGTTGTACCGAGTCGGATGTTCCTGATGTACCGAAAGTATGTTCCCAATGTACCGAGTCACCAGATCGGGTTTGCTTCGATGTACTTCTTGGCGAAGGCGCGGAAGGCGGCGTTGGCGCTTTTCACGGGATCGTCCTTTCGTGCAGCCCATTCCCGCCAGGCATCGAGTATATACTGGATGTCGTATTCCGGGTTCGCATGCTTGATCTCGGTCAGAACGGAGTGCGAGACGGTCAGGTCCGACAGATTCGGTACATCGGGAACAGCGAGGTCGTCAAATTTCGGCTGAAATCGCACAAGTGCCTGTTTTCCCTTCGTTTTGAACGGGGTTGACACTTCGGCAGGATCCACGATCTCGACATGGTAATCGGGAATGGTGCCGGCTTCGCAGATTTCGTTGATCCGGAACTTGAACTTGCGCTCGGTATCGATCGACCCGCATTTCTCGGCCAGGCGCTTGATCCCGATATACCATTCCGGCTGACGGCCGACATGCTTGCGGGCCAGCTCGTAAAGGCGCCGCTCAAGACCTTTTGAAAGGCGGAAGTAATCCCGATTGATTGTCAGGACCCGGCGATCCTTGACGATGGCGTTGAACATCCAGCGGTTCATCGTGACCTCAACAGCCCCCATGACGCGCTGACCGTTGCGATTGGTGCGTTCGATCACGCGCCAGTCCTCGATCCAGCCGAAACCGCGCCGCTCGCGTTCGTCGCCGGCGGTGATGTTCGTCAGGATGTTGGTGGAGCGCAGCCGATCCAGCGCGTCGAGAAAGAGCTCATAGGCGCGCTTACCGGAACTGCGGCCCGTCACCTTCAGGAAGTCGTAGGCGGAGAACTTGATCGTACGATCCTGCACGCTGACCGGGGCATCCGCGTCGAACTGCCCGTGTTCGATCCTCTCGTTCACAAGTGATGTGAGATAGATCAGGATATCCTTGTCCCAGATCGTGGCGATTCCCTTGTGCCCTGGCTGAATCTCGATCTTCACCGTGCCGTCGTCAAAGACGAAGGGGGTCATCCGCGGGCGCTTCTGAAGGGAGAAAAACGGGAACTCCATCAGGGCACGCTCGTCTTTGACCGGGGCGTCAGCGAGCTGGTCCAAGAAGAGGTCTACCTGTTTTTCTGACACGATTGTTCCTGAAGTACCGAATCTCTCTTGTTCCCGTTATACCGAGTTTTGTGTTCCTGATGTACCGAATTTTTCAAGATATTGCGGTACGCTATGCGGTTGGCCACAAGAGGCGTCAGTAGTTCACCTGCTCAAAGCCATAGTTTCCTTCGTAATCACGCCAGTCCACGAAGACCGACCGGTGGAATATACCCGGACAATGGTCCCCATACCGCTCGAGTCCCACGTGGGCCTCCGGCAACTGGCTTGGACTGGAGCCGCGAGACCAGTTGAAGTCGCCTTGGGTGCCGTAGGTGCCAATCCGCATCGAGAAGAAGCGATTGCAATCCCCATCACGTCCGCTTTCGCGTTGGCTTGCGTAAGTGACGTTGTACACACGAATGGAACGCACGAAGTTGAACTCAGGACCGCTGATGTCGATGTCAGCGCTTTGAGCCGAATGAGCCAGCGTGAGAGCAAAATCATCGGGGAGCGGCTCAACAGAAGTACCACCTCGCCGGTGAATGGCGGGTAGTTCCAAAGGCCACGTCAATGAAACCGAGCTCTGTGGGACAGATTGTTGTCTCTGGGGTAGGTCAGGTGCGAGTGCCTCGAGGAGAAAGGGCAGGGGCTCTTTCGCGCCAAAAGACTGAAGGCTTGCACCCATCGGACACCGCCAAATCTGAAGGGGCGGCTCAATGGGCCAGGGCGTGATGCGCCGGATGAACTCGGCACGGGCACGCGCGCAAGGTGTCGAGGCCGGCCAACCGCCCGAAAGACACAGGAGGATCGCACAATCGATTTGGTAGCTTTGTGCAGCCACCGGCTGGAGCCCAGGCCCGAGGGTCAATAATCCTGCCAGCGTGGCAATGCGTGCGCTTGCGATCATATTCGGCATGGCTTATCCACAGTGTGATACAATATTATAATATTGATACAGCATCGGCTGGAATGGCAAGCAAAACTTACCGCTAACGGAAATGCCAAATCTGCTTGAGCATGATCTCGCTCAGATTCCCGAGACTGGAGGGTCTTGGGCAAAGATGTATGGTCACGTATACGTCGAGATTGTAATTATGAGTTTTCGAACGACAGCGATACGCATGCGTGACTATTCCGTGGCGCACAGCGCGAAAACTGGAGGCACTGACATGAGATTTTACGCTTGTGACCACCTCCATAGTGAGATGCCACACGCGTTTGAATGGCCATAACTCGCCTGTTCAGACGACCCACAAGACCATCAAAATACAACAACGACCGGCCGTGCTGCATCGCATAACCATTGGCGAGGTTTCCGAGGCCAGTCTTTTGATTTGGGAAATGGCATGCTTGAAGATGATGGGGATGAAGCTCGTGCGACCGACCGTATCGTTGACGCTCAATCGGGAGAAATAGTTGGCCTAGTTTATGAGTGGCGTGATGGAGTTAAGCAGCCATTATGGTTCGATGGTCAGAAGCTCGACGTAGTCTTCGTCGTTTTGGCGGAACAAATTGCCAAATGAAATATTGTTGGCGACTTCTATCCAAGGGTCAGGACCAAGTCTTCCGAAAGAGACAACGGCGGGATATGCAAGTTCTCCGGCGCGGGCCCTTTGCGGATACGCCCCGCGGTATCGTAATGCGACCCGTGGCACGGACAGAACCATCCCCCGAAATCACCTGCACCATCGCCTAGCGGGACACATCCCAAATGCGTGCAGACACCGATCATCACGAGATAGGCGTCATGGCCCGGAATGGCGCGGTTCTCATCCAGGGCTGTGGCCTCGCCGGGAAGATTGGGATTGCGCGCATCGGTGTCTGGCAAGGCAGAGACCGCCTCTTCACGCGCCTGGGCCATCTCAGCTTGCGTTCGGTGGCGGATGAAGACGGGCTTCCCGCGCCAATTGACGGTCAGTTGCGTGCCTTCCGCGAGCCCGGAAATATCCACCGAAATCGTCGCCAGGGCGCGCACATCCGCCGAAGGGTTCATCTGATTGATCAGCGGCCAGAGCGCCGCACCGGAGGCGACCAGGCCCGCGCCAGCAGTGGCAAAATACAGCAAATCCCTGCGTTGAGTGTCATCAGACGCATCCATATCATATCGACTGTGCAACCTTCCTGCGCCGGAAGGTCAACGCGGGTTTTGTAACGTTTTGTCTGCCAACCAGGGGCTGTCGCAGAAAAACTGTGGCCGATCATCGATTCAGTGATGGGGCGGTGCACCTTTTGCCATCATCAGATGATGCTCTTGGTGATGCGCGCCGATGGTCATCAGTCCGAAGAATCCAAGACCTTGTATCTGGTCGATATCGCCATCGACGACGAGGGCAACACCATCCCCGAGTTCCTCTGTCGTGACCTCCCAACCCGTCTCGGCAGCCAGGAACGGCGCATGGGCAGGCACCATGGTGCGAATGGCTTCGAGGACGCGCGGTGCCCCCCGGATTTCGAACCGGAGACCGGCGGGCCGCACACTGCGGGTAACCTCGGCCTCCATCGTCAAAAGCTCCATGTCCACGAGATGTCGCCTGAGAGCCGCGATATCGACATTTGCCCAATCGGTGTCGGGATCGGCGCGCAGGAGCGCTACGATCTCGGCCATGGCGGCAAAGGCAGATTGCCCGGTTTCCTGCGGACCCGGCATCGCATGCCCGGTCGCGGAATGGCTGTGCTGGGCCGCGACGGGTCCAGACAATGACAGGGCAAGCAGGAGAGCAACAAGGCGCATGGGGGGATCCTTTTGAACGGCACGATACCCGTTTTTCGTAGCACGCAGGCCTGCTCTGGAATATGATTTCAATCATATGCTGCCAGAGCCCTACGACCTTCTCCCAACAACTGCGCGTCAGTCGCAAACAATTGCGGCTGGCGACGTGCTCTTTCGACAGGGTGCAAGGACCCTGGGCCTCTATGTGCTAATAACCGGGCGTGTGCATCTCGAGCGGGTTGGTCCGAATGGCGAGCGCCTCATCATTCACCGGGCGGCATCCGGGACCAGCTTTGCCGAAGCCTCGGTCTTTTCGGAGCGCTATCATTGCGATGCCATCGTGATGGATGCAGGTGAGTTGGTCCGGATCGATAAATCCGCGGTTCTCGCCGCTTTTGGAAACCCGGACTTCGCGCGGGCCTATGGGCGCCAGGCGGCCCAACAGGTTCAGGCGCACCGGCAGATCATGGAAATTGTCGGCATCCGACGCGCCGAGGATCGGGTGATGGCGGGGATCGTTGCGGGTCTTCTGGATGGCACCGTCGTCGACTTTGCCGCACGCCTCCAGCTGACGCATGAGGCGACCTACCGTGCGCTGCGGGCGCTTGTCGATGCGGGTCGGGTCAACAACCCCTCCCGCGGCACCTACCGATTGGCCTAGCTGTGACTGGCAAAGACCGATGTCGCGCCATCGAGCCCGACAAGCAGCGTATCGAAGGTGTCCCCGGCGCCGGGACCGCCCATGCCAGGGGAACTCATCGGCATACCGGGCACAGTCAGCCCACGCGCCGTCGGTTGCTCCGAGAGAAGCCGGGCGATGTCTTCAGCCGGCACATGGCCCTCAATGAAAAAATCGCCCACCACTGCGGTGTGGCACCCGGCCAGCTCCGGGGCGATCTGGAGCCTGTCTTTCAGCGCGTAAAGGGTGTCTTGGTCGACATCCTGGGCCTCGATTTGAAACCCGGCCTGCCTCACATGATCGACCCAGGCGGTGCAGCATCCGCAGGTCGGGGTTTTGACAACCTTTACGATGGGTCCGGCATCGGCCATCGCCGGAAGCGCGAGGGTCGCGGCAGCACCGGTCAACAAAAAGCTACGTCGTTTCATGTATCGTTTCCTTCTTAATTATGGTCGTGACCAGCATCTGGAGCGGCACTGTCGAGGTGATCGCGATGCGCTGGTGGTGTATGTAGCGGCGCCTCCCGCCCCGTCGACGACGTGACGTCCAGGTCCTGTGCATGGCGCTCGTCGAGGCAATCCGTTTCAAGCTGAAGGGTCACCATGTGAAACCGGTGATGCTCGGTCAGGTGCGTATATGCGGTCTCAAGGATGCGCGCGGCATCGGCAGGGACTGCGTGACGCAGATGGGCCGAGAAGGCATGCTTGCCACTGGTCAGGGTCCAAGCGTGGACATGGTGAACATCAAGAACGCCGTCCTGCGCGCGAAGATCGGCGGTCACGGCCTCGAGATCAGTGTCCTCAGGTGTTCCTTCCAACAGAATATGCACCGCCTCGCGGATTACTCCAACCGAGGCCCAGAGGAGCACGACCCCAAAGGCCATACCAAGGATCGGATCGATCGCCAGAAAGGCGGTGAACTCGATGACAAGCGCGGTCACGATGATCAACAGGCTGCCGACGAAGGTCTGGATGATGTGCCAGAGGGCCCCGCGGGCGTTCAGATCATCCTGGCTGGATTTCCACATGAGACCGAGCGAGATCACCTCGGTGACCAAGCCGCCGAAGGCCACCCAAAGCATCGGTCCCGTCGGCAGATGGATCGGACTTCCGAGCCGCATCGCCCCCATCCAGATTACCAGAAGCGCCATGCCGAGAAGAAAGCCGCCGTTCACGAGCGCGCCAATGATCTCGGCGCGATACCACCCGTAACTGCGCGCCATATCCGCCGGGCGGCGCGCGATCCGTTGCGCGATGATGGCGACAAGCACACCGCCTACGGCCGACAACGTGTGAAACGCATCCGACAGAACCGCGATTGATCCAATCCAGAGCCCAACTGCAAGTTCGATCAGGAAGTATATGCCGGTCAACCAGGCAGATATAACCAGAGCCTTGCCAGAAGACGGCATATGTCCTGCGTGTCCATGAGCGGCCATATCAGATTTCCTTTTTTGCAGTGTGGGTGCCGCGCCAGACCGCAAATAGGGCGGACAGCGCAGTGAACCCGCCGAGCGCAAGGGCCGTCCAGGTGGCGGTTTGCACGTCGCCATTCATGGCCTCGCTGCCGAGATGAGCGAGCAAGAAGCTTGCCGGAACGACCCCTGCGAGCGTCGCTAGGGCAAACCGCCAGAGATGCAGGACGCTCAACCCTGCGGCGTAGCTGACCATGTCGAAAGACAGGAATGGCAGCAGCCGGCTACCGAACACCAGAAGTGTCAGAGTATTCTGTGATCCCAGAAGTCCACGTCCGATCGTCTCGCCGATATGGCGTTCCACAAAAGGGCGCCCCAGCCCGCGCGCGAGCAAAAAAGCGGCAAGCGCGCCAATTTCTGCGCCGAGCACGACGAGCAGGGTCCCGAAGGTGTGACCGTAGGCGGCCCCAGCCGCGAGCGCGATCGGCGCCGAGGGCAGGGGGCTGGCCACGATTGCCAACGTCATAAGCGCCACGACCAGAACCGGGCCAAGAAAACCAGCAGCATCGATCCAGCGCCGCAGGTCATCGCGCTCCGGCAGATCGATGTCGAGGCCCACCAGGTTCGGACGCGCCAAAACGAGGAGCACCAGCCCCAGAAGGACGAGAACAACGACACGCACCATGGCCTACCTTGTATAAAGCAGCACAAGAAAGGCTGCCGCCATTAGATCAAAGACGACGCAAAACGGGATGTACCAGCGTGGGACCCGGGCAAGGCGGACCGCATTGTGATGGGCAAGATCCCACAGCGCATGGAGCGCGAGACCCAGAGGCAAGGCTGCCCAATGCCAAAGGAGACCCGCTACGGCCGCCGCCCCAAAGACGAGAGCAACCGCCAGCTCAGACCAGAACACGGAGCGACGGCCATCGGCGGCACCGAACCCGATATAGGCCCCGCCGATCAGGGCCAGTGTGACCGCTGCCAAGGCAAGCGAGTCTGCCTGTTCCAGGAGGAGGTGGGCGGGCATTGTGACCACAAAAAGCGCAAATCCGATCCAAGCGGGTGCCGCCATGGTCCGATGCGCTGAGTGGGAGGGATGTTGCCCCGATATGTCTGGTCTTACGCCGGTCATGACGCGTCAGATGGGGCTTCCAGCAGCTGGAGGGTCAAGACATGTCAGGTCTATTGATACATATTGCGACAAACGAAGTGCGGGTCTTTCCCGAAAGAACAATCTATTCTGCGTGTTATGGAGATTGATCTATGGAACAGACGGCCGAACGGCCAGACGGGCCGATTTGCGGAGACTGATCGCTGATGGCGTCATCGGCGCATATCCTGGTCGTCGATGATCATGCAGAGATCCGGCACTCGGTGACGCGCTACCTGGAGAAAAATGGGCTGCGCGCGACGGGAGCCAAAAGCGCGGGTGAGATGGATGAACGATTGGGCGAGGGCAAATTCGATCTGATCGTACTCGATATCATGATGCCGGGAGAAGACGGGCTCGCGGCCTGCGCACGGTTGCGCCGAGAGCAGCAGCATACCCCGATCCTCATGCTGACGGCGCTCGGCGACGATGACGCTCGGATCAAAGGGCTCGACACCGGCGCAGATGACTATCTGGCCAAGCCCTTCAATCCGCGCGAGCTTCTGGCCCGGATCAATGCGATCCTGCGTCGCGCGGGAGACGGATACGCGCCCCATGGCGGAACATTTGCAGGCAAGCGAGCCGTGTTTGCCGGGATCACTTTTGATCACGACGCCAGTCATGTCATTTGCCCCGATGGCACGGTCAATGCACTGACCACAGCGGAAGCCAAGCTGCTGACGGTCTTGCTGGAGCGTCCTCGGGCGGTGATCGGTCGGGATGAACTTCTGGAGTTGAGCGCCGGCCGTGTCGCCGGACCATTTGATCGTACCATCGACAATCAGGTTTCGCGCCTGCGCCGGAAAATCGAACCCGATGTGCTTCGCCCTCGGATCATATCGACGGTCCGCAATGGCGGGTATTGTCTGAGCTGTGATGTGGAGATCGAGGCCTGATGCAGATGGGGTTCCGCTCACAGATCGCCTTTTTGGTGGTGGTGGTCCTCTTCGTTGCGCAGGTCGTGGGGCTCTGGCTTTTCGTCGATGAACGGTCGCTTGCCGTGCAAGCGGCCATCGGCAGCGAGGCAGCCGGACGCGCGGCAAACGTCGCCCGTCTGATCGAGGAGGCACCGCCGACGTTGCATGAGGATATCGTAGCGGCGGCAAACTCGCCCCTTGTACGCTTCGATCTCGGCGACACCCCTGCTGTGACGCACTCCCATCATGATGAGAACGGAGCGATCGAAGCGCGCATTCGAGCGCTTTTGAACGATGGCTACACCCGCGATATCCGGGTCGAAGTGCACGAGATTGAACAGGGGCTGTTGCCGTTGCCGAACCTTTCGCCGGAAATGGCGGAAATGCATGCCGAGATGATGCAGGGAACTCTGGCGGCGCTCGAGATGGAGGTCTCAATCGCCATAGCCGGGGGCCAATGGTTGAACGTCGCCACCCGGTTCGAGCGGCCGCCGATACAATGGTCCTGGGCTTCCACGCTGTCTTTTGTGCTGACGGCTGCCGTGTTGCTGCTGGCGATCTTCTGGTTTCTGCTCACGCGCCTGACGCGGCCCCTGAATGATCTCGCCGCTGCCGCCGAGGAATTCGGGCGTGGTGGCGGGCAGGGCCCCCTCACGCCGGTTGGCCCAAATGAAGTGCGGAACCTGACAACGGCTTTCAATGACATGCAAACGCGCTTGGCCCGCTTTGTAACGGACAGGACGCAGATGCTGGCCGCCCTGGCCCACGACTTGAGATCGCCACTCACCGCGCTCAGGGTTCATGCCGAGATGGTGGAGGATGCGGAGACCAAGACCGGCATCACGGCCTCTCTCGACGAGATGCAGGATATGGTTGAGGCCACACTGGCCTATGCACGCGGTGTGGGTCAGGACGAAGCCCTGCAGCCAATTGAGATTGGCACGTTTCTGATCGACATTCGGGACGCGACCCACACTGCGTTGGACGTACGCCGAGGACCCGAGGCAATGGTGCAGATCAAGCCCAAGGCGCTGCGCCGTGCCTTGCGCAATCTCATCGACAATGCGGGGCGATACGGGTGCAACCCGACGCTATCCTGGCGCATTTCTGACGGCAGCGTCGAGATTTTGGTCGAAGACGATGGACCCGGGATCCCTGACGACCGCTTAGGCGATGTGTTTCAGCCCTTCCTGCGCCTTGAGGGATCGCGCTCCCTAGAAACCGGTGGCCATGGGCTGGGCCTTTCAATCGCTCGCAGCATCGTTCTGCAACACGGCGGCACGATCACTCTGTCGAACCGCGCGGAGGGTGGGCTCTGTGCAAAGATTGTATTGCCCGTGACTGCGGATCAAGCCGCGTTGACATCCTCGTACGAGCATCCCGAGACGCGGGCCGAAACCGGATTTTCGGCCCCGATCAAAAAGGCCTAGGCTCGCCGTCCAACCGGTGGGTTGATACATAACCTTACAAAATTCTGGCTCTCCCTGCGTTTCGCCGCTTGCTGATCTTCGATAGAAAACAAGGCGTTCGACATGGAGACGAGGCAGAGCCATGCAGGCAAGAAATCGACCCTTTCGGTCACGTCGTCAGCTGATCGGCGGCATCGGTGCGACGCTCCTGTTCGCGCCTTCGGTGCTGCGCGCCGAAACACGCGCACCGGTACGGCGTAACGCTTCAAGCTTCAGAACCCACGATTGGCAAGACCACTTCGATCGTCTGGGCAAAGGCATCATTATTGCGGATACCAATTCCCGGGCGCTTCAGCAGTGGACCGCTGATGGTGAAATGTTTCTCTATCCGACATCTGTTCCAATGACGGATGAGCTGACGCGGCGAGGCTATACTGAGATCGTCTTCAAAGATCCCGAGCCGGATTGGACGCCCACGCCATCTATGCGCGAACGCGATCCATCCTTGCCAGCCTACATGCCGCCGGGTCCGGACAATCCGCTCGGGGTGCGGTCGCTGCACCTGACATGGCAATACTATCGCATTCACGGAACACACGATACGCGCAAAATTGGTCGTCGTTCCTCCAGCGGCTGCATCGGCCTCTACAACGAACATATCATTGAGGTTTACAATCGGACACCGGTCGGAACGCAGGTCAAGTTGATCTGATGGGGCGTTACGTGATCATTTCCATCGCCCTTGCGGTGGTTCTTGCCATTGGCTTCTGGTGGACAGGACCAACCGATAATGACGTGGCAACGAGCGAGGATGACGCGTCTCGCACCTACAGTCCCATGGTCGACGTCATTCTACCGCAAACGCTGTCCGCGAATGCGGAGATCGGCAAATTGGCCTACGAGGCGAAATGTGCGGCCTGCCACGGCACAAATGCCGCCGGGCAGGACGGTGTGGCGCCTCCTCTGGTGCACAAGATCTACGAACCCAGCCACCATGGGGATGCCGCCTTCCTTCTGGCGGCCAAGAATGGTGTTCGTGCGCATCATTGGCGCTTTGGAAACATGCCGCCGGTCGAAGGTGTCACGGATGGTGATGTGAAGATGATCGTGGCCTATGTGCGTGAGTTGCAACGTGCAAATGGTATAAACTAACCCGAATAACCGACGAAGGACGATCCGTGATGTACAGAGTCGTACTGACAATTTTTTTGGCGCTGACCAGCGCGCAAGCACTCGCCCACTCGGAAAAGGAAAGCATGACGCCTGCAAACGGGGCCATTCTTGACGCCGTACCCGAGACGATTGGATTGCGCTTCAACGATGGGATGCGACTGACGAAAGTCGAAATGACCCATGCAGAGGCGCACACCGAGGCTCTCGACCTCGGCAATCAATCCGGCTTTGTCAAAGAGTTCACACTTCCTCTGACGCCAATGGGGTCGGGCATGTATCAAATCGAATGGCGCGGACTTGGTGTTGATGGACACCCCATGAACGGTGTCTTCTCATTTGAAGTGAAGTGAGTGGTGCCGGATATCTGGGGTCAGGCTGCGATTGCCACAAAGTTTTTGCTCTATCTCGGCATCCTCACGAGTGCCGGGCTGATACTGAGTCGCCAAGTCTTTCACGAGCAGTTGGCTGGGCTCGACCGTTTCTTGCGTGCCTGGGCCGTCTTCTTTGCTCTTCTGGCGGCTGCGATGTCATTGCTCGGTTTTGCCGTGCGGGGCGCAGTGCTCATGGATGAGGCTTCGGGCATGACGGATCTGACGATCCTTGCGTTGCTCTGGGAAACCCCGCCCGGAGACGCTTTGCTGTTGCGGCTTCTGGGCTTGGGGGCTCTCCTGACCGGCGTGGTAATCGGGGGGCGGTGGCTCTGGGTGGCGCTCTTGGGCAGTTTCTTGGCAATCTGGAGTTTTTGCGAGATCGGTCATGTCGCCAGCGAAGATCGTCTGTGGTTTCAGACCGTCTTGTTCGGTCATCTGATCGTTGCCGCCTTCTGGATCGGCGTCCTTCTTCCGCTCCAAAAGCTTTCGGGGTCTGCGGACACATTGCGAGTTGCTGCCGTGCTTGGACATCGCTTTGGCCAGGTCGCATCTGTTGCGGTCCCGCTGCTGCTGCTTGCTGGCGTGGTGATGACGTGGCGACTGGTGGGATCGTTTTCCGCGCTCCTCGGCACTGGCTATGGTTTGACACTTCTGGCAAAGATTGCCGTCGTGACGCTGCTTCTGGCCCTTGCCGCCATCAACAAAACACGGCTTGTGCCCGCTTTGCAGAGCGGTGATCCCAAAGCTGGGCCGCACCTTGCAAGATCGATTTCTCTCGAATGGGTTTGTATCGGTGTCATCTTGCTTGCCACGGCTGTTTTCACCTCAATCCTAACGGTGCCATCATGAAACTTTCAAAACGCGACTTCCTTCGCATGAGTGCTGCCGGTTTGGTGTGCATGCCGAATTCACTGCTCGCGCAGACAGACATGCGCGCGGTGACAGCCCGGATCGCAGATATACAGCTTTTGCCTGATGACTACGGAAAAACACAGATCTGGGGGTTCGATGGTATCGCGCCGGGCCCTGAAATCCGGGTTACGCAAGGCGCGCGGGTACAGAGACGTATTGTCAATGAGTTACCCGATCCGACATCGACCCATTGGCACGGGATCCGCATCGACAATGCGATGGATGGGGTGGCGGGTCTGACGCAGGACGCCATTCGCCCCGGGGACAGCTTTGACTATGATTTCGTTGTCCCCGACGCGGGCACTTATTGGTATCACGCGCACAACCGCTCGTTCGAGCAGGTCGCACGTGGTCTTCAGGGTGCGCTGATCGTCGAAGAGCCGGAGCCGATCGATATCGACCATGAAGAGGTCCTGATCCTCGACGATTGGCGCATCGATCCAGAGACTGCCCAGATCGCGGATACTTTTGGTGCGATGCATGACCTTAGCCATGCCGGGCGCCTTGGAAACTACATAACAACGAACGGCGTCTACAATCTCGCGAAGCATGTGAAACGGCATGAGCGACTGCGCCTGCGGCTGATCAATGCATCGAACGCCCGGATTTTCCAACTCGCGCTGGAGGGGCTCGAAGGCTGGATTGTGGCCATGGACGGGATGCCGCTGGCCACACCGCAACCTGTGGAAGGCCCATTCCTGCTCTCGTCGGCACAACGGGTGGACCTGATCGTCGACGTGACCGCAGAGGTAGGTAGCGCGGGCCATATCGTGCAATTGAGCCGTGATGAAAGCTTTTCTCAAGTGGCCTTCGAGGTGACAGGCGACGGTACAAGCGCGCGGCGCGGAACGCCTCAACCCCTGCCGCCGAATGCCCATGCCATGCCCGATTTGGGATCGGCAAGGGACATCGCATTGCTGATGGAAGGGGGGGCCATGGGCGGCATGCGCGGTGCCATGATGGGTGGTCGGATGTCTTCGATGCGCGACATGATGGAGACAGGAAACTTCTGGGCCTTCAATGGCGCGGTGGGTGGCATGGATGTTCCAGCAC
>NZ_JBNAFU010000011.1:0-73026 GCF_049800835.1 Tropicimonas sp. S265A
ACCGCGCATATTGATGCGGATCGTTATGCTGAGATGTATGCGGCTTCGGTTTCGGATCCGGAGGGGTTCTGGGGCGAGCATGGGCGCTCTCTGGACTGGATCAAGCCCTATACGAAGGTGAAGGACACGTCCTTTGCGCATGACGACGTGCATGTGCGCTGGTTCGAGGATGGCACGCTGAATGTGGCGGCCAACTGCATTGACCGGCACCTGGCGACCCGCGGCGACCAGACCGCGATCATCTTCGAGCCCGACGATCCCGAAGAGCCCGCGCAGCACATCACCTACACCGCGCTGCACCGCTCGGTCTGCAAGATGGCCAACGTTCTGGAAGACCTCGGCGTGCGCAAGGGCGACCGGGTGATCCTGTATCTCCCGATGATCCCCGAGGCGGCCTATGCGATGCTGGCCTGCGCGCGCATCGGCGCGATCCACTCGATCGTGTTCGCGGGCTTCTCGCCGGACGCGCTGGCCGCGCGCATCAATGGCGCGGATGCCAAGCTGGTGATCACCGCCGACTACGCCCCGCGCGGCGGCCGTCAGACCCCGCTCAAGTCCAACGCGGATGCCGCCCTGCTGCACACCAAGGACGACGTCAAGATGCTGGTGGTCAAGCGCACCGGCGGGCAGACCACCTGGGTCGACGGGCGCGATTTCGACTATAACGAGCTGATGCTGGAGGCGGACGAGGTCCAGCGCCCGGTCGAGGTCGAGGCCGAACACCCATTGTTCATCCTTTACACCTCCGGCTCCACCGGCCAGCCCAAGGGCGTCGTGCATTCCTCGGGCGGGTACCTGCTCTATGCGGCGATGACCCAGAAATACGTCTTCGACGTGCATGAGGGCGACATCTACTGGTGCACGGCGGATGTGGGCTGGGTCACGGGCCACAGCTACATCGTCTACGGGCCGCTGGCCAATGGCGGCACCACGGTGATGTTCGAGGGCGTGCCGACCTACCCCGATGCCAGCCGGTTCTGGGAAGTGTGCGACAAGCACAAGGTCACCCAGTTCTACACCGCCCCCACCGCGATCCGCGCGCTGATGGCCAAAGGGCCGGAGTTCGTCGAGAAGTGCGACCTGAGCACGCTCAGGGTGCTGGGCACGGTCGGCGAGCCGATCAACCCCGAGGCCTGGAACTGGTACAATGACCTCGTCGGCAAGGGCAAATGCCCGATCGTCGACACCTGGTGGCAGACCGAGACCGGCGGCCACCTGCTGACCCCGCTGCCGGGCGCCACGGCGCTCAAGCCCGGCTCGGCCACGACCCCGTTCTTCGGCGTCCAGCCGGTGGTCCTGGACCCCCATTCGGGCGAGGAGATCCACGAGACGACGGCCGAGGGCGTGCTCTGCCTCAAGGACAGCTGGCCGGGCCAGATGCGCACGGTCTACGGCGATCACGAGCGCTTCGTGAAGACCTACTTCTCTGACTACAAGGGGTATTACTTCTCGGGCGATGGCTGCCGCCGCGACGCGGATGGCTATTACTGGATCACCGGCCGGGTCGATGACGTGATCAACGTCTCGGGCCACCGGATGGGCACCGCCGAAGTGGAATCCGCGTTGGTGGCGCATGCCAAGGTGGCCGAAGCCGCCGTGGTCGGCTACCCGCATGACATCAAGGGCCAGGGCATCTACTGCTACGTGACCCTGATGAACGGCGAGGAACCCTCGGAGGAGCTCCGCAAGGAGCTGCGCACCTGGGTCCGCACCGAGATCGGTCCCATCGCCGCCCCGGACCTCATCCAATGGGCCCCCGGCCTGCCGAAAACCCGCTCCGGCAAGATCATGCGCCGCATCCTGCGCAAGATCGCCGAAGACGACTTCGGCGCCCTCGGAGACACATCAACCCTCGCAGACCCATCCGTCGTCGACGACCTCATCAACAACAGAATGAACAAAAAGGACTGAGGGCAATGGACGGATCAACCATCACAAAGACCGTGAATGTCATCCTGCTTGGCCCTCCTGGGGCCGGCAAGGGAACACAGGCCCGTATGCTCGAAGAAAAGTTCGGGCTCGTGCAGCTGTCCACCGGCGATTTGTTGCGGGCAGCGGTCGCATCGGGATCCGAAGCCGGAAAGGCCGCCAAAGCGGTCATGGAATCCGGTGGACTGGTCTCGGACGAGATCGTTCTGGCGATCCTGAAGGATCGTCTGGGCGATGATGATGTCAAGTCCGGTGTCATCCTCGATGGCTTTCCACGCACCACGGCCCAGGCCGAAGCGTTGGACGAGTTGCTCAAGGAAACCGGGCAGACAATCGACGCAGCGATCTCGCTCGAGGTCGATGACGAGGCGATGGTCGGTCGCATCTCGGGCCGCTTTACCTGCGGTGCGTGTGGCGAAGGCTATCACGACGATTTCAAACCCACGGCAGTTGCCGGGGTTTGTGAAAAATGCGGCGGAACGGACATGAAGCGCCGGGCCGACGACAATGCTGAGACGGTGCGCGAGCGGCTGAAAGCCTATCACGCCCAGACGGCACCCCTGATCACCTATTACGAGCAGCAAGGCAGCTTGTCCAAAGTCGATGCGATGGCGTCGATCGACGACGTCAAGGCATCGCTGGATGGGCTCGTGGCAGGGATTACGGGTTAGAGGAACCGGGGGGTTCCGCGCGGAACCCCTAATTTTGGAAAGGGAGAGAGTCATGTCGGACAACTCTGACAGCAACGGCTACTGGGCGGCCAATATTCGCCTTGTGAAAATCTGCCTCGTAATCTGGGCGACTGTGTCGTTCGGATTTGGCATTCTACTGCGCCCGCTTCTTTCGGGCATCCCGGTGGGAGGAACGGACCTCGGCTTTTGGTTCGCACAGCAGGGATCGATCCTCGTATTCCTGGCACTGATCTTCTTCTACGCCTGGCGCATGAACGGCCTCGACAAAGAATTCGGCGTCGAAGAGTAATCCGAGGGACACGGAACAATGGATCAGTTTACCCTGAACTTGCTGGTGGTTGGCGCGACTTTTGCGCTTTACATCGGCATCGCGATCTGGGCCCGGGCGGGTTCCACATCTGAATTCTACGCCGCCGGTCGCGGCGTTCACCCGGTCACCAACGGTATGGCGACAGCGGCAGACTGGATGTCTGCAGCCTCGTTCATCTCGATGGCAGGCCTCATCGCCTTCACCGGCTATGACAACAGCTCCTTCCTGATGGGTTGGACCGGTGGTTACGTGCTTCTGGCGCTGCTGCTTGCCCCTTACCTGCGTAAGTTCGGCAAGTTCACCGTTCCGGAATTCATCGGTGACCGCTTCTACAGCCCGACCGCGCGCATGGTTGCTGTGATCTGCCTGATCGTCGCGTCGGTCACTTACGTGATTGGCCAGATGACAGGCGTTGGCGTTGCCTTTTCCCGCTTCCTTGAAGTGGACAATGCAACGGGCCTGTTCATCGGTGCCGGCGTTGTGTTCTGCTACGCGGTTCTCGGCGGCATGAAGGGTGTGACCTACACCCAGGTTGCTCAGTACTGCGTTCTGATCACGGCCTACACCATCCCTGCGGTCTTCATCTCGCTGCAACTGACCGGCAACCCGATCCCGGGTCTGGGACTGTTCGGTGAGCATGTTGCATCCGGCGAGCCGCTTCTTCAGAAGCTCGACGGACTTGTGCAGGAACTGGGCTTTGCCTCCTACACCGGACACCATGCCGACACGCTGAACATGGTTCTGTTCACGATCTCGCTGATGATCGGTACGGCTGGTCTGCCGCACGTCATCATGCGCTTCTTCACGGTGCCGAAAGTGGCTGACGCGCGGTGGTCCGCGGGCTGGACGCTGGTTTTCATCGCCCTGCTGTACCTCACGGCTCCTGCTGTTGGTGCGATGGCGCGCGTGAACCTGATCGACACGGTCTATCCGAACGGCACTCAGTCCGAACCGCTGGAGTACGAGCAGCGTCCTGACTGGATGAAGAACTGGGAAATCACCGGTCTTCTGAAGTTCGAAGACAAGAACGGGGACGGCCGGATCCAGTGGTACAACGACGGATCCGAAGCCTATGCCGCAACGGCTGCCGAGCGCGGCTGGCAGGGCTCCGAGCTGAGCGTGAACCGGGACATCCTCGTTCTGGCGAACCCCGAGATTGCGCAGCTTCCGGGCTGGGTCATCGCGGTGGTCGCAGCTGGTGGTCTTGCAGCGGCTCTGTCTACAGCGGCGGGTCTGTTGCTGGCGATCTCGTCTGCGGTGTCTCATGACCTGTTCAAAGGTCAGCTGACCCCGAACATGTCCGAGAAAAGCGAGCTTCTGACAGCGCGGATCTCGATGGCTGTTGCCATTGGTGTGGCCACGTATCTTGGGCTTAATCCTCCGGGATTTGCGGCCCAAACCGTGGCCTTGGCCTTCGGTCTGGCAGCGGCGTCCCTGTTCCCCGCGTTGATGATGGGTATCTTCTCGAAAACCATCAACAACAAGGGTGCAGTTGCCGGTATGCTGGTCGGTCTGGTCACGACACTGATCTACATCTTCCTGCACAAGGGCTGGTTCTTCATCCCGGGCACCAACACCTTTGATGACAGCGATCCGCTTCTGCTGACCATCAAGTCGACTTCGTTCGGCGCGGTTGGTGCGGCACTGAACTTCGTCACGGCCTATTTCGTGTCGAAGTCGACCGAGCCGGTTCCGCAGGACATCGTCGAACTGGTCGAAAGCGTTCGTATCCCCAAGGGTGCAGGCGCAGCAGTCGATCACTAAGATCAGCGTCGAGGGGGGCGTCCCCCGTCCTCCTCTGCGTCAAACGACTGCGCGCTCCGGTTTTCTGCCGGGGCGCGCTTTTTTCTAACGAAAGGGTCCTTCCGCAATGATGCACGACGTTTCGCAGATCACATCATTTCTTGCGCGCGTTCATCCGTATGATGCGCTTTCGGCAGAAGAACTTGCCGATGTCGCAGGGGCGATTGAGGTGGTCTCGGTTCCGGCCGATGCGTCCGTTTACGATGTCGGTGATACGCTGAAGGGTCTGTACGTTGTTGCCGAAGGGGAGGTCAGCGTTTCCGACGCCTCCGGTGCGCAGGTGTCTCAACTTGGGTCCGGAAACAGTTTTGCGGAACGCGGGCTCAGCCGCGATGGCAAGGCCGTGACTGCCGCCAAGGCCGTTACCGACGCGCAACTCTTTCTTCTGCCGGCGTCGGTTTTCCACCGTCTGGTCAAGGAAAACCCGTCGGTTGCCAAATTCTTCAAGCGTTCGCGCACGGGCGACAGCCGCAAGACCGATCTGTCCACTGCGCGGATTTCGGAACTCATGTCACGACAGGTGATTGGGGTGACGCCCGGGCAGTCGGTTCAGCGGGCGGCACAGGTCATGCGCGAACGGGGTGTGTCCTCGCTTGCGGTAGTAGACGGCGGACGCCTCGTTGGCATCGTCACGGTTCGCGATATGACCCGGGCCCTGGCCGATGGGGTCTCTCCCGAGGAGAAGGTAACCACGCTAATGACTGCCGATCCCGTAAGTCTGCCGCCCGAGGCGTTGGGAACGGATGTCCTGCACACGATGCTGGAACGTCGGATCGGGCATCTGCCCATAACGGACAAGGGGACGCTGGTCGGGATCGTCACGCAGACAGACCTGATCAGGTTTCAGGCCCTGAGTTCCGCACAGCTTGTCTACGACGCGGCGCATGCTGCAGACAGTGCCGAGATCGCCCGCGTGACCCAACGGCTGCCGGAGCTTCTGGCGCAGTTGGTCGGGGCGGGAAATCCGCACGAGGTTGTCACGCGCCTGATCACCGATATCGCCGATGCAGCCACCCGTCGCCTGCTTACGCTTGCCGAGGCCGCGCTTGGCGCGCCGCCTGTCCCTTACCTGTGGCTGGCCTGCGGATCGCAGGGCCGACAGGAACAGACCGGTGTCTCGGATCAGGACAATTGCCTGATCATCGACGATGCCATGCAACCCGAACACGACGCGTATTTCAAAGCACTGTCGAAGTTTGTCTCTGATGGGTTGGACCATGCCGGGTATTTCTATTGTCCAGGCGATATGATGGCGACGGCGGACCGCTGGCGGCAGCCTCTGGCGGTTTGGAAAGACTATTTCGCAAAGTGGATAGCAAAGCCCGACAACGAAGCGCAGATGCTTGCTTCTGTGATGTTCGACCTGAGACCCATAGGGGGCACGACCGCGTTGTTTGATGATCTGCGGGAAGCGACGCTCAGAAGCGCGGCCTCCAACAGCATCTTCGTCGCGCACATGGTCTCGAACTCGCTCAAGCACACACCCCCGTTGGGGATGTTTCGCGGCTTCGCAACGATCAAATCAGGCGAACACAAGAACCAGATAGACCTCAAGCACAATGGCGTGGTGCCGATCGTGGATCTGGGGCGCGTCTACGCACTTCAGGGGCAATTGACGGCCGTCAACACACGTGCCCGGCTGGTCGAGGCGCAGGAGCAGGGCATCATTTCGAAGTCCGGGGCGCATGATCTTCTGGATGCCTACGACCTGGTGGCAGAAACACGGCTCAACCATCAGGCCGCACAGATCAGGGCCGGGGCCAAGCCCGACAATTTCATGGCGCCGACCAGTCTCTCGGATTTCGAGCGCAGCCACCTGCGTGACGCGTTCGTGGTGGTGCGCACCATGCAATCCGCTGTAGGCCAGGGTAAGGGTGCACTCGGATGATAGGACACGCATGTTTCTGGAATTAGTCGCGACATTTTCCATCGGATTCGGGGCTGCCGGCCTTGTCCTGTTGCTCAACTGGATCTCCGGTGGACGGCTGCCACGGGCGATGCTGCCCATCAGTGCAGGCCTGGCGATGATCGGCTTCACGATCTGGAGCGAGTACAGTTGGTACCCGCGCACTCTGGCGCAGTTGCCCGACGGCGTGGAAGTTCTGGTCGCCCACGAGCAACAGGCATTTTATCAGCCGTGGAGCTACGTGAAGCCCTTCGTGAACCGCTTTCTCGCCGTGGATATGGGCAGGGCGCTTCGCAATGAAAATCAACCGGATCAGGTCATCGTCCCGCTCGTTTCGATGGAAAGGTGGCAATTCGGCAGTGAGGTGCCGGTTATCGTGGATTGCGCTGAGTCAAGGCGCGCAGCCATGGCAGACGGTATGGAATTTGATGAACAGGGTGCACCCGTTGGTGCCGACTGGTTTCCCATGGAGGAAGGGGATCCATTGAGGGAGGCCGTCTGCGCCTGAACAGCCAAAGCCCTGAGGGGGGGCTTACGCCATGTTTGATACACTGAGTCTTCGGTTTCGCGTCTTTCTGTTTTTCGCGTTTGTTGCCTTGGGGGGGGTCGCGGCGGTTTGTGCTGCCCTCTGGCTCGGGTATCGGCAATTGGCAGAGCCGGAGGCATTGTCGGCCTTCGTGACCTCCGGTGCGGTGGCGGCGTTCGTCATTGTCGGCCTCGTGACATGGGTCTGGATGCTGTTTGACGAGAATGTCGCGAAGGCCGTGGACCGGCTTGCCACGGACATGCGAGCGCGGGCGCACGCGGATATCGAAAGCGATCTGGACCAGAAAACTGCCAAGTATCTTGGTGATCTGGCCCCTGCGGCGGCAGCTGTCACGTCCAACCTGACCGAAATGAAGAACGGCCTCGCGCAACAGGTGATGCGCGAGACGACCCGGGTTTCGGCGGAAAAATCACACCTTCAGGCGGTCTTGTCAGATCTGCCCACCGGGGTGGTGATCGCAACGGCTGGACATCAGGTCGTGTTCTACAACGGTCGCGCCAGAACCCTGCTGGAACGTTGTGGCGCAGTGGGGCTCGATCGGTCCCTGGCGGGACTGCTGGGCGCAGCTCCGATCGAGGCGGCCTATGCTCAGTTGCTGGAGGCCCCGCGCGAAGCCTGTGCCGATCTGCGCATCGATATTCCTGAGAAACGGCTGCGGCTCGGTGTTGGGATGCGTCTGCTGGAGCCGCTTCCCGATAGTGATCAGGCACCGGCATATGTGCTGACACTGCGCGAGGCGCCGCTCACCGACATGCCCTGCGGCACGCATATTCCGGTGCCGCGTGAAGCGGTCTTTGATTTCCAGCTGATGCACGCGCGTCCCTCGAAGGATGTGATGGAGCATCGATTGGACGAGCTTTGCTATGTTATTTTCGATACCGAGACGACCGGTCTCATGCCAGATCGCGGCGATGAGGTGTGCCAGATCGCGGCCACGCGCGTGATCGGTGGCAAGATGGTCAAGGGCGAAATTCTGGACACGCTTGTTAATCCGGGTCGCAAGATCCCACTTTCCTCCACGAACGTTCACGGTATCACGGATGCGATGGTCGAAAACGCACCGGATTTTGCGACTGCCGGGCGCGCATTTCACGATTTTGCCGACGGTGCGGTACTTCTCGCGCACAACGCGCCGTTCGACATGGCGTTCTTCTACCGTGCGCAGGCAAAGATCGGGGCCCGGTTCGATCATCCGGTGCTGGATACGGTGCTTTTGTCGGCGGTGCTTTATGGACAGAACGCGGAGCATTCACTGGATGCGATTGCAGACCGGCTTGAGGTGTCCATCCCCGAGGAGGCACGCCACACCGCCCTTGGTGATGCACTGGCGACAACGGAGGTGTTCCTGAAGATGTTGCCGATGCTCAAAGCGCGAGGGATCGAAACCTTCGGCGACCTGCTGGCGGAGACTCGCAAGCACGGACGGCTGCTTGAGGACCTGAACACCGCCTGACTGACAGGCCTTGTATTGGCGAAGATTCGGGCGTATATGCCCGATCAACAGCGGCGGTGCAGGTCCACACTGCGCCCCACCGGAACACAATCGCGGGCCGCTCGGCCCGTTTTTTTGTTTTAGACCCAAGGAAAACGTCGTGAGCGAACTGATCGCCAAGACCATGATGGACCAGCGCCTTGCCGGGATCGTTCAGCCCGTGATCGAGGATCTGGGCTATGAATTGGTGCGCCTGCGGTTGATGAGCGGCAAGACCCGGTTGCTCCAGATCATGGCGGACAAGCCCGATGGGGGGATCGAAGTGGATGACTGCGCCGCGATTTCAACGGCGGTCTCCGCAATCCTCGATGTCGAAGACCCGATCGAGGATGAGTATACGCTCGAAGTGTCCTCCCCGGGAATTGACCGGCCGCTGACACGCCTCAAGGATTTCGCTGCCTGGGTCGGATACGAGGCGAAAATAGAGACAACAGAGTTGATCGACGGTCGTCGCCGGTTCAAAGGCGCGCTTGCGGGTATCGAGGGCGACGAGGTCCTGATCGAGATCGAAGAAGGCACCATCGGACTGAAGTTCGAGTGGTTGAGCGATGCAAAACTCGTTCTGACCGATGACCTGATCCGAGATGTCCTGCGCGCGCGCAAGGATGCGGGTGAGGTCGACGAAGCGCAGTTTG
Source organism: Tropicimonas sp. S265A (assembly GCF_049800835.1). Lineage (NCBI taxonomy): Bacteria > Pseudomonadati > Pseudomonadota > Alphaproteobacteria > Rhodobacterales > Roseobacteraceae > Tropicimonas > Tropicimonas sp. S265A. The sequence goes on from NZ_JBNAFU010000011.1 coordinate 9,315, forward strand.
ACGAAATACAGACCATCATTGATGGCGAAGACGAGACACCGGCGAATACCGCCTAAGGGAGAGACAGATGGCCATTACCTCTGCAAACCAGCTTGAGCTTTTGCAAACCGCCGAGGCAGTCGCGCGGGAAAAGATGATCGATCCCGAACTGGTGATCGAAGCGATGGAAGAAAGCCTCGCCCGGGCAGCGAAGTCCCGCTACGGCGCGGAGATGGACATCCGCGTCTCCATCGACCGCAAGACCGGCGTGGCGACCTTCACCCGCGTGCGCACCGTGTCCGATGACGAAGAGCTTGAGAATTACCAAGCAGAGATGACAGTGCAATCAGCATTGGAAACTGCAAAGGCACAGAAGTCTGACATCATCGTCGTTTCTGGTGTGCGCGAGGTTTTTGATCCGGAAACCGAAACGTCCGAGAAGTTCCCGAACCGCCGGTTCCTGTTGCGCAAACCCACTGAGTTGGACCGCGCGCTGGCAGAAGGTGTTGACCAGGACACGCCACCGCAAGTCGGTGACGAACTGGTCGATCAAGTGCCACCGGTCGAGATGGGCCGGATCGCGGCCCAATCGGCCAAGCAGGTAATCCTGCAAAAAGTGCGCGAGGCGGAGCGGGATCGTCAGTTCGAAGAATTCAAGGACCGCGCGGGCACCATTATCAACGGTGTCGTCAAGCGCGAGGAATATGGCAATGTCATCGTGGACATCGGCCGTGGCGAAGGCGTTCTGCGCCGGAACGAGAAAATCGGCCGCGAAAGCTATCGCCCCAATGACCGCATCCGTTGCTACATCAAGGACGTGCGTCGCGAAACGCGTGGGCCGCAGATTTTCCTGAGCCGTACCGCGCCGGAATTCATGGCAGAGCTTTTCAAGATGGAAGTGCCCGAGATCTACGACGGCATCATCGACATCAAGGCTGTGGCCCGTGATCCGGGCAGCCGGGCGAAGATTGCCGTTATTTCCTACGACAACTCCATCGACCCGGTCGGGGCCTGCGTTGGTATGCGCGGCTCGCGTGTGCAGGCGGTTGTGAACGAGCTACAGGGTGAGAAGATCGACATCATCCCGTGGAACGAAGATCAGCCAACTTTCCTTGTGAACGCGTTGCAGCCCGCCGAGGTGTCCAAGGTTGTTTTGGACGAAGACGCCGAGCGGATCGAAGTGGTCGTCCCGGACGAGCAGCTTAGCCTCGCGATCGGTCGTCGCGGCCAGAATGTGCGCCTCGCCTCTCAGCTTACCGGTCTCGATATCGACATCATGACCGAGGCGGAGGAATCCGAACGTCGTCAAGCTGAGTTCGCGCAACGCACCAATATGTTTGTCGAGACCCTCGATGTGGATGAGGTGCTTGCGCAGCTTCTGGTGTCAGAAGGCTTCACGTCCCTCGAAGAGGTTGCGTATGTTGAGCAGGACGAGCTTCTGGTGATCGACGGGTTCGACGAGGACACTGCCGAAGAGCTTCAAACCCGAGCGCGCGAGCATCTTGAGGAGCAAGCCCGCAAGGCGCTTGAACGCGCCCGCGAACTGGGTGTCGAGGACAGTCTTATTGATTTTGACGGTCTCACACCCCAGATGCTGGAAGCGCTTGCGGAAGACGGTGTCAAAACCCTTGAGGATTTCGCGACCTGTGCGGATTGGGAACTGGCTGGCGGCTGGACCACGGTCGATGGTGAGCGCGTCAAGGATGATGGCGTTCTTGAACAATTCGACGTGTCCCTCGAAGAGGCACAGAACCTCATCATGACTGCGCGTGTGGCGATTGGCTGGGTAGACCCCGAGGATCTGGTCGCCGATACATCCGAGAGCGCGGACGACGCCGCCGAGACGGAGGAGGCGCAGGCCTGAGCCGGGTCAGCGGGTCGGATCGATGGGTCGCGGCGGCGCAGATAAAGACCGGGAGGCCGGGGCGGAGCGCAAGTGCATCGCCACCGGCGCGGTTTGGCCAAAGGCCGAGTTGATCCGGTTTGTCGTGGGGCCCGATGGTGCCATCGTCCCGGACATTGCGGGCAAGCTGCCGGGACGTGGGATCTGGGTTCGGGCGACACGAACCGCACTGGACACGGCTGTGTCCCGCAAGCTGTTTGCCCGCGGCGCAAAGCGTGCAGTTGAAGTGGCGCCAGACCTGCCCGATCAGGTCGAAGCCCTTCTTCTGGCGCGCGTGATTTCCCTCCTTGCGCTCAGTCGCAAGGCCGGTGAGGCCGTGATGGGCTTTGAGAAGGTCAAAAGCTGGCTGGTCTCCGGCGAAGCTGCCGTTCTATTGCAGGCCTCCGACGGGTCTGAACGCGGCAAAACGAAATTACGGCCCCCCGGTGGGCCGGAGACGTATATCGGCTGGTTGTCCGCCCGGGAAATGGGTTTGGCATTTGGCCGCGATAGTGTGATACATGGCGCCTTAACGGCTGGTGGACTCACAACACGTGTTGTAGAGGAAGCCACGCGGCTTTTGGGCGTCCGCGAAAATGATGTCGGCAGCGCTGCTGCCGGAAAGGATACGACAAGCGCATGAGCGATACAGACGGCAAGAAAACACTTGGTCTCCGCAGCGGTTCCCGGACCGGTCAGGTGAAGCAGAGCTTCAGCCACGGCCGGACCAAGAACGTTGTGGTCGAGACCAAGCGCAAGCGCGTTCTGGTGCCCAAGCCCGGAGCCCCAAAGTCGCAAGGCGGTGGCGCGTCTGCCAAACCGGCCACCGCGACCGATGCGGAGATGGAACGCCGTCTCAAGGCGCTGGCCGCCGCCAAGGCGCGTGAGTCCGAAGAAGAAGAACGCCGCGCTCAGGAAGCCCGCGAGCGCGAAGAAGAACGGGCGCGCCGCCGGGCCGATCTGGAGGCCAAGGAACGCGAGGAACGCGAACGCGAGGAGCGGGCCCGACAGAAGGCTGCCGAGGAAGAGGACGCACGCAAGCGTGAGGCTGCCGAAGCCAAGCGTGATGCTGCCAAGCCCAAGGCAGCGGATGCGCCTGCGGATGCTCCGGTTGACCCTGCGGCCGCGCAGGCCGCGGACGCTGCACGCACCGGCAAGGGACCAAGCCGCGCCAAGCCCGCCGATCGTGACCGCGAACGTCGCGAGAACAAGGGCGGCAAGGGCGGTGGCGACCGTCGGCGGTCGGGAAAACTGACCTTGAACCAGGCCTTGTCTGGGGATGGTGGCCGTCAGAAGTCGCTCGCTGCGATGAAGCGCAAGCAGGAACGCGAACGCCGCAAGGCGATGGGCGGGACGCAAGAGCGTGAGAAGGTCGTCCGCGATGTGCAGCTGCCCGAAGCCATCGTTGTGCAGGAACTGGCCAACCGCATGGCGGAACGTGTCGCCGACGTGGTCAAGGCGCTGATGAACAACGGTATCATGGCGACCCAGAACCAGTCTATCGACGCTGACACTGCCGAACTCATCATCGAAGAATTTGGCCACAAGGTGGTCCGGGTCTCGGATGCCGACGTCGAAGACGTGATCGACTCGGTTGACGACAAGGCCGAAGACCTGTCGCCACGCCCACCGGTCATCACCGTCATGGGCCATGTCGACCACGGCAAAACCTCTCTGCTGGACGCGATCCGGAACGCCAAGGTTGTCTCGGGCGAAGCTGGCGGGATCACGCAACATATCGGTGCGTATCAGGTCAAGACGGACAGTGGTCAGCTTCTGAGTTTCCTCGACACGCCCGGTCACGCTGCATTTACTTCCATGCGGGCCCGCGGCGCGCAGGTCACCGATATCGTTATCCTCGTGGTTGCCGCCGACGACGCCGTGATGCCGCAAACGATTGAGGCGATCAATCACGCGAAGGCCGCGCAGGTGCCGATGATCGTTGCGATCAACAAGATCGATAAGCCCGACGCAAATCCCGACAAAGTACGCACGGACCTGTTGCAGCACGAGGTGATCGTGGAACAGCTGTCCGGTGATGTTCAGGATGTCGAGGTTTCCGCGATCAGCGGTCAGGGCCTAGATACGCTGCTGGAGGCAGTTGCCTTGCAGGCGGAAATCCTTGAATTGAAGGCCAACCCGAACCGTGCTGCCTCTGGTGCCGTCATCGAAGCGCAGCTTGACGTTGGTCGTGGTCCGGTCGCGACGGTTCTCGTTCAGAACGGGACGTTGCGCCGCGGCGATATCTTCGTTGTCGGAGAGCAATGGGGCAAGGTGCGCGCGCTCATCAACGACAAGGGCGACCGTGTCGATGAAGCTGGCCCGTCGGTTCCGGTTGAAGTTCTGGGTTTGAACGGCACGCCGGAAGCGGGCGACGTTCTGAACGTTGTGGAAACAGAGGCGCAAGCGCGCGAAATCGCGGAATACCGCGAGAACGCCGCGAAAGAGCGCCGGGCTGCCGCAGGCGCCGCGACGACCCTCGACCAGCTTCTGGCCAAGGCCAAGGCGGACGAGAATGTCACCGAACTGCCGATCCTGATGAAAGCAGACGTGCAGGGCTCTGCCGAAGCAATCGTTCAGGCGATGGAGAAGATCGGAAATGACGAGGTGCGCGTGCGTGTCCTGCATTCCGGTGTTGGTGCGATCACCGAAAGTGATATCGGTTTGGCGGAAGCCTCTGGCGCGCCTGTGTTCGGCTTCAATGTACGGGCCAACGCGCCCGCGCGGAACGCGGCGCAGCAAAAGGGCGTGGAGATCCGGTATTACTCGGTGATTTATGACCTGGTCGATGACGTGAAAGCTGCGGCTTCAGGTTTGTTGAGCGCCGAAATTCGCGAGAATTTCATCGGCTATGCCGAGATCAAGGAGGTCTTCAAGGTCTCCGGTATTGGCAAGGTCGCCGGGTGTCTTGTAACCGAAGGCGTCGCGCGCCGTTCGGCGGGCGTACGGCTTCTGCGGGACAACGTGGTGATCCACGAAGGTACGCTCAAGACGCTTAAGCGCTTCAAGGATGAGGTTAAGGAAGTCCAGTCCGGGCAAGAGTGCGGCATGGCGTTCGAGAACTATGACGATATTCGCGCCGGCGATGTCATCGAGATTTTCGAGCGCGAGGAGGTCGAGCGTAACCTCGACTGATAATCCGAAACTCAAGAAAAAAAGAGGTGGCCCGGGCCACCTCTTTTTTTGGTTGGTGTAAAGTTGATCGGTTATGCAGTGCGACCGATCGGTATTCCTTTGAAAGTCCGCGTCCCGACACGCACAACAATGCGGCCATCTTCCAGAGCCTTAACGAAAAAGCCCTGGATCGACACGCAGCTTCCTAGAGTGATGGTACGAAGCATGGATGTCTCCAAGAGTGATGTTTCATGAAACTATCATCATTCGAGACACAATTCATTACAATTCCGCCACAAAAAGACGATTTTCCCGGGTTTTGTTGCGCAATTTTTGTGCGCGACGCGAATTTTATTTACAACCAGTCTCTCAGGATGGGAATCAGCGGGATGTCAGCGGCCGGCATTGGGTAGTCCCGTAAGGCATTCGCCTTCGCCCACGCAAGGGTCTGTCCTTCTTTCGGCTGTGGGATGCCTTCCCATTTGCGGCAAGCGAAAAGCGGCATCAAAAGGTGAAAGTCATCGTAGCTGTGCGACGCAAAGGTCAGCGGGGCCAGGCAGCTGTTCCAAGTCCCTATCCCAAGCTCTTCGCGCAGTTCCCGCACGAGACAGGCTTCGGGCGTTTCGCCGTGCTCGACCTTGCCACCTGGAAACTCCCACAAGCCGGCCATGGACTTGCCTTTGGGTCGCTGCGCCAGCAGTACCCGATTGTCGCGGTCAATCAGCGCGACGGCAGAGACAAGAACCATCTTCACGAGCGGTAGTCCGCGTTGATCTCGATATAGCGTTTGGTCAGATCGCATGTCCACATGGTTGCGCGTCCGTCACCCAGACCCATCTCGACCGCAACAGTGATCTCGGGTTGTTGCATGTAGGTGGCCCCTGCTTCTTCGGAGTAGCTACTTGCAACCCAACCGTTTTCCGCCACCAGAATGTCTCCGAACGAGATAGACAGGCGGTCGCGATCTGCCGCCGCGCCGGACTTGCCCACAGCCATGACGATCCGTCCCCAGTTCGGGTCCTCTCCGGCGATGGCTGTTTTGACGAGCGGTGAATTTGCAATGCTTTGGGCGACCTTCCATGCGTCTGCATCGGATGCGGCTTGGGTAACGCGCACCTCAATCAGTTTTGTCGCTCCTTCGCCGTCCCGAACCACCTGAAGAGCCAGATCGTGCATCACGCTTTCAAGCGCCGTGTCAAAGTACGCGGCCTCCGGACTGTCCGGATCGGTAATCTGCGCATTGCCAGCCTTGCCGGTTGCGGCGCAAAGCAGCGTATCCGAAGTCGACGTGTCTCCGTCTACGGTTATGGCATTGAAACTGCGGGCGTTGATCCTGGACACGAGCGTCTGAAGCGCGGTTTGCGTAATGGCAACGTCCGAGAAGATGTATACCAGCATCGTTGCCATGTGCGGTGCGATCATGCCGGACCCTTTTGCAATCCCGGCGACCTTCACCTCTGTTTCCCCGATCTGTGCAGTGGCGCTGGCCGCTTTGGGGTAGGTATCGGTTGTCATGATCGCTCGGGCCGCCGCGGGTAATCCGCGTGGATCGAGGCTAGCGTGCAGCGCCCCAATGCAGGACGTGATTTTCTCGTGAGGGAGTGGTTCGCCGATAACGCCCGTGGAGCTTGTAAAAATCCGGTCCTGCGGGAGTTTGAGCGTTTCGGACACCGCTGCGGTGACCACCGCGACAGTTTCTGATCCGGCACTGCCGGTAAAAGCGTTCGCGTTGCCGGAGTTTACGAGTATCGCGGCCCCCTCGGTGGCTGGGGAGCCCATCTTCCGTTCGCAGTCCAGAACGGGTGCTGAGCGGGTGGACGATGTGGTAAACACACCAGCGATTACAGAGCCGGGGGACACACGTGCGAGCATCACGTCATCGCGCCCCTGGTACTTCACGCCAGCCGCACAGGTTGCGAAGCTTGCCCCACCGATAACGGGCAATTCCGGAAATGCCTTCGGTGCCAAAGGCGACACCGCAGGGGCGACTGCCGGGCGCGCAGCGCGGCTGAGCCTGCGAAGACGGGCATCTTGTCGCCACGCCGCGCGACGTTCAAACCGTTCCAACATCATTGGTCCGTCGGATCAGTCGATCAGTGTGCTATCGCGGATCGCCGACGGGTCCACTTCGACCTCGGGACGCTCGACAGCGACACCTGCGGTGAGAGACTCAATTGCCTCCTGAATGGCGGCGGTTTCCAGTTCGCTGGTCAGTTCGGCGCGCATCGACTCAAGGCTGGGCGGCTGTTTCTCGCGGGTTTCGACAAGACGAATGACGTGCCAGCCGAACTGGGTCTGAACGGGTGAGGAGACTTCGCCTGTTTCGAGGGCGATGACAGCGTTTTCGAAAGGGGCCACCATCATGCCAGCCGAGAACCAACCCAGATCGCCGCCATTGGGGCCCGAAGGCCCTATCGATTTGGCTTGCGCAAGTTCGCCGAAGTCGGCGCCACCCTGAAGCTCTTCGATCAGCGCGGCCGCTTCTTCTTCGGTCTCTACGAGAATATGCGCGGCGTTGTATTCCTGCTCCGGCTCGTTGTTCTCGAAACGCGCGTCGTAGGCGGCCTGAATAGCTTCCTCCGTCACTGCGGCTGCGGCCGCGCCGCCAAGCACGTAATTGGCGAGATAAGAGCGCCGCGCGTTTTCCAGCCCAAGCTCGGCCCGGACCGGGACAGTGTCGCCCAGGGATTGCGCCAGAGCAGATTGTTGGATCAACTGGTCGAGAATACCATCAAACAGCACGTTGTCCGGCAATTGCTTGTACTCGGCCGGAAGGTTCTCTTGAACGGAGATCAGATGGCCCAGTGTGATGTCTTCGCCGCCGACCGTGGCCAGAACCGTGCTTGTATCCTGCGCCTGCGCTGCGAGCGGCAGAGCGAGGAATCCGCCGACAAGCAGGGCTGCGGCTGGTTTGATTGAAAATGTCACGGATGTGTCTCCTTTTGCGCGCGTCTCAAGCGGCGTTTTGGCCTGTCCAGTTAGGTCACGTTGACAGTTTTGGGGTGGCCCCTTATGTGCGATCAGGACCCCGAAAGGCCGTGCAGGCCGCAGCGTCTCATGCCGTTTCTATGCCGCAGCCGAGGCGCGGGCAAGCGCGGAGCGTCGGGCACAGATCACGATCGGTCGAGACGGCCGCAACCGGAGCGAAATGGCGCATATGCTTGGTATTGGAACAGTCGCGAAAAAGGTGTTCGGCACACCCAACGATCGCAAAGTCAAATCGGTCCGGTCGACGGTCGCCAAGATCAACGCTCTGGAGCCGGAGTTTCAAGCGCTCGATGACGCGGGGCTGATCGCGAAGACGGAAGAGTTCAAACAACGGATCGCAGATGGTGAAAGCCTCGATGATCTCCTGCCCGAAGCGTTTGCCAATGCGCGCGAGGGGGCACGGCGTGCGCTTGGCCTGCGGGCCTTCGATACGCAACTGATCGGCGGGATTTTCCTCCATCAGGGGAATATCTCGGAAATGAAGACCGGTGAGGGGAAGACACTGGTCGCCACACTTCCGGCGTATCTGAACGCCCTGACCGGACGGGGCGTGCACATCGTTACGGTTAACGACTATCTCGCGCGGCGTGACAGCGAATGGATGGGCAAGGTCTATGCGCAGCTGGGGCTGACGACCGGGGTTGTGGTTCCCATGCAGCCGGATGAGGAGAAGCGTGCGGCCTATGCGGCTGACGTGACCTATGCGACCAATAACGAGCTGGGTTTTGATTACCTGCGCGATAACATGCGCTCTGAACTCGATCAGCTGTCGCAGCGCGGGCACTACTTCGCCATTGTCGACGAAGTGGACAGTATTCTGATCGACGAAGCGCGAACGCCGTTGATCATTTCGGGTCCGAGCGAGGACAAGAGTGACCTGTACGTGAAGGTCAACGCCCTGATCCCGCGCGTCTCTGAGGATCACTACGCGCTGGATGAAAAGACACGCAGTGTCACGTTCACGGACGAAGGCAATGAGTTTCTCGAGGAGTTGTTGCTTGCCGAAGGTCTCCTGCCGGAGGACCAGTCACTGTACGATCCAGAATCCACGACGCTTGTGCACCATGTGAACCAGGGCCTGCGGGCGCATAAGCTGTTCACGAAGGATCAGCAGTACATCGTCCGCGGTGGCGAAGTGGTTCTGGTTGATGAGTTTACGGGCCGAATGACCCCGGGGCGACGCTTGTCCGACGGGTTGCACCAGGCGATCGAGGCAAAGGAGGGTGTCGAGATCAAATCGGAGAATGTCACCCTCGCATCCGTGACGTTCCAGAACTATTTCCGTTTGTATGAGAAACTGGCGGGCATGACCGGGACGGCCGTGACCGAAGCGGAGGAGTTTGCCGAGATTTACGGTCTGGGCGTGGTCGAAATTCCGACCAACAAACCCATCGCCCGCGAAGACGAGCACGATCAGATCTATCGCACCGCGGAAGAGAAGTTCGTCGCAATCGTCAAGACCATCGGCGAGGCACACGCCAAGGGGCAACCGGTTCTCGTCGGCACGACATCGATCGACAAGTCGGAATACCTTTCAAGTCTTTTGAAAGAAGCTGGAATACCACACAACGTTCTGAATGCCCGCCAGCATGAACAGGAAGCCCAGATCGTGGCAGATGCCGGCAAGCTGGGTGCGGTGACGATCGCCACCAACATGGCGGGGCGCGGAACCGATATTCAGTTGGGCGGCAATGTCGAGTTGAAGGTTTTGCAAGCTCTGGCCGAGGATCCCGACGCGCATCCCGATGAAGTGCGGGCGCGGATCGAAGCGGAACATGCCGACGAAAAAGAGAAGGTTCTGGCGGCAGGTGGCTTGTTCGTGCTGGCAACCGAGCGGCACGAAAGCCGCCGGATCGACAACCAGTTGCGCGGTCGGTCCGGGCGTCAGGGCGACCCGGGCCGATCGTCCTTCTTCTTGAGCCTCGAAGACGACTTGATGCGTATTTTCGGGTCTGAGCGCCTCGACAAGGTGCTGTCTTCGCTCGGTATGAAAGAGGGCGAGGCGATCATCCACCCTTGGGTGAACAAGTCGTTGGAGAAGGCGCAGGCGAAGGTAGAAGGCCGCAACTTCGATATCCGCAAGCAGTTGCTGAAGTTCGATGACGTGATGAACGACCAACGCAAGACGATCTTCAGCCAGCGGATGGAGATTATGGAGGCTGAAGACGTTTCCGAGATCACCCGTGATATGCGCCATCAGGTGATTGACGACCTCGTTGACGCCTATATTCCCGAGAGGTCCTACGCCGATCAATGGGATACCGAGGGGCTGAAACAGGCCGTTCTGGACAAGCTTGGTCTTGACGAAGACGTGGTTGCCTGGGGGGCAGAAGAAGGCGTCGACGACGAGGTTATCCGTGAACGTCTGACCAAGGCGTCCGACGAGTTCATGGCGGCCAAGGCCGCGCAATTCGGCGTCGAGAACATGCGCCGGATCGAAAAACAGCTGTTGCTTCAGACGATTGACGGCAAGTGGCGCGATCACCTGCTGACCCTCGAACACCTGCGGTCCGTCGTGGGATTTCGCGGGTATGCGCAGCGCGATCCGCTGAACGAATACAAGACCGAGGGCTTTCAGTTGTTCGGAAGCCTGCTGGACAGCCTACGCACCGAGGTCTCCGAAAAGCTCGCGCAGATTCGCCCTTTGAGCGAGGAAGAACAGCGCGCGATGCTGGAACAGATTGCCGCCCAGCAAGCGGCGATGGCGAAGGCTGCCGAAGGGGCGTCGGCAGCGGCTGCGGGGGCGCCGTCACCGGATGCACCTACGCCACTGATCGATGGGTTCAAAGAGGACGATCCGACCACATGGGGCAATCCCGGACGCAATGATCCATGCCCCTGTGGCTCAGGCAAGAAGTTCAAGCATTGCCACGGGCGTTATACCTGATGCGCCAGACCGCGTTGGCCTTTCTGGCCTGCGCGCTGTTTGGCCTACCGGCACTTGCAGATCCGATCACGCTACACGCGCGGGTTGGCAGTTTTAGTGTAACCGGCACTCTGCTGAGCTTTGACGGGGATTACTATCGGCTGGCATCCGAAGACGGGGTGGTGTCGCTCCGCGCGGCGGCGGTCCAGTGTGTGGGCGGTGCTTGTCCGGCACCCGGAGAGACCACCGGGTTTACCATCGCGGCGGCAGATAGCCTTGTTGACGTTCTGGTGCCTGCGCTGGTTCGTGCGTTCGCCGCGCAGAATGCCCTATCTGTGGACCGGCCATCTGATCAAGACGGTGCGGTTTTTCTGCTGACTGGAAATGGCGCTGACACAAGGCGCTTTTCGATCAAAATGCGCCGGATGAGCACCTCCGAAGCTTTTGCCGAGCTTGCCGCTCAGACGTCGGACCTTGCCATCACGGACCGTTCCATTTCCGAGGCAGAGTGGACGATCCTCAAAGATGCTGGCCTTGGCGACATGACCGCGCCAGGTCGGGAGCGTTTGCTCGCTTTGGACGGGCTGTCGATCGTGGTCTCGCCGCGTCGCGAAACAGAGGATGTGTCACTGGGCGCTTTGGCGGAAACACTGTCGACGGTGACACCGAGTTGGCATTTGTTGCAGGACGGCGCCACGGAACCCTTGTCGTTGACCATGCGCGCGTTGGCCGAGGATCTGCCCCGTTTGAACTTGCTGCTTGGGCAGGTGTCCGCGTCGGTCGAGTACCGCGTCAATGGAGCGGGTGTGGCGCAGGCCGTGCGCGCGGACCCGATGCGGCTGGGTGTGCTTGCCGCGAGCGAGGCCGGAGCTTCGCGGGCACTGGCCCTGCGCGAGGGGTGTGGATTGCGCCACGCGCCGGATACCACCCAACTCGCCACCGGGCGCTACCCTTGGATGCTGCCGATCAAGGCGTATCGGCCGGATGTTCGGGCGTCGCGAGACCTGGAAGCTTTCGAAGCGTTTCTTACCTCCGACGCCGCCGCCGGCGTGATCCGGAGAGCCGGGTTTTCCCGGCCCATCGCGCAGTCTGTTGCCAGCGACCTGGCCGAACGGGCCCTGGTCGCCCTGAGGCTTGCGGACGCTTCGCGCCTTTCTGAGTTGCAAACGCTTGTTTCCGTGTTGTCAGACGCAGAACAGGTCGGGGTGTCAGTGCCTGCGCGTAGCGATCTTGGACCGATGCGCGGTTTGCGGCGTCTCGCGCTGCGGGAGCTTGCCGATGGGATCGCGTCTGGAGCCTTGCCGGCCGACCGTCTGCTGCTTTTGGCGAGCGGGCCATCGCCTGAGGAGGCTGCCAGCTATGCGCAAGCCCTGATTGCGGAATTGAATGATGCCGTTCCCCGGCTGTCGGCCGAACAGATCACTGTTCTGCCAAACGGCGCTCTCTTGCCGGTTTCGTGCCCGAACGCACCTTGGGCGGACTGGATGACCGCGCGAGTCGATGTCTGGCTGCTGCCGGCTACAGGTAGCCCTGAGCGCGAAAACTGACTTGCCGGGATTTTCCGATCACGAGATGATCATGCAGCGTTATCCCCAGCACCTCTGTTGCATCACGGATGCTGTAGGTCATCGTGATGTCCTGTTCGGACGGTGTCGGATCTCCGGAGGGATGGTTATGGACAAGGATCAAAGCTGACGCGTTCAGTTCAAGCGCCCGCTTGGCGACTTCGCGTGGATAGACCGGAACGTGATTGACCGTGCCCTTTGCTTGCGGCTCATCCGCGATCAATACGTTCTTGTTGTCCAGGTACAGGACGCGAAAATGCTCTGTTTCTTGATGGGCGAGTGCTGTCTGGCAATAATCCAGAAGCGCGTCCCAGCTTGAGACCACGGGGCGGTTCAGTACACGCCCCTTTGCCATCCGATGCGCTGCTGCCTCAACGATCTTCAACTCGGTTATCACGGCATCTCCGACGCCGTCGGTCGCGCGCAAGCGGGCGATAGGGGCGGAAATGACGTGATTGAAGTCGCCGAACCCATCCAACAGTTTCCGGGCGAGCGGTTTTACGTCCTGCCGTGGGATGGCCCGGAACAGCACCAGTTCCAGAAGCTCGTAATCCGGGAGCGCATCCGCGCCCCCTTCAAGAAACCGGGTACGCAGCCGTTTGCGGTGATTCTTGATGTAGGAGGGCAATTTGCCCCCAGGCACGACAGGCTCGGCCCCTTGAAACAGGGGCAAGCATGTGTCGTGAAAAGCGGGGTCCCGGGGCATGGATGCACCTTGCCCCGGTCACGGTTAAGCGATGGTTAACCTGTGAGATCGTCCCAGAAACTCTTCGCCTTCTTGAAGAACTTCGAGGTTTCCGGCTGATTATCTTCGCTCAGTTCTTCGAACTCGCGCAGGAGCTCTTTCTGGCGCTTGGTCAGGTTCACCGGCGTTTCGACGGCGACCTCGATGAACATCTCGCCGGTTTCGTTGCCGCGCAGGGCAGGCATTCCCTTGCCGCGCAGACGCATCTGGCGACCGGACTGGCTGCCCGCCGGTATCTTCACCCGTGAGCGGCCGCCATCGATGGTCGGCACCTCCACATCCCCGCCAAGGGCTGCGGCGGCCATGGAGACCGGCACACGACAATAGAGGTCCATGCCATCCCGCTGGAAAATCTGGTGTTCCTGCACTTCGATAAAGATGTACAGATCGCCCGATGGTCCGCCGCGCATGCCCGCGTCGCCTTCGCCCGCCAGTCGGATGCGGGTGCCCGTCTCCACCCCTGCGGGAATGTTCACTGACAGGGTGCGTTCCTTTTCCACCTGGCCGGAGCCACGGCAAACGGAGCAGGGGTTCTTTATGATCTGCCCCATGCCAGAACATGTCGGACACGTGCGTTCGACCGTGAAGAAGCCTTGTTGCGCGCGGACCTTGCCCATGCCCGAGCAGGTCGGGCAGGTCACAGGCTCCGCACCCCCTTCGGCTCCGGTGCCGCTACACGCGTCGCAACTGACGCTGCCGGGCACCGATATCGTCTTTTGCAGGCCCTTGTAGGCATCTTCGAGGGAGATGCGCAGATTGTACCGCAAGTCCGATCCGCGGGCGGCACGTTGTCGTCCACCCCCCGGGCCACGCTGACCCCCCATGAAATCGCCGAACAGATCCTCGAACACATCCGAGAACGCGGATGCGAAATCGCCCTGACCCTGTGGCCCGTATCCACCACGCGCGCCGCCGGGTCCGCCGCTGCCATTCTCGAATGCAGCGTGGCCATAGCGGTCATAGGCGGCCTTCTTGTTTTCGTCCTTCAGGACGTCATACGCCTCGTTTGCTTCCTTGAACTGGGCTTCCGCATCGGGATTGTCTGCATTCCTGTCAGGATGCAGTTCCTTGGCTTTTGCCCGAAACCCTTTCTTGATTTCGTCCGCCGAAGCGCCTTTGGACACGCCAAGGACTTCGTAGTAGTCGCGTTTGGCCATGACCGGTCCTTCTGTTGTGAACGGCGACGCCGGCCCGCATCAGCGGACCGGCGCGGCATGTTCGTCTAACCGGCCTTTAGCCGCGCTTCTGGTTATCGAGATCTTCGAAGTCCGCATCGACGATATCATCGTCAACGCCCTGCGGTTCATCGGCGTTCTCGGGCGCGTCTTCGCCGCTGGCTTCCTGTTGCGCCTTGTAGATCGCTTCGCCCAGTTTCATGGCCGCATCGGTCACGTTCTGAACGCCGGACTTGATCTTGCCAGCATCTTCGGTCTCCAGCGTTTCCTTCAGCGCGGAAACGGCCAGTTCGATCGCCTCCACGGTCGAAGGATCGACCTTGTCGCCGTGCTCTTCCAAAGACTTCTCGGTCGAATGAATCAGGCTCTCTGCCTGGTTCTTCGTCTCCACCAGCTCCTTGCGCTCCTTGTCGGCATCCGCATTTGCTTCGGCATCGCGCACCATCTGCTCGATCTCGTCATCCGACAGACCGCCGGACGCTTGGATCGTGATGTTCTGCTCTTTGCCGGTGCCCTTGTCTTTTGCGGACACGGATACGATGCCGTTGGCGTCGATATCGAAGGTCACCTCGATTTGCGGCAAGCCACGCGGGGCGGGCGGAATATCCTCAAGGTTGAACTGGCCAAGCATCTTGTTGTCGCCCGCCATTTCGCGCTCACCCTGGAAGACCCGGATCGTCACGGCGTTCTGGTTGTCCTCCGCGGTCGAGAAAACCTGCGATTTCTTCGTCGGAATGGTCGTGTTGCGATCAATCAGACGGGTGAACACGCCACCCAGCGTCTCGATCCCCAGCGACAGTGGGGTCACATCCAGAAGGACCACGTCCTTCACATCCCCTTGCAGAACACCTGCCTGGATCGCGGCGCCCATGGCGACGACTTCGTCCGGATTCACGCCCTTGTGCGGCTCCTTGCCAAAGAACTTCGACACTTCGTCGATCACTTTCGGCATCCGGGTCATACCCCCGACCAGAACGATCTCATCGATGTCGTCCTTGCCGAGACCGGCGTCTTTCAAAGCGGCCTGGCAAGGCTTCAGCGACGCCTTGATCAGGTCATTGACGAGGCTTTCCAGCTTCGCGCGGGTCAGCTTCATGACGAGGTGAAGCGGCTGGCCGCCATTAGGGTCCATGGAGATGAACGGCTGGTTGATCTCGGTCTGGCTGGACGAAGACAGCTCAATCTTCGCTTTTTCCGCAGCTTCCTTCAGACGCTGCAGTGCCATCTTGTCCTTGGTCAGATCAACGCCGTGTTCCTTCTTGAACTCGTCGGCAAGGTAATTGACGATCCGCATGTCGAAATCTTCGCCGCCAAGGAACGTGTCCCCGTTGGTCGACTTCACTTCGAACAGACCATCGTCGATCTCGAGGATCGTGATGTCGAACGTACCACCGCCAAGGTCATAGACCGCGATGGTGTGGCTCTCGGACTTGTCGAGACCGTAGGCAAGGGCTGCTGCTGTCGGTTCATTGATGATCCGCAGCACTTCAAGGCCCGCGATCTTGCCAGCATCCTTGGTGGCCTGGCGCTGCGCATCGTTGAAGTACGCGGGCACCGTGATGACGGCCTGCGTCACGTCTTCGCCAAGGTAACTTTCGGCGGTTTCCTTCATCTTCTGAAGGATCAGGGCAGAAACCTGTGCGGGAGAGTATTTCTCATCCCGGATGCCTACCCATGCATCTCCGTTGCCGCCATTGACGACTTCGTATGGAAGATTTTTCTTGTCCTTCTCAAGCGCCGGGTCGTCAAAACGACGGCCGATCAGGCGCTTGACACCGAATACGGTATTTTCCGGGTTCGTGACAGCCTGGCGTTTTGCCGGCTGGCCGACCAGGCGTTCATCGTCGGTGTAACCGACAATCGAGGGCGTTGTACGCGCCCCTTCGGAGTTCTCAATGACACGCGGTTGCGACCCATCCATGATGGCAACGCAAGAGTTCGTCGTGCCGAGATCGATACCAATGACTTTTCCCATTGCTATAGTCCCTTTCGTCGTGGCGATAGTTGCGAAACAGAACCCGAGAGCGGCGTCCTGTCTCTGATCCCAAAATGATCACGGGGCCCGCGATCCACTTCCCGGCGTATATAAGGAGGGGTCTGTAGCGCTGCAACCATCACACCCCCGAAGGAGGGACGCATTTTGCAGAAAATTCTGCCCGAAAAGCCGGAAAAACCGGGTTTGAACCTGCGCGGGGTTACGATTTATCAAGACCTCCTTGATCGCGCTGCACAAGAGGCGCTTTTGGAGGACGTTCGTGCGATGGTCAGGGCAGCGCCGCTCTATTCGCCCGTGACGCCTTCGGGGCGCAAGATGTCGGTGCGCATGAGCGCGGCGGGACAGTACGGATGGATCTCTGACCGACGCGGGTATCGCTACAGCAGCCATCACCCTTCCGGGGCGCCGTGGCCAGACATTCCCCAGCGCATTCTGGGGTTGTGGGAACGGGTGACCGGGTATCCGCGCACTCCGGAATGTTGTCTTGTAAACTTCTATACCGTCGACGCGCGTATGGGCTTGCATCAGGATCGGGACGAGGCCGATTTGAACGCGCCGGTTTTGTCGTTGTCTTTGGGTGATGACGCCTTGTTTCGGGTCGGCAACACGACACGTGGCGGCAAGACGGAGTCGCTCTGGTTGAGATCAGGCGATGTCGCCGTTTTGGGAGGCTCTGCACGGCTTGCCTATCACGGGGTGGATCGGATTCGCGCGGGCTCTTCGGACTTGTTGCGCGATGGCGGGCGCATCAACCTGACACTGCGGGTTGTGACCTGACGGCGTTCAGCGTCTCGCGTTCCAACTTATGGACGCCTTGTTGCGCGTGTAGAATTCGCCCATCAGACCAATTGCCAGACATCCGAGTGCGACCCACAATGGGTATTCAAGGTTGGTATTTCGAGGGTCGTAATTGATGAAGATATAGCCGCGCATCTGATCGATCAGGTGGAACAGGGGGTTCCACGTGAACAAGACCAACATGAAGCCCGGCAAGGAGTTCGCGACAAACATCTTGCCGCTGGCGAACATGTTGATCCGGCTGTAGATCGTCATCACCATTTTCGAGGCCTGAGGGACCCAGGGCCTGAGCGCCAGGAACATCATTCCGATCGAAACGCCCGACAACCATGTAACCATGTAGACCTTCAAAACACCGCCGAAATCCGCGAATTCCACCGAATGCCAGCCGATATGGTAGAAGATCAGGGTGATCGTTATGGACAGGGTCTGAATGTAAAGCGCGCTGAGCGCCGCGGCGCAGATCGCGATCATTGTATTCATGTTGGCATGTTTCATCATGGGGGAGGCTGGCCCCTCCGCCCCGTATACCGACATCATGGATTTGTTGAACACGAGGAACAGGAATACACCCGACAGGATGTATAGCAGGAAGTCGCCGCGCAGACCTGCCCCCTGAACGCCAAGGATCGCGAACATCGCGAAAAAGGCCCCGACAAAAACAAACGTCTGAAAAATGTTGATGAAAATACTCATCAAGGCGTTGCCATGGTCCTTGCGGACGTCCCGCACCGTCGCATGATAGATCAGCGACCAGACGCGAATGGCCATCGCGACTGTCGACGTGTTTTGTTCTGTTCTGAACATCGGGACCGATTGTTGTTTTGGCACGGAGCTCGCTCGGACTTTGGGGACAAACAGTTGCGGTTCCTTTAATCGCGCAGCATAGAGCATTGCAAAGGCCGATCAACCGAACCGCAAAGGCATTGCCCCAGATATGGATTTTCAGCATCTAACCGCCGTTATTCGCTCCCTCGCCCTCGAAGCGGGCGACGCCATCATGCAAATTTACAACTCCGACGATTTCGATGTGCGTGCAAAGTCGGATGATAGTCCTGTCACCGCTGCCGACGAAGCCGCCGATGCGCTGATATCGGCCGGTCTTGCGAAGGCTTTTCCGGATGTTCTCTGTGTCACCGAGGAGCAGGCTGCGTCACATTCCGAAACCGCAGGCACCTTCTTCATTGTTGATCCACTGGACGGTACCAAGGAGTTTGTGCACCGACGCGGCGATTTTACCGTGAACATCGCGTATGTTGTCGATGGCGTGCCCATGCGCGGCGTTGTCTACGCACCAGCCAAGAACCGGCTGTTCTACACGCAGCCCGATGGCACGTCCGTGGAGGAAACCGGTGATCTGGCTCCCGAAACGGCAGGCCCAGTAACCCCGATCTCCGTCACCGAACCGGACAATTCGGCGCTCATGGTTGTCGCGTCCAAGTCTCACCGCGATCAGGCGACGGAGGATTATATTTCGCAGTATGCTGTCAAGGACATGACCTCCGCCGGATCGTCGCTCAAGTTCTGTTTGGTAGCCACCGGAGAGGCGGATTTCTATCCGCGTCTCGGGCGGACGATGGAATGGGACACGGCGGCGGGCGATGCCGTTCTGCGCGGAGCAGGAGGGCAGGTGCTCAGGTTTGATGACCACACGCCGCTCAGCTATGGCAAGTCAGGTTACGAGAACCCGTTCTTCATCGCGACCGCACCGGGCGTCGTTTTGAAAGGCGCGTAAATGTCGGTTCTGGTCGTCATCCCGGCGCGTTACGCCTCGTCGCGGTATCCCGGCAAACCGCTTGTCCCGCTGAAAGGGGCGACGGGCGTTTCGCGCACACTTCTGGCGCGCTCGTGGGAAGCGGCCTGTGCGGCCAAAGGCGTGGACCGTGTGGTGGTTGCCACGGATGATGACCGGATCGCAGTCCACGCGACCGAGATCGGGGCGGAGGTCGTGATGACCTCTACTGCGTGCCGCAATGGCACTGAACGGGTGGCCGAGGCTGTCTCCGTTCTGAAGGTCGAGCCAGAGATCGTCGTCAACCTTCAGGGCGATGCCCCCCTGACGCCTGCGTGGTTCGTCGAAGAGCTTGTTGAAGGCCTGCGTGCCGCGCCGGATGCCGATCTCGCAACACCGGTGTTGCGGTGCGATGGACGTGCGCTCAACGGGTTTCTGGACGACCGCCGCGCAGGACGTGTCGGGGGTACAACGGCCGTGTTTGGGGCGCAGGGTCAGGCGCTCTACTTTTCGAAAGAAGTCGTGCCCTACACTGATACCACCTACGCAGAGACAGAAGCGACTCCGGTGTTCCACCATGTCGGGCTCTACGCCTATCGGCCGGATGCGCTAAGCGCCTATGCTCACTGGCCAGTTGGCCCCCTGGAAATGCTCGAAGGTCTCGAACAACTGCGTTTTCTAGAGAACGGTCGCCGGGTTTTGTGTGTGCAGGTCGATGGCAAAGGGCGCCAGTTCTGGGAATTGAACAACCCCGAAGACGTCCCAAAGATCGAGTCGATGTTGGCGGAGATGGGGCAGGCCTGATCTTTTGGTATGCTCCCGATTTGACAGCAACAATGCTGTTCAGCGGCGAAAACATGCCACCTTCAAGAAACAATAGCGGATGCTGCGCAAATGCTTGTTTTTTGAAAGAACCGGTGTTGTTTCTGCCTCGAACGCTTGATTTCTCAAAGCAATTTTTCCCGCCATGCTGCGGCGCAGCAACAACGCATTGCCGATCCGGGCCGACGTGGTTGCCATCCACAGGCAAACCTGCACAGGATTGGGCAGCCAAGTTATGCACAGGTCAGGACATACTATGCCTCGCTCCGTAAAAACGGCCGTTTTTCCAGTTGCCGGCCTCGGAACCCGCTTTTTACCCGCTACAAAATCCGTCCCGAAGGAAATTATGACCCTCGTGGACAAGCCTCTCGTGCAGTACGCGATCGACGAAGCGCGCGCGGCAGGCATCGAAGAATTCATCTTTGTAACCTCGCGCGGCAAGAGCGCGCTCGAGGACTATTTTGATCAGGCGCCCCAGTTGGAGCAATCGCTCGAAGCAAAGGGCAAGACAGAGCTTCTGGATGTTCTGCGAAAGACGAACATGGAAAGCGGCGCGATCGCGTATATCCGCCAGACGCAGGCCTTGGGTCTTGGCCACGCGGTCTGGTGTGCCCGCCGGTTGATTGGCGACCGGCCGTTCGCAGTGATCCTGCCGGACGATGTGATCGCCGCCGATACGCCCTGCTTGCAACAGATGGTCGAAGCCTATCAGGAAACCGGCGGCAATATGGTGGCCACGATGGAGGTGCCCGCAGACAAGGCGTCGGCCTATGGCATCGTGGATATTGCCGAGGACATGGGATCGATCGTTTCGGTCAAAGGCATGGTCGAGAAGCCGTCGCAGGAAGAAGCCCCGTCGAACCTGGCTGTTATTGGACGCTACATCCTGACACCCAAGGTGCTGACCAACCTCGAAGAGGGCAAGCGCGGCGCTGGTGGCGAGATTCAACTTACAGACGCCATCGCTCAGGAGATTACGGATTCGGACAACGTCTACGGGTTCCGGTTTGCCGGGCAGCGGTTCGACTGCGGCTCCAAGGCGGGTTTCCTGCAGGCCACCGTTTCCTTCGCGTTGTCGCGGCCGGACCTAGCGCCGGAATTACAGGACTTCCTGCAAGAGCTGTCCTTTGCGAGCAAGGCCGCAGAGTAAACCGATCACTTGTGCCATATCATGGAGTAGCTAGTCTCGGCGCGATGTCCTAAACGGGTCGGCTCCGGTGATCAACGCTCTGCGACAAGCCTACAAGCTCCGCTGGAAACGGCGTGAACTTCTTTGGCGTGCATGGAAAGCGCGCCATGAACTGACCCCGGTCACGGACAGAACACGTTCGTTGCCGACCGAAGGCGTCTTGTGCTTCGCCTGTGTACGGAACGAGGCAGAACGGATTCCGTTTTGGCTGGCGCACTACCGGGCGCTTGGCGTCGTGCATTTTCTGATCGTGGATAATGACAGCACGGATGCCACCAGTGCTTTGCTACGGGACGCGTCCGATGTGTCGGTTTGGCGCACGTCTTCCAGTTACAAGGCCGCACGCTTCGGGATGGACTGGCTGACCGTTCTGCTGGCGCGCCACGGTCAGGATCGTTGGTGCCTGACCGCAGATGTGGATGAATTGCTGGTCTATCCGGATCATACGGCGCGACCCTTGCCATACCTGACGAGTGCACTCGACCAACATGGGCGCCGCGCGTTCGGTGCCTTGATGGTGGAGCTTTTTCCAAAGGGTCCGGTGGGCGCGCAGAAATACAGGCCAGGTCAGGATCCGACCGAAACCCTGCGGTGGTTGGACCCAACTCCGTATCGGACGCGCCGGCAGCCACATTTGAAAGCAACGCTCTATCAGGGTGGTATTCGAGACCGTGCGTTTTTCGCCGATGAGCCGAGGCGTGCGCCAACCCTGAACAAGATTCCGCTGGTCAAATGGCATTGGCGCTGGGCGTATCTCAACTCTACGCATTCTTTGTTGCCACCCCGGTTGAACGAGGTGTTTTCCACTCCCGGTCAATCTCGCCTTTCGGGCACATTGCTTCATACGAAGTTCTTGCCATCTGTCGTGCCCCGCTCGGTCGAGGAGAAGGCACGGCGTGAGCATTTTGGAAACAGCACACTTTTCGATGCTTATTACGACCGGTTGATCGAAAACCCCGATCTGTGGTTCCCGCAGGCTGTTGAATACACGGGCACCGATCAGCTTGAAGCACTGGGGTTCATGGCACGGGACGCTGAATGGGGGCCCTGACGCGCCCCGTTGTGGCAGACCTGAACTGCCGTTAGTCTTCGGGTAAGAACATTAACCATATATCGGGCATAGAGCGCGGGGCGGGTCCACGCCTTTGCGCACAGGTACAGGAGCAGGATCGTGAGCGTTCTTGCGCGCTACAAGCTCAGGCTGCGGCGGAAACGTCTGTTGCTGCGCGCACGCCGCAAGTCGCGCGAGTTGCGTGCGGTTCGTGATCTGACCCCCGACATCCAGTCGCAGGATATCCTGTGCTTTGTCACCGCTCGCAACGAGCGTATCCGCCTGCCCTATTTTCTCGATTACTACCGAAACCTTGGTGTCGATCAGTTCCTGTTTGTGGACAACGGATCAAGCGATGGGTCTGTCGATTACCTGGCCGCGCAACCGGATGTCTCAGTCTGGTCAACCCAAGCCAGTTACCGAAGCGCGCGTTTCGGTATGGACTGGACAAGCCAGCTGCTTCGAAAACACGGCACGGGGCACTGGTGCCTGACCGTCGATCCCGACGAGTTCCTTGTCTATCCGTTCTGCGAGACGCGGCCCTTGCGCGCCCTGACAGACTGGATGGACGCTTCCCGCCTGCGGGCATTGCCTGCGATGCTGCTGGACATGTACCCGCGCGGACCGCTGGATGCGCATCCCTATTCCGAAGGGCAGAATCCGTTCGAGATAGCAAGCTGGTTTGACGGTGGGAATTACACGGTCAAGCTCAACCCCTATCTGAGGAACCTGTGGATTCAGGGTGGCCCCAGGGCACGCGCGTTTTTTGCTGACGATCCAAGTGCGGCGCCGGCGTTGAACAAGATACCGTTGGTCAAATGGCACGCCCGTAATGTCTATGTCGACAGCACCCACATGCTGCTGCCACGCGGGTTGAACCAGGTTTATGCGACCGATGGCGGAGAACGGATTTCCGGTTGTTTGCTGCATGCAAAATTCTTCGACACCTTTGCCGCCAAGTCGCAGGAAGAGCTGCAACGCAACGAACACTATGCGGGCGGGAGAGAGTACAGCGCCTATGCCGCTGCGCTGGACCGATCGGACAACCTGGACCTTTGGCATGAATACTCCGAGCGGTACGTCTCATGGAGGCAACTGGAAATCCTTGGCCTGATGTCGAAGGGGAACTGGGCATGAGCGCCGCACGGATCGGGTTCGTGATGCTTGCGCATGTCGAATTGCCGAGGGCAGGCCAGCTTGCGCGGCATCTTGCCTCACGCGGGTTTCCGGTGGTCATCCATCTGGATCGCAAGGTGCCCATCAGCCAAGCGGAAGCGCTACGGTCGGCGCTGCGTGATCTGGCCAACGTGCTGTTTGCGCCGCAATACGCGTGTGGATGGGGCCTGTGGTCGATGGTCGAGGCAACGCAGGCCAGCGCGGCGCTTCTTCTCGAAGCCATGCCCGCCGTGCGTCACGTCGCGCTGATCAGCGGCGACAGCTTGCCGCTCGCTCCGGTGACCGAACTGGCGGACTTCCTGAACAGGTATCCACAGACTGATTTCATCGAGTCCGTCACCGTTCAGGACGTGCCTTGGACAATTGGCGGGCTACAGCAGGAACGCTTTACGCTGCGTTTCCCGTTCTCGTGGCGGACGCAGCGCAAGTTGTTTGACAGGTACGTGAACCTTCAGCGACGGACCGGGTTTCGGCGCCGGATACCACAGGGCATTGAACCGCATCTCGGGTCGCAATGGTGGTGCCTGACGCGCGACAGCCTTGAGGCAATTCTTGCTGATCCACGCCGGTCGGAGTTTGACCGGTACTTCTCCAAGGTCTGGATTCCGGACGAGTCTTATTTCCAGACCCTTGTGCGTCGCGTGTCGGTGTCGATCGAAAGCCGGTCGCTGATGCTGTCCAAGTTCGATGCCCAGGGAAAGCCATTCACGTTTTACGACGATCACCTCGACATTCTGCGCAACTCGGATCGGTTCCTCGTCCGCAAGGTTTGGCCGCGCGCAACGAAATTGTACGAGGTTTTGTTGTCAGAGCAGCCTGCACGTCATGCGCAGTCGCCCGCGCACCCCCATCGCATCGAAAAGGTGTTTGATGAGGCTATCCTGCGTGGCCGGGATGGCCGACAGGGGTTGTTCATGCAAAGCCGATTTCCGGCCGATACCTGGTCGGCGGGCAAGACCGCAGCGCCGTATTTTGTCTTTCAGGGGTATGATGAAGCGGTGGACGGGTTTGCCAAATGGCTGTCGCGCTGGACCGGTGCACGGGTGCACGGGCACCTTTTTGATTGGCAGTCAGTTCCGTTTGCCGATGGGGCGCGAATGTTCAATGGCGGGCTTCCCGCCGATCCGGCCTTGCGCGACCATGATCCGCGCGGGTTCTTGAGAAACCTGCTTTGGAACGGTCGGGGCGAGACGCAGTGTTTTCAGATGGCGCCCTATGACCGACAGGATGTGAACGAGGAAATGATATGGGATTCCAACGCGCATATTTCGGTCATCTCTGGTGCCTGGGCGATCAAGCTGTTCAAATCTGACCTGCCGTTCGAGGCGGCGCGCAAGGAAGCGGCCTGGATGCAGCGGGTCGAGGATCATTTTCTGGGACAGTTGCGGCGGCGCGGCCTGCCCTCGACCATCCGGGTCACTTCGCTTGCGGATTTCATCGAGAACCCCATGACCCATCTGCAAGACACGCTGGATGTGCTGACGCCCTTGTCGCGTCGCCACTTGTCCGAGGCGCCCAAACTGGTCGACCTCGCAGGTTTTGGCGACTTCCTGCAACGGCTGACCAATGCCGGTATGAAACCCTATCTGACGGGGGATATCCCGCATGATAGCGAACTCGTTGCTTCCGTTGTTCCGACGGACACCGCTGCGAGTGGGCGCGCGTGATGTCCGCGTTCGATTACTTCGTGATCTTCGCGGGGATGCGAACCGGGTCGAACTATCTGGAGCGAAACCTGAACTCCGCCCCGGATGTTCAATCCTACGGGGAGCTGTTCAACCCCTACTTCATTGCGCATGAGGGGCAGGACGCGTTTCTGGGGATGACACTCGCGGACCGGGAGTCTGAACCGGTTGAACTGATCGAACGGGTCCGTGCCGAGACGGAGGGCTTAGCCGGGTTTCGGCTTTTTCATGATCACGACCGGCGCGTCCGTGACGTTGCACTCGCGGACCCGCGTTGCGCAAAGATCATCCTGACACGCAACCCGGTCGAAAGCTATGTATCCTATGTGAATGCGATGGCTTCCAATCAGTGGGTATTGACCGATGCGAAGGGCCAGATCGATGTTCCGCCGGTAGTTTTCAAGCCTGAGGAGTTCCAGGCTTTTGCGAGAGCTCAGGCAACGTTCCTGAACGAGGTGCGTGTGGGATTGGCGGCGGCGGGGCAAACCGCTTTGCAGATTGACTATACCGACCTTGGCGACCTGACTGCGGTCAATGGCGTTTTGTCCTACTTGGGGTCGCGTCACAGGCTGAACCGACCGGAACGAAGCCTGAAGCGTCAGAACCCTGCTGATGTTCTCGATCGCGTGGCCAACCCGGGCGAGATGCAGAATGCGATCTCTACGCTTGATCCGTTCGGCCTTGATCCGACGGTTGCGGCGCGGTTGGAACGCGGTGCGGCGGTGCGCAGTTATGTGGCAGCGGCGCAAGCGCCGTTGCTTTACCTGCCGGTGCATGGTCCATTGACCAGAGCCGTAACCGACTGGATGACCGCGTTGGACCATGGCGAGGCGCCACAGAGCGGGATGACGCAGAAGGACCTACGGGATTGGCGCCTCTCTCATCCAGGCGCGCGCAGCTTCACCGTTGTAACGCACCCTGTGCGGCGGGCGTGGGACGCATTCGAAACAGCCATCCTGCCCAGAGACCTGAGGCCTTACGCCGAGGTGCGCCGGGGCCTCGTGACGGCCTACAAGATTCCTTTGCCGGAACGCTGGCCCGACCCCGATCTGCCGACCGGACAGCTCCGACGCGCGTTCCTTGGGTTTTGCAAGTTCCTCAAGGCGAACCTTGCTGGGCAGACCAGCCTTCGGATTGACGACGCGTGGTTGGGACAACATACGAAGCTGCACGGGATGGCTGCGATTGCCCTCCCGGATTTGATCCTGCGCGACTGTGATATGCACGCGGGTCTTATGCAGGTCGCCAGAATGGCTGGTTGTGACACAGCATGCACAGATCTGGCAGAGGCCCCCAAGCCGGAGCTTCTGTCCCGAATCTACAACCAGAAGGTCGAGACAAGCGTTCGAACCGCGTATGCGCGCGACTATGCCGTGTTTGGTTTTTCAGATTGGTCCGCGTCCTAGGCGGCGCGATGCTGCTCTGTTTCCGTCAGGATCGCGTGCAGGGTCGACGGTTCCGCGTTGGCCCGCAGTTTGGCACAAACCGCCGGATCCCGAAGTGTGCGCGATACCAGCGCAAGCGCCTTGAGATGCTCAACTCCGCTGTCTTCGGGCGCAAACAGCGCAAAGATCAGATCGACCGGCTGGCGGTCGACCGAGTCGAAATCCATCGGCTTTTCGAGGCGCACGAACACGCCCACGACCCGGTCGATGTCGGCAAGCCGCGCATGGGGCAATGCAACGCCGCCACCAACACCTGTGGGCCCAAGCGACTCGCGTTCTTGCAAGGCATCGACGGCATCGGTCAGGCACACCTCGTAGGCCTGACACGCGATGTCGCTCAGCTCCTGCATCAGGCGCTTCTTACTACTCATCTGTCCCAGAACGCGAATTGCCTTCGGGGCGACCAAGTCTGATAAATCCATTGCCCTCGTCCGTTTAACCGGTTCAATCTGCGCCAGCTACACCGGCTGTTCTCAGCTGTCGAGCTTTGGATCGATCCAGCCGATATTTCCATCTTCACGGCGGTAAACGACGTTGAGGCCACCGTGCCCCTCGTTACGGAAGACCAGCACCGGGGCGTGTGCAAGCTCCATCTGCATGACGGCCTCTCCGACCGATACCGAGGGGATTTTCGTTTCCATTTCAGCGACAATCATCGGCTCAAATGTATCGGGTTCACTCTCCTCAGGCGTGTCCGATCCATCGAGGATATATGCAGCCGCGCCCATGGATGCAACCGGCTCGGTGCGATCGCGGTGATGGTTTTTCAGGCGGCGCTTGTAGCGGCGCAGCTGTTTCTCCATCCGTTCGTTGCATTTGTCGAAGGCCGCGTAGATATCTACGGCGCTTGCCTTTGCCTGCGCCGTCAGACCGGTGGACAGGTGCACGATCGCTTCGCAGACATGTTCATGCGCATCTTTGGAAAACACGATGTTGGCGTCGGTCGGGCGCTCCGCATACTTGCTGACCACCTCCGACATCTCATCCTTGACATGGGTTTGCAGAGCTTCGCCGACATCGATTTGTTTTCCGGTGATTTGATAGCGCATAGTACCTCCCGATATGCGGCAATCCGACGACCTGACAGACGTCAGGGCGCGCTCTGGACTGCATGTAGAAGAGTGTTCCGAAACACGGGTTTCGGCGTGGCATCCGCAAACCGGCCAGTGGCGCGGTCTGAGAGCAGGATGTCTGGATGACTACTCATCGACTTCATTTGGCGACAAGGTGCGAGCGGAGTCAACGCTTGCGTCGGGTATCTGCAAAGGTGCCGCAGGCATCAATTAAGGGTGAAGTTGTCGCCAAGATAGACGCGCCTGACGTTCGTGTCCTGAACGACCTCGTCCTTGGTTCCGTTCATCAGAACGGTTCCATCATGCAGGATGTATGCGCGATCAACGATCTCCAACGTTTCACGCACATTGTGGTCAGTGATCAGTACGCCGATCCCACGTTCTTTGAGATGTGACACGAGCATCCGGATGTCGCCGACGGCAATCGGGTCCACCCCAGCGAAGGGTTCATCAAGCAACAGATATTTGGGATCGGCCGCCAGGCAGCGGGCAATCTCGACCCGACGCCGCTCCCCTCCTGACAAGGCAAGTGCCGGGGTCCGTCGCAGGTGTTCGATCGAGAACTCCGAAAGCAGTTGGTCCAGCTTCTCCATCCGCCGTGTTCTGTCGCGGGTGCTGACTTCGAGAATCGCACGGATATTGTCTTCGACACTGAGCCCGCGAAAGATGGACATTTCCTGTGGTAGGTAGCCGACGCCGATTTTGGCACGCCGGTACATCGGCAGGGTGGTGACATCACGCCCGTCAATACTGACCAACCCGGCCTCCGGCGTGATCAGGCCCGCAATGCAGTAAAAACAGGTCGTCTTCCCTGACCCGTTGGGCCCGAGCAAGGCTACGGCTTCACCGCGGTTCAGGTGCAGGCTGACATCCCGGATAACCGGTCGTTTTCTATAGCTTTTGCGTAGGTTGCGGACGTGAAGCCCCGCATCCCCATCCTTCACTTCGAGTTTTGGAGGTCCGGCCATGTCTATTGCGCGGCCGGTTGCAGAATTGTCCGAACCCGCCCCTCCATCTCGCCGATCCCGGTGGCCAGGTCCATCACCAGCGCGTCGCCAGCAACGATCACGGGCCCTTGTGTCAGCAACACATCTCCGAAGATGCGGAGCTCCTGGGAGTCGGGCTTGTAGGTGGCACGCGCGCCTTCCGCCGTGTCCGGGCCGCTGACGAACACGACATTACCCGTCGCGTTGACCTCGGTGATGCCGCCCTCGCGCAATTGCGTCGATTCCGCATAGAAGACAACGACTTCGTCTGCGACGAGTTTCAGTGCGCCCTGGGTAACGACAACAGACCCGACGAACACAGCCTCGCCGGTTTCGCGGTTGACGTTCAGCGTATCCGACGTGATTTCCACTTCTTCGTCGGGCGAAGTTGCAGGCGTGCCAAGCGCGACCTGCGTGCCTTGCGCGTACGCCGCGACAGTCAGGCCGGCGCACAGCGCAACACAACTTATGAACCGAACCAGCGTCATTGTGGTTTGTATAGCACCCGGACCCCGCCCGAGAAAACAATCACTTGAGAATTTGTCGCCGGGTCCGGTTTCAGCTCTGCCCGCGCGGCATTCAGCGTGATCTGTTCTCCGACCACGACGACGTCGCCTTCGGAGACCGCCTCGGTGCCATCAAAGGTCGTGGTGCCCCCCCGGGCGGTCATGATGTATCCCGCACCGTGGACGATGCGCAGCCCGTCATCAATAACGGCGATCTTGGCGTTCTGATCAATCCGTGCCTGTCCTCCGTCCAGCGTGATCTCGGTCCCGCCAGAAGTCTTTAGGATGCCGAAGACCTCCTCCGCCAGAAACTCACCGGGGGATGTCAGAAGCGGTCGTGCCGTTCTTGCCCGCAGATCGACCGACGAGCCGTTTTCGAGGATGGTCTGGTATCGTGGGCCGCCGACGCGCTGGTTTTCCACGATGTCTTCAAGCTCCACCTCGGAATAAGGCAGTTCCCCGACCTCACGGCCCTCATTCGACAAAAGAAACAGGCTGGACAACAAACCTAGTCCGAGGACCGGGAGTGTGATCTTGGCCAGCGTGACAAACTGGGAATAGAGATTGTCCGCGCGCGGCATGACTCAGCCAAGGCCCGCACGAAGGCAGTCATGAATGTGCAGGAACCCTTCGGGCATCGCCGGACCGGTCTCGTCCACCACGAACAAACACGTAATCTTGCGCTCGTTCATCACCGCTACGGCTTCTTCAGCAAGGGCATCGGGTGGAATGGTTTTGGGCGCACGCGTCATCACGTCTCCGGCGCGCATGGTCAACAGCCCGTCCATGTGCCGTCGCAGGTCACCATCCGTGATGATGCCTGCAAGCTTTCTGTCCCTCAGGACGCCCACGACGCCAAAGCCCTTTTGCGAGATCTCAAGCAGGGCGTCCGACATGGGCGCATCGATATTTATCAGCGGCACGTCCTCGCCGCTGTGCATGAGGTCGGCCACTTTAGACAGCCGCGCGCCCAGTTTTCCCCCCGGGTGAAAGTCGCGGAAATTCTCGGGGCTGAACTTGCGATGCTCCATCAGTGCGATGGCAAGGGCGTCCCCTAGGGCAAGCGTCATGGTGGTAGAGGTGGTCGGTACGATACCGGTTCCGCAGGCTTCTTCCGCCGGGGGCAGGACGAGGGCGACATCCGACTGTCGCAACAACGTACTCTCTGAACGCGATGCGACACCGATCAGCGGGATCTTGAAGCGGCGGGTGTAGGCGACAAGATCGGCCAGTTCCGGCGTTTCGCCAGAATTTGACAGAACCAGAGCGACATCGCCAGCCGCCATCATCCCGAGATCGCCATGGCTGGCTTCGGCCGGGTGAACGAAATGCGCAGGCGTGCCGGTAGAGGCAAATGTCGCCGCGATCTTGCGCGCAATATGTCCTGACTTCCCCATGCCTGAAACGATCACGCGCCCCTTGGCAGACAGAATCACCTCGACCGCCACGCCGAATCTGTCGTCCAGGCTATCCGCCAGCTGATACAGCGCGTCGGCCTCGCGTTTGATCACGCGGTGGGCCGTGCTGAGAAACTCTATCGCGTCCATGGGAGCCTCAATGGTGGAAAATGTCGACCTCTGGCCAGCCTTGCAGGTCCAGCGCCGCGCGCGTCGGTAGGAAATCAAAGCACGATTGTGCAAGCGCCATCCGGCCTTCGCGCTCCAGCCGGATGTTCAACTCGTCCCGCAGCCGGTGCAGGTACAAGACGTCCGATGCGGCATAGTCGATCTGTGCGGTGGTCAGCTCTGGCGCGCCCCAGTCCGAGCTTTGCTGGTGTTTGGAAATATCGATCCCGAGGACTTCGTGAAGCAGGGCCTTCAGCCCGTGTCGGTCCGTATAGGTCCGGATCAGTTTGGACGCGATCTTGGTACAGTAAACCGGTGCTGCGCGTACGCCGAACGCATATTCCATCACGGCGATGTCGAACCTGCCATAATGGAACAGTTTCAAGACACTCGGATCCGCGAGCAGGCGTTGCAGGTTCGGAGCCTCGGTTTGTCCCTGTGCGATCTTGACCACATGCGCGTCCCCGTCCCCGGACGAAAGTTGCACGACACACAAACGATCGCGATGGGCGATCAGCCCCATGGTTTCGGTATCGATCGCGACCACCGGGCCAAGGTCCAGATCATCCGGAAGATCGCTGTGATATAAGTGGTTCGCCACGTCAGTCCCTCACTCTGCCTTGCCGGCCGGGGGGATGGTGCCCAGGAGAGGCAGCCAATTACTATATCTTGATACGCCATCCCGACCGCGCGACCAAGAAAACAAAGCATATACTGCGCTCTTGCCGTCTCAAAGGGTTCCATTTTGCCCCACGATACCCCACATATAGAGGGGGATAGAAAGGTGGATCAACATGGCCCGCGCACTGCACAAGCTCACCACTGCAACTGTCAAAGCAGCCCAACAAGGCAAGTACTCGGACGGAGGCGGCCTTTGGGTCTATAAGCGCAAGGATGGTGGCGCGCAATGGGTGCTGCGCTACACGTTGCATGGGCGCAGGCACGAAATGGGGTTGGGGGCATACCCTGAGGTTACCCTAAAGGAAGCCCGTGAAAGCGCTGAGACGTGGCGCGCAGTCGTCCGGCAGGGCAAAGACGCCATCAAGGAACGCGAGCGCCAACGCCGGGAAGCCGAGCGCAACATGCATATCCTGTCCGACATAGCCACCGATGCCTTCGAGAGCCGTAAGGCAGAGTTGAAAGGTGACGGAAAGGCCGGGCGCTGGTTCACGCCGCTGGAATTGCATGTCCTGCCAAAGCTGGGCCGCATGCCTATCGCGGAAATAGACCAGCGCGACATTCGCGACACGCTTGCGCCCATCTGGCACGACAAGGCAGATACCGCCCGAAAGGCGATGAACCGGCTCAACATCTGCTTCAAACATGCCGCCGCGCTGGGCTTGGACGTGGACCTGCAAGCACCCGAGAAGGCTAAGGCTCTTCTGGGCAAGCAACGCCACACCGTTCGACATGTCCCTGCTCTTCCTTGGCAAGATGTGCCCGCTTTCTATCGGAGTTTAGCGGGCGGCAGCGTGACCGAGTTAGCTCTACAACTCCTTATTCTTACTGCCGTTCGGTCCTATCCGCTGCGGCATATCCACGATAGCCAGATTGACGGCGACGTCTGGACCATCCCCGCCGAGAACATGAAAGGGCGCGTGGGTGCCACCCAGGATTTTCGTGTGCCGCTTTCAACCGAGGCCCAGCGCGTCATTGGCGAGGCCCGCAAGTTTTCGCGTGATGGCTACCTGTTTTCAGGCGTTCGGCGCGGTGTCATTTCCGACATGACCATGAGCGCATTCATGGCGCGCAGAGGCTTAGAGGCGCGTCCTCACGGCTTTCGGTCGTCCTTTAGGGATTGGTGCGCAGATGCGACGAACACGCCGCGTGAGGTCGCAGAGACCGCGCTGGGCCATGTTTCTGGTGGCAGCGTGGAGCGGGCTTATCGCCGAACGGATTTTCTGGAGCAACGGCGCGCTCTAATGGAACGGTGGGGACAGATGTGCGCGAAAGAAGAAACAAAAATCTATAAAATCAATCAGTGACGGCATGGCATGAGACTGAAAAGTACGACTGCAATGCCAGATATCCACAGGTTTACCCCCACCGGCAAGAAAATTTTTCCTCATATAATCAGAGTGTTGTGCGCTTTATCCACAAGAAAGTGCGTATCCACAAGATATCCACATATCCTTTACCCCGCTTGTGTGAATAATGGGGGGCACTTTCGTATTTAGAGGTGCACTGCCGAACTCGGCGTACCTCACAATCAAGAGGTACATACATGCGCTACATCACCCTTTCAGACGTTCAGAGCAAACTCGGCGGCAGAGGCCGCACAACCATTTACCGTGACGTGGAATTGGGTCGCCTGCCCAAACCCGTGAAACTCGGCGGACGCCTTTATTGGGCCGAAGCCGATATCGACGCCGCTATCGCGGCACACGCGGAGTAAGACCCGCTCAATCCTCTGCGCAGACGCAGGGCGGATCGAGCGGGAATATATCCTCCAAGATACTCCTTCGACATACGCCCAGCGCCTTCGTAGATCAACTATGGAGGCCAATTTGGCTGAAACCTCAAACTGGGGCACAGCGCCCTACACACTCTATTTGCCGAACCAAACGCAAAGTTACATCGCCGTCTCAGGCCGCGACCGCTGGGCGCTTGAAGCGCTTATCGCTGCCGGGGAGAAGGGTTGCACCCCAATCGACACCCCCGGCCCGCGCTGGAGCGGCTACGTGTTTAACCTCCGCCGACTCGGTGTGGCGATTGAGACCGTCACAGAGGCGCATGACGGCCCGTTTGCAGGCACTCATGCCCGCTACGTGCTTCGCAGCCGTGTGACGCGCTCTCAGGGGCAGGCAGCATGACGGAGAAGAAGGCAAAAGCCCCGACACCTCGCGCGCTTTTCGAGCGCAAGGTCAACCACCAATTCGGTCTGACCGGCGGGTTACTCCGCGCAATCAGCGAACTCCACTATCCGGACAAGCTCTGATGGCAGGCCGCAGTTATAGGAAAGGAAAGAG
This sequence comes from Tropicimonas sp. S265A, assembly GCF_049800835.1. Lineage (NCBI taxonomy): Bacteria > Pseudomonadati > Pseudomonadota > Alphaproteobacteria > Rhodobacterales > Roseobacteraceae > Tropicimonas > Tropicimonas sp. S265A. The sequence continues at coordinate 42,622 of NZ_JBNAFU010000011.1, forward strand.
GGGGGCTGGGCGTCACGTCCAGCTTCCCGAATATCTGCAAGCGACAGAAGCTTGGGAAACCCTGAAACCTGGGCCGCGCGCGCTCTACATCGAGCTAAAGCGCCGTTACAACGGGCGCAACAATGGTCAGATTTTTCTCAGCCATCGCGATGCTGCAAAGGCTATCAACGTGAACCGCAATACCGTTGGAGGCTACTTTGCTGAGTTGCAGCAACGCGGGTTCATTTCCATGACCCGTGCGCCTTACCTTGGGCCAGAGGGTGTTGGCCGGGCGAGCTTATGGGCATTGCAGGAGCTTGCAACGCACGACAGTAAGCCTGCTGAGCATGGCTTCAAAAAGTGGCGCAAGAACAAGAAGCCCCGCACAAAAAGCATGCGTTCCCGTCCTGATAATCAGGACACCGATACAGAATGGGACGATGGCAAGCGCGCGCCCGTCCTAAAAATTGTGACGTGAGCCGATTTTTCCTTGTGTTCCCGGTGCCTGAAAACCGGGACACATATACATCTAGCCACAGGGGGTTGACCTACTGTTTTGCAGCGGCCTCTGTAACTTGTTGCTGTAACAGGCGAGCCAGAAGAGCTGCCAACCGTGACGTGTCGCCATTATTTCCGTCTGCATAACGAAGCGCCGCAATGTACTCGTCGTTGTTTTCTTTGATCAGTACCGGCAACACAGGGTCATAGGGCAGCCAGCCTCCCGCCTTCAAGCAGATCACGAAGAAACATGCGGCGCGGGCCGTTCTACCGTTTCCGTTGATGAACGGGTGAATTGCGTTGAGCTTCCACAGCACATGTGCTCCCAGTTCGGCTGGATGTGCGTTGTCCCAGTGGCGGTTCACCCGATTGGTGAAATCATCCATCAAGTCCGGAACTTGCCAAAACGGGGGGTAAACTGTCCCGGCGGCGTTAGAGACGTCGCACGGGCGATACTGGCCCGCATTAGTGTGCAGGCACGCAATAGCGTGAAAGTTCAGAGCCTTTATAACAGTTTGAGAGAGAAAAGGCCGACCAACTGCCAAGGCTGCCTCGGTTGCGGATCTGATGAAGTCCAAGTGTCGAACGTGGTTATCGACGTGCAGTTTTTGATATGCGGGATGCTCCTCAGACCCACACAGATCAAAAAGTATCAAGCTGCGTTGCCCTCGTGCGCGTCCAGTTGTCTCTCAACCCGCTGGCGCGTTGCTTCACTGCTATCGTCTAAAGTGCTAAGGACGAATGACAGTCGTTGCGCCCGTATTTCCTCGGCACTCATGCTCCGTCCGGCGGCCTTACGCAGGGCCTCCAGTAGTTCGTCGTTGCTCATGTGCTCGTTCTCCGCGCAATCAAAGGTTGCGGCAGCTTGTCTCCCATGACGTCAAAATAGTCGCACAAATCCGATTTGTCACATCAACTTGATGCAAAAAACGCTCGCGTGCGGCAAAATTTCGCCGTGGCAGAAATACACGCAAAGAACGAACAATCACCTAAACAAACCGAAACACGGTAAATTTCGTAATCAGCATGGGTGTCTGGTGTCTTGCGAATTACCCAGTTAGGTTCTTTGAAGCATGTGCGCGACCAGGCGAAGTTGCGGGTTTTCGCTATCGATTTCGGTAAAAAGTTGGAAGCTGCGATGGGTGGAGTTGGTAGCGGTCGTCATTGGCACTGGAGCCCGAAGAATACGACCGAAGACTTCCGCAGCATCGATGTCAGGCGCTGGGCGCGAGAGGGTTTGCTACATTCTGGCCGTTCCTTCAATTGGCAGTGGTCTATCGATGGAGAACGCCAAGGACTCATAAGCGTGACCGCCGAGCATGCGGCTGTGCGCCTGAAATACAAAAGCCGCGACTACGGGGAAGAGTGGCGTGACCACGACTACAGGGTGCGACTACTATCCGAGCCGTGCAATCTAGGGGGCTTTCGACAGTGGTTTGCTTGTCCGGCGCAAGGATGCGGTCGGCGTGTCGCCTTGCTGTATGGCGGGCACATCTTCGCGTGTCGCCATTGCTACCAGCTCGCTTACCCCTCGCAGCGCGAGAAGCCTTTCGAGCGCCAGAGACGGCAGGCTGATAGGGTCAGAGACCGGCTTGGCTGGTCAGAAGACCCCGATTTGCTTGAAGGCATAAAACCCAAGGGTATGCACTGGGCGACTTATAACCGTTTGGTATCAGAGCTGGATATTCTTGAACGGGAGTCCGATGCCGCCTTCGCCGCATACATCTTTGAGCGCCTAGGTGGCGGCAACTGGACTACCTGACTATCTTCGTAAGCAAGCATGTTCTGCAAAACGTGCGGGATAGCCCACGTCTGCTCAATTAGTGTTTCGCGATGCTAAATCGCGGAGAAGCTGGTCAACTTCCACTTGATCTATACCCAACGTATCCGCTGCTGTTCTCAGCATCCATGCGCCAGAGGGAAGCTCAGCGATTATTCCACGCTCTCGCCAAATTTCACACGCCCAAGATACGCGGTCGGCTGGTAAGAAGTCCTCAAGCGAACCTTTGCGGCCTCTTCTGTCCGGCATCCGACTTCCCAACTCCTGCACGCCACAATTTAGAACGTACAGTGAACACGGTGGTGCGGATAGGTGATACAAGACCTTTACAGGCAACGAACCAAACAAGTGTTTTGTTGCGTATTTAATCAAGAACTTCGGCCACACTGATGGCGTAGATCTGGACTAGAATAGGCGAATATATGTCTGAGCTCGGCACGCCGGTTCTGACCTCTTCGAGACAGTCGCGCATTCCGCAACGTGTTAGCTTGCGCTCCAATCTCTGTCACTGCGCCATCGAGGTTGATTTCCGTCAATATTTGGATCTCCAGAAACACGATGGCTGGTATCAACGCTGGAAAGCCGTACCGTGATGGTTCAATTTTTCGGAGATTCGGTATGCTTTCAAGGTTTGGATTGGCTGCAACGGTCTGCGCATCGGTTCTTTTTTCTGCCGGAACTGCCAGTCCAAAAACGCTTCTTGTTGAAGTCAGTGATGTGCAGCTAGTCGGTGCACAGGTGCAGTATGATGGTTTCGATGAATACGAGGGTGAGATATTTTTCAGCAACGTCGTGCAGACGCAAAACACTGGCGGTACAGTTGATTTGCCGCAAGAAACGATTGATGAGCTGGCCGCCGGAAATCCGTTCTTTGCTCCGGAACAGACCGGTTTCGCGATTTTTGAAAGTGAGACCGGTTTAGCAGGTCCTTTGATGGTAAAAGAGTGTGGAGGGTTTCTCAAACTTTTCTGCGGTGACAGCTTTGGGATATTCGATGTCAATGCGGCTGCTACACAGATAACGTTTAACGTGAACCACTTCATTTCCTCGTTCGCTGTTTGGGGTTCAGTTGGCGAAGGTGGTGGGTTTGTTTCCTATGGAAACGACTTCATCGTGGATGCCGAAGGTGGTGAGGCCGGAGGTATAGCAATCGGTAACTTCTACTATTTTACCCAAGGTGGCGGCTCAACGTCGATTTTATACAACGTAGGGGCAGGGTCGATTAGTGCGATTCCATTGCCCGCCCCTGCGCTTCTGCTGCTATTCGCGCTTCTACCGTTTCGCTTGCTCAAACGCAGAGCATGACTCAACGTGAGTGCTCGGCCCGTTTGCGTCGTTGACCAAGGTGGACTTCCACTTTTGGCGTTGAGCGAACCAGTCCTTCGGCGCGATGAGGTTAGTATTATAGCGGCCATAGCAGCGCGCTGGCTTGGCGCTTCCAACCCAATAAGGGGGGCTGCCGGGGGGATGAGATTTGAGCGCCCACGGCCAAGTCACTGTAAATAAACAAAATTGACCGAATATTTGGTGCCCAGGAGAGGACTCGAACCTCCACGTCCATACGGACACTAGCACCTGAAGCTAGCGCGTCTACCAATTCCGCCACCTGGGCCGGTGTCGTGAGCGCGGGAGTTACAGCGGCTTGGCAAAGGTGTCAACGGCCCCGGGTGGTACGGGTGCGAAAAATCTGTATGCAGCGTGGCGCCGCGATGCTGCACCCGCGACGTGATGCGCCTTGTGAGGTTGGCGGGGCAGGGATATGACCGGTGCAACGACCTATTATGCGGAGCGTCAGCATGTCCAAGCTTGTCACGATTTTCGGCGGATCGGGCTTTGTGGGGCGGTACATCGCCCGGCGCATGGCGCAGCAGGGCTGGCGTGTGCGCGTTGCAGTGCGTCGCCCCAACGAAGCAATCTTCGTGCGGCCGTACGGTGTCGTCGGCCAGGTTGAACCTGTCCTTTGCAACGTACGCGATGATGCGTCTGTGGCCGCGGTGCTCGAAGGGGCTGACGCCGCGATCAACTGCGTTGGCATTCTGTCCGCAACGGGCAAAAACACGTTCGGTCTGGTTCAGCATCACGGTGCGGAACGTGTGGCCCGGTTGGCAGCGGCGGCTGGCGTCGCGCGGTTCGTGCAAATCTCTGCAATCGGGGCAGACGCCGACTCCAAAAGCACCTATGCCAGTTCCAAGGGCCTTGGCGAGCAGGCTGTATTGAAGCACCAGCCCGATGCCATCATCCTGCGGCCGTCGATCATCTTTGGACCAGAGGACCAGTTTTTCAATCGGTTTGCAGGCATGACCAAACTTGGACCCGTCCTGCCCGTTGTGGGCGCGGGGACGAAGTTTCAGCCTGTTTATGTGGACGATGTGGCCAAAGCCGCTGTTCTGGGCGCGACCGGAGCGGCGGCACCGGGCATCTACGAGTTGGGCGGGCCGGATGTGGATACATTCCGCGAGTTGATGGTGCAGATGCTTAAGGTCATCAACCGGCGCAGGCTCGTTTTGAATATTCCGTTCTTTGCGGCAAAGATCATGGGGGCAGGGCTTGATCTTGTGCAAAAGCTGAGCCTCGGGTTGATCCACAACTCCATGCTGACCCTCGATCAGGTACGTAATCTGGCCAAGGACAACGTGGTGGCTGCGGATGCCAAGGGTTTTGCGGAGCTGGGAATTCAGCCGGTCTCGCTCGAAGCCGTTCTGCCAGATTACCTGTGGCGGTTCCGTCCGGACGGCCAGTACGATGAACTGAAGGCGTCGGCCCGCAACCTGAAGGCATGAACGTCAGGTCGTGTAGGCCATCACCAACAGAACCAACCCGAGCGCGACCCGATAGATGACATAGGGCGTGAAGCTGACGCTGCGCAGCAGTCGCATCATGAAGTGCAATGCGGCCAGTGCGCAGACAAACGCCATGACCGCAGCAATTGCGCCATCTCGGGCCGCGTCAGCGTTCGCTTCCGCCACGACACCGACGCCCAACAGCAAGCCCGACGCGATAATGGTGGGGATCGACATCAGCATCGCCAAACGCGCTGCATCCTCCCGACCATATCCCAACAGCCGTCCACCAGTGATTGTGATGCCGGATCGAGATGTGCCCGGGATCAGCGCCAGTGCCTGCCACAGCCCCATGATGACCGCGTCTTTCAGGGTCCAACCCTCGGCCTTGCGGTGTGTCGCGCCGCGTTGATCCGCCCAGTACAGCAGGACGCCGAACCCGAGCATGGTCCAGCCGATCACCGCCATGTTGCGCGTGGCACTGTCCAGACCGGTGACATGCAGGATCAGGCCCAACCCCATCACCGGCACAGTGGCGACCAGAAGGCAGAGCGCTAGAAAAGCACCTTGCGTATCGATCTTGCCGCGTACCAACCGGCCCAGACCGCCGATAGCCTTGGCAACATCGGACCGGAAGTAGAGGATCACCGCCAGCAATGATCCGACATGGACAGCGACGTCGATCACCTGCCCCTGATCCTCCATGCCGCTAAGTTCAGGCAGTAGGATCAGATGACCGGACGAAGAAACTGGCAGAAACTCTGTCAGGCCCTGGATGGCCGCAACGAGAAACAGGTGAAAAAGGGTCATCAGCAGTTGGTCTCACGATTCGCGGCTGACCCTAGAGAGCACGCACAAGAAGGGAAAGCTCTGCCGTGCCGTTCGACATAGGGATCATGTGCTGACCTAAAATTCAGATCGCCACATGCATATCATCGGGCCTTGACCCATTTTTTGTTTATTAGGTCAGTATAAGTGACTTTTATTTCTCGTTTTGGCGATTTATAGCGGGCAGACGCAACTTGGAGGCACTCATGGCCAAGCAGCCGATGCTCAAATTCGTGACCGTAGATCAGGCAACGCCCGAAAAGCGTCCGCCAGACCTGCGTAAACAGGATTTTCAAGAGATCTACGCTGAGTACGCCACAGAGAAAGCCGCCGAACAGGCTGGGCGGTGCAGTCAGTGCGGTGTGCCGTATTGCCAAAGCCATTGCCCGTTGCACAACAATATCCCCGATTGGCTGAAATTGACCGCCGAAGGGCGTTTGCAGGAAGCCTACGAGATCAGCCAGGCGACCAACACCTTTCCCGAGATTTGCGGGCGCATCTGCCCACAGGACCGCCTGTGCGAAGGCAATTGCGTAATCGAGCAGTCTGGCCACGGCACGGTCACGATCGGTTCGGTCGAAAAGTATATCACCGACACTGCGTGGGAACAGGGCTGGGTCAAGCCCATCGTGCCCGCGCAGGAACGGACGGAAAGTGTTGGAATCATCGGGGCGGGACCCGGTGGCCTGGCTGCGGCAGACGTATTGCGCCGTCAGGGCGTGCAGGTCACCGTGTATGACCGCTATGATCGCGCGGGCGGGCTGCTGACCTATGGCATCCCCGGCTTCAAGCTGGAAAAAGACGTCGTCATGCGTCGTAACGAACAGCTCGAAAATGGCGGCGTGGAATTCGTGCTGAACTGCGATGTCGGCACGGACATCTCGTTCCAGAAGATCCGCGAGAAGCACGACGCGGTTCTGATTGCAACGGGCGTCTACAAGTCGCGTGATCTGGGCGGGCCGGGTGCAGGTGCTGAGGGCATCGTGCGCGCCATCGACTTCCTGACAGCCTCCAACCGCAAGAGCTTTGGCGATGCGGTGCCGGAGTTCGACAGCGGTGATCTGAACGCCGAAGGCAAGCGTGTGGTTGTCATCGGTGGCGGCGACACGGCGATGGACTGCGTCCGAACGGCGATCCGTCAGGGTGCGACCTCAGTCAAATGTCTGTACCGTCGCGACAAGGCGAACATGCCCGGTTCCCAGCGCGAGGTTGCCAACGCAGAGGAAGAGGGTGTCGAGTTTGTCTGGCTGACCGCGCCCAGAGGCTTCACGGGCGGCGACAAGGTCGAAGGCGTCATGGTTCAGCGGATGCGCCTTGGTGCGCCTGATGCGACGGGGCGCCAGAGCCCTGAGGTGATCGAGGGCGCAGACTATGTCGAAGACGCGGATCTCGTGATCAAGGCGCTTGGCTTCGAGCCTGAAGCCTTGCCGAGCCTCTGGGGTGAAGAAGCCCTTGAAGTGACTCGTTGGGGCACCGTGAAGTCCGATTTCCGAACCCATGAGACCGCGCTTCCGAATGTCTATGCCGTCGGGGACATCGTGCGTGGCGCATCGCTTGTCGTTTGGGCCATTCGCGATGGGCGCGAGGCGGCGGAAGCCATGCTTGAGCACTTCAACTCTAAGACCGGCGCGGTCGCGGCTGAATAACGCGCAGCGCGCTCTCAAGAAATTCAGCCCGGCACGTTGGCGGGCTTTCGAAGACAACCGGAGCGTTGTGTGGCCTGAAACGGCCCGCTACCTCCCCCGCAAGGAGCCTGAGACATGACCGAGTTTGACCAGAACTGGGCCGCAGCCGAAGCTGAAAAGCGCAAGTGGATGGCACAGAACAGCCTGTGGCGCGAGGAGGAAGAGCATTCGTCCTGCGGCGTGGGCCTTGTTGTCAGCGTCAGCGGTGAAAAGTCCCGCGCAGTGGTTGAAGCCGGGATTACCGCGCTCAAGGCGATCTGGCACCGGGGCGCGGTCGATGCTGATGGCAAGACCGGAGATGGAGCGGGTATCCATGTGCAGATCCCCGCAGAGTTTTTCTATGACCAGGTGCGCCATACCGGTCACGAACCCAAGATGGACGAATTGATGGCCGTTGGGCAGGTGTTCCTGCCCCGTTCGGACTTCGGTGCGCAAGAGACGTGCCGCACGATCGTCGAAAGCGAAGTGCTCCGCATGGGTTACGCGATCTACGGATGGCGACATGTCCCTGTTGATGTGAACTGCCTCGGCGAGAAAGCGAACGCAACCCGTCCGGAGATCGAGCAAATCATCATTTCGAATTCCAAGCACGTGGACGAGGAAACATTCGAGCGGGAACTGTATGTCATTCGTCGTCGGATCGAAAAGGCAGCGGCCGCAGCGCAGGTTGCCGGGCTCTATATCTGCTCACTGTCGTGCCGGTCGATCATCTACAAGGGCATGATGCTGGCAGAGCAGGTGGCAGAGTTCTATCCCGACCTGCAAGACGAACGCTTCACATCTGCTTTCGCGATCTACCACCAGCGGTATTCCACCAACACGTTCCCGCAGTGGTGGCTCGCGCAGCCGTTCCGCATGCTGGCCCATAACGGCGAGATCAACACGCTCAAGGGCAATACGAACTGGATGAAGAGCCATGAAATTCGCATGGCTTCCGGTGCGTTCGGAGAGCTTGCCGAGGACATCAAACCGATCATCCCGAGCGGGTCGTCGGACAGCGCCGCACTCGACGCGGTGTTCGAGGTTCTGGTGCGGTCCGGGCGGAACGCGCCGATGGCCAAGACACTGCTCGTGCCGGAGTCGTGGTCCAAACAGGCGGTGGAGCTGCCGCAAGCATGGCGCGATATGTATTCGTACTGCAACTCGGTGATGGAGCCCTGGGACGGCCCTGCGGCGCTCGCCATGACCGATGGCCGTTGGGTCTGTGCGGGCCTTGACCGCAACGGTCTGCGCCCGATGCGGTACGTCGTGACAGGGGACGGTCTGCTGATCGCCGGGTCCGAGGCGGGCATGGTCCCGGTCAACGAAGCCACTGTGGTCGAGAAGGGCGCGCTGGGCCCTGGGCAGTTGATTGCCGTTGATATGGCCGAAGGCAAGCTGTTCCACGATACGGAGATCAAGGACAAGCTGTCCGCATCCCAGCCGTTCGGCGAATGGGTCGAGAAGATCACCGATCTTGACGAGGAACTGGCCGGTCTGACCGAAAAGCCACTTTATTCAGGGGCTGAGTTGCGTAAGCGACAGATCGCGGCGGGCTACAGCATCGAGGAACTGGAGCAGATCCTCGCGCCCATGGCGGAGGACGGCAAGGAAACGCTGGCGTCTATGGGCGATGACACGCCCTCTGCCGTGCTGTCGAAGAAGTATCGCCCGCTGAGCCATTTCTTCCGGCAGAACTTCAGCCAGGTGACCAACCCGCCGATCGACAGCTTGCGCGAGTACCGGGTGATGAGCCTCAAGACGCGGTTCGGCAACCTCAAGAACGTGCTGGATGAAACCTCCGAGCAGACGGAAATCCTGGTGCTCGACAGCCCGTTTGTCGGCAACGCGCAGTTCGACCAACTGGTTGAACAGTTCCAGTCGGCGGTTTGCTACATAGATTGTACCTTCCCAGCAGGCGGCGCGGATGATGCGCTGCGACAGGAGTTAGTGCGCATTCGGTCCGAGGCCGAAGAGGCAGTGCGGTCCGGGGCGGCACATATCGTCCTGAGTGATCGCGGGCAATCGGAGGATCGCGTTGCGATGCCGATGATTCTCGCGACCAGCGCGGTCCACAGCTGGTTGACCAAGCAGGGTCTGCGGACCTTCTGCTCGCTCAACGTACGCTCTGCTGAATGCGTCGATCCACATTACTTCGCTGTTCTGATCGGCTGCGGCGCGACTGTGGTGAACGCCTATCTCGCAGAGGATTCTCTGGCCGACCGGATCGAGCGAGGGTTGCTGGATTGCAGCCTGACCGAGGCTGTGCAGCGGTATCGCAACGCGATCGACCAGGGTCTTTTGAAGATCATGGCGAAGATGGGCATTTCGGTCATATCGTCCTACCGCGGCGGCATGAATTTCGAGGCTGTCGGCCTAAGCCGTGCGATGTGCGCTGAATACTTCCCCGGCATGACCAGCCGCATCTCGGGTATCGGGATCAAGGGCATACAGGCCAAGCTGGTCGAGGTGCACGCCAAGGGTTGGCGCGGCGGGCAGGACGTTCTGCCCATTGGTGGTTTCTACAAGGCACGCCGGTCCGGCGAGAAGCATGCCTGGGAGGCCCAGACCATGCACATGCTTCAGGCCGCGTGCACGCGTTCATCCTATGAGTTGTGGAAGCAATATGCCAAGGCGATGCAATCCAATCCGCCGATCCACCTGCGGGATCTGCTGGCGATCAACCCCATGGGCAAGCCCGTGCCGATCGAGGAGGTCGAGAGCGTCACGTCCATCCGCAAGCGGTTCGTCACACCCGGTATGTCGCTGGGCGCGTTGTCCCCCGAGGCGCACAAGACGCTGAATGTTGCGATGAACCGGATCGGAGCGCGGTCCGACAGTGGCGAGGGCGGCGAAGATCCGGCCCATTTCGTGCCGGAGCCCAACGGCGACAATCCGTCTGCCAAGATCAAGCAGGTGGCTTCGGGGCGCTTCGGCGTCACGGCCGAATACCTGAACCACTGCGAAGAGCTCGAGATCAAGGTCGCGCAGGGTGCCAAGCCCGGTGAGGGTGGCCAGCTGCCCGGCATGAAGGTCACAGACCTGATCGCCCGCCTCCGGCATTCCACAAAGGGCGTGACGCTAATCTCGCCCCCGCCGCACCATGACATCTACTCGATCGAGGATCTGGCGCAGCTGATCTACGACCTCAAGCAGATCAACCCGCGTTGCAAGGTGACAGTGAAGCTGGTGGCAAGTTCCGGTGTGGGAACGATTGCTGCTGGTGTTGCCAAGGCCAAGGCCGACGTGATCCTGATTTCGGGCCACAACGGTGGGACCGGGGCCTCACCCGCGACGTCGATCAAGTACGCAGGCCTGCCGTGGGAGATGGGCCTCACAGAGGCGCATCAGGTTCTGGCCATGAACAACCTGCGGGAGCGGGTGACCCTCCGCACCGATGGTGGTTTGCGCACCGGGCGGGACATCGTCATGGCCGCGATGATGGGGGCCGAGGAATACGGCATCGGCACCGCCGCGCTGATCGCAATGGGCTGCATCATGGTGCGCCAGTGCCAGTCGAACACCTGCCCGGTGGGCGTATGTACGCAGGACGAGGCGCTGCGTGAGAAATTTACCGGGAACGCGGATAAGGTCGTCAACCTGATCACCTTCTACGCGCAAGAGGTCCGTGAAATCCTTGCAGAGATCGGCGCACGGTCGCTGGACGAGGTGATTGGCAGGGTCGACTTGCTCAAACAGGTCAGCCGGGGTTCTGCGCATCTGGATGATTTGGATCTGAACCCGCTTTTGATCACGGTCGACGGGTCCGCCAGCATCACCTACGATCGGAACAAGCCACGCAATGCAGTGCCGGATACCCTGGACGCGCAGATCGTTTCGGATGCTGCACGCTTCCTCAAGGATGGCGAGAAGATGCAGCTGTCTTATGCGGTACAGAACACGCTCCGGACCATCGGGACGCGCACCTCAAGCCATATCGTGACCAATTTCGGGATGCGCAACGCGCTGCAGCCTGATCACCTGACGCTGAAGCTCGAAGGCTCGGCGGGTCAGTCCCTCGGGGCATTTGGCGCACCGGGGCTGAAGATCGAGGTTTCCGGGGATGCCAACGATTACGTCGGCAAAGGCTTGTCCGGCGCGACAGTCATCGTCAAACCACCGCTCGGGTCGCCGCTCAAGGCCGATGACAACACGATTATCGGCAACACGGTGCTCTACGGGGCTACGGATGGGTATCTGTTTGCCGCTGGCCGCGCTGGTGAGCGGTTCGCCGTACGTAACTCCGGTGCGAAGGTCGTGATCGAAGGTTGTGGGTCGAACGGGTGTGAGTACATGACCGGCGGCGTCGCAGTGATCCTTGGCGCGATTGGCGCAAACTTCGGTGCGGGCATGACTGGTGGTATGGCGTATCTCTATGACCCGGATGGTCTGGCGCCTGACATGATGAACATGGAAACGCTTGTGACCTGCCCGGTGACGATGGAGCATTGGGAAGCCCAGTTGAAGGGCCTGATCGAGCAGCACGCCGCCGAGACAGGCAGCCGGAAGGCACTGGACATCCTGCAGCACTGGGATATCGAACTGGCGAACTTTATCCAGATCTGCCCGAAAGAGATGCTCGTCCATATCCCCGTTCCGCTGAGCATCGAAGAAGGCGCGATCCCGGCAGAATAAACCTGAACAGAGCTTTGAACGAAAGCCGTCCTCCGGGGCGGCTTTTGCCTCTGCGGCTGCTGGGCTATGCAGGTGACATGGACAAGATCAGCGTGGCATTGGGCGGCGGCGGGGCCGCAGGGTACGGGCATATCGTTGTGTTGGAGGCTCTCGACGAGTTGGGCATCAAACCCGTTGCTCTTGCCGGAACCTCCATGGGAGCGCTGATCGCGGTCGCGTATGGCGCGGGCATCTCTGCGAAAGATCTGCGCGCGCACTTGCTCGACATGGTCGAAAGCCCGATGAAACCGGCCCGCAGGCTCTGGAACGGCTACCTCAGCACAGGTTTGAACGTGCTGCGCCCGGTAAACGCGCTGGCGGCCGTCGAAACAGTACTACCGGATGAAGTGCCCGAAGATCTTTCCAACCTGGCCATCCCGACAACGGTTGTCGCAACCGATTATTTCGACCGGTGCGAAGTCTCGTTCACTTCCGGCGCAACACGGCCCCGCGTGGCCGCGTCCCTGTCGATCCCGGGGTTGTTCGACCCGGCCGAGATAGACGGGCGCTACTATGTCGATGGCGGCGTGACCAACAATCTGCCTTTCGAAGTTCTGCCGGAAGGCACCATTCGTCTGGCCGTTGATGTGGCCAGCGAACCCCCGGAAGAAGTGGTCGACCCGCCGGGATCGCTGGCAGTTACGATGGGATCGATGCGGATCATGATGCGGGCTCTTCTTGAGGCGCGGCTCGAGAACACGCCGCCCGAGATTCTGATCGAGCCTGAGCCGTGTAAGTTTGGTGCACTGGATTTTCTGAGCGCTGCGGAAATCCTCGAAGCCGCCGAGCCCGCGCGTGAAGCTACGAAACGTGCGGTGGAGAACGCATTAAAGGCTGATTGAGTCCTTGGAAATCTGGCACTTCGGGCAGAATAGGCGCTATAAGGCCTCAAAGGCGCGTTTGACGTTCTGAAGGCTCGAGCAGGTGGCCACGAAAAAGAAAAAACCCTCTAAACCCCGTAGTAAAGCGGGGCCAAAGACATGGTGGCAGTCGCTGCGGCGCTGGGTGGTGCGCGCCGCGCTGGCGGTCGTGGCTGTGTTCACGGTTTGGGTGCTTGTGTATTCTGTCGTGCCGGTTTACGCCACGCCCTACATGCTGGCCGAAAGGTGGCGTCACGGAGAACTGGACAATCGCTGGACGCCGATTGACGACATCGCGCCGGTCATGGCGCGATCGGCCGTGGCGGCCGAGGACGCGAATTTCTGCCGTCATTGGGGGTTTGACATGTCGGCCATTCGCGATGCCATCGCCGAAGGCGGGCAACGCGGCGCGTCCACCATCTCGCAGCAGGTCACCAAGAATGCTTTCCTGTGGCAGGGGCGGTCCTGGCCACGCAAAGCCATGGAAGCCGCCCTGACCCCGGCTGTGGAATTGGTCTGGTCCAAGCAGCGGATCATCGAGGTCTATTTGAACATTGCGGAGTTCGACACGGGTGTTTTCGGTGTCGCGGCGGCCGCCGAGCATTACTACGGTGTTTCGGCATCGGACCTGACCGCATCCCAGGCGGCGCGCCTCGCGGTCGTTCTTCCCAATCCGAAACAGCGATCACCGAAGTCGCTCAGCCCTACGTTGATGCGCCGCGCGGCACAGGTCGAGGACGGAGCAGAGACGATCCGCCGAGACGGTCGTGCGGCGTGTTTCGAGGATTGAACCACCCCCCCGCACCGTGCACATTACCCCGCAAGGCGCAGCACAGAGGCTTTCCCAAATGAACCGGCTCTACCACGTCCCCCTCTCGCCCTTTTGCCGCAAGGTGCGCCTTGTCATGGCGGAAAAGAAGATCGAGGTGGACCTGGTCGAGGAAAAGTACTGGGAACCCTCTGGCGATTTTCTCCGCCGCAATCCCGCGGGAAAGGTTCCCGTGCTGAAGATGGGGGCGAAGTACCTGTCCGAAAGCTCCGCGATCTGCGAGTATCTGGAAGAGGTGTTTCCCAATCCGCCGCTGATGCCGGACAATGCGCAGGACCGCTACGAGGTCCGGCGCCTGGTCGCGTGGTTTGATGACAAGTTTTTCAACGAGGTCACGCGGAACCTGCTGTATGAACGTGTCAACAAGAAGATCATGGGATCAGGCTATCCCGAGAGCCGCGCGATCAAGACAGGTGCGACCAAGATCAAGTACCATATCGACTACATGGGCTGGCTGTTGGATCAGCGGCGCTGGCTGGCCGGCGACAAGATGAGCCTTGCCGACTTCGCCGCGGCAGCGCACTTCTCATGCCTCGATTACATACGGGATGTGGATTGGAACCGGAATCCGGGCGTGAAGGACTGGTACGCCAAGATCAAGTCGCGCCCCGCGTTCAGGTCGATTCTGGCCGACCAGATTCCGGGGTTTGTGCAGCCACCACATTACGCGGATCTCGATTTTTGAGTGCAGAACTCAAGGCGCAACTCGGGGCAGAGGCAAAGGCATTGGGTCTTGTCGGTTTCGGGGTGTGCAGGCCCACGTCCATCCCTGCGGCGCAGGACCGGTTGCGCACTTTTGTTAAGACGCAACGCCATGGGCAGATGGGCTGGATGGCCGAACGGATGGGATGGCGCGGTGATCCCGCAGAGCTTTGGCCTGATGCGCGCTCGATCGTCATGCTGGCGGAAAGCTATACCCCTGAATATGACCCGCTGGAGCTTCTGGATCACCGTGGGTGCGCGGCGATCAGCGTCTACGCACAGAACCGCGACTACCACGATGTGCTGAAAAAGAAACTCAAACGTCTGGGACGCTGGCTAATCGACAGGGCCGGGTGCGAAATAAAGGTGTTTGTCGACACGGCCCCGGTCATGGAAAAGCCGTTGGCACAAGCCGCGGGTCTCGGTTGGCAGGGCAAGCACACAAACTTGCTTAGCCGTGATTTCGGCAACTGGGTGTTTCTGGGGGCACTCTTTACCACTTTGGATCTGCCGGCCGATGACGCAGAGGTCGACCATTGCGGATCATGTCGCGCGTGTCTGGATGTCTGTCCGACGGATGCGTTTCCCGCGCCTTATCAACTCGACGCGCGGCGCTGCATTTCCTACCTGACGATCGAACACAAGGGGCCCGTGGACGCTGCACTTCGGGAGGGGTTGGGCAACCGGATTTACGGGTGCGATGACTGTCTTGCGGTGTGTCCGTGGAACAAGTTCGCGGTTGCGGCACAGGAGGCGAAGTACCATGCACGCACCGATCTGGTCGCACCAGGTCTGGCGGAATTGGCCGCACTCGACGATGCAGGGTTTCGGACGCGCTTTTCCGGCTCGCCGATCAAGCGGATCGGACGCGACCGGTTCGTGCGCAATGTTTGCTATGCCATCGGCAATTCAGGTGACGCGGCGCTTTTGCCTGCTGTGCGGGCGCTGACCGACGATGCAGACCCGGTCGTTGCAGAGGCGGCGCAATGGGCGGTTTTGCGATTGCAGGAGGATCCTGCAGGGTCGCCAGCCTAGACCGCGGTTTTCAGGCCTTCTTTGCCTGCGCGAAGGACAGGAGCCGCTTGGAGTTTTCGTCCCACAGATGCAGGCGTGCTGTCTGTATGCTCTGGCGGATCGTCATGCGGTTGCTTTCCGCAAGAGAGGGCTGGTCCCGCAACACCTCCGGAAGGCGGTAAAACGGGATGCGGCTATAGAGGTGATGGACGTGATGAATGCCGATGTTGGCGCTCAACCATTGCAGAACAGGTGGCAACACGTAATGCGAACTTCCGTGCAGAGCGGCGTCATGCACGTCCCAGTCGGGCTCATGGTCCCAGCATGTCGTCTCGAACTGGTGTTGAACATAAAACAGCCAGACGCCCGCCGTGGCGGCCAGAAGTGTTGTCGGCACGAAGATCAGCAAAATGGGCATCAGCCCGCCAAAATACCAGATACCGCCAAGCATCGCGAAAATACCTGAATTGGTTCCCATGGAACTGATCCAGTACTTCGCCTTGTGCGTGAACCCGAACGGGAGCCGGTTCTCCAGAAAAAAGGTATACCCCGGCCCGATGCCGAACAGAACGATCGGGTGGCGGTACATGCGGTAGAGCATGCGCCTGACCGGTGGTAGCGCCCGGTACTCCGCCACGGTGAGCGTGTTGATGTCGCCCATGCCGCGTCGTCCGAGGTTGCCGGACGCGCTGTGATGGATCGCGTGGGATCGCCGCCAGACATCATAAGGGGTCAGGGTCAGGACGCCCAAAACCCGTCCGAGCCAGTCACCCGCTGTTCGATTGGCGAAAAAGGCGCTGTGACCGCAGTCGTGCTGAATACAGAAGAGCCGCAACAAAAAGGCGGAATTCACGACCGAAATAAGTAGGGTAAGCCATGGACTGATCGCGAGTGACCCCCACGCCAGAGCCCACAACACGACAAATGGTCCAAGCGTGACCGCCAGTTCAAAACTGCTGCGTGCGAGGCTTGGTTCGCGATACTTGGCCAGAATGCGTACCCAGTCGCGCGCGTGTTGGCTGTCCGGTTCAGGCAGAAACTCTTCGGTGCTGTCGTACATGAGCCTGCTTCTTTTTTTGTTTCTTGGCCGACGTCCACGACAATCGAGCTTGATGACCCTTGCCTTAAGCCAATGGGGTTAACAAGCTATTCCTTATGCCCTGTGGCATTGTGCAACGCCGCCCTGGACGGGGCGACCGGGGGCTCCGACCCGGTATGTCCGAGAGTTCTGGGCAGAGCGCGCAACCTGTGGTAGCTTGGCGTCCCGTTCATGGAAGGAGGAGCACCATGAAACATATCGTCGATACGGATCGGGATCGATCCAAGCCTATGCGGATGGTCCGCTACACATCACTGGAGCGTCGTGCGGGACTTCATCCCAACACGGTCGCCCTGCACCGCCGTCCCCGGACTATGAAAGCGGCACAAGTGCCCCAGTATCTCCGGATCGACCGGGGTATCCGGGCCTAGGCACGACCGGCCATTTCAGATAGGCGCGGGGGATGATCTCCCTCCGCGCCATTTTTCTGAAACTTTGCGCGGTGACGCTGTTTTTGGTGATGGCGTCACTTATCAAGGCATCGTCCGAGACTGTGCCGCCCGGGCAGGCCGTGTTCTTTCGGTCATTCTTCGCCTTTCCGATCCTGATCGGATGGCTGGCATGGCGGGGCGATCTGCGCACCGGTTTCAAGGCAAGGCGACCCAGCGCCCACATCATTCGCGGGCTAGTGGGAACCGGGGCGATGGCGACCAGCTTTGCAGGCCTCGGGCTCTTGC
Source organism: Tropicimonas sp. S265A (assembly GCF_049800835.1). NCBI lineage: Bacteria > Pseudomonadati > Pseudomonadota > Alphaproteobacteria > Rhodobacterales > Roseobacteraceae > Tropicimonas > Tropicimonas sp. S265A. The sequence continues at coordinate 60,006 of NZ_JBNAFU010000011.1, forward strand.
CCCTGCCCGAGGTGACGGCGATCCGGTTTGCCTCTCCGTTATTTGTGGTCGTTTTTGCGGCGGTCCTTCTGGGGGAAACAGTGCGCCTGTTTCGTAGCACGGCGGTGCTTGTCGGCTTCGCCGGGGTCATCATCGTGATGTACCCAAGGCTCAGCGGTGGGGCCGCTTTCGCGATGGAGGGGGCTGCCCTTGGCGCAATCCTTTGCCTGATCGGGGCAGCGCTCGCCGCGCTGGCGCATGTGCAAATCAGAAACATGACGAAAACCGAAAAAACCAGCGCGATCGTATTCTGGTTCACCATTACATCCATGACACTGTCACTTCTGACCATTCCCTTCGGTTGGGCGATGCCAAGCTGGCAGGTGGCGACGATGCTGATCTGCGCAGGTTTGTGCGGGGGGGCGGGACAAATTTTCATGACCACGGCCTACTCCAAGGCCGACGTGTCCTTGCTGGCGCCGTTCGACTACGCTTCGATCGTTATGGCGATGGTGGTGGGGTACTTCGTGTTCGCTGAAGTTCCGACCGGCAACATGATTGTCGGCGCAATCATCGTTACGTCCGCCGGGGGGGCGATCATTTGGCGTGAACGGCAATTGGCGATGCGACCACCTAGCCCGGCACCTTGAAGCTGAGCGACGCCCAGATCGAGTGCCAAACCGGTTTTCCATCTTCGGAGGGAGAGCGTTTTTCCATCAAGACCGAATCGATCAGGTACTCTGTATCCGGCGTCACCGGGACGGAAACCTTTCCTTCGCTGTCGGTCCGGTACTGGGTCACGGTCACTTCGCCTTCGGGATCCCGCGCGAACACTTCGACCTGCGCGTCGACGCGCGGTACACCATAGGCAAACACCTGCAGCGGCATACGCCCGTTGATCGTATCCGTGTAGGGATTGGCCAGCGCCACCACTTCGGTCAGAAGCCCAAGCATTTGATCTGATCCGGTTGCCTGCCCGACGCCAACAAGGGCTTTGCCGTACCGACGGTAGCTTTCGCGAAACCCGGTTTCGGGCAAGCCGCGTTCGATGTGCAATTCCTGTGCCCAGCCCAGATCCTTGGTTGTCGTGAACTTCGCAAACTTCTTCCAATCGCGATAGGTCAGAATACTGTCGGCGGTTTCGTGCACGATGATTGCAAGGCCCGGGGTCTCCAGGACTTTGTCCAGCGCGGGCCGATCTCCCATCCGTGTGCCGGGATCAATCGCCACCCCGTTCTGCAGGATGTAGTGCTGGTTCGCACGTGCCGGAATGTACGGGTACCCCGCGCCAGACAGATTTTCACCCACCCGCAATTCGGCGATGATGGCCTCCCCCGGTGCGATCTGGTAGCGCTCTGGCGAGATCCAGAATTCGTGCGCCGGGAGTGGCGAGCCGAGGCTGGTCAACAGGGTGGTCGCAAGGACCATTGGGAACGAGGGGCGCATGAGGCTTTCCGCTGCGGTTTTGGTGATGCTGAGGGTGACGCTTGTGGCGCTGGTGTCAACGGTTGCCCTGTATCGTGCTGCGGTTGCCCATGAAGTGCGTCCGTCCGTGGCTGATGTGACCGTTGGGCCGACGCAACTTGAGGCGCGCATCCAACTCACTGCGGAGTCGCTGATCGCAGGGATCGATCTGTCGCAGATCACAGATACCAACGACGCACCCGAGGCTGGCTTTTACGACAGCCTGCGGGCCCTGCGACCGGATGAACTGGTCGCTCGGTTCGAGGCAGCCTGGCCCGGAATATCCGAGGGCCTGATCGCCGAGGTCGCGGGGGCGCCGCTGGACTGGCAATTCGAGGCATTGCAGGTCAGTCCGGAGCCGGACCTTGAACTTCCGCGCGACAGCTTGCTGATCGCGACCGTGGCTTTGCCCGCTGGGGACGCGCCGGTCACGGTCGGGTGGGTCGCAGCCTATGGTCCGCTTGTTGTGCGTCAGATCGCCGAGGAAGGTGGCTATTCCGACTACCTTACGGGGGGCGCCCTCAGCGCCCCGCTGCCCCGAACCGGGGCTGCTGAGCTGGGCCTGTGGGACGCTTTCTTCGGATATGTCGCAATCGGGTTCGAGCATATCGTTCCCAAGGGACTTGACCATATCCTCTTCGTGCTTGGTCTGTTTTTCTTCAGTCTCGCGCTGCGACCCCTGCTGGTGCAGGTGACAGCCTTCACCGTTGCGCACACAGTGACGCTCGCGCTGGCAGTACTTGGCATCGTCAACCTGTCACCGGCCATCGTAGAGCCGCTTATTGCCGCCTCCATCGTTTTCGTCGCGGTCGAGAACATCTTCGGCGGTCAGATCGGCTGGCGTCGTACCGCGATCGTGTTTGGGTTCGGCTTGCTGCACGGGCTGGGCTTCGCATCCGTTCTGGGCGAGATCGGTCTTGATCCCACGCGGTTTGTCACCGGGTTGATCGGGTTCAACATCGGCGTTGAACTTGGGCAGATTGCGGTGATTTTGGTCGCTTTCCTGCTGGTTGGCCTGCCATTTGGTCGCAAGCCGTGGTACCGAAAGGCCATCGCGATCCCGTTCTCCGCGGCAATCGCGGCAACTGGCGCTTACTGGGCCTTCGAACGCGTCGTCTCGTGAACGCGGATCGCGCCCACAACTGGGACGACACGGGGGATATCATGACTGATCTCGATCCGCTCAGCCGCTTCGCGTTGCGCCACGGCACGGATAAGTTCGGCCTGCACGACTACACGCCAAACTACCACGCCCTTCTAAAGGACGAGCGCATGGCACCCTTGCGCGTGCTCGAAATCGGGATCGGTGGATTTACCGACCCGAATTCCGGCGGAGAGTCCCTCGCGATGTGGCGCGATTATCTGCCCAATGCATCCATTCTGGGCATCGACATCGAGCCGAAGACCCGCGATTTCGGGCCGCGCGTGACCCTTGCGCAAGGCAGCCAAGTCGACACGGTGTTCCTTCAGCGCATGATCGACGAGCACGGTCCGTTCGACCTGATCATCGATGACGGAAGTCACCAGAATGCCCATGTCGTCGAAAGCTTCGAGTTCCTCTTTCCGGGTCTGGCCGCCGGGGGCGTGTACATCGTCGAGGATGTCCAGACGGCTTTCTTTCCCGGTTATGGCGGCTCTCTCGACCTCACCCCACCCAACTCGGTCGGTTACTTCGCCGACTTGATGGCCGCTCTGCTTGCGGATGAGATGCCGGCCTCAGAAATCGCGGCGATGTACCGGTTCCATAACATCATCGCTCTGCGCAAGACGGGCGGCGATCTAACACTGCCCGCCGCCGCTGGTTTGGCGCGTCCCGAGGCGCGCTATCTGCGCGAGGCGTTCGAGCAACTTGATGACGGCGCGTTTCTCCGTATCGACACCACACAAGACACTCCAGATTGGGTCCGCGACCGGTTTGCCGAGGTCGATCACCGCGAGATCGCCGTACACTTTCCCGATGCCCATCCGGACCCGATTGCCCGCCATATCCGGTCGTTATACGCACAGCGCGGGGCCGTTCTGCTTGAAAAAGGGCCAAACGATTACCCCTCAAACTTCGCCTTCGACGCCGCGCATCCGCAGGTACAGGACGTCGTGGATAAGATCCGCGCGGCGGTGGAGCAGGGGGCGACAGAGCACGGGCTGATCTATTGCGGTGGTCTGTTCGATCGTGCCGGCCGTGCGGATGACTTCGATTGGGCTGCACAGCAGTTGTCGGCCCGCGGCGTCAGCTTCGCGACCGGCTTTCAGTTCCTGCTGCGCCATGCCCAGCATACCGGAGACGACGCGCGGTTCATGTCCTTGCTGGAGGGGGCGCACGCAGCGTTCCCGGCCAACGCGACGTTTGCCGCGCAACTCGCCAGCCTGCAACTCGGCAAAAACCGGGTGGAGGATGCGGCGGCAACTGTGCGGCATGCGCGCGCGCACGGCGCGTCCAGTCCGCAATTGTCGCTGCGCTACTCAGCTATCCTGCTGCGACTCGGCGAGTTCGACGCAGCCGAGGAAGAGGCCGCCTATGGGGTCAAACGCAAACCAGCAAACCCGTCTGCCTGGGCGGCGCTGCTGCGGGCCCAGATCGCGCAGGGGCGTTTTGAAACGGCCGAGGAAACCGCGCGGAGAGGCCTTGCATCCTGCAAGCAAGCCCCCCTGCTCTACGCGTTTCTTGCCGAATGCCGCACGCATCTTGGCAACTCCGACGGGGCGCTGGAGGCTGTGGAGCAAGGACTCAGCCACGACCCCCAGAACGTCCGGCTCAACAGGCTGCGCAAGGACCTCAAGGCGGCGTAGGCTGGATCACATGCCAAGCACACTGCGCAAGACAGGAAGCAACGCGGCGGCTACCACACCGACCGCCGCGCCGATGGCCAGCCGTTGCCAGCGGCCACCCAGATCCGGGGCCATCAGGCTGAGCAAGGCACACACGACCGCATAAAACCCAAGCGCTACAATATCCATGGCCGCAACCTGCCACGCGCCGCCGCCAACCTGCAAGCACTACGGATGCGGCGAACCGCAGACGGATTTTCGCGTTATTTTGTGCCGAAATACCTCGGGGTCTGGGGCAGAGCCCCAGCCCGCATCAGGATCGGACCAGAACCTCGTAGGCTTCGGCGACATTGCGGGTCAGGCTGCCGACCTCGAAATTGTAATCCCCGATCTGGCCGACCGGCGTGACCTCGGCGGCGGTACCGGTCAGCCAGCATTGCTCGAAGCTTTCCAGTTCTTCGGGCATGATGTGGCGCTCATGCACGACCACCTGACGATCCTTGAGCATCCCGATCACGGTCTGGCGCGTGATCCCGTTGAGGAAGCAGTCCGGGTCCGGCGTGTGCACCTCGCCATCTTTCACAAAGAAGATGTTCGCGCCCGTCGCCTCGGCCACGTAGCCGCGATAGTCCATGAACAACGCGTCCGAACAGCCCTTGGCTTCGGCGGCATGCTTTGACGTGGTGCAGATCATGTAGAGACCGGCCGCCTTTGCATGCACCGGGATCGTTTCGGGCGAGGGGCGTTTCCACTTCGCAATGTCGAGCTTGGCACCCTTCATCTTCGCGTCGCCGTAGTAGCTGCCCCATTCCCAACAGGCTATGGCAAGATGGACCGGGTTGCGTGCGGACGCGACCCCCATGTCTTCCCCAGCCCCGCGCCAGGCTACCGCGCGCACATAGGCGTCCGACAGGTTGTTGGCCTTCATCACCTGGTATTTCGCGGCCTCGATCTCATCGACCGTATACGGGATGGTGATGTCGAGCTCTCCTGCCGAGAAGTGCAACCGCTCGGAGTGACGACGGGACTCAAAGATTTTGCCGTTGTAGGCGCGCTCCCCTTCGAAGACGCTGGAGGCATAGTGCATCGCGTGTGTCAGAATGTGGATATTGGCGTCGCGCCAGGGGACGAGCTTGCCGTCCATCCAGATCGTGCCGTCGCGGTCATCGTAAGCGCCTGCCATGTCTCTTCCCCTCTGCACCCCTCGGAACCTCCGAGCGCAATTTTCGAATGTTGCGCGCAATAGGTCCGATGCGGACATTTTATTGCGCTAAACCTGCGATTCGATATCAATCAGGGCTTGGAAAGTCAACAAGGCTGACATAAAATTCCAACGGGTTGCAAAGGACAAATCTCATGGCGGACAGCGGTGCGCGGACGCATCAGGGCGAAAACCTGTTGTTTTTGACCGATGAACAATTGCGCAAGGGGATCGAGGCGATGTTCTTCGCCTATCGCGGGTTCACGGCCGATCCGGACCGCATCCTGCTGCAATACGGCTATGGCCGCGCACATCATAGGGCGGTGCACTTCATTCACCGGGCGCCGGGCACCACGGTCAACAACCTTCTGGAGATCCTGGGCGTCACAAAACAAAGCCTGAACCGCGTGCTGCGCGCGTTGATCAAGGATGGGCTGGTGGACAGCCGCGTCGGCACACGCGACAAGCGCGAACGGCACCTGTTCCTGACCGAGGCGGGTGCTGCGCTGGAGCGCGAACTGTCCGAGGCACAACGTAACCGCATGCGTGCCGCGTTCCGCGATGCCGGGCCGGAGGCCGTGGCGGGCTTTCGGACCGTACTTGAACAAATGATGGACGCCGAGAGCCGCAAGTTGTTCAATGCGCTCAAGGAGGGCGCTTGATGCAAGACGACGATACCCATCTGCTGATCGTGGATGATGATGAGCGGATCAGAACGCTTCTCCAGAAATTTCTCATGCGAAACGGGTTTCTCGTATCTTCGGCTCGGGATGCCGCCCATGCGCGGCGGCTGCTGAGCGGGTTGGAGTTCGACCTGATAGTGCTGGACGTGATGATGCCGGGCGAAGACGGGTTGTCGCTGACCCGTGCTGTCCGCGAGACCCATGACACGCCGGTGCTGCTGCTGACCGCGAAGGGCGAGGCGACCGATCGCATCGAAGGGTTGGAGGCCGGAGCGGATGACTATCTTGCCAAGCCGTTCGAGCCCAAGGAGTTGCTGTTGCGCATCAACGCCATACTACGCCGAGTGCCCAAGCAGGACGAGGACGCGGATCGTCCGAAGATCCTGCAACTCGGATCGGTGCGCTACGACGTCGAACGCGGCGAGCTTTGGCGGGGGGATGAGCAGGTGCGCCTGACTGCTACGGAATCCGCCTTGATGCGGATTTTTTCCGCTTGCCCGGGCGAAGCGCTCAGCCGCTCCAAACTGGTCGAGGATCTGGGACGGGGCGCTGGAAAGGACGGCGCGCAGGCCCAGGAGCGCGCAGTGGATGTGCAGATCACGCGGCTTAGGCGCAAGATTGAAAGTGATCCCAAGCAGCCGCGCTATCTGCAAACAGTGCGCGGTGCCGGCTACATGCTCGCCGTCGAAACAGGGGTCTGACCGCTGCGGCGCTTTTGCTCGGTGGGGTCAGGTATTTGTGCACAAAAGAAGCCAAAGCGTCCGGGAGTGTCTGACCCGACGCGATCAACGAGCCCGGTGATATGACAACCGCCTTTTATACCCATGCCGACTGCCTGACCCATGTTACGCCTCCGGGGCATCCCGAACAGGTGGCGCGACTGCAGGCGATTTCAGAGGCCTTGGCGGCTCCTGGATTCGGCGCGCTTGAACGCTGCGATGCTCCGCTTGGGGCCGTTGCGGACATACTGCGCTGCCATCCGCAAGCCTATATCGACCGGGTAAGAGATGCGATCCCGGAGGCAGGGTATGTCAGCCTTGATGCCGACACCCATGTGGCCCCGGGCTCGTTGCATGCCGCGCTGAGAGGTGTGGGCGCGATGTGCGAAGCCGTCGACCGCGTGATCGCGGGTGAGATCGGTAATGCATTTGTGGCCTGCCGTCCGCCCGGCCACCATGCAGAGACCGAAACCTCCATGGGCTTTTGCCTGTTCGGGAACATCGCCATCGGGGCCAAGCGCGCGCTCGATCACCATGGTCTCTCACGGGTCGCGGTTGTCGATTTCGACGTGCACCATGGCAACGGAACGCAGGACCTGCTGTGGGATGAGCCGCGTACGCTGTTTATCTCGTCGCATCAGATGCCCCTCTACCCCGGGTCCGGGGGGCGGCACGAAACCGGCGCACATGGCAATATCTTCAACCTGCCGTTTCCGCCTGAAACGGCCGGACCCGCGTTTCGGCGGCACTACGAAGCAGAGGTGTTTCCCGCGCTTGAGAATTTTCGCCCGGAGTTGATCCTTGTGTCTGCCGGCTTTGATGCACATCGCGCGGATCCGCTGGCGCAGATGGCGCTGGTCGAAGAGGATTTCGCCTGGGTTACAGAGCGGCTGTGTGAGGTTGCTGCAGATCAATGCGAGCGGCGCGTGGTCTCTACCCTTGAAGGGGGGTACGATCTGGAGGCACTTGCGGCCAGTACGGCAGCGCATGTGAGGGTTTTGATGGAGCAGGGGCAATGACCGAGACAGCTGTGGAAGAGATGAGTTTCGAAGAGGCGATGGGCGAGTTGGAACAGGTCGTGCGCAAGTTGGAGATGGGAGAGGTTCCGCTGGACCAATCCATCAAGCTTTACGAACGCGGCGCTGCCCTTAAGGCGCGCTGCGAAGCCAAGCTGAAGGAAGCGGAAGAGAAAGTTGCCCAGATCACGCTCGATGCAACCGGGGCTGTGACAGGAACGAAGGCGGCGGACGATCTGTGAGGTTTCAGGACGGATTGCGTGATGGGGCAGACCGGATCGGGGCCTGCCTGACAGATGCCATGGCCGCGTTTGAGGGCTCGGTCGGCGATGGCATGCGCTACGCGACGCGCGGGGGCAAACGCCTGCGCGGGTTTCTGGTGCTCGAAACGGCGCGCTTGCACGGCATCCCCGCGGGCAACGCAGTCTATGCGGCTGCAGCCATTGAGTGTCTGCATGCCTACTCGCTGGTTCATGATGATCTGCCAGCAATGGATGATGATGATCTGCGGCGTGGCCAACCGACCGTGCATATCAAGTGGGATGAGGCCACCGCGATCCTCGTGGGTGATGCGCTTCAAACCCTGGCGTTTGAGCTGCTGACCGATCCACGCCTCACAACCGATCCTGCGGTGTCCGTTGCCCTCGTTCGCGGGTTGGCGCATGCTTCGGGCGCCGAAGGGATGGTGCTGGGCCAGGCCCTCGACATTGCGGCTGAGACGGCCGCAGACCCCCTCACGCTTGATCAGATCACACGCCTGCAAGCTGGAAAGACCGGTGCCCTGATCCGCTGGTCGGCGGAGGCAGGTGCTGTTCTGGGGCGTGCAGACCCGGCCCCGCTGCGGCAGTTTGCCGAGGCTATTGGTCTTGCCTTCCAGATCGCGGACGACATTTTGGACGTCACAGGCGATGCTGAAAAAGCGGGCAAACGTCTGCAAAAGGATGCTGATGCGGGCAAAGCGACCTTCGTGTCTTTGCTTGGATTGGATGGGGCACGCGCCCGGGCCGAGGCGCTTGTGGCGGAAGCGGAGGAGGCGCTCGCGCCCTATGGACCCGAGGCCCAGACCTTGCGCGAGCTTGCCCGCTTCGTTATCGCACGCGACACCTGAGGTTTTCCGGAGGCTCATCAAATGAGCGACCGCCCGCACACCCCCGTTCTGGACCGGGTCCAGATCCCCGCCGATATGAAGCGGCTTTCCGACCGCGAGCTCGCAGCACTTGCCCGCGACCTGCGGGCGGAGACGATCAGTGCGGTGTCCGAAACCGGGGGGCACCTCGGTGCGGGGCTTGGCGTGGTTGAACTGACCGTGGCGTTGCATGCGGTGTTCGACGCGCCGAAGGATCGGATCATCTGGGACGTGTCGCACCAGTGTTACCCGCACAAGATCCTGACTGGACGGCGCGATCGTATTCGTACCCTGCGGATGAAAGACGGGCTCAGCGGGTTCACCAAACGCAGCGAGTCTCCCTATGACCCGTTCGGGGCAGCGCACAGTTCGACGTCCATTTCGGCAGCGCTTGGGTTTGCCGTTGCGCGCGATCTGGGCGGCGCACCGGAACACGGGATCGGGGACGCGATTGCCGTTATCGGCGATGGGGCCATCAGCGCTGGCATGGCGTTTGAGGCGCTGAACAACGCGGGCCATCTGAAGAAACGCCTGATCGTGATCCTGAACGACAACGAGATGTCGATCGCCCCTCCGACCGGCGCACTGTCATCGTATCTTTCGCGGCTTTATGCCGGGGAACCGTTTCAGGAGTTCAAAGCCGCCGCCAAGGGCGCCGTCAGTTTGCTGCCACCCCCGTTTCAGGAGGGTGCGCGGCGGGCGAAAGATATGCTCAAGCACATGGCCGTTGGTGGAACGATGTTCGAGGAGCTTGGTTTCTCGTATCTCGGGCCGATTGACGGGCACGATCTGGAACAGCTTCTGAGTGTTCTGCGCACCGTGAAAGACCGCGCAACCGGTCCGATCCTGATCCACGCGATCACGAAGAAAGGCAAAGGCTACGCGCCTGCGGAAACCGCCGATGACAAGGGGCACGCGACGGCGAAGTTCGACGTGATCTCTGGCAAGCAAAAGAAATCGCCTTCTAACGCGCCGACCTACACCAATGTCTTTGCTGAGACCCTGATTGATGAAGCCGAGCGTGATCCGAAGATCGTCGCCGTCACCGCCGCAATGCCCTCGGGCACCGGGCTCGACAAATTCGCCAAGCGGTTCGGCGGCCGGTGTTTTGACGTGGCGATTGCCGAGCAGCACGGCGTGACCTTCTGCGCGGGTCTCGCGGCGGGTGGTATGAAGCCATTTTGCACGATGTATTCGACGTTCCTTCAGCGCGGCTATGATCAGGTTGTCCACGATGTGGCCCTGCAGAACCTGCCGGTGCGCTTTGCTATTGATCGTGCGGGATTGGTGGGTGCGGATGGGGCAACCCATGCGGGCGCGTTCGACACCGCATATCTCAGCAACCTGCCCAATATGGTCGTGATGGCCGCGGCAGACGAGGCCGAGTTGCGCCACATGGTGGCGACGGCTGTGGCCCATGACAGCGGGCCCATTGCCTTCCGGTTTCCCCGTGGCGAAGGCGTGGGCGTGGAGATGCCGGAGCGAGGAGAGGTCCTTGAACTTGGCAAGGGGCGTATGATTCAGGAGGGCAAAGGCGTCGCCATCCTGTCTTTCGGCGCGCGCCTGGTGGAGGTGATGGAAGCTTGCGAGAAGCTCGAAGCCCGCGGCATTCGCCCCACGGTGGCCGATGCCCGCTTTGCCAAGCCGCTCGACCGCGATCTGGTCCTGAGCCTCGCTGCCACGCATGACGCGCTGATCACCATTGAGGAAGGCGCTGTCGGCGGTTTCGGCTCTCATGTCGCCCAGCTTCTGGCGGAGGAGGCTGTATTCGACACAGGTCTGAAATTCCGGTCGATGGTCCTGCCGGACAGTTTCATCGATCAGGCATCCCCACGCGACATGTACGATATCGCGGGTCTGAACGCGCCGGATATCGAGGCCAAGGTGCTGGACGTGATGGGCATTGCGCAGATCGGCGAGAAACGCGCCTGACCTTCCGCCGCTTGCGGGGGTATTTTCAGACTTGAATGCTTCAGTTAGTCCTCTGCCGCGAGCAGGGCGGGCAAGCCATCGCGGTAGCTGGGGTAAAGCAGTTTGACGCCCAGTTCATCCTTGATCCGATCATTTCGGACTTTTTTGGACTCCGCATAGAAGCTGCGCGCCATGGGCGTCATGTCTGCGGTCTCGAACGGGATCGCGGGCGGCACCGGCAGGCCCAGCAGTTCTGCTGCGTGGGCGATCACGTCTTCGGGTGGGGCTGGGTCATCGTCGCAGACATTGTAGGCTGCGCCAGGGTTTGGGTGCCTGATCGACGCTTCGAGTATTTGCGCGATATCCTCCACATGGATGCGCGAAAACACTTGTCCCTGTTTGATGATCCGGCGCGCGGTGCCTGCACGAACCTTGGCAAACGGACCGCGCCCGGGACCGTAGATGCCTGCCAATCGGAAGATGTGCAGGGGCAGGCCGGTTTCCTTGGCCAGAGCGCGCCAGGCGGTTTCTGCCTCAACCCTGGCCTGACCGCGTTTGGTTGCCGGGGTGAGCGGCGTCGCCTCATCCACCCACTTGCCGTCGTGGTCCCCATAAACGCCGGTCGTGGACAGATAACCGACCCACTCGAGCGTCGGGGCAGCCGCGGCGATGGCGTCACGCAACATGGTCAGGACCGGATCGCCGTCTGGTCCTGGTGCCGCAGACAGCAGCATGTGGGTTGCATGGGCCAGCGCTCCGGTCATGTCCGCGCCGGGCCAGATCAGCGGATCAACCCCCTCGTCCCGAAGTGTGTCTGCCTTTTCCGCGCTGCGCGTGGTGCCAATCACACGCCAGTCTTGCGCACGGAGTCGTCGGGCAAGCGCGCGTGCGGAATAGCCATGGCCAAAGGACAAAAGTGTCTGTTGCATGGCCGCAAGATGCGCAGCGCCGGGGCTGGTCGCAAGCTCCAAATCGTGTTACGCTATTGCTTGGAGTTCTCGAATTTGTAACATATGCGACAGGGGTCGATCGGGGAGGGTTGGCATGTATTCCCAAGCGATGATGGGACGTCGGGGAGGAGTGGCGGCTGAGGAATCCGAGGAGTTCCTCGCCGCCTTTCAAGCGCGCATTGATGCTGAGCAGAAGATCGAACCCAAGGATCCGATGCCCGCGGCTTACCGTCGGACCCTGATCCGCCAGATCGGCCAGCACGCCCATTCCGAGATTGTCGGAATGCTGCCCGAGGGCAACTGGATCACCCGTGCGCCCAGCCTGAAACGCAAGGCGGCGCTGCTGGCCAAGGTACAGGACGAAGGCGGGCACGGATTGTACCTCTACGCCGCCGCCGAGACGCTCGGCGTCAGCCGCGAAGAGATGACAGAGGAGCTGCTGGATGGGCGGGCCAAGTATTCGTCGATCTTCAACTACCCGACGCTGAGCTGGGCCGATATCGGGATCATCGGATGGCTGGTCGACGGGGCCGCCATCATGAACCAGATCCCGCTTTGCCGGTGCTCTTATGGACCCTACGCCCGCGCCATGATCCGCGTCTGCAAAGAAGAAAGCTTCCATCAGCGTCAGGGCTACGAGATTGTCATGACATTGGCGCGCGGGACGGATGCGCAACGCGAGATGGTGCAGGATGCGCTGAACCGCTGGTGGTGGCCGAGCCTGATGATGTTCGGGCCGCATGATGCCGACAGCACCCATTCCGACCAGTCCATGACATGGAAGATCAAGCGCTTCACCAATGATGATCTGCGCCAGAAGTTCATTGACGCGACGGTCCCGCAGGCCGAAGCGATTGGCCTGACCGTGCCGGATCCTGACCTGCGCTGGAACCCGGACAAGGCAGGGGGCAAGGGCGGGTATGACCATGGCTCCATCGACTGGGACGAGTTCTGGCGCGTGGTGAAGGGCAACGGCCCGATGGCGCGGGACCGGATCAAGGCGCGCCGCAAGGCGTGGGATGACGGGGCATGGGTCCGTGAGGCGGCGAATGCCCATGCGCGAAAGCGCGCCGCCCGCAAGGCAGCACTGGTGGCTGAGTAAGGGAAGGGGGGGGGGGGGGGGGGGGGGGGGGGGGGGGGGGGGGGGGGGGGGGGGGGGGGGGGGGGGGGGGGGGGGGGGGGGGGGGGGGGGGGGGGGGGGGGGGG
>NZ_JBNAFU010000012.1:0-66806 GCF_049800835.1 Tropicimonas sp. S265A
AGTGTCACGCCGATGTCGAACGATGCCGAGATTTTCTCGGCGCCGCTGATCTGCAAGCGACGGGCGCTGCGGGCGGGGGAGGGGGATCATCTGGCCGCCCTCGCGCGCAAGTTCCATCCCGAAGCCCTTCTGTCAGTTGTGCCGACGGGGGTCGGGTTCTGCATGGCGCTCAACATCAAGTGGCTGCGCAAGGAACCCCGGCTCGACCCGGCTTTCGGGCGCGGCTACGGCGAGGAGGTCGACTGGTGCCAGCGCGTGCGCGCCCGGGGCGGGCGCCATCTGGGGCTGCCGGGGCTGTTCGTGGAACACCGTGGCGGCGAAAGTTTCGGCTCGGCGCAGAAGCAGGCGCTGGTGCAGGCCAACAACCGCATCATCACCGAGCGTTACCCCGGCTACGACCGCGAAGTGCGGGATTTCATCACCGCGGACCCCATGGTCACGGCCCGCCTGGCCCTGGCCCTCGGCCTTGTCGGCATCCGCGCAGGGGAAGCCCCGGTGACGATCGCGCTGGCCCATACCCTTGGCGGGGGGGCGGATGACTATCTCGAACAGCGCCTTGCGCAGACCGTCCGGCAGATCGGGGGGGCGGTCATACTGCGGGTTGGCGGGCGCCAGCGCTGGCAAATCGAGGTGCTGACGCCAGAGGGCCGGATCTGCGGCCATACTGATGATTTTACCTTTATAGAGACGTTACTGGACCCGATCCGCACCCGTCACATCCTCTATTCCTGCGGTGTCGGGGATCGTGATCCGGTCAGACTGCCGGGTCTGCTGGCGCGGTTGAAGCGGCAGGCCTGGGACCAAATCGAGGTGCTTTTTCACGACTTCTTTCCGCTCTCGCCGTCCTACTGTCTGCTGGAGGCGGATGGCGCCTATCGCGGTGTCCCGCGTTCGGGCACGCGCAATGCGGCCCACACCACCCGGCGGCCCGATGGAACCCGCGTGGACCTGAGCGGGTGGCGGTCGGCCTGGGCCGGGCTGCTGGCGCAGGCCGAAACCCTGACTGTGTTCTCGCAGGACAGTCGGCGGCTGGTGGCGCAGGTCTATCCCGCATGTGCGCCCCGGATCGTGGTCGCGCCGCACGCGTTGTTGACCCCTGTCCCCCGGGTGCAGGCGCCGCCGCCGCGCGGTGGGCAGTGTATCGGTGTTCTGGGCAATATCGGCTATCAGAAGGGCGCGCAGGTCGTTCAGGATATGGCGGTACGGATGGGGGATCTGCCCGGGCGCGCCATGGTCGTGATCGGGAACATGGACCCGTCTTTCGCCCTGCCTGACCATGTGCATGTGCACGGGACCTACCGGGTTTCCGATCTGGCCCGGCTGGCCACTCGATATGGCATCACCGACTGGCTGATCCCGTCGGTCTGGCCGGAGACGTTTTCCTACACCACGCACGAGGCGCTGGCGACCGGGCTGCCGGTCTGGGGGTTTCACCTCGGCGCGCAGGGGGAGGCGCTGATGCAGGCGCGGAACGGGCATCTCATTCATTTCGATCCTGACAGTGATCTGGCCGATACCGTCCTTGCGGCCCTCACCGTGGACCGCAAAGCCGCAGCTGCCTGACCCTGCGTTGTCAGGCGCGCCCTGCCAGGGCGAGCGCCGTCAGCGCCATTTGCCCTGCGCGGCTGTCCCGGTGTGCTCCGGCCCGCTGGAGCGCCTGTACCCGGCGCAGGCCGCGCTGGCCAAGCGATCCGGTCAGAGGGGCAATCAGGGCGCGGTGGGCCGGGGTCAGCACAGCCGCCACCTCCTGCAGGGCGCTCAGATTGGCGTACGACCATCGCAGATAGGTGCCATCCAGCACGAGCCCGAGCCTGCGCAGCCGGGCTGCGGCGCTGCCATGCGCCCCCAGCGCGTTGCGTGCGTGCTGACGGTAAAAGACGGTGGCTTGTTGGTCCTGGATCACCGCGCCCCCGGCGCCTGTGACCAGCAGGTATAGCCACCAGTCATGGAACGGAACCGGCTGGCGCGGGCAAGTGCTGCGCACAAGCGCGAGGGCTTCGGGGTTCAGCGCCATGGTGTTGCCCGCCATCACGTTCTGAACCAGCGCGTTGCGAAACCCGCCGGCCTTGCGCGTTCGGGCCTGTTTGCGCAGGGGACGCAGCGTGGCATCCGTCACCACGGTTTGCGCGGCATACAACGTCGGACGCGCCCCTGCTGGAGGCTGCAACGCGCGGGCCGCCCGCGCCAGTCGGTCCGGGTGCCACACATCGTCCTGATCCGACAGGGCCACACAGGCCCCGTCCTGCGGCATCTCGGGCCGGGTCATCAGGCTTAGAAAATTCGCGGCCAGCCCCTTCTCAGGCCCTGTGAAGAGCCTGATTTCCCGCTCGGGGTGTGCCGCGGCAAAGGCGGCCAGAATATCCCGTGTGCCATCGGTGGACCCGTCATCGGACACCCACAGCGCCCAGTCCGGATGGCTCTGGGCCACAAAACTGTCAAGCTGCGCCTGCAGGTATGGCGCGCCCTGATACGCGGCCATCAGGATCCGCATCCGGGGCAGGGTCATGCGTGCACCGCGTCGCGCCCGTACCGCTTGAGAAACACCACCCCCAGTCCAAGCAGGATCAGGCTGATCGCGAACACATAGGTCGGGCTGACATAGCTCGCGTCATACCCGGGATAGAACGCCGCGCGCGTCATCCCGGACAGATGCACGGTTGGCAGCCACCACAGCATCTCCCGATAGGGCAGGGGGACGGTCTCGAACGTGAAGAAAATGCAGGAGGCGATGAAAAGCGGGCGCATCAGGATCGCCCAGATGCGCTGCCAGACCGGCATGATCGAGATCAGCAGACAGTTCATCACCCCGACCCCCAGCGCCAGCGCCAGTGTCATGGCCCCGGCCAGCGCCAACTGGTCAAAGGCCAGAACGGTCTGCGTCTCGAACGCCAGCAGGAGCCCGCCAAGCAGCAACGCGGCCACCGCCAATTGCGTCAGCCCGTTCAGTACGAACCTGGCGATCAGCGCGTCCATGTAGGTGACCGTCGGATAGGCAAGCAGTTGTTTGGAAAACAGCAGCGCCGTGCCCAGCTTGCCCGAGATATCGGCATACATCAGGAACGGGATGATCCCCGTGGCATAGAAGAACGGAAAATTCGTGCCCAGGGGCGGCGCATGAAAGCCGAGCGAAAACACCGCCGTCAGCAGGATGATCCCGGCTGCAGGTTCCAGCACCGCCCACAGATACCCCCCAGGGGACCGTCCGTAGCTGGTCGACATCTCGCGCAGGATCAGCGCGCCGATTGCCCGCACCGGGGCAAATCCACGGGTCTTGCGCACGGGCAGCGCCGGAGCAGGGGGAACCATCGTCATGGGGCACAGTGCTAGCGCCGAACTCTTTGTGCGGGCTTAACGGCCCCCCTGTGGTCCGGCGTTAACCCCGTTTTCGGACCCACGGGCCTAGAACCGGAGGGGACACTGCTTTGGACGGAACCCTATGACAGATATGAAACCGATCTCGCGCGGGCCCGCACCGCAAGCCGGGGCAAAGTCCGTGAACCTGCGCCAGATGCGCCCGCGCCCGCCTGCACCGGCCCCCAAAGCGCGCCTGCGCCGCCGGCACCATCTGGTTCTGGCCAGTTTCGTCTGTCTCGTGCTGGCTCCGATCCTTGTGGCGGCGTGGTATCTGTGGACGCGCGCGGTGGACCAATACGCCTCTTTCATTGGGTTTTCCGTCCGTGCGGAGGAGGTGGGGTCGCCGATCCAGCTTCTGGGTGGGGTGACGGATCTGTCAGGGTCCTCCAGCTCCGACGCCGATATTCTGTATAAATTCCTGACCAGTCAGGAGCTGGTGGCGCGCATCGACCGCACGCTCGATCTGCGGGCGATCTGGTCGAAGGTCCCGCCCGGGCAGGACCCGGTGTTCAGCTATGCCCCGCCCGGCACGATCGAAGACCTGCTGGCGCACTGGTCCCGCAAGGTCACGGTGTACTATGACACGACCTCCGGGCTGATTGACCTGCGGGTGCTGGCCTTCGCGCCGGGCGATGCCCAGGCCATAGCACAGCAGATTTTCGAGGAAAGCAGCGCGATGATCAACGCGCTCTCGGACCTCGCGCGGCAGGATGCCATAGGCTACGCACGGTCCGAACTGGATCAGGCCGAAGACCGGTTGCGCGCGGCGCGCCTTGCGCTGAACAGCTTTCGGAACCGCACCCAGATCGTCGACCCCACCATCGATGCGCAGGGGCAGATGGGGCTGCTGAGCACGTTGCAGGCGGAACTGGCCGGGGCGTTGATCGATATGGACCTGCTGCGGGAGGTGACCGTGGCGCAGGACCCGCGTCTGGTGCAGGCGGCCCGCCGCATCGCGGTGATCGAGACGCGGATTGCCGAAGAACGCCAGAAGCTCGGGCTTGGCGGTCAAGGTGGTGGCGGGGGCACGGACCCGGTCTTTGCCAATCTCGTGGGGGAGTATGAGACCCTGCTGGTCGAGCTGGAGTTTGCCGAACAAAGCTACACCACGGCGCTGGCCGCCCATGATGCCGCCCGGCACGAGGCGCAGCGCCAGAGCCGCTATCTGGCAGCGCATGTCACGCCGACCCTGGCCGAGAAGGCCGAGTACCCGCAACGCTGGATGATCCTGAGCCTGTTGTCGCTCTTTGCCGTTCTGGGCTGGTCGGTGTTGGTGCTGGTCGGCTATGCGCTGCGCGACCGGCGCTGAGGTGCGTGCATGATCCGGTTTGAGGGGCTGACAAAGCAATTCAGGTTGCCGGGGCAGACCAAAACGCTGCTCGCGCCGACCTCGCTGGCGATACCGACGGGGCGTGCGGTCGCGTTGCTGGGGCGCAATGGGGCCGGAAAATCGACCCTTCTGAAGATGATCGCGGGGACAATGGACCCCAGCGGGGGGCGTGTGCGCTCTTCGGGGACGGTGTCCTGGCCGGTGGGGTTTGCCGGGGCGTTTCACCCGGACCTGTCGGGGGCGCAGAACACGCGGTTTCTGGCACGGGTCTACGGGGTGGACACTTCGGCGCTCAGCCAGTTCGTGGAGGCGTTTTCAGAGCTTGGACCCCATTTCCGCGCGCCCTTTCGTACCTATTCGGCCGGGATGAAGGCCCGGCTGGGCTTCGGTGTGTCCATGGGCATCCCGTTCGACACCTATCTGGTGGATGAGGTGACAGCCGTCGGCGATGCCGCGTTTCGCGAAAAGTCGATCTGGTTGCTCAAGGCGCGGCTCAACGCAGCCGGGGCCATCGTCGTCAGCCACTCCATGGGGCAATTGCGGGCCCTGTGCGACAGCGCGCTGGTGCTGGAGAAGGGCAAACTGACCTACACACAGGACCTGGAGGCCGCCATCGCCCTGCATGAGGCGCAGATGCACGCGGCCTGAGGCTCAGGCCATCAGCCGGTCGACCAACTGCATCAGGTCCCGCATCCGCAGGTTGGGGGCGGCTTCGGGCGGATCCTCCGGTACCGGGCAGGTCGTCGCCTCATAGGGGTTCTCACGCCCGAAGGCGGCAAAAAGCGCCCCGGTCTCCGGCGCCATCGCCTGGAGCACCGCCCGTCGGTCGCGGGAGGAGACGTGATAGGGGGGCGCTTTCGTGAATTCCTTCTGCGCCAGATGATAGAGTTTCTTCTGCTTGTCGGGGTCCATGCCGATCAGCTTGCTCAGGCGCATCGCCTCGATCACCGCGCCCGGCACGCTGGGATTGACCCGTTGGGCCGGGGCAATGGCCTCACCCGGCAGTCCCATGATCTGCAACACGCGTGCCAGCGGGGGGCCATCCTCATACAGGCACAGGCTGATCGCTTCGGTTCCGAACACTGTCGCCCAGGCCGACAGGCAGGTGTGCACGCGGATATCCGGGTCGATCTGGTCTGGTGTGGCGATGAACGGGGTGATCGGGCGGCAGAACTGGTTGCCGGGGTGTTTGGCCTTCTGGTTGTACATCGACATCAGGAAGGCGTCCGGGCGGCGCACGAAGGCGACGATCCGGGGTGTCGCCCCCTGCAATCCCTTTGCAAAGAGCCTGATTTGTGGCTCTGGTGCGGAAAAGAATTCCTCGCTGGAGATCAGGATCTTGTCGGTGCGCGCCCGCGCGATGGCGCTGTTGAGCGCGTCCAGTTCGACCGGCAGGTCGGGGATATCGCCCCGGGCGGGGTCAGGGCTCCGCTTCAGGGCAAAGGCCAGACGATGCTGGGCATAATGGTACCAGTTCACCTTCGGATAGAGCACACCCAGATCGCGCAGGGCCCGGGCCTGATTGGCGCAGGTTTGCTGGATGGCGGTCGTGCCCGTCTTGTGGGCCCCGATATGGATGAACAGCTTCTTCGCCACGGCGGTGCGTCTCCGGCAGGGTCTGGCCCGCCGGGCATGTGCCGGGCAGACCGTCAGATGAAGATGATATCATCCACAAATGGTGTAAGAGACGTTAGGCCGAGGAAGGTTAGCGTATCTCCGTCGCCGAAATCGAGCATGATGCCGTCATCGGTCGTGGTCGCACTCTCCAGAAACCGGGTCATGCCCTGGAATCCGTCGGGCTGACCGATATCGAGATAGACCAGATCGTCGCCGTTCTTGAAATCAGCAATCACGTCGGCGCCGTCATCGAAGATGAAGACATCCGCGCCAAGCCCGCCGGTCAGGCGGTCATCGCCGTCCCCGCCAAAGAGCATGTCATCGCCCTTGCGCCCATGGAGCAGGTCATTGCCCTGATTGCCCCAGAGGGTGTTGTTCTGCCCGTCGCCGCGCAGATCGTCGCCAAACCGCGTGCCCTGCAGGTTCTCGATATCGCCATAGGTGTCACCGGCGGCCTCGCCGGTGTTGCGGAAGGATTCCTGCAGATCCGCCAGCACCCGGGCCGGGGCCGTGTAATAGGCCGCGCGGTCCACACCCTCGCCGCCCCGCAGGGCATCGGCCCCGGCGCCGCCCAGAAGGATGTCATCCCCGGCCTCGCCAAAGAGAATGTCGTCGCCCAGACGGCCGTGAATCTGATCATCCCCGGCATTGCCCCAGATCGTGTTGTCCTGCCCGTCGCCCCGCAACTCGTCGTTCTGCTGCGAGCCTTGCAGATGCTCGATCCCGGCATAGGTGTCGCCGGCGGCCTCGCCGGTGTTCACATGGGCAAACTGCAGGTCGGCCAGCACGCGTTCCTGTGCAGAATAATAGGCCGCGCGGTCCACGCCCGCGCCCCCGTCCAGCGCGTCCGCGCCGGTGCCGCCCACCAGAATGTCGTTGCCATCCTCGCCAAAGAGCGCGTCATCCCCATGCCGCCCGTGGATCTTGTCATTGCCGTCCTGACCCCGGATCGTATTACTCTGCCCGTCGCCGCGCAGGTCGTCCTGACCCTGGCTGCCCTGCAGATTTTCGATCTCGGCATAGGTGTCGCCCGCGGCCTCGCCGGTGTTCACATGGGCAAATTGCAGATCGGCGCGCAGGCCCGCGCCTGCGGTATCGTAGGCGGCCATGTCCTGCCCGGCCCCGCCGATCAGCGTGTCGGCCCCGGCGTTGCCGCGCAGGGTGTCGTCGCCATCATTGCCTTCGAGCAGGTCTGCTGCCGTCCCTCCGACAAGCGTATCACCGTTGCCGGTGCCCCAGAGATGAAGGGCGGCATCGCCGACGGTGTCCTTGGCGAGCGTCACGCGTGCCAGTTCGTAGTTCTGGGTCAGGTCGACGGTGAAACTGGTCCCTGCAAAGGCGATGCTGTGATTTTCGACAATCGCACTGTCCTGCGACAGGGTCTGTTCGATCTGATACGCGGGCGTGTCCGAGGTGACATGCGTGCTCCAGGCAAACGCAATGTCGGACGCCTCCGTCAGGTAGGCGCCCAGATCGACCGTGTAGCTGAGGGTCGTGTCGGTGGCTTCGGTCTCGAACCGGTTCGCGGCGACGAAGACCACGTATTTCGAGGCATCCTCGAACACGAAGACCCGCGCGGGCAGGGGATCGAGGTCATCGCCTTCGATATCGCGGTGATAGCCCGGAACGATACGGTCCCCGTTGGTGTCATAGGTGAACTCATGGGCGATGCGCATGCCATCCAGACTGTCGGTGATCAGCCGCAGTGTCTCGCCCTTGGGGGTCAGGGTCAGGTTGCCCTCGGCATCGAAAGAGCCGCTTTCATTGGGATGCACATGGGAAATGCCCAGACCCCAGTGGGCCGCCTTGTCGACCCCCAGCAGGCTGAAATTCGCGAACATCTCCACAACCGCGCTCAGTTCCTTCATGCCGTAATCCTGCGCGAAGGGATCTGGCGGGGTGATGTCGCCATTTTCATCCCGGCTGTTGGGGATGCCGGTGTTCCAGGCCGAGACGTAGTGATCCAGCGTGCTTTCATCCTTGCCGGTCTTGTCCAGCCATTCCTCGAAATAGCGGTTGGACGCCTTGTGCAGCCCGTTCCAGCCCCAGTCCCAGGACAGGCCGTGGCCCTTGTTCAACTCGTGCATCCGGACCGCATCGATATGGCTCGCAAGGGCGTCGTCGATCTGATCGATGACCTGCATGTTCATCGACTGGTCGCTGTTGACGCCCATCTGCATCGCGATCTCGACCGGGTCGTCCAGATCATGGGCGCTCAGCACATCCGCATAGGCCTGCAGGAACACGTTGGCGATCTCGCCATAGACGGATTGATCGTCGCCAAAGTGGAAAAACGCCTCGTTGCCGATCTCCAGCGTGAAATCCGCCGGGAGCGCCCCCCATTTCTGCGTGACCAGCAGGTCTTCGAGGAAGGCGGTGTATTCGGTATAGGCCCGTTGCAGGTTCGGCGCCTCCAGCGTGCCGCCCTTGGCCGCATCGGTATAGGACAGGGTCGGCACGATCACCATCAGGCCCAGACCGTGCTCATGCGCGGCGGCGATCATCTCCGACAGACCCGCTTGCGGGGTGCCGCCGGGGTCCTGGTTCTCCATCAGTTCGGGCGCTGTCAGGTCGTAATAGCTTTGCTGGCCCGTGTTCTGATAGCCCGTCTCGGCAATGGTGCCGCCGGGCCACCGGATCGAGGTGATGCCAAGTTCCCCGGCCGCGTAGAGGAACTCCTCCAGCGGCACGCGGTTCGGCATGGTCCCCGTGTAAATAGCCCCGAAATGATCTTCTGTGAGTGTCTCGTACGTCATCGAATGCCCCGTATTCGCCAG
Organism: Tropicimonas sp. S265A; assembly: GCF_049800835.1. Lineage (NCBI taxonomy): Bacteria > Pseudomonadati > Pseudomonadota > Alphaproteobacteria > Rhodobacterales > Roseobacteraceae > Tropicimonas > Tropicimonas sp. S265A. The sequence continues at coordinate 9,079 of NZ_JBNAFU010000012.1, forward strand.
CGGCACAGTGCCGGCATGGCTGGGGCCGCCTGACGGAAACAACAGGGCGCAGACGTGAAGAACCGCTAAACTATGAAATGAATTGCGCAGGGCCCGCGTCAGCTCTCGCCAAAGAGATCGCGGGTAAAGACCTTGTCGGCGACATCCTCCAGCGCCGGTTCGCGCCGGTTGGCCACGATCACATCCGCCTCCGACTTGAACCGGTCCAGATCACGCTCCACGCGGGAGTTGAAGAAATCGTCCGCCTCCAGTTGCGGCTCGTAGACGATCACCTCGATCCCCTTGGCCTTCAGGCGTTTCATGATCCCCTGCACGGAACTGTCGCGGAAATTGTCGGACCCGGCCTTCATCACCAGACGGTAGATGCCCACGCGGGTCGGTTTCAGGGCCAGCACCTGTTCGGCGATGAAATCCTTGCGCGTGGTGTTGGCATCCACGATGGCGGCGATGATGTTCTGCGGTACCGCATCGTAATTGGCCAGAAGTTGCTTGGTGTCCTTGGGCAGGCAATAGCCGCCATACCCGAACGAGGGGTTATTGTAGCCTTTCCCGACACGCGGGTCATGGCACACGCCTTCGATCACCGCGCGGCTGTCGAGCCCCAGCGACATGGCATAGCTGTCAAGCTCGTTGAAATAGGCCACCCGCATCGCAAGATAGGTGTTGGCAAACAGCTTGATCGCCTCGGCCTCCGTGGGCCGGGTCAGCAGAACCGGCACGTCCCGGTCAAGCGCGCCTTCGACCAGCAGATCGGCGAAGGCGCGGGCCTGCGGGCCGTCGCCGCCCACCACGATGCGCGAGGGATGCAGGTTGTCCCACAATGCGCGCCCTTCCCGCAGGAACTCGGGGCTGAAGAAAATCCCGTCGATCCCGGTGCGGGCGCGCAGGTCCTCCGTATAGCCCACGGGAATCGTCGATTTGATCACGATGGTGGCGCCCGGCGCATGGGTCTTGGCCGCCTCCACCACTGCCTCCACAGAGGAGGTGTCGAACCGGTTGGTTCTCGGGTCATAGCTGGTCGGGGTGGCGATGATGATGAACTCGGCGCCCGCGAACGCCTCTGCCGGATCGGTGGTCGGGGTCAGATCAAGGGTCTTTTCGGCCAGAAACGCCTCGATCTCGGGGTCCGCGATGGGGGATGTGCGGGCCTTGAGCAGGGCGACTCTGTCTTCGGAGATATCGAGGGCCGTGACCGCATGGCGCTGTGCGAGCAGCACGCTGAGGGACAATCCGACATACCCGATGCCGGCAACTGCAATCTTCATAAACCAACCCTAACCAGATCCTGTGGTGCCAAAGGCATCGTTCAAAACTTGCGAAACTTTAAGGCGTGCACGGGGCAGGGTCACGGCACACCTGTTGAAAGCTGTGCAGGTGCGGCGTGGCTGCTACAGCGACTGTTTCCCAAATGCCCCTTCCGCGGGCTCAATCCACAACGCCGCCTTGCGGAACCGAAGGCGGCGATGTTCTCTGCCCGCGACATCCCAAGTTTCACGAGGGCCTTACGATGATCCATCCTGTTATCCTGTGCGGGGGTTCCGGCACCCGGCTCTGGCCCTCTTCGCGCAAGGCCTACCCCAAGCAGTTCGCGCCGCTTCTGGGGGATGAAAGCCTCTTTCAGATGACACTGGCCCGGTTCGCGGCCCCGCAATTCGCCGCCCCGCTTGTCGTCACCGGCGAGGATTTCCGGTTTCTGGCCACAGAACAGGCGGTCGCGGCGGGCTTGAGCGATCCGCGTGTCATTGTCGAACCCGAGGGCCGCGACACGGCCGCCGCCGTTCTGACAGCCGCGCTGTTGTTGGCTCAGGATGATCCGGACGCGATGATGCTGGTGGCCCCGTCGGACCATGTGATTGCCGATACGGAGGCGTTTCGCGCCGCGGTTGATGCCGCCGCCACCGCCGCCACGGACGGCGCGCTTGTCACCTTTGGTGTCACCCCAGACCGACCCGAGACGGGCTATGGCTATCTGGAACTGCCCGATACGCCTGACGGATCCGGGGCCCCGGTGCGGCTCAAGAGCTTTCGCGAGAAACCGGATCTCGCCACGGCGGAGGGGTTTCTGGCCGCAGGGCGGTACCTGTGGAATGCGGGTCTGTTCCTGTTCCGCGCCAGCGATGTGATCGCAGCGTTCGAGGCCCATGCGCCCGGCCTTCTGGGCCCGTGCCGCGACGCGATCGCCACCGGCGCGCAGGATCTGGGCTTCTTCCGGCTCGGGGCGGCGGCCTATGGGCAGGCGCAGGCGATCTCGTTCGATTTCGCGGTGATGGAAAAGGCCGCCCATGTGATGGCGGTCCCGCTCAGCGTCGGCTGGTCTGATCTTGGGTCATGGGATGCGCTGTGGCAGGCGGCGGGCCCGGATGCGGATGGGGTGTCCACGTCGGGCACAGTGACGGCGCTGGAGTGTGCCGACAGCTATCTGCGCTCTGAGAGTGACGGGATGCAGGTGGTCGGCTTCGGGCTCAAGGGGATCGTCGCGGTGGCAACTCAGGATGCGGTTCTGATCGCCGATAAGGACCGGGTGCAGGACATCAAATCCGTCGTCAGCGCCCTGCGCGCCAAGAAGGCCCCGCAGGCCGACAATTACCCGCGCTACCACCGCCCCTGGGGCTGGTACGAGACGCTGTGTCTGGACGCGCGGTTTCAGGTCAAACGCATCATGGTCAAACCCGGCGGCATCCTGAGCCTGCAAAGCCATGTGCACCGGTCCGAACACTGGATCGTCGTGGCAGGCACGGCAGAGGTTACCATCGGGGACGAGGTCAAACTGGTGACCGAAAACCAGGGCGTCTACATCCCGCTTGGCGCGAAACACCGGATGGCCAATCCCGGCAAGCTGCCCATGTATCTGATCGAAGTGCAGACCGGCAGCTATTTCGGCGAAGACGACATTATCCGCTACGAAGACATTTATAACCGCCCCGAACGGCACGAAGTCTGAGCCAACCAGTCCAAGGAGCCGGCATGGAGACGCCCGCGCGACCCCGATCTGCCGCTGCTGCCCCTGATCTGGCAGCCCGCGCCCGGTTCCGGCGCACGGCGCTTGCGCTGGGGGCGTTTCTGGTCGTGATCGCGTTGGCGATGGTGCTGACTGGCTGGGAAAAGGCGGTGGAGGCCCTGGTCACGCTGGGGGCGATGAAGATCCTCGCCTTGTGTGTGCTGGCAGGCGGGCATTACGTGCTGCGCGCCCTGCGCTGGCACATGATGGTGCGCGCAGGCGGCATCCCGACCGGTGCTGGGCAGAATTTCAGGCACTATTTCGGCGGTTTTGCCATGACAGCCACGCCTGGACGGCTGGGGGAGCTGGTCCGTCTGCGCTGGCTCAAGCGCGAAACCGGGCTCGGCTACACCCGCCTTCTGCCCGTGGCCTTTGCCGACCGGGCGATTGAACTGGGGGCAATCCTGCTGGTCATTGTCGCCGCCCTTGGCGTGGCTGGCATGGGGGCCGGGGCTGCCTGGTGGGTGGTCGGTGTGGCCGCTGCGATCGTCTGGGTGGCCTGCACCCCGCGCCTGCTGGAGGCGGCCGTGGTCGGCCTGTGGCGGCTGACGGGGCGGCGCAAGACCCGGGCTTTTGCCCGCCTGCGCCGGATGGCACGGGACCTGACCCCGTTCATGCGCCCCCGCGTGCTGATCCCGGCCATGGCGCTGGGGCTTGTGGGCTGGGGGCTTGAGGGCGCGGCGTTCTGGTGGCTGCTTGGCTGGCTCGGCGCCGATGTCAGCCTGGCGGCGGCCACCGCGATCTTTCTGGTGGCAGTGCTGTCGGGGACGCTCTCGGGCCTGCCGGGCGGGCTTGGCGGGACAGAGGCGGCGGCGGTCGCGCTGCTGCTCGTGCAAGGTGTGCCCGCGGATATCGCGATCCTGGCCACGGCGATCATCCGGGTCACAACGCTCTGGTTCGCTGTCCTTATCGGATTTTTCGTCTTTCCCGCCGCCGAGATGCGCGCCACCGCCGCCATGACCCCGAAAGCGGCTCTTTAAAAGGTATTTTCAGATATGCGTTTGCCCTCTCTTCCCGTCCTCCTGCTGATCGCGCTGGTGTTGCGCGGGATCTGGGCGTTCTTGATTCCCGTCGATCCGGTCTCTGACGGTCTGGCCTACCAGACCTTTGCCACCAACATCGCCGATCACGGGGTGTACGGGTTCACCCCCGACGAGCCCGGCGCCTATTGGGCGGTTGGTCCGGCGGCGATCTATGCAGCGGCCTACATGGTCTTCGGCACAGGGTCGGGCCTGGGGGTGGTCGTGGTCAACCTGATCTCGTCCCTGCTGGCGGTCTGGGGGCTCTATGATTTGGGGCGCCGTTGGTTCGGCGAGACAGAGGGGCGTCTGGCGGCGCTTTTGTTCGCGCTCTGGCCGATGGCCATCCAGTTCACCACCGTTCTGGCCAGCGAGCTGCATTTCATCGCGCTGACCTGTCTGGCACTGATGGCGTGGGACCGGGCCCTGCCGCGCGATGCGGAGGGGCGCGTGCAATGGACGGCACAGGGGATCGTGATGCTGGCGCTGGCGGGCCTTGCCTTCGGGGCAGCGACGTATGTGCGCCCCATCGCCCTGCTGATCCCCGCCGCACTGGGGCTCGCGGCCCTGCTGCATGCGCCGCGCGCGGCCTGGATCCCCCTGCTGAAGGCCGGGGTCGCCACCGCGATCATCTTTGCCACCGTGGCCCCGTGGTCCGAGCGGAACGCCCGCGTTCTGGAGGCGGATGTGTTCATGTCGACGAACTTCTGGGCCAATTTCTGGATGGGCAACCACCCCGGAACTAATGGCGAATACCAGCCCCTTCCGCCCGAAACCCGCGGGTTGAGCGAGGTGGAGCGCGCCGCCTTCATGCGCGAGCTGTCCCTGTCCGATCTGCGTGCGGACCCGGCGGGGCTGGTGTGGCGCACCGGATGGAAGGCGCTGAAACTGCACCAGCGCGAGACGATCGGGGTTGGCTGGAACAGCCGGCAACTGGGGGCCCTGGTCGGCGGGGCCGGGGTGGCCGGGCTGAAACTGGTTTCCACCGGCTGGTGGTACGCGATGCTGCTGGCGGCGGCGGGGGGCATCGTGGTGCTGGCGCGCCGGACCGGGGTCTGGGCCACGCTGTTGTCGGTACCGGTCTGGCTCTGGCTCTATTTTACCGGGGTGCACGCGGTGATTGTGGTGGGGGACCGGTACCACATGCCCGCCATTCCGATGATTGCCCTGCTGGCTGCGATTGGACTGGCGGCGCTTGCCGTCCGGTGGACCAAGGCGGACCCCGTGCAGACACCACAAACCTGAAATCTGGCTCGCGTGTCGAGCACGCGCGCTTGGAGAAACGCTTCGCCTAGAACTTGAGCGTATGGATGGTCGTGTCGACGCGCGGCGCATGGCGGCCCGCAAGCCGTGTCATCATCTTGTTTGCGTAGATCCGGTTTTTCGTCGTGTTCGCTGGTGGCGGGTTGTAGCGCTTGGCCGGGGTCGTACCGCTGGCGGCTGCAAGATCAGCGAGTGTCTGGCGCATTTTTTCCGGCGCAAAGAGATCCTTGAAAGACAGCGCTATCTGCGGTCGCCCCGTCCAGAACTCCCAGAATCGGTCGTATTGCGGTCCGTACTCCGCCTCGGCCTCTTCAAGGGCTATCCCGTGCCAGCGCGCCAGCGACCGGCAGACATCGCCACGGTCCCGCCGCACCGTGATGACCAGCCCCTGCGCAAGCAGGTCCGTGATGGCCGGATCGCTGGCCATGCTGTCCGGCACGCTGAGCGGCATGTGGGTCTTGATCACGTGCCCTGCATCCGGGGTGACCTGTGCCAGAAGATCCCGGTCGGTTGTGGACTGCTTCACGCATTGGTCCAGATCCACATAAAGCGGGCGATTGCGATAGCCCGGCATGTTGTTGAGGATCAGGTCGATCAGCACATGCGTGCCGCTGCGCATCGGCGTGGCCACGATCAGGTTGGGGCGGCCAGTGGCCCGCAATTTGCCCGGCGGGCAAACCACCCGCGGGTTGGTAAACGGGAGCAGGTGGGTCCCCACGAAATTGGCAAGGCTCTTGGGTGCCATGTCTTTCCTTGCAGTACTCAGCGGCCTGACCGCGCCCGCATCGAGGCCGGGTCGGGGCGCGGGATGTCCGGGCGAAGTCCGATAGGTCGTGTCCTTACAGTGAAATCTCCGGTCGGCACAGACATCTGAGGCATCACAGGGCCGCGACCACCACGACACAGACCGACAGGGCCACGGTCAACAAACTGGTGCGGTCCTTTGCGGCAAAGACAATGGGATCGTCGGTCATGTAGCCGCGATGGGTCACCATCACCATCCGCAGCAGCCAGTACAGAAGCAGCGGGCAGACCAGCCACAACAGTTCAGGCCGCCCGTAAAGCTGCTGCACGGCGTCCGAGCTGATATAGAGCGCCATGACCAGAACCGTGGCATGGGCCGCCGACAGGGCGATGCCGCGCAGGATCGGCAGATCCTCCACCAGATAGGCCCGGCCCGCGCTTTCGCGCCCGGTTTTCATCTGGTCGGTCAACTCGGCCTGCCGTTTCACGGCCGCCAGCGCCAGAAACAGGAACATCGAAAAGCCCAGCATCCACGGCGACAGGACAACCGCGGCAGCAGCCCCCCCGGCCACGATGCGGATCGTGTAAAGTGCTGCCAGCATCAGCACATCGACCAGCAGTTTGCGTTTGAGCCAGAGCGAATAGGCGAAGGTCAGCACCAGATAACCCGCCAAAACCCCTATGAAGAGTGGGTTTCCGGTCGCAAGGCCCAGGATCAGGGCCATCAGCAGCAGCCCCCCGGCCATGGCCACGCCGGTCGCGGCACTCAGGTCGCCAGCGGCAAAGGGGCGGCGGCATTTGCGCGGATGCGCCCGGTCTGCGGACAGATCCACCAGATCGTTCAGCACATAGACCGCCGATGCGGTCAGGCAGAACGCGACAAACCCCAGCAGGACATCGCCAAAGGCCGAGAGCTGGTGACTGGCCAGCAATGGCAGGAACAACAGGACGTTCTTGGACCATTGATGCGGGCGCATTGCCTTGAGCATCGGGCGCGCCTTGCTGCCGGCAGGCGCGATATGCTCCACATCCGGGTTCGCGTCCGCGGCAGCAGCCTGCAGTTTCGCCGTGCCCCCGACGGTGATGGCGCGCCGGGCGGCAGCCCAGACCGGCAGGTCGGCCTGGGAATCCCCCATATAGTCGAACCCGCCCTTGCCGTAGCGCTCCGTCAGGAAGGCGGCCTTCTCGGCGCCCTTGAGGTTCCGCGCCTCAGTGCTGCCATGTACCTCGTCAAAGAGTTCGGTGACAGAGGCCACAGCCTCGGCCTGCCTCTGGTGCGATGCGGTCACGAGCGCTGTGCGCCGCCCTTCCGCGCGGGCAGCCTTGATCGCGGCAATCACATCGGTGTTCAGCGGCAGGTCGGATCCGTTGATCACCTCCGCCTCGGCCATCCGCGCCTTGAATGCGGCCTTTCCGGACAAGAGCGAGCGGGCCAGGGCAAGCGCCTGAAACGGCGCGCGGGCCATAAGATTAAGGGCCGCTTCATGCAGCGTATCGGTCCGGCACAAGGTGCCATCGAGATCAACAACCAGCACAGGCGCCTCCGCGGAGGGCGCCTCCGGCACCGTCGCGGACGGGTGGGTCGGAGAAGGCTGTGTCGTCATATCGAAACCCTGCGATCTTCTGCGGTGCAGCGCAACTACGCCCGACTCCATCGGTGGCGGTTGTGGCTTGGGAGACCCAGCGTCCCTTCGACCCGGAGACTTTGTTTCTGACCCGGAAACAAAAAACGGAGGAGTCAAGCCACCTCTGCCCCATGGCTGCCGTTAGGTTGCGGCAAGATCATGCCAAGCGCCCGGCAGGTTTGTGCCGAATTCCGATGCTGCGGCGCCGCGCGCCTTGCCTCTGTGCCCCCACAACTTCTTATCGGCGCCAGTACGAGCGCCACATCAGTATCCCCCACACTCACTTCAGGCCTGAGGAGCTCATGCCCTTTTTTTGCCACATCGCTGTCAGGACATGGCCTCTCACGCGGCCTGAAACCGCCGTTAACACATTGTTAACCAAAGCGGTAAACACAACGCTTGCGACACAACCGGTCCTATGCGTTCCTTGGAGCACCCCGGAAACCGCGCTGGTTTCCGTAGCACCGAGAGAGCCCGATGGATCACACCTTCCGCCGCAAGCTAGCAAAAACTGGAAAGCTTGCTGCCGTGCTATTCTTCTTACTTGGTCTCGTACCCGCATTCGGTGGTCTCATGGGTAGCCGCGAAGATACCTCCGAGCCAGAAACGTCCCGGGTCGCCGAAACGCCCGAGCGTGGGGCGCCCGAGCGCGTCGCTTTCGTGCCCACCGCGCCCGAAACGGAAGAAGTCGTCGAGACGCCCAAGGCCGCAGCTGCAGAAAAAGACGCGGTCGCAGACCGCACACCGGCGCGCCAGGAGCCTGTCGAGCAGCCCAACAATGCAGGTGCAGAAACACCGCCTCCCGCGCCGGATGGTGAACAGGACCGCGAAGAGCCCGTCGTAGAGGCACCCGCGATCGAAACCCCCGACCGAAACCCGCCGATTGTCGAAGCGCCGGCGATCCCGGCCGTTGAAAGACCTGCCGAGCAGGACCCGGTTCAGGAAACGCCCGTTATGGCGGACGTGCCGGAACGCACCCCCGAGCCGGTCGAGCAGGAAGCGCCTGCGCGCGCCGAGCCCCCCCTTGAAGCACCCGTACAGGATGCAGGCGTTCAGGGCCCGGGTGCCGATGGCGCCACAGGCGTTCAGGTCGATGGGGCCCTGCAGGTCGTGTCCGGTCGTGTGACCACACTGGTGCCCGAGGGGGATAACATCGCCTCCGTGCAGGTGCTGCAAGGCCCGCAAGAAGGCACCCTGACGGTGAACCCCGACAATACGCTCGCACTTGTTCTGACGGATACGAGCTATACGGGCACACTGAACCTGTCCTACGAGGTCACCTTTGCCAATGGCAGCACCCAGACTGTGGCGCCGAAGATCACGGCTGTCGAAGGTCCGGTCGAAGGCGGGTGGGGCCAGGGCAACTTCTATATGCTCGAAACCGATGCCAACGATAATCTGATCGTCGAACACGGCGATAATCACCGGGATGTCTACGTCTCAGGGGACGACACCGCGCTGTCGCTTCAGGAGATTGCCGATATCGAAGGGCTCTCGGTCGACAAGATTACCGGCCGCTGGCTGAGCAACCATCCCGAATATGGCTCCAGCCCCGAAACGGCGCTGGCCGACGACGCCGGATCCAGGCTGTGGAAGACCCTGTCGCAAGATTCCTACAAGGAACCGGCCTCGCACTGGCTGCACCTTGAAAAGGGCTATGACTACGACATGGGCGGTCTGCTTCACAAGGGCATGTACGGGGAATCCGAACTGCACCCGCTGCACATCACGGCCTATGGAACCGGCGACAAACCGGTGATCACCTCCGATTTCGGGATCACGGGCGAAGGTGTCACCAATGTCGTGGTCAGCGATATCACCTTCACCAAGGGTGGTTTCCTGAACCCGGGCCGGAACCTGATCATGGAGAACGTGACCTCCACCGGCGATGCGGAATTCGCCATCCTGCAATCGGACGGGTTCACGCTGCGGAATTCTGAGATCTACGACATCCATCACGAAGCTCCGATGGACCCCAACGCGTGGAACGAATCCAAGGACCGGGTAAGCGGAATTTATGTCGGCCGGGGCACCAGCGGCGTGCTGATGGAAAACAACCTGTTCGACCGCAACGGCTGGGAAGAGGGCTATTACAGCGGAACCGACCCCAACAGCCCGCAGGCGCCCAGCATCTACAACCATAATGTCTACATCGCGTCATCGGTATCGGATCTGACGTTTCGCGACAGCATTTCGATGCGAGGGGCCTCGTTCGGCGCCCAGTTCCGCGGCGGGGCGGTCGTCGAGAACAACGTGTTCCTCGACAACAATGCGGCCGTTTTCGTGGGTGGCGGAAAGAACAACGATGACGAGTTGAAGGGCAATTACTCAATCTATTCCGAAAACATCGTCACGTCTGCCGCCCATCGTGACTACGGCGTTCTGAAGGGGCAGGTCGCCGGCGGCATGGCATCCTATGCGCCGATGACCACCTTGGTGGACAATATCGTCACGCACATGGCCGACCCGAACAATCCCGAAGAGCAGGCCGAAAAGGGGCTCAGCAACTTCGCGCTGCGGGCCGAAGAGGACGCCTATTACGACGACACGATCGTCCACAACTGGGGCGGATCCAAGGAAGGTGGCGACAAATGGGATGCGAATACCGAAGGGCTTGACCCGAATGTCCTTGATGCCACCACGATCCAGATCTTTGCAGCGCAGCTTCTTGGCGACCCGGATGCCACGATCGATGACCTGGCAATGTATCTGCGCGACTCGGCCGAAGACGAGGTCTTCAACGGGGTTTCGGATGCCGAGCTGATCTCGGACTTCTTCCGCGCCGGTTTCGGTCTGGACATTGAGGACCGCGTGATCGCAGAGACCCTGCGGTTCGTGCCCGATGACATGGGCGACGGGATGCGCTGGGACAATACCATGAACTGGTCCACCGACGATCTGCCCGGCACGGCCACGGGCGACAGCGTCGATCTGGCAGGCAATACCGTGATCTACGGCGGCACCAACACGATCAAGGATCTGGACCTTGGCGACGGGGGTGAGCTGCGCATCGGCTACGGGCGTCTGAACGTGACCGGTGAGATCACCAGCGAAGGGGCAGGCGGGCAGATCAAGATCAGCGAAGCCGGCCAGCTCTGGACAGACGGGTATTCCGACAACGCGGCCCTTGAGATCGATGTCACCGGCGGGCGTTTTGCCAACACGGGGGCCATGGACGGGCGAGTTGATCTTGAGGTCAGCGGCGGACAGGCCCTGCTGGCGACCGACAACGCCCGCTATGACGTGGGCGATGGCAGCCGTCTGGACATCATCGGCGACGACGCCAAGGTCGGGTTCGAAGGCAAGGATGGCGGCACCGCCGTATTGCGCTTCGATGAAGGCGGCGTGTTGCGCTTCGAGGCCAAGGACGGCGGCATCGGCAGTATCGAGGAGTTTCGCAGCGGCGCCAATGGCGATGAGGCAAACGACGTGGCCTCTGGCGCCCATTTCGGGGAAGCCACGCTGGAGCTGGACCTTGCGGGTATCGACTCCAAGGCGGGCAATTACACCCTTCTGTCTCTGGACGAGATGATCGGGGCCTTCTCGGAAATCGACGTGCAGGGCCTATCGAACACCCGCGATGCCACGCTGGTCTTCGACTATGGCAAGGATGAAGTGGTTTTGCAGATGTCCAACGCGGGCGCAGGCTCGGGCAACTTCAAGTACGAAGTCCTGGGCGATCAGACCGATGCAATGTCGTCAGATGACCTCTGGGCCGCCCTGACAGCCGGCCAGCCGGTCCTGTCGGACGAGGTTGTCCCGGATACCGTGTCGGTCGACGACCAGCAGATCTACGACTTCCTGTGAGCGCGCCAGGCGCCGGGGCTATACCAGCCCCAGCGTCTCCGCCAGCGCCTTCAACTCCGCATGGTTGGCCACCTGAGTGGCTTTGCGGTTGCTGCTGATCTTGGAGGTCCGCGCCTTTACCGGGCCGGTCGGATGCCCGATCAGGTCACAGATCTTGTCGACGGTGGCCTGCTGTGCCTCCGGGCTGCACAGGTGGTCTTCGTATTGCACCCGGATATGGGGCACGCACGACATCAGCTGGTCTTCGTAATCCAGCATCGCGGCGTTCCATTTCAACTGGTGTTCGAACTGGTCCGTATCGAGCCTGACCTCGGTCGGCAGTGCGCTGTTGACCGGACCACGATCTTCCCAGCTGGTATAGAGCCCCACGTCCTGCGCTTTCGCCAAGGACAGGCTTTGCGGAAACGTCTTGCGGCGCAGGTGGATCAGATGGAACCCATCCGCCTGCAGCGCGTCCAGAAACGGCAGCGGGTCCTTCATCTTCTGGACTTCGAACAACTGGTAGGACAGGACCTTGCAGCCATACGCTTCCTGAACACAGGTCCGTGCAAGGGCAGACAGCAGGCGGGCGGGTTGATGGACCGCAAAATGCAACATCTCGCCATCACAGCGCAGCCCGTCGATCTGGCGCAACAGATCGACAAGCAGGGTCGAACCGCTGCGGGGCCGGGATATCACGACAAAGCGCCGCTCTGCGCCCCGCTTGCCCTTCAGGGCAAGCGCGGCGGCGCGCGTCCGCTTGCCAAGTTCCATCCTGTAGCCCGTCAGGGAAGCGCGGTCGCGATGGACGCGCCCAAAGGCGTACTTGGATCCGGCGGCAGGCATATGATGGACCGGGTGGGTAGCCAGGGCGGTCCGCACCTGCGCGCGACCGCCCTTGTCGTTCTGCATTCCACCATGCACGTTCACGTCCGGACCTCATCCAAGCGAAATTCAGTTCCGCCAGAGTTTAATGACGCCCATCAGACCGGACAAGCAGCATCGCGGCCATCTCCAGCTTGGGGCTGACTGTTGTCAGTCCGTCACACAGAGACTTCCAGCCGGTTCCCGATCACCGACACACCGGCAGGCAGTATCGCGCCATTATCGGTCAGACTGTCCACGTCGATCAGTGTATAGGTGCCCGGTGCGAGCCCAGTCGTATCCACGCTCACCACAGCACCGGCCTCCAGCGTCACCTGCGATGTGAGGTTGGGATCGCGGGGCTGGCCTGTCACGCCCCCACCGAACTCCTCTAGCCCGTAATGGCCGGAGCGGAATTCCCGGATCGTGGACACACCCGCATCTCCGGCGATGAATGCCAATGTGCTGCCGGAGCCGAAGATCACCGCGGCCGTACCACCTTGCCCATCGAACCCGACGCGGGCTGCGTCTCCGTTCAGGGTGAGGGTGTCATCGGCCCCGAACGTGACCGAACCGCCCTGGTAGACAACGAAACGGGCATCGTTGAACACATTTGCCGACAGCCCGCCGTCAATCGTGCCCGAGACACTGATGCGTCCACCTGTGACTGTGGCATCCAGCACCGCGCTGCTCGTGCCCTTGAACTCGAACTGACCAGCTCCGCGCACGTCCAGACCACCGGCGCCATGGGTTGTCGTACAGGACATATATCCGCCAGAGACCCGTGCCACAGCCCCGTTCTCGAACGCGATATCGGCCGCTCGTACCGTACGGTACCAGCCCACCAGAGACTTCAGAACGAGATTGTCACCATCCACCGGGAAATCCCGCTTGCCGTCGATGCGCCAGTTGTGGGGATTGTCGCCCCGGTAGCCTTCCGCCCAGGGGCAGTAGGTCGCGGGATCGAAAATGATCGTTCCGGGTCCGTGACCGAATGTCGGCATGTCAAAGCGCGTTGCCGCAAAATTCCAGATGTCCTGAAACCGGGCCGCGGCATCTGGAAGGGTCCGCAGATAGTCGATGGCCTCGAACGCGGTGGATGTCCCGATCGGCTGGGATTGATGGGCATCGGCCCACCCCCCGAACGTCACCTCATTCAGGGTGCTCGTGTCGAGCCCGGCAATGTCCTTGTCGTTTGACGAGGGCCCCCAGTTATAGGCCTTGATCGTGCCGGTGTAATGGCTCTTGTCGACCTGATCCTGATCACTTCCGACCAGGGTAATGCCAAGTTCCCCATTGGTGAAGAAGCCCGACTTGGCCGAGATCTCTTCAGGGTTCTGCGGATCAACGCCATTGGCGATGATGAGGTTCGCATGCACCGCATCGAGATGCTCAAGACCGTTGAACGCCTTGGTCCGGACACCGATCAGATTGCCGGGCCGGAAACCCGCCCCCATCGTCAGAACATCAAGCGTGGCCCCGTAGTTGCCAAACTCGGTGACGCTGAGAATTTCTCCCGTCGCGCCTGAAACCGAGGCCGTGACCGTCTCGCCGATCTGGAACTGCGTTTGATCTGCAGTGAGGGGCGGGCGCACCCGGAACGCATACTGGTATGTCGTCCCCCCCAGCATGGGCGGAGACATGGCGCCGCTCGACTGTCCCGTGACAATATCGTCTTTCTGAAACTTGATCGTGCTGTCTGTCTGATAGGAGGACCCGGCCCGGCCGTGGAACGACCCTGCATTGTTCTCCCCGTGAACGGATGGCCCGAGGAACCCGCCACCCCGCAACTGTACGGAGTTGTGGGAAGCCCGGGTGCTGATGCTCTCGATGAACGTCACATCCGAGACGTTTTCCGTGCAATAGACATTGTGGTTCTTGTCGTTCGGCGCCTGCGGCAGGCTGCCATCGGCATTGACCGGGTCATACCCGATCTGCCACCCGTTCAGATCCAGAAAGACGTTCCACATCAGAACATGAGACGCGCCGCTGCCAAAGAAAATGCCCGAGGCCCGGTCGCCACCTGACCAGTTGGTACCTCCGGGGGATTTGACGTGGACATCCCAGACATTCGTGCCGAACCAGGTGATGTATTCCGACGGGGCGGCATTGACGACTGTCTCATGTTCGGACAACAGCACGTCGGAAAACAGCGTTCCGTACGCACCGGCCTGCATCGCGTAGCCCGGCATTTCCAGGCCGGAATAGGCATTGTAGTAGGGCCGGGGATCGCCCAGAGAGCGTTGCGGGGCTTCCGCCAGTTTCGGCTTTGGCCCGGAGCCGAACGCGCCGTGCACGACGGGGTGCAGCAGGCACTCCCCCGAGACAACCCGGGTGTCGAACTGATACGTGCCCCCGCGCTCGAACATCCACCAGTACGCCACGAATTTCGTGTCGGACTGCGTCTCGTTCATCTTGCTGGTATAGATCGATCTGCCCGGTCCGGCCCCGCCCGCAACATCCCATTCCAGCGGGTGACTTGAGCGCTTGCCATAAAGATCCTGGCCATTCAGCCACGCATTCGTCACCTGCGATGTGCTGGACAAGCCTGGCTCGGCGTCCACGATATCCTGCCGCGACCAGCCGCGCCCCTCGGTCGTGAGGTACCAGACCTCAGTCGTCGTGCCAGGCTCGAACTTCATGGCAACCGGGTTGGCCGGATCGACCTCCAGCGCGTAGTGGTCGCCCTCCCCGAACCCGTTGGGGAAATCAAACCGTGTCTGCCCGTCGGGCTGGAACGCAGGGTGGTTCGACAGCACGCTCTCGGGGATGATCGTTCCGCGAATTGTCAATGTGGGCATCATGCCACTCCCGTAACGGCAACTGCAGCCATGGCAATCGCGCGGTTGTTGTTTGTGGTGCCGTTGGTATCGACGATCACCTCGAAGTCGCCGGGTGCGACCCCGTTTTCCAGCTTCAGATCAAAGGCCGCGCGGTCCTGATCGGACGACGCGGTGCTGAAACCCCCGGTCCAGGATGCCTGGCCCGACTGGTTGCCCTTCGCCCCGAAAAGCGCGACGACCGAATGATTTTCAGGCACATCCGACAGTGTGCCGGACAGGACGTGGGTGCCGGTGCCCGCAGCGAAGTTGACCGCATCCGTCGCCGTGACCGCCGCAGCGCTGAGCGTTTCGGTGCTGGACAGGATCATTGCCGAGACAAGATCGACCGTGCCCGTTCCGCTTTGGGTCAGCGTCAGCGTGTCGGCTGCGGCCGCTTCGACAAGGTAGATCGCGCTGTAGGCCACGTTGTCGGCCGAGGACGTGCTGACCAGCCGGGTCACGGTCGAATTCGCACCACTTACGGTGATATCAATCGTGCCCCCGCCGAAGGTCGTGTTGTTGGCATTCAGCGCCAGGAGCCAGGAGCCCGCTGCGTTTGGCACAGCACCTGTGTTCGTCTGGGCCTGCCCGGTCGTCAGATTGGCCTGGTTGAACCAATGCACCCCGGCAACCGCCAGCGTGGTCGGAACAGAGGCTACAGACGGCGTGAACGCGACATCAATCGGCGTGTCGGAGATCTCTCCGTTGACATTGATCGCCCACACGCGGAGCCGGTTTGCCGTGGTGGTGGCCGGATAGGTCAGCGTATAGGAAAACGGCCCTGAATCCGCGACCTGCGTACCCGCCTGTTCGACATTGCCCGTCACGGCACCCTGGTTATCCGTGACCGGGGGGGTCCCGCCGGATTTGGTATCGTCCCAGAGCGCCCAGACCAGAAGTCCGTCACCTGCCACCTTCATGTCGATATCGACCTGCAGATCACCGGCCACATCGTCAAACGACAGCCCCGAGATCGTGGGGGATGTGGGGGGCAGCATGGGCGCCGCCGCCATGATACTGTCGGTTGTCTCGCTCGTCGCGGTGTCCGACCCTTGGGAATTGGTTTCGGTCTGACGGACGCTGAGCCCTGACCCCACATCGGCGGCCTGCAGCACATAGGTCAAACCGGTCGCACCCGGAATCACGGCGCCGTCGCGCAACCACTGAAGCGCTCTTACCGGGACCGGAAAGCCTGTTGCAGCCGCCGGCGTGACGGTCAGGGTCGCCCCCTGTTGCTCTGTACCGGAGATCGTCGGAACACCGGAAATCACCGGCGCGACATCGGCAGCCGCAGGCGTAAACGCGGGGCTCGGATCCTGCAGGACCAGTGCACGGTAGGCGGTCCCGTTCGACAGCCCCGACAGGTTTGCCTCCTGCAGGGTTGCATTGGCCAGTGTGGTCGGCAGACCGTCCGCGTCGCAGTCAGCCGCGGGGAGGGTCAAGAATTTCTCGGGCATGTCCTACGCTCCTGGGAATGAGTTGATGGTCGCGCCGCCGTCACCCGGGGCGATGTCCCACGTGCCGGTTGGCGCGCCGGGGAAGGACGCGATGGTTGCGGCCGCATCCCCTGCACTGATCTGCCAGATGGACGGAAGCGGCGGCGGAGGGGGAGGGGGAGGGGGGATCTGGATCGTATCCGTCGGCGCACTGGTTGCCGTGACCCCGCCGGTGCTGTTTGTCTCGACCTGCTGCACCGCGATCGCGGTCCCGTCATCGGCCGCGCTCAGCACATAGCTGGGCCCGGTCTCACCGGAGACGAGCACACCGGATCGCAACCATTGCCAGCTCCGGACCGGGGGCGGAAAACCGGCCACGGGGGCGGGGCTGGCCATCAGAACCTCCCCGACAAGCGGAACACCGGAGATCGTCGGCACGCCATTGATCACCGGAGCGGCCGTGCCGGGATCGAAGACTCCGGTGCTCGAAGCCGCACCACGGCTGAGGCTATTGGGAAAACCAATTCGCATATGAAGGCCCGTCGCTAGAGAGAAGGATCAGTAAAGGGCCACGATGCCCGTTGCCGTGGTGCCAGAGGCCCATACGCGGGTGCACCGGATCGGAAACGGCACACCGGCCACCACCGAGACATTGGCAGTATCGCCGCCAACCGTGGTCACCCGGACAATGCCTTCGGAGGCGACATTCAACGCGCGACTTGCCACGGGCAGGTCCTCGGTATCGCTGGGGGTCACTTCCAGAATGTGACTGGCAGGGCTTTCCAGCGAGGGGCTGAAAGAAGCGAAGATGTCTTTCATGTCGGATATCCGTCTATGCTCAGGGTTGGGATCGAAACCGCTCCGATCAACCGGCGGGCAGCCAGGTCGGAACCGAACTCTCCCTAAGCGTCACTGGATATCGTTAAAGGACCCGAAGCGCGGCGTGCGTTGCGCGGGGCTGCTTGGAAACCAAGCTTTACAGGGTCTTACGAAGGGCCGTGGCGGGTGCTGTGCTACTTGTACTCGATCAGCTGCGCGGGCTTTGCCCGGAGCCGCCGCCAGACCCATGTCAGCGCGCCCTGCATCTCGGCCAGCTTGCCCAGCATCAGGAATGCGGCACTGGAGGACCGCATCCCCCGACGCTGCAACCGAAGGACCTGCAAGGGCCAGATCAGCAGAAGCAGCAGGGCAAAGGGCGTCACGAACATCCCAAGCACGACAATCAGCGGCAGAACGCCCCCCCAAAGGATCGTGCGCCGCAGCCGGGCCACGTTGTGCCGCTCCGGCGGGGCCCCATACATGGCGACCCCTTCGGCATAGGTGTAGCCCGCGCGCCGACAGCGGCTCCACCATTGGGAAAACCGGGTCATGGCCGCATCATGCAGCGTCATTTCGGCAGGCAGGCGCCAGACCTCCCACCCGGCCTGCCGGAGCCGCACACACAGTTCCGGCTCTTCCCCGGCGATCAGGTTCGGGTTGAATCCGCCAACATCCATGAGCGCCGCCCGGCGCATCATGGCATCCCCGCCGCAGGCCCGGACCTTGCCCGGGTCCGCCGCCCATTCCTCGTCCGTCAGCCGGTTCCACAGCGTGGCCTCGGGAAACCGTTCCCGACGGCGCCCACACACCACCGCGACCTTGGCATTGTCCTCCAGGAACCGGCGCGCCGTATCGATCCAATCGGGCTGAACCTCGCAATCGCCGTCCACGAATTGAACATACCGGATCTGCGGATCATCCGCGACATGTGCCAGACCTGCGTTGCGGGCCCGCGCAGCCGTGAAGGGCTGGCTCGTGTCCAGCTCGACCACTTCCGCCCCAAGCGCCTGCGCTTGTGCAAGACTGTCATCGGTGGACCCGCTGTCGATGTAAACGATCCGTCCAACCCGCCCGGCAAGAGAGGACAGGCAGCGCACAAGCCGCTCCCCCTCGTTGCGGCCGATCGCAATCGCCGCGACATCCTCTGCCGCTCCCCTGATCACGCCGAAAACCCATCCTTCATCCGGATCAGACGCGCCGGCACACCGCCGACGATCGCGCCGGCTGGCACATCCTTGGTGACAACCGCATTGGCCCCGACAATCGCGTCATCGCCCACATGGATCGGCCCGACCACGACGGCCCCGGCGCCCAGTTCCACCCGGTTGCCGATCACGGGCCGGTCCTTCAGGGCGTCCAGCCCGGCAATGCCGAAAGTGGTGTTCTGGCGGATGATCACATCGTCGCCGATGGTCTGAGCCACCAGGATCATGCCCCCGAAATGTTCCAGCCGGACACGCCGCCCGACCCGCACCGTATAGGGCAGGTCGATCCCCCCCATCCATTGGCAGAGCTTGTGCATCATGCGGTACAGCAGCGTCAGCGGCACCCGCAACAGGCGCGGGCGCACCCCCATGCGCCAGTTGCCGAACCGGTGCCAGAACAGCGCCCAGAATCCCTGGGCCAGCACGTCACCGTCATGGGTGCGCAGGTCTTCGGCAATCAGGGCGCGCAGCCCGATGCCGGTCGGATTACAATTCTCCGACCCGGGGTTCTGGACGAAAAGCGCCTGTGAAGGGCCTGTGTCAGCCATAAGACCCCTCCCGCAGGCCCAGCAACGGGCGCAGCACGACCGCCCAGAAATCCCCGAAGAACCTGTTAGGCACCGACGCGCCCCGGCCCGGGATCAGCGACAGGAGAAGATTGCCAACCGCCCCCATCACCCAGCACAGAGCCGCGATACGCACCCCCACGGGACCGTAGGTATCGGTGAAATACTTGCGCCATGACCGGTACCAATAGGCAGGCTTGCGGGGGCGGTTCCGCACCCCGCTTCTGACATTGGTCGCCGCCCCTTCGGCGTGGATGACCCGGGCCTGCGGAACGAACCATGTCTCCCACCCGGCGCGCGCCGCGCGGTGCATCAGGTCGACCTCTTCGTAGTACAGGAAATACTCCGGATCGAAGAACTCAAGCGCTTTGAGCGCCTCGAACCGGATCAGGACCGCCGCGCCCGCAACCCACCCCACGGGGCCCTGCGGATGATCGGGGGGCAGGGGCACCACGAGGTTCGGCGCCAGTCGTGTAACCGGGCCAAAGGCCAGCGCCCGGGTGAATTCTCCCACCGGGCGCGGGAACCGAAAGGCGGCCGTGACCGCACCGGTTCCGGGCTTGTCGATACCGGCCCCGGCAAAGGCCGCTTTCGGGTGCGCATCCAGATGGGCGGCCAGAATGTCCAGCGCTTCGTTTTCGAGCCGCGCATCGGGGTTGAGCAGAAAGACATAGGTCGGCGGGGCGGGGCGGGCGGCCAGATCCTGAAGCACAAGGTTGTTTCCACGCCCGAAGCCGTGGTTTTCGGATTCCAGATGCAAGGTCACGTCCGCGCCCCAGCCAAGATCCCGTGCAGCCCGCTGAAACGCCGCGGCATCCTTGCCCCCGGGGGAGGCATTGTCGACCAGATGCAGATCGACACGGCGGCCGCCATGGTTGCGCGCGCGCACGCTCCCGACCGCTTCGATGGCCAGATCGGCAGTGCCATAATTGACCACGATCACCGCGATCTCGGAAGGGGAAGAGGCGGTCATATCAGCGTTTGGTCGGCGACAGGCGCCTGCGTAGCGGGGCCGCGCGCTCGGTCTTGCGGTGCAAGGTCAGTTCGGTATGGCGGGCCGGTGGCTCGGACGCCCGTGCCAGAGTCCCGACAGGTTCGGCCGGGCTCCGCCCCGGGCCAAAGCGGCTGTATTGCACGCGGCGAGGGGTGTCGATGACCGGCACCTCCTCGGAGATCTCGGAAATGCGCCCGTGTTCGTACCGACCCAGAAGTGCGCCGGCAAGCAACCAGGTCACCGGGGTCAGCGTGGCGTTGGGAATGAGATCGACCATGTTCCCGGCCAGAACCACCGCCAAACCTGCCGTCGCGGGCGTTATGTCGAGCCTTCGCCCCGCCATGGCCAAACCGATGATTCCCGACGACAGCAGCCCGAAGATGCCGATATATCCCGCCCATCCGTTCGTGCCGATGGTGATGATCCAGTAGCCATCCGGAATGGTCAGGGAGCTGCCCGTATTGTCATACACGCGGTTCCGGCCCCAGGTCCCCCACCCGAAAACCGGGCGTTGCTGCGCCTTCTCCAACAGCAGGTCCTCGTTCCGAAGCCGTGTCTCGAAGGACAGGGCCCGGTTGGAATCGATGGTTGCTGCAAATGACGACATGCGATCGATCGGCACCAGGCCAGCACCACGCAGCATCGGATACATCGTCACGGATATCGCGAAGAAGCAGGCGATCAGAACCTGCATCCGCACACTGAGAAACAGGATGACCGGGGCCAGCGCCAGCGTGATCAGCAGCGCCCCCAGCGACTTGGTCAGAACCAGCGTCATCAGCACCCACAGCGCCACGAACAGATACCGCACGCGCGTCGGTGGCGGCGTGGCCTTGAACAAGGCCAAGGCCGACAGAACAACCGTGGAAAAGAACAGCGATACCCAGAGTCCGTGCTGCAGGAACACGATCGGCCGGAACCCGTCGCCCCGCACATGCTGGCCCCAGCGGTGCTGAAAATAGCCATAGATGTTGGTGTTGAGCTGCGGCGACATCCGCGTCTCGTAAAGCGACAGGAACGAATAGGCCGTGCCCGCCACCACCACCACCCAAAGCAGCGTGACATGCGTGTCGGGATGCCCCAGAAAGCGGCGCGCAAGCAGGAAGGGCAGCAACAGGATCCCGGCCTGAACCAATAGGGATGCGGCATCATAGGGGCGCAGACCGGGCAGGGTCAGCGGCCCGTGGACAAGACGGTCCCCGTTGGTCAGCACCATCCCGATGAAACTCAGCGGCACGATGGCCAGGAACGCCAGAACAAGGGGTTTTCGCGGCAACCAGGTCGTCAGGAAGCGGGGATCGGCTGTGTTCTTTGTACGTGCCAGAATGATGAGCATGGCAATCAGAACAGCCACGGCGGGCACGAAATCCTTGTTGATCGGCGGCACCATCGGCAGGTCCAGCCCGCGCCCATGCGGCAGAAACAGATAGCCGGTGACAATGGCGGCCGCCATGGCAAGTACGGGTTTGAGCCGGGCAAACAGAACCACCACCAGAAACGGAAACGCGAACAGGGCAAGAAGCGGGGGCACCATGGCGCGCCTACCTTTCCTGCCTGTAGCGCAGGCGCATGGCGGAGGCGGCCAGCCCGGGCAGAATGGTGATGCAGGCCAGGTACCGGCGCCAGAGCCGTCCGGGGTTCTGCAAAAGCCGCCAGACCCACTCCATCGCCAGCTTCTGGACCAGGACCGGGGCGCGCGTCTGCGAGCCTGCCAGAAAATCGAGCCCCGCCCCGATCGACAGCACGCCGATTTCGGGGAAGGCGGACTGGATACGGGCGGCCAGAATTTCCTGTTTTGGGGCTCCCAGGGCCAGGAACACCACCCGCGCGCCGGAGGCCTGCAACTCAGCGATCAGCGCATCGGCTTGCGGGCCGACAGGATCGAACCCCATCGGCGGGGCAATACGCGCGGCCACCTCAAGCCCGGGCACCTTGTCTTTCAGCGCCGCCTCTGCCGCCGCAAGAGACCCGTCATCAGAGCCGAAAAAGCCGACCGGCACCTCTTGGCGTGCCGCCAGGGTCGCAACCGGCACCACAAGCTCGGATCCCGGGACCAGCGCCACCCTTTGACCCGCCAGACGCAACAGCCAGACGATCGGGTTGCCATCGGCCGTTACATGGGTGTGGGCCTTGTAAGCCTCGGCAAAGGCAGGAAGGCTGCGCAGCTTGACCACATGGTCGAGGTTCAGCGTGGCGATGGAAAACCCCTGCTTCCGTACCAGGCGGCCTTCGAGATCGGCAAGCAATGCCTCTTGCGACACGACATTGACGCAGGTCGCCTGTCCCTGATCCGTGACATGGCCAGACAGCATCGGCCAGTCGATCGCCGCCGCGACGCTCATCCGCTCCGCACGCGGGCATCAACCAGCGCCGCCCTCATTGTATGTCTTCCAGAATGCGTTTCTGGAAATCCGGATACCAGCTGTCGATTTCCTCTTCGCTGCGCGACCAGATTTCGCGCCAGTGCCGCATCGCCAGCACAACGCCCGCCACCTGCGGAAATTCCCAGCGCCGCGACAGGCTGTCCTTGAGGAACTCCGACAAGAGCCTGCGCGCCAGCATCACCCGGTAGGCCGCGCGGAACCTGTCGGGCTTTTCCGCATGTCGTTTGAGGAACACAGCCATGTTGAGCAGTTGGAACACGATGACCTTCTTGCGCTTGATCCGGCCGGGGGCGGCTTCGTAATGATGCAACTGGGCGTCGCCAGCCCGCAAGAGTGCGCCATGACGGGCAATACGATAGCAGATGTCGAGATCCTCGAAGGCCGCATAATACCGAAGGGCCGTATCGAACTGCTCGACATCGCCGATCGACCGGCGAAAACTCATGCCAGAGCCTGGCATGAACGGGGTCGCCTTCACCTTGAGGTGCGCGACCGAAGGCGGCACCTCCCGCGCACGCGGCTCATCATAGCGCATGAACAGCTTTTCTGCGTTCTGAAACAGGATCTCGCGGTTGATCCAACGCCCCAGCCGGGTCTTCATCACCCTCTGGGACAACCCCGCTGACGCGGTCCGACCGGTCCCCTTGCGTTGCAAACCCGGCGTGGCGCCATCCGAGGTTTCAACCTTGTCCGCCACCGGGTTCACATCCGTCAGGCGCGCGCCGACACCGGCAACGGCCGCCTCGGTATCGGCCTCGTAGACGCGCAGAAGCTCTTCGGCGCAGGTGTCGTGCAGAAAGGAATCGTCATCCATGAGGAAAACGATATCGCCGGTGCACATCGAAATACCGAGGTTGCGCTGGGTCGCAGAAGACCGGACCGGGCTTGTCACGTAGATCAGCTCGATCCCGGTCTGCCCGGCCAGAATGTCCGTCGCACGGGCCTTGCCCTCTTCCCAGTTGTCACTGGCATCGACGACGACGATCTGCCCGGGCAGCCGGGTCTGCCGGACGACCTGAGACAACGCCAGCATGAGCACATCGTGCCTGTTGAGCGTTGCGATACACGCGCTCCATGTCAGCATGCCAAGACTTCCGTTCTCAAATCATATCCGTGCAGTGGACATCCTGCTGCGGTGCAACATTAGCCTACGCGTCCGAACGATATCCATGCCAATTGGGGAAAAGTCACTCTTCGGGCATGAAACGCGGAAGATCGTGGCGCAACTCCGACAGCATGTCGAACAAACGCGCCTCTGCCTGGGCATCCGTTTCCTCTTCGAGGATCGGGGTCGTCAGGCGGATCAACCCGCCATCGGTGCGCCCGGTGCGAATCCCGTCCACCATCAGCCAGAACTTGGCGGCGATGTCCCAGGCAATCCGGCGCTCCCGCTGCTGGAACCAGTAGAGCACCATCAGACGTGTCTCACCCTTCTGGATGATGGCCCGATTCACATTGTACTTCGAAGGAATGTCGAGTTGCTGCGAGATGTCGGCCCGTTCGATCCAGGCAATCTCCCAGCCCGCGCCGGGCAGACACACTTCGGGGCTGTGGACCCCGCCATTGGTCTGATCGGCATACCACGCCATGAACAGCTCAATGCTCGCCGCTGCATCGGAATTGACGAAATTCGCTGACCGGTAGTCATCGGCTTTCAACGTCCGTTCGATCGCCGGATCAAGTCTTACGGCGGGCCCGTCCTGACGCCAGTCTCCGATGGTACGGGGGAAGGTGACGAAGCTGTCACGCTCGATCTCCCCCCGCTCGGGCTGGGGCACGGCCTGCCAGGCCAGGGCCCCGAAGAGCGACAGGCAGGCAGCAGTGATCATCGCCGGGGAGGCCTGGATCAGGCGCAGGCGCGCCGCCTGCGTGCCAAGCCCGTCGGTTTCCAGATCCAGCGCCTCGGAAAGCGACATCTTCTCGGGTTGCAGCATCAGCATGATGCGCGCCAGACCGAACAGCAGGACGATACAGGCCAGAAAGATCACCCAGCCTTCGAAGAAATGCGTGAACCCGTCGAGCCATTCGACCCCGTATTCCTGCGCGATGACCCCCGCGACCGCGATGCGGACAGAGTTCATCAGAACCGTGATGGGCGCCGCCGAGATCAGCAGGACCGCCTTGTGCCACATCGGCCCGCGATAGAGCACCGCGAAAATGTAGGAAAAGGACAGGATCGGGAACAGGTATCGCAGACCCGAACACGCCTCGGCCACGTGCAGTTTCAGCACGCCCAGATCGATGATGTTGCCCTCAAGGAACACCGGCACGTTCATCACACCCAGGAACCAGACGCCCAGTTCGGACGAGACCAGCTGCAACCAGGCCGAGAACTTGTAATAGAACGTATCCGGCAGCGGCAGCATGTAGACAAGGTGCAGAACCGGCGGCCAGAACAGCAGTCCCACGCGCCAGCCAAAGCTGATCAGCAGGATACCGAAGATCCAGATGATCACGCCATAGGCCACGATGTCGGAGATGTTGGCCATCTTGCCGAGCAGGGCAAAGCCGAGCGACAGCGCCACGACGAAGACACCCGGCCAGCGATCCTTGATCGGACCGGTCTGGATCGGCACTTCCTTGAGTTGCCGCAGGAACAGAAGACCCGACAGAACCGGGATCAGCGGACCGTGGCTGTATTCCGGACGCGACCACGCCAGCAGAAGCGCATCGAGCCCATCCGCGAAAAACAGCGCAGCCCCTGCACAGGCCACAAGAAACCACAGCATACCCGGGGTGAAGAAATCCCCCAAAGTGACCGACCCTGGTTTCAACTCACTCGTAATCGACATCAAATCGCCCTGCGCTCAGATCAATTGAGAAAAGTAAATACGCTATGCTGGGCGAGAATATGCCAGTTCCGTGGACATCTGGCCAGCACATCGCAGAGTTCTGACAGCTTTGTGTCCAACACGGCAAGGACCTGTGCATTTGGGTCACTATTGGCCGGATCTGAGAACAACCACTGCGGATGTCAGACACACGACTGTCAGCGCGAAAAATGTCGATCACCCCCCTGCACGCCCGGGCCGTCCCCTCAATGCCGCACTGCGGAATGAAACGCGGCTGTTTCCCTGTGCAAGCGTCACAGCGGTTGGTATGAGGCAACAGAAGAACCCAACGCGCAAGAGGTCCCGGGTGCACGCAAAAGACCGGCCTGCGGTCCTGATCATAGCCGAGGCGGCGAATCCCGAATGGGTCAGCGTTCCGCTGATCGGCTGGTCGTTGTCCCAGGCCCTGGGCGAGGTCGCCGACACCCATCTTGTCACCCAGATCCGCAATCGCGACGCGGTCCTGCGCGCCGGGCTGATCGAGGGGGTCGATTTCACGGCCATCGATTCCGAGGCCGTCTCGCGCCCGATGCACAAGATCGCCAGCGTCCTGCGCATGGGCAAGGGCAAGGGCTGGACCATGACAACGGCGATGAACGCCCTGAGCTATCCGTATTTCGAGCATCTGGTCTGGAAGACGTTCGGTGGTGATATCCGTGCGGGGCGCTACGACATCGTGCACCGCGTCACGCCGCTGACGCCGACCACCGTCTCGCCGCTGGCTGCCAAATGCGCCCGGGCCGGGGTGCCGTTCGTGATCGGGCCGCTCAATGGCGGGGTGCCCTGGCCCAAGGGCTTTGATGCCGAACGCCGCCGCGAACGCGAATGGCTGTCTTATGTGCGCGGTATCTACAAGGCCCTGCCGGGACGGCGGAAAATGCTGCGCAATACGGCGGCGATCCTGACCGGCTCGCGGTTCACGCAAAGTGAAATTCCCGCGCCGTATTCCGACAAGACCCATTACATCCCTGAAAACGCGGTCGATCCCACCCGGTTCAGCCAGACGGCCGCGCAAGACATCACGGGCCCCCTGCGCGCTGCGTTCGTTGGTCGGCTGGTGCCCTACAAGGGCGCGGATATGGCCATCGAGGCCGCGCTGCCGCTGCTGCAATCGGGGCAGATGACCTATGACATCATCGGCGACGGACCGATGCGCGCGGACCTCGAGGCGCTGGCGGTGCAGCACGGCCTCAAGGAAGCGGTGCGGTTTCACGGACAACAGCCGCACGACCGGGTGCAGGACATCCTGTCGGCGGCCAATATCCTGCTGTTCCCGTCCATCCGGGAATTCGGCGGCGGCGTCGTGCTGGAGGCGATGGCCCTAGGCGTGGTGCCGATGATCGTGGATTACGCAGGGCCGGGGGAACTGGTCACACCGGACACAGGGCTCACGGTGCCGATCGGCACCCGGGCCGAGATCATCGCCGCCCTGTCGGAGCAACTGGTCAGACTTCGTGACGACCGCACGGGCCTGCCGCAGATGGGCCAGGCTGCACGCGCGCGGGTCGAGCACCAGTTCACATGGTCCGCCAAGGCCCGGCAAATCGCCGAGGTCTACGCGGGTGTGCTAGGTCACTGACGCGGTTTCCTGCTTCAGCAGTTCGACCTCTTGCAGGATCCGGTCCTGGGCCTTCTCCAGTGTCGCCCAGGGGGACAAGCCAAAGTCGAAACGCGCGGGCGGGGTCCATTTTGACGGTTTGAACCGCTTTCGGATCGCCAGCGGGGCGTAGCAGATCAGGGGCAGGGGGGAGAATGCATAGGGCGCATCGATGCTTTCGCACCAGTCGCGCCATTTGAACACGTTCGACGCGCCGGCCTTGTAGGCCACATCCAGCCGCAGCCCCGCCCAGGGGATACGGTAGGCATCGGCGATGATCGCGCCGTGCATGGCCTCGCACACCACTTTCTCACAAGAGGCCAGCTCCTGCACGAAGGCCTCCACACCGAGCGCCGGGGACACGACCCGCGCATTCAGGGCGGCAGCCACCTGTGCAACGGTCTCAGGCCGTGTCTTGAAATGCGGGACAAACCCGAGGCCGCTACGCGCCCCTGAAGCAGGCAGAAGACGCGGCAGCACGATCGCCGGATCGGACACGAACGCCGCCCCGGTCAGGCGTGCGGTCCTGGGCCCGCGCACAAAGCGCAGATCCCACTCCGCCGCCGAGAAATCCGGCAAGGTCCGTCGCGAGCGGGCACCGGATCCGAACACCGTGATCTTGCGGGCGCGCTTTACGTAACCTTCGACCAGAATGGTCCCAATGCCGAGAAAGGCATGGTCCGGGTCATCGTCCATCAAGGGGCCAAGCAACCTCGACCAGAGCCAGGGGTTCAGAGCGTCCCCGACATTCGGTTCGGACTTGTAATAGATCAGACGCATGGCGGCACGGGACAGGGCTCAGGGGCAAGATGCGGACAGGTGTACGCAAAGAAAAATCCGCCACAAGGGCGGATTTTCCAAACTTTCGGTAAGTCGCTGGACGACTTAGCTTTTCTTGCGGCGCATCATGCCCAGACCACCGACACCGGCCAGCAGCATCAGGGCAGTTGCCGGAAGCGGCACTGCGGAGATGCCGATCGCGTCAACGTCAAAGCCGTCGAAGCTGGTGGTGCTGCCGAAGAATGTCTTGGTGATGTCGACGATCAGGATCGAGTCGAACGCACCATTGACGATCACGGAGCTTTCACCGCTCGGGGAGTTGGTGATAACGCCCAGAAGCGGGGACACGACACCGCCCAGAACAGCGTAGATCTCAGCCGCTTCGTCGTGGTCGTTGTTGCGGTTCGTCGTGATCTCGTACGACGTTGCGGTACCGCCCGGGAAAGGCGCACCAGCGAAGGTTACCTCGATGCTGCCGCCGAAGCCGAGCGCCGTGAAGACACCGTCGGGCGAGCCCAGTGCGTTGTTTTCATCATAGCGGGTCGGATCGTATGCCGAACAGTCTGCAGGACCGCCCGTGCAGAAGCCTTGAGTGTAATCAACGACAGTGTCCGCGAAAATCGAAGCAGCGTTTGCCGCGGCGCCGCTGACGACAAGCGCGCCTGCAACCAAAAGTGTTTTCACAAGTTTCATTCTTGCACTCCATCGCCTCACTAATGATCCAAGCGGTGCTGGATGAGGCATCAAATTTTTACACCAAAAGCCCACGGAAATGTGGACTAACCAAGTTCAACGTACCTCAAGGCAGGGGGGTCCGCAATAATTCGATTAACAATTTGGAAAGATTTGCCCGGAAAAAGCCTTTTTTTTGTCGCTCTGCCCAAGAATCGTCCTGTGGACCCGTGTCCGGCGCGGCACGTCCAGCCCCAAAACCCGGCACAAATCCGGTCGCGCGGTCGATGTTGGAGAAATTTTGAAGCATTTTCAATTTATTAGAACGATTCTCTCGAAATCACCTCTGCGCGGGCCTGCAAATGGCCATCTGGGCCATGTCAGGCAACAATCCGCTTTCTGCGACATGATTGTCCCATCCGCTATCGGGCCGGCAGGACAGGCCCAATTGAGACTGGATTCCGCGCGCGCCCGTGGTGTAAGCGAAACCGACAAATTTTCCGGTGTCCCTTTGACTTCCAATCCGTTCAGCGCGCGCGCCTACGTCGTGATCTCCCCCTGCCGCAACGAAGCAGATTACATGCGGCGCACGCTCGACAGCGTGGTTGGCCAGAGTTGCAGGCCCACCGCGTGGGTCATCGTCAATGACGGGTCCACCGACGACACCCAGAAGATCCTCGAAGACTACGCCGCGCGCCACGACTGGATAAAGGTCGTCGCCAAGCCCGACCGCGGCAAGCGGGCCGTGGGGCCAGGCGTTATCGAAGCCTTCTATTTCGGCCTGAAAACCGTTGATTTGCAGCCCTTTACCTACCTCTGTAAGCTTGATCTCGATCTGGACCTGCCGCCCCGGTATTTCGAAACGCTGATCGAACGCATGGAGGCAGAACCGCGCCTGGGAACCTGTTCCGGCAAACCCTATATCCGGCGCGGCGACACGCTGGTCTCGGAGCGCCGCGGCGACGAGATGTCGGTGGGCATGACCAAGTTCTACCGCCGCACCTGCTTCGAGGCGATCGGCGGCTTCGTACCCGAGGTCATGTGGGATGCCATCGACTGCCACAAGGCCCGTCAGCTGGGCTGGCTGGCCGCCAGCTGGGATCATCCGGACCTGAATTTCGAACACCTGCGCCCCATGGGATCAAGCCAGAGCAGCATCTATACCGGCAAGCGCCGCCACGGGTTCGGCCAGTATTACATGGGCTCGGACCCGGTCTATTTCGCGGCAACCTGCGTGTTCCGCATGGCCGAGCCGCCCTATGTGCTGGGCGGGCTGGCCATGATGCAGGGGTTCCTCGGGGCCTGGCTGCGCCGCGAGGCCCGCCACGGCGACACCGAATTACGGAACTTCATCCGCGCCTGGCAGCGCCGGGCGCTGCGCGTGGGCAAATCACAAGCCACTGCTGAATTCGAAGCGGCGCGGGCCGATCTGTTCCTCGACAGCCCCGCCTGACCGCGACAGAGCCAAGGACCCGCGAGATGCCAAGCCCCAAACGTATGATCAAGTCTCTGGTCAAGACCCCGCCGCAACCCAGGGTCCGCTTCGCCGAAGGGGAACCGCGCCCGGATTCCTACGACCAGTTCCGCATCTATGATGCGGAGATGCACGACGACACGCACCGGTCGGTTCTGTTCTTCACCACCCATAAATGCGCCAGCATCTTTCTGGGCGACATCATGCGGACCGCCAGCCAACTGTCGTCGATGCGTCATCTGAACTACGCCGCCGCGATCTACCGCATGAAGGACACGATCGACACGCGCGGATATGACCACACCGAGATCGAGCACCTCATCGCGCGGAATGCGGACCGCCTGTTCCGCCCGCGCGGCGAGATTTACGGCCCCCTGCGCCGCGGCGTCGATTTCCCGGAGCGCCGCGACTACACGCAGATCTTTTTCCTGCGTGATCCGCGCGACGTGCTGGTCAGCGCCTATTTCTCCTTCGGCGGATCGCACGGCACCCCCCACAGCACCGAAATGGCGCGCCTGTTTCAGGACGAACGCACCCGGATGCAGGAAGAGGGGATCGACCGCTACGCGCTGCGCGCCGCGCGGGACTGGATCGGACCGGTGTTCGAGGAATACGCCGCCTTCAAGCGCGACTCCGAACACAGCCACTATTTCTCCTATGATCTTTACAAGAACGATCCGGCCACGTTCCTGAAATCCGTCCTCTCCGCGATGGGGCTCGATCTGGACGTGGAAACCACACCTGAATTGCAGGCGTTTCTGGCCCGGGCGGTGAATGCCACGGCGCAACGTGCCCCCCAGACCAAGAAAACGCACCGCCGGTCGGGGCAGTCCAAGCAGTTCCTGACCGAGTTGAAGCCGGACACCGTGACCGAGTTGAATGACATCCTCGGGCCCGTGCTGGAGTTCTGGAATTTCGAGATCTGACCAGCGCGTCTCGGACAGCGCTCAGCCCGCGTCCTGCGCGGTCCTGATCTCGGCCAGAAGCCGGGCTGCGTTCGCGCGGTAATCAAACAGTTTCAATGCGGTGGCGCGCGCCGCCGTTCCGATGCGGGACGCGTACTGCGGGTCGTCTGCCAACTGGCGCAGCGCCGCGGTGATCGCCTCCACATCCTCCTGCGGCACCAGAAGCCCGTCGCGCCCATCATCAACCATGTCCGGGGTGCCCCCGATAACCGAGGAGATTACCGGCAACCCGCAGGCCATCGCCTCCATCACCGCCACCGGCGCGGCCTCGCCCTGGCCGATGCTGGTCAGCGCCAGGGCATCCGCGCCCTGCAGCAAGCTCAGCACGCGGTCCTCGGACACGGACCCGATCAGATCCACCTGATCCCCGAGGCCGAGTGCGGCGATCTCGGCGACAATTGCCTCCCGCGCGGGGCCGTCCCCGGCGATGGTGTAGTGCACCGGCGCCCCGCCCGCATCGCGCAGCGCCGCCATCGCACGCAGAAAGAACCGGTGCCCCTTGGTGGGATTGAGCCGCGCAATGCTGACAACTTCGAACGGGCGGGCCCTGGCCCCCTCCGGGGCCGGGGCCGGGGCAAAACGGTCGGTGTCGACCCCCATCATGATCACAGGGGCAGGCAGATCGGCACGCACGGACCGGATTTCATCGGCAAGGGGCCGCGTCACCGCACTGACAAACCGCGCGCGGGCCATCTTGGATCCGTGGTCCGTGCCATAGACCGGCAGGTTGCCGTGCAGGGTCAGGCTGTAGTCGATCCCACCCAGAATCTGGGCCAGCGCGCCCAGATGGGCGGCATTGGCGCAAGAGTGGATATGGACGTGGTCAATGCCCTGCGCCTGGCAGAGCCTCACCAGCTCCACGGCAGACGGGATCAGCCCCACCAGCCGGGCACGGCGCGCGGCGGGGGTTTCCCGCAAGCCCTGCACGTAGCGCAGCGCGGCAAGGGCGGCGCCGGGCCTGCGGGCCAGAAACAGGGCCGCACGACCGATATCGGGGGGAAACACATACGTCGTCCGTGCCACGGCCGCCTCGCGGAACGTATGCGGGCATGCCTCGGGCGCAGGCTTGCGGGTCGAGACGATCTGCACCGGCGCACCTGCCGCCTCCATCGCGGCGATCTCGCGCCAGAAAAAGGCATGGGTCTGGCCGGGGAATTCCGGGATCAGCATCGCGATGCCGCGCGACCCGCCAGGTTTGGCCGCATCTGCTGTCATACTCACATCCCGTCCCTGGTTCTGCACTCGGATGTGCGGCCTGCCGACCACACCTGTCGCGCCGCAAAATAGCAAGGCTGACGGTTCTTGCTATCAAGTTCCGCCGAACCGTAGAAAGAGAAGGGCTGCGGATGATTTAAGCCACAGTCCGGCGCACCCGGCACCCGCCCCACAGGCAGCAGGATAGACCACGCACGATGGAGACCCTTTCACTGGACCAAGCGCAAGCGCGCGACTGGGACGCCATCGTGATCGGGGCCGGACTGGGCGGTGGAATCGCCGGACGACGCCTGGCCGAGGAAGGCCTGTCGGTGCTGTTCATCGAAAAAGGAGCGGCCGGATACCCGACCGAGGAAAACGGCACGGGCAATCGGGCCAAAAGCCCCGAGGCGCGGCTTCTACGCGGGCTCTGGCCGAAAATGGTCGAGGCGCGCGTGGGCGGCACCACACAGCAATTCTTCGCCCCGATCGGCAGCGGGGCGGGCGGCTCGTCGGTGTTCTATGCGGCAGCCCTTGAACGGCCCGAGCCGCACGATCTGGATGATCTGCCGGGTCTGCCCCATCCCGCAGGCGGCTGGCCGGTGGGCTTTGACGCCTTTGGCCCGTGGTTTGATGAAGCCGCGCGGATCATGCATCTGTGCGGCACGGACGATCCGCTCTCCGGGGCCGCACCCCTGCCGTTGAACGACCCGCCCCCCGCACGGGAGACCGACACCGCCACGCTGGAGGATCTGCGCGCGCTTGGGTTGCATCCCTACCGGCTCAATCTTGCGCTGAAGACCCCCGCCACATGCCAATCGTGTTTCGGGCATAAATGCCCGCGCGCCTGCAAGATGGACGGGCGCTCCGCCGGGGTGCGCCCGGCGCTGGCCACCGGGCGCGCAGGATTGCTGACCTATGCCGATGTCGAGAACATTCGCGCCGCGGACGGGCGCGTGACAGGGGTCCGCGTGCGCAAGGACGGCGCCGAGGTGGACCTGTCGGCCTCGGTTTACATTCTGGCCGCCGGCGCGCTGGGGTCACCGCGGCTGCTGCTGGCCTCAGATGTGGCCAATTCCAGCGGCTGGGTCGGGCGCGGGCTGATGTTCCATCTCAACGAGATGTTCGCGCTTTGGCCTGGAAACCGGATGCCAGAAGGGGAAACGCCGTCGAAATCCGTGGCCCTGCGGGACATCTACACCAAGGATGGCGCGCGGTTCGGCATGGTGCAATCGATGGGGCTGGAGGCGAGCTACGGCAATATCTACCACCACCTGACACAGGTGTTCGACCGCTCGCCCTTGCGCCGGGTCCGCACGCTGCGCGATCTGTTGCGCATCCCCGCCGCGATCGCCGCGCGCGTGTTCGGGAATGCCGGGATCTATGTCGGGTTCATCGAGGATTTTCCCCTGCCCGAGAACCGCGTCGTGCTGAACGCAACCGATCCGGAGGTTCTGACCTTCGAGTACCGCTACACGCCCGAGCTTCTGGCCCGGCGCACCGCGTTCCGGCGCGCGATCAAGGCGGGCCTGAAGGGGCGGCGGATGTTCTTTCTGTCGCAATCGCCTGCGCTGAATTACGGCCACCCATCGGGCACGCTGCGGTTTGGCACAGACCCCGCGACATCGGTGCTGAACCCCGACTGCCGGGCCCATGATCTGGACAATCTTTATGTGGCGGATGCGTCCTTCATGCGCAGTTCGCTGGGGGTGAACCCGAGCCTGACGATCGTGGCCAATGCCCTGCGCGTGGCCGATATCATCGCCAGGCGTCAACCCCGCGCGGAGGCCGCATGACAGAGACTGACCCCACCGCTCCCCAAACCGCCCCGATTGCAGTCGTCACCGGTGCCGCCCGGGGGCTGGGGCGCGCCTTGGCGACCGAGCTCTGCGCCCGCGGCGTATGTGTGGCCGGGATCGGTCGCAGTGCCACGTCTCTGGCCCCTGTGACAGAGGCCTTGGCAGAGCATACGTTCCTGCCCGTCGTGGCCGATATGGCGGACCCGGACGCGGTCGCCGCCGCCTTTCGGGAGGTTGATGCCGCCTTCGGCCCCGTAGAGATCCTGATCAACAACGCCGCCGTCTATCCGCACCGCGATATCCTTGAGGAAACGCCGGGCAGTTTCATGGACACGCTTGCCATCAATCTGGGTGGGCCCGTCGCGGCCAACCACGAGGCCCTGAAACGCATGGTGAAGACCGGGCAGGGCCGGATCATCACCGTCACCTCCTATGCCGGGCGGCGGCCTGCACCGATGTCGGCGGCCTATTCGGTCTCCAAGGAAGCCGCGCGCGCCTTGCACCGCGCGCTACATGCCGATCTGGGCGATCGCTTTCCGGGGATCATCCTGACCGACTGGATTCCCGGCGCGTTGAACACCGAGATGGGCATTTCAAACGGGCTTGATCCGGCACGGGTGGCCCGCTGGGGGGCAGAACTGGCCCTGTCGCGAGACCGGTCGCTGAACGGGGCGATCTTTGACGAGAACCGCGAAGACCTGCCGCCGCAATCGTTCAAACGGCGCCTGTTCGAGAAAGTGACAGGCCGCGCGCGCCGACCGCGCGTGCTGCCGGGCTAGCTGCGCGGGATCGCCAGAATGGCCTCGGTGTGCAGCCACCATCCCAGGACCATCAGGCCAAGCGTGAGGGCAAAGAACACCGCGTCATGCACCGGGTCCCAGGCCCGGTATCGCTTGGTCAGCGCAACCATGATCGGGTAGTGAAAGAGCGTCGCAACGGCCGGCGCCAGGGCCGCCCCAATGATGCCGAAATTGATGATCCCGACCAGCAAGGCCACAAGGCGCAGCGCCCCGCGGCTGATGACAAGCAGGGCATGCTTGTCCGAGCGGTTGTTCGACAACAGGATCGTGTCATAGCTGCCGACGATCAGCAGCGGCAGGAACCCGATGGCGATCAGCACCAGCATACCGCCCCCAAGGTAATAGCGCGGATCGTACAGCAATCGGATCAGGGGATCGCCAAAGATGATCATGACCGCGCTCGCGCTGAAGGCCGCGCCCGTCAACAGGAACCGGGCCCGGAACAGCTTGCGGCGGTTTTCATCGCTTTTGTGCGGCGGTCTGCGACTGTAGAGCGGGAACACGATCTTGTTGCCCAGCCCCCTCAGCAGTTCCATCGGCACGGCCGCCAGCGTGAAGGCCACCGTGTAGATACCCAGCATGTCCAATTCGACAAACTTGCCGAGAATGGCCCGGTCCCCGCTGTTGGTGACAAAGGCCGCCGCGGTGCTGAGCAGGATGAACGACCCGAACCCGATGAGATCGCGCAAGGCCGCGCGATCAAATGCAAAGCCGTCCGAAATGCCGGTCAGGAAATGACGCAGCAGCATGTTGCGCAACACGCTTCCGATCAGATTGCCGAAAACCAGCGCCCAGACAGATTGCAACATCCAGGCCAGAAGGATGGTGATGAGCACGATCAGGACCTGACTGATGAACTGGATCGCCATCATGCGCCCCAGCATCAGGTGGCGACTTGCCGTCATGACACGCGCGGGCATCAACCCGTTGAGAACCAGTCCAAGGGCGGCCACGGGCAAAAGCTCCGCCAGAAGGGGCTCTTCGTAGAAATCGGCGACGTAAGGCGCCGCCAGCACCACGATGAGGGCCAGCACGATCCCGCGCAGGACCTGGACCGTCCAGGCCGTGCGGATGAAAACGGGGTCGTCCCCGCGCTCATGCTGAACGATCGACGCCTTGATGCCGACATCCGAAAACATCTTCAGCCCCGACATGAACACCTGCATCAGCGCCATCAGGCCGAAAGCTTCGGGAAAGAGCAGGCGCGTCAGAACCAGGTTGGACAGAAGCCGGACGAAACTTGCACCACCAAACTTCAGGACAACGAAAATCGATCCGCGGCGCGCCCGCGCAGCCAGCCCATCGCCCGTCAGTTTGTCCTTGAGAGAGGCCAGCATCGCGCCGCTACGCCTTGCCAAGCGGCAACGACCCGTCCGCAAACCGGGACAGCAGTTCCGGCGCCTCTGCCCGGGCCTGCCGGTAGAGCGCTACATCGTCGGCATAGTACTCGTCGACGAACGCATGCACTTCGGGCATATCCAGCACGCCGCTGCTCTCGGCCGCACTTGTCCGGGTGGCCAGAACCCCGAGGGCGGCATCCTTGATACGTGTGTGCAGGCCCTGTGGCAGACGCTTGCGCAGGAACCCGTTCACGCGAAACGCCAGGGGTCCCATCCATTTCGCGCGCAGATCCACATTCTGATTGCTGCGCCGGTCGGCATCCATCGGCGTGCCGGTCTTCTGTGACAGATAGGCGATGAACGCGCCCACATGCTCGATTGGAACAAGGTGGTCGACCATTCGGTCAGGCCCGTCAAAGACAAAGGAGCTCTGTCGGGCGAAAAAGATCATGCGGGCCGACGGCGCGTCGATCTCGGCGACCAGATCATCCATGATCTCCAGCGTCCGGGCGCGCAGGGTCTCGGGGTCGATCAATGTCATCGGCGTCCGCTCATACCGCCAGAGCGTCTGGCGAAGGGAGGAGCCGAACCGGCTCAACGGATCGCGCAGGATCGCAAAAGAACTCAGATCATGCAGATACGCATAGTTCTCGGGAAAATACTGCCGCAACTGCGACAGGGGCACATGCCCGTAATCGATTCTGCCCAGCTCCGGATGGGGCCCGGGCAGGGCCATCGCGATATGATCCGGATCACAGGCCGCAATCTGGGTGCGGACGGATGTGCCTGCACATTTGGGGACGTGGACGAAAACGAAGCGATGCAGGGGACTTATGATCATGAACCTGTCCGGCTTTGGGGCTGCGGGGCGCGGACGCGGCGACCTTATTCCTTGCGCGCCTTCATGTACTGGGTCATCGCGTGGATCAGGCTTTGATGCGTATCTTCGACGATGCCGTAATTGTCGACCTCGATATGCACCACATGCTGGGCCAGTTCCTTGAGTTTGCCGCCCTTGAACCCGACGAACGCGATGGTCGGAACACCCTTTTCATTGGCGTATTTGCACGCTTCGACAACATTGGGCGAATTGCCGCTGGAACTGACCACCAGAAGCGCGTCGCGCTCGGTCAGGTAGTATTTCAGCTGTTCGGAGAACACCGCATCATAGGATATATCGTTGGCCAACGCCGTCAGCATGGGCACGTTGGAGGCAAGCGAGATGGTCCGGAACGGCGGATGACCATCCACATGCGTCCCCTTGGAGCAATCGCAGACCGTGTGATCGGCAATCGCGGCACTCCCGCCATTGCCCGCCACGAACACCGTCCCCCCCTTGGCGGTGATGTCGTCGAACACGGCCAGGATATCCGCCATCGGGCCCTTGTCGAACGCCAGAAGAGCCTCGGCAAACCGCTGGTAATAGGACGCGATGAAATCTTCAAAATCTGCCACTGGAAAATCCCTTCTCAAAGCCGTCTGCGTTGGGTGTTGAGGATGCACCTTCATTTGTCAACGAACCAGACAAGGACAGGCAATCTGCCCGCTGGTTGTTGCGCAATTCACCTGCTTGCAGGCAATTGTTGACCATTTCCGGCAGCAGTCTTGCCCCGTTTATATGCCATCGCTACGGTCCCGGCGAAGAACGACACCGGTGCTGACCTGATGATACACTACATGACCACGAATGGCGTGGGCGACGCCTGGGTCGGCAATGAATTGCGTGTCGTCAAGGCCAAGGGCATCCCCTTTGCGCTCAATGCGCTGAACCCGCCGCGACAGTCCTATTTTGCCTCCGACGACATCGCCGAAATGGCGCGCGACACCTATGAAATCTACCCTTTGTCGGCCTTCGCCGCCGTGCTGGCCTTCGCCGCCGCCCCCTTGCGGTTCGGCCCGCGGTTTTTCGGGGCGCTGTGGAATGCGCTGACCGGCCCGCGCGAGTCGTTTCGCAACCGCGTGGTGGGGCTGTGGCACCTGATGGTGGCGTGCCACTGGGCAGCGGCCCTGCGCAACCGCGAGGTGCACCACATCCATTCGCAATGGATCCATTCGGCCGGGACCGTGGCGATGTATGGCGCGTGGCTGCTGGATCGCCCGTTCAGCTTCACCGGGCATGCCGCAGATCTCTTTCGGGAACGCTGCGCGCTGAAAGACAAGATCAGGCGCGCGGCCTTCATCATCTGCATCTCGGAATTTCACCGCCAGTTCTACACTGATGAGGGCGCGGACCCCGCCAAGCTCCACGTGGCCTATTGCGGGATCGACACGTCCCATTTCAGCCCGCGGCGGCGCACCCGCCCCGACGGCGCGCCGTTTCACATCCTGTCCTCGGGCCGGTTGGTCGAGAAGAAGGGTTTTCACATCCTGATCCAGGCCTGTGGCCTTATGAAAGAGCGCGGGTTCGATTTTCGCTGCACCATTGCCGGCAGCGGCCCGCTGGAGGCAGAGCTGCGCGCGCAGATCACCGCCGCCGGGCTGGAGGATCAGGTGCAGATGACCGGCGAGGCCCTGAAGCAGGAAGACATCCCCGGCTTCATGGAGCAGGGCGATGCCTATACCCTTGCCTGCGTCTGGGCCTCCGACAACGATGTGGACGGGCTGCCGCAAATGCTGATGGAGGCGATGGCCTGCGGGCTGCCCGCCGTGTCCACGCAACTGGTGGGCATCCCGGACCTGATCCTTGACGGGGAAACCGGGCTTCTGGTGCCGCCCGAAGACGCCACAGCGCTGGCAGATGCGTTGATGCGCCTTGAAAAAGACCCTGATTTTGCCACCCGACTGGCCCAGCAAGGCCGGGAACGGGTGGTCCAAGTATTTGACCTCGACACGTGCCTCGACCCCTTGCTTGACCGGTTCCGGGCTCAATTGGAGCGCCCCTTATGATCATTACCCAGACTCCCTATCGCGTCAGTTTCGCCGGTGGCGGCACCGACCTGCCCGCGTTTTACGAACATGAATACGGCGCGGTGCTGTCCGTTGGCCTGATGCGGCACATGTACGTGACTGTCTCGCCGCGCTTCGACAAAACGACACGCGTCGCCTACACCAAGGTCGAGATCGCCGACGAGATCGACAAGATCGAACACACCATCGTCCGTGAGGCCCTGCGCATGACCGGGCTTGGCGAGCATCTGGAGATTACCACCGTGGGCGATGTGCCCTCGGGCACCGGGCTCGGGTCGTCCTCATCGCTGGCTGTCGGTGTGCTGAACGCGCTGCATGCCTATAAAGGGCAGGTCACCAGCCCCGGCATGCTGGGCGAGAAATCCTGCGAGATCGAAATCGACATCCTCGGCAAGCCGATCGGGCGCCAGGACCAGTATGCCGCCGCCTATGGCGGGGTGAACTACATGCGGTTCAATCCGGATCATTCGGTGGATGTGGAGCCCGTGCCGGTGGATGGGGGGTTCATCAAGGCGCTCGAGGATCACATCCTGCTGCTCTATACCGACCAGCAGCGCGATGCGGATGCGATCCTGCAAAAGCAGTCCGATGGATCCGCCGACAAGATGACCGTTCTGCGCCAGATGCGCGATCTGGCCGGCGAAATGCGCATCACCATGGGCAAGGGCGATCTGAACGAGTTCGGCGAACTGCTGCACCAGGGATGGGAGCTCAAACGCTCACTCGGCTTCGGGATCACCAATGCAGGCGTCGATGAATGGTACACCGCCGCGCGGGAAAACGGCGCCATGGGGGGCAAACTGCTGGGGGCAGGGGGCGGTGGCTTCCTGCTGGTGATGGCCCCGCCGCACAAGCACGCTGCCATCCGGGCCGCTGTCGGCCACCCCAAGGAGCTTGAGTTCCGCGTCGACCGGCGCGGCAGTCGCGTGATCTTCATCTCTGACCGCTACGCGTTCTGAGGAGGCCCTTATGAAGGTACTGATCACAGGCGGGGCTGGCTTTATCGGCTCGCACACCGCAGACGCGCTTCTGGCACGGGGCCATCAGGTCCGGGTGCTGGATATCCTGCAACAACCGGTGCACCGGGGCGGCGAAAAGCCCGCCTATCTGGACCCCGAGATCGAGTTCATGATCGGCGATGTCCGCGACGAGGCGGCGTTGCTGGCCGCGATGCGCGGGGTGGACGCGGTCTATCATCTGGCCGCGT
The DNA here is from genome assembly GCF_049800835.1 of Tropicimonas sp. S265A. Classification (NCBI taxonomy): domain Bacteria; kingdom Pseudomonadati; phylum Pseudomonadota; class Alphaproteobacteria; order Rhodobacterales; family Roseobacteraceae; genus Tropicimonas; species Tropicimonas sp. S265A. Next base: position 49,170 of record NZ_JBNAFU010000012.1, read on the forward strand.
TTCAGGACTATCTGCCCGAGTTCTCGAAGTTCTTTTCGACCAATGTGACCTCCACCGCGCTGATCTACGAGCTGATCGTGCGGGAAAAGCTGCCCATTCAGAAGGTGATCGTTGCCTCCAGCCAGGCGGCCCTTGGCGAGGGGCTTTATCTGGATGCCGACGGGCGCCGGGTGCTGCCGGGGCTGCGCCCGGATGAAAACCTGCGCAAGGGGCTCTGGGAAATCCAGCCGGGGCCGGGTCAGACCGGGCCCCTGCAATACCAGGCCACCGATGAAACCGTGGCCAACCCGCAGAACTGCTACGGGACCTCCAAGATCGCCGAGGAAAACGTCGCCCTGAACCTCGGGCGGATGTACCAGATCCCGTCTGTCGCCATGCGCTACTCAATCGTGCAAGGCCCCAGACAGAGCCTTTACAACGCCTATTCAGGGGCCTGCCGCATCTTTTCACTGTCTTTTCATGCGGGCCGCGACCCGGTGATCTACGAGGATGGCAACCAGGTCCGGGACTTCGTCAATTACCTCGACGTGGTCGATGCCAATCTCAAGGTCCTCGAAGACCCCCGCGCCGATTACGAGATGTTCAATGTAGGCGGCGACAAACCCGTCACGGTTGGAGAGTTTGCCTGGGTCGTGGGGCAGGTGTTCGGGCGTAACGACTACACGCCAAACGCCTCGGGCAAGTACCGGTTCGGGGACACGCGCCATATCTTGTCGGATGTCTCCAAGCTGAAGGCGCTGGGGTGGAAACCCACGCGCAGTACCGAGGATTCGGTGCGCGCCTATCGCGACTGGATGGAAACAGCCGCCCCCGCCGAAGACATTCTTGAGCAATCCGACAAGCTGATGAAGGCGCTCGGCGTCGTGCGGGAAGTTGGAGTATGAGCGTCAAGGCGATCCTGCTGGCAGGGGGGCTGGGCACGCGGCTGCGCCCGCTGACCAATACGGTGCCGAAATGCCTGATCCCCGTGGGCGGGCGGCCCATGCTGGATTATTGGTGCGATGCGCTGGAAGCCGCTGGCATCTCGGAGGTGCTGCTGAACACCCATCACCTGCCGGACCCGGTCCGCGCCTATATCAGGACCGCCAATGCCACGCGATCCCTGACCCTGACCGAGACTTACGAGCCCGAACTTCTGGGCTCCGCCGGGACCGTGACCGCCAATCGCGGCTGGATGGACGGGGCAGAGGCCTGCGTGGTGATCTATGCCGATAACCTGTCGACCCTCGATCTGTCGGCCATGGTCACCTTTCATCGCGGCCACTTGCTTCCGATGACCATGGCGCTCTTTCACACGCCCTACCCATCGCAATGCGGGATCGCGACGCTGGATGCGGCCGGCCGGATCACCGAGTTCATCGAGAAACCGGAACAGCCCAAATCCGATCTGGCCAATGCGGGGATCTACGTGGTCGATGCCGACGCCTGGCGCGAGATCGCGGATATGCGCGTGTTCGACTTCGGCCATGACGTGCTGCCGGAATTCGTCGGACGCATGCAGGGTTATGCGTTTGAGGGCTATCACCGCGATATCGGCACGCCTGCGGCCCTTGAGCAGGCCGAAAAGGACGTTGCAGGCCTCTTCCCGGAGCGGTCATGACCCCTGCGGTATTTCTGGACCGGGACGGCACGCTGATCGAGCTTGTGCACCACCTGACGGAGCCGGATGATGTACGGCTGATCCCAGGCGCTGCAGAGGCGGTAAAAGCCCTACGAAGAGCCGGTTTTTACATCGTGATCGTCACCAATCAGTCGGTGATCGGGCGCGGCAAGCTGACCGAGGCCGGGCTGGCGGAGGTCCATGCGGAAATGCACCGCCAACTGGCCACCGAGGGCACAAACGTTGATGCGATCTATTTCTGCCCGCTGGCGCCAACGATCAAGGACCCCACGGTGATCGAGGATCCCATGCGCAAACCCGGGCCCGGCATGCTGTTGCAGGCCGCGCGGGAGCATGACCTTGATCTGGCCCGCAGCTGGATGGTCGGCGACACGATCTCCGACATGCTGGCAGGGCAGAATGCGGGCTGTCGGTCACTTCTGGTGGCCACCGGCTATGGCGACAGGGTTCCCCCAGACGCCCCGGGCATCACCGCCCGCGTCCCCGATCTGGCCGCGGCAGCCGACCTTATTCTGACCGAAACCGTATTGAACGACGAGGATACGCCATGAAAATTCTGATCACCGGCGGGGCCGGCTATGTTGGCAGCGCCTGCCTGCGTTACGTTGCCAGCCAGGGCCATGAGGTGATGGCCTTCGACAATCTGGTCATGGGCCACCGCGACGCGACCGATGGCCACCCGCTGGTCGAAGGCGACATTGCCGATACGGAGCTTCTGACCAAGACGCTCAAGGACTTCGGGGCCGATGCGGTCATGCACTTTGCCGCCGCCACCTATGTGGGCGAGTCGGTCGAGGACCCCGAATATCACTACCGCAACAATATCGGTGGCACCCTGAGCCTTTTGCAGGCGATGCGCGCCGCGGGCGTTGACCGGCTGCTGTTTTCCTCCACCTGCGCGACCTATGGCATGACCCAGTCTGAAACCATGTCCGAGGCCACGCCGCAGGATCCGTTCTCCCCCTATGCCCGCACCAAAATGGCGGTGGAATGGATGATCCGCGACTTTGCCCATGCCTACGGGATGGGGTTCACGCTGCTGCGGTATTTCAACGCCTCCGGTGCGGACGCCGATGGTCGCCACGGCGAGGATCACCGCCCCGAAAACCATCTGATTCCGCTGGTTTTGCAGGTGGCCCTTGGTCAGCGTGACGAGATCAAGGTGTTCGGCACGGATTATCCAACGCCCGATGGCACCTGCATCCGCGACTATGTGCACACGCGCGATCTGGCCTCTGCCCATCTGCTGGCGATCGAGGCGACCGAACCCGGCACGGCGGAGGTGTTCAATATCGGGACCGGACAGGGCCAATCGGTGATGGATATCATCACCGCCTGCGAGAAAGTGACAGGCAAAAGCATCCCGCGCACTATTACAGAGCGCCGCCCGGGCGACCCGCCGCGACTGGTGGCAGACCCGACAAAACTGAAAACCCAACTGGGCTGGGAGCCGGTCTATACTTCCATCGAAGACACGATTGCGACCGCCTGGGCATGGCACAAAGCCCATGAAAACGGGTACCCGGACAACTGAAGCTGGCCGCCGCGCGGAGCGGCGCTCAGCCTTTAGTTAACATAACATTGATTACACGACCTGTGTGGCAAGGGGCCGGGTATCGTTTCCCGGGCCATACCCTTCAACCCACCTACGCAACAAATCGAGACCGCTGTCCCGATCGCCGGAGTCGACCGCCGTGTGCAGGCTTCGCAGGAATATCGCAATCTCCACCTCCGACAACCCGTCTTCCTGCGCGCTGAAAATCTTGGGATGCGCGGTCGGGCTCAGAATGCCGGACAGTGTCAGTTCCTCGACCATTTTTTCGCCGGGCCGCAGTCCCGTCAGGGCAATCTCGATATCGCCATCGGGGGTGTGTGCGTCCCGCGGGCGGTACCCCGCGGCGGTGATCATCCGGCGTGCCAGATCCAGGATGCGCACCGGCTTGCCCATATCCAGCACGAAAACTTCCGCCCCTCTGGCCATGTTTCCGGCCATCAACACGAGGTGCACCGCCTCTTCCATGGTCATGAAGTACCGCATGATGTCGGGATGGGTAACCGTCACGGGGCCCCCGCGCCTGATCTGGTCCTGAAACAACGGAACCACAGACCCCGAGGACCCCAGGACATTGCCGAAGCGGACAATGGCGAAGGCCGTATGCACACTGCGCCCGGCCAGATCCTGGACAACCAGTTCCGCCAGGCGCTTTGTTCCTCCCATGACATTGCCGGGCCGCACAGCCTTGTCCGAGGAGATCAGAACAAACCGCTCAACCCTGTGCCTGTCCGCCGCGCGCGCCAGAACCTGCGTGCCGATAACGTTGTTGGACAGCCCCGCCAGGGGGTTGGCCTCCACCAGTGGGACGTGCTTGTAGGCCGCAGCGTGCAAGACCACCTGCACCGCATTCTCTCGCAGAACCTGGTCCGCAAGAGGCCCGGACCCGACCGACCCCAGCACGGGCACAATCTGGCACCCTGCGCGCGCTGCATGGGGGCGCAATGCGGCCTCGACCGAATAAAGCGCAAACTCGTTGAGTTCGAACAGCACCAGAACCCTTGGGCGATGGGCCAGCAGTTGTTGGCAAATTTCAGACCCGATGGAGCCCCCTGCCCCTGATACCAGCACCGACTTGCCGCGATAGGCCGCACAGTTGAGCGTCGCGGACGGCCTGAGCGGTGCGCGGTCCAGCAAACCTTGGGAAATGGAGAGAGCGGTGGTCCTGGAAGACGTCCGTTCAGATTGCAGTTCCACCGCGACACCCCGACAACAACAGGGTCAAACACCGGCAGGACCCCCGGCTGCAGCATGGGGCACCCTTGGTAAATTCAGGGTAAACCGAACTCCCTTCCGCGCAATTCAGCTTGCGGCGGCTTCAGTCCGGGAAAACTGACACAGGTTTCGCGTGCGAAACACGACGCGCCGGCTCACAGACCTTGAGTGCGCAGCCATTTCCTCAAGGCTATTTCGAACTCTGCTGTCACGCCCTGGCCGCTCAGAACGAGTCTCTTGCCCTTTCGGGTGACTTCAAGCCGGTCCGTAGTGCCGTTGGGTGCAACCGCCGGAGATGTAGGCTGCGTGGGAGCCGACCGCAGGGCCGCCTCGATCAAGGCAAGCTCTGCATCAACCGTTGCCGCAGGCGTGGCGCGCAACGCGGATTTCAGTCGATCTTCGAAACCGGGTGTCTCTTCCAACGCCTTGGCCATACGCAAGCCAAGCCGCTCGGCAATGCCGCCGGGGAACCGCAAGTCCTGCTCGAAAGCAGCAACAAGTCGCAGAAACGACCCGATCTTGGACCGTTTTGCACGTGAAGCCGATGCGAATAGCGCCCTGAGGGCCGTCCGCTCATCAGCAAACACCCCCTGCTCTACTGCCTTGGCCACGATACGCGCGCGTTCGAACGGACTCAGCCCGACGCGGATCTCGTTTTCCTCGACCATCGCGGTATAGGCGTCGCCTGCGGTCTCAGGCCTGCGCAGGAGCGCCTGCACCGTGGCAAAGCGCTCGTCGCCGGTTTCGCGGTGCAACGCGTCCAGCGCGCTCAGGCGGCGCCAGCCGGAGATGAGGCCGTACCCCCCCTGCCCCAGATCGACGACCTCAATTGGGGTTTGCTGGCCGCGCGCGCGCAGGCTGGCCTTCAGCGCGCTCATGTCCTCATCCTCCAGCACGACCCGGTCGCGCACAAGGTAGTCTCGCACGATGGTATCGAGGGGCAGTGCCTGGACCAGCCGTCCTTCGGCCCGGGCGCTGGACAGTTCTGCCGACACTTCCTCAAGTGCTGCGGTTGTCGCGGCATCCCGCGCGACCTGGGCGATCGGCGGTTCTCCTGCCCCGCTCAGGCCGGTCGCCGGCGACAGGGATGCACGACTGCCCTGACCCTCGTTGGCAAGGTACCCGGTCTGCGCGGGGCTGAGACGTTTGCGTTTTGCCATGTCAGATCCTCTCGGAAACAGGCTCTAAACCGCATGTTAGAGCCTGTATTACTCTATAGAAGCTGCCCGTCAGCTTGGTGCTCCTCACGTCGCCAGACCCCCAGCAAAAGGCGTTTGAACGCGGCATAGGTCTCGTCAAAGGTCTGCCGTCCACGGGCATAGGTCTCACGGTTGAAATCGCGATAGTCAGCTTCATAGATGCCACTGACCTGCTCCCCCGCCTGCCCGATCAGGGCCGTAAAATCCTGACGATGCGGGCTGAGGGTCTGCCCCAGATAGGCTTGCATCAGCGCGGCCAGCTCCGCCTGCTGCCCGCCGTCGTAACGGGTGACGACCGCGCGCACGGCGTCCCATTCAAACGCAAGCTCTTCGCGCCCCAGGGCGCGGGCGGCCATATTCTCCCCCTCCTCGATCGAAGAGAACGTGGAGTGCAGCATGTCAAAGAAGCGCCCGGTGCTGTCGAACTCCAGGAAGGAGGCCCCCAACGGCACCAGCAGGATATCGGCAGCAGCCAGACCGTTGATCGTCAGATACCCCAGCGCGGGCGGTGTATCGATAAAGACGATGTCATAGGCCTCCAGCACCCCGTCCGCCTCAAGACTGTCCGTCAGCGCATCCCAGAGTTTCCAGGACCGCGCCTGCATGCGCCAGACCGGGATCTGGAACTCCGCCCAGTAAAGGTTCAATTGCGCCCCGATCAGATCGATATTGGGCCAATGCGTGGGTTGGATCAGGTCCTGCGCCTTGACGTCCAACGCGTCAGACAGGGTCTCATCAAGGGGAATTGGGGCTTCGTTGCGATCCAGACGGCGCTGGTTCTCCGCCCGCAGATGCCGTCCGTAGTGTCGCGCAAGCAGCGGAAAGACCGTGCTCCACTCATCTTCGACCTGCCCGCCGAAGATCGATGTCATGGACCCCTGGCTGTCGAGGTCCAGCACCAGAACCTTGTAACCGTCAAGTGCCGCGGACATCGCCAGGTGTGCCGCTGTCGAGGTCTTGCCGACGCCGCCCTTGAAATTCGCAACGGCCACCAGCTTCGCTGGAAGCCCCTCCGGGCGGTAAGGTCGGTACTCCTTGGCCTTGGACCCACCTTCGGCGAAATGCGCCCTGAGCCGCAGAACCTCGTCCAGGGTGAACCATTTGGCGCCGCCCTCGGTTTCACTGCGCCCCTGAGGCAGATTGGGATTCTGTTTGAGCACGCGCCGGAAATGGGCCTGGGCCACGGGGATCAGATAACGGGTGATCTCCCATGTGGAGAACAGGCGCAGGGTTTTGCGCCCGGCCTCGTTCATTCCGCGGGATGCCAGATCCGCCCGCCCTCGGGCGCAGGCTTCGGCAATCGCCGCGAAACCGCCTGTATCCGTAGCCGGACCCAGGTCGGCAAGCGCTTGCTCGGGGTCTATGTGGAAATATGGAGGATGCCCGTCAGGCAGGTCCTTTGCCATGAAAACCGCCTCATGTGTTGTGTTTTCTCCAATATACCCAAAAACACCGCACATGGAAGGAAAAGCACGACTTCAAGCGATTTTTCTCTGCGAAATCCAGGATCCAGCCGACTTTTTCCAAGGTTTGAAGCCTGATGGAGATTTTTTCGCCCAGTTAGAGTCGTGTTATATAAGTGTTAAGGGCCTAATCGCTTTTGGCAAAGTCTTGTTTTTGAAGTTAGAATTTCGGCTTTATCGGGAACAGGTGACTCTGAACCCCCGAAAAGATGACTCCGATCCCACGTTCAAGCGACTCCGATCCCCCGATCCTCCGGCTTGTGCGGGGCTGTGGATAACCCTAAGCTGGGTGTCAATAAAACCACGATAAAACCGAGTCGGGCAGTGACATCGGATATGACAGTTTCTTCTTCCTCCGGTCTGGCTCCTGACCGGACTGCGCAGGGTGATTTTTTCGTCTGCGATATCTTCGATGCCATCCCCAAGGATGACTTGGCGACGATGGAGCATCCGGTGTTCTCGCTCGCCACACGGCCTGATCGCCGCGTGCTCAACTACGCGCACAATGGCATCGATATCGAGGTGATCCCGAGCGTCCGGGGTCTGGCGACGATCCATGACAAGGACATCCTGATTTTCTGTATCAGCCAGTTGATGAGCGCTCTGAACGCAGGACGCACGATCAGTCGGACGCTTCAGATCAAGGCGCATGATCTGCTGATCGCCACAAACCGGGAAACCTCCGGCGATGCGTATCGCCGCTTGCGCGAGGCTTTCGAACGCCTCGCGGGCACACGGATCACGACGAACCTGACCACCGGCGGGCAGGAGATCACCCGGGGGTTCGGATTGATCGAAAGCTGGGAGATTGTCCGCCGCGCCCGGGGCGGACGCATGGTGTCGGTCAGTGTCACGCTGTCGGACTGGCTGTTCAACGCGGTTCTCACCCAATCGGTTCTGACCCTCAGCCGAGACTATTTCCGGCTTCGCAAACCGTTGGAGCGGCGTATCTACGAGATCGCGCGCAAGCATTGCGGGCGGCAGGCGCGGTGGGTGGTCTCGGTCGACCTGCTGTTGAAGAAGTCCGGCTCTGCCTCCCCGCGCCGGGTGTTCCGCAAGATGCTGCGCGACATGATCGCGGCCGATCACCTGCCGGATTACGAGATGGCGGAACTGCCGGGGGACAAGATCGCCTTCACCCTGCGCGGCGGTCTGATTGAAGATCCCGGCGCAGCCCCCCACCCTGCCCCACTGGCCCCCGACACCTTGCAAGAGGCCCGCATACTTGCCCCCGGTTGGGATGTGTATGCGCTCGAGGCGGACTGGCACGCCTTCTGGGCGGGCTCCGGCCGTCCCCGCCTGCGCAGCCCCGACAAGGCGTTTCTGGGCTTCGTGAAGGCGCGCATGGCGCAGCAAGCCGACTAGCAACGTTTCGCGCGCGAAACATTCTTGGGGCCTCTGTGCCCAGTGTTGTGCATTTGCGGCATTTGCGCCGGGCAGCGAGGCAATATCGGTGGCGTGCCGTGACTCGCATGCTGCGCATTGATACCGTCGCGCCGACATCCAAGCTGCTCAGCGCCTCGCGCAAGGAGACCCCGTGAAAATAGACGCCACCCCGCTTGAGGGCGTGATACTCCTGACCCCGGCCCGTTTCGGCGACGAGCGGGGGTTTTTCTCAGAAAGTTATTCGAAACGTGTTCTGGCCGACCATGGGATTACCCTGGATTTCGTGCAGGACAACCATTCGCTGTCTGCCCGGTCCGGCACCATCCGCGGCCTGCACTTTCAGGCGCCCCCTTCAGCACAGGACAAACTGGTGCGCTGCGGCCGCGGCAGTCTGTTTGATGTGGCGGTGGATATCCGCAAGGGCTCGCCGACCTATGGCCAGTGGTTCGGAGCGGAACTGAGCTTTGAGAACGGACGCCAACTGCTGGTGCCCAAAGGGTTCCTGCACGGGTTCCTGACCCGGGAGCCCGATACCGAGATCATCTACAAATGCACCGATTTTTATGATCAGCAGGCCGATGGCGCCGTGCGCTGGGACAGCTGCGGCATCGACTGGGGGGTCGAGGGCACACCCCTGCTGAGCCCGAAAGACGAGGCCGCCCCGGCGCTTGCCGATTTCGACAGCCCTTTCACCTACGAAGGATAGCTCCATGAAACTGCTTGTGACCGGCGGGGCCGGGTTCATCGGATCGGCTGTTGTGCGTCAGGCGGTGCGGGCAGGGCACCACGTGGTGAACCTCGACGCACTGACCTATGCCGCGTGTCTCGACAATGTCGCCTCGGTCTCGAACCACCCCAACTACGCGTTCGAACATGCCGATATCCGGGACCGGGCCGCGCTGGACCGGGTGTTTGCAGCGCATAATCCGGATGCGGTGATGCATCTGGCCGCGGAATCCCATGTGGACCGGTCGATCGACGGGCCCGGCGATTTCATCGAAACCAACATCACGGGCACCTACAACATGCTGGAGGCCGCCCGCAGCCACTGGGTGGGGCAGGGCAAGCCCGAAAGCTTCCGGTTCCATCATATCTCCACCGACGAGGTGTTCGGCTCGCTGCCGGCAGACCCGTCCGTGCAGTTCACCGAAGACACGCCCTACGATCCCCGCTCACCCTATTCGGCCTCCAAGGCAAGCTCCGACCATCTGGTGCGGGCCTGGCATGAAACCTACGGTCTGCCCGTCGTGATGACCAACTGCTCCAACAACTACGGACCGTTCCATTTCCCCGAGAAGCTGATCCCGGTGGTCATCCTCAAGGCGCTGGCGGGCGAACCGCTGCCGATCTATGGCGACGGGTCCAACATTCGCGACTGGCTTTATGTCGAAGACCATGCCGATGCGCTCTTGCTGGTGGTCCAGAAAGGGCAGGTGGGGCGCAGCTACAATATCGGGGGCGAGAACGAGCGGACCAATCTGGAGCTTGTGAAGACCCTGTGCAGCATCCTCGATGATCTGAAACCGCGCGGCGACGGCAAACCCTATGCCGATCAGATCACCTTTGTCACCGACCGGCCCGGGCATGATGCGCGCTATGCGATCGATCCGACCCGGATCGCCACGGAACTGGGCTGGCGCCCCTCTGTCACCGTCGAAGAGGGTCTGCGCCGCACTGTTGCGTGGTATCTGGCCAATGAAGACTGGTGGCGCGCGCTGCAAGACCGTGACGGGGTCGGGGCGCGTCTGGGCGTGGCTGGGTGAAGATTGCCCCCTATATCGCCCGGCTTGTCGATCACCGACAGGTCGGGACGCTGGCCCGTGCCGTGCTGGCGCGGCCCTGGCGGCCCGGATCTGCCCGCCGGATCGCGGTGATTCACGAGCCGGGCCGTATCGCGTTCTCGCAGATTTACCCGTTTATCCTGCATGCTGCCGACCTTGAGCGTGCGCATGATGTCCAGTTGCGCTTCTTCAGCGCCAACGCATTGGATGGATTGGATTTTTCATCTTTTGATGAGGTGCTCCTGCAACTGTGGTACACCCGGGATCCCGCCGAGTTCGACCAAGTGTTCGAGAAGGCCGCCAGAGGCTCCGCGCAGATCACCGCCTTTCTGGACAGTTTTGCCCATAACGACCTGCGCTTTGCCTCTCTGCTGAACGGGCAGATCCGGTACTACCTCAAGAAATCGCTGTTCCGGGACCTTGGCCAGTATGGCCAAACGACCCTCGGGCACACCAACCTGACCGATTACTATTCCCGTGCCTACGGGATCGAGGACGAGCAGGTGCGGTGGGACATCCCCGACGGGTTTCTGGACACGCTGCGCCTCAGCCCGAACTTTTTCACCGCGCCGCATCTTTACCGGCTGTTCCTTGATCAGGATATCGACGCGCTGCTTGCGGGGCCGCGCGAGACGGACGTGCATTCCCGGCTCGGGGCCAAGGGCACGCCTTGGTACACGGCCATGCGCGAACACGCGATGGCGGCGGTTGCCGATCTGCGCGGTGTCAGCGTGATCTCCGAAGGCAAGGTGGGTCTCAAGCAGTTCAATGCGGAGCTGCAAACCTCCAAGATGTGTTTCAGCCCCTTTGGGTTTGGCGAGTTGTGCTGGCGCGATATCGAGGCGATAGCCTTCGGCGCGGTGTTGCTCAAGCCATCGATGGACCATCTCAGGACCCTGCCCGAGCTCTATGAGCCGGATGTCACATACGTACCGCTGGCGTGGGATTTCTCCGATCTGGCGGAGAAGGTGGCGTGGGTGAAGGACAACCCCGAGGCAGCCTCGACCATCGCGCGGACCGCGTTTGATCGGGTGCGGAGCTATCTTCAGACCCGGCAATTCGTCAGGGATATGGGCTATTTGTTTGCGGAGTAAGAGATGAGTTTTGAGGCATCCTCCCTGCTGGTGTTCGGTCAGACCGGACAGGTGGCCCGCGAACTGGCGGCCCGGGCTCCGCAGGCCACGTATCTGGGGCGCGACGCCGCAGACCTGTCGGACCCTGCGGCCTGTGCGGCGGCCATCCGCGATGCGTCCCCTGCGGCGGTGATCAATGCTGCGGCCTACACTGCCGTGGACAACGCCGAGGACGACGAAGCCCTGGCAACCACCATCAACGGCGCGGCCCCTGCGGCCATGGCACAGGCCTGCGCGGCCCTGGGCGTGCCGTTTGTCCATATCTCCACCGATTACGTGTTCGACGGCTCCGGCACCACCCCCTGGCGCCCTGACGCGCCCACAGGGCCGCTGGGGGCCTATGGGCGGTCCAAACAGGTGGGGGAGGACGGCGTTCGCGCGGCAGGGGGGGCATATGCGATCCTGCGCACCTCCTGGGTCGTGTCGGCCCATGGCGCAAACTTCGTGAAAACCATGCTGCGGCTGGGGGCGGAGCGCGACAGCCTGACGATCGTGGCCGACCAGATCGGCGGGCCGACCGCAGCGGGCGATATCGCGGCGGCGTGTCTGAGCATGGCAGCGCAGCTGGCCACAGACCCGGACAAGGCCGGCACCTATCATTTCGCGGGGGCTCCGGATGTCAGCTGGGCCGATTTCGCGCGCGAGATCTTTGCGCAGGCCGGGTTGACCTGCGCGGTGACGGATATCCCCAGCTCCGCCTATCCCACGCCCGCAGCCCGGCCCCATAACTCGCGCATGGACTGCACCAGCCTGACAGAGACCTTCGGGGTTGCCCGCCCGGACTGGCGTGACAGCTTGCGCGCGATCCTGCGGGATCTCGGTGCCGTGGGGGGGCGCTGAGCGATGCCGGTGCTGTCCACACAAGCGGGGCTTTTGTACTTCGCCCATGTGCCCAAAACGGGCGGAACCTCTGTTGAAGAGTATATAATCGGCAATTACGGTCCTCTGGAGCTGATCGACCGGGGCTGGCACGAGGCGCGCTTGCAGGGCGAACGGGCCGGGGCCCGGTTTCGGTGCTCGGACCAGCACCTTGTGTGGGCGGATGCGCTGACCCTGCTGCCGCGCGCGCCCGACACTGTTTTTGGCATCGTGCGCGACCCGGTGGCCCGCATCATCAGCGAATACCGGTTTCAGGTCCGGTTTCGGCCGCAACTGCGCTGGCTGACCCGCATGGGGTTTTCGGTGTGGTTGGCCGCCCTGCTGCGCGCGGCGCGTATCGATCCGTATATCTGTGACAACCACATCCGCCCTCAGGCGGATTTCCTGCCGCCTGAGGCCAGGGTGTTCCGCCTCGAAGAAGGGCTCGATACGCTTCCGGGCTGGATTGCGGAGCACTGCGGCCCGCCTGCGGTCGGGCTGGACATGCATCACAGCCAGAAAGCGCCGACAGGCCAGTCCAGACCGATTGTTCCCAGCCGATACGACCTGCGGCTGATCAAAGGCTTCTACGCGGTGGATTATACCCGGTTCGGCTATCCGGACCCTGACCTGTCCGCCGCGCCTGCCGGGTGGGTGTCGCAAGTTTCCTCCGGTCTTGTTTCCTTCAGTGCGCCCTGGCTTGTCCGGGCCTATCAGGCAGACCGGATCTGACCATTTTCAAAAGGACCCCGTTATGACCCAACGCAAAGGTATCGTTCTGGCAGGCGGCTCAGGCACGCGCCTCTATCCGATCACCATCGGCGTGTCGAAGCAGCTCTTGCCGATCTACGACAAGCCGATGATCTACTATCCGCTCAGCGTGCTGATGCTGGCGGGGATCCGCGAGATCGCGATCATCACCACGCCCGAAGACCAGGCCCAGTTCCAGCGCACCCTCGGCGATGGCAGCCAGTGGGGGGTCAGCTTCACCTGGATCATCCAGCCCAGCCCCGATGGCCTCGCCCAGGCCTATATTCTGGCAGAGGATTTTCTGGATGGCGCGCCCTCGGCCATGGTGTTGGGCGACAACATCTTTTTCGGCCACGGTCTGCCGGATCTGATGGCCGAGGTGCCCGAGCAGGGCGGCACCGTGTTCGGCTACCATGTCTCCGACCCCGAACGCTACGGTGTGGTGGCTTTTGACGGCGATGGCAATGTGCAGTCGATCATCGAAAAGCCCGACGTGCCGCCGTCGAACTATGCCGTGACCGGGCTTTATTTCCTGGACGGCACCGCATCTGAGCGCGCGCGGCAGGTCACGCCGTCGGACCGGGGCGAGTTGGAGATTACGACGCTTCTGGAGATGTATCTGGCCGACAAGGCGCTGCAGGTTCAGCGCATGGGGCGGGGGTATGCGTGGCTTGACACCGGCACCCATGCCAGCCTGCTGGATGCGGGCAATTTCGTGCGCACGCTTGAGATGCGGCAGGGCCTGCAATCGGGCAGCCCCGATGAGATTGCCTACCAGCAGGGCTGGATCAGTGCGGACGCCCTGCGTGATCGCGCGACGAAATTCAAGAAAAATAAATATGGCAGCTATTTGCTGGGCCTGCTGGACTAGACCTGAAACGACCTATCGACACGAGGACCGCCGGACCATGCCGCAGGACGCCCAGACCCAGACCAGCCCGCTGCGCGCGGTCGGCCGGTATGTCATGCACAGGCTGCGCGAAGCGGCGCTTTACCCCCGGATGGCTGTGCCCGCCAGCACGCCGCGCATCGTGTTCCTGCCATCGGACGTGCGCACCATGTCGAGCCTCCTGCGGGGCTACAACATGGCGGAGGCGTTCCAGACCATGGGCTGGAACCCGATCGTGCTGCCCAAGCAGTTGGACCCGGGCCAGCGCCGCCGCATCCTGCGCTTTTTCCGTCCGGATATGGCGGTTCTGCTGGGCTCCCGCCTGCCTGCCAATTCCCGCCATTTGCTGGAGGGGATTCCGTATGTCTACGATCTGGATGACGCCGATTTCCACAACCCCGCTCTGGAGGAGGAAATTCGCGCCGATGTCACCCGGGCGGACGGGGTCGCTGCAGGCAGCCGGTATATCGCCAACTGGTGCGAGGCGCTGAACCCCAACACCACCATCATATGGACCGGATCCCCTGATATAGAGCCTGATTGGACCGATCACACGCAGCGCGAGGGCGTGGTGACATGGGCCCAGAGCGCGCCGACCCGTTACAAGCTGGAATTTGCCTTCGTGACGGATGTGATGGAGCGGGTCGCGGCCGCACGCCCCGGCGTGAAGTTCCGGCTGTACGGCTGTGGTCCCGAGGATGCGGACCATCCGCTTGTCCAGCGCCTGCGCGCCGCGGGGGTCGATGTGGAGCTGAAACCCTTCATGGACGGGTATGCCGATTTCATCGCCTCCCTGCAGGAGACCGCCGTGGGGCTGTCGGCGATCATTCCATCGAACGCGTTCAGCAAGGGAAAATCCTTCGGCAAGATCCTCGCCTATCTGTCCGCAGGCGTGCCGGTCATCGCCTCGGACGAGGTGGACCACGGCGCGTTCTTCCGGCCCGAGACCGGCATCGTGTCCAACGATCCGGAGGTCTGGGCCGAGAAAACCATCGCCCTGCTGGACGATCCCGCCTTGCGCAACGCCATGGTCCAGGCCGCGCATGCGGATTTTCGCAAGCACCTGACCACCGAGGTTGCAGCAGAGCAGCTCGACAGGCTGTGCCGCGCGATCCTGGAGGCCAGGAAGTCCGCCGCCCGGCCTGCATGACCCGTCCCCGGGTTCTGGTCCTCGGTGGCACGAGCCGGATTGCGGGCATGATGCGCCGCTGGCATCCGGGTGGGGCGGATGTCATCTGGGGCGCGCGGCAGGGGCGGGGTCCGGGCGGGCCCGACTGGGTGCAGGTCGATACGCGGACCGATCCGGCGGCCTTGGCGGCGGCCTGTGCGCAGGTGGATGTCATCCTTGATCTCAGCGGGCCCACCAACAATCCCGCCCGGGCCGTGGCAGGCTTTGAAGCCATTCCCGACCTGGCCCGTGCAGTGGCGCATGCGGCCCGTGGCAAGCCGCTGCTCTGGATGTCCTCGGCGGCGGTCTACGGGCCCCGGAGGAATGCGCGCGAAGACGCGCCACGGACCCCGGTTTCCGCCTATGGGCGCGCAAAACTGCGGGCCGAAGACGATCTGATCGGCCGTCCTGGCGTGACAGTGCTGCGGCTTGGCAATGTTGCCGGGGCGGATGCCCTGTTGGGGCAAGCGCGTCCAGGGCTGTCGATCCGGCTGGATCGGTTTGCAGACGGGTCCACACCATACCGGTCCTATATCGGTCCCAAAACCCTTGCAGAGAGCCTGTTTTTCCTGATTGGCCAGGCTGCCTCCGGGCAGGTGCTGCCCCCTGTCCTGAACCTGTCGGCGCCGGGACCCGGGGTGGAGATGGCCGCCCTTCTGAAGGCGGCGCGTCTGGGGTTCACATTGCAGACGGCCCCGCCTGAGGCCGTGTCCGCCATCACGCTCGATACCGCGGCTCTGGCGGCCCTGCTGCCCTTGCCGGACGAACTGGGCACCGCTGCCGCAATCGTGGCGGACTGGCGGGCCGATCGCGCCCGTCTGCGGGAGGGTCGTGCATGACCCTTGCCAAACGCCTGTGCGATCTGATCGGGGCGCTGGCGCTTGCCGTGCTGTTGTCCCCGCTGATTGCAGGTCTTGCCCTGTGGGTGTGGCTGACCCAGGGCGGACCGGTTCTTCATGCCTCTGAGCGCATGGGGCAGGGGGGGCGGCCCTTCACCTTGTGGAAGTTTCGGACCATGGCACATGCCATACAAGACGGCGGTGTCACAGGGGCGGACAAGACGGCCCGCATCACCCCGCAGGGGCGGGTCCTGCGGCGCACGCGGCTCGATGAGCTGCCGCAGCTTTGGAACATCCTGCGCGGCGAGATGAGCTTTGTCGGTCCGCGCCCGCCCCTGCGGCTTTACGTGGCGCGGTTTCCCGACCTCTATGCGCAGGTTCTGCGCAGCCGTCCCGGGGTCACCGGGCTGGCGACGCTGGTCTATCACGCCCATGAGGAGCGCCTTTTGTCCGGCACCGTTAATGCCACGGAAACCGATGCCGTTTATGCCCGTAGATGTGTGCCGCGCAAGGCCCGGCTCGATCTGATATATGCCCGCCATCGCACGATCTGCATGGATCTGTGGATCCTGGGGCGGACGGTCCGAAAGGTATTCGGACCGTAGGCAAACAGCAGATCACGTCCGGCTCCGGCACATGGGGTTATGCAGGTGCAGGCTGAGGGGTCAGTCCGCGCAGGCAGAGTAGGTGCTGTAAGAGGGGCTCAGCGTGTTGCGTCGTGTGCGAAGACTATTCCAGCGGTATTGTGATCATCATCTGGCGTTCGACGCAGGCGGATGTGCCCTCCCAGGGGGGGGCAAGACCGGCTCTCGGCAAGGGTTTGTCGACCGGGTCGAAGGGCGCGGGACCTGCTTGCGCGTGGTGGGCTGGAGCCTTGCGGATCATGTCACGCTGCGCTGGGACGGGGGCGAAACCAGCGCCCGCCCGCACCTGCCACGGGCGGATGTGGCGCAGGCGCTCGGAACCACTCGCGAGACCGGCTTCGTTCTGGAGGCCCCGCTGGGGGCCGACCCCCTGACCCTGCATATTCAGGTGGCAGGACAGGAGCGGGCGGTTGTGCTGCCCTCTGTCGTGCGCGCGCACAGGACGGCGCGGGTGCGCCTGGCCGCGCGGTTTCTGGGCGACGTGATGCGCTGCGCCCCCGCGGTTCTGGGGTACGGTATGTTTCGGTCCGCGGCCTACCGCGCCCGTATCAAGCGGGCCCTGGGGCTGGAGGATGTGCCAAGGGCCGGTCCGCTGGAAACGCGGCTTTTTACCTTTGACCCGCAGGAGGTGCTGACCTATCCGACCGACCGGCGCATCACCATTGTCATGCCGGTCTACAACGCCTTTGACGTCACGCAGGAGGCGTTGTCCCGCGTGGCCCGCCATACCGACACGCCCTGGCATCTCGTGCTGGTCGAAGACGGCTCCAGCGACCCGCGCGTGCGCCCGTGGCTGCGAGACTGGGCAAAGATGCAGAATGCCTTGCAGGCCGACTGCGTCACCCTGATTGAGAACGAGGCCAATCTGGGCTTCATCGGGTCGGTCAATCGCGGGTTTGAGGTGGCGCTGGCGCGGGGCGACACGGTTGTTTTGCTGAATTCGGACGCTCTGGTGCCTGACGGATGGGCCAGCCGCCTGATCCGCCCGATCTTCGCACATGAGGATGTGGCCAGTGTCACGCCGATGTCGAACGATGCCGAGATTTTCTCGGCGCCGCTGATCTGCAAGCGACGGGCGCTGCGGGCGGGGGAGGGGGATCATCTGGCCGCCCTCGCGCGCAAGTTCCATCCCGAAGCCC
>NZ_JBNAFU010000013.1:0-2500 GCF_049800835.1 Tropicimonas sp. S265A
TTTTGGTTGCGGGAGTAGGATTTGAACCTACGACCTTCAGGTTATGAGCCTGACGAGCTACCGGGCTGCTCCATCCCGCGCCATTTTTTGCGGATTTTTGTCCGCATTGGTGCGTTTGTTTCGAGATCGTATCGAGAGGTAAACGAGACTATTTTTATTGGCTTTTTTCTAGGTTTGGCGGTGACCTACTCTCCCACGCCTTAAGACGCAGTACCATTGGCGCTACGGCACTTAACGACCGAGTTCGGGATGGGATCGGGTGTTTTGCTCGCGCTATGACCACCAAACCGAGGAAAAAGCCGTTTCCGGTCGATTTTGCGATGCAGTCGCCGGTTTTGTGTCAATCAGAGGATGTTCCAAGCCAAGGGGGGCTTTGCAGCAGGGGTCGCGTTTTGCGCCTTCTACTGGATCAAATCAAGCCTATCGAACCATTAGTACCGGTCAACTGAATGCATTACTGCACTTACATCTCCGGCCTATCGACGTCGTGGTCTACGACGGTTCTCAGGGATACCTTGTTTTGAGGGGGGCTTCCCGCTTAGATGCCTTCAGCGGTTATCCTTTCCGATCATAGCTACCCAGCACTGCCATTGGCATGACAACTGGTCCACCAGTGGATCGTTCACCCCGGTCCTCTCGTACTAGGGGCAACTCCTCTCAAGTATCCTACACCCACGGCAGATAGGGACCGAACTGTCTCACGACGTTCTAAACCCAGCTCACGTACCTCTTTAAACGGCGAACAGCCGTACCCTTGGGACCTGCTCCAGCCCCAGGATGAGATGAGCCGACATCGAGGTGCCAAACGGTGCCGTCGATATGGACTCTTGGGCACCATCAGCCTGTTATCCCCGGCGTACCTTTTATCCGTTGAGCGATGGCCCTTCCACTCGGGACCACCGGATCACTATGGCCGTCTTTCGACTCTGCTCGACTTGTCAGTCTCGCAGTCAGGCTGGCTTCTGCCATTGCACTCAACGAGCGATTTCCGACCGCTCTGAGCCAACCTTCGCGCGCCTCCGTTACGCTTTAGGAGGCGACCGCCCCAGTCAAACTACCCGCCACACAGGGTCCCGGATCCGGATAACGGACCGCGGTTAGACATCAAGCGATGCAAGGGTGGTATCTCAAGGGAGGCTCCACCAAGACTGGCGTCCTGGTTTCAAAGCCCACCACCTATCCTGCACATGCATGGCCTGATGCCAGTGTGAAGCTGTAGTAAAGGTGCACGGGGTCTTTCCGTCTAACCGCGGGAAGCCTGCATCTTGACAGGCAATTCAATTTCGCTGAGTCGATGTTGGAGACAGCGGGGAAGTCGTTACGCCATTCGTGCAGGTCGGAACTTACCCGACAAGGAATTTCGCTACCTTAGGACCGTTATAGTTACGGCCGCCGTTTACCTGGGCTTCAATTCGGAGCTTGCACTCCTCCTTTTAACCTTCAGGCACCGGGCAGGCGTCAGACCCTATACGTCGTCTTGCGACTTCGCAGAGCCCTGTGTTTTTAGTAAACAGTCGCCACCCCCTGGTTTGTGCCCCCAGCCCTCAGTTGCCTAAGAACCGGGCCTCCTTCTCGCGAACTTACGGAGGTATTTTGCCGAGTTCCTTCAACATCGTTCTCTCAAGCGCCTTGGTATGCTCTACCAGTCCACCTGTGTCGGTTTCGGGTACGATCTCACGGAAGAGCTATTTCCAGGAACCGCTCAGCAGCCCAACCAATCCGATAAGGTTGAACTACACCTGCGATCCGTCACTTCTTCCTGGCTCCGGAATATTAACCGGATTCCCATCGACTACGCCTTTCGGCCTCGCCTTAGGGGTCGGCTTACCCTGCTCAGATTAACTTTAAGCAGGAACCCTTGGACTTTCGGCGACAGGGTCTCTCACCCTGTTTGTCGCTACTCATGTCATCATTCTCACTGGTGATCTCTCCACCGGATGGCTCACGCCCCGGCTTCATCGATAACTCCTTGTTTGCGCTACCGCTTCGCTACTTGAGCGCGGTTGCCCGCACCGCTCGTAGACCGGCGATA
This sequence comes from Tropicimonas sp. S265A, assembly GCF_049800835.1. NCBI lineage: Bacteria > Pseudomonadati > Pseudomonadota > Alphaproteobacteria > Rhodobacterales > Roseobacteraceae > Tropicimonas > Tropicimonas sp. S265A. The sequence goes on from NZ_JBNAFU010000013.1 coordinate 2,033, forward strand.
TAACAAACTAGGAGTTTTTTCACACCACGCTCTGCTACCATGCCTTACGGCATCCTAAGCTTCGGCTCATGGCTTGAGCCCCGTTACATCTTCGCCGCAGGACAACTTGTTTAGACCAGTGAGCTGTTACGCTATCTTTAAAGGATGGCTGCTTCTAAGCCAACCTCCTGGTTGTTTTGGTCGTCCCACCTGCTTTCCCACTTAGCCATGAATTAGGGGCCTTAGCTGTAGGTCAGGGTTGTTTCCCTCTCCACTACGGACGTTAGCATCCGCAGTGTGTCTGCCATCTAGTACTCCCGGGTATTCGGAGTTTGGTTAGGATCAGTAAGCCTGTGGGGCCCCATTACCCATCCAGTGCTCTACCCCCCGGGGTATTCGGATGACGCTCTACCTAAATAGATTTCGCAGAGAACCAGCTATCTCCGAGTTTGATTGGCCTTTCACCCCTAGGCACACCTCATCCCGACC
>NZ_JBNAFU010000013.1:7500-65881 GCF_049800835.1 Tropicimonas sp. S265A
ACCCCGACCACCGCCGAATTTGTTCGCGCTCTATAAAAGGAGTCGGAATAGGGTTCAAGGGCTTTTGGAATGGCAGGTTTCCGGTCTATGTTCACCAGAATGACGCTCACGGCCTACACCCTTGGACTCCCCTCCGCCCGCACCACATGCGCTGTGTTTGCGTCCCCGCATTCGGGGCGCGCCTATTCGGCCGAGTTCTTGCGTGCCAGCATGCTGGATCGTCAGACCATCCGATCGTCCGAAGACGCGTTCGTCGATGACCTGATCTCCAGCGCGCCGCTGCACGGAGCGCAAAGCATCTCGGCCACAGCACCGCGCGCCTTTGTCGACCTGAACCGCGGCGCCGAGGAACTGGATCCTGCGGTGGTAAACGGATTACGCCGCGTGACCCACAACCCGCGCATCAGTTCGGGCCTTGGCGTGATCCCGCGCGTCGTGGCCAACGGCCGGGCGATCTACAGGGGCAAGATGTCTCTGGCAGAGGCCCGGACCCGGCTCGACCAGTATTGGCATCCTTACCATGCGCAGTTGCGCACCATGCTGGACGACACGCGCCGCGACTTCGGTCAGGCGATCCTGATCGACATGCATTCCATGCCGCACGAGGCAATCGAAGGGTTGAACCACGCCCCTTCCCTGCGCCCGGACATCATCCTGGGCGACCGGTTCGGTGCGGCGGCGGCGGCCCACATCGTCGATCACGTGGAAGCGGCCTTCAAGAACGCCGGGTTGCGGGTTGCGCGCAATGCCCCGTTTGCCGGAGCCTATATCGCGCAGACCTATGGTCGTCCGTCCCGCAACCAGCATGTCGTGCAGGTGGAAATTGACCGCGCGCTCTACATGAACGAGGCGCGGGTCGAGCGCAGCGCCGATTTCGACGCGTTCGAGGCCCTGATGTCCACCGTGATTGCCGACATCGCCGCATTCGGCCGGGCCTCGCAAATGCCGTTGGCCGCAGAGTAACTCAGCGCAACGCGCGGCCCTTCACAATCGCGTCCGATCCAAACCGCGCCCGAATGCTGTCGGTCGCCCGTTCGGCATCCGCGCGGCGCCCTGCGTCGGGGTCAAGCAGATCGCCCACACGGTCTGCCTCGGCCTCCGGAACAGGATCGCTCAACCCGACGCCAAGCAGGCGATAGGCCTGGCCGGGCGGCACCGCGTCAAACAGCATCTTGGCTTCGCGATAGATGCGATCCGCCATCTGCGTGCTGTCGCGCAGCGCGTGGCGCCGGGTGATCAGGCGGTGGTCCGAGGTTTTCAGCTTCAGAACGACCACCCGTCCGGCGAGACCCTTGGCCTTGGCCCGGGAGGAAACCTTTTCGGTCATCCGCCAGATATGGCCCAGCAACAGATCGGGGTCGCGCGTGTCTTCCGAGAACGTTGTTTCGTTGGAGATGGATTTGACCGGAGCGTGCGCATTGACCCGCCGTGCATCCTCGCCGCGCGCCAGATGCCACAGTCGCAGGCCCATCGACCCGAAGCGCGCCACAAGATCGGTCTGATCCCAGCGTCTGAGGTCCGAGAACGTCCTGATGCCCGCCGCCTCAAGCGCCGCCTGCCCCGCCGCGCCCACGCCCCAGATCATCCGCACCGGCTTGTCAGACAGGAACGCGCCGGTTTCGGCCTTGCCAATCACGGCAAATCCCCGCGGCTTGTCCAGATCGGAGGCGACCTTTGCCAGAAACTTGTTGTGGGACAGCCCGATCGACCCGGTCAGGCCCAACTCGGTCTCCATCCGTTGGACCAGCCGCGCGAGCATCACGGCGGGGGGCGCGCCGTGGACCCGCTCGGTGCCTGTCAGATCCAGAAAGGCCTCGTCGAGCGACAGCGGTTCGATGGCCGGTGTCAACTCTTCCATCAGCGCGCGGATTGCACGACTGGCCTCGACATAGGCGTCGAACCTGGGCCGGATCACCACGGCCTCGGGGCAGAGTGCAAGGGCCTTGAACATCGGCATCGCCGAGCGGACACCGCGAATACGGGCCACATAGCACGCCGTGGAGACGACCCCGCGCCGCCCGCCGCCGATGATCACCGGCTTGTCGGCCAACTCCGGGTTGTCGCGTTTCTCGACGCTTGCGAAGAAGGCATCGCAATCCATGTGGGCGATGGACAAGTCCGTCAGCTCATCATGGGCGACGACACGCGGGCTGCCACAGGCCCCGCAACGCGCTGCCTCGTCCGCGTGCATGTGCAGGCAATCTCGGCAAAGAAGGGACATCGGTGCGGGCCTCGTGCGCGGTGGTATTCTGCAAGAACTGGACGCATACCCTGCGGCTGCGGCATACTCTGGTCAGTCTATACGGATTTTGTGTCGTGCAACAGTTGCAGAACCCGACCTTTAACGGGGTGACCCTTGCGATCCTTTTCGGAGACAAGGTGGCTGTGTCCTGCCGACGCGGCGCCGGGGATGGGGTGATATGGGGGCTGCCGCAGGCCGTGCGCGCCACGGGGGAAAGTCCGGCGGACTGTGCCTTGCGGCTTCTGAAGGAAACGATCTCGCTGGATCTGCCGGTGACGCGCCTAAACTGGCCCATCGTCGGCGAGGACGGGTCGGAAGCCGGGCAGTGGTTTTTCGCGGCCTGGATCACCCAGGCCGAATGGGACATGTTTTCGCCCGAGCGGTCTGAAAACGGCCCCGTAATCCTCGGCGTGTCGGCGTTTCTGTCCGCCGACACGGTGCCGGAACCACAAAAGGCGATGCTGCACCGCTACCTGTATCAGTCCCAAGCCGCGATGGGCCATGTCTGAGCGTCAGTCGTAGCTGCGCCGATCCTCGATCACGAGGCCATCATTGGGCAGGCTGCCGGGTGCGAGCAGCTCCACCGTCCCCTTGAGTTTCAGAATAGCGGCCACAGACGCCTCAAAGGCGGATATGTCGCCACCCTCGCTTTCGATCTGCACGTGCAGGCTGTCCATCTCGTCGGCGCGATCGGCGATCACCCGGGCGCGCGAAATCTCGGGGTGGGCCGCGACGAGGTCGGCGACCTGTTCGGGGCGCACGAACATCCCCTTGATCTTGGTGGTCTGGTCCGCACGGCCCATCCAGCCCTTGATCCGCAGGTTGGTGCGCCCGCAGGGTGAGGCCCCGGGAAGGATTGCGGAGAGGTCCCCGGTCGCGAACCGGATCAGCGGATACTCCGGGTTCAGCGTGGTCACGACGACCTCGCCCACCTCGCCCTCGGGCACCGGATCGCCGGTGCCGGGGCGGACAATTTCCAGCAGAACGCCCTCGTCGACGATCAATCCCTCCATCGCGGGGGATTCGTAGGCGATGTTGCCAAGATCGGCAGTCGCATAGGCTTGCAGGCAGGTGATGCCCCGGTCGCTGTAGAACGCGCGCAGGGTCGGAAACAGCGCGCCCCCCGAGACTGCCGCCTTGGTAATGCCGAGCGTTACGCCCATCTCATCGGCTTTTTCCAGAATGACCTTCAGGTAGTCCGGTGTGCCCGCATAGGCAGTGCAGCCCAGATCATGCGCGGCACGCACCTGCAACTCGGTTTGCCCCGTTCCCGCTGGCAGGACCGTCGCCCCGACCGCGCGCGCACCGCTTTCGAACATCATGCCCGCGGGCGTCAGGTGATAGCCAAAACAGTTCTGCACCAGATCGCCCTGCCCGATCCCGGCGGCGTGCAGAAACCGCCCCAGCCGGAACCAGTCCCCACCGATACCGCCGGGTTCGTAGATGGGCCCGGGCGACTGAAAGACATGTGAAAAGCCGGTGGGCGGTTTGACGGTGTACCCACCGAGCGGGGCAGCGGGTGTTTGAGCCTCAACGAGGGCAGACTTGCGCAGAACCGGCAGGGTGGCGAGGGACGCGAGATCGGTGATCTGCGCCGGGGCGCAATCCGCCAGGGTGTCCGCATAGCCCGGCAAAGCCCTGGCCCGGTCCAGTTGCAAGGGCAGTTCCCGGGCGATATCTGCCGCGCGCTCCGCTTCGGTGCGGGTTTCAAGCGTATCGTAGCTCATGGCTGGTCCCTTCTGCAGGTGGTTATCTGGGGATGTTCCGGAGAGCCGCCTTGCACAGCAACCTGTCCCGTGTCCTGTCAAATTGCGCGCCTGCGGCGCATCGGGTCTGGCACTGCGTGCGATCAGGGGCGCTGCCCCCGGCCCTGCGGGCCTCCCCCGAGGTACTTGCACACAAAAGAAGCCCTGATCGCCTAGCTGAGCCAGCGCTTGCGACGTCGGTAGGAGCGCACATCGCGGAAGGACTTGCGCCCCTCCTCGGACATGCCGAGATAGAACTCCTTCACATCCGGGTTCTCGCGCAGTTCCGCGGCCGGTCCTTCCATGACGACGCGGCCCGATTCAAGGATGTAGCCATGGTGGGCGAAGCGCAGCGCGACATTGGTGTTCTGTTCCGCCAGCAGGAAGGAGACGCCCTCGTTCTCGTTGAGGTTCTTCACGATCCCGAAAATCTCTTCGACGAGTTGTGGTGCGAGGCCCATGGATGGCTCGTCCAGTAGGATGGTTTCGGGACGAGACATCAGTGCTCGTCCGATGGCGCACATCTGTTGCTCGCCGCCAGAGGTGTACCCGGCCTGCGATTTGCGACGTTCCTTGAGGCGCGGAAAGTACTGGTACACCAGGTCCAGATCATCCTGCACGGCGGCGCGGCCATCGCCGCGGGTATACGCGCCGGTCATCAGGTTTTCCTCGACCGTGAGGTGTTCGAAGCAGTGGCGGCCTTCCATCACCTGAATGACGCCACGCTTGACCAGATCCGACGGGCTGAGGTCCTGCACGCGCTCGCCACGGTAGGTGATCGCGCCCTTGGTGACCTCGCCCCGCTCGGAATGCAGCAGGTTGGAGATTGCCTTGAGCGTGGTGGTCTTGCCCGCACCGTTGCCCCCCAGAAGCGCGGTGATGCCCCCCTTGGGCACGGTCAGGCTGACGCCCTTGAGCACGAGGATCACGTGATTGTAGATCACCTCGATGTTGTTCACCTCAAGCAGTGTCGCCTTGGTCTCTGCACCATCCAGCATCGGTCATGTGTCCTTTCGGATCATTGGAGTTCGCGCCCGGCCAACTGTTCGGCCAAAGCGATATCGTCAGGGCATGGCACAGCCCAGGGTGCCAGAAGGATCACGGGCGCAAGCCCTGCATCCCTAAGCGGGCGCAGCGCCGCGGGCGCCTGCGCGGCAATCGCCCGCAGGAGGCAAACGGGATCCTCCGCCAACGTTTCCACGAAACACTTCGAGTCGAGGGATGAGACCACGCCGTCGGAAAGCCCCCGGTCAGTTCCGCAGAAAAGCGCCATGCTGCGCTCGACCCGCGCAAAGACGTCGCGTTCAAGCGCGCCGAGGGTGGCCCGCGCGCTTTCGGCACGGGCGGCTGCGTCCAGTTCCGGCAGACCGGGGATGTCAGCGTAGGTAGGCCGGTCCAGCAACTCGCCCTTGGCCAGCAGGCCGGTCAGAAGAAGAAATTCGATGTGCGGCGTCGCGACATCCGGGTCAGCAGTCGCGATCCGCTCCAGCAAGACGTCCTGCGCCGTTGCGGCGATACCGGACTGCGGGAGAGCGGTCGGAACGGCGCTGCCCAATGCACCGCTTGGCGTGGGCGACCGGGACGTGTCGAGCGGAACGGTACTTCCCGGGGACGTGGTCGGTTTGCCTGGCGGAGGCAAGACCGCAAGCGCTGCGGCGAGGTCGTCGGCCTCCAGAAATCCGGCCTCTTGTAACGCGTTCAGGCGCAGCGCGAACGCGGCCGTGTCCTGCGTCTCCAGCGTGGCGTGAATGAGGGCGCCGCGCTCGTCTTGTGCCTGCATCGTGCGGATCAAGTCCCGCTCCTGCACCCCGTTGAACCACAGAACACCGGCCAGTACCGTTACAGCGAGTGCCGTCGAGACCACCGCCGCGACCAACGCTCCGGAGGTGCGGGCGCGCGTCATGGCAGGCGGTTCTGAAAGGTTGACGTCTGTTGGCACAGCGGAGCCGCCCCGTGGGAGTGAAGGTCGCAGACCGGCGGCACGGGGAGCACCGCCGGTCCAGTTGGTTTAGTTGCAGCGCGTGGCGATGTTGTTTTCCGCCGCGAACGCGTCGGAGTCCTCGACAACCAGCGCGTCGATGACCTCGGCATCCGAGTCGATCCAGTCGGTCACGACATTCCAGGTCTGCGCAGCTGCATCCCACTGCTGGATCTTGGCCGAACCGGAGCCGCCATGGTCTTCGCAGGTGACAGAGAAGGCCGGGCCGAAGTTCGGCATTCCAAGCTCCGACATGCGTGCCTCGGTGATCTCCAGCGCTTCCATCCCGTCGCGCATCATCGCGGGCGTGATGTCCATCTCGCCGTGGATTTCCTGCGCCTTGCGGGTCGCTTCTGCCGCAAGCATCGCTGCGTAAAGACCGCGGTTATAGAGCACGGTACCGATCTGATCGCCCGCGCCGGCGGCTTTGCCGGTGTCATAAACATGGGTCTTCAGGTCCGCATAGATCGGGAAATCGTCGCCCACATTGTGCATGGCCAGCGACTTGTAGCCATCGGCGGCCTCCCCTGCGGGCAGAACGTCGTTTTCGGATCCGGCCCACCAGTTGCCGATGAAGTTCTCCATCGGGAAGCGGATGTTGGCAGCTTCCTGAACGGCGACCTGGTTCATCACGCCCCAGCCCCACATCACGACATAGTCGGGACGCTCACGGCGGATCTGCAGCCACTGGGCCTTTTGTTCCTGGCCCGGGTGGTCCACGGCGATGGTGGTCAGCTCGAAATTGTGCTTCGCGCTGAGCTCTTCGAGCGTGCGGATCGGTTCCTTGCCATAGGCGGAGTTGTGATAGACCAGCGCGACCTTCTTGCCGTCCAGCCCGTCATCCTCGTTCAGCAGGTAGTTCACGATGACTGACGCGCCGTCCCAGTAGTTGGCCGGATAGTTGAACACGTGGCTGAAGACGGCGCCATTCGCTGCCGAGGTCCGCCCGTAGCCCATCGTGTGAAGCGGGATCCCATCCGCCGTGGCTTTCGGGATCAGCTGGTACGTGATGCCGGTCGACAGCGGTTGATAGACAAGGCTGCCCTCGCCTTTTGTCGCCTCGTAACACTCCACGCCCTTTTGCGTGTTGTAGCCGGTCTCGCATTCCAGAACGCGGGTCATGACACCGCCGATACCGCCATCCCGTTCGTTCAGCAGGGTGAAGTAATCGGCATAGCCGTCCGCGAACGGAATGCCACCCGCCGCATAGGGCCCGGTCCGATAGGACAGGGACGGATAGACAAGATCGGCCATGACCGGAGCCGCGATCATCGTCGCGGCCACCGCCATGCTGGTCAGTTTCTTCTTCATTGCGTGTCCTCCCAAATTGGTACGCAGTTAGATGCAGAGCTCCCCCGCTCCGTCAATTTCGACCCGCTAGTGCGGGAACGGCCAGAGCCGTAGCTTCTCCTTCGCCAGATCCCACAAGCGGGCGAGCCCGTGCGGCTCGACGATCAGGAAAAAGATGATGAGCCCGCCCAGGATGACGAACTCGAAATGCGCGGCAATGGCGGTGTCCCAGCCAAGACCGCCCACCATGATGTTTTTCAGCAAGACCGGCAAAAGCACGATGAACGCCGCCCCGACGATGGAGCCGAAGATCGATCCAAGCCCGCCGATGATGATCATGAACAGGACAAGGAAGGATTGGTTGATGCCGAAGGCCTCCGTCACCTCGACCGCGCCAAGATAGACGGCAAAGAACAGGGCCCCCGCCACGCCGACAAAGAACGAGCTGACGGCAAAAGCGCTGAGTTTCGCCTTCAGCGGGTTCACCCCGATGATTTCGGCGGCGATGTCCATGTCGCGGATCGCCATCCACGTCCGTCCGATCGTGCCGCGCGTCAGGTTGCGGGCAATCCAGCCCAGCACCAGCAGGAACGCCAGACAGAACAGGTATTTCGGCGCGGCCTCGGCATTGGGACCGGTGATCGCGAAACCGAACAGCGAGCGTTCGGGCGCGTTGATCTGGCCCGAGGCCGAGTAGTTGTAGAACCACGGCACCTTGTTGAAGAGCCACACCAGAAAGAACTGCGCCGCCAGCGTGGCCACAGCCAGATAGAAGCCCTTGATCCGCAGGCTCGGCAGGCCGAAAAGCACGCCGACCAGCGCCGTGACGACCCCGCCGAACAACACGCAGAATGCGATGTTCAGGTCCGGAAACGCGGTCATGATCTTGTAACAGGCATAGGCGCCTACGGCCATGAACCCGCCCGTGCCGAGGCTCACCTGTCCGCAATACCCGGTCAGGATATTCAGCCCGATTGCCGCAATCGCCCATACCAGGAACGGCACCATGACCGCATTGGCCCAGTAATCGGTAATGATGAAAGGCACCAGACACGCGGCAAACGCCAGCACGATCCAGTAGCGCACCCTGTCGAACTTGATCGGAAAGGTCTGGCTGTCAGCGACGTAGCTCGTCTTGAAATCACCCGCTTCACGATAGAACATGGCTTTCTCCCCTCACGCCGCCAGACATGCGAAAGGCGCACGGGGCGTTCCCATGCGCCTTTGCGCAATCAGTACACACTGATTGTGGCGACCACCGCGCAGGTTTAGGCCCGCACGTCCTCCCAGGTCGCATTCTTTGTCTCGTCGACCCGCACGTGCAGGCCGGATTTGATGTCGCGTGTCGCGGCGTTCACCTGAATGCGTGCAAAAACGCCCGCACCCAGTCCCAATACCGCGATCACGGCGCTCACCCAGTCGAACGGCCGGTCCCCGAACAGGCCCGCCAAGGCCAGCAGTCCGAAGGTCCAGAACGCCGTGAAGGCGATAACGCAGGCGATGGCCCAGAATTTTTTCATGGTTGATCGTCTCCGAATAGGCTGTGGCCGACGCTTCAGCGCCCGCCGTCTGCGACATAAGTGGTAGAAATCCTGGCCACGTCAATATGTATCTCGGAGCCGGAATATATGCAGCGCAGCAATGCGTTAGCAGCATTTCGACGCCGCGTCGCAGCATCGCCTTGCCCAGAAATGGCCTTCCGATGGGGCTTGTTTCGCCGCAGCGCCCGCGCAGCCTGTAGCTCGTATTTACGGAGGTAGTGATGACCCTTGCCCGCGAACTCGAAGACCTGGAAGCCCGGCGAAAGGCCGGTACACTTTCGGATGAGGATGCTAGCCGCGCGAAGGAAGCGCTCCTGCGCGGTGCCAGTGGAACGGCGGCTCGCGACACCCTTGGCGATCGCGACACCGCGCACCGGGGCACGTTGCGCCACGTGATCTTCGCCGGGGCCATGTCCAACCTGCTGATGACGATCGTGGTTCTCGCGACCCTCGCGGCCATGGTATACGTTTTCATTCCGCTCACGCTGGCAATGCCCATCATGATCGTCCTGGCGCTCTGCTTGCCGTTCATCTGGCTGTGGGACTGGTTCACGGACCTGTTCTGACGCCGGGCCGTCATCGCTACACCCTCTCGATGATCTTCTCGCCGAACAGCCCCTGTGGGCGGAAGACGAGGAACACGAGCGCCAAGACATAGGCAAACCAGTTCTGCGTGGCTCCGCCCAGATAGGGCTGACCGATCAGGAACTCGAAAAGCTGCTCCCCCATCCCGATGATCAGGCCGCCGACAATGGCGCCGGGAATCGACGTGAAGCCGCCCAGCATCAGAACCGGCAATGCCTTCAGCGCGATCAGCGACAGGCTGAACTGCACACCGGACTTCGCGCCCCACATGATGCCCGCTACCAGCGCCACGAACCCGGCGATGGCCCAGACCAGGACCCAGATGAAGTTCAGGCTGATCCCGACCGACAAAGCCGCCTGGTGGTCATCTGCCACCGCCCGCAGCGCACGGCCCTGCTTGGTGTATTGCGAGAAAATCACCAGCCCGGTCACGAGCACGGCGGCGATCAGGGTGGCGGCAATGTCCAGGTTGTCGATAAAGAACCCGTAACCGAACAGGTTGAACGTGACCTCGTCGATAGTCTCGTTCAGGCCCTGTGGTAGCCCGACATCCAGTTTCTTGATCTCTGCTCCCCACATCAGGTCGGCGACGCCCTCTAGGAAAAAGGCCAGACCGATCGTGGCCATGAACAGAATGATCGGCTCCTGGTTGACCAGATGGCGCAGAACCAGTTTGTTCACCAGCCACGCGAACCCGATCATCACCACGACTGTCAGCAGGATCGCCAGAAGCGCCGGCAACTGCCAGCCGAAATAGTGGATGTTGGTTCCGAAGATCGCGTTGATCAGATGCGCGAACGGCACCTGCCCGTTCTGTATGCCCACCAGCGTCATCGCCGCGAACAGCGCCATGACGCCCTGCGCATAGTTGAAGATGCCGGACGCCTTGAAGATCAGCACGAAACCCAGCGCGACCAGCGCGTACATCACCCCGGCCATCAGACCGTTGAGCGTGACCTCCATCGCAAACAGCAATTGATCGGGCATCAGGTGTCCTCCCCGGTGGTCTGCGGAGTGCTACAATTTGTGAAACTGGGGTTTTGGGAATGATACAAAACGTACAAAACCGTCGATCCGTCAGTCATGCGCCACTCCCAGATAGGCATCGATCACTGCCTGGTTCGACCGCACCTCGTCCGGCGTGCCGTCCCCGATCTTCTTGCCGTAATCCATCACGACCACCCGATCTGACAGGTCCATCACGACCCCCATATCGTGCTCGATCAGGGCGATGGTCGTGCCAAACTCATCGTTCACATCGAGGATGAAGCGCGACATGTCTTCCTTTTCCTCAACGTTCATGCCCGCCATGGGCTCGTCGAGCAGCAGCAGCATGGGTTCTGCGGCCAGCGCGCGTGCCAGCTCGACCCGTTTTTTCAGGCCGTAGGGCAGCCGCCCGACGGGCGTCTTGCGGATATTCTGGATCTCCAGAAAATCGATGATTTTCTCAACTTTTTCGCGGTTTTCAGTCTCTTCCCGCTGCGCCTTGCCCCACCAGAGCGCCTGATCCAGCATGCTCGATTTCATATGTGTCAGACGCCCGGTCATGATGTTATCGAGAACGCTCATGCCTTCGAAAAGCGCGATGTTCTGGAAGGTCCGCGCGATCCCCTGGCGGGCCACCTGGTAGGGTTTCATCTGCGCCCGCCGCGCGCCTTGAAACCAGACCTCACCCTCCTGCGGAACATAGAAGCCCGAGATGACATTCAGCATGGAGGACTTGCCCGCGCCATTGGGCCCGATGATCGCCCGGATCTCCCCTTCGCGGATGTCGAAGGAGATATCCTTGATCGCCGTCACCCCCCCGAACCGCAGGGTGATGTTCTTCATCTCCATCACCACGCCCCCGATCTTGCGACCGTCCGCGGTGGTGTAGCCTTCAGGCGATTGATCCAGCATTTGCGCCCCCTATTCCGCAGCCACAGCCTCTGGCGCCCGCGCTTCAACCGTCCTCACATCGCGGATTTCCAGTGTTGCCTTGATGGAGCCTTTGCGACCGTCTTCATAGGTGACTTCCGTTTCGGTCGAGACTGAAGGCGACCCGTCATAAAGCGCTGTAATCAGGTCATTATATTTCTCTTCGATGATCCGACGGCGCACTTTGCGGGTGCGGGTCAGCTCCCCGTCGTCGGCATCAAGCTCCTTGTGCAAGACAAGGAAACGGTGAATCTGGCAGCCCGACAGCATCTCGTCCTGCGCGACGCTTTCATTCGTCTCGGCGATATGGCTCTGGATCATGTCCAGCACCTGAGGGTGGCCTGCGAGTTCCTGATACGAGGCGTAGGCGATGTTATTGCGCTCGGCCCAGTTGCCCACGGCGGTCAGGTCGATATTGATGAAGGCCGTGCAGGTCTCGCGCCCCGCGCCGAAGACCACCGCCTCAAGGATATTGGGATAGAACTTCAGCTTGTTTTCCACGTATTTCGGCGCAAAGAGCGCCCCGGACGCCATCTTGCCCACGTCCTTGGCCCGGTCGATGATGCGCAAATGACCCGTGTCCGGCTCGATGAACCCGGCATCGCCCGTGGCCACCCAGCCTTCGGCATCCTTGGTCGATGCGGTGCTTTCGTCGTTCTTGTAATACTTCACGAAGACACCGGGGGAGCGGTAGAACACCTCGCCACTGTCGTCGATGCGCAACTCGACACCCGGTGTGGGTGTGCCGACAGTATCCGCGCGTACTTCGTTGTCTTTTTGCTGCGTGATGAATACGGAGGCTTCCGTCTGCCCGTAGAGCTGCTTCAGGTTGATCCCCAAAGAGCGATAGAAATCAAAGATTTCCGGTCCGATTGCCTCCCCTGCCGTGTAGCCCACGCGGATGCGGCTGAGCCCCAGCGTATTCTTGAGCGGTCCGTAAACCAGCAGGTTGCCAAGGGCGTATTTCAGCTTGTCCATGGCACCAACCGGCTCGCCATCGAGCAGTTTCGGCCCGACTTTCCGAGCATGCGCCATGAACGTATCAAACAGCCATTTCTTGAGCTTCCCGGCATCTTCCATCCGGATCATGACGGTGGTCAACTGCGTTTCGAAAATGCGCGGCGGGGCGAAATAGTAGCTGGGTCCGATCTCGCGCAGATCCGTCATCATCGTGTCAGGGGATTCCGGGCAGTTCACGCAGAACCCTGTCCAGTACGCCTGTCCAACCGAGAAGATGAAATCGCCAACCCACGCCATCGGCAGGTAGGCGAGAATGTCATCCCCGGGTTGCAACCGGTCAAACTCGGCGGAGTTCTTCGACGTCAGGATGATGTTGTCGTTTGACAAAACCACACCCTTGGGGCGCCCAGTGGTGCCAGAGGTGTATAGCATGACGCAGGTAGTCGCACCGTTCTGCCGGTCGAGCCGCACGGCCATCTCCCGCTCGCCCTTATCGCGCGTGGCTCTGCCTTCGGCCTGTACGAACTCGAACAGCCGCAGGTGGGTGTGGTCGTATTTCCGCATGCCCCGTTTGTCGAGGTAGATCACCTCCTCCAGCATAGGTAACCGGTCCTTGACCTCGATGACCTTGTCGACTTGCTCTTGATCCTGCGCGATGACAAACCGGGCACCGCAGTGGTCCAACACGTAAGCAATTTCTTCGCCGACGGCGTCCTGATAGAGAGGAACAGGGACCGCGCCACACATTTGGGCGGCCACCATAGACCAGTACATGTGCGGGCGGTTGCGTCCGATGAGGGCTACATGGTCCCCCTCATTCAGTCCCATATCCAGCAAGCCGTAGGCCAGCGCCTCGATCTCTTCACGCGCGTCTTCCCAGGTCCAGCTCTGCCAGATCCCGAACTCTTTTTCGCGATACGCCGGCTTGGTCCCGAATGTGGCCGCGTTCCTGGCGAGCAGGCGCGGAAACGTATCCAGCCGGCCTTCGGCCGCTGCGCTTCCCATTGACATGATCCTCCCTGACCGGCTCCTGCGCCGGCACACCCACGTTGACCGCAGGTTGAATCATACTGTGCCTCAAGGATGCGAGACGTCAATTATTTTTTTTGAACAAGCGTTCAGATAATACTTGTCAGCACATCAGATGATGTCGTCTTCAACATCCGTGACATCGACGCCCAACGCGTCCAGACCGCTTTCCAGATAGTCGGCAAGCAGCGGCTCTTTCATCAGGTATTTCTCCGTCGGAACAGTCGCCTCTTCCATCGCGATGCGTTTGGCGTCAGCGATTTCCTCGGCATCGAAATCATCGCGTCCGACCCACAATACCGCCACCAGACTGGCCTGCTCATCCTCGTTGAGATCCGCGATAAACCCTTCAAGGGCTGCCTCTGCCATCTTGCCCTCGCGGGCGAGCAGGATCACTTGCGCGATTTTCGCATTGCTGATGTCGAGCATGTTTGCCTCCCTCGAGCCGTGTGAACACAGCTTCAACAAAGCGGCATAATCTGACAAGGGGCGGTTCGACGCGGCTCAGGCAAAAATGCGGTAGTAGAGCCAATCCGGCAGAAACTGAGACATGCGGAACATAGACCCGAACAATGTCGGGAAGCTGCGTTTGAAGTTGTCGGACATCATGTGCTCGACCACCTCACGTGCAGCATCCTCGGGCTCCATGATGAAGGGCATCTTGAAGTCGTTCTTGTCGGTCAGTCGCGTCTTGATGAAGCCGGGATTGACCACTTGGATGTCAACGCCGGAGTTGCGCAAATCTGCCTGCATTCCCTCGGCCAAATACATCACACCTGCTTTGGATGCTCCGTAGCCGGTGGCCCCGGGCAAACCGCGGAACCCTGAAAGCGATCCGGTCAACACGATGTGACCCGCATCCTTCGCGACCATCGCGGGCAAGACTGCCCCGACACAGCGCGCGGCGCCGGTAAAGTTGATATCGCACATCGCCTCGACTTTCTCAGCGTCCCAGTCCTGCGCGGCAAGCGGCCAGTAGACCCCTGCGAGAAACACCATACCGTCAATGTCACCGATCTGGTCTGCTGCGTCCCGAACCGAAGCGCTGTCGGAAATATCCACGGTAACATAGGACCCTTTGCCCGGCAGGTCCGCGACGAGTTCAGCCAATCGGTCCGCGTTGCGCGCGGAGACGATGACTTCCACACCCATGCGGCTCAGGTGCAGCGCAACTGCCCGACCCAGACCTTCAGACGCGCCGACAAGCCAGTACCGTTTTCCGTTCAAATCGCGCACGTCTCGTCCTTCCAAACCTTACTGTGTCGGGCTGACCTGCTTGGGCCGCATGGTTGCGACGAGCTCAGCCACCTTGATACCGAATTTGCGGAACTGGCTGCGATTGACGATCGCGCCATTGCCGACAAGATACATCCAGTCCGTTGTGTCCAGGACGTGGCCACCCGAGTCTTCGGGCAGTTTGATGCGATAGTTCAGTTTCACACCCGAGCCGCGCTGCCAGCCTTCGCCGGTGCCGACCAAATCGGCAGCCTCGGCGCGGATCTTGCCATCATTTCCAATGGTCAGCTGCCACTCCCGGGCCTGTGTCGCGCCGCTGTCATAGCGAAAATGCTCTGTCATCGTGCCGACATTTCCGTCCCATGTGACATCGAAATCCGCAACAAACCGCGAGGTCACACGACCCGTGGGACCGTAAATCACGCCCTCGCATTCTATGGGGCCGTTGAGATGGGTTCGGATGTCGAAATCCTGGCCCGTGCCTTCGTAGTCTTCGGGTTGCTGCGCCAGAAAACTCCAGTTGCGCTGCCAGATCACAAACAAGGCAAGGCCCATCAGGAGGCCGACAAAAACAAGCAGAACAGCGTCCATCATTCTTCTTCCTCAATTCGGGTCGCGGCCAACAGAGTGATCGCAACGAGCTTCAGGGCACAGGGAACGAGTGCGTACAGCACCGTGAGCAGTGCCAGCGCCTCGGGCGGGTTGGTTGTGCCGGTCTCAAAACCACGCGCCTCCAGCAGGGGAAGTAGCGCGACTGCGGCAAAAGCCAGCGTGAATTTCGTGACAAGCGACCACAGACCAAAGGCCTGGCCCGCCGTCGGAGCAACGCGCGCCATTCGGCGTGCGAACATCGCAGGCAACAGTGTCAGGTCTGCGCCCATGGCCGCTCCCGACCCGATGCACACCAGTGCAAACCAGAATGTGTCGCCCGCGCCCAACGTGGCCGCGCCCGCAAAGGCCACAATGGACAGAACCATGCCGGCCAGCAGCGCGCGTTTGGCTCCGGTCCGGCGCGCAACACGCCCCCACGCGGGTGCCGCCGCCGCGGCCGACAGGAAAAACAGCAACAGAAGCGGGCCTTCCATGCCGGGGGCCTGCAACCGGCTTTCAACGAAGAACAGGAACAAGGTGGAGCTTACGGCCACCGGGGTCGCATTGACCAAAGCAAGGATCAACAACCGACGCGCCTGCGGGTCGCCCAACACAACGCCGAACCCAGCCCCGTCCGGAGCAACCGCGGCCCCCCATTGCCCCCGCATCGCGACGAGCGCCGCAACGCACAGGAGACAGAACCCGAGGGAGAAACCGACAAACGGCGCGCCCGTGCCCAACAGAAGCGTTGGGGCCACGGCCGCCGTGCAGACACCCAGAAGAGCCCCTGTTTCGCGCCACCCGGCCAACCGCAGATGCCCCTTGTTCCCGAGACGCCCCGCGGTCGCAACGCCTTGAGCGTAAAAGCTGATCGTCAGGAAACTGAACGCGGAAAACAGCGCCGTCAGCATAAGCGCGAACCACCAAAGCGGCGCAATAGGCGGCTCCACGGCAAAGAGACCGACCATCGCCGCCCCCAAGAGTGTCACAGCCCCTGCCACCATGGCGGCCCGATTGTGGCGCGTTTTTTCAGCCAGCCACCCCAAGGCAGGATCTTGGACGAAATCCAGCATCCGCAGTACAAAGAGGACTGAGCCGAGCGCCGCGAGGCTGACCCCGAATTCATCGACGTAGAACTTTGGCGCGTGGATATAGATCGGCAGTCCCGCAGCCGAGATCATGGCTGCAAAAACGGCAAACCCCGTCAGGCGCACCTTTGACGCAGGCGCCGATGGCGCGGCGAAATCCGTCACCTCGTGATTTCCTCGGATGGCGGGGAGGGGCGGTTGCGATACACCGCGCCCTTGGCCCAAAGCTTCAGGGCCTGCCAGTGGATCAGCCCCAGAACGCGCCGCGACCCAAAGGGCCTGCGCACAACAGCGCGCAAGACCGTCCAGGATGTCAGCGGCGCACGCGCGCCGGTCAGAGTGGCATACAGCCCCTCGTTCCCCGTGCTGTAGTCAATCCAGATACCCACACGGTCCGGTCGGATATCGAACCGGAACCTGTAGTCTCCCTTAACCGGCTGGAACGGAGACACGTGAAAAATCTTCGTTGCCGCCAGCTGGTCAGTACGCTCAATCGGGCTCAGGTCGTCCTTGTGGCACAGGTAGGAATGGCGATCGCCGAAGGTGTTGCTGACCTCAGCGATGACAACGCGCAGGTCACCCGCCCGATCATGGCAAAGCCAAAACGACACCGGGTTGAAGACATGGCCCAGTATGCGCGGCTGCGCGAGCAGCAAGATACGCCCGTCGGCCACCTCCAGAGCGCGTTGCCTGAGAACATCCCGTACCCACCTGGCGCCGGTCCCGTTTCCGGGCGCGCCCCCGTGGTCGGTATCGCGCAGAGAGGCCAGATTGCGTGCGTTGCGCGAAAACAGGCGCGGTGTCTTCAGGGCAGCTTCCGCGTCGATCATGACGTAATCGATCGAATACTTGAACGCGTTCTCTACACCGCCGCGGCGACCGTGGAAAGTCTGGCCCTGAATATGGTCGAGAACGCTCACGACGCCGCAACCTTGGCGTCGATGGCACGGGCCTTGATGGCTTCGGCCACGTCAAAGGCGCTAGCCAGTCCGTCTTCATGGAACCCGTTCTTCATCCACGCTCCGCAAAACCACGTGTTTCGCATCCCCTGCATCGATCGGATCGCCTCACGCCCGTTTTGCGCTGCCAGATCGTAGACCGGATGGCTGAAGGAGACCGTGTCGTAAATCAACTCCTCCCGGATCGGGCGGGTCGAATTCAGCGTGACAAACATGGGATCGTCTTTGGGGATCGGCTGGAGCGAGTTCATCCAGTAAGTCAGATCGATCTTGTCCGTCGATCCGCCCTTCTGCTCGCAGTAATTCCATGACGACCAGCAGGCCTTGCGGTTCGGCATCAGGCTTGCGTCCGCATGCAACACCGCCTCGTTCGGTTGATACTTGATCCCGCCGAGCGCCGTGCGCTCTGCCTCGGAGCTATCCGCGAGCAACGACAGCGTCGTGTCCGAATGTGTAGCGAAAACAACGTCGTCAAATGTCTCCCATTCGCCCCCTTCCGTGCGCACGAGCGCGCCGCCGGCAACACGCTGCACGCCGACAACGCTGGCACCAGCCCGCGTCTCGACGCCGGACTCGGAAAGCCGGGCCAACAGGCGCGTCACGTATTGAATGGACCCGCCATCGACGGTGTACCACTTGTGCTGACCTGTGGCTGACAAGAGTGCGTGGTTCTGAAAGAACTTCACGAGAGCCTGCGCCGGGAAGTCCAGAATGCGCTGCGACGGCGTTGACCAGATCGCCCCCGACAGCGGCAGAATGTAATAGTCGCGAAACCACGACCCGGTGCCGAGGCGGTCGAGAAACTGCCCGATCGTCACATTCGGGTCGTCCGCCACCTCCAGCGCGCGCCGGTTGAAGGTCACGATGTCCCTGATCATGCGCAGGAACGCGGGACGCCCGAGGTTGCGCTTCTGCGCGAAGACAGTGCGGATCGTCCGAAGTCCGTATTCGATGCGCCCTCCGTCAATGGACGCGGCAAAGCTCATATCCGAGTCCGCGATCGGGACGTCGAGATCGTCAAAGAGCCGGACAAGGTGCGGGTAATTCACGTAGTTGAACACGATGAAACCGGTATCGACTGGCTGGTCGCCGAACTTGCCTGCAATAACCGTCCGGGCGTGTCCGCCAAACCGGCCTTCCCCCTCGAACAGCACCACCTGGTTTCCGCGCGACAGAAAGTATGCAGCACCCATTCCGGATATACCGCCACCAATCACCGCAATCCGTCGCGGCGCGCCCCTCATCGTTTCAAATGGCATGAAGTCTAGATCCCTGAGTGTCTTGTTTATCTGACATACGGACTGTTAGGCCAACTGGATCAATAATTCTGCCTGTTTTCTGGCGTTTCCGGGATTATTCACTAACAGCACGCAAAATTGACGTGCATGCATGGCGCCGAAGCGCTTATGGTCATTGGGCTTATTGTTGCGCGAACGGAGACAGCCCCCGGTGTCGATTGCCACCAAACCGCGTGCCCACCGGCCGCTTGACGCGGATTGGGCAGCCCTGATGATCGCCATTCGTGATCACCAGGACACGCAAGCGTTCGCGCAGCTGTTTCAGTACTTCGCGCCGCGCGTGAAGGCGTTCCTGATGAAATCCGGTGCGAACGAAACGATGGCTGAGGATTGCGCGCAAGACGTGATGACGACCGTCTGGCGCAAGGCGCATCTGTTTGATCCGGCCAGAGCAACCGTTGCGACGTGGGTCTTCACAATTGCGCGGAACCGCAAGATCGACATTATCCGGCGGGAAAAACGGCCTGAACCCGAAGATTTGCCTTGGGGCCCCGAGCCCGAGCCGAATGCTGACGATATCATCGCGCTTGAGCAGGACAGCAAAAAATTGCGCGATGCACTGATCCAGTTGCCCGAGAAGCAACGTATACTCATTGAACGCTGTTATTTCGGGGACCTGTCCCATAACGAAATCGCTGCTGAGACCGGGTTACCCCTTGGCACGATCAAGTCGCGAATTAGGTTGGCACTGGAGAGGCTTAGGCGAGAAATGGATACGACGACAGACTGACATGGCGAACATCAAGCATCATCTGACAGACGAACTGATCATGGCATACTCGGCGGGTGCCCTGCCGGAGGCGTTCAGTCTGGTTGTCGCAACGCACTTGTCGATGTGCGATGCTTGCCGTGCGGCTGTTGAGGCTCAGGATGCTCTAGGCGGTGTCGTTTTGGAGGACTCAGGCGTCGTCGCGATGGCACCGGACGCGCTTGCAAGCTGCATGGCGGCGATTGAAAGCCTGCCGCCCAAGGGACCGATATCGTTCCAGCGACCGGAGGCAGGCAAGGCGGATCCGGTCCTGCCACAGCCATTGCTGGACTACGTTGACGGAGGGATCGACGCCGTGAATTGGCGTCCGGTCGGGCTGGGTGTACGCCAAGCGATCCTGCCAACATCCAAGGACGCGTCGGTTCGCCTGCTATATATCCCCGCCGGAGCTGAAGTGCCGGACCATGGCCATCATGGAACGGAACTCACGCTGGTGCTGCAAGGCGCGTTTCGTGACGAGTTTGACCGCTTCGGGCCAGGTGACATCGAAGTCGCCGATCCAAATGTAGAGCACACGCCCGTGGCAGAGGAAGGCGATGCGTGCATCTGCCTTGCCGCAACAGACGCACCGCTCAAATTCCGCAAAATCTTGCCAAAGATCGCGCAACCGTTCCTGCGCATCTGACGCTGACCGCCCGCTGCCAGGCTATCTGACTGGACGAGCCGCGAAACTCAGGCGCATTTTCAGCTGCGATATGTGGGACGCGGCGGCAGCAAGCGCCGCGTGGCTTCAACAACAAGCTCGGCGGCGCTCTGCTGGGTCTTTGCAAAGTCAGCCTTGCCGTCGATCCTGAGAAATGACGCCCCGTGCACGAACGTCCAAAGCGGAAAGGACTCGCGCAACACGTCTTCATCGACCGTGTCCTTTCCCAGATATGCGGCAACTTGCAAAAGCAGGCTGTTGTAGCAAGCGTGGCCTGCTTCTTCGATCTCGGGACGCTGGTAGTTCTCGGCAAACATCATTCGAAAAACGCCCGGGTTCGCCTCCGCGAACTCGACGTATTCGACGCCTCCCGCCGCAATCGCTTCGAGCGTTCCGAAAGGATGCGCTGCCCCTGCCTCGATAAGACGCGTGGTCATTTCCGCCATGCAATCCACAATCAGCGCGGCCAGCATATCCGTCTTGTCGGCGAAATGCCGGTAAGGTGCGGCGGTAGAGACACCGGCACGCCGGCACGCTTCTGAAACCGAAAAGGCATCAGGGCCTTTTTCTTCGACCAGTTGGCGCGTGGCGTTGAGCAGTTGCTGACGCAAATCACCATGGTGATATGCGCGTTTTGTACGCACCTTTGCTGAATCTGTCATCGCTCGAAGCCCTTGTTATCGTCCTGTGCGAAACCTCACATGTCTCTGCGCAGTCACGCAAAAATAAATGTTAGACTTTCTAACACCACAGGCCTATGTACCTCAATGTAAGACTCTCTAACTTCCGGCGCAACAGGCGACAGCCTCTGATCCGCATATGAGGACGCTGAGATGACCGAACAAGAGATGCCCCGCCACAGCGTGCTGCGCAGCGCCTTGCGACGCAGTCTGATCTTGACAGGCACAGGCATGACATTGGCCCTGGCGGTCGGGCTCGTTGTGGTCGGCTCCGGCCTTATCGCGGCTCGGGCCGCCGATACGAGTGTCATGTCGGAGCAAGCGCCAGCCGCCGTTGCGCTTGCGCCTCTGGAACTGACTTCCAGCTATCAGATCGAAGCGCGGTTTACCGGCCCGATTGAACCCGCTCGCAGTACCGAACTGGGATTCGAGCCCGGCGGCACGCTTGCCGACATTCTCGTCGACGAGGGTGATAGTGTGGACGAAGGGCAAACCCTCGCGCGGCTTGATATCCGGGCGTTGCAGGCGGAGCGCGCGTCACAGGAGGCCACGCTAAAAGCCGCCGTCGCACGGCGCGACATCGCGAAACTGACGGCAGATCGGCAAGGCGAACTGGCCGCACGGGATTTTGCATCCTCGCAACGCGCGGACGAAGCACGCTTCCAACTTGCCGTGACCGAGGCCGACATTGCCCGAGCCGTTGCAGCGCTTGAGGCGATCGATATCTCCATCGCCAAATCGGAACTCACCGCGCCATATGCAGGGGTCATCACGGATCGCCATGTGGATCAAGGCGCACGGCTGGCGCCAAGTCAGGCCATTCTGGGTTTGCAGGACCGCGTTTCGGTCCTGAGGGTCGGATTGCCGGAGGACCTGTCGGACCGGTTACGTCCCGGAAATCAGGTGGACGTCGCCCTGTCCAGCGGTACGGTGACCGGAAGGGTCGCGCGGGTACGACCAGATCTGGACCCTGCAACGCGCACCCGCTCTGTCCTTATCGCGTTGCCTGAGGATGTGGCACCGGTCACTGGGACACTAGCTGCCCTGACGCTGACCCGCACGGTCCAGAACGACGGCGCCTGGGTCCCGATGAGCGCCCTCAGCGAGGGCATCGACGGCTTGTGGACGATCTTTGTCCTCCCCGACGGCACAGACGTGATCCAGCGTGCTGCCGTGACGCTGGAACACATCGCCGGCGACCGCGTGTATGTTGCCGGTGCACTTCCTGGTAATGCGCAGGTCGTGACCGTGGGCACACACCGTCTGAGCCCGGGGCAACATGTGTCCGGCGCTGGCGAGAGTTGAAGCCATGCGCGCCCTGACTTTCAAGAATCCTAGGCTCGTCATTCTGGCGCTGTTGGTCATCATTTCCGCAGGCGCGTCGGCCTTTCTGGCGCTGGGTCGGCAGGAAGATCCGACCATCACGAACCTCAACGCGACGATCACGACCCTCTATCCCGGCGCAGAACCATCACGCGTCGAGGCTTTGGTCACGCAACCTCTGGAAGAGGAAATGCGGGAGCGACCGGAGATCAGTGTAATCGCGTCTACCTCGGCAAGTGGTGTGTCTGTCGTGCGGCTGGAGTTGGACGAAACGACCGACCCCGGGATCATCGAACAGATCTGGTCCGAAGCACGGGATGGCGTGTCCGATGTTGCACGCACTTTTCCCGATGGCGTCCGCCCACCAGAATTCGACAGCGACGGGATTGCGGCGGTTGGTGCCATCTTCGCGGTCAGCCCCACTGCGGGCACGGTCACACCCCCGGTTCTTGCACGTTATGCCGAAGAACTCGCAGAGCACCTGCGCAATGTGCCGGGCACTGCAAGCGTAGAAACCTTCGGGACACCGGAGGAAGAAATTCGCGTGCAGCTGGATCCCACGCGCACGGCTGCGCTCGGTCTGACACCCGATGCGATTGCGGCGGCAATTCGAGCCGCCGATGCCAAAGTGCAGTCCGGGCGTTTGCTGAACGGCCAAACAGATATCCTACTCGACGTGTCCGGTGATATCGAAGCCCTGGAGCGCATGCGCAGAATCGTATTGGTGCGCGGGACCGAGGGCCAGATCACCCGGCTCGACGACATTGCCGATATTGCGCGCGTGCCGCGCATACCGGCCTCCAGCATCGCACTGATCGATGGCAAGGACGCAGTCCTTCTGGGGGTTGAGGCCGGAGATGGCCTGCAAATCGATGTGTGGATGGATCGGGTCAAGACGGCGGTCGCAGCATTCGAGCCATCCTTGCCCGCAGAATTGCATGTCGAGCAAATTTTCGACCAGTCAATCTACACTGCCGAACGTTTGGAACAAGTTGCGCTGAACATGGCGCTCGGCGTCGGGCTGGTGGTCGCGGTTCTGCTGATCACGCTCGGGTTCCGGGCCGCATTGATCGTTGCGACGGTCCTCCCGCTGGTCAGCCTTGCCACGCTCGCGTCAATGAATTTCATCGGGCTCCCGCTGCATCAGATGAGTGTGACAGGGCTGATCGTGGCCCTGGGCCTGCTGGTTGATGCTGCGATCGTCATGAGCGACGAAATCCGCCAAAGGCTCGCCAAGGGCGCAACCCGCCTGGAAGCCGCCGAGAAGGCTGTCGGCCGGTTGGCAGCGCCGCTTTTGGCCTCCACCGTGACGACCGCACTCAGCTTTGTGCCGATGATCCTGCTGCCGGGACCTGCTGGGGACTTCGTAGGGTCCATCGCGATTGCGGTGGTGTTGATGCTGGTCTGGTCGCTTGTCATTGCCCTGACGATTACACCCGCTCTGGCAGGCTGGTTCCTGCCCGACGGTGGGCGTGGGGCGGGCATTCGTTCTGGCTTGATGGGACGTCTGTTTCGAACGTCCTTGCGCTGGTCCACTGCAAATCCGGTTCGATCTATCGCACTCGCACTCGTGCTGCCGGTGATGGGCTTTGTGAGCTTTCCCACGCTGGTTGCGCAGTTTTTTCCCGCCGTTGACCGGAACCAGTTCCATATCGAGCTTGAGATGGCCCGTGGAACGGCCATCACCGAAACCCACCGACTGGTCGAAGACATCGACGCCGAACTGAGGGCGACCGCAGGCGTTACCCAAGTCGCATGGACGTTGGGCGAAAGTGCCCCGGCCTTCTACTACAACCTCGTCGGCTCGCGCAGTTCTGAACCCTCGTTTGCGCAGGCGTTGGTCACCACTGCGTCGCCGGAAACCACAGCGGCGCTGTTGGCCCCCCTTCAGGACGACCTGACCCGTGCCCACCCCGAAGCCCGGATCCTGGTCCGCGGGCTGATCCAGGGGCCACCGGTTGACGCCCCCATCGAGTTGCGCGTTGTCGGACCCGACTTGCGTACGTTGCGCGAGCAAGGCGACGCCCTGAAAGGCATACTGCAAACGGTTCCCGAGATCACGACCGTACGGTCCAACCTCGAAGGCGGCGCGCCGAAACTTGAAATCAACATCGACGAGGCGGCCGCGCGGCTGGCGGGTCTGAGCCTCACCGATATCGCGCGCCAACTACAGGCAGGCCTGGACGGCGTCACCGGCGCGACCTTGATCGAAGCCTCCGAGCAGCTACCCATTCGGGTCGAGCTTGGCGGCGGAGTGCGGGGCGATGCAGAGCGCATATCGCAGCTTCTCATCGTGCCACCACCGGGGTCTGGAGCTGCAAACAGCCAGACCCTGCCCGCACTCCCCCTATCCGCGTTGGCCGATATCGCGCTTGTGCCCTCCGATAGCCCGATTGCCCGGCGTGACGGGGCCCGCGTGAACACCGTCCAGGCTTTCCTCGTCGCGGGCGTTTTGCCTGAGGCGGCTTTGGGTGCCGCACAAGACGCGATTGCCGCTGCGGGGTTCACCTTGCCAGACGGCTATGCGCTGGAAGTCGGCGGAGATTCAGATGCCCGCAACGATACCATCAACAACCTGATGACCCCCCTTGGCCTGATCGTCACCCTGTCGCTCGCCACGGTTGTCATGACCTTTGGTTCGTTCCGGCTGGCCGCCGTCACCTTCGTCGTGGCAATCCTGTCGGCGGGGTTGAGCGTGCTGTCGCTTGCGGTCTTCCAATACCCGTTCGGGATCACGGCCGTGATCGGCGTGATCGGATCTATTGGTGTGTCGATCAACGCGGCGATCATCATCCTGACGGCATTACAACAATCTCCACAGGCGGCAGCTGGGGACAGCGAGGCCATGGCCGACGTGGTGATGGACGGATCGCGGCACATCGTGTCGACAACTCTCACGACCTTTGGGGGCTTCCTGCCGCTGATCCTCGATGGGGGCGGTTTCTGGCCACCGTTCGCAATGGCCATCGCCGGAGGAGTTCTGTTGTCCGCCGTTGTCAGTTTCTACTTCACCCCCGCGATGTTCGCGTTGGTCCGTCCCCAGCAGAAAGACGTGGCGTCCCCCCGGTACGCAGCGCCGCAGACGCCCCCTGATCTCAAGATCGCGGCCGAATAGGCATCAGACCTTAAGGACGATTTTTCCGATATGGGCCGAGCTTTCCATGCGGGCGTGGGCAGCGGCAGCCTCCTCCAGAGCGAACTCGCTATCCATCACAACGCCGATCCTGCCCGCCTCGATCAGTGGCCACACGTGGTCGCGCAGGTCTTGCGCGATACGGGCTTTGGCGAGGTCCGATTGCGGGCGCAGCGTGGAGCCTGTGATGGTCAGCCGGCGCATCATCAACTGCGCAAAATTCAGGGCCACCTTGGGGCCTTGCAAGAACGCGATCTGAACAAGCCGACCGTCATCGGCGAGGGCCTTCACATTTCGCGGCAGGTAATCGCCACCAACCATGTCGAGGATCAGGTCGGCTCCACCTTCGGCACGCAGGAGCTCCACGAAGTCCTCCTCTCGGTAGTTGATCGCTCGTTCCGCCCCCAGCTGCTCACAGGCCGCGCATTTCTCCGCTGACCCGGCGGTTGCAAAGACCCGTGCGCCGAGCGCTGCTGCGAGCTGGATCGCGACTGTCCCGATGCCGGACGATCCGCCATGGACCAGAAACTGCTCTCCACCGGTTAGCCCGCCGCGCGTAACAACGTTGGACCAGACAGTGAAATGGTTCTCCGGCAGACAAGCCGCTTGGTCGAGCGACAGGTTTGCCGGAACGCCAAGTGCATGATCCGCATGGCAAACCACATATTCCGCGTAGCCGCCGCCGGGTGTGAGCGCGCAGACCTGATCTTCGACTCGCCAGCGGGACACATTCTGGCCGACACCGACAACTTCACCCGAGACTTCCAATCCCGGAAGGTCGCTGGCGCCGGGCGGTGGCGCGTAGTTACCTGCGCGTTGCAGGGCATCGGGCCGGTTGACCCCGGCGTAGGCCACCTTGATCAGGATCTGGTCCGCATCCGGCACGGGCAGCGGGCGGGTGCACGAGCGCAGGACTTCGGGTCCGCCGGGTTCCGAAATCTCGACAGCGCGCATGGTCTGAGGCAGGGGCATCGGGTCTTCCTATTTCGGCGTGTAGGAGCCGGGAAGGTCCGTACGCGAGAGTTTGGAGGGGGCTTTGATCTGGCTCAGCACCCAGTTCGGTCCGGCGAACAGGCCCTTGAGCACCGGGTTCTTGTTCACCGATGCCTTGAGGTCTTCGATTTTCATCACGTCGTCAATGCGCCGGTCCAAAAAATCCCACGTCGCCTGATGCCCGTCCGAGCTGTCGCCCAGCCAGTAAAGAACGGTCGAGGAATAGACGCCGGACAGCGTCGCGCGCTTGGTGTACCAGTTCACATCCGTCGATGTGTCGCCAAGGGTCGACCAGATGTGGTCTGCGGTTTCCCAGACCAGCTTCGCGCCCTCGGCGGCGTGCATGGGCAGCGCAAAAAGTGTCGCACCACGGCGCACAGCCTCTTTATCGTCAATACTTTCAAGGCGGTAGCGTACTGCCGTTGCAACCCGGTCACGGAACCGCATCGCCCCCAGATCAGCCGCGCGGAGCTTGGCGACCATGGCCTGATCGCCGCGCCGGTGAAACGCGACGGCCAGATCCAAAGCGCCGCGCGGGAAAAGACCGCGCGCAACCGACCGGTCGATCCCGGCATCGGTGCAGGCCGCCGCGAACGCGGTTTCGGACCAGCCATCGAACGCCACGTGGATCAGGGCCGCATCCAGAAGGGCTTCTTTCAGGTCTGCGGGGGGCTGTTGCGCGTCAGTCATCCAGAATTCTCCGTTTTCACAAGGCCGTAGGTTCCGGCACTGGACAAGGTAGAGGGCCGCTGCTATACGGCCACCTCCTGCTTTTCAGGCAACTTTAACTTAGGAAGGTGGTGACAACCACATGCAGGTCAGCGTTCGCGACAACAATGTCGATCAAGCACTGCGCGCTTTGAAGAAGAAGCTGCAGCGCGAGGGTGTGTTTCGGGAAATGAAGCTCAAGCAACATTACGAAAAACCCTCGGAGAAGAAAGCACGCGAGAAGGCCGAGGCCATCCGCCGTGCCCGCAAGCTTGCCCGTAAAAAGGCACAGCGCGAAGGTATGCTCTGAGGTCCGTGACACGACGCTGAAGGGCGGCTTTGGCGGCCCTTTCGAATAGAACCCCCGTGGCCGACGCCCGGGGGTTTTTCTTTACCTTTCGGAAAGACGCGGCGCGTTTTGTACGTTTTGCAGCATGCGAAAACGGGCCGTTTTACATTTTGTAGCAAAATTTTTCAGGGGCTGCGCAGCGCCTCCACCAGCACGCGGGCCTCGGGACGGCGCAGAACCTTGGCGGCCGTTGGGCCGTAGCTGTCGAGACCGGTTGACTCAAGTTCGGGAAAGAGGGTCAGAACCTCCTCCCGCGCTTCGGCATGGAAAGCGCCAAGCGCGATATCCCCGGGATGGAGGCTTTCGCTAGGCGCGCCTTCGGCCAGAACGATGCGGTGGGCGTCAAACAGGAGGTGGCAATACACAACCGGTCCATCCGGGCGGCAGGTCTCCACACCGTCGAGCGGCAAGAGGAACTTTGCCGGGACCAGAACCTCCGTCACACCGCAGAGCAGTTCGCACAGCGCGCCCGACAGCGCGAGGCGATGGTTCGGCGACACCCAAAGATCGCGCCGCGGCAAGTCGTGGCCAAGCGCGCCTTTGGAGATGCGGATCGGCCAGAGTCCGTGATCGGCCAGAAATGCCGGCAGCACTGCACGCGAACCGGCCCAGGCAACTCTGGCCACGGCCCCATCCGCACATGACACCAGCGCGCCGGGCCGCAGTGCCTCGACGGGTACGTCTCCGTCGGGTGTCTGGATCAGGGTTCCGGCAACGAAACAGGGAACGTCCGTCAGAACGCTCGGGTCCCGCGTGTCGGGGGCGTTGGCTGGGGTGACGTTGAACTGGGACGCGTTGTAGATCACGCCCTCTGCCAGTGGCTGAGACGGGATGTACCCGACGAAAGCGCCTTCGATCTCGACCCGGTAGACCGTGATTGTCGGCTGTCCGGACGCTGTCAGGGTCCAGCCCTGCTCCAGATAGATCCGGCCGCTGTTGATCGGCGTCCCGTCAAGCTCGGTGACGACCCCGGTTTGCGTCAGGTCGTCACCATCTTCGTTGTCGAAGCGATCGCCGTCGAAAAGAAACCCCAGATCGTCACGCGGGGGCGTTCCGCCATTGCCGAGGGTCTGGCCCCCGGCAGCGTCATCAACCGTGATGTTGACCCGGTCAGTGCTCGGGTCATAACCGGTCGAGACCCGGAAGGTCCCGCCACTGTTGGTGAGCGCGCTCGGAGCGTAGCCAATATAGGAGTAGATCGCCACGATCCGGCCTCACGGTGTTGCGGTACCATCTGAGCCTCATGTATCGCGCGCATGGTCGCTGCATACAGCTTAGGCTCCGTTCAACAGGCAAATGAACGGTTTTTTAGGCAAAATGCAATCACAACGGGAGCGATTGCTTAATAGAGCAAGGGATCGTACTTCCACGCGTCGGCATCCGGCGTGACGGCGTCGAGATCCCAGTCCTCTGCGATCAGGGCCTGTGCGGAGGGCTCGCCGAGGTCGGCGGCCTTGCGAATGACCTGTCGACCGAGTTCGACATCGCGGGGCACACCGCGCCCGCGCAACAGGTCCAGCCCGTAATTGAACATCGCCACTTCGGACCCAAGTTCAGCAGCGCGACGGTCCCATTCCGCGGCGGCTTCGGGGTCTTCCGGCCCGGCGAGGCCGTTATCCTCCATCCAGCTGAGCCAGGTCATGCCCTGAACATTTCCACGATTTGCGCTGTCGGTGAAAATCTCGCGCGCTTCCTCGTGCATGCCGGCCTTGGCCGCGCCATACCCCAGCGCACTGTCCATCGGGGTGGGTGTGCCGATCTTCAACCGAGCCAATGCGCCCTTGAGCGACAGTTCCTCGGGATTATGCGTGCCGTGATCCTCCATCACCATTTCATGCGGCCCGGGGCTGTCGGCGAGCGCGGCGGAGCCGAGAAACGCGAGCGCGAGCGCGAGCGCATTGGGAACAAGGGTGCATGGACGGGCGGATTTGAATGGGCGCATGGGGTCCTCCTGGGTTTTGACAGTCCCATCAGGTCACACAAGGTCGCGAAAGATGTCAGATGCCCGCAAGCGCCTTGCAAGATTTTTGCAAGAAACACTCAGGCAGGCGCGCGATAGCCCTGCCCGTGCACGGTTTCAATCACCGCGGGCGCGGCGCGGTCGGGGTCGAGCTTGCGACGCAGCGTGGCGATATGCTGATCCAGCGCGCGGGAGTTCGGCATGAAGTCCCGCCCCCAGCCCGCATCATAGAGCGCGTCCTTGGAGATGACCTGCCCACGGTGGTGCGCAAGATGCCTGAGCAGCTTCACATCCCGCGCGGTCAGGGCAATCTCGCGCCCGTTGCGAAACGCGCTGAGACGGCCGGGCGAGACAAGCACATCCGCCAGCTTGAAGGCATCCGGATCGACTGGCACACTGGGTGCAGCGGCCTTGGCGGGTCGGCGCAGGTACCACAGCCCTGCCGCCAACCCCATGGCAAGCAAGATCCAAACAGTACGGGGCATGGCCGGATGCGTCGGATCCGAGACGAGCGCGCTGCGCACGGCATCCGCGTCCGCGAGACCAAGCGGAGCCGCGAGGGCCGAAGCGTCGGCAACAAGGCAGACGCGATCGCCGGCCTGACAGTAGAACAGCCGGGTCTGGTCAAGCGCGGAGGCGACCCAAACCCCCGCTCCGGCCTTGACCATGATCGCATGCAAGGCGGGCAGATTGTCGAGTACCGCCTGATCCGACACATGCCCGATGCCGTCTTGCGGAGGATAACGCACCGTTCCGTCCTCTGCCCAGATCGCGCCGGACAGAATGGCCGGGTCCCCCCCGAGTCGCAGGCGCACGAGGCCTTCGGTTTCCGGCGTGACCGAGACCAGCGCCTGCGTCATCGGCGCGATGAGGGCCTGCGCGGCATCGACCGGGTTGGCGCGGGGGGCACCGGGAAGGCACAGCAGGCCCAACAGCCCGAAGGAGAAGAAGAGTCGCGACATGGGCACAGTCTAGGCGCGTGGCACCTGTTGGAAAATCCGCCATTCGTCCGAGATGAGTCTTGCCGGTTTGCGGATGGCTGGTACCTTGCGGGCAGTTTTTTTCGAGAGGGTGGCACGATGTCGAAATATCTGAACCTTGCGGGACTGGTGGTGCTGGCATGGGCCGCACCGGCCCTTGCGCATGAGGGAACCGGGCTGGCCGGTGGGTTCCTGTCGGGGCTGAAGCACCCGGTTCTGGGCCCGGACCACGTGGTCGCAATGGTGGCAGTCGGGTTGTGGGGGGCGATTCTGGGCAGCCCCGCGATCTGGGTGTTGCCGTTGGTGTTCCCGCTGGTCATGGCCTTTGGCGGCGCGCTTGGCGTTTTGGGCATCCCCATTCCGGCGGTCGAATTCGGTATTGCCGCATCCGGTCTTGTGCTGGGCCTGATGGTGGCCTTGTGGGTGCGCGCACCGCTCTGGGTGGCTGCCGTGCTGGTGGGGGTCTTCGCGATTTTCCACGGGCACGCGCATGGGACGGAGTTGCCGAACGCCGCCAACCCGTTTGCCTATGCGATCGGCTTCGTCATCGCCACAGGCGCGCTGCACATGGTCGGGATCGCGCTTGGGGCGCTGACCAAACTGCCCAAGGGCAATCTGGCCATTCGCGGGGCGGGCGGACTGATCGCGCTGGCAGGGGCAGCGTTCCTGACCGGGATGGCATGATCCGCCGCACTGTCGCCGCAGCGGCGCTGTTGTGCACACCGCTGCGGGCCGAGGCACATGCGTTTCAGGCCGGGCAGGAAGGATACGACTTGTTCGTGCAGGGGGTGGCGCAGCCCTGGCTGGCACTGCCCACGGCGCTCGTTCTGGTCGGTACCGGACTGTTGCTGGCGATCTGGCGCGAGGAAGGCATGCTCGCGGGCTGGCCGGTTCTGGCAGTCTGTGCCGCGATCGGGTTCGGGCTGGGGCCACTGGTGCCGCCTGTCGGCGTTGTGGCCCTCGCGGCCTTTGCGCTGGCGGTTGGGGGATTGGGCATTCTGGCCCCACGCCTGCCCGGCCCCGGGGTTCTGGCCATGGCCGGGGGGGCGATGCTCCTGAGCGCGCGGTACCTGATGGAGGATCACCCGATGGGCGACCTTCCCCTGCCGTTTCTACTGGGGATGGCCGGGGGGGCGTTGGCGGCAGTTGGCCTGCCTGCCGGGGTCGTACAGGCCAGCAGAACGCTGACTGAGGCGCCGTGGGTCCTGATTTTCTGGCGCGCGCTCGCGTCCTGGGTGGCGGCGGTTGCGGTGTTGATGGTGGCGTTCACCCTGCGCGGTGCCACCTAGACCGGCAGGGCGGTGGTCTTGAACACGGTGCGCAGCGCAAAAGACGACTGGATCTGTGCCACACCCGGCAGTTTCGCCAGATGGCGACGGTGGATGGCGGCAAAATCCTCGGTATCACGGGCGACGACCTTCAGGAGGTAATCCGCCGAGCCTGCCATCAGATGACATTCCAGCACGTCAGGAATGCGCGCGACCGCGGCCTCGAACTCGGCCAGCACCTCGTCGGCCTGCCCGTTCAGCGTGATCTCGACAAACACGGTGGTCTTGCGATCGACCGCGCGCGGGTCGACCAGTGCAACGTAATCCCGGATGACACCGGCCTGTTCCATCCGTGCGACGCGGCGGTGACAGGCCGAGGGCGAGAGATGCGCGCGCTCGGACAACTCAGCATTCGACAGACGCCCCTCACGCTGCAATGCGTTCAGCAGACGGAGATCTGTATCGTCGAGATTGATCATCGCGCAAAATTCTCCCGTATTTTTGATAATAGCACAAAATTGTTGCGCCCTGCATACGCTGCGCGCATGAAATTTCAAAGCAATTCCACAGGGACCTGTCACACTTGGCGTCAGTTGAAACAATCCGCTGCCACCATGGGAGGTTCACATGCTGATCGGATGCCCGACCGAGATCAAACCACAGGAATTCCGCGTCGGCCTGACACCCAATGCCGCTGCCGAGGCTGTTGCCCATGGGCACAGTGTGATCGTGCAGGCCGGGGCTGGTGTCGGGGCCGGGTTTGACGACGCCGCCTACATCGCCGCAGGTGCCGGGATCGTCGATACCGCAGCCGAAGTGTTCGCGCGTGCCGACATGATAGTGAAGGTCAAGGAGCCGCAGGCCGTCGAACGCGCGATGCTGCGCGAGGGGCAGCTTCTGTTCACTTACCTGCATCTGGCCCCTGATCCAGAGCAAACGCGCGACCTTCTGGCCTCGGGCGTTACAGCAATTGCCTATGAAACCGTGACCGCACCGGATGGGTCGTTGCCGCTGCTTGCGCCGATGTCCGAGGTGGCCGGGCGCCTTGCCCCGCAAATGGGGGCCTGGACCCTGCAAAAGGCCAATGGCGGGCGCGGCGTCCTGATGGGCGGCGTGCCCGGCGTTGGCCCGGCGGAAGTCGTCGTGATCGGTGGTGGCGTGGTCGGCACGCATGCCGCGCGCATCGCGGCTGGCATGGGCGCGCGGGTGACGGTTCTGGACCGGTCCTTGCCCCGTATCCGGCATCTTGATGAGGTATTCGGTGCGACGTTCACCACGCGCTACGCAAGCCGGGCGGCCACCGCCGAAGAGGTCGCGCGCGCTGATATGGTGATCGGGGCGGTTCTGGTCCCGGGGGCGGCTGCGCCGAAACTGGTGAGCCGCGCGCAGCTGTCAGACATGAAACCGGGGGCCGCGATTGTCGATGTGGCGATCGATCAGGGTGGGTGTTTCGAAACCTCCCGCGCGACGACGCACCAGGACCCGATCTACGAGGTCGACGGGATCATGCATTATTGCGTGGCCAATATGCCGGGCGCGGTTGCGCGTACCTCCACGCTGGCGCTGTCGAACGCGACGCTGCCCTATATGCTGACGCTGGCGGACAAGGGCTGGCGCGATGCGGTTGCCGACGACCCGCATCTGCGCGCGGGTCTGAACGTGCATGCGGGCAAGCTGACCTACCGCGCGGTGGGCGAAGCGCTCGGCCTGCCGGTCACGGACACGGACCTGCTGGCAGCCTGATCCAGACATGAGAACGGCGCCCCGACCCGGAGCGCCGTTTTCGCATTTACAGGGTCTGCTAACCGGCTTTCTGGATTTCCACCGAGTGCGGATAGGGGATCGAGATCGCCTCGGCATCGAATGCCTCTTTGACCTTCTGGGTCATGGCAAACTTCAGCTCCCAATAGTCAGCCGCGTCGCACCAGAGACGCGCGGTGATATCGACCGAGCTGTCGCCCAGATTTGTCACCCGCACCCAAGGCTCGGGATCGGCCAACGTGCGGGGGTCCTCCGTCGCGAGGCGCAGGATGATGCCCTTGGCCTTTTCCATGTCGTCTTCGTAATCGATGCCGAACACCAGATCGACGCGCCGGGTCTGATGGCCGGAATAGTTGGTGATGATGGTTCCCCACGCCTGCCCGTTCGGCACGATGATCTGCACATTGTCGGGGGTCGCAAGCTCGGTCACGAACAGGTTCAGGTCCTTGACGGTGCCGGACGTGCCGCCCACCTCGACGAAATCGCCAAGCTTGTAGGGGCGGAACAGGATCAGCATGAACCCGGCCGCAATGTCGGCCAGCGTGCCCTGCAGCGCCAGACCGATGGCCAGTGTCGCGGCCCCGAAGACCGCCACGAGGCTTGTCGCCTGAATGCCGAAGATGCCGAGGACCGCGACCAGCACCATCAAGAGGATGACCCACTTGACCATGCTGGCCGCGAAATTGCCGATCGTCTGGTCGATCTGGGGGGTGTTGTTGATGCGCTTGCGCACCACCGCGCCCACGCGCCCAGCCACGATCCAGCCGACGATCAGAACGATCAGCGCTTTCGCTGCGTTCCAGATGAGGGGCAGATACCCCTCAAGTGCTTCATTCATCTGGGCAATGCCCGCCCACAAACTGTCCATATCCACGCCTTACGTTGAGTGTTCGGCGCGGATATACCGTCAGCTTTTCTGGAGTGCATCCCGAATTTCGACCAGCAGGTCCTTTTCAGATGGACCCTCGTCTTCGGCAGGGGCCTCCTCGGCCTCGCCCTCGGCCATTTCCTTCATCCGGTTCACGCCCTTGACCAGCAGGAAGACGACCCAGGCGACGATGATGAACTTGATCACGGCGTTGATGAAGTTGCCATACATGAACTGCGCGTCTCCGACGCCGACGCTCATGCTGGAAAAGTCGATGCCGCCCACAAAGAGGCCGATCAGCGGATTTACAAGATCGTCGACCATCGACGTTACGATGGCGGTAAAGGCCGCGCCCATGATGATCCCGACGGCCATGTCCATGACGTTGCCGCGCGCAATGAAGTCTTTGAATTCTTTAATCATTTCTTGTTTCCCTGTTAGTCGTCGCGTGGGGGTGCACACCCCCTCCGCATATGTGCACCCATGAAAGCATTGGTTTGCAACGGTTTTCCGCATATCTGGCAAGGAGTCGCCGAACAGGAGCCCAGAAATGACAGCGCTTGATGCCTTTCCGATCACAAAACGCTGGCCCGCAAAGGACCCCAGTGTGTTGCAACTCTATTCCTTCCCCACGCCGAACGGGGTGAAGGTGTCGATCGCTCTGGAGGAAATGGGCCTGCCCTATGAGGCGCACCGCGTCACGCTGGCGGATGCGGATGTGAAAAGCCCCGAATTCCTGTCGCTGAACCCCAACAACAAGATCCCGGCAATCATCGATCCCGATGGTCCGGATGGGGCCCCGATCGGGCTTTTCGAAAGTGGGGCGATCCTGCTCTATCTGGCGGAGAAGACCGGCAAGCTCATTGGCAAGACCGCTGCGGACAAGGCGCAGGTCACGCAATGGCTGATGTTCCAGATGGGCGGGCTGGGTCCGATGTTTGGTCAGATGGGGTTCTTCGTGAAGTTTGCGGGGGCCGAGATCGAAGACCCGCGCCCGCGTGAGCGCTATGTGAACGAGGCCAAGCGCCTGCTGAACGTGGTTGAAGGCCAGCTTGACGGGCAGGACTGGATTGCGGGCGATTTCTCCATTGCGGATATCGCCATTGCGCCCTGGCTGCGCGGGCTTGATTTCTACGGCGCGCGGGAGCTTGTGGGCTGGGACGATCACCCCAACACGGTTGCGTATCTGGAGCGGTTCCTCGCGAGGCCCGCGGTTGAGGTCGGCCTGAACATACCCCCGCGCGAGGGATGAATCTCGCACTGATCGGCTATGGCGCGATCGGGCAGGCGGTGGCCGCAGCCCTGCCCGAGGCGCAGCTTGGCATTTTGACCCGTACGCCGCGCCCATTACCGGGCGGGGCGGTGGCCTTGCCGGACCTTGGCGCGTTGCTCGGATTTAACCCCGATCTGGTGGTTGAAGCGGCCGGGCAGGACGCAGCGCGCGTCCTGGTGCCGGAGGTGCTTCGCCACGGGCGCGATGTCCTAATGGCGTCTGTTGGTGCAATGGCCGATCCGCAGACGGAGGCCGCGATGCGCGCGGCCCCGAGGGATGGGGCACACCTTCTGATCCCCGCAGGCGCGATTGGCGGTATCGATCTGGTCGCAGCGCTCGACAAATCCAAGCTGCGCGCGGTGCGCTACACCGGGTCCAAACCGCCCGCAGCCTGGGCCGGGAGCCCGGCCGCGGAGGGGCGGGATCTCTCGCGTCTGTCGGAGCCTGTGGTTCTGTTCGAAGGGTCAGCGCGGGAGGCGGCGTTGCGCTTTCCCAAGAACGCCAACGTGGCCGCGACGCTGGCCTTGGCGGGGGCCGGGTTTGACGACACCGAGGCGCGGTTGGTCGCCGACCCGAGCGCCCGCGGCAACCGCCATGCCTATACGGTGGAGGCCGACGGCGCGGAGGTGCGGTTCGAGGTCACCGCCCTGCCCGACCCATCGAACCCGGGCACGTCCGCGACCACGGCGCTGAGCCTGATCCGCGCGATCCGGAACCGCACGGATGCCATTGTGATCTGATTACTCGGCAGCCGCCGCGTGGCCTTCGGGCAAGGTGCCGGTCAGGACATAGCGCAACACCTCAACCACCTGCGCGGGCTGCTCGGCCACGGCGAGGGCGGCGGCGTGCACTTCCTTGAGCGCGTGCTGATGCTCCGGCGGGTTCAGCACGATGATCGACTTGCCAAGCGCGGCGGCATAGCCCGCGTCGAACGCCGCGTTCCACTGTTTGTATTTCTCGCCGAACCGCACGACCACGATGTCGGCATCCGCGATGCCCTTGCGGGTGCGGATCGCGTTGACCATCGCACCCTTGTGGTCATGCCAGTACTTGTTGGGCTCTGCGCCGAGGATCGCGACACCGCAATCATCAGACGCACCATGGTCGGTGACAGGGGCTGAGAACGTCACGTCCAGCCCTTTCGCGCCTTCGATGATCTGCTCACGCCAGTCGGTGTGAATTTCGCCCGACAGATAGATGTTCAAAGCCATGTCCCTCTCCCTCCGCATGGATGGGGCGTGGCTGCCCCCTTCAGTTCTGAAAATATCCCCGCAGGCGGTAAAAGCAACTTTGCCGCCCGCCTGCCGGTCCGCTAATACGGCGCAGCGGATCAGCCGCGCAGCACCCCGCCGGTGGCCTTTTCGACCTTGGCGACGATCTTTGCGGCGACCGCCTCGATCTCTTTCTCGGTCAGGGTCTGCTCGGTCGGCTCCATCCGCACGGTGATCGCGAGGGATTTCTTGCCCTCCCCCAGCGAGCCGCCGATGAATTCATCAAACACCCGGACATCCGTAATCAGGGTCTTGTCCGCCCCGGCGGCGGCGTTGGTCAGCGCGAGCGCCTCGACCTGCGCATCGACGACGAAGGCAAAATCCCGTTCAACCGGTTGCAGGTCACGCAGGGTGAGCGCCGGGCGGGTTGCGTTTGACTTGCGCGGCGCGGGAATTTCACCTGGCCACAAGGTAAAGGCCATGACGGGCCCCTTGAGGTCCATCGCGGCAACAACCTTCGGATGCACCTCGCCGAAGACGCCGAGCACCTTTTTGGGGCCGAGGCAGATCCGGCCATGGCGACCCGGATGCCACCAGGCATCCGCCGCGCGCAGAATCTGGACCTTGGCCGGTGCACCGATGGCGGACAGGATCGCCTCGGCATCCGCCTTCACATCATACACATCCACGGGCCGCGCCGCGCCATGCACGTCCTTGGGTCCGGTACGCCCGACCAGCAGGCCGGAAATGAGCGTGTCCTGATCCTCGGGCGCCGTGCCATGAAACACGGGGCCGACCTCGAACAGTGCCAGATCGAGGAACCCACGCGCCTGGTTGCGCGCCGCGGCCCGCATGAGCCCGGGCAGAAGCGCAGGGCGCATATGGCTCATTTCCGAGCTGATCGGGTTTTCCAGCGCGGTGGCATCGGTGCCGCCACCGAACAGGGCAGCGGCCTCCTGATCGATGAAGGAATAGGTCAGGCACTCGTTGTATCCCAAGGCTGCCGCCGTGCGGCGCGCCATGGCCTGACGGCGCTGGCCAAGGGTTTGAACAGGCTTGGGCACCCCGGTGGAGGGGCGCGGCAAGGGCTTGCCCACGAGCTTGGTCAGGGAGGCGACGCGCGCGACCTCCTCCACCAGATCGGCCTCACCCAGCACATCGGGACGCCAGCTTGGAACATGCGCCTGATCGCCTTCGAGCGTGAAGCCCAACGCCTGCAGCGTTGCGCGCTGTTCCTCTGCCGGAATGTCCATGCCCACAAGGCTTTGGACCCGGTCGGTATCGAGCCGGTAGGCCCGCGCCACATCCGGAAGCGCCCCGGCCACAACCACCTCGGAGGCCTCGCCGCCCGCGTGATCAAGGATCATCCTCGTGGCATGCTCCAACCCCTGCGGGGTCCAGTCCGGGTCGATCCCGCGTTCGAACCGGTAGCGCGCATCGGAATTGATGCGCAGCCCGCGCCCGGTATAGGCGGTGCGCACCGGGTCGAAATAGGCCGCCTCGACAAAGACATTCACCGTGTCTTCGGTCACGCCGGTTTCCAACCCGCCCATGATCCCTGCGATGCTCTCAGGGCCATTGTCATCGCCGATGATGACCATGCCGGGCTGGAAGGTGTATTCCTTCTCATCGAGGCCCATGAGCGTTTCCCCGCCCTTGGCCCGGTACAGCCGCAGGGCGTTTCCGGCAATCTTGTCGGCATCGAAAACGTGCAAAGGCCGGTTGCGGTCGTAGGTGAAGAAGTTTGTCACATCGACGAGGAAGCTGATCGGGCGCAGGCCGATGGCGCGCAGCAGGTCCTGCAGCCATTGCGGGGACGGTCCGTTCTTTACACCGCGGATCATGCGGCCATAGAAAACCGGTGCATCGTCCAGCGTGTCGGCATCGATGGTGACTGAGACGGGACACGGGAAGGTGCCCGGCACCGGGTCACAGTCGCGCGCGATCATCGAGCCCAGCCCGCGGGCGGCCAGATCGCGGGCAATCCCGCGCACACCAAGCGCATCGGGGCGGTTCGGCGTGATCGCGATCTCGATCACCGGGTCGACCTTGGCGGGGTCATGCTCGGCCAGCCAGTCGGGGAAGGTCTGGCCCATCTCGCCTTCGGGAAGTTCAATGATGCCTGTGTGTTCATCCGACAACTGCAATTCGCGTTCGGAGGCCATCATGCCATGGCTTTCGATCCCGCGGATCTTGCCGACGCCGATCGTCGTGTCGATGCCGGGCACGTAGACGCCGGGCCGGGCCACGACCACGGTGATGCCCTCGCGTGCATTGGGAGCACCGCAGATGATCTGGCTCGGCCCTTCACCGAAATCGACCTGACACACTTTCAGCCGGTCGGCCTCGGGGTGTTTCTCGGCGCTCAGCACTTTGCCGATCACGAAATCCGCAAGGCTTTCAGCCGGATTTTCAACGCCTTCGACCTCAAGACCGAGGTCGGTCAGCGCATAGAGGATGTCATCGAGAGAGGCGTCGGTTTCGAGGTGCGACTTGAGCCAGGACAGGGTGAATTTCATCGGGTCGGGTCCAGTGCGGATGGAGTTTTCTGGCGTCTTACCGGATGGCGTCGGGTGGTTAAAGGGGCTTGCCGCTTGTCATGATCCGGGCGCAGGCGGCCCTGAATGACCCCTTTTGCCTCAAATTTTCGTCGAATTGGGCCGCTATGCCTGTGTCGCCCGTAAAATCAACCGCTTGGACCCCCTGACCTGATGTTCAGTCTGCGCAGCATAATTCTTCCCCTCGCCTTTGGCGGCCTGTCCCTGATCGGGGTGGCGGGCGCTGCGTGGGTGGTCAGCGATACCCCGTCGCTGGACAAGATGATACTGCGCGCCGACCCGATTGCCTGGGCCAGCCGGGATACACGGCCCGGCGTCACACGTGTGCAGTTGGTGGGCGCGAAGGCGAGCAAGTGCAATCGCGGCTCCGGGCTCGCATCCGCGCGCAAGCTGGCGTGCAAGACGTCTGGCGTCGGCATGAAGAAGCGCGGCAACATCGTATTTGCAAAACCGCCGAAATAGGCACGATCGCCCCCGTCGACACGACCTGTTCCGGGCGCCTTGTTGCGTCCTTTTTTCTGCCACATTTTTGCCTAAGTTTCCGATCAGGAAACAATCAGTTAATAAATGGTTAACGGTGAATCTGCGTGGAGCAGGTCGGGAACGGGCGTACAATGAAACATGCAGCGCTGTTGCGGCGCGGCTCTGGTGGCATCGTCACCGAGCTGCTGATCGCCGCGATCGTCTTTGGCCTTTTGTTGATCCTTGTCGTGGATTTTGTCCTTCGCCACCAGACCACGCCAAGCGGCACTCTGTTGACCGAGCCTGCCCCTCCGCGCCTGATCTCCATCGACTGAGCCGCCATAGCGTTGTCACAGTCGTCTTGACCCCCGCATGTGGCGCCTGGGTCACAGTTTATCCCTTCAGCGCACGCGCATGAGGCAAGGATCGTTCTTTTATAGTTTATTTTCAGTGAATTAGACTGAACTTTTTCGCAGGGCTACACTGTCACGCTTGCCGGAACAATGCCCGGTTTGCCCCATGAATGGTTGCCGAATGACAGAAGGTCGTGAGTGCTGCCACATTTCGCCGCCGTTTCGCCACATTTCAACCCGACTCACGCCTTACGGCTTAAATTGTGGTTAACGGCGCTGCCACGGGCGAAAGCCAACGCCGAGCACCACCGATGCTCAAGGGACAGGGGACACCCTCATGATCAAACGGTTCTATCTCTCGGAGTCGGGCGCGGCTCGCAGTTCCATGGTTTTCGCAGCAGTGATGGGCCTGACCGCCATCGCGGTAATGTCGCAGTATTCAGGTCAGAACACGCAGCAGGCACAGGCGTTGCAGGACCTGTCGGGGACGCAATACCTGAGCAGCCAGAAACTGCAATAATGGCGCAGGCGTGACCGCCTGCCCTGCAACTTTCCCACCTAGCGGCTGAGACCACCGGCCAGCGTTGGTACATCCAGCGGGACGAACCCGTAATGGCGCAGCCACCGCAAGTCGGACTCGAAGAACGCGCGCAGATCGGGAATGCCGTATTTCAGCATCGCGATCCTGTCGATCCCCACACCGAACGCAAACCCCTGCCACTGGTCAGGATCGATCCCACCGGCCTGCAAGACCTTGGGATGCACCATGCCGGAGCCGAGGATTTCGAGCCAGTCGTCCCCCTCGCCCACCTTGAGTTGTCCACCCTCCCACGAGCAGCGGATGTCGACCTCTGCCGAGGGCTCCGTGAACGGGAAATGCGACGCGCGGAAGCGCAGTTCTACATGATCGACCTCGAAGAACGCGCTGACGAATTCCTCCAGTACCCATTTCAGGTTTGCCATGGAAATGTCCTTGTCGATGGCAAGGCCTTCGACCTGATGGAACATCGGCGTGTGGGTCTGGTCGTAATCGGAGCGATAGACGCCGCCCGGACAGATGACCCGCAAGGGCGCGCCGTGCGCCTGCATGGACCGGATCTGCACCGGTGAGGTGTGGGTGCGCAGCACCGGCGGGCGGTCTTCGGACCCCTCGGGCTGTTTCATGTAGAATGTGTCCATCTCCGCACGTGCGGGGTGGTGACCGGGCATGTTCAGCGCATCGAAATTGTACCAGTCGGATTCGATGCGGGGGCCTTCGGCGACGGCGAAGCCCATGTCCGCGAAGATCGTCGACACCTCCTCGGACACCTGAGAGACCGGGTGCAGTGTGCCGCGCGGGCGCGCACGCCCGGGCAGGGTCACATCGAGCCATTCGCTGCGCAGGCGTTCATCCAGCGCGGCATCATCCAGCGCGGCCTTCTTGGCCGAAAGGGCTGCGTTGATCTCATCCTTGAGCGCATTGAGCGCAGGACCGGCGACCTGCCGTTCCTCGGGCGTCATCTTGCCCAGTTCGCGCATCTTCAGGCTGACTTCGCCCTTCTTGCCGACAGCCGCGAGGCGCAGGGTTTCGAGCGCGTCCTGATCGCCCGCCTCGGCGATCGCGCCAAGGTATTTCGATTTCAGATCGTCCATCCTGCCCTCCGGCCTTGTCGGAGGCGAGGGGTAGCCAAGCAGACCGGGTTTTGCAAGCGCTGGTGCGGGGCCGCGCCCTTCAGGTGCGCAAGGCTTTCGCCAGGACGGCCCCTTCGGTCAGACGCAGGGCCGGCCTGGCCAGTGCGGACGGGACTTCTGCCTCGGGAAAGAGGGCCAGAAGTTCGGCCCGGATTTCCGGGGCCAGCGTGTCGAGCCCGCAGGGGCCGGGATGGAAGCTTTCGGACCAAGTTCCGTCTGCGCGAATGATCTGGTGGGTGTCAAAGAGGACGTGGCAGTAGGTCACCCAGCCACCGGGACGTCGGTACACCGTATCGCCATTGACCAGGGCGGCAGCGGGCACCAGCACCTCTGCGCTGCCAAACAGCATCTCT
The DNA here is from genome assembly GCF_049800835.1 of Tropicimonas sp. S265A. NCBI lineage: Bacteria > Pseudomonadati > Pseudomonadota > Alphaproteobacteria > Rhodobacterales > Roseobacteraceae > Tropicimonas > Tropicimonas sp. S265A. Next base: position 49,276 of record NZ_JBNAFU010000013.1, read on the forward strand.
GCCTGCCAGCCGGTGACAAGCACGCGGTGCTGTGGCGAGACGGCCGTGTCGCGATCCGCCCCGAACTGGCCCTGTGCGATCACGATCGGGGCGAACGCGGCATCTGCCCGGACGCGGCGTCTGCCAACCCAGCGGACCGGTTGCGGACCGCTGTCGCGCGTGCAGACACCCTGCCCTGGTCGGAGGTCTTCAACTGGCCTGAGGCCCGTCGGCGTTTCGATCAGCGTGCCGGCCACGAAACAGATCACGCCCGAATTGCCCTGCGTGATCGGGACGGCGACAAGGGTTGTCGGGTTGGGCTGGTTAAACTGGAGCGAGTAAGTCGCCGCTTGTGGCCCGGTGGGCACGGCAAGGTTCGTGGAGACAGCCCCGGCTGCGGCCCCTTGCGTCGCGGTGATGTTCTGCGTGCCGCCACCGATGTCATAGAAATTCACGACCGTGCCGGTATCGATATTGGTCAACGCGGTGGCTTCGGCGTTTCCAGCGCTGCCACCATCGGGATCGGTCAGGACAAATCCGAAATTGCTGGACGAGATGGTGTAGACGTTCTCGTTGGCCGCCGCATCAAAGGTGACCTGCACGCCCGGATCGTCGAGCGCGACTTCAAGGATCAGCGATCCGTCAGCATTGTAAAAGCCGATCACAAAGTCCGCAGGATCCTCGGACGGGGCCAAGGCTACTTCGGCAAACTCGGCAACGCCCGAGTTGGCTGCATAGGCATTGGAATAGTGTAACTCGCTAATTCGGGCCATGACTGCTCTGGCGCCTCACTCTGATTATCAGGAAATCATAGCTCCCGAAGCGGTTTGGGTGAAGCCCGCGGATGCGCCTAAATCGGTACCGCGCGAAGTTTCGCTACGTTCTCAGCCAGCACCGCTGCCTCGCGCACACGCAGGCCGGGACGGGCCGCAGGGCCGTATGCGTCTGGGTTGCAGCGCAGTTCCGGGAACAGGCGCAGGACCTCTTCGCGGGTGGCGCGGGCCAATGTAGAGACCCCGACCGGACCGGGGTGGAAACTTTCGGACCAGGCCCCGTCCGCACGTACGATCTGGTGCGTGTCGAACAGGAGGTGGTGATAACGGACTTCGCCCCCGGTTCTGCGATAGACCGTCTCGCCGTTGACCAGACCGATGGCCGGCACAAGCACCTCCGCCTCGCCGAAGAGCATCTCAGCCTGCCAGACACGCACCAGCATGCGATGCTGGGGCGAGACGGCGGTGTCCCGCAAGGCCCCCAGCACGCCCCTCGTGACGACAACCGGGGCAAGGTCGCCTTGGGCAACCACGGTGCGCGCGCCCACCCAGGCCAGCGGTTGCGACCCGTTATCAAGCGTTGTGACCAGGTCCCCCGCAACGAGGTCTTCGACGGGGCGAGGCCCGTGGGGCGTGTCGATGAGTGTCCCGGTGGTGAAGCAGATCACGCCGGAATTCCCCAGGGTCAATGGGCCGTAGACCAGTTGATCCGGGTTGGGCTGGTTGAACTGAAGCGAGTAGTTGGCAAAGATCGGTTTCGTCGGCGTCGGCAGGTTCGTCGATTGCGCGCCTTCGGCGGCGCCGGTGCGCGCTTCGATCGGGGAAGATCCGCAGCCAATATCGTAGAAGTTGATCACCTCGCCGTTCGCGGTGTTGGTCAGGGCGATGCCTTCGGCGTTGTAATCCTCGAAAAACGGGATGTCCGGGTCGCTGATCTGGAACGGGAAGTCGCAGGACTGGATGACATAGACGTCCTCTGTCGCATCCCTGTCACAGAAGACCTGCACGCCCGGTTCGGTCAGGGCCACCTCCAGGATGAGGTCTCCGCTCTGGCTGTAGAAACTGACGGTGAAGTCCGAAGGATCGGTGCCTTTGGGCAGCGCGACCTCGACGAATTCAGGGACACCGCTGAAAAAGGCATAGATGTTGGAGTAGTGAAGTTCACTGATACGCGCCATGCCGGCCACCCGTTAAAATACACCTTTCAAGGGTATCAGTCCGGGCCGCAGCGCGCCGAGATCGGCATGGCTTTGGCGCTGCGATTGGATGCGGATTCAGCAACCCGGCGCGCGCATGCGCCGTGTTGTGGTTGATCTGTGGACAATCGGGGGGTGCAAACGGGCGCTCCGCCACTTTCCCAACAAAATATCGACCGAGTCGCGCCTCACACGTTAAGCGCGACTGTGGACAACCTGTGGGTAGTCCACCCGGACAACGCGAAAAGACCGCGCTGGAGGCGCGGCCTTTGGTCAGATCCGAGCGTGTGTCTGGCTCAGGCCAGCGCGGCTTTCGCCTTCTCGACGATCGCGCCGAATGCTTCGGGCTCATGCACAGCCAGATCGGCGAGCACCTTGCGGTCCACTTCGATGCCAGCCAAGCCGAGGCCGTTGATGAACTTGGAATACGTCAGCGCCTCATCATGGCTGCGGACAGCCGCGTTGATCCGCTGGATCCACAGCGCGCGGAACTGCCGCTTGCGCTGCTTGCGGTCGCGGGTTGCATACTGGTTCGCCTTGTCGACGGCCTGCGTGGCGGTGCGGAAGGCGTTCTTGCGGCGGCCATAGTAGCCCTTGGCGGCTTTGATGACCTTCTTGTGACGGGCGTGGGTGACGGTTCCACCTTTGGTGCGGGACATCTCTCAGACCTCCTTAACGCGAATACGGCATGTAAGATTTCACCAGCTTTTCATCCGGCCCGGTCAGCGTGGTCGTGCCACGTGCGTTGCGGAGGAACTTGTTGGTGCGTTTGATCATGCCGTGGCGCTTGCCGGCCTGACCGGCCTTCACGCGGCCCTTGGCCGTCACTTTGAAGCGCTTCTTGGCGCTCGACTTCGTCTTCATCTTGGGCATTTGCGTCTCCTGTCGTCTACGCTTGTTCACCCGACTCGGCATGCCACTGTGGCCGGCACGGGTGTTTGAGAGCGTGCGTGTACGCCACTCGCCCCATCTTCGCAAGCCCCCTTGCGGCCGAAGCTGGCCGCCGGTGCGGTTCAGCCGGGCTCGGTCGCGAAGATCAGGCGTTCCTCGCACGGGGCAACCCGCAGGATGTTGGTGGAGCCGGGCTGGTTGAACGGCACACCGGCGACAACGATAATCTGGTCGCTCTCTTCGGCAAAGCCTTCGGTGCGCGCGGCGCGGGCGGCGGCAACGACGGCCATCTTGAACCGGTCCACTTCTGCCGTGATGACACAATGCGCGCCCCAGCTCAGGCACAGGCGCCGCGCCGTGCCAAGACGCGAGGTCAGCGCGATAATGGGCACGCGCGGTTTCTCGCGGCTGACCTTGAGCGCAGTGGTGCCGGATTCGGAAAAACAGCAGATGGCGGTGATACCGCTGGTTTTCTCGGCGATCTGGCGGGCCGCGGAGACAATGCCGTCTGCCACGGTCGACTGCGTCTCGGGGCGGGATGCCTCGATGATCATGCGATAGGTCGGATCGGTTTCGACCTCTACCGCGACATCGTTCATGGTGCGCACGGCGTCCACCGGATAGTCACCTGCGGCGGACTCCGCACTGAGCATCACCGCATCCGCACCCTCGTAGATCGCGGCGGCCACGTCGGACACCTCGGCCCGAGTGGGCATCGGCGAGGTGATCATCGATTCCAGCATCTGCGTGGCGACGATGACCGGCTTGGCCTGCGCGCGCGCCCCGCGTACAAGACGCTTCTGGATCGGGGGCACTTTCTGCACCGGCAGTTCGACACCCAGATCCCCGCGCGCCACCATGATGCCGTCGGACACCTCGAGGATCGCGTCATAGGCAGCCACGGCTGCCGGTTTTTCGATCTTGGACAGAATCGCAGCCCGGCCACCGGCCAGTTCCCGCGCCTCCTGAACGTCTTCGGGCCGCTGCACGAAGCTGAGCGCCAGCCATTCGACCCCGATGGTGCAGACAAACTCAAGATCAGCCCGATCCTTGTCGCTGAGCGCGGCCAGCGGGAGCACCACATCGGGGACGTTCACGCCCTTGCGGTTGGAAATCAGCCCCCCGACCACGACCTCGGTATCCGCATAGTCGGACCCGCACGCTGTCACCTTCAGGACGATCTTGCCATCGTTGACCAACAGGCGCGCGCCGGGTTCGAGCGCATCGAAAATCTCCTTGTGCGGGAGCGTCACCCGGGTGGCGTCGCCCATCTCGTCCTTGAGATCGAGGCGGAAGCCCTGGCCGGGCTCCAGCATCTCGCCACCTTCGGCAAACTCGCCCACGCGCAATTTGGGTCCCTGCAAATCGGCCAGGATGCAGATCGGACGACCGGTATCCTTTTCGACCTGCCGGATGATCTCGTGGCGGGCGCGCACATCGTCGTGGCTGCCATGGCTCATGTTCAGCCGGAACACATCCGCGCCGGCGTCAAACAGCGCCCGGATGGTTTCATAGTCGCTGGAGGATGGCCCCAGCGTGGCGACGATCTTGAGGTTGCGATGACGTCTCATACGTGCTCCATAGCCAGCTTATGTTAGCGGTATCATGTGCGCCGTGCTGCCTCCAGCCTGAAAATGCTGCCATGCAGCAGTGTTCCCCGGCGGTCACGCCCGCGGAACACTGGCATCCGGCGACGGACCCCGCTATGCGCAAGGGATGGATACCGGACGTGACATCGAGATGACAGCAGACATGCGGGTGCCGCCGTTCGTGGAGGTCGCGGGCCCCGAAGACGCGCGATGGGTGATCATCTGCGACCATGCCCGCAACCGCGTCCCGCCGGAGGTGGCAGGGGGCGACCTGGGCCTGCCTGCCGACGACATGGCACGTCATATTGCCTTTGATCCGGGGTCCGAAGGGGTGACGCGCGCGCTGGCGACGGCGCTGCGGGCTCCCGCGATCCTGTCGACCTTTTCGCGGCTAGTGATCGATCCGAACCGGGGTGAAGATGACCCGACGCTTCTGATGCGGCTTTATGACGGGACGATCATTCCCGCCAACCGCCATGCTGACCCGACCGAACGCGAAAGACGGCTGGAGCTGTTTCACCGGCCCTACCACGGGGCGGTGTGGCGGGTCCTGAACCAGCACCCGGACGCGATGCTGGTTTCCATCCATTCGTTCACGCCGCAACTCAGGGGGCGCCCGCCACGGCCCTGGCATGTCGGCGTCCTGTACGCCGAGGACACCCGTCTGGCAGAGCCGCTTTTGCATGTGCTCGAAGCGCAGGATGACTTGTGCGTCGGGGACAACAAGCCGTATTCCGGGCATCTGCCAGGCGACACGATGGACCGTCACGGGGTCAAGACCGGGCGCCCGCATGTCTTGATCGAGGTGCGAAACGACCTCATTTCAACGCCAGAACAGCAAGAGGCCTGGGGGTTACGCCTGGCCGGTATACTGACGCAGGCCGCCGCACTCATGGCCGCAGACTAGGGAGAGAGAGACTATGGACGACCAGACACGGATCGAACTGGAAGCCGCTGCCTTCCGCGCGTTGCGCGCGCATCTGATGGAAGAGCGCACGGACGTGCAGAACATCGACATGATGAACCTTGCCGGGTTCTGCCGAAACTGCCTGAGCCGCTGGTACCAGGAGGCCGCCGCCGAGAAAGGCATCGAGATGTCCCAGACCGAAGCGCGCGAGACGTTCTACGGCATGCCGATGTCGGAGTGGAAGGCGAAGTACCAGACCGATGCGAGCCCCGAAAAACAGGCCGCGTTCGAGACCGCCTTCAAGGAAAACGTGACCGACAAAGGTTGAATGGGGCGCGTCAGTCCTCGATCTTGTGGGTGATGATGACCTCCAGCGGGTCGTCATCCTCCTCGTCCTCCGTGACCTTCTGCTTGCGACGCTTTTTCCAGAGCCACGCGGCGACCCCCATGATCGTGCCCCCCAGGGCAACGATCATGGCGTGAACGGCGGACACGTCCTCCGAAACCATCACAAGGCGGCTCCAGAGCGAGATTTCGACCGGAATCTCCTCCCTGAAGACATGAATCTGCACCGGGGGCAGGTCGTCGGTCCCTTTCGAAATCAGCGCCTGCACATCCAGCGTCAGCACCCGGGTTTCGCCAAAGGCGGTCGGCTTGACGGTCCACACCCATTTGACCGACCGGTCAGGCAACACCGTGCGCAACTGCGGCCCCGAAGGTGAGATGTCGAAGTCCAGACCGCTCAACTCCGCCTGCATGCGCGTGGAAAACTGCACATCCTCAACAACCCGCGTGCGCCCCGCGAGTTCGGGTGAAAGACCAATCGCCTCCGCCTGCTCTTGCGGGCCCGCCGTGTCCGGCAAGGCGCCGAGGTTTCCGACCTCGTCCGGGGCCAGCACCAGTTCCACCAGAACCTCCTGCCCGAAGGTCATTGTATCGGGCCGGTTGAAGGCCAGGTCGGCATCTTTCAGCTGCGAGATCAGCGTTGCGCCTTCGGGCGTGTCCTCCGCCCGCGGCGGGGGGCAGGTCACGAACATCTCCATCTCGACGCCGCCAATCGTGTAGGTCTCCTTGCAACCGCCAAGCGTCACCGAGCGGGTGTTTGCGATGTCCGAAAGCTCCGAGGTGAGACCGCCCGCCTCTGGCGTGGGCTCTGGCGGCACCGGAATTCCGGTGACCGCGACGCCCAGTTCGACAAGGGATTCGTAGACCCCGATTTGCGCTGCCTGTTCCGCGGTCGGTTGCAACGTGATCGGCACGCGCACCAGACCGTTGAACAGACTGGGCCCGGCGCCCGAAACTTCGAACGCGCCAAGCGTGACCTTGTGCGCAATGACCTGAAACCCTTGAGCGCCCATGGCCGGGGCCACAAGGGCGAAGACGTCGATGGTGTCGCCCGGACGGAGTTGCCCTGCCAGATCAATCGGAACGTGCGCCATGAACAGCTTGCCTTGCGCGGCCGTTCCGCCGCCGGCGTATTGCGCCGTTTGGCCCAAATTCGGGTTCACTGGCGCGACCGACCCACCGGTTGCGCCGATCCTGCCGTCATTCAGACCGCTGAGTTCGGAGTTCAGGTCGTCGAAGCGGCTCTCGGCAAGCTGGCGTCCAGACGGGATCAACACCGCACCAAGGGCAACGGCGACGACGAGAAGGATCAAACCAACCGCGAATGCCTTAACAGCACGCATGAGTGTATCCAAAATCCTGAAGCAATACGGTTTAGTGAACAACAAGGACCACAGAATCTCAAGTCTACGGTCGTTGCGTGATCCGCCCGTTAGAGGTGCACCCGACGCCTGTTGGTAAATGATGCCTGACCCGATGAGGCATCATGTGCTGCCGCCGCCAGATCTCTGAGCGGAAAAGACAACACTTGATTTCTCGGGCCGGGCGCAGACTACTTGGAGCGCCCCGCACGCGGGAACTTATCTATGTCATTCGTTTCACAGGTTAAGACATGCAGTCACCGAGCCAGCTTATCACCACCCATGCCGACGATCTGAAAGCCCAGGAGGCAGAGGCAGGGACATGGTGGCGGCGCGCCTTGATCGGCGGAACGGGTTTGATCCTGATCGCGGCTATCGGGGGTGCGACCGGCTTGAACGATATCGTGGTTAGCCTGGCCTTTATCCTTGGCGCAGGGACCATCTTTTTCTTCATGCGAAAACGGGACGAGGCCCAGGACCTGGCGGCGGAACGTCTGGAATTTGACAGGCCGGAACTCTACGGGCTTCTGGGCCAGCAGGATGAAGAGGTCGACGAACAGAATGAAAGACTGCGCCACCTGAGCCGCGAGATCGTGTCCCTCAAGCGAATGCGGATGGTGCGCAACCGGGCCAGGTATTCAGAAGTGACGGGCATCCTGATCGGGTCCATTGCCGTGACTTTCCTGGTCTGGTTCGGCTTTTCGCTCGAAGACTTCCTGAGCATCTACCATGGCGATACCGACCACAGCGAGGACTACATTGAAGCCTACGAGGCCGAGGTCGTCTCCATCGGGCTCGTTGGTTTGGTCCTGTTCGGTTGGGCCATCACCCGGTTCCGGTCGGCGCGCAGTGCGCGACGGGAACATGACAGGCTGGAGCTTGAACACGATGTCATCCCGGTGGAGGCAAAGGCGGATATCTCGCGCGCGCGGAAACTCCTGCTGACCAACCAGCGCAACCTGAGCAGCTATTACGCCATCAACCGCTTCAACAGCCGCGTGACGATAGCCGTGGCGATCCTGTGCGTGGTCGCCGGGATCGGGATCACGGTCTGGACCATCCAGGCAATTATCGGGACGAACGTGACCGAAGAAGGCTCCAAACTCATGGTTGCGGCGGTCGGGGCTGCGAATGCCATCATGATCAACGTGGTCGCGGCCATTGTGCTGCGAATTCAGGCGACGATCTCGTCCAACGTGAATGCCTTCCACGACCGGCTGGTGCGCAGCCATGATATCTTTTTGGCGAATGTCATCGCGGCGGAGATTGACGACGATGTCGTCCGGCGCGAGACCCTGGCCTCAATCTCAAAGGCGATTGGCCTGCGGGGGACGTCCTCCAACGCTGGCAAGAGCAGCAATGGGGCGGACAAACCCAAGAAGTAGCCCGAAGGCAGTCACGGCTTCGCAGGCGTGCCGGTCAGGTCGAACCCGCTCAGACCGCCTTGGCGCGGCTTTCGTCGAGGTAGATCTCGCGTAGACGGGTGGCGACGGGACCGGGTTTTCCATCGCCCACCTGGGCACCATCCACCTCGACCACCGGCATGACAAAGGTCGAGGCGGACGTGATGAAAGCCTCCTGCGCGTTCTGGGCTTCTTCTATCGTGAAGGGGCGTTCCTCGACCTTCATCTGGGCTTCGCGCGCGAACCGCAGGACGGCGGCCCGCGTGATCCCGTGCAGGATTTCCGTGCCGAGATGACGGGTCACGATGGTACCGTCCCTCGTCACGATATAAGCGTTGTTGGAGGTGCCTTCGGTAACGGCCCCATCTTCGACCATCCACGCGTCCTCGACGCCAGCGGCCTTGGCCATCATCTTGCCCATAGAAGGGTAGAGCAACTGGACCGTCTTGATATCGCGGCGGCCCCAGCGCGCATCGGGGATGGAAATCACGCGGATGCCAGTCTGGACCACGGGCGTGTCGGCGATGGATTTCGACTGGGTGAACAGCACGAGGGAGGGTTTGACCTCCGCCGGATAGGCGAAATCGCGATCTGCCGCGCCGCGCGTGACCTGTAGGTATACCATGCCTTCGGTCACCTCGTTACGGGCCACGAGTTCGCGATGGATCTCCAGCAACTCGTCCATGGTCACGGGCGCGGGCATTTCCAGTTCCGACAAGGACCGTTCCAGCCGCTTGGCATGGCCTTCGAAGTCGATCAGCTTGCCTTCGAGGACGGACGTGACCTCGTAGACGCCATCGGCAAACAGGAAGCCCCGGTCGAACACGGAGATCTTCGCCTCCTCTTCGGGCACATACTCTCCGTTGACGTAAACGATGCGGCTCATGGGGCGGTCCTCCGATCTGGTTGGGGCGATATGGCGGCGCACGAGCGATCGGGTCAAGCGCCATGTTGCATCTCGCGGGGACGCGCCGCAGGGTGGTGGGATGGACGGAGCACTTTCCTGGGACGCAGTGGTACATATGCGGGAAACGCCAATTGCGGTGGCGGTCGCACAGGCCGACGCGCGCAAGGGCGACTACCGGGCGCACCCCGTGGATCTGAACGGCCCCGCACAGGCGGAGCCGCTGGTTGAAGTCACCGGCCTGGGGATCGCAGGGGCCAACCACTATTACCGCGCAGACAATCCGCCCTACTACGCGCAAATCGCGGGCAGCGTTGAGGGACTTTGGCTGCGCGCGGGTGTTGCCGAGCGCCTGGCGCGCGTGCAGGCGCGGATAGCCGGGTTGGGCCTGTCTTTATGGGTCTATGACGCGTGGCGACCGGTGGCGGTTCAGAACACTTTCCATGACCGGTGGATGCCGGACTACCTGCGGCGTACGCGCGGGCTGGAAGGCGAAGCCCTGTGGGCCGAGGTTGGGCGATACTGGGCGCGCGGCGCACAGGACGGGGTGATTGATCCGCTGTCTCCACCGCCACACGCAACCGGGGGTGCGGTCGATCTGACCCTGCGCGATCGGTTCGGAGCCCCGCTGCACATGGGTGCGATTTTCGACGATGTGACAGCGGTTTCCAACACCGCGCATTTCGAGACCGCGCCGAAGGATGCGAGTTTTTCCGATCTGGAGGCGCGTGCGAACCGGCGGTTGCTGTTTCATCTTATGAGCGCCGAGGGGTTGGTGAACAACCCGACAGAGTGGTGGCATTTCAGCTATGGTGACCAGATGTGGGCGCGGATCACCGGCGCAGAAGCTGCCGTCTATGGGCCCGCACACCCGGGCGCGGCCACCTGAACACAACGCATAATGGCGCCCGCGGGGGCGCCATTGCACGGCAAGCCGAAAAAAACCGGGCCTGGTTGTTATTGACGAACGATGCCGATGGCCATGCTTTCGGAGAACGTCAGGGCCACCTTGTCGCCCGGAGAGAGGTTTGCCGCAAAGGCGCGCCCGTCTTCTGTTTCGACGACAGCCGAGCGCAAATGTCCGTCGGAGTCGCGCAGTGTCGCAACGAAGGTCTCGGCATCGTAGGACACGAGTTCCAGAACACGCGTGACCGCAACGACATCAACCGCCCCGGGTTTCTCGCCCTCGACTGCCGATCCCTCGAGTGCGGCAACGGAGTCGTTCTCGCCTGGCTGCGCCATCCGCGCGACGAGGCCGAGGCTGTAGACCGCGCGGACGGTATCTCCGACGGCGATCTGGTCGAAATTCCTGACTTCGGGGCCAGCGACGATGACCTGGGTCGCGCCGTTTTCCGGGTCACGCAGGGTGATTTCGCGTGTATCCGCGTCGATTGCAGCGACCGTTGCATCAATTTCAACGGTGAGATTGCGTTCGGCGGTCTGGGCCGCGGCAAGGGATGGCAGCAGCCAGAGCAGACAGGCGAGTATTCTGAGAAGAGTCATGGGTGATGTGTCCTATGTGAGAGTGTGCACGACGTTCAGATGCCCCAAGTCGGAGCACGGGCGCAACCCGGTGCCCGGACCGGGCCTCTCAGCCGCGTTGCTCTCGGAACCGCAGCGTCGCGTCTCCAGCGTCATCGGTCAGAACAAGGAACTCACCGGTGCGCGCGTATCCTGTGCTGGCTTCAAGCGCACGGATCATGTCGTCATCCAGCTTCATACGGTCCGGAGGGCAGGCCATGCGTGTCCCTGCAAGCGGCCCGGACAAGCTGAACGCCCCGTTGGCCACGGTCACTTTGCCCCGAAACCGGTTACAGCCCCCGTAAAGGCCAAGCCCGCCTTCTGCGTCGATGGTCATGGTCGGAGGATCATCCACGTCCTTGACCTGACCGCCAATCTCGACCACCTGCCACGCCAGTCCGACCACACCGTCACCGGGGGTGGCAGCATCAGCGCCATGCGACATCTTTTGCAGAACAATCTCGATCTCTGACGGGGCGTCGCGGGTCAGGACCGGATAGGCGGTTGTGGTCCGAAAGATAACCTCTCGCCGGGAGGTAATCTGCGCCGCCACCGTGTAGGTGTGGCGATCATCGATCAGGTCCGGATCATAGGACAGGCTGACTTCGAATGGCACCTTGTCCATCCGGAACCGTTGCTGGCTCAGCTGGACGGCGGCGACATCCATCAGGGAGGTATCCAGAAGTGAAACGCTGAGTTCCGCATCCGGTGGCAGGGCGATCCGTTCCAGGTAAGTCACGGTCACGCTGAGGTTCCGCTCGTCAGCCTGCATGGGTGCGGCAAGCCCAAGGCCGGCTAGACAGGCTGCGATCAGGGTGCGCGGCAGGAGTGTCAAGGCGTCCTCCGGGTTGGTGCGTCACGGCCGTCAGGCGGCAAGGCCCTTGGAGCCCATCGAGAGGAATTTCGTGCGCCGATCCCGAACAAGCTGTGCCGGGTCACGCCCGACCAGATCAGCAAGCATACCAGAAACCGCGCGCCCGACATTGGCGATGGCCTCGTCCTTGTGGCGTTGCGCGCCGCCGACGGGTTCCGAGATGATCCGGTCGATGACGCCAAGCGTCATCAGGTCCTGCGCCGTCAGGCGCAGCGCTTCGGCGGCTTCCTTCATTTTCTCGGCATCCTTCCACAGGATGGAGGCGCAACCCTCGGGCGAAATGACCGAATAGATCGAGTGCTCCAACATGGCGAGCCGGTTTGCGGTGGCAAACGCGACGGCCCCGCCGGAGCCGCCCTCGCCGATGATCACAGAGATGAGCGGAACGCGCAGTTGCAGGCACTTTTCCGTGGACCGCGCGATGGCCTCCGATTGTCCGCGTTCTTCGGCGCCCTTGCCGGGATATGCGCCGGGCGTATCTACCAGCGTGATGACAGGCAAACCGAAGCGATCGGCAATATCCATAAGGCGGATCGCCTTGCGATACCCCTCGGGGCGGGCCATGCCGAAGTTGCGTTCGATGCGCGACTTGGTGTCATTGCCCTTTTCGTGGCCGATCACGACCACCGGTGTGTCGTCGAACCGGGCCAGACCCCCCATCACCGCATGGTCATCGGCAAAGTTTCGATCGCCTGCCAGCGGCGTATACTCGGTGAACAGCTCGTCAATGTAGTCTTTGCAATGGGGCCGGTCCGGATGCCGTGCGACCTGGCATTTCTGCCATGGCGTCAGATCCTCGTAGAGATCGACGAGCAGCTTGGCCGCTTTCTCGTCAAGCGCCGTGACCTCTTTGTCGATATCCATCTTTTCGGAGGTGTTGGCGAGCGCGCGGAGTTCCTCCGCCTTGCCTTCGATCTCTGCCAGCGGTTTTTCGAATTCGAGGTAGTTCTGCATAGCGCCGTGCTCCGGGTCGTTGCCCGCCTATATGGCCGCGTGCAGCAGGTGATGCAACCGCTGCGAAAAGAACCGGTACTGCGCGAAAGGCCTGGCAGGGGCTGAGGGACTCGAACCCACGACCCTCGGTTTTGGAGACCGATGCTCTACCAACTGAGCTAAACCCCTAAGGCCAAGCGGAGGGGTATGGCGGATCGCGTGGGAAATCAAGGGCGCTTTTCACCCTTTTGCCGGGGCAGTGCCTTGCAACTGCCGCCTCGGCGGACGATCTTGCGGAGATGCATCCGATGCCACTGCATATCCAAGACCCCGAAGTGCTTCTGGCCGCGGCGCCCTGGAACCTCGATGCGACGCGCCTTGCCGAGGCACCGATCGACGTGCCGACGATGCTCGCCCCCGAGGAGCGCCGCTTCTACCACTGGGTCGGGGAGGAATGGGCGCGGGACGCCGGTGCCATCGTCGAGCTTGGGGCGTTTGCCGGTGGCGGCACGGCGCGTCTGGCCGCCGGGGTGGCGGCGCGTGGCGGCACGCAGAAAGTCCACGCCTATGACAGGTTTGGCGCGAATGAACAGGCAAAGCGGCGGTTGCTTTACCCGGCCGGGGTCGCGCCCTTCGAAGGCGAAGACATTCTCGGGGTTGCGCAGGGCTTTCTGGCCCCATGGGCCGACCGGGTCGAACTGCATCCCGGCGAGATCGAAGAGCTTGGCTGGCAGGGTGACGATATCGAGGTGCTGGTTGTGGATGCAGGCAAGAAGGCGACCACCCTCGACCAGATCGCGCGGCAGTTCTACGGCGCGCTGATCCCCGGGCGCAGCCTGCTGATCCAGCAGGATTTCCTGCACTGGAAGCAACCATGGCTGACGGCGCAAATGTCGTTGCTGGGCGATTGCCTGCGACCGGTCGGTTTTGCCCGAGACCATACGGTCGCTTTTCTGTGCACGGCTCAGATCACCCCCACAAGGCTGCAAGCTGCGCGACTTGTCGGGTTGAGCGACGAAACGCTGATCGCGCATATCGAGCGCATGCGGGACGCGTTGGCCGACTGGGGATTTTCGGACCGGTTTGACCGCAGCATTGCGGCGTTGATCGCCTCCCCCAACGTTCGGACGGCGTGGCAAATGCGCAAACCGCGCGGCTAGCTCGGGTCCGCGCGGCAATAGACGTGTTTGACCGCTGTGCCGATATCCGGCACCCGGACGAAGCCCTGTTTTGCAAGCCCTTCAAGCAAGGCAGCTGTCTTTTCCGCGCCGAACCGCTTGGGGTGCAGTTCGATGATGATCGCCCGCACCGTGTCCAGATGGGCACCAGGCAACACGTCATACTCACCGCCCTCGATATCGCACGACAGCACGGTTGGCTTGAACTCAGCCATCAGCGCATTGATCCCGAGGGTTGGCACCGTCACCTTCTCCGCCGCCGCGTCGTTCTTGCCGAAGACGGAGGAATTCCAGTTCCGCGGGCGGACATAGAACGGTGCAGCGCCGGTCGCCTCTCCGCCAATGACAAGGCCGTGGCGCAAATCGACGGTGACTTCGTTGAGGGCGTAGGTTGTGCGCAAATGAGGCAGAATGCGCGGGCTTGCTTCCACCGCCATGACCGCGCGCACCCCCCTTGTGCGCGCCGCAAAGGTCGATGTCAGACCGTGACAGGCCCCAAGGTCCAGCACCCGGTCCCCGGCGCGTAACTGTGAATTCAGGCCTGCGATCTCGAAATGCTCATACCGGCCACTCCGGAACTGTTCCGCAATGAAAGGGTCCACGACGTTCGGAGTGATGGGAAGGCGCACACCATGCAGCTCTACGATTTCCATGTCAGCGTTTTCTTTCGCGGCTCCGGCACAACGCATGAGTGACCTATTTGGGCCTGCCCGAAAAGAGCCTATTCCATGCAAGTCGCGTGGATCGGGGGCCGATGCGCCCCGGCCTTCAGCAAAAAAAAGCGACGTCCCCAAGGACGCCGCCGAGCACTGATAAAAATACGAGGTTGGGTTCGGTTACCCATCAATGATAGCGCGGAGACGCTCTTCGGGGCGACCGGCGGAGAGGTCGCTCACGTCAACGCTAAGAATTTCAACCTTCTGAGCATCGGTCAGCTCCGAAGTGTCCACCTCAATGTTGTACTCACCGAGTTTCGCGGCGACCAGTTCGTCGGTGCCGGACTCAGGGATTGCATCCGCAACCGCTTCGGCCGCGTCCGTGGCCGCATCTACGGTGGTGTCGGCTGCACTTTCGGCAGCGGCTGCAACAGCGGCCGCATCTTCGGCCAGTGTGTTGGCGTCTGCAGGCACCTGACCTTCGTAGTTGACGATGGTGGCCAACTGCTCGGGGATGTTGGTCGTTTCGTTCAGGTCGAGGCTGTGGACCTCGGTCAGCTGGGCTGCCGACAGCGTCGACGCGTCCACTGGCACACCATACTCGTTCAGCGTGGCCTGAACGTCGTTGATCAACTGCGGGCTATTGGCCAGAGCGATCGAGGAAGAAGCAATGACAAGTGCGGTCGTGGCTGCAAAAAAGCGTTTCATATGTGCATCCTTTCTGTTGGTCCGGCGAGAGTGTTCCTCGCCTTCCCTTGATCAACCCGCCTCGTATGGTCCGGTTCCGAAGATCCAGAAAAAATTTTTAAGACATTGTTTTGAAAAGAATTATTCTTCTCCACACAAAAAAAGAACGCCCGAAGGCGCTCTTTCAGTGCTGCATGCGGGCCGGATTTCTCCGGCCCTGCGCGATGTGGTTACTCGATGATCTTGGAGACGACGCCGGCGCCGACGGTGCGCCCGCCTTCGCGGATGGCGAAGCGCAGGCCGTCTTCCATCGCGATCGGCGCGATCAGCTCGACACCGAACTTCAGGTTGTCGCCCGGCATCACCATCTCGGTGCCTTCCGGCAGCGTCACAGTCCCGGTCACGTCCGTCGTACGGAAGTAGAACTGCGGGCGGTAGTTGGCGAAGAACGGCGTGTGACGGCCCCCCTCTTCCTTGGTGAGGATGTACGCCTCGGCCTCGAACTTCGTGTGCGGGGTCACAGAGCCCGGCTTGCACAGGACCTGCCCGCGCTCAACGCCTTCGCGGTCCACACCACGCAGCAGCGCGCCGATGTTGTCGCCCGCCTCACCGCGGTCCAGCAGCTTGCGGAACATTTCCACACCCGTGCAGGTCGTCTTGGTGGTGTCGCGGATGCCGACGATCTCGATCTCATCACCCACGTTGATCACGCCACGCTCGACACGACCGGTCACAACCGTGCCGCGGCCCGAGATCGAGAACACATCCTCGATCGGCATCAGGAACGGCTGGTCCACCGCGCGCTCGGGCGTGTCGATATACTCGTCCACAGCCGCCATCAGCTCGGCGATCTTCTGCTCGCCGATCTCCGGATCACGCCCCTCGAGGGCGGCCAGCGCGGAGCCCGCGATGATCGGAATGTCGTCACCCGGGTACTCGTAGCTTTCCAGAAGCTCGCGGATCTCCATCTCGACGAGCTCCAGAAGCTCCTCGTCGTCGACCTGGTCGACCTTGTTCATGAAGACGACCATCTTCGGGATGCCAACCTGGCGGCCCAGCAGGATGTGCTCGCGCGTTTGCGGCATCGGGCCGTCCGCGGCGTTCACCACGAGGATCGCGCCGTCCATCTGCGCCGCACCGGTGATCATGTTCTTGACGTAGTCGGCGTGGCCGGGGCAGTCGACATGCGCGTAGTGACGGGCGTCCGTCTCGTACTCCACGTGCGCCGTCGAGATCGTGATCCCGCGCGCCTTCTCCTCAGGCGCGCCGTCAATCTCGTCATACGCCTTGAAGTCGCCAAACTGCTTCGTGATCGCCGCCGTAAGCGTCGTCTTGCCGTGGTCAACATGCCCAATCGTGCCGATGTTAACGTGCGGCTTGGTACGCTCAAACTTTTCCTTTGCCATGAT
>NZ_JBNAFU010000014.1:0-10175 GCF_049800835.1 Tropicimonas sp. S265A
TGACCTTCCCCCGTCGTTAGGGCCGGTTTGATCTGGAATCTTCCGGTTGGGTTTCAGTGTTGAGCGGCAGCGTGGAGACCGCAAGAGTCTCAAGCGCTGGCGCGGTGGTTTTCATCAGGAACTCCGTTGGTGATAGATATCCGAGCGCCGAATGAGGGCGCTTGGTGTTGTAGTGATTTCGCCATCTTCCAATTTCTTCGCGCGCATGACGGAGGGATCGGAACCAGTGGAGGTTCAGACATTCGTCTCTGAACTTGCCATTGAAACTTTCGACGAAGGCGTTCTGCACTGGTTTTCCTGGCTCGATGAACCGCAGACGCACGCCGGTCCGCTCTGACCAGTCAAACATGGCCTTGCTGGTCCCTTCTGGGCCGTTGTCGAGGACGATTTCTGCCGGCAGCCCGACACGCAGTGCCAAGTCGTCCAGAAAGCGCGCCATGCGCGCCCCAGGGATCGACACATCGACGATTTGGCCGGGACAGAACCGGTTGTGGTCGTCGACAATGTTAAGCACCCGAAACCGGCGGCAGTCAGCCAACTGGTCGCCGACGAAGTCCAAGGACCATCGTTGCATCGGTCTTTCTGGCACCGTGGGTGCGACACGATCCCGCCTAGGCAGCTTGCGCCGCTTCTTCGTCCGAACCTGCAAGCCAAGCTCGGTGTAAAGCCTGTACGTGCGCTTGTGGTTCACCACCAAGCCTTCGCGTCGCATCATCGCGTGCAGGCGCAGATAGCCATAGCGCCGGTTCTCAGACGCCAGTTCTTTCATGCGCTTGATCGCAGCCTCATCGTTCTTCGGCAGTGGTCGATATTGCTGCACCGACCGGGACAGCCCGACGATCCGACAGGCCCTACGTTCGCTCAGACCCAGCTCGCTGATCAGAAACCCCACGGCTTTGCGCTTAGCCATGGGCGTTACCAATTTTTTGCCAGAAGTTCCTTCATCGAGGTCATGTCCAGCATCTGGTCCGCCACGATCCGCTTAAGCTTGGCGTTCTCCACTTCCAACTCACGCAGCCGTTTGGCCTCAGATGCATCCATCCCGCCATACTTCTTACGCCAGCTGTAGAATGTCGCCGAGCTGATGCCGTGACGCCGACAGATGTCATCCGTCTTCGCACCAGCCTCGCTCTCTTTCAGCACGCCGATGATCTGTTCTTCAGAAAAGCGCTTCCGCTTCATGGGTCTTCCTCCTTCATCCATTCAAAGGTGGAAAATTCCAGTTCGCAATGGCCCGGATATCGGGGGGAAGGTCACCAGTGATAGAATATGAATGTCGGCTTCTAAGGTACGCACAATGTGTCTTAGCATCCGCAGCGAACTTCCGTTTGCCGCCCAGAACCACTGTTATCCATCGCGGATTACACGACGTTTTTGCATTTCCGCGATTACCCTGTCGAATAATTCGATTTTCACGTCATTTGGGATCGCATCGATGCTAGCGAGAGACGTTTCGGTTTCGACAACTTCTAAGAGCTCGAACCTTTGTTCGTCGCTGAGCTTCCCGTAGTGCCTTTCAGTGATCTGTTCGTTTTCATGACCCATGTTCTCAGACCAGGCCTTGCGTTGTTCTGCTGTGAGCGGCCTGCGGTCGCGCTCGGACGATATCGTGTGCTTTACAGAGTGTGGCGTGTAGGTCGAGGTGTGAGAGGAGCAGGCGGCGCGGAACGCCTCAGTGATAGCGTGAGTGGAGGTCATAACGGGGACGGCTTTGCCGAGGTACTTTCCCGCTTTTTGGAAATGGTAGAACGCGTCCAGCGGCGGAAAGAGCGCGTCGTCTGGCCCAAAACCCCCTTGTTCCATCAACGTAACCCACTTTTTCACAGCTGCTTGGAATGTGTCGTTAATCGGGAACCATTTGACCCTTAGGCTCTTGCCGTTTTTGGCACGAGCGATCTCAGCGTTCTGGACAATCAGGCGTGTGTCGCAGTCAATGTTGCGAAGCCGCAATGAGCTGAGAGTATCGGCCCGTAGGGCACCGAGAAAAGCCAATGCAAACAGCGCGCGGTTGCGTAGGTCACCGACGGATCGCGAAGGCATCTGGATCAGAAGCTGTTCTGCTTCTTCAACCGAAGGATAATCTTTGCGATCTCGCGGTAAGGCTTTGGCATAGACAGCGCGAGGGAGTTCCAGCGCGTCGGGCAGGTCCGCAGGCAGATGACGATAGTCCTCTTGCTTGCAGAGCCAGTCGAGAAAGTCCCTCAGATGAGACACGCTGTGCTGTACGGTAGACTTTGACTTACGCTCCACCGCGTCAGGCTTCAGAGACGCTTTGAAGTGATCACGCACCTTGTGGCAGTCCGCGAGAGTGAGCTTTTTGAAAGCCTTATTGCCGAGGAATACTTCGAACTGGCGGATCGCGGACAGATGTCGATCCTGCGTCTTTTCACTGAACTTACCTGCATAGGCTTGCCAACGATAAATCAGCGCATCGTTCGGCGAGGGCGTGATCACACTTTCAATCCCAATACCACCGAGGACCAAGGTGTTTTCTTCGTGTGCGGAGTCCCCGGTGGTATTGGGATCGAGAGTCTGGTTGATCGGGGCCAAATCAGCCTTCGTTCCGAACTTGAAGAGGTGCGCATTACACTCCGGGCACGTCGCTTCGAGTAGTAGCCCGCCTGATTTCGCGGATCCGCAGCTGATCGTTTCCTTGGATGGGAAGACCGCATTCTTGCATTCGGTGCATTTGAACTCGCCAGGACGCAGGTTCTGCTTCGTCCGGCTACGACGCGCGTGATGAAAGGCGACAACCGTGGCGCCCCGGAAGATATGGACACGGCCTTTGACGGAGGGGACGAGACCGGCCTTCGCCCAGTTCGACACTGTATTTCTGCTGACGGCGTAAGCGTTCATCAGGTCCTCGACAGAATAGACCCGGTTCTGTTTGAGCCGAACGCCTCTGTATGAGCGTGACACGATCATCCACTCCCGACGCAGAGCTCAAAGAGCTCTGGTGCGTGCGTGCTGAAGGAAGTTGTCAGGGATTCAGGAGCGCGGGTCTAACTGTGGATCGCAGCGATGCCGCGCCGCCCAGGCGTTCAGGTCAGATCCCCGGTAGACGATCTTCCGGCCCAGCTTGTAATACGCGGGCCCGACATTCCTGTGCCGCCATTGGGCCAGCTTTTCGCGATCGCCAATGACATCAAGCTCGGGATCGCCCAAGACATAGTTGCGATTGTTTTCAAACAGATCAGACATGAGTGCGTTTCCTTTTGTTGTAGTCGCCTACACCGAATGGATGTCGCTATTCGTCGAAGAAAGGCAGTCCCCGATTTCGATATCGGGGACCCTTAGTTCTTGAAATATTTACAAACTTTATCTGCTCAGACTCTGGCACATAGGGTTCGTTAGTGCCCCTAGGGCAGTGCGTGGACAGGAGCTGACGGTAGTTCTCAGCCATCTCGAGTATGTGCATGTTGCAATCAGGCGCGACTTTACGCGTGAAGTCTGCCATACCCAGATGCGTAACGCCCCGATACTTCTGCCAAAGCTTTCGAACCACATCTTTATCCTGCGCTCCGCGGATTCCCTTTTTCTTTGCGAGATGCGTGAGTCGCTCGATCAGTCCGCTTTTGGTGTATAATCCTCCGTACCGTTCGTCAGTTACGGAAAACATGATCTCAAGACCGAGTTGTTCGGCGACGTTGAGCTTGCGCTCATTTCCCTTTTTGTATCGGTCCGCGATCTCTGTCAGGTAGTCTATCGCTTCGTGCCTTACAGCCGCGCTTTCCGCCGCCCATCGAACAAATGGATAATCCTGCGGGCCAGCCTCAGCGGCATATCGCTCCGAGGCAAATAAATCCGCAAGCCGTTCAGCCGTTACCAAATGTCGAAAAGCGCGGATGGCGTGTAGACGGTCTTCAAGAACAGGCTCGCTCAACGCAGCTCTGAAGTCATCGAGAAACTTGAGTTCCTCTTCATCAAGTTCGACAACCGCCAGCACCTCGTTCAAGCCTCTCCCTCCACAATCACGAAGCTACTCCAGCGCGCCATCAGCGCCCGCCGCCGCTCCAGCAAATCCGACCGCGCATAGGCGCGCTCCACTTCGGAGCCGACCTGATGCGCGAGGGCAGCCTCTGCCACCTCGCGCGGCGCACCTGAAGACTCTGCCGCCCAATCGCGGAACGAGCTTCGGAACCCATGCACCGTGAACTGCTCCCGTCCCATCCTACGCAGGAGCATCAGCATCGACATGTTCGACAGCGGTTGGTGCCGCCTCTGCCCCTCAAACAAATAGTCGGAAGCCATTGGGCGCATTTGATCAAGGATGCGCACCATCTCATCTGTCAACGGAACGCGATGCGCTACCCCGCCCTTCATACGCTCCGCTGGGATAGTCCAAAGCCGCGCCTCTGTGTCGAACTCTTCCCAACGCGCTTCCAGGATTTCGGACGTGCGGCATGCGGTCAGGATCGTGAACTGCAGCGCCTTCGCCGCCATGGCGCTTCGCAGTTCAAGCTCAGCATAGAAGGCAGGGACATTGCGCCACGGCATCGCGTCGAGATGCGCCACCTTGGCTTTGACCTTAGGCAGAACACCTGCCTCTTTGACCGCAGTGACAGGGTTCTCACCGCTGCGAAAGCCTGAAGCCCGCGCCACATCCAGAACCGTCTTCATGCGCTGTGCCAGGCGCTTGGCCGTCTCATGCTTCTCAGTCCAGATCGGCGAAAGGCACATGAGCACTTCGGGCTGGTCGATACTGTCGACAGGCATGCGCCCGATCTTGGGGAAAGCATAGTCTCGCAGCGTGTTCAGCCATTGCTGACCATGCTTGGCGTTTTTCCACGTCGGCAGGCGGTCGATATGCACCTGACGGCTAAGTTCCTCGAAGGTCGGCACTTCGCGCTGCGCGTTGAAACGCGGGTTAAGGCCCGACTTCGCCATGCGCCGGTATTCCAACGCCCGCTCCCTCGCTTGATTAAGAGTGACGACATCCGCGCCGCCTAAACCGAAGTCCGTACGCAGGGGCCCACCCTTGCGATTGCGCTGTCCTTTGACGGTCACCCGCACAATCCAGCGCCGCGCACCGGAGGGATCAACGACCAGATACAACCCGGCGCCATCGCCGTGCCGCCCCGGCCCGAGATTCTCCACCAACTTCCTGGTCAGTTTGCCACCCAGCGCCGCCATTCAAATATACCACGAATAATACCACACAACGAAAATATATGGGGAAAAGCGGGTGAAAGCCAACGAAAAGGTTCACAGGCCTTTCCACCATATATACAAGGATCCTGGGAGCCAACTAGCAGTCAAACAACATCAGATAAAAGGGATGGGTGGCGGAGACGAAGGGATTCGAACCCTCGAGACGGTTTCCCGCCTACTCCCTTAGCAGGGGAGCGCCTTCGACCACTCGGCCACGTCTCCGCTGGTGGGTGTAGCGGGCGCGCGTCGGGGGGGCAAGGTGAAAAACCGGCTTGCCGGGCCTAGTGATCGCCCGTCAACACGAGGGTACGGACCGGCAGGAGGAGTGCGCGCAATCTCAGCCCCGCGGCATGAACGACACCAGTCGTCCCGACGATATGCATCAACGCGCCGGATCCGTGCGGCGGAACTGTGTAAACGTTGCCGAAGCAATTCGCGCCGCGGGGAATATCCGCGACCTGTTCCGGCCAGATCGGCTTGAGTTGCGCAACGAAGCGACCGGGTGCGCGTTGCAACGTGCCATCCAGCAGGTTGTCTGTGGGGCGGAACTGACCCGATGGCACTTCGGGCTGCACATCGGTGACGCGCATCGGAATGATCGCGAATGGCTTGGCCAGGCAAGTCATTTCCGCGACCGAACCGACCTGCACAACCTGTGCTGAAATCTGATCAAACGTCGCGACGAATTCCCTGTCCCCCTCCACGTCCGGCACGAGGATCCCCGCAGGACGCAAGATCGCGCTGACGAAATCGCCCGGGCGAAGGGCGAACTGTTCCACGCGCCCCTCGACGCCGGCTTTCACCTCGGTCTGGTCCAGCAGAACCTGCGCCTGATCCAGCGCGGCTAGAGCGGTGACGCGTTGCGCGGGCAGAGCTTCGTCAAGCTGGGCCTGCACGGCATCACGACCCGCCACCGCGGCCTGCAACGCCCCCCGCGCGGCATCAACGGCATTTCCGAGTTCCTCGACCTGGCGCACGCTGACGGCGCCGGAGCCCCGCGCCAGAAGTTCCGACTGCGCGCGGAACTCCTGCTCCGCCTCGGTCAAAGCGCCCTGTGCCTGGTCCACCGACCCGTTCGCCGCCGCCAGCTGCGCCTCGGCCACGGTGACAGACGCATCGATCTCGGCCAGCCGGGCCTGCGCAGTCTCCAGGTTGGTTCTCGCGACCGCATCATCCAACCGAAACAAGACCTGCCCGGCCTCGACGCGATCATCATTGGCGACCAGCACCTCGACCACGCGCCCCGGTGTTTCCGGCAGGATCGTCACCGTCCGGAATACTGAAACGATCTGAGAGGTAGAGGGGTGAAAATAGAAGATCATCGTGATCAACGTGGTGGTCAACAGCACGCACCCCGTGATCCCCCAGCGAAGCTCGAACCAGACCGAATACAGGGTAATCTCATGCCCGATCCGCTTCCCCTGGACGCGCGAGCGATAGAGGTAATCCGGCAGGATCGTCAACAGCGAACAGATGGTCAGTTCAAGCATGATCGGACGCTTTCCGAGGCGCTGGATCGGGTTCCTCCGCAGCCGTTTCCGCCAGCGTTGGAACGTCTTGAGGCGCGGTGCCGGACATGCGCTGCAAAGAGCGCGCGATGGATTGTATCGGGGTCATCAGATCCGGCGGATTGAGGGCGGCAAGGATAATCGCCGCGATCCAGAAAATGTTGTTGTGGGTCAGAAGGGCGATTAGCGTCAGGATACCGATCAGTTGAAGTTGGGTGCTGTTGGCCTTGTGTGCCATCCGGTCGGGAACAGAATGCAGGTGCAGGTAAAACACGCCTCCGAGAACCAGCAGGACCAGCACGAACACGATCATGAAAATCATCAACGTGTCTGTCTCACCCATTGGCGTTACATAGAACGGCAAGTCAGGCAGGTGTGAGGTTTTGACGTCTTCTGACACGGGTGCGCCCTTTTGACATGAACATCTGTCCTCTGCCTAATCATCCCAGCCGTAAGGTCAATGATTGGGCGGAAAAACACTTCCCCGTAGCGGCGATCAGGTCGTTGCGCGTGACAGCCTTTGTCTTTGGCACCCTCGCGGATCGAAATTCTCTGGCCTGAGCCAGGCCTGCAACCGGTCCCGCACATCCGGCCAATCCCCGTCGGTCATCGCATACCAGGCGGTATCGCGATTGCGCCCCTTTACCACCTGATCGTTGCGAAACGTGCCCTCGTACAAGAACCCGAGCCGCTCTGCAGCCCGCCGTGACGGAGCATTGCGGGCATTGCACTTCCACTCAAAACGCCTGTAGCCCAGATCGTCAAAGATGTGCCGCGCAAGAAGAAACACCGCCTCTGTCGCAGCCCTTGTCCGCGCAAGCGACGCGCCGTAGGCAATGCAGCCAACCTCGATACTTCCCTGATCGGGCCGCTGACGCATGAAGGACATCATGCCGAACGCGGCTCCATCTTCGGGCAAGACGGCAAAAGTGAGCCAGTCGCCATCGGCACTTCGGGCCGCATCAAGCCACTCTTGAAACGCGCGAGCCGTCTGGAAAGGGCCCGCGGGCAGATAGGTCCATAACGCATCTGTCTCAGGTCCGACGAGGGCAGTCGACAGGCCGGTTCCGTGAACGGACCAATCAAGCGGCTCTAGGCGCACGTAGCGCCCTTCATGCGCGACGGCGTCGGGGGCGGCACAGCCCTGCCAGCGTGCGAGGCGCGTCATGCGTTAAAAAGGAAATGCAGAACATCACCGTCCTTGACGGTATAGCCCTTACCTTCAACCCGCATCTTGCCCGCCTCTTTCGCCGCACTTTCACCGCCGAGCGCGATGTAATCGTCATAAGCAATGGTTTCAGCCCGGATGAACCCGCGCTCAAAGTCGCCATGAATGACCCCAGCAGCCTGCGGCGCAAGCGTTCCGGCGCGAATGGTCCAGGCGCGTGCCTCTTTCGGTCCCACGGTAAAATATGTCTCAAGCGATAGCAGCGCATATCCAGCACGGATAAGCCGGTCGAGCCCCGCTTCTTCAAGACCCATCTCGGACAGAAACATCTCGGCTTCATCGGCGTCCAGCTGGGCAATCTCTTCCTCGATCTGCGCCGAAATGATCACATGCGCCGCGCCCTGCTCCGCCGCCATCTTCGCGACCGCCTGGGAATGCGCGTTGCCAGTCGCTGCGGACCCTTCGTCAACGTTGCAGACATAAAGGATCGGCTTGGTCGTCAGCAGTTGCAGATTCTTCCAGACGCGCGCGTCTTCCGCGTCGATCTCTACCGTTCTCGCCGGCTTGCCCTCTTCGAGCGCCGCTTGGGCCGCTTTCAACAACCGCTCCTGCTGCACGGCCTCCTTGTCGCCGCCCCGCACCTTGCGCACGATGTTCACCAGCCGCTTCTCGATGCTTTCAAGGTCAGCCAGCATCAGTTCGGTTTCAATCGTGTCGGCATCGGCCAGCGGGTCCACACGCCCTTCGACGTGAGTGACATCGCCGTCCTCGAAACACCGCAGAACTTGGGCAATCGCATCGGTTTCCCGGATGTTTGCAAGAAACTGGTTGCCCAAACCCTCCCCCTTGGACGCTCCCTTGACCAGTCCGGCAATGTCCACAAAGGTCATTCGCGCCGGGATGATCTGCTTGGATCCGGCGAGTTCCGCAAGTTTGTCAATTCGTGCATCCGGAACCGCAACATCCCCGACATTGGGCTCAATCGTGCAAAACGGAAAGTTCGCGGCCTGCGCTGCCGCCGTCTTCGTTAGCGCATTGAACAGGGTCGATTTGCCCACATTCGGCAGCCCGACGATCCCCATCTTGAAGCCCATGACATGATCCTTCGAAAAATCCTGCCGCCTTCTAGGGTGCGGGGCGAAGCGGTGCAACCGATCCTGTCTTCGGCAGGACGACGTGCCATTGATTTCCCGCGAAAGATTGTCCAAACACCGCTGAAACACACGCGGAGACACCATGACACGGATCGACGACACCTTTGCCAGGCTCAGGGCCGCGCAGAAGAAAGCCTTCGTGGCGTATGTGATGGGCGGTGATCCGGATTTCGAGACCTCGGTCGAGATCGTCAAGGGGCTGCCTGGCGCGGGTGTCGACATTATCGAACTCGGCATGCCTTTTACTGACCCCATGGCCGATGGCAGCACGATCCAGCTTGCCGGTCAGCGCGCGCTCGAGGCAGGCCAAACCCTGGACAAGACACTCGACATCGCGCGCGCTCTGCGCAAAGAGGACGACAGCACGCCCATCGTGATGATGGGGTATTACAACCCGATATACGCGCGCGGCGTGGAGACTTTCCTGGAGCAGGCCAGGGACGCAGGCATTGACGGGCTGATCATCGTGGACCTTCCCCCCGAAGAAGACGCGGAACTGTGTATCCCGGCACAGGCGGCGGGGCTGAACTTCATTCGTCTCGCCACCCCGACGACCGATGATGCGCGCCTGCCGAAGGTTCTGCAAAACACGTCCGGCTTCGTTTACTATGTCTCCATCACAGGGATCACCGGCGCCGCCGAAGCGCAGGCCGCAGACGTCGCCCCCGAAGTGGCGCGGATCAAATCGGCCACCGATCTGCCCGTGATCGTCGGGTTTGGCATCAAGACCCCGGAGTCGGCCCAGAGCATCGCGGCCATTGCCGACGGTACCGTGGTCGGCTCCGCAATCGTCAAGCTCGTGGAAGAAGGTAAACCGGTTCCGGAGATCCTGTCTTACGTCGCAGACCTTGCCGCAGGCGCACACCGGGCCTGACCCCCCGTCCCCCCTTCCGACTCGCTTTGTCCCCGGCTTTCCGGTCCTGCGGTGTGCGTATCGTGCGGGTGTCGTGCGTATGTGGCAGGTGGTTTTGCCTGATGTCCCGCTCACGAAACTTGTGATCGGTGCGAGGTTTCGCCCGCGCGCGCGGTTTCTTTCGTAACGTCACGGGGGTGTGAGCGGTGTGACAGGGCCAAGCCTCTGATTTCACGTGGCTTTTCCGAGTGCTGGCGGAAAATCGCACAGCAACACCCCTCACGCGGGCGTGATGCGCATTTTTGCACATATGGGTCGGCCCAAATGCCCGTTTCTTTCCA